>CAURBV010000013.1:0-137298 GCA_963523055.1 uncultured Paenibacillaceae bacterium | reverse complement strand
GTTATTTCTTTTATTGGTTGTTGATGTTAACTCTGTATGGAATGGATTGCAAGTCTTTTCTGGATTTATTTTAGGGAGAAGAAACGACAGAAAAAAGAACAGAAAAGGGAGTTACAGAAGACGTGTTTTTACCCCCTATAACCCCCGGCAGCACCATTTTACCATAGATCCAGTTTCCTGTAAATTCATGGTTCACCATGAACCATAGGTAGATGACCTGGCTAAGCTTCTGGTGAAATAGAATTAATATATCACTTTTTGTTTCCCCTGTATCGCAAAATACTGCCCCTGTGTGACCTTTAAAGCCGATGGTGGAACATGTATGCCATTCAGGCAATTAAACACCTCGTTGGGCAAATTTGAAAAACATAGGATTTTCCCTTTGCTCCTGATAACTGTTTGGATTGCTATTGCCTCCTGTTCGTCTTCCGGTTGCTTTTTCAGAAAAATGTCGCATATAGACCAGTTTTTCATATCCCTTAAGTCGCACAATCGCAACCATTTATAAATTCCTGAGCTGGAAAATTCTCGTTCTATTTTGCTCTAAAAGCAGGGATGAACCATGGGGTCGAAAATGATGCAGGTTAAAGGCAGGTGCACCTTACGGCGCTCCAGCCAATTTACAGCTGCCGGCAATGCCGGCAGCATAAGGATTTCAGTCAAAGCCTTTCTTTTTTATTAGGTGGCTGTTAATAAGACAAAAGTAACCCATCAGGTGGCTGTAACCACTCTAAAATCAGCCAAGTTCAAGGCTCTTTAGGGTGTCTGCATAGGTACACCTCGTAAAATTTCACCAGTTTTTTATCTATAATAGTTATTTGTTTTTACATTCGCTAATTAGTGTAAGAAAATCAGAAAAACTATCTGCTATAAAATATGTATTCATATCATCTTCTGAAGAATCAAAGTGGTACGAATCATCCCAGTAATAAACTCCTTTGTATTCTCCTGTACAAATTAAAATTATAAAACCATTTTCCAGCGTGTCTGCTATTATTAGGGAAGATTCTAACATATCATCTGAAAATTTATTTGTCCAAGTTAAAATATCTGAGTTAGAATTTCCTGTATTAATTCCAAAAATAACGTCAATATTTACATATGATGATAGATCATTGACTTTGACCTTAATATAAGGCTCAACGACTCCACCATTATATGTCAGTAAAAAATCAGTATAATCCTCAGGAATCCTAGTAGATAGTGCATTCTCAAGATTAACAATATCACTCTTAGTTATTTTTTTAAATGTACTTTTAAACATTTGCATTCTCCTTAATTTGATTTTTTAATGGACATTCCACCACGATGAGTGAATTCTTTATGAATAAATTTATCCACCTCTTGTAATGTTTTTCCATCTTCATTATGATGCCATGTATTATTTATGAAATCTCTAGGGCCATTAGGAGCTAACTCATCTGCTAGTTCAAAATCAGTACGGTAATCTTTGAATCCTCCGATATCAACCTCCTGTTTCACTTGTCCAGCTTCTTTAAAATTAGGATAGCCATTATTATAGTTAACAGTTACTCCATCTTTATTGGTATATTTCCACACATCATTTTCAATCTCAACCTTTCCACCATTATTGAGCCACTTTTCCGGATTTGGTGAGTTTTTAGGTTTTGTATCTAATATATTTTTGGGTATAGAATCTCCTTGTTTAAAACTCTTACCCGTCCCCTCAGTAATTGCACCTAAACCATCTCCGCTATTTTTAATGGACTTAGAAATATCGTCTAGTTCTACCTTTGATTTTATATTAACATTATGATTACTAGCATTATCCAATTTATTTTTTGCAAATTTTTTGAAACGTGAATAATAATCTGAAATTGCATCTCCAGTGCTAGTAAGTGATTCTATATCTCCGACTGATTCTAAGGCTAGTTTCGGGCCATTTGAATTTTGACTAATCCCCCGTCTTATATTATCAAGTATATCTCCAGTTTTTTTACTACTCTCTACCAGCACATCATCTAATTTTTTTGCAGTTGCTTTTCCTAAATTCTTCAACCATGTTTTATTTATCTTAGAAGTCCCTTTTCCTATAACTGTTTCTGCCGATTTAGCTATTTTATAAGTATCCGCTAGAGCATCTGCATTATCAGCTAATTTAGACGTTTTTAATAATTTTTTTCCACTAGATAAATTATGTAATGTTTCAGAACTACTCGCAATTTTAGTCGTTTTTCCTATGTTGGCACCTGTTTTTGCCTCACCTACGCCTGCAAGCCATGTGGCGACCTCAAAAACTGCCTGACCAAATACCTCAGCTCTGTCTTCGGGACTTCCATTCACTACCTTTTCATTCCAAAAGGTCTTTACTCCCTCACATATAACAGGAATAGTTTTATCAGGATACGCAACAATAGAATTAATTCCTTCCAAAGCCGCCACCGGGTCTTCTATCAGGCTGGCAATTCCATCTACCGATCCAACCAATCCCTTCACAACAATTCCTCTGGCCCCGGCACCAACAATTGAAAATGCGTTGCTTTCAGCTCCTGGATCTCTCTGATCAGTTAATTCTCCAAAAAAATCAGATAAACCTGGTATTTTCTGCTTATAAATAAATGAGCCAGCTGCTGCCCCCTTATTTGTTATTTCACTCCTAATAAAATTCAGCGGTCCCCTTAGAACAGGAACAGGGAACTCCAGAAAGGGATATTCCTCTATCACTGATCTTCTATATTTTAGAAAGAAATCTAATAAAATGGGATTGGTTCTCACCAACAGGTACTCACCAGCTGCACCTTCCGTCGTTACTCCGCGATTTAGCTCCAAGCAGGTATTTTCCCACTCTGCTTTCATCTTCTCCACAATCCGCTTATCTTTTTGCGCTGTCACTGTATTGAATTCATTTACTTGTAGCTCTACAGCATTCTGTATTTGTCCAACTGTTTGTTTTACCTGATTTGATTTATTTACAATTGCCTTATTTGCCTGTCCAATCCCCGCATTGACCGCACTTTTTATCTGAGTGGCTTTAGCAGTAACTGAATTTTTTATTTGCACCGCCTTTTCTACCACTTTTTTCTTTACAGGCTCTATTATTTTCGGTATGGCAGCTACGGCTTTCCTTGTTATCTGTCCAACTTTTGCTGCACCAGTTCGTACTGCCGAGGGAATGGAAGCCACTGCCCTTCCAATTGCACTGTCAGCAACTTTCTTCACAGCTGTTTTGACTGCTTTATTCCCCGCGTTCACTACTTTTGGGACTAGAGACTTTACTTTATTCAGCGCATTTCCCAATCCTAGCATAGCATCTCTCCTTTCATTCTACGGCAGAACCTTTATTTGTTCAAGCTGTTCCTGGCTGAATTCGCACTCATCTAATTGTTTTTTGCTAAAACGGCTCCGATATAGAACTGCATCCTTGAATATGGCTCCCCTTAAGTCTGCTCCTTCAAAGTCCCCGCCCATTATGGTTGCCCCGCTAAAGTCTGCTTCCTTTAATATGGCATTCTTAAAACTTACTCCCGTAAATCCTGTATTCTTCCACTCATTTGCATGGTTTTTCCCAGTAAATGCCACACAATACTGTAGCTTTGCCCTGGTTAAATCCGATCCCTCAAAACAGGCATCATGGATCATTGACACCATTAAGCTGGCTCCTCTTAAATGGCTCTCTTTAAAACGAGCCCCTATCAAGAGACAATTCCTTAACTGAATTTCTTCCAAACTGCTCTTTCGAAAATCCGCATAACGTAAGTCTCTTCCACAATAAGACTGCCTCTTTAAATCCAGATCCCTAAAATCCTGAAAACAACAGGACTGGTCCTTGCTCTCCTCAAGCCGATGCCGTCTCTCTTTCAGATCCTTTTCCTGATCTTCCATATGTACCAGATCACACAGTTCAAAATACTCACCTGTCTGGATCTCAAAATGCTTATCCCTGTTAAGCCCATTATATTCACTTGTCTCCAGGGCCTCCATCAGGCTGCATCGCATCAGTTCAGTAACGTACTGATGAAAAGGATTTAATAGTTTCAACATGATTCCTTCTATATCCGCTCCATTAATCTGCCCGATATATTTTTTTGATTCCCGCTCCAGTTTTTTCCACAATTCCTTATAATGCTTATAAATAAATGAAAAGTCTGCCTCTCCAACCCGGATTCCCTCATTTAAATACCAATCCTTGTCATATACCATTACTGCATATGTATAGTCATGGGTGAGGATTCTGGTTCTAAGAAGATGAAAGATAAGAAATCCAATCCTACTTTGGTCATTCTCCTGTTTTTTGGCAATATTCAGACAGATACCTTTAAAACATTCTAAATACATTTTCTTCATATCACTTAAATTTTTTTGAAAATCCTGTTCCAGATCATTTAACGCCTGTTCCAGAGAAGGAAATACATCTTTTTCGTGAAAACGCACTAAGGCAGGGGACATAATATTCGATGACATAAAATCACCTGCTTTCTGTATTCAGCATTTTCTCCTGATCAGACTGATCTGGGCAAAACTTTTCCTGTATTGTCATCAGCATCTGAGGGATTACTTTTTTCCACTGCTTCTTTTGATGAATACTGCAATTAAATGCCCCCATGAGCAGATAACCTCTGTGCTCCATAAAAAACATGAGATTATATAACTTACCATCAAGTAATGGAACATCAAAGCAAAAAAAACTGATATTTTTTTCTCCTGCCTGAATTGTCTGACTATCCTCGATCTTTGATGAAGGATAAAGACGACCAATCTGCTTTTCCAGAATATCTTTGGCCTCTTCCACCTCCTCATTATCTATTTGTCCGCTATCCTCTATAGTAAACGTCAAATTAACCGTAGTATCTTCTCCGCTATAGATATAATCAGGACGATCTTCTCCCGGATATTTAATGGTTACAAGCTCCTCATCCATTAACTCAAAATCGGATGGCATCATCATGGTCAGACTTCCATCCATGATCTCTTTTTCTTCCACGTTAAACTTTTTGTACTTCACCACAATAAATCCGTTTTGGATATCATTTTCCATGGTGTGTATTTCCTGCTCTTCTCCCCGCTTTGCCTCTTTTAGTATTTTCATGATTTCTTCTGAATCTGTTTTATTATTCATAACCATTTCTCCCTTATCCCTTTATATGTACAATGTCATCTACGATAATACTGGAAGACGGAGTTGCAATCACAATTTTCTCATTGGATTGTATTTCCATATACCCACATCTGCCAGATATTTTTTGAGCCTTTAAATGGATATCCTGACGGCTCTTTATCCTGACTCCCGACTTCTCATCAAGCTTTATACGAAGTTTATTTCCTCTGGTACTGGCAGTAATACTTTCCGGCAAAAAAGCCAGTTCATTTCCTTGCTTCGTACCAAAATATTTAACATTGGATTTCTTTGTTTTTGGATTTTTCTCACCCCTGATTCGAAGAGTAATTCCGGCATATGCATCCTCTTCTCTTTCCGTTGGAAAATTAAGAAGAACCCTTTCTCCCTCTTCAGGCATAATGTACAAACCGGTAGAACCTTCCGCAGCATACGGAGTTAGAAAAGGATACCATGCAGCCTCAGATAGAGACTGACTTTTATCTATGGATAAATGTAGCTTTAGTTTATCCTTTTCAACTGCCAGTACTGTTCCTTTTAATGCGGTTCCCTTTAGCCCGGCATGGTAACTGACATGGTCTTTTATGCCTTTTTCATTCTTCATTCCATACCGGTACTTTAAAATTCCACCCACTAATTCTATTGATTTTTCTTCTATTACGAAAGAAGCTCCTTCATAGGAAATTTTATCTCCCATCTCATAGTTTACAATGCTTTCTATTTCACAGGTTGTTACATCCTGCTCCATCCAGCCCTTATAATTACTATCTAAAAACAGGTAACTGCCTTCATTCTTTGTAATGACATGGTTTTTGCTTGTTTCCGTTGCTGATTCCCCCGACGGAACTCCCACAAATACTTTAGGAATATCAAAACGGACATCCGGAAATATCAGGGCACCTACCCGAGAGGCTGCTCTTTTAAAAAACTCCCAATCTGTTTCCTCATACTGAATTAAGGCGCAGCCCTGCAATTTACCATGGGAACCATGGTCTATTACATCTCCTCCATATTCCTGCAAAAGAGTACGAAATAAACTGGAAAAAGACTTATCAATATTTTGAAAACTTTTGCTTTTCTTTTTGACATCCATCAAAAAGGAAACACTTTTCATTATAATTTCTGCTTCATATACTCCTCTATCCTGATTTACTGAAATGCCTACAGGAATCCCACAAAAAAGTGTTTCCTCCCCCATGTCATTTTTAACCTTGATTTTTACTACAGTTTTACTGGTCAATCTGTGAATTCCCTGATGACTTTCTTCTTTTAGTACACCTGACATAGTAGCTCTTCCATGTTCATTGGAACATTGTTCTATTTTCAGAGTTTTTATACAACTGAATTCTAGTGGAATATCAAGAATAATATCCTCATAAGAATATTTCCGGTTATTCATTATTTTCCTCCTGAAGCTTTACAGGTAAAAAACGGATTCCTGAAGGCTCTTTTCTAAGAATTGTTTCCGCCAGATTTAAGGAAACGATTAGATACTCCTGCTTTTCAAATGCGATTCGAAATATGTGCTTACTATCTGATTCACTTTTGTACAACGTAAGGTTTGAATAACTCATATTAGGCTCTTTGACTACACAATCCACCAGTTCAATGTCAATTCTCCAATAAACCTTTTGCCCTTTCTGATTTTTATCAGTAATAAATACAGGAAACGCAGTAAGGTTATCCGTATACAGATCTAAAAGCTCCTTAAAGTCATCCGATACATAAAAAGCATGGTGAAATAACTGTCTTATTGGCAGAAAATCTACAAACACAGTATCTTCTTTAAAATCAGTGTAAACGGAACATGGTTCTGTTAGCTCAATATTCATAGTATCCTGCTGAAGTTTAAGTCTGTTTCCAATTCGTTCATCAGACAGCATTAGAAAATATTCCATAAATTCTCCTATTTCTAATTGATTTTTACGTCTTCTCCGCATATATCAATTTGATCGTCAATCACAATTTGACTCGTCTTGCATTTCATTAGAACCTGTTCCTTTGCAATAAGCTTTATTGTCTCATCCGCCTCCAACTTAATTCCTTTATCTGACTGGAATCGGATAGGACCGGAACTAATTATTTCAATGCCAGATTCCTGATTTAAACGTATATAAACCTCATCTTCAACACAAGTAATAAGGATTTCTTCGGGTGTGAAGCGTATTTCCTTTCCATCTTTTGTCCGGAATATCTTTACTTCTGGATCATCCATATCACTGGAATTGTTCTCTTTTACACGAACAGATCCACTTCCTACAGCATCCATTTCTTCCCATGTAGGAAAATGAATCAGAACAGTATCACCTTTTTCCGGCATACAGTACCATCCTGTGCTGTCTTTGGCAGTGTATAAAGTTCCATAAGGAAATTCCCAGGCAGTCGATACCTTCTGATCCTGGTCTATTGCAAGATGAACCTTTATCTTATCACGTATAATATCAATCACGGTTCCTTTCAGGGAAACGCCTGACAGCTGCCGGTTATACAGCCGTTCTCTGCTAAAGCCTTTTTTTGTAGCCAGTGTGTAAAAAAAGGTAAGGATGCCCTGTATCATTTCTGCTTTTTTTGATTTTATAAACAGAGAGATTCCCTGATAGACCAGATGGTCACCAATCTCATAATTGTTTTCTGAATCTATATGAAATTCCACAGCATCCTGTTCCTGAATATCTGTACCAGAATTTTCTGAGTATTTCATAAAATATTCTACATTCTTAGTAATATGGTATCCATGGCTTTCTACGGTTCCTCTGTCTGTACCATCTGAGATTCCTAACATAATTTTAGGTGAACCATGGAGAATTGAGGGAATTAGACCTGTATGATAATGGGAAGCCAATCTTTTAAGGAATTCCCAGTCCGTCTCCTGATATTGAAGAATCAGTTTATCTAGTGTATTCCCCTTTGAAGAATAATCAATAATATCTCCTCCTGTATATTTTCCTGCAATACTCTTAAAAAGTCTCCCATACGTCATGGATTTGTCCTGAAACGAATGGGACTCTTTTTTCAAATCCATTTTAAATGAATTGGAGATCGCTACAACTTTGAGGAAATACAATCCGCTTATGTTTTCTGTCTTAATTTCCTTTATCATTCCTGTAAAAAGAATTTTAGAATCAGATCCTGTTGTTTTTAAAGTAATCTGTTCGTTCTTTAAGTTATTTCTTATATAATTATCTTTGCTAAGTTCATTAAGTATTGCAGTTAAATGCAATATTCCATGCTCATTAATTTCCTGAATTATCTTCACTTCTTTAATTTGCTGTATACAGTCTAAATTTGTAGTCAGCTGAGAATAGGTTATTACTGGCATATGAATTTCCTCCCTGATTATTTCTATTCCTGTTGTCCGGACTGTTCTATTTTAATTATTCCCCCCTGCATACAAGGGACCAAACAAGTATTTAACAAGACCATCTCTCCCTGAAGCTTATGATTTTTCTTTCCATTGATCCACTTCAGCGCAATAGTAGGATTGCATGGAACCATAGGATCACTCTTGGTACACATACCAAAGGGCATTATATTTTCATTGGGAATATGATCAGCTACCGTTGCCTGATTCTTTCCCTGAATACATACCCCATGTCCCTTTGGGACCTTTAACTGACTTGCCGATGTCCCTAATGAACACTTTAAAATGGCACCCTCTTTAACATTGTAAATTTCAGACATAATTTTTCTCCTCTTTCTTTCACTGTCTTTATCAAAAATCACGTAATTTAAGCTTATTACTTATTACTTATTATATATTATTTTGTTACAAATAAAAGATTAATGTAATAATTAGCACCCTACATGTAATTTTTGGTATGATTTTGTCATTTAAAGGCGTAAAAAAAGCGGTACCAGAGATCTTCTCTCCGATACCGCAATTTACACTATATAGTAGGTTCTGTATCTATTACTTCATCTGTTTTCTGCACCACCATCTTCTCTTCCGGCTTAATGGTAATCTCCGGCACCCCGGTAATATTAATATTCCGGTTTACCTTTGCATCATAGGTTCCTGCCTTTACAATATCACCTAAATCAATTCCGGTGGTTTCCTTCATGGATTCAAACAACTTTGCCATAACAGCCGGAACATTGCCAGATACGGAATCCAGGCTGCCGCCTTCACCGCCTCCGATGATGGTGATCTTATCAATCTGGGACAGGGGCTCTGCAATCTTTCCTGCTACTTCCGGCAATACCTTAATGATCATTTCAGCTACAGCCGCACTGTTATACTGCTGGTAAGCCTGGGCTTTCTTTTCCATGGCTTCTGCTTCTGCAAGTCCCTTTGCCTTGATGGCTTCTGCTTCCGCTTCACCCACCATACGGATTCCCTGGGCTTCCTGCTCTTTTGAGTAACGCTCAGCTTCTGCACTTGCTTTCTGAGCTTCTGCCTCCTGAACCTTTTCAAACCGCTTCGCTTCCGCGTTCTTCTGACGTTCATAAAGCTCTGCTTCTGCCTTCTGCTGTCTGGCGAATTTGTCGGCTTCCGCCTTCTTTCTGATTTCTGCATCCAGAGCCTTTTCCATAACCTCGGCTTCCTTCTGCTTAATCAGAACTTCTTTTTCCTGCTTGGCAATATCAGCATCTGCGGATGTGACCTCAATGGTTTTACGTTGCTCTTCCTGCTGAATCTGGTATGCCGCATCGGCCTCTGCTTTCTTAACATCTGCATGTTTCTTTAAGTCAGACTTCTGAAGATCAAGCTCATTATTCTTGATGGCAATTTCACGCTCCGAATTAATTCTCGCATCATTGGCCTGCTTATCTGCGGAGGCTTTTGCAATGGCAATTTCTTTATCCGCTTCTGCTTTTGCAATGGCTGCCTTTTTCTTGATCTGTGAGATATTGTCAATACCAAGGTCATCAATAACACCATTGGCATCGGAGAAATTCTGTACATTAAAGCTGACTATATCAAGTCCCATAGCCGCAAGATCCGGCATGGCATTCTCTTTTACCAGCTCCGCAAATTTTATACGGTCGCTGACCATCTCTTCCAGTCTCATGCGTCCCACAATCTCACGCATGTTTCCTTCTAAAACCTCTCTCGCAATCCGGCCTATGTACTCGGTATCCTGATTTAAAAAGTTCTGTGCTGCTAAAGAAAGTCTGCCTGGATCACTGCTGATTTTTACATTGACAGCAGCGTCTACCTGAATATTAATATAATCCGCAGTAGGAACCGCATTGGATGTCTTCACATCAATGGGGATTAATTTTAAACTCAACCGGTCCAGCCGCTCAAGAAACGGAATCTTGATACTGGCTTTTCCAATCACCGTCTTTCTTCTTAATCCGGAAATAATAAATGCCATATCTGGCGGAGCCTTAACATACCCAGACATCAGGATCCCCAGGATGCCTGCTATCAGAATAACAGCAATAATTGTGGAAAACAAACTCATATTCGTCATATACTTTCCCCCTTCTTTTGAAGTAATATTTTAAACTGTTTGTAAAATACACAGTCATATTTATTATAACAAACCATATTCTTTGTTTCAATTCAACAATACTTAAGCTTTCCTTAACGAATTATCGGAATTTTATTTTCATCTGGCACTATTTTCATTAAATGCGCATTACCGTTATGTTTTATCACACCGGCATGTACCAGCGGAATATACTGATATGAGAGCGCTAATATGATTAAGTAAGGATTTCTTGAAAGGAGTCTTCATGAATATTCAGGATTTACACCTTGAAGCTGCAAAAAACAGCCGAAATTACAAAACTTATGAGGAAATGGGAAATTATTATTACCAGAATGGCAATCTGAAACGGGCCTATCTCTGCTACGCTCACAGCCTGTTCTTGTGCGACAGGGAAGAGGAAACGATACGGCTGACTGAAGTGATAAAAGACTGGGAAGAGTTACATTTAAACGAATTGCCGAAAGCGGCCCTCATAATTCCCTCTGTCCCTGATTTAAATATGATGAAAGCCATCCTTCAAACATGTGTCTTAAGCAGGGAAGACGTTAAAACCATAATCGTTTCAGATGAAGAAATATCAATGGAAGTTACTAAATGGCTGAAAGAGCAAACGGATATTAAACTAGTTTCTGTAAAGGGACTGACACCTGGGGCAGCATTTAATAAAGCCTGTGAGCAAACAGAAAAACAAGAGGATTTATTAGCCCTTGGCAAAGGATCCGTTTTGCTTCCCCACGCACTGTTCCAGCTGCGTATGTCTCTTTATAAAGATGAATCCATTGGTGTAGTCAATGGGGTTACCAACGGGGTTGTCTTTGGGCTGACTGATTTTATTACTCCCATTGACCGGGCCAGCGTTTATGCCGATGAGCATAACCTTCCTGGTGACGAGCAAATGGACCCGGTTCTGATCCCCTCCTGCTGTACCGTTCTTATACGTAGAGATCTATTTGACAAAACGGCAGGGTTTGATCAAAATTATCTTACCCAGGAAGTATCACAAAAAGATTTTTCTTTTCAACTTCTTAAGTTAAAAAAGATCACCTATTTATGCCATCATGGATATGTTTATACCTTTGGTTTAGAGCAGAGCAATCAGGCCCGCTGGTATGATTACAACCATTTCTATGAAAAATGGAACGTGCGGCTTAATTATTCCCTATTCCCACGTCCTGATATCCTGGCATTAATCAAAGATCCTGCTGACACACCCATAAAAGTATTAGATGTGGGCTGTGCCTGCGGTGCCTCCCTGCTTGCCATTAAAAATAAATACCCCAAATCAACCCTTCATGGAATTGAACTGGATGAAGGCTCCTGGAATATTTCTTCCCTTATCTTTCCCGTAACCCAGGGAAATGTGGAGGAAACACTGGATTATGAGGAGGGATACTTTGACTATATTATTTTCGGAGATGTATTAGAGCACCTTCACCAGCCTGCCGCTGTACTGGAGAATATGAAACGGTATTTAAAACCCGGGGGTGCTATACTCGCAAGTATTCCAAACATCATGCATATCTCAATTGTCAGCAATCTGCTAAATGGATACTGGACTTATGAAGACAGCGGGATTCTGGATAAAACCCACCTTCGTTTCTTTACCAAGAATGAGATTGTACGGATGTTTTCCCAGACTGGCTACCAGATTGAAGATATTGGTGTGACCCGGATTTATATCACTCCGGAGCAGCAAAAGCTCATTGAACAGCTTTGCTCCATCAGTTCCAGCGGTATGGACGCATTTACCACCTATCAGTATTTAATCAGGGCAAGGAAAAAATAATAATTTCAGAAAAACAGGCTGTATTGTACAGCTTGTTTTTTTATTTCGAATAACTTTTACAATATCAGAAATAATAAGACTAAAAGCAAAAAGTGAGGCTTCCTATGAAACAGAAAACAAATGGTCTGACTGCAGGCCACTTAACAATGATGGCATTAGGAACTGTAATCGGCGGTTCCTTTTTCCTCGGGTCGTCCGTTGCCATAAAGGCAGCTGGTCCCGGGATTATACTTTCTTACCTGATATGCGGAGTCATGGTCTATTTCATCCTGTTTGCACTTTCGGAAATGACGGTCTCCAATCCTGCCTCCAGCTCCTTTAGGACCTTTGCGGCAGAATATTTAGGGAAAGGTGCCGGATTTGTAGTGGGCTGGGTTTACTGGACCGGTATGGTAATCTCTATGTCAAGTGAAGCAACAGCAGTTTCCCTGCTGTTTCGAACCTGGTTTCCCACTGTTTCCATACCGGTTTTGGGAACAATTCTGATTTTAGGAGTTACCCTTATTAATCTTCTGGGAGCCAGCCAGCTCAGCAGTCTGGAAAGTCTTCTGGCAGGAGTGAAAGTTGTTGCTATCCTGGGATTTATTGTTTTTGGTGCTCTCTTTGTGTTTGGACTGGTTCCTGGTTATAAACCTCTGGGGTTCCAGGTCTTAAGGTCAGAACCATTTCTGCCCGGAGGCATCAAAAGTCTGGCAGGCAGTATGCTGATTGTCCTGTTCACCTATGCAGGATTCGAAATTATAGGACTTGCAGCCAGTGAAACAAAGGACAAGGAAAAAAACGTTCCCCGGGCAATTCATATGACTGTAGGGTGGTTGGTTACACTTTATATTCTCTGTATTTCCATGCTTCTGCTTTTGGTTCCTACCTCATCTTTAAGTGAAGAGGTTAGTCCCATGGTTACGGCATTAAACAGTTTTAAGATGTCCTGGGCGGGCACAGCCATGACAATCATCTTAATCAGTGCCATTTTATCCACAATGGTAGCCGCCATGTTTGGAATCGGAAGAATGCTCCGCTCTCTGGTAGAGGATGGCCTGGGACCCGCTATTCTAAGAGACAGAACCGACGTGCCTTATCGCGGCATCCTTTTTTCCGGTTGTTCCATGCTGCTGTTTCTTTATATTGGTCTGATTTTTCCGGAAGTTTATTTGTTTTTAATCAGTTCCGGAGGATTTGCACTTCTTTTCACTTATATCATGCTTATGGCAACTCATATCCGTTTTCGGAAAAAGAACGGAAAACCGGAAGGAAACTGCAGATTGTGCGGTTTTCCATACAGTTCCTTATTTACTTTGGCAGGTCTTGTAATCGCTATGTTCAGCATGCCATTTATAAAAGGACAGACTCTGGGATTTATCGCTGGTCTGGCTTTGGTTGCATTTTTCACAGCCTGCTATCCATTTGTGCGTGCCTCGGTAAAGCGAAAGGCTCCCACTCCAAAGCGTGTGCAAGAAGAAACTGCGAAGCGACGCCGTTTATTAACAGAATTCTCGGAAGAAATTCATCATTCGGATATTCCAAAGAAATAAATAATATGGATATATGAAAAGCGTCATAAACCGGTTAAATACAGTCCGGTCTATGACGCTTTTAAATTTAACTGATTTATTTAAAACCTGATCCCTCTGCGTTTTACTGCTGCCATTACCAGATGCTTTGCAAGAACCGCTGTCGTCACGGCTCCCACACCTCCCGGCACTGGGGTTGCCATGGAGGCGATGCCATTTAATGATTCAAAATCCACATCTCCGCAAAGATTCCCCTGGTTATCCACATTAATTCCTACATCAATCACAACCGCATCTGCACCAACATAAGAGGAATCTATCATCTTTGCCTGTCCGGCAGCGGCAATTAAGATTTCTGCATTCTGACAGGTTTTCTCAATTTCCTTTGTACGTGTGTGACAGATGGTAACTGTTGCATTCTCCTTTAGTAAAAGCATGGAAAGAGGACGGCCTACTACCATACTTCTTCCAATAACAGATACCCGTTTTCCAGACAGTGCAATGTCGTTGGCCTTTAACACCTCAATGACCGCTTCTGCTGTACAGGGTGCAAAACCCTCATTTTCTCCTGCAAAAACCCGGGCTATGTTCTCAGGTGAAATTCCATCTAAGTCTTTTACAGGGTCAATCATATGCTCGATGTCCCGTTCATTCATCTGTTTCGGCAGTGGACGCAGGAGGAGAATTCCGTCAATATCCGGGTTCTCGTTAATCTTTTTAAATTCCGCCTGGAAATCTTCATTTGATATATCCGCCGGATATGAGAAGCTTTCTGCCTGCAAACCAAAGTTCTCCATTTTCTTTAATGCACCACGCTCATATGCCATGTCATCGGGCCGTTCTCCCACCCTGACAATTGCCAGCTTCGGAACTGCTCCCTCAAGTTCACGTAAAAGTTCAGTTACCTCTTCTTTGATTTTAGCAGACACCGCTGCTCCTTTTAATGTTATCACGATACCCAAACTCCTTTATCTTTACTTTAACGCAGCTTCCACATTTGCATAGATTTCATCACATAGCTTCCTGCCTGTTTCGGCAAGCGCACTGGCTTCCCGATCCAGCTGCCTGGCTGTTTCTCTCTGTTTCATAAATTTAGTATTGATGGAAACGTTCATCTTTGCGCCTAAAAGTGCGGTCCGTAAAAATGATACACCTACGCCCACATCACTGACAGCCAGCCTGCTGCCCTTGTGCGCCAGAATATCCATAATTTTAATTGCCTCTACAGCCTGCTCCATTACAGTTTTTGGAACCAGGCTGGCCGCCAGGAGGTGGGTTTCCAATACTTCCTCCTTATGCTTTTTTTCCTCTTCCGTTCCGGAAGGGAGGCCATAGGCTGCCGCAAGAGGTGCAAATACTCTGGCATCTTCGTCAGCCAGTCTTAAAAATTCGGCTCTTATTTCCTCCAGCCTGACCAGAAGAAGCTGCATCTCCTCTTCCACATCTGCATACTTCTTTTTTCCCAGAGTCAGGTTAATTACCATCTCACCTAATGCCACTCCCTGGGCACCACCAAGGGCCGCAGCACCTCCACCTCCTGGTGTTGGTTTTTTTGAGGACAGTTCTTCCAGAAACGTGGAAACTGTAAGATCCTTTATCATTGATGTGTTCCTCTCTTTTCGGCTTTATTTTTTACCATTATATCGGCCTTTTAAAAAAAGTACAAGGTGATTTATGACTTTTATCTTCTATTATCGACAGAGCATTATATTAAAGAAACTTTATAGAAAGTTCATCAAGCTCAGAGCGCAGTCTGAAATCGGCACATTTTGAAGCAATGGGGGAAAACAGCCGTAAGGTATCTTCTGCACGGGTTTTCCATGTTTCCGGGTCTACAAATTCAATTGTTCTCATGTTATGAAGACGGTCTGAAAGTGCTACTAAAGCTCCCCGATCATCAGGACTTTCATGGATACGCTCAAATTCTTTGTAAGATAATAAAATCTCACCTACTGCACCACCTGCCTCCTGAACAATTTTCTCTTTATATTCTTCCCTCCACACGTCATGGAGAAGTCCGGCACAGACAGTATTTTCATCGGTACCCATATCCGCCAGAATGATTGCCACATTTAACGGATGGGTAATATATTCTTCCCCGGATTTTCTTTTCTCTCCCTGATGTAGTGTCTTTGCCAATTCATAGATTTTATTTAATTTTACGTTGTCATACTCTGTTTTGTTTTCGTTTAAAGTGAGGCAAAGAATCTGCCATAACTCCTCCGGTTCTTTATATGCCTGTGTTGTTTTTATATATGTTTCCATTACTTGTCTTTCTCCTTTCACAGAGGCATCACGAACGTAGAAGGCCCGCAGCAAAACAGGGGAGTATCCAAACACAGAGGTAAAGGATTTGGTAAAACCACTATGGGTTTCCCAGCCATAATCCAAAGCTGCATCAAGAATCCGCCTGCCATTTGCAATCTCCTTTGCAGCTGTTAAAAGCTTTCTCTGCTTTACATATTCCATGGGAGAAATCCCAAATTTTTGTTTGAAACATCTGGTAAAATAGCCGGGGGAATAGCCTGCCCATGCAGACAGCTGCAGGATGGTCAGTTCCTCTTTTATGTGCTGGTCAATGAAAACAGCAACCATGGATATTCTGTCATTTACTTCCACTTTCGTCTGCCTCCTATCTTTTTTTCCACGTGGTAGATTCATTATAACGAAAAATATAGAGAACTGCTGTTCCAAAAATGATTTCTTTATTTTATGCTCTGATATATTACTACTTGTCATACCCGCTTATTGTCCTTATCCTGCTAAATTTGTTGCTTTAATGGAAAGGTTAATTGACGTTTCTTATTTAAATTCTAATAAGCCATTATTAGGAAAAAAGACAGCAATCGTATATTATTGCTCAACTAAAATATGCGATGAAAAACCGCTAAAAACATTATTTCAAAAATATTTAATGAATGATTACCGTTTTGGCATTCCCAATTATGAGAATTATATTAATCATGAAATGAATCCCAACGAGAAATATGACAACGATGTCACAAAATATGTTTTGGATATTTTAAGAAATCTTTAGTTTGCCACTGAATTAACCTATTAAAAAGAGCATCCGATCTTTACAACCGGACACTCCACATTATTAGTTTTGCTGATCCAACACAGCAGACAGTTTTTCCACCATCTCATCCACGTGCTCTTTTTCAATCACCAGAGGTGGAACAAACCGAATTACATTGGTGCCTGCACTGATTATAACCAGCTTCTGCTCGGTCAAAGCCTGACTGATAATGGGGGAAACCGGAACTGATAATTCCAATCCCTGAATGAGACCCAGGCCCCTTCTTGCCGTAATAATTTCATACTTATCTTTCAGGTTATCCAGCTTTCTTGTCAGGTAATCCCCAAGTTCCTTTACATGACTCACGATTTTCCGCTTTTCAAACAATTCCAAAACCTTATATGCAGCCGCAGTCACAAACGGATTTCCGCCGTAAGTAGTCCCATGATCACCCGGCACCATAGCTGTAGAAGCTTTTCCAGATGCCAGAAATGCGCCGATTGGAACACCATTTCCCAGCGCCTTTGCAACCGTCATCACATCCGGTTTCACGCCATATTGCTGCCAGGCAAACATAGAGCCTGTGCGGCCCATTCCACACTGAATTTCATCAAGGATTAACAGTATATCATTTTTATCGCAAAGCTCTCTTACTCCGGATAAAAATTCCTGGGTCGCAGGATAAATCCCGCCTTCTCCCTGAACAGTTTCCATAATGATAGCGCAGGTTTTTTCGTTTACAACAGCCTTTACACTTTCCAGATCATTGAAATCGGCAAACTTAATTCCGGGAATCAAAGGTTTAAACGGCTCCTGATAATGATCGTTTCCAGTTACAGAAAGTGCTCCAAGACTTCTTCCGTGAAAGGAATGGTTCATGGCAATGATTTCATGGTCATGACCGCCGTCTTTGTTATAAGCGTATCTTCTGGCGATTTTTAAAGCTCCCTCTATGGCTTCCGTTCCGCTGTTGGTGAAAAACACTTTATCCATCTGAGATACCTTTAAAAGCAGTTCTGCTGCCTCTACAGACGGTACATTATAATAGAGATTGGAAATGTGAAGCAGCTTATCTACCTGAGCCTTTACCGCCTCATTAAATTCCGCATCATTATAGCCCAGACCATTTACTGCAATTCCGGCATAAAAATCCAGGTACTCATTTCCGTCTGTATCATAAAGCCTTACTCCGTCCCCATGGTCGAAGACAACTGGGAAACGGTTATAGGTCTTATAAATCTCTGATTCCGCCTTATCGATATATTCCTGTTTATTCAGCATGATAAAAACGCTCCTCTCCCGGGCTTACGATTGCCGTTCCGATTCCTCTGTTGGTGAAGATCTCAAGCAGCAGACAGTGGGGAATTCTTCCGTCCATAATATGTACTCTGGACACCCCCTGGTTCATGGCATCAATGCAGTTTTGAAGTTTGGGGAGCATTCCGCCTCCAAGAGTTCCTCCGCTGACGAACTCCTGAGCCTCTTCAATGGACATTTCAGAAATTAAAGAATCCTTATCCTGAAAGTCCCGGTAAACGCCCTCCACATCAGTCAAAAAAGCCAGTTTCTCTGCCTCCATGGCTGTTGCAATGGCACAGGCTGCATCGTCTGCGTTGATGTTATAGGTTTTAAAGTCCTCATCAAATCCAACCGGACAGATAATGGGAAGAAAATCTTTTTCCAAAAGATCGTTGATGATCTGGGTATCTACCGCAGTAATGTCGCCTACAAAACCAATGTCTTCTCCGTTAGAATACCGCTTCTGGCATTTTAACATCATGCCGTCTTTTCCGCTGATTCCCACTGCCTTAACTCCAAGCTCATTGACAAGCTGAACCAGGCTTTTGTTCACCCGGTTTAATACCATCTCTGCAATTTCCATAGTGGCTTCATCTGTTACCCGTAAGCCATTGACAAAATGTGGCTCCATACCGGTTTTCTCCACCCATCTGCTGATCTCTTTTCCGCCGCCGTGAACAATAATAGGCTTAAATCCTACCAGCTTTAAAAGTACCACATCCTGAATCACCTGTTTTTTCAGTTCCTCATCTACCATGGCGCTTCCGCCGTATTTTACCACAATTGTTTTACGATTAAATCTCTGTATATAAGGAAGCGCCTCAATTAACACTTCGGCTTTTTGCATAATGCTCTGATCCAGTATCATTTTTTTGTTTCCTCTCCTTCTTATGATCTGCCCTGATATAATTATGAACGGTAATCTGCATTAATTTTTACATAGTCAAAGGTCAGGTCACAGCCCCAGGCCGTTGCAGATGCATTTCCCATTTTAATGTCGGCAATGGCAGTCACTTCCGGCTCTGATAATATCTTAGTCGCCTCTTCCTCACTGTAAGGAAGTGCTACGCCATTTTCAATAATCTGAAGTTTTCCTGCCGCGCTTTCAAAATACAGATCTACCTTTTCCGGTTCAAAGGTAGCGCCTGAATATCCCATAGCACAAAGAATCCGTCCCCAGTTGGCATCGTGACCAAAAATGGCTGCTTTTGTCAGACTGGAGGTAATCACTGATTTTGATAATGTTACAGCCTGTGCCTTCGTTTCTGCACCAATAATTTTCACTTCAAATAAAGCAGTACAGCCTTCTCCGTCCCCTGCCATCTTTTTTGCCAGAGTTTCATTGATAAAGTTAAGTGCTTTGATAAATAACTGATAATCTTCATTTTTTTCCGTAATTTCTTTATTACCAGCCATTCCGTTTGCCAGAAGAAGAACGGTATCGTTGGTGGACGTATCTCCGTCAACGGAAATCATATTGTAAGTATCCTTGATATCTTCCCTTAATGCTTCCTGAAGAAGTTCTTTGGAAATGGCTGCATCCGTAGTAACAAAGCTTAACATGGTACACATATCAGGGTGAATCATTCCGGAGCCCTTGCACATGCCACCGATGGTGATAGTAGCACCGCCTGCCTCAAACTGAACGGCCACTTCCTTTTTTACTGTATCGGTAGTCATAATCGCCTGGGCTGCAGCGGTTCCACTCTCCTCGCTGCCGTCCAGGATAACTGACATTGCCTTTACCCCCGCTGTAATGCGGTCAATGGGAAGCTGCATTCCGATGACTCCGGTAGAAGCTACGAGAACGGAATCTTCCGGGATGGAAAGGCACTGGGAAACAGCTTTTGCCGTCTGACTGCAGTAGGAAAAACCTTCTTCTCCGGTACATGCATTGGCAATTCCTGCATTTACTACAACTGCCTGTGCAAAGGGAGAACTGGTCACGATCTCTTTATCCCACTTAACCGGGGCTGCTTTTACGATATTGGTGGTAAATGTACCTGCTGCCTTGCATGGAACCTCACTGTAAATCATTGCCATATCTTTCCGGTTATTTTTATATTTAATGCCTGCCGCTGTTGATGCAGCTTTAAATCCCTTTGCTGCTGTTACTCCTCCGCTTATCTGCTTCATAATATTTCCTCCCTGTTTCCTGTCATAGTATCCGGTCAGCTTACAAAATCAGTTTTGTTTTCCTCACTGATGGCCAAATCATAGTAATTTAAATCATCACGGTATGTGAATTTTTCCTTACACCAGAAATTATTTCCCAAAAGGTTATTACGAAAGGCAATTAAATTGACTTTATTAATTCCTTCTTTCTTTAATCGGCTGACGACTTCCGAAACCATCTCACGACCGACTCCATGCTTTCTGTAATTTTCTGCTACGCACACATGGTATAACGTTCCCCTGCGCCCGTCATGACCGCATAAAATAGAACCTGTAATCTGGTTGTTATCTTCTGCAACCACGCTTAAATCTGGATTTCTCACAAGAAACCGTTTGATCCCTTCCTCAGAATCATCAACTGCCCGGATACCGAATCCCTTAATTCCTGACCATAGTGCATATACCTTTTCATAATCATCGATTGTCATTGATCGTATTATCATTGTTTTTTCCTTTATGGTGATTCGTTCTTTCAACATCTACGGAAACATGGGAATCAGCTTCAGTCCCTTGTTTTCCTCCAGTCCGAATAAAAGATTCATGTTCTGGACTGCCTGCCCGGCGGCTCCCTTAACCAGATTATCCATAGCTCCCATCATCACAATCCGGTTGGTTCTTGGATCGATCTTGAAATTTACATCAACAAAGTTGCTTCCTTCCACCCATTTTGTCTGAGGAGTCACATCTTTTTCCAGAACCCGGACAAAGAATTCTTTGTCATAATATTTATCGTAAACAGACTTTACTTCTTCATAAGAAACCTTACTGGTTAAGGATGCATAAGCAGTTATGAGAATTCCTCTGTTCATGGGAACCAGGTGAGGTGTAAAACTGATGGTTACCGGTTTTCCTGCTCCGTAAGAAAGCTGCTCTTCAATCTCAGGCGTGTGTCTGTGTACACCCACTCCGTAAGCTTTGATGTTCTCATTTACTTCACAGTAAAGATTGTCAAGCTTTGCTCCTCTTCCTGCTCCGGACGTTCCTGATTTTGCATCAATAATAATTGTATCAGGATCAATCAGGCCTTCTTTTATCAGAGGATAGATAGAAAGTTCCGAACAGGTGGGGTAACAGCCCGGATTAGCAATAAGTCTTGCATTCTTAATCTTTTCCCGGTTAATCTCCGGAAGTCCGTATACCGCTTCCTTTATATATTGAGGTGATTGATGCTGAATTTGATACCACTCTTCATAGATATTCACATCCTGAATCCGGAAATCCGCACTTAAATCAATGACTCTTGTTTGTGATAAAATCTGTTCGTTTAAAACAGAGGCCAGAAAACCCTGGGGTGTTGCCGTGAAAATCACATCCACTTTCTCTGCCAATGCTTCTATATTATCATCCATGCAGGAATCGCTGACGATTTCAAACATATTCTGATAAATGGAAGCGTATTTCTGGTCCACATAGCTTTTCGATCCGTACCACTTAATCTCCACGTCATCTCTCTGGAGTAAAAGTCTTGCCAGCTCACCACCTGCATATCCGGTTGATCCTATAATTCCTGCTTTAATCATCGTCATCGCTCCTTTGCATTCTATATTTTGTATCAGCCCTGCGCGCTCCATTCATGAGCGTTTTACCATTCCCTTCAGGATTTTCATAATTATACATCGCTTTTGTATATTATGCAAGATGTTTTTATATTTTTCATTTTACCCTTGCATTTTCCCCAGTTTTGTTGTATATTTATGTAAGTTCAAAAAGAAAATATACAAAAAACCATTGAGGAGGAATTATATATGAAAGAGAAAGTAATCTTAGCCTATTCCGGCGGACTTGACACCACTGCCATTATTCCATGGTTAAAGGAAAATTTTGATTATGAGGTAGTTTGCTGCTGCATCGACTGCGGACAGGGTAATGAACTTGATGGTCTGGAGGAGAGAGCCAAATTATCCGGCGCTTCCAAATTATATATAGAAGATCTGGTAGATGACTTCTGCGACAATTACATTATTCCATGTGTACAGGCCAATGCGGTTTATGAGAATAAGTATCTTCTGGGTACTTCCATGGCTCGTCCAGCTATTGCAAAAAGACTGGTTGAGATTGCAAGGAAGGAAGGCGCTACTGCCATCTGCCACGGAGCAACCGGTAAGGGCAACGATCAGATCCGTTTCGAGCTTGGAATCAAAGCCCTCGCTCCTGATTTAAAGATCATCGCACCATGGCGTATGACCGATGTATGGACCATGCAGTCCCGTGAAGATGAGATTGAATACTGCAAACAGCACGGAATCGACCTTCCGTTCTCAGCAAATAACAGCTACAGCCGTGACCGCAATTTATGGCATATCAGCCATGAGGGCTTAGAGCTGGAAGATCCGGCAAATGAGCCAAATTACGATCATCTTCTGGTGCTTGGCGTTTCTCCTGAAAAGGCTCCTGATGAAGGGGAATACGTAACCATGACCTTTGAAAAAGGCATTCCTGTCAGCGTAAACGGAGAAGCCATGAAGGTTTCCGATATTATTACAACGTTAAATGAGCTTGGCGGTAAGCACGGCATCGGTATTGTGGATATCGTGGAGAACCGGGTAGTAGGCATGAAATCCAGAGGCGTTTATGAAACACCAGGCGGTACTATTCTCTTAGAAGCACATCAGCAGCTGGAAGAGCTGGTATTAGACCGTGCTACCATGGAAGTAAAAAAAGACATGGGTAATAAATTTGCACAGATTGTATATGAAGGTAAATGGTTCACACCCCTTCGTGAAGCAGTTCAGGCATTTGTTACTTCCACACAGGAATATGTAACCGGAGAAGTGAAGTTCAAACTTTATAAGGGCAACATCATCAAAGCAGGAACCTCATCCCCTTACTCCTTATACAGCGAATCCCTTGCTTCCTTTACTACCGGTGATCTCTATGATCATCACGACGCAGAAGGCTTCATCACTCTTTTCGGTCTTCCGTTAAAGGTTCGTGCCATGAAGATGCAGGAACTTAAAAAATAATCATATCCAAATAAAACAGGAATTGAGGACACTGAAATTCAGTCCCTGTTCCTGTTTTTTTGTCTGAAATCAGATCATTATTCACAATAATCAGGTATGAACCCATGGAAAATCCTACATAATGTTTAATCTTTATTTTCTTCTCCAGTACAATTGACAGCCCGATACGGTTGATTTATAATTGCTCTGATTACATAATAGGAAATTTTAGCAGAATAGCAAAAAGAATAAAACCAAACCAGGAGAGAAAAATGTCGCAGGAAAATCAAATGCCCATTCAAGACACCAAAAAGCAGATGGGTAAAATCATGAGTAAAAAATCAATTAAACGCAAGCTTCAAATCAGTATCGCAGCATTATCAACAGTCATCACATTACTTTTCGGCACCGTCAATTCCATTATTATCTATCGGGATGCAAGGAATAACATGCAGCTCAGAATCCAGGAAAACACCAACGCTTACAGCCACTCCGTAGAGAACGCCATTCTTATCTATAAGACTAAAATTGAATCTATTTCAAAAGATAACAGAATTGGGAACTCATCTGGTTCATCGGAACAGCTTCAGAAGAACCTGACCCAGCTGGCGAAGGAATACGGATTTGACTCCATAGTCGTCTGTAACACCCAGGGGATTACCTCCGACGGAACCGATGTCAAAGACAGGGAATATTTTCAAAAATCCACAAACGGAGAAACCTATATCTCCTCTCCTCTTTTAAGCAAGACAACCAATACGATGATTATGATTCTCTCAGCGCCTGTGAATGGTGATGGAAGCAAAGGCATCGTATTTGCAAGACTTTCCTGTGATTCTTTCAGTAAAATGATCAATGACATTTCCCTGGGAAAGTCAGGCTACGGATTTATCGTGGATAAAACAGGAACCATTGTGGCTCATAAGAATCAGGATAATGTGAACCAGCAGTTAAATTACATCGAAGCTGCCAAAACAGATTCATCCGTTTCACAGGCAGGGAAAATGGTGGAGAACATGACAGCAGGTAAATCCAGTATTGAGTCCATTCAATATAAAGGTAATCACCTTACTGTTGGGTATGCCCCCATTCCTAATACAGACGGCTGGTCTTTGGGAGTTTCAGCGAAAACCTCTGAGCTTATGGAAGGTTTCTATCTCTCACTTATTGTTATGGTACTTTTCGTAGCTGTATTTCTAATAATCGCTTTGATCAGTGCAGTAAGGATTGCCTCTCCCATCGTTAACCCCATCATTAAAATGGTGGACAGACTGGAACTCCTCTCTCAGGGAGATCTTCACTCTGAAGTTCCGGAGTATGTAAGCGAGGATGAGATCGGCACTCTTTCCAAATCCTTAAAATATACCGTTTTTTCGCTCCGATCCATCGTCAATGATGCCACCACTGTTTTAGACGGTGTGGAAAAAGGAAACTGTACGTTAACCATTGATTCGGAATACAAAGCAGATTTTATTCTGCTTAAAACTTCGATAAATGGAATAATTACCAATTTAAATACCATTTTCGGTAATTTCAGAAACTCCATTAATCAGATCTCAAGCGGGGCAGATCAGATCTCCTCCGGAGCCCAGCTTTTAGCTTCCGGTACAACACAGCAGGCAGCTACTGTAGAGGAACTAAATGCTTCCATTTCCAATGTAGCCCATCATTCCGAGGAAAATGTTGTTACTGTCTCAACCGTAAATGAGTATGTAAAACAGACAGGAATAGAGCTTACAAAAGGTAATTCTTACATACAGAATTTAAATCAGGCCATGAGTGAGATCGGGGATGCTTCAAAGAAAATTACAAATATCACCAAAGTGATTGAAGACATTGCATTCCAGACCAACATTCTGGCACTGAATGCCGCCATTGAAGCCGCAAGAGCCGGGGAGGCCGGAAAAGGCTTTGCTGTGGTTGCAGATGAAGTCCGTAATCTGGCTGAAAAGGTAACAGAAGCAGCCGGAGAAACCTCTTCCCTGCTGGCACACTCTTCTTCACTTGTAGAGAATGGAGAAAATTTATCCAGGGAAACAGTGGAAATACTAAAAGGTCTGGCTGACAAAGCAGCTTTCCTGGGTGAATCCATGGAAAAAATCCGCAGTGCGTCTGCAGAGCAGGTAGATGCCATCCAGCAGATCAACACTGGTTTAACCCAGGTGTCAGCCGTAGTCCAGACCAATGCAGCTACTGCAGAAGAAAGCTCTGCTTCCAGCGAGGAGTTAGCAGCACAGGCACAGGCAATGAAAGATGAGATCAGCTGGATTCAGCTGATGAGTGATACTGTTTCTGAAAAAGAGAAAATCAGCCAACCGGTTAATGAAATAATAGAAATACCGGATGCCACAGAAGAAACAGATGTTATGAAAGCTCCCAATTTAACAGATAAATATTAATTGAAAAGATACCGCAGCCCAATAAAAAAAGGTCTGCGGTATCTTATTTTATGAGCGGTCGACGGAATCGTTTTCGGGAATGAGAATGGTAACCGTCGTCCCTGTTCCATATTCACTTTCTATTTCAAGCTTTCCCCCATGCAATTCCATTATCTTCTGGGAGATGGATAAACCAATTCCTTCTCCAGCAGATTGATCCTCTCCTTTATAAAAGGATCTGGTCACATAAGAAAGATCTTCAGGTTTGATGCCTGTTCCAGAATCACGGATTGTAATTGTAACCCAATCCGATTCCTTTTTCTGATCCACAAAAATGGTACTGTGCTCATTTGAGAATTTAATACTATTATCTATTACATTCAGCAGTACCTGTTTCAGCTTATCGCCATCTCCGTAAACTTCTAAAAAAGCTGTGCTGGCCACAAGCTGTATCTCCTTCTTTTCTGCTTTTTTCTGCAATTGAAACACCGCTTCCAAAACCAGTTCTTCTATATTGACCTGTTGAAATGAAACAGTAACACGATCCGACTGGTATCTGGAAAAATCAAGCAGGGTTTCTACCATAGTGATTAACCGCTCGGTTTCATGTTCAATAATCTTAAGTCCAAACTCCATCTCCTCTTTCTGTAACCCCTCAGGTTCTCTCATGGTTTCCACCCAGCCCTTAATTCCGGTCAGAGGAGTGCGAAGCTCATGGGATATGGAAGAGATGAAATCATTTTTCAACTGATCCGCTTTTCCAATTTCATCTCCCATATGATTTAATATGGTTACCAGCTCTCCCGCTTCATAAGGATACTGCTTCTTAATTTTTTCCCGGTAATTTCCCTCAGCCATTTTTCTTGTTAAAGAAATAAGATCCTCCAAAGGCTTTACAATGGAATTTCCAAGATGAAGACTGACCAAAAAAGTAATGGCTGCAATTGCAGTACAGGTGAGCAGTGCATAGGAGAAAATACTTAAAATAGTGCTGTCCGCCGGCTTTAAGGAGGTGGTATATCTTAATATCCCTACCACCCGTTCTTCATACAAAAGAGGCGCGTATACAGCCATAATCCGTTCTTTTACCTGGCCGCTTTTCTCCACCCTGTAAACAGTTTTCCCGCCAGGCACCCGGGGATCTATCCAGTAACTTCGGTCTTTATAAAATCCGGTTGAGGACTGAATCATCTGTCCGTTCCTATTTAACAACTCTAAATCTGCACCCTGAAACGTATAGTTTTTAATGATCTGGTCACTGAAATCCGACAGACGAAACGATCGGGAATCAGACTGCCCATCCCAAACGGGAACAACCGCCTGGGCATAATGTTCAAAGGTATTAAATATCTGCTGGTACAGATACTTCTTTACTCCAATACCAAAGCTAGCCAGTACAAGTCCCAGTGTAAGAAGGATGATTATCATAAAATAGGCCATTACTTTCCGTTTCAATCAATCACTCCTTCCAAATATATCCATATCCCCATTCCGTACATAAGTACGCTGGATTTGCGGGGTCCTCTTCAATCTTTCTTCGGATCCGCCTGATATTTACATCAACCACCTTTAGATCCCCCACATAGTTTTCTCCCCATACCTGATCTAAAATCTGGTTTCTGGTAAAAACCCTGTTTTTATTTCTGATAAAGAATTGAATAAGGCTGAACTCCGTAGGCGTCACCTTTACGGCAGTACCCTTTCGTAATAACCGGTTCTTTTCAAAATCCAGCTCAAAAGGCCCGGAACAAAGCCTTGTCCCATTCTGGTTAACGGATCTTAAATCCATACGGCGCAGAAGAGAAATGATTCTTGCCTCCAGCTCTGTCATACTGAATGGTTTTGTAATATAATCATCGGCTCCCTGAATCAGTCCCTTGATTTTATCCTCTTCCTGGGAACGTGCTGTCAACATAATAATGCCCGCCAGAGGGCTTAAATCTCTCATTTTCTCACAGACAGCAAATCCATCCATTCCTGGAAGCATGAGGTCAAGCAGCACTATATCCACCGGGTTGGAAGCAAACAGTTCAAGAGCCTTCTCTCCGGTTTCTGCTTCCAGAACCTCATAGTTCTTTCTCCTTAAATTCAGGCAGATGAAGCTTCTGATGGAAAGCTCATCCTCAACTACCAGTATTGCTTTCATTTTCCTCCCCCATCAGGTGAAACTGGTCTCTGGATATAGGCAGTTCATCTTTTGACTCAGTATAATAGATGGTATCGTTTGTCTTGCCCAAAATGGTGCCGTGCTGGTCAGCATTATCTATCTTTGCCCATTTCACTTCAAACACAGTCTCTCCTCCTGAAACGGTTACAAGCTGTACACCCTGATCCAGTCGTTTTACCGTGATCTTACCGTATAAATCGGATGGAATGGAAATATAAAAATGCTGCCCTTCTTCTGCATAACGTTCCTCAACAGCCGTTTTGGATCCATCCAGCTTATAGTCATAATAAACCTGAATAAATGGAATCTCAGCCATAGCAGCATCTTCATACCCGTATGGTATATACATTCCCCCTGCCTCGATCACACCGTCTCCATTTAAATCTCTGCTGGTAAGAGGATATTCCTTCATCAGAGTACGATCGTTGTCATCTCCAATTTTTATCAGTTTTCCGTCTTTCACTCCAAGAATTTCCGTTAACATGGAATGGGCACCCAGTCCGCTGTCAACAAAGATGGCATCTGCCCCATCTGCCAGAAGTCCGGCTGCGATTTGCTCCGGGACTGCCTGGGGATTTAATTCCACGCTGGAACGGGATATGAGCTGACCTGCCTCATAGGAAAACAGTTCTGCTTTCTGTTCTTCCTCTGTTTTTCCGTCTAATAAAAATATAGAAGGGGACTGGCTGTTTCCAAACTGCCTGATTAAAAGCTTTTCATAACTGCGGTTTTCCTTTTGCACTAACTGATCCTGATTAAGTTCATAGATGAAAAGCTGCTTTGGGCTTTCCGGACCGGAAATCTGTCCGCCTGCTATGATCTCCTTTTTTCCGTCTCCATCTAAATCCATCACTTCAAATGAATCAAAAGAGGAAAATCCGGTCTCCTGATCCCATATTTTTTCGTAACTTCCGTCCTTTTCCTGTAACATCAGGAAATGTGCCTGCTTATTATCCCTGGTATCCCGATATAAAACAAGGGCTTCCTGTTTCCCGTCCCGATTGATATCATCAAGAATGATGCTTTGTTTCTTATCTGAATGATCAGCCGTTAAATATTCGGCACCTGCAGGCAGGATACTTTTTATTTTCTGTGTCAGATCCTCTTCTTTAGAATTGTCCGCTTTGGGTTGCTGTATGAACCCCGCCTGATTACCGGAATAACTGCATCCGGATAAGTACGCGGTCATGGCTGCTGCCATTGCTGCCTGTAACAGGATATTTTTATTTTTTCTTTTCATGTCTGTCTCTCCGTCTCTTTGGATGCTGCTGTGTTTCTGCCGTTAAAAATCATTCTTCAACAGATACAATCCATAGGTAACCTGGGTGTTTGTATCGTAGTTTATGGACAGATAGATCTCGTTATATTTAAAATGAGCATCGCCGTTCCGGTCGCTGACCGGATCTTTTAATACTTTTTTAAATTTATCAATTTTATCTCCCAGTTTCACGCCATGGATATCAAAATCCGGATCCATGACAAAAATCTGCTCTGCTGTCTTATAATTTGTCTGATCGAACCAGATACGGATTCCCGCTTTTTTAAACTCCAGACCTCCCTCGTCAATCTTCTCCGGCTCCTCGCCTAAGTTTTTCACCAGTTCCTCTTTTGTAAGGCCCAACAGACCAATATAGCCGTCTAACCGGGCCGACTCATCTTCTGCTGCCGTAGTGATGGCTTCTGCCGTAGAACTTTCCTTTGCAGCCTCCGTCTGTGTTATGGAAGGAGCTGTGGATTCTTTCGTACTACCAGCTGTCCTGTCTGCTTGTTTTATACTGCACCCGCTCACTTCTAACATGCTGAAAAGCAGCAATGCAGCCAGCAGCCTCCTGCTGTATTTTTTATTATTTTTTCCCATGATACGTCTCATGATATCCTCCTTGGAATTTATTTCTTACAATAGCAGTATAACCCGTAATGAAATAAAATTGGTTACAAAGACATTACAATTTCATGATTCTTTTCCAAATAAATAAGGGAGCGTTTTCATAACGCTCCCTGTCTGTTACCTGTATTCTGATCCCTTTATTTTTCACCACCATCTGCCAGTCGGTTCAGGCCTTCACCGGCTATGCGGTATACGGTCCATTCATCCATTGCCTCTGCTCCCATGGAACGATAAAAGTCGATGCTGGGCTGATTCCAGTCCAAACACCACCACTCCAGTCTTCCACAGCCACGTTCTCTTGCAATGGCACCTAACTTCTTGAAAATAGCCTTTCCAATTCCCTTACCTCTGTATTCAGGCTTTACAAACAAATCTTCCAGATAGATCCCGCCTCTGCCGAGGAATGTGGAGAAATTGTGGAAAAATAACGCAAACCCTACTTCTTTCCCGTCTGCAAGTGCGAAGATCACTTCTGCTTTTTTCTGCATGAACAGCCATTCTTTTAAAAGCTCTTCTGTAGCAACCACTTCATCCAGCATTTTCTCGTAATCTGCCAGCGCTTTAATGAATTCCAGAATCAGAGCCGTATCCGATTCCTGTGCGTATCGATAGGTCAGTTCCATTTAATTTCTCCTCATGTAAATGTTTTTTTACAGTATACCGTATTTATTTTATTTTTTCCAGAACATGCTTAATCCGCGGCATCATCTTTTTTGTATACAGATATCCGCTTTCCATGCATTCCTCCATATATTCAAAGGTTAAAAGCCCTGACCCTTTGGGAATCGGGGGCTTTAACAGAAGAATCTCACCGCTGGAACGGCAGTCCTTTAACTCCCTGCTCATAATGGAAAATGAGTGGAACGCAATCTCCATGATGGAATGATCCTTTGGCATTTCATATGCTTCCCCAATATCAACTGCAATGACGTTTGATACTCCCGTTGAAATCAGTAAGTCTACCGGAAGATTGTTGGTTACTCCACCATCCACCAGCAAAAAGCCATTAATCTGCCTTGGGCAGAATACAGCGGGAACAGAAGAGCTTGCCATCATAATGTCACATAAAAGCCCATTTTTCTGCCATCTCACATTTTCTTCCCGAAGTGCTGACATAGGAACCTTTTCCTGAAAAAGATTTGTGAACACAACCGTATTCCCGCTGTTGATATCCACTGCCGGAATTAACAGCCCTTTCTTACAATCCTGTATTTCTATCCCTTCTGTTAAATCACATAGAAAGTCAGAAAGCCGGTTGCCCTTGATTAAGCCCATTAAAGATGGCTTTCTATGAAGCAGCACCTGGGGCAGAAATAAAATGACACCGATCATATTGGGATCAATATAATTTTCACCGTGAGCTGCCAGCCATCTCACTGTATCTCTCATCTGTCCAATATCCATACCAGATGCGTATAATCCAGCCACAATACTTCCTGCACTGGCTCCTGCAACCTGGGTGGGCAAAAGACCGTTTTCTTCTAACGCTGTAAGAACACCTACATGAACCGCTCCTCTGGTTCCCCCTCCTGCTAACGCAAGCCCATAATCCGCCATGTTTTCTTCTCCTTGCCTGGAAGAAACGTTTCAGGAAAATGTATGCTTTTTTTCGTTCATTTATAACCTCACAGGAGAAAGGCAGACAGCCAAAAGCCGGAAAGCAACAGGGTCTTCCCTCTCGCGTTCCGGCATCTTATGTGGATTTAATTCCCGCCTGCGTAATAGGCATCGATTCCATCTGCAATTCCTTTTACAATCTTGTCCCGATATTCATCGGTGGCCATCTTTTTATCTTCTTCTGCATTACTCATAAAGCCCATCTCCACGATGGTTACCGGTATTTTGCACCAGTTAATTCCACTCATGGAATCGGTCTCCTGTACCCCCCGGTTTTTAAATCCGGTCTGGCTGCTGATTCCGTTCACCACTGTTTTGGAAAGAGCTGAACTTTTACCGTACAGATTGCCGTTATAAGGATTCTTAGAAGTCTGACACATGGTCAGGGCTCCTGCCACAGAGCTGTCGTTTAATGAATTGGCATGAACTCTTACAAAAATATCCGCTCCGCTTTGATTTGCCATATTGGCGCGCTCTGCATTGCTGATATTCACATCATGGGTCTCGCGAATCATATAAACACGATATCCACGGTTCAGCAGTTCCTGCTTTAATTTAAGGGAGACATCCAGAGTCAGCTTATATTCCGGTATGCCCGTAGCCACACCCTGGGTTCCAGAAGCCACCTTTGGTTTCATCTGAGAGGATCCTGGTCCGATGGGTTCCTTTTCCGAGTTACCCTTTCCCTGGTGTCCCGGATCAATGGCAATGAGCTTTCCGTTACCGCTCCCTGATACGGAAGGGGTTACATCCGCCTGTTTGGCCGGCTTGTCCTTGGACAAATAACGGGAAGACACATAGCATTCTTTGTTCTCATAGAGAACACGGCTCCAGCTCTGGCTGTATCCGGTCCGCTTCAGTGCCGTTCCCTGATTAAGAGTGGCAGATATCTGACCGGAAGAAGATGGCTGTGTCCTGACATTCACTCCGCTGCCTGTGACATAAACCGTCTCATCTGCTTTTTGAAACTCAGGAGCAGTCTCCTTGGTCACAGAAGCTTCGTGAGAGCTTTTTTCAGCCGATTTTTCTGTCTCTTCTTCAATTGTTACAGGAGCACTCTCAGCCTCCTGGGATAATTCTCCTTTGGCCTCTTCCACTGCTGGAGTCTGTATGGCTTCGTACTTTTTCCCGCAGCCGGAAAGCAGAAACAGACAAAAAAGCAGGATGGCAGGAACAATCCATCTGATTGATTTTTTTCTGATTATCACAGTATGGTTCCTCCTCCCACTACATATTCGCCCTGGTAAAATACCACAGCCTGTCCGGGAGTGATGGCTCTTTGCGGCTCCTCAAATCTGCATTCCACCACGCCGTCCTCTACCTCTTTTATGGTACAGGGGGCGCCTTTATGGCTGTAACGGATTTTTGCCATTACCTCCATCTCTTCTCCATGAAGACCGTCAACTGCCATCCAGTTTAAATGACCGGCGCGAAGGGTGTCAGAATAGACATCCTCTCCTGTTCCAATCACCACTTCGTTTGTCTCAGGGCGTATCTCCACAACAAAAACCGGGTAGCCAAAGGACAAATTAAGTCCCTTTCTCTGACCTACGGTGTAATGAGTGATTCCTTTATGGCGACCAATGACCTGGCCATCCAGATCCACAAAATCACCTTCCGGGGCCCGCTCTCCTGCGCTCTCTTCAATAAAACCGGCATAATCATGATCTGGAATAAAGCAGATCTCCTGGCTGTCCGGTTTATGAGCAACGTTTAGATTGATCTGGTCAGCAATCGCCCTGATCTGATCCTTGGAATAGGCACCTACCGGCATCAGAGTGCAGGCCAGCTGGTCCTGTGTTAAGTTATAAAGAGCATAGGTCTGGTCTTTCGCAGCAGTCACTGACTTTTTAAGGGCATATCTGCCGTTTGGAAGCCGGTCTATCTGGGCGTAATGACCTGTGGCAATATAATCCGCTCCAATATCTAAACTCCGCTTTAAAAGAGACTCCCACTTGACATAGCGGTTGCAGGCGATACAGGGATTGGGAGTCCGTCCTCTCTGGTATTCCTCTACAAAGTAATCGATCACCTGTGATTTAAATTCTTCTTTAAAATTCATAACATAATAAGGAATTCCAAGATCCCAGGCAACTCTTCTGGCATCGTCCACGGCACTGAGCCCGCAGCAGCCTCCGTTTTCTTCCTGGGTCACGTTATCCTCGTCCTGCCAGATCTGCATGGTCACGCCGATTACGTCATAGCCCTGTTCTTTTAACAGCCAGGCTGCAACGGAAGAATCCACGCCGCCTGACATTCCAACTACTACTTTCGATTTACTCATAGTATTCCATTTCCATTAATATTCTTCTACTACTTCTTCCTCGCCGATATCAGACTTTGGCTTCTCCAAGCCCTCAATCTTAATGTCATGCTTGGTTGCGTAATCCCACAACGCAGCATGGATTGCTTCTTCGGCCAGCAAGGAGCAGTGTACTTTTACAGGGGGCAGCCCATCAAGTGCCTCACATACGGCCTTATTGGTAACCTCCATCGCTTCCTGAACTGATTTTCCTTTTACCATCTCTGTTGCCATGCTGCTGGTAGCAACTGCTGCACCGCAGCCAAATGTTTTAAATTTCACATCCTGAATAATCTGGTTATCATCAATATCCAGATAAATTCTCATAATATCGCCGCATTTTGCATTACCAACTGTACCCATGCCGCTGGCGTTCTCTATTTCACCCACATTTCTCGGGTGTTCAAAATGATCCATAACTTTCTCTGTATACATATTCTATATTCTCCACTTTCTGGTAATTCTTCTACCCTGTACTAGTTTCCCTGATGTCTGATATAATCCTCATAAAGAGGTGACATACTGCGCAGTTTTGCTACGATCTCTTTAATGGCTTCCACTACATAATCCATCTCTTCTCTGGTATTTACCTCATCAAGGGTCAGACGGAGAGAACCGTGTGCGATCTCATGAGGAAGACCGATTGCCAGAAGTACATGAGACGGATCTAAAGAACCGGAAGTACATGCTGAACCGCTGGATCCGCAGATTCCTTTCATATCCAGCATGATCAGTAAGGATTCACCCTCAATAAACTGGAAGGCAAAATTTACGTTATTGGAAAGGCGGCTCTTTCTGCTGCCGTTAATTCTGGTGTATGGAACTTCTTTCATGACACGTTCCATTAAATATTCACGAAGCTCGGTCTCTTTGCGGGCTCTTTCTTCCATTCCTGCTACCGCAAGCTCTACCGCTTTTCCGAAACCTACGATTCCTGTCACATTCTCTGTACCTGCACGGCGTTTTCTCTCCTGAGCGCCTCCATGAATAAAGGAACGGGACTTAACGCCTGTTCTGATATATAAAAATCCAATTCCCTTTGGTCCGTTAATCTTATGACCGCTGGCACTTAACATATCAATGTGGTATTCATCTACGTTAATGGGCACATGACCGAATGCCTGAACTGCATCCGTATGGAATAAGATCTTATGCTCTTTTGCTATCTCACCAATTTCCTTAATGGGTTCAATGGTGCCGATCTCGTTATTGGCAAACATGATAGAAATGAGGATGGTGTCAGGACGGATGGCTTTTTTCAGCTCGTCTAACTTTATGGAACCATTCTCATCTACATTCAGATAAGTGATATCAAAACCGCGTTTCTCCAGATATTCACAGGTGTGAAGCACGGCATGATGCTCGATTTTACTGGTAATGATGTGTTTTCCTTTGTCTGCATAGGCTTCTGCTGTTGCAATGATAGCCCAGTTGTCGGATTCAGAACCGCCGGCTGTGAAATAAATCTCGTTCGTCTTTGCTCCAAGAGAATTCGCTATCATCTCTCTGGAATCCTGAACCGCTTTCTTTGAGATACCGGAAAATTCGTATACGGAAGATGGATTACCATAATATTCCGTAAAGTAAGGCAGCATGGCTTCTACGACCTCTGGTCTGGTTTGGGTCGTCGCTGCGTTGTCTAAATAAATCAGTTGCTTCATATTTGTTAGTTCCGCCTTTCTGTAGTTCTAAAGTTAAAAGCTTCATCTACATTTCCTATTATACACACATTTCCTAGAAATTCAATAGGAATGATTCTCATTATGATTGTGTCATGAAGAAAGAACAATTTCCATATATTTATAATAATTCTCTTTTTCAGGAGATTTCATGAATGATTCTCTAAAGATCCCCAGAAAACTTTCAAAAAGAAAATATGCGCTTCTGACCGGCACCCTTCTTCTAACGTCAGCCGGGCTCATCACGCGGGTGCTGGGCTTTTTTTACCGGATCTTTCTCTCCCGTACCATTGGAGCTGAGGGTCTGGGTATTTTTAATCTGATTCATCCAGTCTTTGGAATCTGCTTTGCGCTTTGTGCAGGGTCCATTCAGACCGCCATCTCCCAGTCCGTAGCCGCTAATGTGAAGAAGGGCCGTTCTGTTTTTCGCAGCGGTCTCATCATTTCAGTGGCTATTTCCATGATCCTTGCTTACCTTATTATTCAGTTTAAGGATTTTATAGCCAGTTCTATTTTGATGGAACCTCGCTGTGCGCCATTACTTACGTTTCTTGCCGTATCTGTTCCCTGCGCGGCGATTCATGCCTGTATCAACGGTTACTATTATGGTATGCAGCGTCCCTCTGTTCCGGCATTGGCACAGATCATGGAGCAGATCATAAGAATTGGTGCTGTTTTCCTCATTGCTGACATTATGATCCAGTCAGGAATTACCATTACTGTCCAGCTGGCAGTTATGGGCCATTTAATCGGGGAGATTGCCTCTTCTCTCTTTACGGTTTTTGCCTACCGCTTTTTCCCGCCAAAAATGGCCAAAGATTTTGCTTATGATTCTTCCCATTTCAGTGAAACGGCTCCGGGACTCCTTCACCTGGCAGTTCCGCTTATGGGAAACCGGCTGGTACTAAATATTCTTGCCAGTGCAGAGGCCATACTCATTCCCAGCAGACTGCAGATGTCCGGTCTTTCGGATTCTGCCGCATTTTCCGTATACGGTGTATTAACCGGAATGGCACTGCCTTTTATTTTGTTTCCTTCCACCGTATTTAATTCCCTGGCAGTGCTCTTACTGCCTACCGTGGCAGAAGCCCAGTCAGAGGGGAATGAAAAACGAATTGGAACGGCGATCTCCATGTCCCTTCGTTACTGTATGTATGTAGGGATTCTCTGCATCGGTATATTTACTTTATTCGGAAATGATTTGGGAGTCAGTGTGTTTAAAGACAGTTCTGCCGGACAATATATGACTGTGCTTGCATGGCTCTGCCCATTTCTTTACATGGCTACCACCATGGGAAGTATTTTAAATGGACTGGGAAAAACCTCCATTACGTTCACCCAGAACGTCATTGCCATGACTCTCCGGCTAATGTTTGTGCTTTTTGGTATCCCCCGGCTGGGAATATTTGCATACCTGGTAGGAGCTTTGGCAAGTGAACTGCTGCTTGCTTTCATGCATGTGCTGGCTTTGAAGAAAATGGTGGAATTTGTGTGGAATGCATGGGATATGATTGCCAAACCATCGGCACTCATGATACTGGCTATTGGAATCTATTATGCAGTCTTTTCCTTTATGGATCCATTTGGAGGCCTTCCTCTGTTTATTAAAACGGCATTACATATCTTGATATTAAGCATCTTTTATCTGGTACTGCTCTTTGGGGCTCATATTATGAAACACGGTGAGGAATAAATGCGCAAACAAGGGAGGATGGCTCACAAAGAAATACTATTACTAAACTCAAATCCCCGGGACAGAGATGTTCCGGGGATTTTTGCTGTTACAGGCTGTTTTCCTACTCCTTGCGTTAGATTTTATGGTATAGTATAATACTTGTATTTTAATATAACGTAAGACAAAGATATAAAGGAGAATGTGGTTCCCATGGATATAAAAGAAGCTTGTTCCTGTACCCGGCTTTTTCAGAGCATATCAGAAAAATCACTGGCATCGCTGATGGCCTGTGGCAGCCTGCGGCGTTTCCCAAAAGGATCACACCTGTTTTGGGATAAAGAAATGAACCAGACGCTTTATATAGTAGTAACCGGTTTCGTATCCCTTTATAAGATCAATTCCCAGGGAGAGAGGAAAACCATTTTTCTTCTGGGAAAAGGAGAATTGGTGAACGAAGAAGTTTTGCAGAATATGCCAGCTTCCATTAACTGCGAAGCCTTTGAACCATCTGTGGTTCTGTGCTTTGGAAAGATGGATTTTCTGGAGGTTATGCGTCATGATTTTGAACTGACGAAACTGATTCTTGATTCCCTCGCTTTAAAAAACCGCCGCTTATATCGCCAGTTAAAAAATACCTCCAACTCTATACATGGGGAAAAAAAGATCGCGGCAAAGCTATGGCGGCTTTCCAAAGATTATGGCATTCCCCATGAGGAAGGGACCTTAATCAATATGGAGTTAAGCGTTACCTATCTGGCTGATATGCTGGGATCGCGGCGGGAAACCGTATCCCGTCAGCTAAAGCATCTGACCGAGCAGGGGCTGGTCCAGGTTCAGAGAGGTAAGATCATCATTCCCGACAGAGACGCCCTGTCTGCTTTTTTTAAGGGAATTAATTGCTGATTAAGACTTTTACCGCAGCTGTAAGCCCAGCTAGCTTTTCCGCTGCATCACAGCTCCCAAAGCCTTTTACGCCGATATAATATTTTACCTTCGGCTCGGTTCCTGACGGGCGGATACAGCACCATGCTTCATCCTCCAGTTCAAAATACAGAACATTGGAAAACGGAAGAGATGTGGGATATTCTGATCTGTTTTCCAAGTCTTTTATCACACCAGTTTCATAGTCCCGGAACCGTTTCACGGAAAAACCGCCGATACATGACGGAGGATTCGTTCTGATTCTTTCCAAAATCCCTTTAATTTTCTCCGCCCCGTCCATTCCTTTTAAAGTGATTGTGCAGAGATTTTCTCTATAATGACCGTACTTCTCATACAGATGCTCCATCTGCTGGCAAAGACTCCTTCCCTTAGTCAGGTAGTAAGCTGCCGCTTCGCACAATGCCATTGCTGCCACTATGGCATCTTTATCCCTTGCGTGAGTTCCCAAAAGGCAGCCGTAGCTCTCTTCATAGCCAAATAAAAAATGATGGCTGCCACTTTGCTCAAAGAGTTTTATCTGCTCACCAATATATTTAAAACCAGTCAGAGTCTCCTTAAGCTCTATGCCATAAGCGTCTGTGATTGCCTTTGCCATCTTACCGGATACAATGGTCGTCACCACTGCCTCATTCTTAAGAAGCTCTCGTTTCTCCTTCTTTTGTGATAAAATATACTCCAGAATAATCATTCCTGACATATTTCCGGTAAATGGCTCATATTCTCCACTTTTTTCATTCTTTCCATAGATGCCCAGACGGTCCGCATCCGGGTCTGTGGCAAGCACCACGTCTGCATCCACTTTTTTTGCAAGCTTAAGTGCCAGGGAAAAGGCTTTGCTGTCTTCAGGATTCGGATAACTCACCGTGGGGAAATTTCCATCCGGATTCTCCTGTTCCGGCACCACATAGACTTCTTCAAACCCCAATTCCTTTAAAATCCGGCGCACGAAATGGTTACCGGTTCCATGAAGGGGGGTATACACGATTTTCAACTGTTTTTGCTGATTTCTAATCATATCCGGGTGAATCACCAGTTTTTTTAATTCCTCCAGATAGCAGTCATCTAATTCTTTACCGATTACGCGGTAAAGTCCCATTTTTTCCGCTTCTTTCAGTTCCATGGTCAAGGCCTGGGCGTAATCTCTGACTTTTTTTACCTCTCCGATTATTTCCCGGTCTTTGGGAGCCGTAATCTGAGCGCCATCCTCCCAATACACCTTATAGCCATTGTATTCCGGCGGATTATGGCTGGCAGTGACTACAATGCCTGCTATACACCCCAGCTTACGCACTGCATAGGAAAGCACGGGCGTGGGCCTTAAGGAGTCAAACAGGTAAGCACATATGCCGTTAGCCGCCAGACAAAGAGCGGCTTCCCTGGCAAACTCCAGAGAATAATTTCTGGAATCATAGGCAATTGCGACTCCTCTTTTTTCTCCCTTTTCACGAATGATATAATTCGAAAGCCCCTGAGTCGCCCTTCGGACTGTATAAATATTCATTCGGTTTGTTCCTGCGCCGATTACTCCTCTGAGTCCTCCTGTTCCAAATTCCAGTTCTTTATAAAAACGGTCCTGAATCTCCATCTCATTGTCCTTAATGGCGATCAGTTCCCTTCTGGTCATCTCATGAAAGAGAGGATTCCTACACCATGATTCGTATTCTTTTCTGACATCCATTTTATATTCTCACTTTCTCTCAGGCAATTACTGCTGACTTTTCTGCTTTTTTCCATGAAAAAAGCAGGCGGTCATCATCAGCCGCCTGCCATCTTAATAACGGCTCTGTCTCATTGCTGTATTTACATATCGCTTTCCCTATCGCTCTGACTTTTTAAACACCTCCATATGGGAAGCAGGACTTGTATCTGAGCTGGAAACAGTAAAGCCCAGGATGGTAAACCGATTTCCTTTGCTGTTCTCATTTTTCGTAATACGCACCGTATGAGGACCTTTTGATCCGCTTGTTAAAAGCAGCGTATAATCCGCATGACTACCCCAGCTTCCGTAAAAACAGGTATCAATGGTATTGACATACTGATCCTCCACATACACATCAAAAGTCCCATAGTTTTTTTCCATACCACCGTAATAGATCAGCCCCATATTATTGGCATCTTCTATGGTAAATGTAATATCTGATCCGCTGTCAGTCTGCCATCCATATGGAAACTGGGCATTCTTTACGGTAACCCTGGATACATCGCTGCCGGATACGCGGATACCGTCCCCACTTCCCGAACGGTGATCCAAAATGGTGCCATTTTCATATCTGGATTCCGTCACAGTCTCTCCCGGCAGCTCATAGGTGCTGTAGTCACCGTAGCTGTGATTTTTCATATCCTCCAATACCTGTCCATAGAAATAGGACATACACCGTGATATGATCTTGTGCCCTGCATTATTGGGATGTGTTAAGTCATCATATGGCCCTAACTGGTTCCACTGAAGGCTTCCGTTCTCAAGCCTTGGCGCTACTACATCTCCATAACTCACCACAGGAACCTGATAATAATCTGCTATTTCTTTGTGGTACTCGCCGTAATCAATGCATTGACCATCCGCTGAAAACTGGGTCAGGCACAGAGACACGACTGCCGGGGCCGTCCTGTATTCCAATATTCTGCGAATTAAGCTTTCATAGCTCTCCTTATTATTATCACGGTAGTCATTGACGCTGAATTCCACAACCACAAGATCCGGGTTCTCAAAAAGTACATCCTGTGCCACACGGTGAACCCCAAGATAAGAATCTGTTGCTCCGATTCCCGCATTGACATAGTTGATTTTTGCATCAGGAAACGTTTTCTTCCACCACTGAGTCGTAAGATATGCATAGCAATTGGTATCCTTAGGGGTCGCAACGGATCCATTGGTAATGGAACCGCCAAGATAGGCTATCGTCACAGTCTCCCCTCTCATTGCTTTCTCCATTACTTTCGTCAGACGAGAGAGGTTTCCTGTACTGTAGACACTGCTTACCGAGATCTCCTGATCTGTCACTATATTGGCACCAGAGATCAAGGTTGTTCCATTCATAACCTGATCTTCTGTAATGCCAACAGCTTCTATCCTATCCTTAGGATCACTGGCCGGCTTATTCATCCCTGCCTCTCTTTCCGGGGGGGATTTATTCTCCCCAAATATTCTCCGATATTCCTTCTATAAACGCACACAGCTCATCTGCCATCTGCTCCGCTTCCATAATACGTATGTGACCCGGAGTCCCCACTCCGTTTTTTGAGTATAAAAAATGGACGATTCTGCTATCCTTCAGCTCATGGCACACCCGTTCAATGGATGCATCCCAGTTCTCATGATGTTCCAAAATGGTAGTTGATAAAATAATGAAAGCCTTTGGATACTTCTTTCGTATGCTTCGTATCCATCTTTCATAATCGTCACGCCAGCGCAGTGCTTTTTCCCCTTCCAGATCCATCTTCATGTAATCCTCTGGATTATTGTCATTTTGTCCGATGGCTACGATCACTATCTGAGGGATATATTGATGAAAGTCCCACTCCGTGACAGCTCCAAGCTCAGGATTATAATGTACCTTATCCCAGACACTCTCCATCCCTATAAGCAAAGGTGCCGAGAACCACCCGGTTCCATTTTGCAGGGCAATTCCTCCCTGGGCTATATCATGGATTTCAGCCTTTAATTTTCTGGCGGCTATCCAGCCGTAAGAAAACCAACTGTTGGAATATTCTCCGTTGTGCTCCGGGTCTGCCTTTCCGGCATATTCCGTTGCCTCTGATACCTCTCCCGCAGAAACAGAATCCCCATAGACCTCAATTCTTCGCACAGGTCTTTCTAAATTCTCTGTCAGAATTCCTGCTCCTGTCAGCCAAAGCTCTTCCAGCGCCATTACGTGGCAGGAATCCTGGCGTTTAAACAGGATAATGCTGTGTTCCTTCTCTTCCAGGTTTTCAGCCAGATGAATGGTTGTGTATCCTGTATCTGCAAGCCGTTCTTTCCTTTGCGCCCCATCCACTATGATTCCTATGTAATTTCCCCAATAAGCTCTTTTATTTTTTATAACAACCGTTGCCCCTGTTCCGACAAAGGAAAAGGTCAGTGAGCTGGCCGGAAAGATAAATACGGGGTGTTTTGGATCAGTACAGTCAATTCGTCCGCTGTATTGGAGCCTTTTATCATCCAAATCAATTTTCATGAACCACTCCTTCTTTCCGCTTTCCCCTCTAACAATTCCAGATTTTCATGTATCAGACTGCACCGCTGCACCACACAGTCCGAAGAACGGAGCGGGTCTTTCGGGGTATGGAATACATAGTCCTCCAGTTTTTCCAATGTGGTAGTCGCCACATGCATACGGGTATCGCAGGAGGCATAATAAAGGTAAACATCCCCGTTTTCTCTGGCAATGGCACCATTGGTAAACACCACATTGGATACATCTCCCACCCGTTCTTTTCCCAGAGGTGCCAGGAACAGGCCCGATGGCTCGGCAATTACTTTGGATGGATCTTTTAAATCTGTTGCAAATACATAAAGTACATAACGAAGGCCTGCCGCCGTATTCCGCACTCCGTGAGCAATATGAATCCAGCTTTTCTTTCCCTTAATGGGTACTGCGCCAGCGCCGTTTTTTACTTCTGTCAGCGTGTGGTAAACACGGTGGCTGATAATCTTTTCTTCTGCAATCACTGCATGTGCGATATCATCACAAAGCCCGAACCCGATTCCGCCCCCGCTGCCAGTCTCAATAAAGCCATCCATTGGCCTGGTATAAAATGCATACTTTCCCTCTACAAATTCGGGATGGAGGGCTACGTTTCTTTGCTGAGGTGAGTGGAGTGTGGTCAGGTTATCAAGGCGCTCCCAGGTTTTTAAGTCTTTCGTCCTCACAATTCCCGCACTGGCTACTGCTGCAGAAAGATCACTGTTTTCCTGATCCTTCCCTTCTGAGCAAAACACACCGTAAATAAAGCCGTCCTCATGCTTTGTCAGCCTCATATCGTACACATTGGTCTCTTCCGGACAAGTATCCGGAAGTGAAACCGGATAATCCCAGAACCGGAACCCGTCAGTGCCGTTACTGCTTTCAGCCACAGCAAAAAAGGATTTTCTGTCATTCCCTTCCACACGTACTACCAGGTAATAGTTTCCCTCTAATTCAATCGCACCTGAATTCATGACCGCATTAATTCCCAGACGTTCCATAAAAAACGGATTTCTTTCTGCATCAAGATCATATCTCCAGATAAGGGGTGCATGATTTCTGGTCAGCACAGGGTTTTCATAGCGGTCAAAGATTCCATTGTAAAATTCACTTTTCCTGTTTTCTTTCTTTATTAGCTGTTCATATTTATTAAGCTCCGTATAATACCTGCTATGAATCATGCTGTATCCTCCTTATTACCTCAAAACACATTCTTCCATTATGGTACGGACACTTCCATGGCTCTACAATCGGTTTTTTTATGGGGACTCTGTTCTGGTCAACCGCCCAGTACCATTCAGAACCGGAACGCGGATCAATCAGACAGGTTTTAATATAATCCCAGACTGCATTTGCGGCTTCCAGATACTGAGGCTCTCCGGGACATTTTTCATACCCATTTAAAAAGCCTACTACAGCCTCAGCCTGAACCCACCAAATTCTTGTTGTGTCATTGATCCCGTCCAAAGACTCATTTAAAAGCGAAGAATCCACATAGGCCCTGTCATAAATATTGGCCGTTATCTCTTTTGTGATGAGGCCCATCTTGCTGATGCAGTCCTCATCACCCAGAATCTCACAGCCCCGGTCAATCAGCCACGCCGTCTCAATATCATGGCCGTAGGAATAAAGATCAATCAAAGAATTCCACTTCCGGTCATAGAATACCTCCTGACGTCCTTGCTCCCGATTATAGACATGTTCTGCAAATATATCGAGAATAAACCGCATTCGCTCCCTGACCTCATTCTCCCGGCTCACCCGAAAAAGTTCGGTATAAGCTTCAAATACATGAAGCAGAGTGTTCATCGTCTTTTCAGCAACAATTCCATTTTCCGAGAGCTTTTCGTTGTCAATCGTGTGAAACGCTTCATCAAATGCTTCCTTATATCCCCATTCATCTGTACATTTTGTCTCGATCAGCTTAAAAAGCTCCTTCGAAAGTTCCAGGGCTTCTTCATCCTTTGAAGCATCATAATACGAGGATAATGCATAGATTGCAAACGCCTGATTATAGGTATGCTTTATTGTTTCCTCCGGCTTTCCGTCAAATGTCACAGACCAGTATACTCCGCCGTTTTCCTTATCCATGCAATGATTTTTTAGAAATTCATAGGCATGACCGGCATAAAAAAGAAGGCTGTCTTTTTGCAAAAGAAGATACGCATTTGAAAAAAACCATAAAATACGACTGTTTAAAATGCACCCCTTTACCGCCTTCTCATCCATCTTAAGATCATATCCCATATATCCGTAAAAACCACCATACTCCTCATCCGCAAGCTTTTCCCAAAATGGAATTAAATCGCTTGTCAGATGCCGCATCATTTCATCCGCCAACATATGCTTATCCCTTCTAGCGTAACCCTATTTCTGTGTCACTTTCCGTCACCAGGCTGTGCTCCTTAATATAATCCGTTACTTCTCCTATGGTTGTAAATGCCAGCCCCACATAGCTGTCAGCCGCTCCATAATAGATTGCGATCCTTCCGCTTTCAGAATCGTGAATCGTTGCACAGGGAAATGTTACATTTGGTACAAATCCCCGTTCTTCATACCACTCCTCTGGCGTAAGAAGAAAGTCTTTGCAGCGGTATTTTACGATGGAAGGATTATCAATATCTAGAATCGCTCCGCCTATGCTGTATACAAATCCGTTGCAGGTTCCTGTAACTCCATGATAAAACAGTAACCAGCCTTCTGAAGTCTCAATGGGAGCCGCTCCCCCACCGATCTTTACATTCTGCCACCAGAAGTCTCCTGTCTTACCCATTACATGTCTGTGCCTTCCCCAATAAATCATATCCGGACTTTCCGAGACGTAGATATCTCCAAAGGGAGTATGACCGCTGTCACTGGGTCTGGAAAGCATCAGGAACTTTCCTCCGATTTTTCTTGGAAAAAGTACTGCATTCCGGTTAAAAGGCAGAAATGGATTTTCAATTCTTGTAAAGGTTTTTAAATCCTTCGTCCATGCCATTCCAATAGCGGCACCGTAACAGTCCTGGCACCACATGATATAATAGGTGTCTTCGACCTTAACTAGCCGGGGGTCATATGCGTATACAGGCATAAATAGCTCTCCATGTTCAGACACAAACTGTATTTTCTCTCGTTCAAACTCCCAATGAATCCCATCCCTGCTGTGCCCTAAGTAGATAAATGGAACTCCATTTGTCTGCTCACCTCTGAAAACACCGATGAATGCCCCCTCATAAGGAATTACGGCACTGTTGAATATTCGTGCGACTCCCGCTAAGGGATTCCGGTCTATGATGGGATTTGCATCATATCTCCAGACAGGCATCCATGGTTTTGCCTCCTCCGGTCTATTCTGCCACGGCATATTCGGGACCTGTGATCCAATTATTTTAACTTCGCTCATAGTTGCTTTCCTCCACTCATATATTTATATTCTTAAGCGTCTGTCTACCCTTTGACGGCCCCTTGTGTTAAACCGCTGTAAATCTGTTTCTGGCATAGAACAAAGATAATCAACGCAGGGATCATGGTGATTATGACTCCTGCACAGATATAGTTGTACTGGTTTCCAAGCGGCCCCGTGAATTTAAACAAGGACGTAGCTACTGTAACAAGCCTGTTTTTGTCCTGCAGATAAAGGTTTGCCGCATAGTATTCATTATACGTTCCCACTCCTTTTAATATCATAACGGTAATGATTGCCGGCTTTAAAAGAGGCAGAAGCACCCGGAAAAACACGCCGAAATAGGTGCAGCCATCCATAATAGCCGATTCATCCAGTGAGGTGGGGATATTTTCAAAGTACTGAATGAAAATATAAATGGACATAACATCAGTACCGCACATCAAAACAATGTATCCTGGCAGACTGTTTATCCATCCCAGGCTATACATGATCTGATACACGGATACCTGCATGGCAATTCCCGGAAGCAGAGAGGCAAACAGGAAGAGACTGCGGATTAAGCCATTGCCCGGGAATTTAAACCGGTTCAGAACATAGGCCAGCATAGAACCAGTCAGCACAGAGCCAAACAGCACGCACACCAGAATAATTGCTGAATTACGAAATGCCACTCCCATGTTGGCTTTCTGCCATGCTTCTATAAAATTATTTACATAGAGCCAACTGGTTGGCAATGTCATGACATTGGTTGTTGCATATTCATCTGGTGTCTTGAATGCTGTGATTACACAGACAATAACAGGGAGCACGGAAATGACGGAGCCCAGGATCAGTGTTAAATATTTTATAAGTGTCCAAAGGAATTTCTTTAATTTCATCTGTTATCTGCCTCCCTCTGACTGTTACGCTTCTTCTGCCGTCTCACCGTTCGTATTGCCTCCTGATCACCGATCCCAAGAAAATACCATTCTCCTGCTTTCTGAAGCAATGTAGCAAATAATATCAGCACAAACAGAACAATCGCCATGGCTGAAGCCAGACCTACCTTCTGGCTTACGTGGGCCAGCTTATTCATAATAACAAAATAGGTACCTGTTCCAAACTCGCCGTTTGTGATGACATAGGGCGGTTCAAAGACACTGAGTGAACCGGTAATTGCCAGAATCATATTGAGTACAATAATGGTCTTTATGCTGGGAAATATAATATACCGGAACTTATTGAAGCCGGAAGCTCCGTCAATTGCCGCCGCTTCATAAAGCGTGCTGTCCACTGACATGATCGCACCGATAAACAGTACCATATTCTGTCCCATATACCGCCACACAGAGGTGGCGGCAATTGAGATGTTATTGATACTCTTATCCTTCAGCCAATAGGGCAGAGAATCCAGATTGAACCCAATCCACTGAAGAACCGTATCCAGTACAAAACCTCTTGTATAGAAAAACTTAAAAATAAAACCCACTGCAATTCCGCATACCAGATATGGGAAGAACATAAAACCTTTATACAAACCTCCGCCTTTTACTTTAAAGCTTAAAACGGAGGCAAACCACAGCGCAATTGCCAACTGTATGAAAGCTGCGACTATATAATAACCGCTCAGCTTTAATGCCTGAAAGCAATCCTTCCTGGAAAATACTTCTGAATAATTCTTAAGGCCCACAAATTTTCGCGCTCCAATGTACTTCATGTCATAAAAGCTGAACTGAAACATCTTCAGAAAAGGAATATATGTAAAAACCAGAAGTAATAAGAGCGGAGCCAGCATAAATGTGACCATACACAGCCGTCGATTCACCTTTCCCGACTGAATCCACTTAATAAAGTTAAATGGTGCTCTTTTTGTGTTCATATCATTTCCCCTTTTTCTGACTGTTAATGAGTGATTCCAATCTTCTCTTGCGCCGCAGTCCACTTTTCATTCCACTGGTCTGCTAATTCTTTCATAGAAGGCTGCCCCTCGATTGCTGCCTCCACTACCGACTTTGCCATTCCGCCGGATACATTAATTCCCAGCTCGGATTCATTATTAACATCATTTCCCCAGGTTTCCTCACCTTTTGGTACCGGCACATCATATAGAAGCCCAACTTTATCAAATGCTTTTAAAAACTCCGGCATCTCAGAATTTACTTTAATCGAAACACCGCCCTGGTCCACATCGAATCTGGATTTATCGATCAGCCATTTGATATAAAGCATGGCTGCCAGTTGATTGTCTGCAGAGCTATTGCAGTTGACTCCATAATTATAATCCGCAGATACTGAGGTATACTGCTTTCCATTTACTGTAATTGGAAATGGCATATAAGCCACATCATCACCATTCTCCGCTGCCTCCTTCATCTGGACAATGGACCATGAGCCTAATGCCATGCTGGCGATCTCTCCCTTGTTTAACCTTGCCTTGCTTCCTTCCCAGTCGGTGGTGGTGGGGTCTTCCTCTGTAAGACCTTTTGAAACTGCCTCATATAGTAAGTTGTAGACTGCATAAGGCCCAGTCTGGTCTCCCCGGTCAGCAAACGGATTCTTTCCCTTAACACGGCCCTCCTGCGCAAAATCTGCCTGCCCGGTTGCACAGGCATCTATGTAAGCATCCCATGCTGTCATGGTCCAGCCGGCTGCAAAATTAGTATAAAGCGGAATCGCATCTGTATTGTCTTTGATTTTTTGCAGTGCACTTAAAAACTCCTCCGGAGTTTTTGGTATTTCCTTTACTCCTGCCTTTTCAAACACTGCCTTGTTATAAACAATTCCCTGTATATTTCCCATAGATGGTATTCCATAGACCTTGTCATCATAGCTGTAATTTGACAGCATGGTATATTCTTTTGACAACTCATCCATAGCCCCTAAGTTGATAAAATAGTTTTTGAGTTCATTCTTATCAACCGTTGTGGGAATCATACAGATATCTCCCCAGTCACCAGTGGTCAGCCTTGTTGTGATATCACTTGCATAATTTGTAATTCCCTCATATTCGATGTTAATGTTCGGATATATCTTCTGAAACTCTGAAACATAATCTTTAAACGTAGTATCAACGATATCTGTTTTGTGGGTCAGGAATTTTAAATTCGCCTTTAAATCCGTATGCTCTCCCAGCTTAATCTGATCAAATGTAACACCAACGTCTGTCTTTTCTGCCTTAACATCTTCTTTTTTGTTGCATGCTGCCAGCGTAGCTGTTAATGTACCAGCAAGAACAACTGCCAGAAATTGCTTTCCATATCCATGTTTCATGATAAAACCTCCCGTTTTTTAATCTTATTTAACTTAAATTAATCTTAGCACATTTATCTTTTAATCACAAGTTTATTTTGTGATCTTATGCTTATTTTGTATATTTGTTATACCTTAACCCATAATATATATGCATAACGTCTAATTAATATTAATTTTAAGTTACTTTTTTGACATTTATCTTTCTGCAAAATAATAATTTTAATTAAATTTAAGTTAATTCGTTTTTGCACAAAAAAAAGAGCAGCACGCTGCTACTCATTTTAATTTATTCCTGTATGGTTTTTACACTGCTGCGTTCCACGATATAGCTGTCCAAATATTTTATATCATTATGATCCGGGCCTCCAGCTACCTTTTTCAGAAGCATTTTTACTGCTTGGTGAGCCATCTCTTTCATATCCACGTTATATGTTGTAAGCTTCTTGGCCAGAGAATGTCCATATAAGTAATTATCATACCCTACAAGAGAGATGTCCTCCGGTATCCGGTAACCCATCTGGGAAAGCTTATCATACAGAAAGCCTGCAACAAAATCACTGCTGCATACAAACGCAGTAGGAAGCACTCCTGGCAGCGAAATGTCGGCCTTTCCACTGACAACCTTCGCATCAGCAATCACCCACTCCGGATTAACCGGAACGCCCCATTCTTCCATCACCTTACGATATCCAAAATACCGGTCACAAAGGTTTTCATTTGTCTCCGTCTCACCTACATATCCAATATTCCTGTGTCCCCGCTTCAGGAGATAACGGGTCATTTTGTACATCCCAATATAATTGTTGGACATAATAGAAGAGCACCCGATTTCCTCACATCTGAAATCCAGCAAAACCGCTGGAATCTGCAGAACTTGAATCGTATTTTCCAGATATTTTTTTTCCATCTTTCCAATTACTATCAGACCGTCGATTCTTCCCTCTTCAGAAAGACGTGGAAGTTCAAGCTCTTTTTCTTTATCAGTACTGATAATCTCCAGCGTTGTAAGCGCTTTAAACGTTGAGGCCGCCCAGACCGTCTGCTGATACATGGTCCAATAAAAAGAAGTTCCAATTCCAATATACTGCTCTGATACGATTACACCTATGGTGACCGTTTCTTTGGGGCTCTTATTCTGCTTTGTATTGTCATAGCCCAGCTCTTTTGCCTTTTCAATCACCTGTGTTCTTACGGCTTCACTGACTCCCTTCTTACCTGAAAGGGCATTGGATACGGTCACAATACTTGTCCCTAATTCGTTGGCGATGTCTTTTAATTTTACTGATCCTGCCAAAGGTTTACTCCTCTCTTCTTTTTACTGTATTTCCTTCTTTTAAAATGCCATTCACCACTGTGATCCCTGCCGGCTTGCCTTTTCCCGCAATTCTCTTTAAAAGCGTGGTGACACTAATCCTGGCCAGCGCATTCTCATCAGTTTCATAGGTTGTCACTTCCATCTCCTCTGGATATTCGTCAAGGAAGCGGTCAAATGCCACAATGGAAACATCTTCTGGAATTCTTAAACCTCTTTCTCTGAGCTTTTCAATCAATACGCCAGTGGTTCTCTCACAATTGCATACAAATGCTGTAGGGAGCTTTAAAGGCAGATCAAATTCAATTACAGAACCTTTCTCCCCCACACTGCGATCACAAATCAGGGTCGTATTGTCAATATGGTTTTGCAAAAGTGCTTTGCAATATCCCATATACCGGTCCATAATACTGTTTGTCGCTTTCGGCGTTCCCACAAATGTAATATCCCTGTGGCCGAATTGAATCAATCGTTCCACAGCTTTTTGCATTCCCCGGAAGCTGTCTGTAATAATAAAATCCATATCCATATCCACATTGTAAAAATCCACACCAACGACAGGCACCTGCGCGCTTTTTCCCACCATATCAACAAATAGCGGTGACATCTCACCAATGATTAACAGTCCGTCTATCTCTGCATCTGCAAACTTATAAGCCTGGTTTTCCAAACGCTCCCGCGCTTCATCAATTACCTCCAAAATCGTAAGTGAGTTACGCTTCGCGGCCTCCTTTGCAATTTCTTTGTATATATGCATATAAAATGAAGGATATTCTTTTACATAGCGCTCTGCAATCAGAACTCCGAAACGGTATGCCCTCTCTTTTTCCCTGTCTTTCAGTGCACTTTTCTGGTATCCTGTCTCTTCTGCCAGAGAAAAAATCAGGTTACGCACCTGATCGCTTGCTCCCTTTTTTCCTGACAGCACATTGGACACTGTTACCACACTAACACCTGCGCGCTGGGCAATCATCTGCAATGTAACCTTTTTTCCCATTTATTTACCCACTTCTTTACTTAATTTAAATTAAAACCAAATTAATTTTATCATTAAAATTATATAAGGTCAACGAGAACCATGTTCTTTCTATTGCAGTAATTTTTTAAGTTATCGTGATTTAAATCACGGTGATTTTTTTAGTTATTGATTATACTGGTTTTGTGGGTAGTTTGATAAAAAATAAACAAAGGAGGTTGTTTATGTTTCAGGAAGAATATTCAATGTTAGCAAAAGCGGCGGAAAACAAATCAAAGTTTCTGAAAAAGAATCCTGTTGGATACTGGGTTGCGGCCATGCTGGCAGGTATTTATGTGGGTTTTGGAATTCTATTGATCTTCTCTGCCGGAGGGATGATTTCCAGTCAGCCTTACGTCAAGATTATTATGGGTGCATCCTTTGGCATCGCCCTCAGTCTTGTTGTTATGGCAGGAGCAGAACTGTTTACCGGCAATAATTTAGTAATGGCAGGCGGAATGTTCAGCGGTACCGTCACAATTGGGGAAACTGTCCGGCTGTGGGTAGTCTGTTTATTGGGAAACTGGGCCGGTTCCATTCTCCTTGCACTTATTTTCTGGGGTGCCGGACTGGCAAAGGGACCAGTAGGAGAATTCATGGCAAATGCGGCAGCTGCAAAAATGGCAATCCCCCTTATCCCCCTCTTTTTCAGAGCGGTTCTTTGTAACATCTTAGTTTGCCTTGCTATCTGGTGTAGCTTCCGCTGCAAATCAGAAAGCGGAAAATTAATTATGGTGTTCTGGTGTCTTTTCGCATTTATAACAAGCGGTTACGAGCACAGTATTGCAAACATGACACTGCTTACGGTGGGAGTCTTAAGTCCGAACGGTGCGGCTGTTTCCCTTTCCGGATATTTTTACAATATTCTGGTTGTAACTCTTGGCAATATGGCAGGCGGAATTTTATTTACTGCTGTTCCCTATTATCTGATTTCCGGAAAAAAGGAGGCTTAGCATGGGATATATCCTTAATACAAAAGAGGTCAACGAAGTATTTCAAAACTGGAAAAAGGATTCTGTCATCTATGCTCCCATTCTGATGAAAAACGGAGGTGCTTTTTCCGATACGGACTCTGTTCACTATGGAGAAATCCAGTCCATTGATGAAATCGTATTTGACCAGAAGTCAGACTTTTCTTTTAAAGAAATTCTTCTTCCCATCTCGGAGACCTTATTTTATTTTACGGAAGATTCGGTAAAGGAACCGGAGGCCCCTGTAAAGCAGGCAATTATTTTTCTGCGCAGCTGCGACCTTCATGCGGTGAAACGCTTAGATACCATGTATCTCCATAACGGGGCTGAAGACCCTTATTATAAACGTCTCAGGGACCGGGTGAAATTCGTACTCATGGGGTGCAAAGACTCCTTTGAGAGCTGTTTCTGTGTTGATATGGGGACCAATCGTTCAGACGACTACCATGCTTCCATGGAACCATCGGAAGACGGAGTAAGAATTGATAATAAAAATCCGGAATGGGATGAGTTATTTGCTGCCAACTGTTCAAAACAGGCAGATATAACCCCTTCTTACGTAACCGAGACTGAAACACAGGTTAACATCCCTGATTCCCTTTCCTTAGATGTCATGAAGTCATCCATGTGGAAACAATATGACAGCCGCTGCATCAACTGCGGACGGTGTAATTTTGTATGTCCAACCTGTACCTGTTTTACCATGCAGGATATTTTCTACACCGATAACGGCAAAGTCGGAGAACGCCGCAGAGTATGGGCTTCCTGTATGACGGATGGTTTTACTGATGTAGCAGGCGGCGGAAGCTATCGCCAGAACAACGGTCAGCGCATGCGCTTTAAGGTTCTTCACAAAGTATATGACTACAAGAAACGCAATGGGATTCCTATGTGCGTAGGCTGCGGCCGGTGCGACGACGTGTGCCCGGAGTACATCTCATTTTCCCACTGCATCAATCAGCTGGAGGATGCCATGAAGGAGGTAAATGGAAATGAATCATAACGAATATCTTCCTTTCCGTTCTGAAATCAAGAAGGTAATCCGTCATACGGACATTGAATACACATTTCGCATGGCTTATCATGGAGACGTAAAACCGGGTCAGTTCTTCGAGGTTTCCATTCCAAAGTTCGGGGAAGCGCCCATTTCTGTCAGCGGTATCCGGGAGGATTCCGTGGATTTAACCATTCGCCGGGTAGGTAAGGTGACAGGTGAAATCTTTGAACGTTATCAGGGAGACAGCCTGTTTTTAAGAGGACCTTACGGCAATGGATTTGATATGGAAAATTTCCGTGGAAAAGAGCTCCTGGTCATAGCAGGCGGAACCGGACTTTCTCCTGTGAAGGGTGTGGTTGATTATTTTTCCAGTCATATGGAAGAAACAAAGGGCATGACACTCATTGCCGGATTTAAGACACCCAAAGACATTCTTTTTCTGGAGGACTTCGGCAAATGGAAGCAGGCAATGGAAGTCATCTTGACTGTGGATTGTGCAGATGATGACACGGCCTGCCAGATCGGACTGGTTACCCAGTATATACCAAAATTAAAGCTGAAAAACAAAGAAGAAACCACTGCAATTGTGGTGGGGCCTCCAGCCATGATGCGCTTTACCACTCAGGGACTTCTTGATATTGGACTGAAGGAACAAAATATCTGGATATCCCATGAACGGAAAATGTGCTGCGGAATCGGCAAATGCGGACACTGTAAAATTGATGACACCTATGTGTGCCTGGACGGACCTGTCTTTCCATTTACCAAAGGCCGCAAACTCTTGGATTAGAAAGGGGAACGTCGAATGGATATTAACACAAAGGAACTGAAAAAAAATGCTTTCCGGATAACGAAACACAGAGGTCTTACAGCCTCCCGCGTCCGGGTACCAGGCGGTTATCTGGAAGCCAGATTTTTATCTATGATTCAGAATATTGCCGATACTTACGGCAATGGCACTGTACACATTACCTCCAGACAGGGCTTTGAGATCCCTGGAATCCCATTTGCGGATATTCCAAAGGTCAATGCCCTCCTGCAACCCATTATTGAAGGACTGGGTATTAACCAGGAAAAATCGGGAGAGGGCTACAGTGCTGCGGGAACGAGGAATATAACCGCATGCATCGGCAACAACGTCTGCCCTTATGCCTGCTATAATACGGCGGATTTTGCAAAGAAAATAGAGAAAGCCATTTTCCCAAACAATCTCCATTTTAAGGTTGCATTAACCGGATGCCCCAACGACTGTGCCAAGGTGCGGATGCATGATTTCGGCATTATGGGAATGACACTTCCACACTACGATGCAGACCGCTGTGTCAACTGCGGTGCCTGCGTGAAAGCATGCAAACGGAAATCTACCGGGGCTCTGGAAACCGTGAACGGTAAGGTAACCCGCAATCATGAAACCTGCATCGGCTGCGGGGAATGTGTACTTGCCTGCCCCACCAGAGCCTGGACCAGAAGTCAGGAGAAGTTTTACCGCCTCACTCTGCTTGGACGTAGTGGAAAGAAAAATCCCCGCATGGGCGAGGATTTCATTAAATGGGCAGATGAGGACAGCATTTTAAAAATTATATTAAACACTTATGATTATGTAACAAAATACATTGATACCACTGCTCCCGGCGGGAAGGAACATATCGGATATATTGTGGATCGGACCGGATTTGAGGAATTCTACCGTTGGGCAATGAAAGATGTGACCTTGCCGGAAGAAGCAAATGTTTATAAGCCGCTTTACTGGAAAGGCGTCAAATATTAAAAAACAACAAAAGCATGACCGGAACCCGTACGTGGGATTCAGGTCATGCTTTTATCCTGTTCATTAATCCTTATCCTGAAACAGATTGTTTAAAATAGTAATTATGAAAGCAGCAATCAGCGAATTAAGAAAGCCTCCCATACTTATATTCTCAACAAGGGAATCGGCAATCATGATGGTCCACGCATTTACAATAAAGCTGAATAAGCCTAACGTCAGCAAATTGGCCGGTAATGTAATTAGCATAAGAAACGGCTTTATGATCAGATTCACAAGCAAAAGTACCATGCCCATAATAAGCAGTGCGCTTAAACTTCCTATATGAACCGAGTTAAATATAAACGACATCAGATAAATGGCTAATACAATTGAAATATACTTTATAAATAGTTTCATCATTTTCCCTCCAGTAAACTCTATTTTGCCTGCATCGGTTCCTGATGTTAAATTATATATGATACCAGGCTATAAATGCAAGATACTTTCTATCTTCCATGACTCCCACTATATTTCTTTAAAATATCTGTTATAATTATAACAGAATTTTAACAGCCAGTATAAGGGGGAAACTTATGTCAAGTGCTATGTTTTTCAGTCTTCTTTTAAATATCGGTCTTCTGGTTTTGATCGCCACCCTTCTTACCAAAATCCCCATTGTAAGGAGCATGCTCCTTTATGATATGCATTCCGCCGGCTGCGGAATCATGCTTGCCATCCTATTCGGTTTAATCAGCATTCTATCAACTTACACTGGGGTTCGTACCCAGGGAGCCATTGTCAACACCCGGGTAATCGGAGTGCTGGCTGCCGGCCTTTTAGGCGGCCCATATGTGGGAATCGGTGCAGCCTTAATTGGAGGGATTCACCGCTATCTGTTTGACATCGGCGGATTTACCGCTGCAGCCTGTGCTGTCTCAACTCTTGTTGAAGGACTTGCAGGATCCTTGTTCTCCAGCCGGTTTAAGGCGGGAAAAATGGGCAGCTCCAGTGTTTTTATTCTCACGGTTTTTGTAGAGTTTCTTCAGATGATGATTATTCTGCTTATATCACGACCCTTTTCTGCAGCAGTCCAGCTTGTAAAGCTGATTTCACTTCCCATGATGACCATGAACGCACTTGGAATGTTAGTATTTCTGGGCACTTTTAATATGGTGTTTCTGGAGGAGGACAGTCAGTTTGCTGAACGAATGCGGCTGGCTCTTGGAATCGTGGAACAAAGTCTTCCCCATCTTCACAAAGGCTTATACAGCATAAAGGATATGCAGGCTGCGGCTGAAATTATTTTTCAGTCCACCAACTGCTCTGCCATTCTTATTACAGATACCGAAAAAATAATAAGCAGGAAAACCAATTTGGAACTGAAGGATATGAACGAGGATACGGTTCTTCTCCCAATACTGGCGTCAATTCACGAAAGGAAACCAACCATTTTTCATTATGCCCGAAAAGGGGAACCACTTTATTCCATTTTAAAAAACCATATTATTGTGGCCGCTCCCATAATAGAAATGAATCAGGTTATGGGAAGTCTGACCATGGTAATAAAAAAGCACTGGCAGCAGTCCCAGTCTGATTTAAATTTTGCCTCGGAACTTGCTAGGCTTTTTTCCACTCAGTTTGAGCTGTCTGAACTGGAATACCAGAAAAAATTACGGCGCAAGGCAGAATTAAAAGCACTGCAGTCTCAGGTCAACCCCCATTTCCTTTATAATTCTCTCAACACCATTTCCTACGTCTGCCGGGACAATCCGGACAGAGCAAGGGAACTGCTTCTTACTCTGTCTTCCTATTACAGACAGACACTGGAGCACGATTCCTACATGCACACACTTAAGACAGAACTTACGCATATTACCAGATATCTGGAATTGGAAAAAGCCAGATTTGAAGAAAAGCTTCATATTGAAATAATAACAGACGAAAAAACAAACTGCCTGATTCCGGCGTTTATCCTTCAGCCCCTGGTGGAAAATGCAATCCGCTATGGTTTTGATAAAAGCGCCAATCGCTATGTATCCATCTGCGCCTGTATGGAGGGAGCATCTATAAAAATCTCCGTTTCCGATAAAGGACCCGGAATTCCGGAAACAGTCATAAAGCATCTGTATGAAGGAGAACATTACGGGGGAGTGGGACTGGAAAATGTCCATAAACGGCTAAAAAGTATTTATGGACAGGAGCACGGACTTCATATTGAAAGTTCTGATTCCGGTTCTGACATCTTTTTTACCATTCCGGTCTCTTCAGAATCAAAGTATGAAGGGGGATTCACTTATGAAAATTGCTGTGATTGATGATGAACGCCCTGCGCGTAAAGAACTGATCCACCAGATTTTATCCTTCCTGCCTGAAAGCGAAATTATGGAAGGAGACAGTGGTAATGCAGCCCTTGAATTGTTTGGCCATCATTATTTTGATATTCTCTTTCTGGATATCAGTTTAAATGATATGGATGGAACCACACTGGCAGCTGCCGCAAGGAGAATGATGCCTCAAGCCCAGATTATCTTTGCAACCGCGTTTTCCCAATATGCAGTCCAGGCATTTGAACTGGGTGTAAACAACTATATTTTAAAACCCTTTGATCCGGAACGGTTACGTTGCATTCTGGAAAAATGCAGACAGGATTTGGATCATTCTTTGAAAAATGATTTATGCCTCCCGGCACATAAGTTTCCCATTAGTGTCAACAGAACCATTATACTGCTTGATATCAGACAGATCGTATACATAGAAACCTGCTGCCGAAGCTGCATTATCCATACTGTTTCCAGGGATTATACGGAAAACCAGCTGCTAGGTGAATATGAGAAACGCCTTTCCTCCTGTGGATTTTACCGGATTCACAAAAGTTATCTGATCAACTTAAATTACATATCCGAACTGTTTCCATGGGCAAATAACAGTATGGCAGTTAAAATGCAGGGATTCGAAAAAGAGATTCTGCCCGTAGGAAGAGAAAAGATTAAACAGTTTAAGCAGATCATTGGTGTCTAGCTGCTGTTTATGCACAAATACCTGCTTTTCATCCATTTTCCATTTATTATTGTGCATATTTCATTATAATTGGTGGTAATGAGATGTTTTAATAATAGGAGGTAGGCAAATGATAAGTTTCTTTTTATGTCTGTTGCTGCTGATTTCAGGTTTTTTCTTCTACAGCAAAATCACAGAAAAAGTTTTCGGACCTGATGACAGAGTAACACCAGCTCTTTCCATGACGGATGGAAACGACTACGTTCCCATGGGGACCCCACGCATTTTTTTAATCCAGCTGTTAAATATTGCAGGCCTGGGTCCCATCTTTGGTGCACTTGCCGGAGCTTGCTGGGGACCCAGTGTGTTTTTATGGATCACCTTCGGTACTCTTTTAGGGGGCGGTGTACACGATTATATGATAGGTATGATGTCCATGCGGCATAAGGGCGCCAGTGTATCAGAACTGACCGGTTCCTATCTTGGCACAGCCATGAAGCAGATCATGCGGGTATTTTCAGTAATTCTTCTTGTATTAGTGGGTGTAACCTTTTCTACCGGGCCAGCAAATCTTTTAGCGATGCTGACACCTAATGTACTGGATTCCAGATTCTGGCTCATTGTTGTACTGGTCTACTATTTTATTGCCACCTTTGTCCCTATTGATAAGGTGATTGGTAAAATTTATCCGTTCTTTGGAATCTGCCTGATAGTAATGGCACTGGGTGTTGGCGGAGCCATTCTCTTTAAAGGATATCACATTCCGGAAATTACCCTGGCCAATCTTCACCCAGCAGGGACGCCAATCTGGCCCACCATGTTTATCTCTGTTGCCTGCGGCGCCATATCGGGATTCCATGCCACACAGTCTCCTTTGATGGCCCGCTGTCTTACCAATGAGGCAGACGGCCGGAAGGTATTTTATGGAGCCATGGTGGCAGAAGGTGTTATTGCGCTCATCTGGGCTGCAGCGGGAGTTGCTTTTTATGATGGAACCGGCGGTCTTTTAACTGCACTTGGAAATGGGCAGTCCAGCGTTGTTTATGAAATCTGCTTTCAGCTTCTTGGACCCGTTGGTGCTGTTATAGCCATGATCGGAGTGATCGCATGCCCCATCTCCTCTGCAGATACGGCTTATCGGAGTGCACGTCTGACTCTGGCAGACTGGTTTAAACTTGACCAGAAACCGGCGAAAAACCGCCTGCTCCTTACCATACCCCTTCTGGCAGTTGGCTCTGTTCTGACTCAGTTTGATGTTCAGATCGTATGGAGATATTTCTCCTGGAGCAACCAGACACTGGCAATGATTGCATTATGGACTGCAAGCGTTTATCTATTCCGCAAAAAACGTTTTTACTGGATTACAGTGCTTCCTGCAACCTTTATGTCCGCAGTCTCCTGTACCTACATACTGATGGCAAAGGAAGGACTTCAGATTTCCACCACCATTGCTTATCCAATTGGAATACTTTTTGCAGCTGTCTGTTTTGGAACCTTTTTCTATACTACGGTTCTTGGAAAGGGCAGGTATGCCAATGCTTCAGCCAGTGAAACAGAGTATGCTGCAGCAAAATCAGACTAACCATTTAAAAAGCGGAACTGCCATGGGATTCATCCTTGGCAGTTCCGTTCTTTATTCCCTCATAGCTTTGTTGCACAGGGAACAGTTTGCACAGTCAGAAGGGCTGCAGTGCATTCCGGGCCGTGCAAACGGTTCTATGGTAAATCCGCACGATTCCAGATCATATCTGTCATTTTCAATCAATACTTCTCCAGATTCCAGAAAAAACTCCACTTTAATCCCGGATACAGTGAGTACCTCATCATAGAGAGGATGGGGCTTTATGTGGGGAGAATACTTTCTCATTACCGATTCCTCCGTTTGAACATAGATGGAGTGATCACAGGTGATGAGACCTTTGATCTCCCCGCTTTCCGTAAACGAAAGAGAATTACTGTCAGCATTGATTCCGATCTGGTCCGGATCGTAAGCGGTTATTTTTCCAATGGGAGTTGATACCATGACAGGCTCTGCCGGTTCTACTGATTTTAAGTTTCCCGACTCATACAAGGAAAGCCCCACCTTTGTTTCTACCATTCCCATAGGAGTCCGTATTGCAACCCTTTCCCCCGGAAACAAGGTAATACTTTTTATATCTCCACTTTTGTAAAAACAAAGACCATTCATCATTGCCCGAAATTCCGTAAAGCCAAGATCAAAGGTCAGAGAAATGTTAAGCTCCCGTTCATCTTCCTCCGTCCAGAAACCGCTGATCTGTCCATCGAGAATAAATATCCGGTGAAGTTCTCCAGTTGGGTAAAATTTAATCAGTTCAACTGGAAGCTCTCCAATGGGGGTAAGAACCTCCTGCTGCTCTTCTAACGCCACACTAACCACCATTCCCTGCTTGTCAAATTCCACAGACGGCTTCTTTTTTCTTCTTCCGTTTTCCGTATAAGCCGGAATCAATTCTCCTGCCAGGGTAACAATCATATTTTTTTCCGATAGGGTTACTCCCGATAACTCTCCGTCTGGATGACAGAGAAAGGAATCCACTCCACCCAGGATTCCATAAGGGGTCTGTAGTGTCCCAGCGTCTAAAACCATATAATTTTGCATTTTTCCTCCTCCTGCTAACACCGTTTTCTGGTTATGGTTATATGTACTTTCCCATTCTCATTTTGCAACTTTTTTACATAGGAAGCGTCTGTTTCAAGCCATGGGGGGATGTGGGCACAGACAAGCTGCAATTCGAGAAACGGAATGTTGGAAAGGAAAGGCACAAGTGCCTTTTTGGATGATACCTCCGGGCACTCCGTTTGAAGCTGCACCAAATCCAGAAAATAGATTCCTGGTGTCTGCGTTTCCACAGGTCCGGCATTCTGAATCATTTCTTCTTTCCTTCTTCGTTTTTCATCACTTTCTTCTATATCCTTTATCATTCCGTCTAACGTGTCCTGGTCCGCTTTTTCTGAACAAAAGATGCAATAACCTTTTTGGTTGAATACGGAAAATGGGATTCCTGAAAGCTCTCTGCACAAAACTGCTTTGGCATCTTTCGCGAGAGTCATGATTGCTTCCGTTTCTTTTCTCAGTTTTTCAATTGTATCTCCTGTTATGGGAGAAAAGGAAGCGGTACGCACCGCCTGCCACTGTTCCCCCTTCTTTTCAAAAATTTCCACCAGGTTGCAGTACAAAAATGGAACCAGTTCCTGATCTTTGCTGATCACCGCTATTTTTTCCACCTGCCTGCTCCTCCTTTACCCATTAATTTCAACCACATTCCCATGGATCAGTTTTGCAAGAAACTCCTCCAGCTCTAGCCTTGCATCTTCTTCATCAATATTTTTTTCCTCAGAAAGCAGAGTGATTAATTCCTCCACTCCTGCCCCCCTCTCCAGGCTGTTCCATAAGAAGATGCAGATCTCATTTACCGATGGCAGACCGTCTAAGGAACCGTTCTGGCTGTCTCTTTCATCAAAAATACAGAATTCCCCTCCCAGTTCCATTAATGCAAATCCAGGCTTCAGCTTTACTTTTCTGATGTTCATATCAGTTCCTTAACCTTTCTATATCCACTCCGCTTTTTATCAGTTCTAAATCTTCTCTGTCATATCCGGTACTCACCATAACCGCTCCGGTTGTCAGCCACATGACAACCAGCCCGCAGATCTTCTGAATCATGAGGATCATCAGGTATGCACTGAGTTCCTCATTCTGAAAACATACCTTCATGGATTCTGTCAGGAACTCTTCTGCCTCTGATCCGGCTTGAAAGTTGATTAAATCATCTTTTTTCAGTACTCCAAACTGCTTTACAGTCTGATAATAGGCTAATGCAGATTCAATTCTTCGTTTCTCCTCCTTCGCCTGAACCGTGGTATATCCACCCGCGTAGATGACTGGCGCGCAACCCATTAATCCTGCAATTCTACCCCGCAGCATCTGCTTGTCGTAATAATTGGTTTTGGGATCCCCAATCCGCTCTTTAATTCCATCAATTCTCCTGCATATCCGGCTGTTATCCGAATTTCCTTTTATAATTGCATAAGAACCAGCTGCTGTCACTGCTTTTACCCGCCCAAGCATAGCCGGTGAAATTTCTTCCATCTGACAAGGATAAATACCATCAAAAACCATGGTATCCGTATACACCGCGGCGTCCTCAAAAAGGTCTTCTTTTCTCCTGCCAATTCCCGGCGCCTTCATGGCTCTTACATGAATGCGGTTCTGTTTTACATTTGCACTTAGAAGAGTCAGGGCTTCCCCCTCTATTCCGTCAGCCAGAATAAACAAATTCTGCTGTCCGGTCTTTTGAAGAAGGGGATAGATACTTGAAAAGGAAGTGATGGGGGTTTTTACAATCAGAACAAGGGCATCCCAGACTGTTCCTTCCGCTCCCACTGTCAAACCTCCATCAAGACGCATTCCTTTTATTATTTCAAGCCTGGTTTCCCCGGACATGGATTCTTTTACAACCAGTTCTCCTGCTTTTGATCCTTCCACAATCATTTGGGCAGTCCTCTGGTCTTTGGTGATTCCTTCTAATAAATCTGGGTTTATGTCAGGTAGGGGAATTGCTTTTTCAACGACAAATTCTTCCAACGCTGTTGCGGCGGCTTTCAGTTCCCTGGCAAGAAGTACCGGACTGATTCCAGATGCAGATTTTTTTTCACAGTAAGCCAAAAGCTGGGCTGTAAGACGGGCTGACTCCCCGGTTCCGCAGCCTGCTGCCTGATTGATTTCACCGATGGCTGCGGCCGCCAGACGGATTCCCTGGTTGAAAAATAAATCTGTTCCCTCAAGCTTTCCAGCTACCTCAGAGGCAGCAAAACTGTAAACTCCATTTACCATTACCTGCCCCTCACAGGAAAGAACCCGGCAGAGACTTAAAATTCCTTCCGCCATTTTTTTTCTGCCTTCTTCAAATTTGATCTTCCGAATCATTCTTCTTCCCTCCATTCATTATGGATTTTAAGAGATTTTCCCCTTTTTTAATATCTGCACTGCTTACATTTAAATCAAACTTACGGGTTGCACTATGGACAAATTCGTAAAGGTTGCAGTTACCGGCACGCTCTCCGATTCCAAGCAGTGTCCCATCTACCATATCAGCCCCGGAAAGCGCCATGACCATGGAATTGGCCACTGCCATTCCAAAGTCATTATGTTCATGAACCTCAATCATGATTCCTGTCTGCTTTATTTCCCGCACCAGCTCCCCTGCCCGTCTGGGGAACAGCACCCCAACCGTATCTGCAAGGCGAATGGTCTCCACTCCCTTTTGCCGCATCAGACGAATTAAAGATATCAGGAAAGCCACATCTGCCCTTGACGCATCTTCCAGACCTACCGTAATGGGTATGTTATAATTCCTTGCGACTTCCAAACATTCCTGAAGAGAATTTTCAATCCATTTTTTATTTTTCCCCAATTTATTATAAATCTGCGCATAGGATACGGGAGTGCCGATATGGATCAGGTCCGGTTTCTGTCTGGCTGACTCTTCTACATTCTCAGGGTTTAATTTAGACCACAGGGAGACAGCTGCCTGTTTTTTCTTTTTCATAATTTCGCTGATATAATGAACGCCCTCTGTACCCACATCGTAAATCCCTGCCTCGATTTCGGAAACTCCAATGCTGTCTAAAAACAAAGCCAGACGCACTTTATCAGAAGGAGAGAATACAACACCCGGACACTGTTCGCCATCCCGAAGAGTGGTATCAACTATTTTGATTCGCCTTTTCATACTTATCACACTCACTCATCATTGTTAAAAACTCTTCATCAGTTACTTCCCCACCCTTTTTAATACTGAGACGCTTTACCATTTCTAAAAGATGCTCCACCGGATAACAGTCTTCCATTTGGTACTGCTTCAGCTTATACCGAATGGATGTGCCCCCCGAATGCTTTCCCAGGATCACCTTTCTTGATGCTCCCACAAGTTCGGGAGGAAAGGATTCATAATTGGATGGCTTTTTCAAAACTCCATCCACGTGCAGACCAGATTCGATATAAAAGATCTTTCTTCCAATAACAGGGGTATGACCCGGTATCTGTGTGTTTGTCATGGCTTCAAAGATATTACGTAAGTCGGCCAGTTTCTCAAAGCTGTTGTTTGGTTTATAACGTTCCACCACCCTCATGGCAAGAATGACCTGTTCCGTAGCCGCCTTATTTCCGATCCCGGTAAAGGTAGTCATCACCGTTCCGTTATGGTGATTCTGTAAATAATCCGCCGCAATGGCAGAAGCACAATAGCAGGAGTTTTCCGGATACAGGATGGGAGAAGCCTGGATTAACAACTTCATCCCCCGCTCATAAATATCACGGCTTTCATAGATGAGTAAATCGTCCAGCCCCGTAAGCCTTAACCGGTTATCTGGTCTGGCACATTCCAGCCCCCTTAACTCCGACACATCATTGACCTGTATATTACGGATAAACTTTCCTGTACCATCGCAAAAAGAAGAAAAATAGAAATGAATCCCGGGATATTTAACGCTTTCCGATGGACTGGGAAGTTCCATATACCAGGTGATCCCCTGAGGTAAATCCCCCTGCATCAGCTGATAAACTCTTGGTGTTAACACGGCTCCCCATATGCAAAGACTCTCTAATGTCCGGGCAAATTCATACACCAGTTCCTCTTTTAACGGATATTCCTCCAGCATCGTCAGTGTGGCATCAATGATTTTAATCAACAGCAGCCCCTCCTTTTCCTGTGCTTCCTTTTGCATTATTACAGGTATTAAATCATTAAATCACCAACCGGATTTCCTCCTTCAAAATGCTCATCAAAGATACGTTCCACATCAACCTCTGATACATTGCCATACCAGACTCCTTCCGGATAAACCACCACAACAGGACCTTTGTCACAGATTCCAAAGCACCCGGTATTGTTGATCACTACCTCTCCGGAAAGATCCCTGTCTTCAATCTCCTGCATAAAAGCCTGGATTAAGTCAACCGCTCCCTTCTGGTAACACAGCCCTTTTTGTGTTCCGTTGATTCTGCAGCTTGTGCAGATGAATACATGATATTTTGGCTGTACCATCTTTCTCCTCCTCTTACATGGCTTCCGCCGCTTTTTTTACTGCATCTTCAATCATGTCATAGGTATTCACCGGCTTAATCCCCAGTTTTGTCAGCTTTTTGGCTGGTTCCATACCGATACGCATGGCAATGACTCCGCTGCAGCCATTTAGAGCAGCTATAATCCGTTCTATTTTATCCTCTTTTTCCCCGCATTCTTCTTCCCCCTGACAGTACTGCTCCACATTTCGTTTTCCTGCGAACCGGACTTCCCCGTTACGATAGTCATACAGATAAAATTCCTTTGCATGACCGAAGTGAGTATCAACTACCACACCGCTTTTGGAAGCGACTGCAAAACGGAGGTTTTTTGAAACAGGAACGATAACCGGCCTTTCCTCCGCCACGAACCCCTTTAATTGTATGGATTTATCATCGGTCAAGGTTCCAACTGCATCTGCCCGGCAATGCTGACAGTGATACATCTGGGGCATGATCTCTTCACACTGCTTTCTGATCTCATTTAACTGTTTGTTTGAAACCGGCTCCACATGTTCCAGTGCGCTGCCCTTTACCGGAATCATCTGCATAATATTAGTAATAAAGCATCCCAGTGATTTGACCGTCTTTACAACCTCTGGTACATGGCTGTCATTGATTCCCTTCACTGTCACAATATTAACTTTTACCAATATTCCATTGGCAATTAACTGCCTAATTCCTGCAATCTGGTTTGCTACCATAAGAGCCCCTGCTGCGTCACCGATGTATTCTCTGCCCATATACCGGATATACTGGTACATCTGCCCGCTGATATGGGGATCCACCGCGTTCATGGTTACGGTCACATGGGAAACACCCAGTTCCTTTAGCTCCAGTGCATACTGGGGAAGCTTCAGTCCATTGGTGGAAAGACAGAAGGTTACTTCGGGATCCTGTTCCCTTATGAGTTCAAATACCTTTCTTACATTCTCCCAGTTTTCCAGGGCTTCCCCTGGTCCTGCTATCCCCACAACGGTTAAGTTGGGCATTTTCTCCTTCACTGACAGATAACGGTTAAGTGCTTCCTCAGGCGTCAGAATAGAAGAAGTGACTCCCGGACGGCTTTCATTGGGGCAGTCAAATTTTCTTACACAGTAGCCGCACTGGACGTTGCAGGCAGGCGCTACCGGAAGATGGATTCTGGCAAACTCATGAGCCTGGCAATTATAGCAGGGGTGCTCCTTTGTCTTGCGCTTCATGATCTCTTCCGCTGATTCCGGTTCCTTTTTCTGATCAATGGCTGTACCCTTATAATATGTATCATATAAAGTCTCCCGAAAGGTAGTTTCAACCGTGTCGATCAGCAGATTTGCGATCTCATCCATATATTCCACCGATCCTTCATAGCCCAGCATTTTAAGCCGCTGTCCCCCCACATGATCATGGATGGGAAACCCTCTTCGAACCAGGGGAAGGTGTAAATCTTCTGCAATACGCCTTCCGTCAGAACTGCCTGCAAGAATATTGGCCTGATAGGTAACAATCATCTCCTCAATATCCTTAAAATCCGCTTTATCTGCAATTTTATATTCATCTACCAGGTACAGACCCGCTAGATTCGAAATCTCCGGTCTGATCAGTCCTTCAAGTTCCGGACTTGCCGATCCTGCTGCACAGACTACCGGCATGACTCCGCATTCACACATCATGCGCACGGTGGAATATACCAGATCCGGTTCCCCAAATACTGCCGCTCTTCCTGAAGAATGGTATTTATGAGAATCAATCATGGCATCTAAATACCGCCCTCTCTCTTTCATCAATTCATCAGGGATTTCTTTTCCGGAAATACGGGACAGTGTATTTAAAAATGCATCCGTATCCCTTAATCCTACTGGCAGAGGCAGCCGCTCATAAGGAACTCCATATGTTTCAGATAAATATTCTCCCACAGAATTCTTATGGTGAAATGCGGTCAATTCCAATGTGAATTTTGCTCCACCCATCTGCTTTAACCGTGCCAGATCCGTTCCCTCATGAGGAAGGCGGTTGTAACTGGGGTCGTGGGCTCCATCTAAATTATCGGATAAGTCAGGAAGGAGAACGGCATCAATTCCAAAGAGCGAGAACATCCTTTTTAAATATCTGGTATCTGCCGGGCTTATGGGTGCCGTTATGACATTTACCAGATGATTCTTTTCTGTCTCCATTTTAATAGAAGAAACAATGGCAGAAAGAGCTGCGAAATACCCCTCATACTGGCTTCCACCATATCCGGGGGAATGGCAGGGGATCAGCGTAATGTCCTCATACCCTGGATTTTCTTCCAGAAAAGACTGTAAGATTCCCGGAACATCCTCTCCTATGGTTTCTGCCAGGCATGTTGTCATGACACCAATGATTTCAGGGTGGTAAAGCTCAATTAAATTTTTTAATCCTTTTTTTAGATTTTCACTGCCGCCGTAGACTGTTCCCTGCTCAGTCAGGGAGGAGGAAGCAATATCCACCGGTTCATTGTAGTGAGTCGCCATATGACGCCGGATGTAGGTAGCACACCCCTGTGAACCGTGAAGGATTGTCATGCAGTTCTTCAGACCGTAGAATGCCGTTGCACTGCCCATGGGCATACACATTTTACAGGGATTGATATTTAGATTCACCAGAGGTTTTACTTCACTCTTCATCGTCATTCCGCCTTTCTGTCAGCTGATGTAGCCCCATACCGGACTGTTTATGCTTTTATTGATTTCCATGGTGAAATTGACCACCCCTTCAAAACCGGCTAAAGGAAACTTTCTCTCATGATTGTGATCACAGAATGCGATTCCCAGCTTATAGGCAAGAGGTCTTTCCTTTACACCTCCAACCAGAATATCCGCTCCCTTTTCTTTCATAAAGGTTTCTAACTCTGCCGGATTGGCATCGTCTAAAATTACAGTATCAGATTTCACCAGACTCTCAATCACTTCATAGTCTTCTTTTTTCCCTGTCTGGGTTCCCACCACCACCGTTTCCATCCCCATTGCCTGAAACTGGCGTATGAGGGAGATTGCCTTAAATCCACCGCCTACGTAGATAGCCGCTTTTTTTCCCTCCAGGTTTTTCCGGTAACGGCTTAAGAAACGTTCCAGCTCCTCCGCCTTCCTCCTGCAAAATTCCACTGCTTTTTTTCTTGCCAGTTCATTTTGAAGTGCCTCCGCTGTCCTGATTAAGGAATTAGTGGTGTCTTCGATTCCGAAGAAACTGACCTTGATAAAGGGAATGCCAAATTCCTCCTCCATACGGTTTGCCAGATAGGTACTGGAACCTGCGCACTGGACTATATTTAAAGCAGCCTTGGGCGCTTCAATCATATCCTCATAACAGGTATCACCGGTAAAACTTGAGATCACATCAATGCCGATTTCCCTGAAATAATTCTTGATAATCCACATTTCCCCTGCCAGATTAAAATCCCCTAATATGTTAATGGCAGTTCTCTTTTCTTCACTTTTATGGGGCAGAAGCACATTCATAATCGCATCACATGCCATCCGGTAGCCGGTGGATTTATTACCGGAAAAACCGGGAGATTTTACTGGAATTACCGGAATGTGATACTGCTCTGATTTCATCCTGCACAAGGCCTCCACATCATCTCCGATTACACCAACAATACAGGTGGCATAGATAAAGATCAGCTTCACGTTGTCTTCTTTCTCCATCAGCTCATCCACTGCTGCCTCAAGCTTTCTGATTCCTCCAAATATAATATCTGTTTCCTGCAAATCCGTGGAAAAGCTGTTTCTGTAAATATCCTCTCCACTGGTTAAAGATCCCCTGATATCCCAGGTATAGCTGGAACATCCGATGGGACCATGTACAATATGCCAGGCATCGGTAATGGGATTTAAAACAACTCTGGCTCCGCAGTATACACAGGCCCGCTGGGACACGGAACCGGATACACTGTTGCTGTCACATGAAATTCCGCCCCCCATGCCGCTGCACCCGTCTTTTACAACAATGGAACTTTTCCTTGCGTCCAATATATTCCGGTTGCTGTTCTCCGTTTCCATAAACATACTCCTTTCAAAGACCCGCAAATTTAAACAGAAATAGGGAGGGGTCGGCTCCCTCCCTGGTTCCATTTCATGATTGATTTACATGACTACATCAAAATCTTCGTCTGCCGCATCCCGGTCCTGTCGGTCCATCATGGCGTCTACGATCTTTTCCGTATACCGGATTGCACCTGCATACCCAACAGTTGCCTGTATGGGATTACCATAACGGTCCAGTACGGGAAATCCCATCCGTACCAGAGGAATATCTTCTGCCTTTGCAATCTGTTTTCCATAACTGGAGCCTAAAAGAAGATCTACAGACTCATTTTTAATCAGCTGATGGAGATAAAACAAATCCGTATCTGCCTTTACCACATATTCGCTTTCATCTACACCATACTGATCCATCAGCTCTTTGATCTCTTTCTCCCAGCGAACTTTGGGTGTACCAGTTATTATATATCTTGGAATCATTCCCAATTCCAGACATAAGGAGGTGAAGCCGTACACAATGTCAGGATCTCCATAAATGGCGGCTTTCTTTTTATATACATACTGGTGGGAGTCCAGCATTAAGTCCACCAGTCTGCCCCGCTCATCTTCCAGTTCTTTCGGAACCTCTTTCTTTGTAAGCTTCTGAAGCTCCAGTATGTACTGATCAGTCAGCTTTACGCCGACCGGAACTGGAATATTGGAGAATGGAACTTTATATTCCTTTTTTAAATACTCTGACGGTTCCAGAGAACAGTAGATTCCCATGGAAATCAGCTTTTCACAATCTCCCAGTGCCGCTATATCTTTGGCCTTGGTTCCTGCATTGTCATGAAAATATTCACTTTTTCCATCCATGGGGTGATCCAGTATCCCCTCGTGATCAGGAAAATAAATATAGTCTGCACCCATCAGCCCTGCAATCTTCTTTAACTCCCTGTCGTCTCCTGGATTGACCCAGCCTGGAAAGATGGCTGCTTTACCATTGGGTGTCCCGGTTTTCTTTGTCATATACTTCATGAAACCAATCATCATGTTGGAGAATCCCTGAATATGGGAGCCTTCGTAGGAAGGGGTGCTGGCATAAAGAACGGTTTTCCCTTCCGGCACTTCCATATCCATAATATAGGAACCAACATCATCACCAATGGTTTCAGAAAGACAGGTGGTATGGATTGCCATAATATCCGGTTTATAGATGTCAAATACATTCTTCACGGCTGTGGTGATATTGCTGCGTCCTCCGAATACCGAAGCACCCTCTGTAAAGGAGCTTGAGGAAGCAATGGCAGGCTCTTTAAAATGCCGGCTTAACACCGTTCTGTGATAGGAACAGCACCCCTGTGATCCATGGGAATGAGGCATACACTTTTCGGCACCCAGTGCGCAGAACATGGCGCCTACAGGCTCACAGGTTTTGCAGGGATTAATGGTCATGTGGCGGTTTTCCATAATTTCTTTTGGTGTTAATTCAAGCATCAGCCTGCACCTCCTAACGTTCCTTCTAACATCGGCATGGTCTTCCACGGCGGCTTTACCAGCGACCAGGCGTTGGTATAAAGACTCATGGTTACATCTCTTCCAAAATTGACTGCTCCCCGAAAGCCTGCATAGGGTCCGGAGTAATCATAGGAATGCATCTGGCGGGACACCACTCCACCATGCTGTATGGCGTATTTATCTTTGATTCCGGAAAAGAAAATGTCTGGTTTATACTCTTCAATCAGCTGATCGGTTTCAAACATGTTGTAATCGTCCACTACCATATAGCCTTCCTTCATATCTTTTATCATTCCGTTGTAGGTATCCAGCTCCACCCCCTGGTTTCGCAGACTGGTTAAATCTTCCACAGAGTATCTGTCATCATATCCAACAGCTCTTTCAACCGATATTTCTTCAATGTTTTTTGAATCTGCATCTGCCTTGATCTGGGGTATGACATCCCGCCCTTCGTAATCATCCCGGTGGGCAAATTCATAACCGGCAATGGTGGTTTCCATACCAAAATCCCTTAAAAGCATCTGGTAGTGATGGGAACGGGAGCCTCCTACAAAGATACCCGCTGTTTTTCCCTTTAATTTGGATTTGTAATATTCCATATCCTCATTAATTTCTGCCAGTTCCTCTGCAATCACTTCCTCTGTCCGCCTTGTAAGCTCCGGATCGTTAAAATATTTAGCCATCATACGCAGTGATTTGGAGGTTGCCCCTACTCCGATGAAGTTCACTTTCAGCCAGTCAACTCCATATTTTGTTTTCATCATTTCCGCTATGTAATTAATGGACCGGTGGCACATGACAAGATTTAAATCTGCCAGATGGGAATTTTTTAAGGTTTCGTAGGAACCGTCTCCGGTAAATACAGAAACTACTTCGTATCCGATTTTCTTTAAGATTCGCTCCTGTTCCCAGCCATCACCTCCGATGTTGTATTCACCCAGGATATTAACGCTGTATTTTCCCTTTGGCGCCTCTTCCCCTTTTCCGATTACATAGCGCATCAGTCCGTTGTTGGCAATGTGGTGACCGGCTGACTGGGAAACTCCCTTATAGCCTTCGCAGGAATATCCAATGGCTGTAATGCCGTATTTTTCCTCTACTCTTTTTGCCACCGCCTGCACGTCATCACCAATGAGACCGATGGGACAGGTGGAACAGATAAAAATGCATTTGGGATGGAACAGCTGCATGATCTCATCGATTCCCTCTTCCAGCTTTTTCTCTCCTCCAAATACAATATCCGATGCCCTCATATCCGTACAAAAGGAATATGGAACAAAGTTTGGTTCACCTTCATAGGAAGGTTTTGCCTTATTTCTTCTGGTTCCCCAGGAATAGAAGGCACAGCCAATGGGGCCATGTGTGATAACCACAGAATCTTTAACAGGCCCTACCACGACGCCTTTACAACCTGCATAGCAACAGCCTCTTGCTGTAATAATTCCAGGTATTGCCCTTGTATTTGCTGTAATCTCATCCGCATTTTCTCCGAATTCCAGCTGGGTGATATGACTTTTTCTATTTTTGAATACTCTGGATGAATATTGATCCAGTAATAAATCTCGTTCCTTTGACATCTCCCTCACCTCCTGTCAATAAGCCTCAATTGTGCTTTCTCCGCTTCTGACGGTATAAGCCTCATAAATGGGAAGCACAAATATTTTTCCGTCACCTGGATTTCCTGTCTGGTTTGTTTTTATCAGGATCTCCACCACATCCTTCACCTGGGGATCTTCTACAATCAACGTAATCAGCCGTTTTGGAATCCAACGAAACGATTCTGTTAAATATTCTCCTTTGGGGGACATGGGAAGCTCCCCTGTTTCCAGAACCAGGGACAAAAGCTCCGGATCAATCCGCTTCTTTCCTCTTCCTAATACCGGTCTGCAGGTAAATGCAGGAAATCCACCTTCTGCAAGCGCCTTCTTTGTAGGGTTTATTTTGTTCACCCGGATAAATGCCATTACTTCTTTCATAGCAATCGTTCCTCCTAAAGTCCCTGCTTTCCTGTGCTGATGGTGTAGGCATCTTCTACAGGAGATACAAAGATACGTCCGTCTCCGTAATTGCCTTCCCCTGTTCTGGCAGTTCTCATAATCACCTTAACCAGATCATTCTTGTCTTCGTCACTGCAGAAAAATAACAGCATTTCTTTTGGAATTTCATCGTAGTGAACATCACCTACCGTAATTCCCTTTTGTTTGCCCCGTCCATATACATCCATCTTGGTCACAGCCTGAAATCCAGCTTCTGATGCTTCCTTCATAACATAATCCGCTTTTTCCGGCCTGATAATCGCTCTCACCAATAACATAATATTTTCTCCTCTCCTGACCCCTTAGTCCATAACTCCGTACTGCATTAAAATTTCTTCCAGTTCATCAATTTTCATCGGATTTGGAATGACAAACATTTCATTGGCATCCACTTTTCTTGCCAAAGTACGGTATTCATCTGCCTGAGGCTCCTCAGGAGAAAAATCGATTACAGTTCTTTTTCTGATCTCAGCCCTCTGAACTGCATTGTCACGAGGTACAAAATGAATCATCTGCGTTCCGATCTTTGCTGCTACTGCTTCCACAAGATCCTGTTCCTTATCCACCTTTCTGGAGTTACAGATCAGACCTCCAAGTCTGACGCCACCGGTCTTTGCATACTTGGTGATTCCTTTGGAAATGTTATTTGCCGCATAAAGCGCCATCATCTCGCCGGAGCAAACAATATAAATTTCCCGTGCCTTTCCTTCCCGGATTGGCATTGCAAAGCCTCCGCATACAACATCACCAAGGACGTCATAGAATACATAATCCAGATCGTCGGTATAGGCTCCCAGCTGTTCTAACAGATTAATAGAAGTGATAATACCCCGGCCTGCGCAGCCCACACCTGGCTCCGGTCCGCCGGATTCCACGCCTTTGATTTTGCCGTAACCTACTTTTAACACCGCATCCAGCTCAATATCATCGCCTTCATCCCGAAGGGTATCAAGTACCGTCTTCTGTGCCAGACCTCCTAAAACCAGTCTGGTGGAATCCGCTTTCGGATCGCATCCCACGATCATAATGTGCTTTCCCATCTCTGCCAGACCTGCCGTTAAGTTCTGAGTCGTTGTGGATTTACCGATACCGCCTTTTCCATAGATAGCAACCTGTCTCATAACCAATTCCTCCTTACATAAAAGAAGAGGCGGAAGGCAGATCTATTACAGATCCTGCCATTCCACCTCTTTGTGAATAGAAAATGAAAAAGTAACCCTGAAGTTTTGTCGACGACTTAGGTTGCTATCACTATATATGTTATCACCATTGAATTCAATACTACACAATGCACAAATATTAATCTTCAAACTGGCTATTTACAGTATTTTATACAAACTAATGCTTGTTATCTAAAAATTATTCCATCTAAAAAAATAACGGCCTGCCTGGTCTGCCGCTGTGATAAAAGAAAAGGAGCCGTATCACCGGCCCCTTCAGTTTTATGAATCTATTCCAACCATAACAGAAGTCGCCTTTATGATGGCATATGCATCTGACCCAACTTCCAGCTTTAAATCCTTTACTGATGCCATGGAGATCGTGGCAGATATAAAATTACCTCCTCCGATGTCTATGGTTACGATTGCGTTTACTGAGCCGGACTCAATCTCTACAACCTTTCCTTTTAACTGATTTCTGGCACTTATTTTCATGCGATCAGCCTCCCTCTTAATCCGGTTATTTTTATTCATAATAAATATTGTCCATGCTTTTGTCAATCTATTTTAAAAATACCTAATAAAATTAAGACAAAAGTAACAGATCTTCCTTTGGGAATTTTAAATATAATGGAATTGTTTCCATTTCTTCCGCCTCATATTCTTTCTTTTCCCAGATCCACCAGATTTTGGAGGATGACAGCCTGGAAGCATTCTGAACTAAATATTGCCGTTGAAAGGTTGTATGGGCACTTCCTGCAAGAGAGATTTTCATTGTGTTCTCTTCCTCAGGATTGACAGCCGGCACCAGATTATGACCTCTGATTCCAATGTAGCAAATGGAGTCTTGAATTGGTTCGGCTGTTTTCAGTTTTATCCCCCAATCCAGCGCATATAGCTCATAGTCGCTGATCCGTTCTATAGGCGAAATATTTTTGCAGCCGGTCAGTCTTGCTGCTTCTACTCTTAAAGGTTTTCTAAAAATTTCCTTTGTAAGCCCCTTTACTACACTTTCTCCATTGGACAGCAGGATCATATGATCGCAGAACCGGTAAATCTCGTCTCTGGAATGAGAAACAAACAGCACATCTCCACTAAATTCCTTTAACAGTTCTAGCATCTCCAGCTGGAGGGTATCCTTTAAAAATCCGTCCAAAGCGGAAAATGGCTCATCTAACAGAATCATTTCCGGCTTACATAAAAGCATGCGTGCCAGTGCTACCCGCTGCTGCTGGCCTCCAGATAACTGGAAGGGAAGGCGCTTTTCCAGTCCCTGCAGCTGAAAACGCTGGATCTGTTCCAAAACCTGGATCCGCTTTTCCTTATCCCTGCCTGTCAGGGATATTCTTAAATTTTCCTCCACTGTCATGGTGGGAAACAAGGCGTAATTCTGAAACAAGTACCCCACATGGCGTTCCCTTGCCGGCAGATTAATTCCCTTTTCGGAATCAAAAAGCACTCTTCCATTGTGAACGATTTTTCCGCTGTCCGGTTTTTCAATGCCTGCCACACACTTTAAAGTCATGCTTTTTCCGCATCCGGAAGCCCCTAATATTCCCATGCATCCTCTGTCGGTTTTAAATTCCACATCCAGTTTAAAACCATGGAAATTCTTTACGATTCTCGCTTCCAGCATATCAGACCCACCCGCTTCCATTCTTTCTGTTTTTTCCTGATATTATGTTCATTGCTGCTACAATAAAGAACGATAAAAGGACAATGACCAGTACCCAGAATCCAGCCGTGTCCCAGTTTCCAGCAGTCACTTCCGTAGCAATTGCCACGGAGACCGTTCTGGTTTTGCCCAGAATATTTCCCGCCAGCATGGTAGTTGCACCGTACTCTCCTATAGCTCTTGCAAAAGAAAGTACAGTACCGGAAGCCAGTCCCGGAGCAGCGATTGGTACCACAATTTTCCAGAAAATTTTGTGTTCCGACAGACCTAAGGTTCTTCCTGCCTGAATCATGGTTACGTCCACCTGTTCAAATGCGGCTCTGGCATTGCGGTACATAAGGGGAAAGGCTATAACGAATGCCGCCATAACGCATCCCGGCCAGGTCTGCACCAGCTTGATATCAAAGTTATCCAGAAGATATCTTCCAAAGGGTCTTCTCAGACTGAAAATCAAAAGGAGAAAAAAGCCTGCTACCGTTGGAGGCAGCACAAGGGGAAGTGTAAGAATTCCATCCGCAATGGCTTTTGCCGTATTATTAAGTTTCATAATCTGTCTGGCTGCACCAATTCCTAAAAAAAAGGTCAGTACAGTGGCCACAATACCTGTTTTCAGTGACAGATAAAGAGGACTCCAGTCAACGGTTCTAAGTATTTCCCCCAATGCATTTACCTCCTTCATACGGCCTCTTATTCTGTATATTTAGTAAACCCTGCATCTGTAAAGAGCTTCATTACACTCTCATCGCTGGTTAAATAATTTTTAAATTCTGACGCCGCCTTTTTCTGATCCTCACTGGCTTCCTTGTCCTTAATCAGACCCACCGGATAGACAGCGGGATCAATCTTAGTTTTATCCGCCTCTGCTATAATCTCAACTTTATCCGGCATGGAAGCGGCATCTGTAGCATAAACCACGCCTACTTCATTGCTACCCTCTGCAACTGCGGTTAAAACTGCAGTCACGTTGGCGCCCTCGTTGATCTCCATTTTCATAACCTGATCCAGGATTCCCATATTGGTAAAGAGTTTTCTGGCATACTGCCCCACCGGTACATCTTCTCCTGCAAGTGCAAGACTGGAAGCCGCCGTGATATTCTCAAATCCGGTCACTGCTGTCTTTTCCCCCTTGGGTTTAATAAGCACGACCTTGTTTACAAGAAGGTTTGTATCGGAACCCTCCTCTACCAGTCCACCCTCTTTTAAAGCATTCATCTGCTTGGGTGCTGCTGAAAAGAAAATATCGCACTGGGCGCCCTCCTCAATCTGTTTTTGAAGAGTACCGGAACTGTCCGCATTGTAAATGATCGTGACTCCGGGGTGTGCACTTTCATAATTTTCCTTAATCTTTTCCATGGTGTTTTTCAGACTTGCTGCAATAAACACATACACATCAACCGGCTTTGCTTCCTCTGCCTTTGCAGTCTGAACAGCGGTTGTTGTCTCCTGGACAGGTTTTGTTGTCTCAGTCTGTGCTGATGCTGCCTGGGTGGCAGGAACTGTTTTTACCCCCGCCAGACTACAGCCTGAAAGCAATCCGCCAACCAGTGATACCGCCATCATAATTTGCAGTAATCTTTTTCTTTTTTTCATCTTTTTTCCTCCTCATTTTTAGATGAAGCCTTCCTTAAAGAAGACTTCTGATTCAATAATGCTCTGTTTTGTTCTGTTTTGTCCTGTTTTGTAAGTATTTGTTTATTTTAAATGATACACAATTAAAAGTCAATATTCCATATCTTTCGATTATTTCTTATTTTTCTGGAATAATTAATAAATTTATTTCAACATATCAGTTCTCACCTTTGATTGACAAAAAATAAACCTTGTTATACCATAAATAATATTGAGACAGGGGAAAGAGGATATCATATGGAAAAAATTTACAGACCCCAGGAAGTAGCGGATCAGCTAAAAATCAAAAAAGCGACCGTATATGAATTAATTAAGCGGGGAGAATTAAAATCCGCAAAGGTGGGGAAGCAGATCCGCATCAGCCAGGATCAGCTTGATGAGTATCTCACCAGAACAAATCAGAAGAAAGAGGAGGCCGGATTTACCAATGTTCTGCCTCCCGTTATGGATATCCCCCGCTTTTCGGCCGATCAGGCCAGCAGGCAGATGGACTATCTTCTTCATACAAACGGGCTTATTATTAACAGTCAGGAATCCAGGACAGTAGAACTGCTTCGTAGTCTGTTAAGTCAGAGAGATAACAGCCTGCCACTCCTTCATTCTTATATGAACGATTACAACAGCCTTTATTCACTTTATTATGAGAAAACCCATATGGCACTGACCTGTTTTTGCTTTGAACAGTTTGAAGAACGGATCAGCCAGATCAGCCATTTTCTTCCGGGGATAGAAGCTGCGGTCATCCATATCTGCACATTAAAAACAGGCTTTTATGTAAAAGAAGGAAATCCAGATCATATATGCAGCCCAAAGGATTTGTGCCGACCTGAAATTAAATTTTTAAACCGGGAAAAAGGAAATGGCCTGCGGATTTATTTAGACCGGATACTGACAGAGAAAAAAATAGACAGATCCCTTATTAATGGATACGGGGATGAAAGCCTGTCTCACATGTCATCTGCCAATGCGGTTGCTTCCGGGCTTTCAAATGTCAGCATGGGAGACCTCTCCCATCTGGCTGCATATCCCCATATGGATTTTATCCCTTTAAAAGATGCATCCATGGATCTGGTTATACTTAAATCTGCCATGGAACAGCCAGCCTTTCGGGCTCTTCTTGAAACAATCCGTTCCAGGGAATTTAAAGACAGTCTCCTGCATTTTAACGGCTATGAAACCATACACACAGGAGACGTCAGCTTTACCACACCTTAGTTGTTTTTATTCATTTTTAAGTGGGAAATTACAAAAAGTACGCCACCCATAGTACACAACAGGCTGCCCCAAAGCATGGCATAAGTAAGGTCAGCGGCGGCAGCCTTCCCAAATATGAGATTGGTTCCCGTCCCGCATGCCTCCCCAATCACTGCATAGATACTAAGTACAGTAGCCCGGTCTGCAGAAGTAACCCGGCTGTTTTGCAGCCTGGCCTTTAATGGCCCGAACAGAGAGGAAGCAAGCCTTAATAAAATGATGCTAAGAACGGAAAGCAGTCCATCTTTAGTCTGGAAAAGAACCAGGCAGGAGATACCCCCGCATAAAAACAAGGCAATGGTAAAAGAAAGAACCCCCATTTTTTTATTCAGCCGATAGGACCACATACCACCTGCAATTCCTGACAATGTGACAATAATAAAAACATAGCCCATTGTCTTAGGCTCCATTCCGCATTTCACATACTGCAGCTGGTTTAAAAACACAGTGATCGTCTGATTTGTCTCCTCAAGCAGTGTAATTCCCACCATGCCAAGAAGAAAATACCGGTCTTTTACCACGTCAAGAAAGGTGTGAAAAAAATGCATGCTGCTTTTTTTCTCTTTCTCCGGCTCTTTTACTTCCTTTAAACCAAAGACAAGAACGGCTGCCACTCCATATGCAGCCATGGTTAAAAAACCTGCCAGCCTGTAATTTCCCCCAATAAAAACAGAATAGGAAAGAGAAGCAAAAAGCAGACCCGCCATTCCTAAGGACTGGTAAATGCCAAATACCTGCTGGCTTTCTTCCTCCCTGCAGGAAAGATAGAGAATGCTTAAATCACAGCCGGACATTCCTGCCATTACCACACTGAGCAGCAATCGCTCCAGTAAAAATAAACCAAACCCGTCCGCTTTCCAGAAAACCACCTTGGAAATAAAATAGATTCCGCAGGTGATTATCATGGTCTTTCTATATCCGATCCGGTCCGCAACCAGTCCCCAGGGCATCTCAAGAGCAATACACAGAGCAAGAGAAATGCTTTCGATTACTGTAATTTGAAATACGCTGACACCTGCTGCCTGTCTGTAGAGAGTGGCCACAGGTCCATAAAAGACCAGTCCTTGCAGAAAGGAAATGGCATAAAGCAAATATATATTTTTTTTATCTTTCATATTTTCTCCAATGATCCGTATTTTACAAAATAACAGGTACCAAAAATAAGCTCTGTTTTCACAGTGCTTTTTTTAACACCAAATTTATGGATTTTTTCTACGTGGGATCATATGATGAGAAAATAGATAATGGCATAAATCTGCCCTCCGGATTTTGTAGTGAATTACTTTGTCACTATATCATGAAAACGGAGGCATGTAAAGATGAGACAAACTATTAGTAACAATTGACAGTAAGATCCAATAGGAGTAAGATAAATTTTGTTGATCTTATATAATTAAAAGGAGGGGTATGTATGGATTACAGCTTTTTGTTAAATCTCACAATTATTCTTTTAAGCACTAAGGTTTTAGGTCTTGTAACGCGTAAATTTCACATGCCGCAGGTAGTAGGAGCACTGTTAGCGGGGGTGATTCTTGGCCCTGCCATGCTAGGCACACTCCATGAAACCGAATTCCTTGACAAGCTGGCGGAAATCGGTGTAATTGTCCTCATGTTTTGCGCTGGTCTGGAGACAGATACCGCAGAATTAAAAAAGAGTGGTAAATCAGCGTTTATCATTGCACTGATCGGTGTCATCGTGCCTTTAATCGGCGGCTTCGCTGTTGCTTCTTTCTTTAACCGCCCTGGCGTGATTTCTTCCGACGCCACCTGCTCTTTATTTCTTCAGAATATGTTTATCGGAGTCATTCTAACTGCAACCTCCGTAAGCATTACAGCAGAAACCTTAAAAGAAATTGGTAAGATAAAGACCCATTCCGGCAATGCGATCCTGGGAGCTGCCATTATTGATGATGTGTTGGGAATCATCGCACTTACCATCATTACCAGCACCACCGATCCCAATGTCAATCTGTTTGCTGTCTTATTAAAAATTGCCGCATTCTTTGTCTTTTCTGGTATTGGCGGCGTTCTGATCTATAAAGCATATTCCCGTTGGAGCAACGACGCGGAACGTGGCTTACAACGCCATGCCATTGCTGCTTTTTGTCTCTGTCTTCTCATGTCTTACATCGCAGAACACTTTTTCGGCGTGGCTGATATTACAGGAGCCTACATAGCTGGAGTTATCATATCCAACACGCAAAAATCTCAGTTTCTTACCTCTAAATTTGACACCCTGTCCTATCTTCTACTTTCACCGGTATTCTTTGCAAGCATCGGTCTTAAGGTAGAACTCCCGTCCATGACACCAGCAATTATTCTGTTTGCATTTCTTTTAACACTTACTGCCATACTAACAAAAGTAATTGGCTGCGGAATCGGAGCCAAGATCTGCGGTTATAAAAATTATCAGAGCATCCGGATCGGAGTTGGTATGATTTCCAGAGGAGAAGTCGCTCTGATTGTTGCAGGAAAAGGACAACAGCTTGGACTTCTCAGCGGTGATTTTCTGGGTCCGGTGGTTCTTGTTGTCATTATTACCACAATAATCACACCAATCGTGCTAAAACCGGTCTTTCGCATTGGTCCTTCTGTGCCCTTTACAGAAACCAGACTGGGTGAAAGTTATGAAGAAGTTTCCAAATACCGGTAAATGTTAACAAAGCTCTAACAAAATTATAGTTGCAATCGCAACTATTTTTGTGTTACACTAAATATAATCGAATCGAGTCAGAGTTGCAAAGGCAGGATTTTGTTTCATCTCAGCCTTTGCATCACTGACTCAAAATAAACGGACAACAGGAGGTATTCGCTTGAATCAAAAACTAAAGGAAAAAATTATTGAATCCCTTTCATCTGTACTGCCCGTTACATGCATTGTGCTGATTTTGTGTATAACCATTACACCCATGCCGCTTGATCCGCTGATGCTGTTTCTGGTAGGTGCAACCTTACTTATTGTGGGAATGGGATTTTTTACACTTGGTGTAGACATGTCCATGATGATCATCGGGGAAAAAGTTGGAAACCATCTGGCAAAATCTAAAAAATTACCTATTATTATTTTTGCCTGCTTCATCATTGGTTTTATTATTACCATTGCTGAACCAGATCTTCAGGTTCTGGCTGGTCAGACCCCTGCAGTTCCTGATATGGTGCTGATTCTTTCAGTGGCAGCCGGTGTGGGAATTTTCCTGGCCCTGGCCTTTTTAAGAACTCTGCTGGGTTGGAATTTATCAAAACTTCTTCTGATCTGCTATGGAATACTCTTTGTTATCGCAATTTTTGTTCCAAAAGATTTTCTGGCTGTGGCTTTTGACTCCGGAGGTGTAACAACCGGACCCATTACCGTTCCATTTATCATGGCTCTTGGCGTCGGTCTTTCCTCTGTTGGAAGAAGTAAAAATTCAGGCAGCGACAGCTTTGGTCTTGTGGCCCTCTGCTCGGTAGGACCGATTCTCTCAGTCATGATTCTAGGGTTACTCTATGGCTCCTCTTCCAGCAGCTATGAACCCACAGTAATTCCTGCCTTTACCAATTCCCAGGATCTGTGGCTGGCTTTTCAGCATGAATTTCCAGTTTATGCAAAGGAAGTTTTTCTGGCTTTGTTTCCCATTCTTTTATTTTTTGTAGTTTTCCAGATATTTTTCTTAAAACTAAGACAAAGACAGATCATTAAAATACTGATGGGAATACTGTACTCCTACATTGGACTCACACTATTTTTAACCGGTGTCAATGTTGGGTTTATGCCTGCCGGAAATTACCTTGGAAAACAGCTGGCCTCTCTTTCCTATAACTGGATTATGATTCCCATTGCCATGCTTATCGGTTATTATATTGTAAAAGCAGAACCTGCTGTTTTAGTATTAAATAAACAGGTAGAGGATATAACTGGAGGTGCTATTTCAGAAAAAACCATGATGACAGGATTATCGGTAGGTATGTCTGTTTCTTTGGGATTATCTGTTATAAGGATTTTAACGGGCCTCCCCCTTCTTGCACTTTTAATTCCCGGTTATGCGCTGGCACTGGGTCTTTCCTTTGTTGTACCGCCCATCTTTACATCAATCGCATTTGACTCCGGCGGTGTGGCTTCTGGTCCCATGACGGCTACCTTCCTGCTTCCGTTTGCGATGGGCGCATGTGAAGCAGTGGGCGGTAACATTGTGACCGATGCCTTTGGAATTGTGGCCATGGTGGCCATGACACCCTTAATCACCATTCAGCTGATCGGTGTAATTTACCATTTTAAAACGAAGAAATCCAGTTCTTTTGCAGGAGTTGCCTCAATTGATATGGAACTGGAATTTATTGAATTAGGAAAGGATGAAGCAGATGACTTCCAATCATAAAGTTTACTGGATTACGGTTATTGTAGACCGTGGAAAAGGCGAAAAAGCTGCTTCCGTTTTCAAAGAATACAATCAGGAACTGCTGCTTAATGTCAGAGGACACGGAACAGCCAGTTCTGCAATTAAAGACTGCCTTGGGCTTGATGAGCCGGAAAAGGACCTGGTAATCGGAGTGGTTGATCAGTCAGCCTCCCAAAGCCTCATATCCGCGCTTCATAAAAAACTGGAGCTGGATAACCCTGGATACGGCATCGTATTCACCATTTCTCTGTCAGGAATCAGTGCTGCGGCTTCAACCTTTCTTAACACCAGCATTGCAGGCAATGAGAACCATTTATCTACAGATTATCACAAGGAGGATCACCCCATGCCAGATACAAACGCGTATGAATTAATTGCATCCGTCATAAATACAGACCTTTCAAACCCTATTATGGAATCCGCACGAAATGCAGGCTGTCAAGGCGGCACTCTAATAAAAGCAAGAGAACTGGGCAGAGATTCTACCAGTAAACTGTTTGGTATGACCGTCTCAAATGAAAAAGAAATTCTTCTGATGCTGGTGCCAAAAACAGATAAGCAGGCAATATTAAAATCTATTTGTGAAACCGTATTAAAAGAAACAGGAGAACATGCCATTGCTTTCTCTCTTCCAGTAAATGATGTTGCTGGTTTAAGCACACTTATGAAATAATCAGCCTCTGCTTTCTTGACACTAAGGCTCTAAACTCTTATAATATATGTATTACAGTTGTAAGAACAGGAGAATGAGTATGAGCCACCTTCCGCAAATTTCTGAGGCAGAATATGAAGTGATGAAGGTACTTTGGAGGTATGCTCCAATTAACACCAACGAGGTAACTGAAAAACTAATCCAGACAACTGACTGGAATCCCAAGACGATTCACACCCTGTTAAAGAGACTGGTTCAAAAGGGGGCTGCTACCTACACCAAGGAAAGCCGCGTGTTTATTTATACTCCTCTTATTAAAGAGGACGACTATTTAAAGAAGGAAAACAGCCACTTTTTAAACCGGTTCTATAACGGCAGCATATCCGGTATGGTAACAAACTACGTGAACGGCAATCATATATCCAGCGAGGACTTAGACGAGCTGAAAAAAATTCTTTTTAAGGAACATGAGGAGGAAACATAATATGCTTCTTTCCCTTATGATCCGTCTTATGTTAAACAGCGTTGTGATAATTCTGTCATTTGGAACTATCCTGCTGATAAAAGAACAATTTAAAAATCATCTTACCTGGAAAGCCCAATACAGAATCTGGTATTACCTGTTGCTTGTACTGATCTTTCCTTTTCTCCCCTCCTCCATATTCCATGCAGGGTTTCGTTTATTAAGCCTTTTTGGAGGCAGTGTCTCACCTGTCAAAGTAATGACTCCCACTTTTTCCAATGATACCGGTATTTCCAGCTTTATACAAGATTTCTCCATATCTGTCAGCCGCAGCCGTATCTTTCATCTTCCTGCTTTTCTGCCTTATATATGGGGACTGGGAATTGGTATTATGTCAATCCTTGATCTTATTTCGGACATTAAAATCAGACGACTCAGACAAGCCAGCCTTCCTCTCCAAAACAGGCAGATCAGAGAACTGTTTGACTGCTGCCTCAGTGAAATGAAAATAAAAAAGAAAATCCCCCTCTACAGCAGCGCATATTTAAGTTCTCCCATGGCTGCCGGTTTGGTAAAACCGGTAATTATACTGCCCATCCATATGCTCTCAGAATTTACAGAAGGAGAGATTCGCTTTATTCTCCTTCACGAACTGACCCATATTAAGCACAGAGATCTTTTTCTTAACCGTTTCCTTGCTCTTATGCAGGCACTGTACTGGTATCATCCAGTCGTCTGGATCGGGCTAAGAGAGATGAGGAAGGACCAGGAAGTTGGTTGTGATCTGTCCGTTTTGTCCATGTTAGAAGAAAACAGCTATCTGGATTATGGAAGAACCCTGATTCGCTTTGCAGATAATATAGTTAGACGGCTTTCTTTTGTATCCCAGATCGCAGGGTCTGAAAAAGAGATCAGGAGGAGAATCCGCTGCATTGCTTCTTACCGCAAAGAATCCACATGGAAACAATGGAAAAGCCGGTTTTTACTCTCTGTAACCAGTGTGGTGCTGCTGGCATTTATACCTGTCATGTCTGTCAATGCATCCAGCGGTTCTTTTTACCCCTTTTATCCTGAACATATGAAACAACTGGATTTAGACTCCTGCTTTTATGGTTATAAAGGTAGTTTTGTGCTATACGGAGTCAATTCCCATCAATATTATATTTATAATCAGAAAGCGGGCACAACCAGGATTTCCCCAGACTCCACCTACAAGATATACAGCGCGCTGTGTGCACTGGAACAGGGAGTGATTACTCCTGACTCCTCTTATATGAAATGGGACGGATCAGCCTTCCCCTTTGAAGCCTGGAATCAGGATCAGAACCTGAATACTGCCATGAGCCGTTCTGTTAACTGGTATTTCAAAACTTTGGATGAAAAAAGCGGCAGATCCGCATTAAAAAACTACACTCGGCGACTGGAATATGGAAATCAGGATTTATCCGGAGGAATCGGCAGCTACTGGCTGGAGTCTTCCCTGAAAATATCTCCTGTGGAACAGGTGGAGCTCTTAAGCAGGCTATGTCAGGGAACTCTCCCGTTTCAACCGGATCACATCAAAGCGGTAAAAGATTCCCTTTATCTTTCTGCCAGCCAGGGTGTTTCATTATACGGTAAAACCGGAACCGGCAATATAAACGGCAAAGATGTCAACGGCTGGTTTATCGGTTTTGTGCAGTCCCAGGATGATACTTATGTGTTTTCTACCAACATTCAAAGTGACCATTCCGCCAACGGACGCACTGCCGCAGCGATTACACTGGACATTTTAGAGAATCAGAATATCTACAGACAGTAAAAGAGAGCCTGAGACAGGAGAATCTCTCCCGCCTCAGGCTCTGTCTTTTTCATTTATTGTACCGGAATATAGGAATCAAGAATCAGTTTATCTTTTCTTACCACATACCCGCTCCCGCCCCGGTTCTTCACATCTTCTACCATGCTAACAAGGAGCAGTGGTGTTCTGGCATCTGGATCTGCAGTAAATACCGAAAACCAGCCAAGTTCCGTTCCGGTAGTATCCCCTTTGGAAGCTTTGATCTCAGCAGTTCCTGTCTTTCCTGCAAGCGTCAGGTCTGATCTCATAATGGCATGGCCAGTTCCATGCTCTGAGCTGACAACCTTGATCAGATCCTCACGGACCAGATTGGCATTGTCTGGAGAGCAGGCTCCCTGAAGCCATACTTTTGGTGCAGCATTTTGTTCTGCTCTTAGAACAGGCTGTATGACATTGCCTTCGTTGGTGAACATAGTGTAAAGGGCTGCCAGATGGATCGGATTCACTAGCATCTGACCCTGTCCATAACCGCTGTCAGCCAGCTGTATTTCCGTTTCGATCTTATCTGAATTAGAGTACTGGGACTGGGCAACGGAAATTTCAAAAGGAAGGGCCTGGTTAAATCCCAGTTTGTTAAGCCCTGCCATAAAATCATCATAGCCAATCTTTAATGCAGCTTTGGCAAAATAAATATTATTCGAGTAGATAAAAGCATTTTCCAGATTAAGGGGATTACTGTCATGAAGGGTGGTTATGTAATAATTTCCCCAACTCTCATCTTTTCTCCAGCTTAATCCGGTGCTTCCAAAATCCTCATTGGGATCAATGGCCCCGGTTCCAAGTCCAACCACAGCCGTAATAGGCTTAAAGGAAGATCCTGGAGCAAACTTCTGACGGAAGCGGTTATAAAGAGGCTTTCGCTCATCATTATTTAAGGAATCCCATTTTTCTGACGGCATTCCCAGAATAAAATCATTGTCATCATAGGAAGGAGTGCTCACAAGAGCCAGGATCTCTCCTGTATGGGGATTCATGGCTACGCTGCAGCTTTTGTCTTCTGAAAATGCATCATAGATCGCACTCTGAAGCGTACTGTCAATGGTAAGTGAGATATCCGCACCATCTGTTCTTGGCCTTACCGCCATCTTTTTCTTACTGTTTCCCGTTGCATCTGTGATGGAAATAGTATGGCCGTTTGTACCCTTTAATTCCTTTTCATATAATCCTTCCATACCGCTTTTTCCAATTACGCTGTCTGTTAAATAATCTTCTCCCTTATGTTTTTCCAGGTCCTCACTGGTCACATTCTGAACGTATCCAATGAGATGGGCGCCCTTTACTCCCAGGGGATAGGAACGTACGGAAGTGTCTGAAATTAACACTCCGGGAATTGTAAGAAGCTGATCCTGAAGCTCTTTGTTTTTCTGATCTTCTTCACTGGCCTGTTCTGAGTGCAGCTGAAAATCATCTACCTTTTTTAAGGTTTTTAATGGAACAAAGGAATCTTCCTTCACCCAGCCTGCAGACAGCTTTTTTTGTATACTCTCCGGAGACATGGAAAGAAGTTCTCCCAGCTTTTCCACATCCGGACCGGAATTCTCACTCATTTTCCCCGGAACAAGGCCGACAGAGGAAGCAGTTCCCTTTCCTGCCAGCATAAGACCGTTCCTGTCAAAAATGGACCCTCTTTGCGCCTCATCTGTTGATACTCTTACTTTATCGGTTTTGTTAAGCTCAGGAAAAATCAGGCTGTCGTTCCATTCCAGTTTATAGCCGGTTTTCTTTTCTTTTTTTAATACTGCCTGATTGGTAAAACTGATCTCTCCTGCCAGACTGGTTAAACTCATCTGATAAGTGACTACTGCTTCCTCATCCTTTAAGTCAACGCCGGTGATATCCGCTTTTATGTTTTCCGCTTCAATACCTTCATAAATTTTCTTATTTCTGGCAATAAAATCTTCCTGGCTGATATTTAACTGGCTCTGCCCATCAAGCATGCCATACATGGATTCATAATCCGCCTTTTGTAAGTCTGACACATAGTCAGAAAAAAGCACATCCGGCTTTTTTAACTGGTTCTTCTTACTTTCAAGCCGGAGAAATAAAATTCCTCCGGCCACACCAATCATCAGTATTAATAATGTGCAAACAACAGAAAACACAAATCGTCTCAATCCCCGTTTCATTCCCCGTCTCATTCCATTACTCCTTTAATCCGTACGAAGGTTATTGGATACACCGGAAGCCGTACCAGTTAAAATCTTTTCGGTATCTTCCAGATGGAAATAATAATTAAATATATTCTTTCCTACGCCTACCACATTACCAGAGCTGTATCCGTTTGCGATCCTGACGGTTATGGCAATCTGTGGATTCACAAGGGGTGCATATCCAATAAAGAGACCATGGTTTGGTTTTGTTTTTGACTCCTCTGCCGTACCGGTTTTTCCTGCTGCATCAATTTTTAAATCTTTCAAGTTTGCATTGGATTTTACCAGTTCGTTCATACCTTTTGCCACATCATTCCATACAAATTCCGGTAAGCTGACAGTACTGTTTAATGCAGGAGTGAAGGATTTTACAACTGCACCATCTCCATCTGTAATCTTGCCAATCATAGACAGCTGATAACTTTGACCATGGTTCGCCAGTGTCGCCGTATAACGGGCTATCTGGGATGTGGTGTAGTTATGAGTTCCCTGACCGATGGAGGAGGGAATGGCATACTGATCTGTTACATGAGGTTTTGCCTCTCCGATCTCAATTCCTGTGTTCTTATCCAGATCCAGAAGCTGGGCATATTTAACTAAGGTGCCAAGTCCCTTATCCTCTGAAAAGCTTCCTTCTGTTCCTGTTCCCAACCTGTACGTGATTTCTGAAAGATATACGTTGCAGGAGTTTTTAAGTGCATCGGCACTGGAAGAGATCACTCCGTGACCGGAACGTTTCCAGCATCGCAGAGGCGGCTCCACCTTGTCAAATGCACCAGTACACAAAACACTGGTATCGGTCTGTATCACGCCTTCCGTTAACCCGGCAATGACCGTAACCGGTTTAAAGGTAGATCCGGGTGCCGTTAACTGGCTGGTGGCACGGTTGAACAGAGGCAGGGATAAGTCCTGTTCCAGCTGCTGGTAATAGGAGGTATCCATCTGATTCGCCAGCCGGTTATTGTCATAACCAGGATAGCTGACACAGGCTATTACCTCACCGTTCTGGGGATTGACCACAACAGCAGATCCGGAACAGGGATTTAATGCCAGCTGAGCCGGTGTAATCTCCAGATTGGTGATTTTCTTACGGATAAACTGATAGGGACTTAACTGACCATTCATAAGAAGTGGGTAGTCCGGATCATCTTTTGATAAAACCCCCTGTTCATACAGAAGCTGCTCTGTCTCTCTGCCGCTAAGGGATCCTTCCCCAATCATCGCCTGATAAATCTTCTGTTCAAAATCACGGTTATCGGTGATATCCTGTAACATCTTTTCTTCCGCCAGGCGCTCTGCATCCTGGATTTCCGTATACTTTTCATTGTTTTCCAGGCGGCTTAAATCCATATGACCTGCAGCAATGGATTCGGTCAGATATTGCCTTAAGCTCTTTTCTTTCCAGTCCCATGTGCCGCTACCATTTAGCAGGAACTGATCTTTACGGGCCTGACTGACCAGAAAATCCAAGTATCCCTGCATCTGGGGACCAAGTGCCTGGTAAGAGGCTCCTGATGCGTCGAAGGCGGCTGAAAGCTGACCAATCACCGCTTCTTTTTTCTGTTTAAAATCTCCATAGACCTTTTTTTCCAAATCCGATGCATTCTCATCCTTTAACCGTTCCGTATTGATGACATGATTCTGGATCAACGCATAGTACACTTCGTCAGAGGCGATCCGGATCTGGGAGGCATCGGCTGCTTTTGGCATTTCAGCCCTTCTGGTTTCCACCATATTGGCCAAAAGAATTCCAGCTATCTGCTGTTTCAACATCTGATATACCGCATCCTGCAGGCCTTTATCCACCGTTAAGTAAACATCCTTGCCAGTTCCGGGGCTGTCGGTAACCACCGGTTCTGTCTTTGGATTTCCCACCACGTCGGTATAAAATTCCTGAGTTCCATCCTTTCCTCTCAGCGATTCTTCCATGGCTTTTTCAATTCCACTTTTGCCGATCACGGACTGATTGGAATAAATACCGTTATTATCCCCAACGGCAGCCAGCTCATCAGCTGATATGCCACCTGTATATCCTAAAATAGAGGACATGCTTTCTCCGCCATAGTACACCCGGATGCTGCTGTTTTCTACATCAGCTCCCTGAAGATCGTGCTTTTGTTCCATTACACCCACCATGGCTTTGTCAGATACATCGGATGCCACCAGATACGGCAGGTATTTCCGGTATGAATTTAAGGACAGACCATAACGAATGTTAGCGATTTGTAAGATCTCCTTGGGCGTTAAGGACGCAGGAAGCCTGTACAATTTCTGCTCCTCTTCCGGATAGGAAGAATCAATCATAAACTTCTTCTTTCCACAAAGATCCTGCATCAGTTCATCTGCCGTCTTTTGTGACTGCTCTTCCGTCAGATCCGTAACCTGGCTCTTCCCATAAAAGTCAGCCTTAAAGCGGCTCAGCTTCCAGCCGTCCACCGAATATTGATAATTTCCTTCTTCATTTACCATAATGGGAAGACTGAGATTTAACTTATCTTCATCCCCCACAAGACCGATCAGCTGATAGGCGATTCCGTTTAATGTTTTCTGTTTTTCCTTCTGATTCTTATAATTTCCGGAATCTTCCAGAGTGATGTTATAGGACAGACGGTTTGATGCCAGAAGCGTTCCGTTCCTGTCATAGATGTTCCCTCTGTTCCCGGGAAGCCTCTGGGTTTTCATAATGGAGGTGATGAACTCCTCCTGGCTGGCAGCCCCCTCCATAATCTGCAGGTGATATAATCTTACCAGCAGTGATGATAATAAAAATCCAAAAAATAATCCCAATATCAGCAATCTGGGAATCTGAAATGAAATATCAGGTAAGCTTTTATTCTTAAATAAATGATTGCGGCGCATAATTCTCCTTATTCTTACGCTTGTAATATTTATAATATGAAAGGAACAGGGACACTTTATACCCTCCCTGTATACAGATAAATTACTACGTATGTAAGATTTGATTATACACCGGATCCATTCAGATGTAAACCGTTTTTTCATCTCAATGCCATCTGAAGCCGCTCCATTTCATAGAATTCCCCTTTTAACTCCATTAACGTCTGGTAGCTTCCTTCTTCCCTTATTTTCCCCTGGTCTAAAACCACGATCCGGTCTGCTCCTCTTACTGTGGAAAGCCTGTGTGCAACAATAAATGTCGTTCTTCCTTTAATCAGCTCATTGAGGGCATCCTGAATCTCCTTTTCTGATATGGTATCAAGAGCCGAGGTTGCTTCATCCAGTATAATTACCCGGGGATCTCTGATAATCGCCCTGGCTATGGAAATTCTCTGTCTCTGACCTCCGCTTAAATTGGCACCATGTTCTCCAATCATGGTATTAAGACCATTGGGAAGCTTCGCAATCACTGATTTTAAATTTGCAGCTTCCACTGCATGATTCACCTCTTCGTCAGATACATTGGTAAGGCCATAAGTGATATTTTCCCTTACCGAACCGGTAAAGAGAATGGGGGTCTGGGGTACCACTGAGATAAATCTCCGGTAGCTTCTTAAATTAATTTCACTGATATCCGTTCCGTCAATGGAAAGCCTGCCCCCGATCGGTGTTATAAAACCAATTAAGAGATTTAGTATGGTAGTCTTTCCTGAGCCCGATTCTCCCACCAAAGCGATGGTTTCTCCTTCCTTCACCTCCAGATCAATTCCGGTCAAAACCAGTTCATTGGAGTCTTTGTAGGAAAATGCAACATTCTGAAAGGTAAACCTGCCCTTTAACTGGTTTAGTTCCCTCTTTCCCTCATTATGCTCCACATCATCAGAAATTAATACCTCGCCGATGGAAGAAACCGATTCCAGCCCCTTGGTCAGTATGGGAAGCAGATTGATCAGCCCTGTAAACTGGTTGACAACCGTGGTAAAGCTTGCCTGGTAAAAGGTTACATCGCCGATCTTTATGGAGCCTTTCCATGCCATATATCCGGAGAACCCCAGACACAGTGCCTGAAATACCTGAAATACACACCAGCTCACAGCACCGAAATGTGCCTGCACCATATCCAGCCGGTATCCCTTATCTGCCGTTTCTTCCAGCTGTTCTTTGATCTTATCCACCTCTTGTTTTTCAAGAGCATGGGCTCTTGTAACAGGAACCAGTTCCACCATCTCCATCACACGGGCACTGGTTTCTTCCATCTCACGCCGAAATGCCCGGTTCTCGCTGTGAATCCGTTTGCGAAATGCAACAACTGTCACAGCGGTCACTGGAGCCACCAAAAGAAAGAACAGGAGCACTGACCTGTTTTTCACGGCTGTAATTCCCAGCGTGATGACCAGATTCATAAAAATATTCATGAGATTAACAAAAAGCTGGGAGGATAATGTCTCCACTGCCTCCACGTCACGTATGATCTTGGACTGGAGTCTGCCTGATTGTATCTGCGTATGGTATGGAATGGACAATTCCTGGAGTTTCCGGACCAGAGCACCTCTTAAACCGGCCTCGGTTTTTCGTATCACCTGATTTTTATACTTGTTGTGAAGCCAGTTTGCAGGAAGATGCACTGCTAAAAGTCCAATCCAGATCGTAACATTTAAGATGATCTGACGCTTTCCCTCTTCTCCTCCTGCTATGGCTCCGTTGATTACATTGGCAGTCAGAAGGGCAGCAAAGAGACTGGGTGCATGTTTGATTACAAAAAAGAAAGTGGACAGAAGAAACTTATGGTACTGCCCTTTATAAAATCCAAGCAGCACCATAACCGAATGATTCCTGTACTTCCTATAGCAGTCAATAAACCGGTGTTCCATTTGCTCATATTGATCCATTGTTTTCTCCCTAGGAAACATCAAGCCCCTGATTCTCTATTACCACGTTTATGCTGTCTAACAGATCTGCATAAGGTGCCCCAAGCTTTCTCAGTTCTTCGGAAAGGAATCCTGCCATGATGACAGCTCCCTCTGGTTTTAAATGGGTATTATCCCCAGGCCACATGAAATATGCTTTAGAGGCTAAATCACCCACTGCTTCCAGATAAGCCTCTGTTATAGCAGTTAAGTCAATAACCGGAACGCAGGCTTCTTTTCCTGTCTGCCTCACCGCCTCCGGATAGGCTCCGTGGCTGCCAGGAAGAAACTTACCCTGGTCATCAAAATGCCTTCTGGCGATAGGGGTAATGAGCACTGGATAAGCGCCACTTTCTCTGGCCGCCTGTATATACTTCATCAGATTCTCTTTAAATGTGGTATCCGGGTCGGTATGGCGGGCCGGATCATCCTTTTCATCGTTGTGGCCAAACTGTATAAAGAGATAGTCTCCCTCTTTCATTTCTTTTTCCATCAGAGCCAGCCGGCCTTCATCCAGAAATGATTTCGTACTTCTCCCATTCTGTGCATAGCTTTTCATCTCCACACCATCTGCCAGATAAAGAAGCATTGCCTGGGATATCCCGGTCTGGGGATATGTGGAAGCTTTATTAAATTTCACTGTGCTGTCTCCAGCATAAAAGATTGCTGCCATTTACGTACACTCCATAAGTTGCTCCTGTAAAACGTTTTCCTTTTGTCAGACCTTCCGAACAGATAGAAGTCACATCAGTCCATTGCCACAGGATTTTATTATTTAATAGAAAGGTTCTGTTAAGACCATCTGTCTCAACGCGGAATAAAACACGCCCTTCAAAAGAAAAATCCTTCTTTTCTGTCCTTACATAAGCGTTATCCACATATTCCGTTACAAATATCTGATTCTTTGTTACACCAAATTTTATGTAGGTGTTTTCATCATAGTACAGGGTCACACCTGCATCCGAGGTAAATTCCGCTTTCTCTTCCTCTGGAATCCACATCTCAAACTCTGCAGAGAAGCTAAAATCCGGCTGTAATTTAAGAAGCAGGCTGTTGCATTTTCTGCTGCATAAATCAAATCCGTCTCCTCTGATCCACAGCGTTCCATCTTCTCCAGTCCAGACACGTTTTCTGTCTCTTGTTCTTGGGGATAGCCAGACCTCCTTCGTATTGACTGCCGCTGTCTTTTCGTCCGTTTTGGAAAAGGGAACCCGTTCCATATAGGAAGGGCCTTTTCTTTTATTTACCACAGGCCACCCGTCAGCTGTCCAGGCGATTTCGTCAAGGCAGGTCTCTCTGCCCAGCATTCCCCATGTCCCATTAATGAAACGAGAAGATAAATACACCATAAACCATCTGCCGTCTTGTGTCTCAACTGGCTTTCCATGACCACAGCACTGAATGGCACCCATTTCATCCCACTGATGCAGGATTGGATTGTAAGGACAGTTTTCATAGGGGCCGTATAATCGTCTGGATCTTGCAACGGTAATCATATGTCCTTTTCCAGTTCCGCCTTCTGCCAGAAAACAATAATAATACCCATCCTTTTTTATTAGATGAGGTCCCTCCGGCGCATGACCGGAATGTCCGTACCAGATCAGTTCCGGTTGGGATAGCAGTTGTTTCCCATCCTGAGAAATCTCTACCATTCTTGCTCCCCGGTTAATCAGCATATACCGTTTTCCATCCTCATCAGTAAAAAGGGAGGGATCAATCCCCAGGAGATTATGAATGAACGGTGTCTCATAAGGGCCTTCGGGATGAATGGAACTGGTGATCATCTGTGTCTGAATATAAGGCGCATTGTCATTATTACGAAGAGTTGCGCAGATATAAAATCTTCCATTGGAAAAGCTGATATCAGGCGCCCAGAATCCCCTTCCTCCTTCCAGATCTCCCAGATATTCTTTTGCCCATATTTCATCTGTAACCGCATAACCGATTGTTTTCCAGTGAATTAAATCCCTGGAATGGGAAATGGGAATGCATGGAAAAAACAGAAAACTGGAATGGACCATATAATAATCTTCTCCCACACGTACAATACTGGGATCCGGGTGCATTCCCCTTAAAACCGGATTGCGGTAAGATTCCTCTAAGGAAAAACCGCATCTACTTTTAAAGTATTCTTCCATGGCCGACCCTGTCGCCAGATCATAAGGCGTACACATGGACTGATTTGCCCATGTGGGATCCATGTTACAGCGCTCTACCAGATACTCCACCAGTTTTTGGTTTTTCCCTTTCACTGCATAGTGGAGAAGGCTGTTCCCATTCTCATCGCAGTCCTCTGTATTGAAGCTGTGATCAATGAGGTGGACAACCGTCTCATACTCTCCCCGCTCTGCTGCTTCAAATGCCCTCTTTGCTGCCGCTTCCGTCTTTGATGTGTATAAATTCATATTCCCCATACCCTTCTGATCTTACGTTGTTTTTGTTGGCGCTCCACAGACAAAGTTTCGCACCTGTCCAGGTCGCCCGGCATAATGGCTGTGAATTGCCGATGGAGATGTAGCTGGCTCCATCCGGTGACCAGGAAAAGCGGTATGTTTTATCAGCGAGTAACTCCAGACGCAAATACACCGTATCATTCTCGTAAGGACAGGAAGTTTCAAGAATTTCCAAGGCTTCTCCAAGCAGTTCCTTTTTTGTTGCGGTTCCTTTGTACAGCATAAGGCTGTTGCCATCAATGGTCCGCTCCAGAGCCAGATAGGCATAGGAATGTCCTATCATTCCTATGGATGCCATATCCCCCTTTTCTTCCCAGTTAAGGCGTACCTTTGTGACAGCGGTGAACGTCCTTTGCTGGGGGATCTGAGTCATGGCGTTGGGTGCATACCAGAGGAAATTTTCTCTGGTATTGTTCTTCATACAAAACAGACGGATACCATTATGCCCTGCCAGAGAATAGTAAGACTCTTTTGGGTTTGCCTGCCACTGCCACTGTAGGCCAATGCGTTCCCCCTTAAACTCATCCGACTGGGCAATCCTGTATTTTGGCTGCCCTTCTTTGGGAACCTTCCACTCCTTAACCGGTTCTCCGATTCCGTCTCCATTTTGATCCGTTCCGATAAAAGGCCAGCCATTATGAAAACACATAGGCTGCAGATGGACAATTCTTCCAAGCTCATTGACATCCTGAAAATGAATAAACCAGTGCCTGCCGTCAGGTGCTATGACCCAGCCGCCCTGATGAGGCCCATTTACCAATGTGTTTCCCTGATGCATCACAATCTTATATTCATACGGCCCCTTTACAGATCTGGCTCTCAATACAGACTGCCAGCCAGTTGAAACGCCTCCAGACGGCATTAGAATATAATAATATCCCTGGTCATAATACATCTTGGGGCCTTCTGTTGTGGGAGCAATCTGTTCCCCGTCAAATATGGTAACCGGCTCTCCAATGATGTTTCTGCATTGAGGGTCAATTTCCACCAGATCCAATCTGTGCTTGATCCCGCATCGGCTGTTGGCATAGGCAAATACCATATACGCCTTTCCATCCATATCCCAGAAAGGACAGGGATCAATGAAGCCTTTGGCCTCAAGAAGGCAGTGAAGTTTAAATGTTCCATATGGATCCTTTGATGTTGCTACAAAAATCCCTTCATCAGGAAGGGGAATAAACACGTAAAAGGTACCCTCACGAAAGCGGATGGAGGGCGCCCAGGTACCTGAGCCGTGTGACGGCAGATCATATTTTTCAAAGGGCAGTGAATCAACACAGTGATTGATGATTTCCCAGTGAACCAGATCTCTGGAATGGAGAAGAGGTACACCTGGAAGATATGTAAAAGAAGAAGCTACCATATAATAATCTTCTCCCACCCGAATTACATCGGGATCTGAATAATCGGCATATAAGACCGGATTCTGATACATGGACATCGTAATTGCCTCCCATAATATAGTTCATGTGAAAAAAGGAGCAGAAATTCTGCCCCTCTTTCTGCCTGGTCGTTACTCCTTTACGGCACCAATATTAACACCCTGAATAAAATACTTCTGGCAGAATGGATATATGATCATGAAGGGGAGGATCGCCACAATAACAGCTGCGTTCTTAACTGTGTTCTCAGTTGCACCGCCGATTGCCTGGGGCAAATCACTTCCCATTATAACAGATCTTAACTTCATTTGGAAATTATATAAATTATCATTTGTGATATAAAGTTTATAGTGTGTATAGTCGTTCCAGTAAGAAACTGCGTACATCAGACCAATCGCTGTCAGCGCCGCCTTTGATAATGGTAGAACGATTTTAAGAAATACTCCCATTGGAGAGCAGCCGTCAATTTCTGCTGATTCAAATAAGCTGGCAGGAATTCCTTCAAAAAAGTTTCTCATCAATACGATATTATAAACATTAATAGCCGGCATAAGAATAACCACCAGCAATGTATTGGTTATATGAATTGCCTTCATAACCAGATACGTAGGAATCATACCACCGCTGAAAATCATGGTAAACAGCAGGATATTTGCAAAAAATGTCCGGCCCGGCATTTTCCACTGAATCAGTACATATGCTCCAAGTGTTGCAATTGTAAGACCTGTAAAGGTTCCTACGATTGTAGTAAAGCAGGACACCAGAAAGGGTCTGTACAGAGTTGGATTGGTAAATACGGATATATATCCTGCAAAACCAAACTGTTCCGGAAATAATTTCATACCATACGCTGTTTTTAAATCCAGCGAATCGATTAATACTTTATAAATAGGGATAATCATGATCAGGCTTATTAGCACAAATATTATCATTAGCCCATAATCAAATGCTGTTGCTTTCTTTTTCATGTTGTCCCTCCTAAACAATTCCTCTTCCTCTTACTTTGTGGCTGGCCTTGTTGCAGATCATCACAAATACGCAGCCTACAAGTGAAGCAGTCAGCCCTACTGCGGTGGTATATCCATAATCAGGAAGTGCACCGGAATTGAATGTCTGCGTATAAATGTATGTATGCAGTACATCTGATACCTGGATTACGGCATCGTTTTGCATAACGAACACAGACTCAAATAAGTTCATGACCTTTGCCAGATTTAAAATGAGCACTGTGATAATGGTATTGTTAAGAGCTGGCATTGTAATAAAACGCAATTTATTCCACCGGCCTGCCCCATCCATGGCTGCCGCTTCATAAAGTTCCGGATTAATTCCGGACAGGGTTGCTATAAAAATAATCGTTCCCCAGCCTGTATCCTTCCAGACGTTGATGCCATAAAACATGGTACGCCACCATGATTTATCTGCCAGGAAATAAATTCCCTCTTTTAAAATCCCCATCTTTATCAGTATGGAGTTTACCAGACCTGCACTGGTAGGAGAAAGTATTAATGTAAAGACGGAAGCTGTAACCACCCATGACATAAAATGGGGAAGATACACAATCGTCTGAGTTATCTTCTTAAAAGTTGCGCTTTTCATCTCATTGAGCATAAGAGAAAGTGCAACAGCCGTAAATGTATTTAAAAGAAGCTTAACAACACTTAATGTTATGGTATTGCCAAAGGCATTCCAGAACCCTGACATCTTCATCATCTTCTCAAAATGGGCAAGTCCTACAAATACAGGCTCCTTGATTCCCTTATAAGAATAAAAGGCATATCTGATACCAAACATAGGAAGATAGTTAAACACGATTGCAAAGGCCAGTACTGGCAGAAACATCAGATAAAAGCCTTTGTAATAACGAAGCGAAACCAGCAGCGGCCGCTTATTGTTGCCTGCAGCTTTCGCTGCAGGCCCTTTCTTTTTTGTATTCATATGTTAACCTTCCTAAACCTATTTTGAGGATCCCAATTCATTTAAAGAATCTACGATCAATTTTGACCACTCAGCTCCACCCTCTTTTTCAAATCTTTCATATGCAGCATCAATAGAAAGTCCCTGTACCACAACATCTGCAACGATAGAGTTTTTTAATGTAGTCAAATCACCATTATAAGTTGCCATTACTTCGGTTGAAGGAATAATGATTGCCTGATGACAATTTTCATTAAATAACTTTTGAGATACTCTTGCTTCTTCTTTAACGGTGTCTTTTCCAGGATCATTTTCCCATGTAGCAATAGCCAATGTGGGATCCAGATGCTGCTTTGTATACTGAGTTCCCGGCTGTTCCAGGCTTTCCCGTGTATGGAATTCTCCGGCTGCATAGGTCTTATCAAGGACTGTTTCAGCTTTTGTAGACCAGTGAACGTCTTCTACTCCATAGCTCCAAAGCATCTGCATATCACCGCCATCAAGCATAGACTCTATAAAATACTTAAAGACCCCTTCTGGATTCTCACAGGCAGAAGTAATTGCCCATACAGGAGCTGTTCCTTCTTCGTAAGTACCAACCTCTTTAATCGGTTTTAAAGGAATTAACTCTCCGTCTTTCCCATTTGCTTCCAGATTGTTCTTTAAGTTGGAAGCCCAGGTACCTGCCCAATACGTAAATACACCAAACTTATCTTCGTAGAATTTATTGCGGCAGTCTTTTGTACCATTGGTTAAAGATTCCTTATCAATATATCCTTTTGAATAGGCATCTCTCAGACGCTCCAATGCGCCTTTGAAGTTTTCTTTTGTAAAGCCATCATACCAGATGCCATCCTCACCTCTTACAAAGTTTGGCTGCGCATCCTGATAAAATTCAGGAAGATAATTGGAAGAAGGATCTCCTCCTTTTGCTCCCATCAGTCCAGAAGCAGAAACACCGTATGTATCTCCATTAATCCCATTCCCATCCGGGTCACCTTCCGTAAATGCTTTTAACATATTTAAATATTCTTCATAAGTTGTGGGCGCCTCTAATCCACAGTTATCAAGCCATTTTTTCTTTACGTAAGTAAGGCAGCCGCCTCTTCTTGCATCAGGGAATCCATAAAGTTTACCATCAATCTTGGTTGCTTCGATCACATCTTCCCCTGTTACACGTCCCGAAGCCTTCAGCTCTGAATTCTCCCATGCTTCTGTCATATCCCACAGAGCACCTTCCTCTGCATAACCGGTGTAATAACTTCCATTTAGAATAATGACGTCAGGCCAGTTTTCCGGACCGGAAGCAAAGCTTTGTCCTAAAACATCAAAATAAGCATCATGATCAGGCTGAATAATTTCCAGATCAATTCCAGTAAGCTCTTCCCACCTTTTTTCAAAAGCATCTCTGTTGTTTGCTTTTGTTGTTACAGTAGAATTTACCATAATCGTGATTTTATCTGGCTTCTTGATCTCATCACCAGCTTTGCTCTCCCCAGTTGAAGAGCCACTTTCCGTATTTGCACCTGCACTTGTTGCATCCACCCCAGTTTTGGCAGAAGAAGAACAACCACTTAAAGCCACAGTAGCAGCCATGGTAACCGCCATACCAGCTGCAAGCATTTTTTTAACTCTCATTAAGAACCTCCCAATATTATTGATTTTGTCATTGGTGGTGCGCACCTTTTTTGCATTGCCATCATAGCATCCCGTACACACAATATCAACGCGCATTATTTACTATCGTTGTTCATTTTTAGCTAAATGCCCCGATTTCCCAATCATTTATTATGCATATTTTATATTTACTGGATCCTCTGATTTCAATTCCACATCATTATATAGGAAGAGACAGGAATGGATATTGAGTACATATCTTACGTTCTATGTACAGATCTTAATGTAAGGGAGTGATTTGATTGATTTTAGTACCGTTTCATACTATAATTTCCATATGAAAAAAGGAATGGTGCATATGAAAAATCGCAAACTTACATTAAAACAAAATAAAAATATGTCCTATAAAAATCAGCTGATGCTTTCCTACACTTTAATTCTGGCAATCATTCTAATGATTGGAGTGATTCTTTATTCACTCTCCTACCGCCAGGTTAAGAACGGCATTTACCAGCAGAACCGGCTTAGTTTGACCGCATCCGTTAACCAGCTTGACAATACGTTGGAGCTGATGAATGCATCGGTGAAACAAATTACTGCTAACAGCCTTTTTAATAATCTTATCAACCAGAAGGGCAGAGAGGACTCATCTTTTTATTATCTTGGTTATAAGACCCAGCAAAGCCTTAAATCTATTACACCTGTGGAGCTGCTGCTGCCAATCAGCAACTCTTTTATTTATATTGAGAAATCCAGCTATGCAATCTCTCCAATCCTGTTTTCGGATTTTGATTTTTTTATCTGGCATAATACAAAGTACCCGATTGATCCGTCACAATTTTCAAAAATACTTGTGAATCCTGTTTACTGGAACAAATTTATTCCTTTTGAACAGCTTGGCACTTCGTCAAAAAACTTTTTATACCTATATCCTCTGACATCCGCCTCTCAGATCGCCAATCACAGCAGTTCTGTGATCTGCTACCAGTTTGACCATGAAAAGATCATCAAGTATTTTTCTAATATTAATTTTTATAACAACGGATATCTGGTTGCATACGATAAAAACGGCAATCAGACGTTTCTCCTCTCCGGAGGCGGTCCTGTTATCGAATACGATACCTTGAAAAATATGGACTTTGAACATAACATTGCACATTTTACCCAGGGCAGTAACAGGGAGGAAATGCTGATCACTACGGTATCTTCTTCCTATAATAACTGGAATTACTATCTGATTCAGCCGGAAGAGAAAGCTTACTACTCCATCACCCCCTATCAGCGTTTTTTTACAACTGTAACTCTGGCGGCAATAATTCTTGGCGGAATCCTTGCGGTGATCTTTTCATCCTTTGGAAATCAAAAGATATTAAAGCTTTCCAATGAACTGAATATAAAGGAATCCCTGGCAAGCTCCTTAAACCTCCTTGTGGAAAAGCAAAAACCGGTTGTGGCTGAGTCTTATATGCGACGAATCATGGAAGGCAGCATCACCAATAACATAGAGATGCAGTATATCATAGATGAACTTGGTCTGGAACGCCCTGACACCAAATTCCACGTTTTGTATACAGAAGTATCCCCATCAGAGGAATCCGATATCTGCACCAAAGATTTGGAATTGTGCTTTGAAAATTACAATATGCTGGTGAGAGAAGCCCTCCGCCGGTATTATCCGGATACCGGATATATTTACAAGCCTTCAGACCGGGCTTTTGCCATATTGATTGCGTCTGGTGGATCTTTACATTTTGAACAGGTTTTAGAACAGAGCAGAAATACCTTTATTTCTATGCATAATGAACTTCTGCAAAAATATGGAATCTGGATCCGCGGCGGGCTGGGATCACGTAACGGGCTGATTTCCTATACCTGGAAATCCTATCAGCAGGCAAAGGAAGCCAAATCCGTCACAACTACGGAAAAATATATTTTAAGCCGCTATGATTTTATAAAATCCAATGATGTTTATTATTATCCGGAAAGTCTGTCTATTCAGCTGAGCGGTTTTATTTCCACCGGTAACAAAGAACAGGTAAAGGAGCTTTTTAAGCTGATACGGGATGAGAATACATCAAGACGCAGCCTTTCCTTTACCCAGCAAAAATGGCTTTTATCGGATATTCGTTCCACTGTGTTTAAAAAGAGACATAGCATTACAGAAGAAGGTCTTTTAGAAGACAGGCTGAAACTGCTTGATATGATTGATAAACAGTTTGAAGGAGAAATCAGTATTGACAGCTTAAAAACCATTGCATTAGAGCTTTGTGATGTCTGCGGAACAGAAACAGAAAGCAACGAGCTGATTATTAAAATACAGGATTATATCGTCAATAATTACCATGATCCAGATTTATGCCTGACAAAAATATCGGATATATTTGGTATTTCGGAAAATTATTTCAGCTATCTCTTTAAAAGAGAGGTATCCGAGAATTTTTCCACTTACTTAGAACGACTTAGAATGGCAAAAGCAAAGGAGATCATATCAACAACTGATACCAGTCTTTCCACGCTATATGAATATCTTGGTTATAACAATGCCGCCTCTTTCAGGAGGGCATTTAAAAAGAATTTTGGTGTATCACCGAAGGAAATGAGAGATAAAATAAATGCAAAATAATCAAATACAATCAAGCAAGGCGGCAGTGGAAAAGCTGTGGTTGCGAATGAAACAAAGCGGTCTTCCCATTCACAGTTTTCTGGCTGACCAGGGCGGAAATCTTCTTACGGAAAACTATCAGGCTCCCTATGCCAAACAGGATCTTCACCGCATGTTCTCCATTACAAAGAGCTTCTGCGCCCTGGCAGTGGGATATCTTCTTGAGGACGGACTGATTTCTCTTTCAGACCCTATAACCGGCTATTTCCCGGAGTACTCAGGTACAGTCCAAAGTCCCTGGCTTATGAATATGACCATACAGCAAATGCTGATGATGCAGACCTGCCACACCTCAACCACCTATAAGATTGACAGACAGAAAAACTGGGTGGAAAGCTTCTTTTTGGTTCCCCCCTCCCATAAGAGCGGAGAAGTCTTCCTTTATGATACTTCCGCTGCCCATACGCTGGCAGCACTTGTAAAAAAGCTGACAGGAAAAGGAGTTCTTGATTATTTAAGAGCGAAATGTCTGAATGAACTGGATTTTTCCGAAGATGCTTATATCATAAAAGATCCCTTTGGAAGTGAAATGGGAGGCTCCGGCCTGATGGCCTATTCCCTTGATTTGTTAAAGACTGGCAGATTTTGTATGAATACAGTAAAACATGGGACGGGGGTTTTTGCAGATTATTTAAGAGATGCCGTTTCCTTTCAGGTTCCCACCATTCATTTTGGACAGACAATAGATGAAAAACAGGGATACGGCTATCAGATCTTGCACATCCGGAATGGCTTTGCCATGTATGGTATGGGAAGTCAGTATGTGCTTTTTTATCCCGAACTGGATCTGGTTTTAGTCATTACGGCAGATACCCAGAATATCAGAGGGGGACAACAGAAAATACTGGATCTGATTCGGGATGGACTGAAGGAGTTTTTAAGCCCGGTTCCCTGTCTTCCCGTTTTTTCCGGCCCCTCACATTTAAACGCCGTTTACCGTCTTCTGCCCGGCCGGCAGAGATTCACAAGGCTCGCTCTTTCCCTTGACTCCAAAGAAGGCAGTCTTACCCTGTCCGGACCGGATAAGACATACACATTCTCTTTTTCTTTTACAGAACCTGCTGTCAGTATCTTAAATGGATACAAACAGAGAATTGCAGTGAAAGCTATATGGGCAGATTCCAGAACTCTTTACCTCCCTGTTTCCGTTGTGGGAGAATACGTGGGTTCCCTCCATATCCTTTTAACTCTGTCGGAAGACGGGATCACCGTATGGATGAAAAAGATAGAAGAATCTCTTTTCCATGAATTCAGTGGATTTTTAACCGGGTTCAAAGAGTAGGTTATTTCATGATATCTTCTCCCCTGGCAGCTCTGGCTACGATACCAGAGGAGGCTAACAGTGCGATCAGGTTTGGAAATACCATGAGTGCGTTAAAAAGGTCAGATAAATTCCAGACAAGCTGAACCTTTAAAAATGATCCAAGCACCAGGAACAGTACAACAATCAACGCATATACCCTGGTTGCTTTCGGTCCAAAAAGTGCTTTCACATTTACCTCACCAAAAAAGTACCAGCCAATGATTGTTGAGAATGCGAAAAACAGGAGACAGATTGCAACAAACGCATTGCCAAAGGAACCAAACGCCTGACTGAAGGCTGCCTGGGCGAGGGCGGTTCCCTGAGGCGCTCCCTCTACCCCCGGTGCCAGTTTGCCGGACGTGAGGATTACAAGAGCCGTGAGATTAAGAACCACAAAGGTATCAATAAATACAGCCATGATCGCCATGACGCCCTGATCCTGAGGTTTCTCTACCTTTGCCATTGCATGGGCATGAGGCGTTGAACCCATACCTGCCTCATTGGAAAAAAGCCCTCTGGCAACACCATAACGCATCGCTTTCTGAACTCCGATTCCGGCTGCACCGCCAAGAAGTGCCTGAGGGCGGAATGCGCCGATCAGAATGGATTCCAAGGCAGGCAGGAGTGCACTGCGGTTTATTACCAGTACAATCAGACAGCCGATGATATAAAAGGCAGCCATGACCGGAACCAGTTTTTCAGTCAGAGAAGCAATCCGTTTTACTCCTCCCATAAAGGTAAATGCCGCAACTGCAGCAATAACGATACCAACAATCAGGGGATCCAGACCAAATGCGGTGTGAAACGCCAGACCGATGGAATTAGCCTGAACCATATTACCGGTAAATCCCAATGCAAAAATGATTGCCAGAGAGAAAAATACAGCCATGACCTTACCGGCAGTTCCTTTAAAACGGGCTCTGATATAATAAATCGGACCCCCTGTCACTTCACCGTGGGAATTGACAGTTTTATATTTTTGGGCGAGAACAGCTTCTCCATAGTTGGTCGCCATTCCAAAAAAAGCACTGAGCCACATCCAGAAAATTGCTCCAGGTCCTCCGGAATAAAGTGCTGTCGCACAGCCTGCAATATTACCCGTACCCACCTGGGCTGCAATTGCCGTAGTTAATGCCTGAAAGGAGGACATTCCGTCTTTGCCGGCATTTTCGCCATTCAGCTTAAAACTGCCGAACATCCGCTTAAATCCTTCTCCAAATTTTCTGACCTGTACAAACCGGGTGCGGACAGTAAATAAAATTCCTGTTCCAACCAGCAGATACAGTAAAATGCTGTTCCAGACAATGCTGCTGACTTTATCAACCAGCTGTGTAAATTGTTCCATGTGATAGACCCTCTCTTTTTGTTTACTAAAAAAAGCCAGACCATACGGGATGATTTGGCTCTGAAAGCAAACAAATAAAGGCATCACTGCCGCTAAACGTTTGAACTTAAACTCTGTCCTTTTGCCTGAGAGATTAACGCGGTTTCCCGCGCCTTGCACCTTCGGCACTCATTCATGAGATTCTCCAGAGCCACATCCATTCATAGTCCTTATCCGGTACTCCGGATGCCTGAGAGTGTTACTCCTTCGGCAGACAAATCGTCATTTTCCTACGAACTTCGCTTGTTGGTTTTTTACTTTTTCACTTTATCACATTAACATAGGCTCTTAAGAATGTCAAGTCTATGCTTAACATTCTATCCTCTATATACTTCACTTTCTTTTCTTTCTGTAAGCAAAAACGCCACCAAAGCCAATAATGGCACAAACCGATGCGAGTACTGCCAGAATACCAACCGGACTATTTTGAGACGTTTCTTCCTGGTTTCCTGCCTCGCTTTGCGTTTCAGACTGGCTTTCCGCTGATGTCTCAACTTTGCCATCCTTTGAAATACCATTCTCCCCAAATGTAGTGGAGATTCCATAATACTTGTCAAATTCAGATCTGTCTGTATAGGAAGTACTTAAAGCATTGCAGGTGTCTGTTGTTATTGTCTCTGTATAAGTTCCTGTTACAGTCAGATTCCGGGAACCAGTACCGGTTACCACTGTCTTTCCATTTGCAACGATGGTTACTGTCTTTCCATCTTCATCTATAATTGAAGCGCCTTTTTCGGCGTTTAAATTACTTATTTCACAGTCTTTTACAACCACCCATTTGGAGGTACTGTCCAGATTGACGGTGACAGGCGCCTCTGTTGCCTTTGTATTGACCGAATTGGTCTGAATTACGGTTGAACCGGTGTAGGTTGTATTCTTCAGAAGATATAGTTCCAGGCTGCTGATGGTATCAACTGAAATTGTTCCGTTTAGAGTCTGGTTTAATCCGGTAAATTTCACTTTTGATCCATTGCTTCCGGCAGTTCCCCAGTTATTGGAATCATTGCCTTCCACAGTGAGCAGACCTGCATTATCGCTGTCAAAGTCCAGTTGTGTATTACTCAGCACAATATTGGCTTCTGTATTGGTACTATAAAACATGGAACCACTTTTTACTGCACTTTTTAATGTGGAATCTGCTGCTTCAAAGGTTGCCGCTTCACCAGTGGAGGCTTCCGCATCTCCTGATGTTGACTGATAGATAATGATTCCGTTTGCAACCGGATCACTGGCTGTCTTCCCTGTATTGGTACTGGTAAGAACGGAGTGATAAATCCTGATTGTATTAAGCCCTTCCATTCCTGCAATCTGACTGGAGGCCGACGAACCGGTAACGTTATCTACCTCAATATTACCTGTGGAATAAAGAAGAGGAGAACCGGATCCTTCCGTAGATAATGTACTGTTGGTAACGGATATGGTTCCGCCTCCCCGGTCTGTAGCGATTGCTGCACTATGATCTCCCTTGGTGGAAATATCCATTAAATTAGCTATAATCGTACCTCCATAGGTAGCGTCCAGACCTCTGGAATTGCCGGCAGAGGTATCAATCTGATTGTCATTGGCATAGATCACAGCATGATCCGTAGAAAAGATACCGTTGCTGCCTTCACTGTCAGCGTTTAAGGAACTTTCAGATATATATGCCTTCGAATCACTGTTTACCCCGAGAAGAATGGAATTTAAACCGTAAAAATTACAATTGTCTCCATTGGTGTCATCGCCGGATTTTTGTAGTGTACCCTTTGTAATGGTTAAAGTTCCTCCGTTCTGAACAAGCGCGGCGTTCTGGTCTGCATCTGAAGCAGTGATGGCTTCTTTCTCTGAGGAAACTTCTTCCCCGTCAGCAACCAGTGCTGCCGTATAACTGCCCTTATAGTCAAATGTCATCGTATCTACACCTCCCATTCCTCCAGGAGGGGCCTGATTCATGTCAGCGGGCTGCTGGCCCTCTGACTTTTCTTCTCTCTGTGGTGGCTGACCGGCAGGAGCCCCTTCCGGCGGCTGCTGACCATTCTCAGAGGGTTGACCCGTTGGAGCCCCTTCTGGTGGCTGTTGACCTCCGGGGCCTCCTGCTGGCGGTTCTGATGACTGAGTTGTTTCCTGTATTGTATTTGCAGCATGAATCGTTACTGTCTGTGACGTCATTGAAACCACCATTGTCATGACCAATATTCCAGCCATTGTTTTATTAAATCTGTTAAAATGCATATTTCCTGCCTCCTCTAACCTTTTGACTTTTAATTATGAAAATATTGTATATTACAAACCTGAAACACAGCTTAAATAATTATTTACATTCTGTGAAAGATTTGTGATAATTCGGTGTCCCTGACTGTAAAACTGGTGATTATCAATGGAATCTGATACAATGGTAACAACAATATTTTTAATGAGAGGAGCTGTCATCTTGATTATTCAAACCCACAAATTTAATGAAACTGCTGGATTTTTTACCACATACCTGATCGAGGATTCCAAAGAACTCTTACCCGGTAAAAAACGTCCGGTAATGGTAATTGCTCCTGGAGGAGGCTATTTATTCACCTCTGACCGGGAAGCAGAACCGATTGCATTTAAATTTTTATCCATGGGATATCATGCAGTTGTCTTAAGATATACAATTGGTAATCCAGAGGAAAACCGAATAGGCGTCGCCCACACTGCGTTAAAGGAACTGGCTCAGGCGGTCCGGTACTTAAGGCAGAATTGCGAACGCCTGCTTATCGATCCTGATAAGATTGGGATCTGTGGTTTTTCCGCAGGCGCTCACCTTGCTGCCAGCCTTGGCGTACACTGGCAAGATAAAGAGCTGGGAGAATCTCTTTCTCCCAAAGCGGCCAGCCCGGAAGAGATCCGGCCTAACGCAATGATTCTTGCTTATGGTCTGCTGGATTATCAGGTGATGAAGGAAAAATCGGCCGAAGTGGCACAAGATGAATCACAAAAACAGATGTTTGATTTTATGAGCCGGGCAAATATGGCTCTGACCGGGGAGAAAGAGATCACAGAGAATGTGATCCAGACCTTCAGCCCCTCCCGCTTTGTCTCTTCTAAAACTCCGCCCGCTTTTTTGTGGCATACCTCAGAGGATGGGCTGGTTTACTCGGAAAACTCTCTGGTATTTGCCCTTGAGCTGGCAAGACACCATGTCCCCTACGAACTCCATATCTTCCAGGAAGGAGAGCATGGACTGGCTCTGGCAAATCAGGTAACAGCCAACACTGCAAACCAGATATCTCCAGAAGTTGAGACCTGGTTCCAACTTGCGGATGCTTGGCTAAAAAAACAGCTCCCATTCTGACAAACTGTCGGGAGCTGTTAAAATCGCAAATTGAAATGCACGGAAACCGGATGCTTAGCTAATTGCCCCGCCCGCCAGATGCAGCTTTGCATCCAATATTTCCTGCTTTCTTCTTAAAATATCATCGGTAAGAAGCTGTGCTTCAACGTTCTCAAACCCAATCCGTTCAATGGTATCTGCAAACCGCTCTCCTGCCTGCCCCTGCTCCCGGAACAGGAGAATGGTCTTTTCAACGACTGACAGTACTTCCTCTTCGCTCTTAAAAATCCTCGCTAGGGCTTTACCATGATTTATCTTTTTCCCCCATCTTCCACCGATATAAACGCGAAATCCGGGTATTCCCTCCTCAGTTACTCCAAATGGGCATTTACCGGTACAACGTCCGCAGTTGATGCACTTCTCCGGATCAATACTAATCAGTCCGTCTGAAAGTTTCGCCGCTTTCATGGGGCATGCAATCTCAACCTGGCACTTCCTGCATCCACGGCACAGATCTTTCTTCGCACACGGAATCAATTGTCCCACAATACCAATATCATTTAAATTGGGCTTTACACAGTTATTGGGACAACCTCCTGTGGCAATCTTGAATTTATGCGGCAGCTTTACCGTATGATAGCCCTTGTAAAACCGTTCATGTATTTTTTCTGACAAAGCAAACGTATCATATAAACCATACTGACAGGTGGTTCCCTTACAGGATACAACAGGACGCACCAATGCTCCGGTTCCTCCAGTCTCTAATCCAGCTTCTGCCAGATGGCTGCGAAATTCCTCTATGTATTTAAAATGAATACCTCTGACTTCAATGCTTAAACGAGCTGTAAATACCACATCTCCATTGCCATACTTTCTTGCTGCATCCGCAATTGCAGCAATCTGATCCGCCGTAATCTTACCATTTACAGTAATTACACGACCGTTAAATAAATCCGTTCCCTTATTATTTAAAAAGCCAAGCGCTTTAACCCTCTTGATTTCATCTGGTTTTAATGTACATGCCATAATTTTACCGCTCCTGTTTTCTGTTATTATCACTATCATAACACTTGTTTTTTTAACCGTAAAATAGTATTATCTAAAGCATGATATTGGTTTTTTCTATACCAGATGATGGGAGATGGTAAAATGGCCACGTTAAAACAGCTAAAAACATTTATTACAGTGGCGGAAACATTAAAAATGAGTGAAGCCGCCAAACGGCTCTATGTGTCCCAGCCTACCGTAAGTCAGATTATTGCAGATCTGGAAAAAGAATATGAAACCACGTTTTTTAAACGATATCCCAAGCGGCTGGAGCTGACACCTATGGGGAAGCTTTTCTGGGACAGGGCTTTAAATGTATTAAACAGTTACGAAACATTAAATCAATCCATGAAAAACTCTGCTGTACTCCGCCCGCTGCGGGTGGGAGTTACCTTAACCATCGGAGATACCATGATCAGTGACATGATACAGAGACTGCAAAAGAGCCATCCGGACATCTCATGTTCTGTATATATAGAAAATACAAAGATACTGGAACACCGCCTGATTCACAATGAGCTGGATATCGCACTAGTGGAAGGCGTGATATTAAATGAGAAGATTCATACAGAACCAATTATGGAAGACGAACTGCAGCTGATTTACAGCATAGATCATCCTTTTTCCGGAAGGGATGTGATCCGAGCTGAGGATTTATACAACTGTGAATTTATACTGCGGGAAGTTGGCAGCGGAACACGCTCTATCTTTGAAAACCTCATGCAGACCCGGCATATTCCTTATAGCGTTAAATGGGAATCCTACAGCGGATCTGCCATACTGGACGGTGTTGCCCGCAACCTTGGCATCGGAGTCATCTCCACCCGCTATGTTAAGGGATCTTCCCGGTCTGAAGTGATTCATGCCCGTCCCATAAAGGACATGCCCATGAACCGCTACTTTTATCTTTGCTATAATGAATGCCACGCCTTTAACTCCCAGATGGCTGATTTCAAGGACGCCGCAACGTCCATGAAATAGAAAGCCTGTGGGAGTTTCCTGCTTTTTTGCCTATGGGAATTCTATTTTCATTCCATCATAGGCAAATTCAATTCCTTCATACTGTCTTTGCAGCCTGATGTAATCGTCATAGGACTTTCCCCAGTCTTCTTCTAAATGGGTAATGATTATCTTTCCTATCTGATACTTCTTTTTTATTGCAACAATCTCGTCCATAACAAACAATTCGTTCCGCAGAATATTTGTCTCATTAAGTACAAACCCATCCTTTAACTGTTCTCCCACAATGGTATTGCCAATAATTAAGACATCGGCTTTATAAAATAACAGGTTATCTGGAAATGGTTTTACATCGCAGGGCGCGTAAATCACTTTCCGATCTTTATCCTTTATCACAAAAACGGTTACAATCCCACTTTCATCAACTGGGACAAATTCGATCTGAATTTCGTTTTGTTCCAGATGGTTCATATTTTTGACTTTTGCAAGCCCCATCTTTTCATAATATTCCAGCATGGAACCATATTTACTGCACTGGCTCCTCAGTTCCTTTATAATCTCAGGCATTGCCCCTACGGTCAAAGGCTGGCTGCAGGTTATCCCCACAGACTGGGCGAGCCAGTCCATCTTTAATTGCTCAATCACCCTGATTCCCATGGTATGATCCGGGTCTGCGTGGCTGAACAAGATGGTATCAATTGCTTTCACATCAACATGGTTTAGTGCTGCATTGATGTCTTCCGGTGTATCAATTAATAAGCTTAAATCTTCTATATACAGACTGCATCCACATCTTGCGTATGGAACTCCTTTTATTCTGGCCTCCTTGCAGATTCTGCATTGGCATAATGGTCTTGGTATGCTGACACAGCCGCCTGATCCGATTATTTTGATCTTCATGTTTTCACCTCCTGGTATTGATAAATTTTCTCTTTTCCTGTGACATTGTTACATACATAATGCTTAATTTTTTTTATAATCAGGAACATAAACAACCCACCTATGGAAAGAAGGTTAAACAATGAATGCACAAACCCTTGTTGTTATAAAAGAGAACTGCCCCCAAAATCACCCCTGTCCGTCTATCCGTATCTGTCCGGTAGGAGCCTTAAAACAAAACGGCTTCCAGGCCCCCACGGTTGATATGGAAGCCTGCATACGCTGTGGCAAATGTACCAGATTTTGTCCAATGAACGCACTGCGGCTAGCCTGATTTTTTTTAAATCATTAGGACTTAAGAGTAAATTCATTTAAAGAAACTTTCCCCCGCATTAAATCATGCGAGTTTCATCTATAAGAATTTGCGCTTAAGTCCTTGTGATATCAATCTTTTCTCAATGCCCCTACAATTCCCAAAACAGCCCCATATAAAACCGCTGCACATGGCCAGATAATCCAGGTCTTACCCCAGCCTTCCGTTATAAAGCTGATCCCCAGATAAACTGCAGTCACGATACACCAGTAAATAGCTGGAACACTATCTTTTTTTCTCTTCTCCACTTTTTTGTCTTCTGAATAATCTCCCTCCTGAAGAAGAATATGAAAGCAGGATTTCTTCTCGCCTGCCACTATAATCAGAAAAACACCTGCGGACACTATAACAAATAATAGTAACAGACAAATTGTCTGTATATATTCAGAAACACCGATAGAAGATGCGACCACCAGCGGGCACACGGATATAATGCATAGAAACACACCTGTGACAGTATAAAGACGGTTAATCCCTTCATATTGTGCCATTCTATTGCGTACTACTGCCTCTACTCCATATTCCAGCTGAAATGTTTCTTTTTTCAGATGTTCAAATGCTTCCATCTTCATCCCGTTTAATATGAAAAATACCGTAGAAAATCCCACAATCAGAAGCAGAACAACAACACCGACACCCCCTGCCCTCCCTTCGCTGATTACATTTTCTCTAAACTGTGACAGTGCCCCAAGATAAATAAGAACAACCGGAGATAAGATACAGGCTGAAACAGCCCCGGCTATCTTCTTTGATGCTTTGATCTTATTCTCCATAAAATCACTTGCAATTTCCATGGTGATTCGTCTTTTCCCATTTTCACCATCAGAAGCTTCCGGCGATGCTGCCGGTAAGTCTTCTAACTCCTCTTTCAGCAGATAATCCGTAGATACACCAAACAGCTGACTGAGTTTTAAGATTCGTTCCAGATCCGGAATGGAAGCCCCTGATTCCCACTTTGAAACGGACTGTCTGGATACATCCATCTGGAAAGCCAGCTCCTCCTGAGACCACCCATTTTTCTTTCTGAGTTCCATAATTTTTTCTGCTAATATCACAATGATCCATCCTCTCATCATTTATATTGGTCATACTGCCCATCCTTTGCTTTCTATTCTGTTATAGTCTGAAAGAAAGCGATAAATGCCCGTTGACTAACTCTATTATAAGATTTTCACCGGTTGTCAACTACCAAGTGCACTGTATGATCTGACAACCAGCAGTTGCAATTTGCAAAAACAGAGGTAAAACGGATGGCTAAGACTCAGATTATCAGAAAACGGGAACATAATATGGTAAAGGGGTCCTCTGTAAGAACCAGTCACTGCAGAGAATTATCCCCTATAGCCAATTTTGGCTATAATCAACAATTATTCATCATATAGGCTATATTATCCACCAATAACAAAAGTCATTTCTGTCTCAGTTGATAACTCCTCTATGTATCGGTACCCCAATGCATTAAATTTCTTTAACTGACTGACCTCTGTCACATGGTTCTCTGCCATAAACCGAACCATCTCACCCCTTGCCATCTTGGCGAGAGTCCCCTTCTGCTTTATCTTACCCTGATCCAGTTCTCCAAATATACAGGTTATAAATGAATCAGCAGATGACAAATATGGTTTCACTGCCTGGGAATACTCCTTTGAGGCGAGATTTATTACGGTATGATCTCCCCCTGCCAGTTCTTTATAGATTCTGTTGTCCCAGAAGCCGTATAAATCCCTGCTCCCAGCAACATCCATACGCGCCTGCATCTCAAGGCGGTATGGCACAACTCCGTCAAAGGGAGATAAGATCCCGTAAAACCCTGAGAGAATCCGCAGATGGTCTCCGAGATAATCAAGTGCCTGCCTGGTCATAATCAGAGGCGCCATATGCTGGTATTGAAGTCCCTCATAGGCCAGTACTGCAGGTGTTATGTTTTTTTCTAAGTCCATTTCAGCAAATCGCCTGTAGTTTAACTCCGCAAGCTTGTCGTTGCAGCCCCATAACTTCTTTGCCTCATCATAGGACAACTTTTTAATTTCTTCCCAAAGTACTCTGGTCTGATCTAATAAGACAGGCAACCCTGTTGTAGGCATGGAATCGGTATCCACATTCATCTTTTTCGCTGGTGAGATTATGATCTTCATTTAGATTTCCTTTAACATCTGCGCCGGATTTTCAGCCGCCTTTACTTTTCCCAATGCCTTTATTATTACTCCCTGCTCATCAATCAGATATGTGGTTCGAACCACGCCCATGGTCTTTTTTCCATACATATTCTTTTCCTGCCACACATCATAAGCCTGAATTGCAGCCAGCTCCGGATCAGAAAGCAGCGTAAAAGGCAATCCATTCTTCTCTTCAAATTTCTTATGAGAAGCAACGCTGTCCTTGCTGATGCCGATCACAACTGCATCCTTTTCAAGAAACTGGGGATAAAGCTGTGCAAATCCGCAGGCCTGACTGGTGCAGCCCGGTGTCTGGTCTTTTGGATAAAAATAAAGAATCACTTTCTTTCCTCTGTATTCATCTAATGTATGGATTACTCCATTCTGGTCCGGTAATTCAAATGATGGTGCTTTTATTCCTGTTTCTAACATCTTTATTCCCCTTTCCGTCTGTCTGCTCTTATTATTTCCAACAGTAAGACATTCCATTTATGTACTTATATTATCATGAACAGGGAATTTTTTAAAACCATTTCTATTTATTCTGGTGTCTGGCCGGCAACTTTATTTCTGAAATAAATAGTCCTGCCAGTGTAAGCAGGATTCCAATTACAGCGGTACCTGTAATTGTCTCGTGAAGGATCAGTACAGAGGTAATAACAGTAATTACCGGAACCATATAAATATAGACACTGGTTTTAACGGCTCCCAGTATTTTCAGTGCATAATTCCAGGTTACGAAACAAATGGCAGATGCCCCAAATCCAAGAAATATGATGTTAAACAAATTCACCGGTTTTATAATCTGACCAATGTCCGGCTCAAACTTAAATATAAATAATACAGGCATCATAAACAGTAGGCCGTAAAAGAAAATTCTTCGTGTCACTGAAATGGTGTGGTAATGATACCCACTGATTTTCTTAGTAAGTACGGAATAAATGGCCCATACCACAGCCGCCAGGACCGCCAGGATATCTCCCATTGGATTTAATTTCAATTGACTGCTTCCGTTAAAGCTGATGAGAAATATCCCACCCACTGCCACTGCAAACCCAATAAAAAACTGGGCTCTCATTTTTTCCCCAGCCAAAAGCAAATGGGCGAAAATAGCAGTAAAAAACGGTGCAATGGAGATAATAACTCCAACATTCGAAGCCAATGTATAAGTCAATGCTATGTTCTCCAGCAGAAAATAAAGGGTAATACCACATAATCCCGCTCCTGCAAAATACAGCTCCTGTTTTCTTTCCCTCACCTTAAGGCGGTGGGGATATAACGCAAGTAAAGCGAAATAACCAATTACAAATCTTATAAATAATATTTCTATGGGAGTAAATGCCTTTAATAGTATTTTAGTCGATATGAATGTGGTACCCCAGATAAATATTGTAAACAACGAAAACAAATGTCCCTGAATCTCTTTCTTTCTGTCCATGAAAACCCTTTCTTTTTATCAGTCAGCATCAAGTATCTTTAAATATTTTACTATACTGCTTTGGTGTAAGTCCAATGTAACGTTTAAAAAAGTTGGAAAAATGGCTTTGATTAAACAGCAATCTGAAAATGATAGGCCTCTATGTTTAATTCCCCATCATATTTCACAGTTCGTATTTCCTGCTTCATAAACGGGTCCCTCCTTTCTCTCCTGTCTGATGCATAGTATAACATAGATGCTATCTGTTTTCTTGTATGATATTGCCTTTCACTGTATAAAAATACACCTCTTACCGCCAATAAACCACCACTTGCCTGAAACATATTTACATAGCTGTTATTTTCAGATAAAATTAGCACATATTAAAAACAGGCGCCGGCAGCTGACCAGAACGAACAGGAGACGAACAGGAGGGTGGATATCACTTTATTATGAAAATTCAAATAGAAATTGATACGGCTTTACAGGAAAGTGAATTGCGTATCCGCTGTCCTGAAATCAATGAGGATATTACCCTGATTCAAAAAATGATTTCGGAACTGGATAACAGCCAGACACAGATGATTTTCTATCAAAATGATACGGAATTCTATTTTCATGTAAGCAGAGTCCTGTTTTTTGAGACTGCAGCCAAGGGCATCTTTGCCCATACAACCGATGATGAATTTCTGGTAGAATATAAGCTTTATGAACTGGAAGAGCTTCTCCCCCCTTATTTTATGAGAATCTCAAAATCCACCATTTTAAACACCACAAAGGTTTACAGCATCACACGCAGCCCCACTGCCTCCAGCAGAGTGGAATTTCAAAACTCCTATAAAAAGGTCTATGTATCAAGAAACTACTATAAGCTTTTAAAATGGAAGCTGGATCACCAGCACATGGAACGATAAAAAAGAGAGGTAAAATTATCATGCAAAAAAATAGATTATTTTGGGGAATTATGTTTCTCCTGGCAGCCGTATTTGTAATAATCGGAAAACTGGGCTATCTTGGAAGCTTCAGCCCATTTTCCTTAGTTTTCACTGTATTTATGCTGGCCATCATCGTGAAAAGTATTCCGCGTTTCAATTTTTCAGGAATCTTATTTCCAATTGCATTCCTGTGCATCACCTATGACAAGGTTCTTGGTATCGAGAGTCTGACCCCCTGGACTGTCCTTGCAGTAGCACTCCTTGGAAGCATCGGGTTGTCGTTACTGTTTCACAAGAAAAGCCATTATTGGTATAACCATCATCATAAATACAACAGCTTTAATCAGGACCCGCGTGTGGAAGTGATCGATGCAGAAGACAACGACCATGTAAAACAAAGCACCACGTTTGGATCCAGCACAAAATATATAAACTCAGATGATTTTAAACAGGCGGACTTAGACTGCAGTTTTGGCTCCATACAGGTTTATTTTAATAAAGCACACGTGGAAACAGAGGCCATTGTACGAATTAGCGGTAACTTCTGCGGAATCGAACTTTATGTTCCAAAAGAGTGGCGGGTGGAAAATGAGATCGAATCCGTGGTCGGTGGAGTCAGCGAGAAAGGAAGAGGATTTGTCACAAGTGGTACTGCTCCCGTTTTAAAACTGGTAGGGGAACTTAATTTCGCAGGAGTGGAAATTATTTATATTTAATATAGCAGGAAAAGAGCTCTGATCATTAATGATTGGGGCTCTCAACAATTATGGGATATTAGTAATTCAGATTAATTCCAAATAAGCCTATTACAGGATAGTTTAGAACCTCTATTCTGCAATAGGCTTATAAATTTACCATTTATCTAATAGCGAAGAAGTAATCATGAACTATGAAATTCCAACACATAATTTTATTAAAACTTTTGTACTGTTTCATATTATCTGGCACAATTATCTGCGGTACCAATCAGGATTTTCAGACCGTGCTCCAATTCCGTAATCACATAGGAAAGACATTCTTCCACTGCTTTAGGACTTCCTGGCAGATTTAATATTAACGTTGATTTCCGGATTCCGCAGGCAGCCCTTGATAACATGGACCGCTTTGTGATCTCCAGGCTGTAAGCACGCATGGCTTCCGGAATTCCAGGCACCATACGTTCGGCAACCTTTTGTGTGGCCTCAGGCATACAGTCTCTTTTGGAGAAACCAGTTCCGCCAGTTGTCAAAATAAGATCAGCCCTGTTGTTATCGCAAATATATTTCATCTCATCACATAACATGGTCATGTCGTCAGGGAGAATTGTCTGATGAACGACTTCGTATCCATATTCTTTCACAATCCGGCAGATAACAGATCCGCTTAGATCTTCCCGTTCTCCCGAAAATCCGGAATCGCTTGAGGTTATTACTGCCACCCGTAATTTATCTGTCTTTTGTTTTTCTATCCCTTCTTCCAATACGGTCAGTTCATCTCCTTCCCGAATGATACCTCCTGATAACACACGGGCAAATACTCCCTCTCTCGGCATGATACAATCTCCCATTTTCTGATAGATCTCACAGCCGGTATGGCACTCTTTTCCAATCTGGGTAAGCTCTAAGAGAACATCATTGCATTGAAATCTGGTTCCTACCGGCAGAGAACGAAAATCAATTCCATCTACAATCAAATTCTCACCAAAGGCGCCATCTTCCAACTGGGCACCTCTTTTTTTAAATGCTTCAATCTTTTCATTGGACAGCAGGCTCACCTGTCTGTGCCATTTTCCAGCATGGGCATCTCCTTTTATCCCATATTCTTTTATAAATTCTCCGCAGTGAATATTTTTCTTTTGAGTCCCTTTTTTTTCGCTGATGCAGACTGCAATAATTTTTCCCATGAGTATTTCTTCTTATCCTCCTATTTTTGACATGCCGTCAGTCTCATAAATTCCTTGTGGATTGTCTCCTGTAAAATTGTGGCTGACCGGCTTTTCATAAATTGTCTGTTTAATCATCTGCTCCAACACAGAATCTTCCTCACTGGTTCTTAATAAAGTTTTTAAATCTGTTCCATGATCGTATTGCAGGCAGGTTTTTAAATACCCCTGAGAAGTAAGCCTTACCCGGTTGCATTCATTACAGAATTTATGGGAACGTGCACTGATAAAGCCGATCTTGCCTTCAAACCCTGACACACTGTAATAATGAGCCGGTCCGTTTCCAAGTACTGTGTCCACAGGTTCTAAATGCCCATACGCTTCTTTAAGTACTGCAATGATGTTCTCTTCACTATAATAAGAGAAATCTTTCCCTAACCCAATTGGCATCATCTCGATAAAGCGAACCCCCAGCCTGGAATCCCTGGCCAGACCCACAATTCTGATAATATCTTCCTTATCTGTATCCGCAAACGGGACGCAATTAATCTTTACCTTTAAGTTTTGATAATCCAGCGCTTTTTCTATTGCAGACAGTACATCTGTTAAAGCATTTTTTCTTGTAATCCGTTCATACTTTAACGGATTCAGAGTATCCAGGCTTATATTAACGCCGTCCAAACCAGAGGCCATCAGCTCCGGCAGATACTTTTCCAGTAACAGGCCATTGGTTGTTAAGGTAACTGTTTCCATTCCGTCCAGTGCTTTCAGCTGCCCGATCAAAACAGCAATATCTTTTCTTACCAAAGGCTCTCCGCCGGTTATTTTAACTTTATTAATACCAAATTTTAAAAAGCACCTACAGAGCCGCACAATCTCATCATAGGTCAGGATCTCTTCATGGGGAATAGAGGGCACTCCCTCCTCAGGCATACAATAAATACAGCAAAGATTGCATCTGTCTGTTACGGATATTCGGATATAATCAATCTTTCGATTCCATTGATCTTTCATTCCAGGTCCTTTCCGTTAAATATATCTCCGCTTTTTCCTCCGGTCTTTTTTTCCAGGAAAACATCCGTTATTTCCATGTTCTTATCAATCGCCTTGCACATATCATACACCGTAAGCAACGCTACTGTAACTCCTGTGAGAGCTTCCATCTCAACACCGGTTTTTCCCTCCGTTTTAACCAGGCATACAGCCTGAATACTTCCTGTCTCTCTATGAACCTCAAAGTCAATCTGGCATTTGTTTATTGCAAGAGGATGGCACATGGGAATGAGGGAAGAAGTGTTTTTAACGGCCATAATTCCGGCTACTCTGGCTACACCAAGGACATCTCCCTTTTTTACCGTATGATTTAAAATTGCTTCCATGACATCAGCATTTACCATAATCCTGCCTTTAGCAACCGCAGTACGGGCAGTGATATCTTTATTTGATACATCTACCATAACCGCATTGCCATGGTCATCAAAATGTGTCAATTCTCCCATATTATTTCCACCTCATCTTCTGGATTTTTTATTTTACATGGCGCCGCAGCCGGCCCCCGTGAATATTCTTTACTTTCATCACTATCGTTCCAAGGAATCTTATTATATGAGATTCAATCTTGAAAAAGCATGATACAACCCGTCTTTATCCACATCGTCTGTAATAAAATCTGCGACTTTTTTAATTTCTTCTCCACCGCTGCCCATTGCTACACCATACGCGCAGGCTTCCAGCATGGGTATATCGACTTTTGCATCTCCAAATGCGATGGTATCTGATCTGTCTGCATTCAGATAATGCAGCAAATGCTCTATGGCATTTCCTTTCGTAATCCCCTTTACTCCCAGATCACCAAAGAGTGCTTCTTCTCCTCTTCCGCCCCATGTTCCTGATTCCAGATCGGGAAATTGCGCTCTTGTATCCAGAAAATCCTGATATGAATGAAGCATGTAACTGACTTTATTTAAATCTGCCCGGTATAACTCTCCTCCGAAAATCATATCTGGAAATACATTTCTAACCGTTACACTATCAGCTCCATCAATTTCTTTTCTTCGGGCATATTCCTTTAAGGATGCATCTGCCCTGGATTCAAAGTGCTCACTGGCAAACAGTCCGTTATTGCTTTCCAAATAAAACTCCAGCTTCCTGTCATGCAGCCAGTCAACAATTCTCTTGCTTTCCTCTTTTGGAATTAACCGGTGCAGAACCACATTTCCATGATCCTCCACATAACTTCCATTTCCCCCGATCATGCCATCCAAACCAATATCCCAGATATTCTGATATATTTCCGCTTTGCTGCGTCCAGTACAGATGTAGACTCTGTGCCCGTTCTTTCTTGCTCTTCTGACCGCTTCCACAGCCGAATTCGGCAGATTGGTCTCATAGTCTACTAATGTTCCATCTACATCAATAAACAGTATTTTTCCCATGATCTCACCTCTCATCTTCAGAGTACTCCAAAAATATTTTTTTATCAAATCCGCCCCGTTGTATTAATTTTTCTACCCTCTTTTTATCCAGTTCCTCCACGCTGTATCCCCGTGCTTTGCAAATTGCATACAAAACTTCAAGAACATCAGCCATTTCCTCCAGGCTTTTGTCTGCCTGGTACTCATTTACTTCTTCAAATAATTTTTCATCCAGAGCGGCCAGATATTCTGCCTCTGACAGGATATGATATTTTGCCTTGCGTCCACTATTTTCAATCAAATCCGGAATCTTATCTCTTACCAGTTTATTTTGATTAATCAAATATTTGTACCTTCCTTATTTAATTCACTTCTTAAACATGCTCTTATTATACTACCATAACTTCTACAATAAAAGGTTAAGAAAAACCCCTGCCATTTAAGTAGTCTGAGACATGACATTAATATGGCAGGGGATTATGTTTAACTGTTATACTGTTTTAAACTGTTTGCTCTGTTTTAACTGTTATACTTACACTTTACTTTCATACATTTTTTCTATGTGTTCTGCTGCGCCGTTCAGATAATCACAGGAAAACCGTTCAAATTCGCCCTTATCTACCAGGCTTGCAAGTACTGGATCAATAGGAATTCTTCCTAAAATATCAACACCCGTTTCACTAGCTATTTCACCCAGTTTGCTCTCTCCGAATATAGGAATTTCTTTTCCGCAATCCGGACATTTCACATAACTCATGTTTTCTACATAACCAAGAATGGGAATATTCATTACTTTAGCCATGTTATAGGCTTTCTTCACAATCATGGAGACCAGATCCTGAGGTGAGGAAACAATGACAATTCCGTCCAGCGGAATGGACTGAAATACTGTCAGGGGAACGTCACCCGTTCCCGGCGGCATATCAATAAAAAGATAATCTAATTCTTCCCATACCACATCTGTCCAGAACTGCTTTACCGTGCCAGCCAGAATAGGACCTCTCCATACAACGGGGGAATCTTCTTTATCCAGAAGCAGATTTACGGACATTATTTTTATGTTATTTACTGTTAGTTCCGGAAGTAATCCAAATTCATTTGCGGAAGCTTTTCCGGTTATCCCAAACATTCTTGGAATAGACGGACCGGTAATATCTGCATCTAAGATACCCACACGATATCCTTTTCTATTTAACAAAACCGCTAACATTGCCGTCACAAATGACTTTCCTACTCCACCTTTACCGCTGACGATACCAATTACATTTTTTATGGAACTGTACTGGTTTAACTGCTCCAACATACTTTCTTTGCTATGTTCACAACCTGCACAGGATTCCCTGGTACAGCTGCCGTCTGAACAACCCCTTGCATTTTCGCTCATATTCTCTGCTCCTGTCTTTTCCTTTGCTAAATATATTAATACTATTTTTGACATATGTCAATATTCAGCATTCTCATAATGAAAAATATAATCATTAATTTTTACATGAAACGCTCCTGCTATTGCCGGACACTTTGCTTTCAACAAAAAAAATAAATTTCCTTTTTCTCCTGAAAGGGCTTCAAAGTTTCCTTGTCCTTTGCTGATAATAACGTCGGATCTTTCATAAATATCAATAAACTCAGGACTGCATTCAGCTAAAATTGTCCCCGGAGATCCGCAGCCCGTGGAAATGACACGTGCAACTGAATTAAGTCCCGAATCAATTGCTTCTTTTTCTGTCACATCATTAATAATTGATTCACCCCGCACTCCATAGGTGATTGCTGCGTCAGTAAAACTCTCTAACATGACCCTGTCAAATATTGTTTCACCTGTATTATCTCCAATAATAAGTATGTTCTTCGACTGTTGTAATTTTTTAGTAAAGAGATCAAGATCGCAAATGGTAAATTCCTTTTCCAACTCCTTACTAATACATTTCTCTAATTCCGGATTACTGTAGACCGCCGCATCCAGATTATTCCCTACAGCTGCTACTTTTAGAGCCCAATATATGCTGTTTTCTTTTCTTTGCAGGAAGTCCTTTAAAAGCGGATATAAATCCTTTGCTGCCTGTAAATCTCTATTTTTTATCTGCTGATATGGATCAGGATTACCGGTCTCATTCTTAACCAGATTATGAATTTCTTTTGCCAGCTGGGGAGAATTTTTATATTTATTATAGTCTGACAGCAATTTTATCGTATCCTTCATAATTTTATTATGGATTTCTTTCTGATCTGTCGCTATTCTGGCTGCTTCCAGAGACTGACGCAGTAAACATGGGATGCAATCGATTAATAATTCCATTTTATTCCCCCTGAATTCATTTTCTTTCATTATAACAGATATTCTACCAGTGAACTGATAAAAGAAAAAGATTGAGGCACCAGGTCCCAATCTTTCCCTTATCTATTTCTTTCTTGCATCTGCAATGTAAAAATAATCATTAAAATCTGTGATCTCTATATCTTTAAATCCAGCTCTCTGCAGATTTCTTTTTAAAATATTCTTATCCAGCCGGTGATCAGCCGGCGGTCCAAAATCACTGTCTTTCTTGATCCATTCAATAATAATGATTCGCCCGTCAGGAAGCAGAATCCGATTTGCTTCTTTTAAAAATTTTTCACGCATCTTCACTTCATGCATAACGGTACATAGAAAAGCAATGTCAACGGAACTATTCTCTAAAACCAAACGGTATTCCTGTGTCACAACCGGTCGCACATTTTTTATATTTCGATCCAGCATTCCGGCTTCTACATCATCAAGCATCTCTTTTTCTATATCCAAAGCGTACACAATCCCATTGTTGCCTACTGCTTCGGATAATGGAAAAGTGAAAAATCCAATTCCACAGCCAATATCTGCAACAACAGCCGATTCTTTGATCCCAACTGTATTGAGGATCTCTTTTGCAGGCAATACTTCTCTGCGTTTTGGACTGTCCAGCTTACTCTTATTTATTATTTTAAACTTTTGTGCCATATTTTGCTCCAATCGTAATATTTTTTTACTGGAGCATTGATAAAAGCGTCTGCTTGGACTGAACACCAACTGTGCTTTTAACAACTTTTCCTTCTTTCATAACCACTAAGGTAGGTATGCTCATTACCTTAAATGCCTGGGCAAGTTCCTGCTCCTCATCTACATTAATCTTGCCGACTCTTGCCACATCTATCGTTTCTGCAGCCACCTGCTCTACTACGGGTCCTACCATCTTACACGGGCCGCACCAGGATGCCCAGAAGTCCAGTAAAATGGGTTTATCTGACTGCATTACCTCTTTCTCAAAATTTTCCTTCGTTATTTTCAATACGCTCATCGTATATGCTCCTTTCCATTTATAACAACTATGTTCTTGATGATGTTATTCTACCTCAAAAAAATATTTATTTCTGTGATGATGTCACGAAGCATTTACAAGGTTGTTGAACTGTCTATAGAAATCCTTGGCGCCCTCCCCTTAGTGAAAGAATTATGTTATACTATCATCAACTGTTATACAGTGGCTTAACAGAAAGGTGCTTCTTATGAAAAACAAAACAATTATAATAATTATCTGTATTCTTATTCTATCTGGGTGCGGGAAAATCAATCCCAGCAACGCAAAGCCAGAAACTGTGGATCAAGCCAGCACGGCTGGAATTTCACAAACGGAAAACGATAATTACGAAGGGTACTCCGGTCTTTGGACTGAAAGCAGTTTCAGTCATGAAGAGGTTCTCACCTATAGTGGTTTAGAATTTTCTTTTCAGGTCACAGATAAAACTTACTTAGACGGATACTTATTTATGCAACAGGGTACCACCGAACGCATCGCAGAAATAGATAATATTACTGGTAAGATTATCAATGGGGAATTGAACTATAAATATAACGATGACGGCTGGGGCGGTTCTGGAATTCTTCATATTACATTCAGCAATGATAATGCCATCCAGATTGAGGTACAGGATTATAAGATGAAAGATAACAATTTATCCGGGTACGGATTTTCAGGCGTATATAAGCTGGAACGCACGAAACGCACTATAGAAGAAGATGGGGAGAAAAGCAGTGAAACTACAGCCAGCATGACAACCGAACCAGATTTATTCGATGTGATGTATGAAAAATACTATGCCCATTGGACGGATAGCGAAATGCAAAATGCTATTGCAGAACGAAAAAGATACCGTGATCAATGTTCTTTTTATCCAGAAGTATCCGATTATTTAGAAAATATTCGGGAGGTAAGGGATATTTCTTCTGTTGTAGAACCTTTATATTTCACCGATTTGAAAATTTATCAAAAACAGGATTTTGATCAGGTTCCTCCATTAATCATACATCTGGCCAAGAATGAGATTTATGCAAGGCATGGTTATATTTTTAATAATCAGGATTTAAATAACTATTTTAAGGGACAGATTTGGTACGAACCTTCAATCACACCTGAAAATTTTAAAGACAATGTGTTTAACAAAAACGAGCAGGTGAATTTAAAACTGTTATCCAGTCTGGACACTTACAAATAAAAGTGTATAAAGAAGGGAAGGAAAGTGTGAGGTACCAGATCCAATTCCATTCTTCCCTTCTTTTGTAGTGTACTTATTTCAAAACCGGTTAAGCCGGAAGTTGTAAAGGTTAACGAACTTTAACTTTTTTACCCCTTCTAATGGTGCCATCACTATTCCATTCTGTATACACGTAAGGATCACCGTTCGTCGTTCCGTTTTCGGTAAAATTATAGGTAGTATCATTATAGGTGTAGGGCCCTGTTACCATTTTCAGCGAATTGGTGTTAAAGTAATATACATTACCATTGATTTTCATAATTCCACCCTGAAGCTCGCCAGTGTCAGTTGTGAAGTACCAAGTATCATCCCTTTGAATCCATCCAGTACGCATAAGCTCATCGTTCCCAAAAAAATACCAATGACCTTTAAAGTTGACCCAGTTATTTATACAATAATCGCCAGATCCCCACCTATATTTTACCCCCTGTGGAGTGCTTTCGAAACCAGCCGCAAAAGATGACATCGCTCCTCCTATGGTTATAGCCATAGACATTGCTGCAACTATTAAATACTTTTTTTTCATAGATTCTGACCTCCTTATATATATTTATTCTGATCCGGATCTGGCTAAAGTATATATTCTTTTGTAACTATAAGTCAATGAAAGTTATGTTTTTGTAAAAATATGTAAATTATTTGTAAATAATTGACAGTATTTTACTCTATAATTTGTTTTATTCGCAGACTAATACTATCTTTACTATGCCGTCCGTACGTGATAAATGGAATAAAAATACACATGGCCATTAATGCCATCACCATAAAAAATAAAGCTGAAAACGGATATATGAATTTAAAATAACTTATTTTAACCTGAATATATTTAACCATAAAAAGCAGTAACAGATTACCAATGGTCAGCAGAAGTCCTGTTATCGTCAGACTGTATAATGCCCCTTCCACAGTAAGCATAATTTTTAATCCTTTTCTGCTTAAACCAATGCTTTCCAGTATGACCAGTTCTTTTTTTCTTGTCAGTATAGTCATAACCATTGTATTGATATAATTAATAATGCCAATTAATATTAGCGCTGTGCTGACGGACATCATAATAATTCTGCTGCCTGCAATATAATTTTTCTGTTTTGCTATCACATCAGAATTACAAACAAGATACAGTAAGTCCTGATTCTGTACATTATTCCTGGTCTGATATTCTAAGTTTTTCTCTTTTACCCAGTTTTTCAGTAAAATTTTCATATTATTTTCCTGCTCTTTCGACACGTTTATCTCAGTTCTCAATAGCTGTCTGGTTAATGTCTTTGATAAACGGTTGAATTCCTCTTCCCTTACCAGAAAGAAAATGGTATTTGAACCACGTTCACTTAATTTTAAATCCGGGAAATCTGAAGCTGAGAGATCTAAATATCCACAGTTTTTTAATTGTATGGAACTCATATCCGTTATTTTCGTACCTTGCTCAACAATGTCATAAAGAGAAACTGATTCTCCAATTAATTCTTGTTGTTCCTGTTCACTTTCTCTGGAAGCTAAATGATTATGTAAGATAATGGTCCCAGCCCCTTTAGCAAATTCGTTCGTGTCAATGCTCAATTCGTTCTTCGTAATATAGTTCAACAAATGTCCCCACTCCTGATAATCAACTTTTTGCACCACTATAGAATGTTTTTTGTAGTCTTTTAACACATTTAAAACATTTAGCGTTGATTTAACACAAATGGGTAAATATCCATATGTTTTTAATAGATTCTCATTGTTTAAGCCCGATTTATGCAGTATATCTGAAATCATTGATTCCGTTATCAGCTGCTTCTCTGATGAGTCATCACTATTTTCTAAAAGATTGTTAATCGCATTTTGGGTGATCCATATTTCAAAATCAGGGTTTTGAGATAATCTGTTTAAGGAATCTGTCCCTAAAACCAGTACACAGGAACCGATTGCTATTCCACAGCCAATTGTTAAAGAAATTACAGTAAAAATAAACTTTTTCTTATCTCGCAATATATTTCCCATCGCCAGATTAAGAATAGGATTTATGTTATAATGCCTTTCCTTTTTTGTTACGTTCTCTTTTACTCTTTCCGTCTGCTTTATACCTTTCATTGCCTCAACAGGGCTCATCTTCAGCAATTTATCCACTATTGTTTTTGCTGTGGTAAACATAATTACAGCAGCCAATAACATGGTTATTACCAGAAAGGTATTATTAAAGGCACGTATTCCCGCGAAATTTCCTTCATTACCAAGATACATATGATTTAATAATTCTGGCAGAAGCTGATACACCACAATTGCGCCGATTCCACCCCCAACTGCACAACCCGCCAGAAATATTCTTAAAACCTGCCGGTATATCATAAGTTTAATCTGTCTGCCTGTTACCCCTATCACTTCTAAAAGCCCATACTGTCTCATATCATAGTTTAATGAAATAAAAAGAGTATTATAAACAAATAGAAACATACTAAAGCCTATTAATAAAATGAATACCATCGCACTGCCAAAACCACCTGCTATGTTTTCCATTGCTCTGTACTGGGCAGTCTCACTACTATTAAAATATTGGTTTTCGTCGCTTAAGGATATACTTTGATACAAACTTCTCTCAATCTGTTCCGCTTTCCCGTATTTCGATTTAACATCAATTAATATCCGGGCTGGATAAAGATCAACCTCCCCCTCCTTACATCTGTTAATGGAAATATAAGCAATCGACTGATCGCTTAAACGATTTTGGTAATCGGTATAATATCCAGACAAAACAAACGACTGTATGCCAGTCAGCTTCTCTTTACTAAGACTATTCCAATAAAACTCTAAATTAATCTTCATACCAATACTCGGATCAGTAATTCCCAAATATTTTAATGTTTTATCAGATAGCATTATCTCGTCCACGTTTTTTGGATAGCTCCCAACTACATCCGTATATGCCGGCTTTATCATAGACTGATATGTAAAATCATCTGTTACTATACATGTACAGATCTTCTGATCATCTAAGAAAATATTTCCCGCTAATTTTTCTTTACCAACGCGTTCCACATACGGAAGACTTCTGATTTTATCCTCTAACTCCATAGTTCCATATTCTAAATAAGAGGATACAGCTATGCCATCCTCTCTTATATTTTTTAATGTATCCAGATTTAACTTACCATACAGGAAGCTAAAAATAATAAATGTTAAACCGATCATAATTGAAACGCCTGAGATTAAAACAGTATCACGCTTTTTATTGTGTTTTCTATAGGCATTGTATAGTACTCGTATTCCATTCTGGTTAACGTTATATTTATTATTTCCCATCACTAACAATCTTTCCATCCTCTATTTGTATGACTCGGTCTGCCGCCTCTGCTACCTTATTATCATGGGTGACAACAATCATGGTTTGACCAAATTTCTGGCTCATACGTTTCATCAGTTGAATAACATTCCCACTTGTCTTTGAATCCAGATTACCAGTCGGCTCATCTGCAAGAACAATGGCCGGTTTCGTATATAATGTTCTTGCTATTGCAACCCTCTGCTGCTGACCTCCAGATAGTAAATTGGGCATCTGATATAACTTATCCTCTATTTCAAGTATTTTTGCTATCTCAGTTACTTCGTTTATATCAATTTTTCTTCCGTCAAGTTTGGCAGGGAGTATTATATTCTCCAAAACATTGATAACTGGAATCAAGTTGTAATTCTGAAAAACGAAGCCTATATTTTTCAATCTGAATTTTGCTCTTTCCTCATCATTGAAATCTGTAAAATCAGTCTCATTAATGAGGACTCTGCCTGAGGCAGGATTCTCCAATCCACTTATAACGTTAAGCAATGTGGTTTTTCCGCTTCCTGACGAACCAATGATTGAGACAAATTCGTTTGGATATATGGTTAGATTAATATCATCCAATACGTTTATAAATGTATTGCCACTTTCATATGTCTTTGTTATGGAAATTAATTGTAATGCCTTCATAAAACAGCCATCTCCTTATTAATCCAGATTCCAATAGTAATTTAATCTCTCTAAAAAAAAGAAATAAACTACTTTGCTATCATTATACTCCACTTAATTATTATATTGTAGAACATTTTTCTTGGAAGGAAAGCAGCTATAAATCGGATTATTTTTGCCTCCAAACCTGGCACACTTACTACCCTCCCCTTCTTTAGGTCCTTCATTGCCAAACGAAGGATTTCCTGAGGATCCATGAATTTCATAAAGCCTTTTTTCTTCTTTACCACTTTCATTCCTGCACTCTCATGAAAATCAGAATCTATAAAGCCGGGACACACCACCTGCACATGAATAGGGGTATCAATCAGTTCCATATATAGCCCTTCTGTAAAATTGAGAATAAATAATTTGGTAGAAGAATAAAGAATGTTTCTTGGCATCACTGCAAAGGCACCATCGGAAGAAATATTAATAATAGTCCCCTTATGTCTGGACAGCATCTGCTTTAATACGTTTTGGGTTAATATAACGACTGTATTCATTTGCAGAAACATAATACGATCCAAATCTTCTTTTGGCAGTTCTGAAAATACAGGCTTCAGCCCAAAGCCTGCATTATTTACTAATACTTCAATCTCTTCTTCTTTGATTTCATTCAGGAGGAGGCTTAAACCTTCTTCCTTCGCCAAATCTACAATCACTACTTTCACTTTTACGTGATATGTATTTTCTATATATTTTGCGTTTTCTATTATCTTATTTTCTCTTCTTCCTGTAATAATAAGATTGTATCCTTTTTTGGCATACTCCTTTGCATATGCCAGACCAAGTCCACTGGTTGCTCCCGTAATTAATACCCCATGTTTCATATTTTTTCTCCTTTATTATCTATTGAAATCAATTCATTGACTCTTATTCATTCAATAGTTATTTTTTTACCCCGGCAATATTCCGGGGTATTTACTAGTTCAATAATAATTTGATAATCGAGATGACCTTATCCGCTTTTTCATCTGCTGAAAGGGAATCGTCATTAATAATTGGTGACTGCCCATATACAATAAACTTTGATATGCTTTCAGGATCTTTCACATTCAACTGTCCCTTCAAGTTTAGGCGGACAATAAACTCTTTTATATATGGCTGAACTTTATCATTCATCTTTATTTCTAATTGCTTATGAAATAGCTGGTTTCCATCTTTATGAAAAAAATCATGATACTTTTCTTTTCCGTCATTTCTGATGAACGCATTTATTATTTTTTGATAGTATGAATTCAACGATTCCTCATCCCTTTGCAGAATTTCAATTATGGGAGAAATACACTCTTCTGCATAAAGAGTTAAGGCATACTCATATAATTCGTACTTTGATTTAAAATAGTTATAGCAGAGACCTGGAACAACATTGACTGCTCTTGCAATATCTTTCATGGAAGTTGCTTCATAACCTTTTTCACAAAATAATCTCATGGCGTTATCTGCAATTTCACGCTTACGCACTTCAGGTTCTTTTGATATTCTCATTTTCCGCCTCCTATAATCGCATTATAGCACTTGAGTGAACAACAGTCAATGTACCTCTTTTTTTCTAAGAATCAGCGTGATTGCTTTTGCCAGGAAAAAGCCTGTAAATATATAAAGAGCGGTGAGACCGATATATTCGGCATTATTTAAGTTGACTCCTCCATGAGCAATTGTTTCAAACCATGGTAACACCAAAACCCTCACTGGAATAAAAACAAGCCAGAATGCCATTCCAAGCAAGGTTCCTTCTGTAAAGGCTTTATAATCTGAAATTGTGATTTTGGCAAGCAGGCCTTGCAGGATACCAATGGAGAGTCCAACAACAAACCTGAAAGAAAGTCCGGTTACCGCTGAGTGCAGGAATTCACAATGAAAATACCGCTCGATGGATACTACCATAAAAATAACAAAAGGAACAAAGATCTTCCCATTAATTTCCTGTTTTTTAAAGTGATTTGTGACAAAAAAAGCAAATACTGCAATAGAAATAATAACAGTGATTATCTTCTGCATAGATGATCTCCTCTTCCTGATTCGTTTAATTTTTATATTAGAAGCTTATCAGGAATTGCAATGCTTTTCATCTACCTTAAGTCACATCGAAGGTCACAAAACAATTAATTTTCCATGACTTTGGTCATGTATACAATCAATTGCTTCCGATTTTCCATACCCAGCTTATCTAGTATTTTAGTCACATGATTTTTTACAGTTCCCTCTGACACAAACACCTTGGAAGCGATTTCCCGGTTTGTATCCCCCTGCATGACCATACATGAGATTTCAAATTCACGGCTTGTAAGTTCGTGCAACACTTCCGGTCTCTTACCTGAACTTTCTGTCGTTTCCATAGGATTTACGTCTCGTTCATCTGCTCCGATCCCACCTTTATTCAACCGCAGCGCCGATACTACGGTCTCTGTAATCCTTGGGTGAAGTAGCATTCCTCCCTTTGCAATGGTCTTAATTGCATGAATCAGATCATCGGGATCGGAATCTTTTAACAGATATCCGTCTGCTCCATTCTGCAATGCATGAAAAATATAATCTTCATCTTCAAATGTTGTCAAAATCAGTACTTTTATATCAGGATATTTCTTCTTTGCCTGCAGCGTTGCTTCTACCCCATCCATGCGGGGCATTCGAATATCCATAAGAATCACATCACAGGATTGCTGTTCTATTTTATCGATTAAATCAATTCCATCCACTGCTTCTTGTACCAGCTTAAGCTCTGAATCCAGGCCGATTACATACCGTAGTCCATGCCGAATAATGGGCTGATCATCTGCAATTATTATTCGAATCATCAAATCGTACCTCCTGATTGAATTTAACCTTTACGTTTAAAGAAAATCCGTTATTTTCCGTACTATTCAGTGTACAGACACCATTCCATTTCTTCATACGTTCCTCAATTCCAAGAATTCCATATGATTTATGAATGGTATCCACCCCTACTCCATCATCTTTCACAGAGAATTCCAGACCCCTATCCGTCATAGATAATGCAATCCAGATATGCTTAGCATCCGAATACTTCATGGAATTTGTGATACCTTCCCGTATTGATTTATAGATATCTTCCTTTAAGCCCAACTCAATTTTTTCTATACCTTCATCACAATCGAGATAAATCTCCTGGCTCTCGGCTTGAACTATGGATTGAATCAACTGCTCCAGTGAGGCCTTTAAATCTGAATACTGACTATTTTCTTTAAGCCGATATACTGTATTTCGCAGCTGTAAAATACTGTCCTGTATTACTTCATTCAAGGAAGATAGGATTTCCTTCTCTTTTTCAGGATCTATTGCAATGTATTTTTCCAACACCTTAACGTACATCTTTACTGCAACTAACGTGTGCCCGATAGAATCATGCAATTCCTGTGCAATCGCCTCCCGTTCCCTGCTTCTTGCCAATTGCTCGTTCAATTGCTGCTGTTGCTTCAACAATTCATTTTTTACATTTAACTGTTCATTAAGAATCGCCAATTTTTCTTTCTGCTTAATTTGCTCCAGGATGAGGATGCAGATAAATACTCCTGCAAGAAAATATACAATATCATACCCCACATAGGACCGGGCAGCTTCCATACTGCCTTCCTTTAAAACACGTCCTAAATCCGTTAACAGATAACTTACTCCGTATAAGCCCAGCAAAAACGCGGGTATTTGCTTTCTATCATAAAACAACAATTCAATTAAAATGATATAGATATAAATATAAGTGCCTGCATTATATTTTAAAATGCAGGCTGTGCCGATGGAGAAAAAGATGGACGCTATGGCTCTTATGTCCCAGGTTACCCCAGAGATGTTATTTCTTAAAACCTTTTTTCTATAAAAATCATTGCATATACTTAAACTGTATAAAAATATCAGAAATATTATTTTGTCTTTTCCTGCCCTGAAAATATTAATGTAGATAAGCACGGAAAAGAATGCTTTTATGATGAGTGAATTATATTTATTAATTTTCATGTTTTTCTCCCCCATTTTCCATCAAGGGATTGGATTTTGTAATTGTATCACATAAATAAATGGGGTTCAATGTGAATTCATAACCCTTTCCACTGGCGTTATCTGAATCTTGGTCAATGATTTTTAGTCAACAAATTCCATATGCGCGTGTCCATTAAAATTCAAATGGATTGCATTTTTTCCATTAATCTTCTTCATAATTTACCAATTCTATGTTTCCATTCTTTATCTTTATTACTTCATCCGCTTGTTTTGCTAATTCTTTACTATGTGTAACAACTATCACGCATTTGCCTATCACGTGTGCACTTTTCTTTAACAATGTCACAATTTCATATGCTGTCTGCTCATCCAAATTTCCAGTCGGCTCATCTGCCAACAATACTTTGGAATTACTGGCAAGCGCTCTAGCAATTGCAACCCTTTGCTGTTGACCGCCTGACAACTGCAAAACATTTCTTTTCCCCTCTTCTTTAGTTATTCCTACTTCAGATAATAATTTTTCCGGTTCTCCATCTCCACCAAGCCGAACATTTTCTTTTGGTGTTAAATAATCAATCAGATTATAATTTTGAAATACCAATGAAACATTATTTTTTCTATGAAAATTCAATCCATTCTTTAAAATATTCTCACCATCATAAAGTATTTCTCCCTTTACAGGAATATCCAATCCAGCCAATAAAGATAAAAAAGTTGTTTTGCCCGAACCACTTGGACCTAATACCGCATACATTTTGCCTTTCTCAAATCCAATATTTATATCAGATAATATCTTTTTATTTTTATTAGCCTTATAATAATAATCTACATTTTTCAACTCCAATATCATACAACACTCTCCTTTTTATATTTCACTTAATATCTCTTTCGGCTTTTTTTTCATAATAGAAACACTTGCCAAAGATACTGCCCCAATAACCATAATAATAACCAGAAAACTAACATTTATAATAATTTCATTAGTAATATTTGCAGTAGTTCCTACGACCTTCTCATCAGAAAAATCGTATTCCAGTCCCGCGGTTTGCGCCTTATTTATCCCATCAATTTTATTTTGTTGTTCTTCTTGTTCTGCAACTATATAAGTTGTCAATTTCTGTGATATACTTGGTGATATAAAAAGTGATGTTAACAATGAAAATAGTGTAATAAAGCTGGCTTCTATTATCAGTTGTGCTAAAATCTCTAATTTAGATTTGCCTAAGGCCATTAGAATACCAATCTCAACTTTTCTTAGTCTTATCCAAAAGATAAAATTTAGAAATAGAATCAAAAACCCAGAGATTATACATATAGCAAACATAACATTACTGATTTTCCCTAGCTGTCCAAGATTATCTGCCAGTACCTCACTTTTTCCACTATTATCAATTAAATCATATCTTTTCCAATTCACATCCGCTTTTTTTACATTCTCTTTTATCCTATCGTAGTCTTTATTACCATCAAGGTTAAATATAGCATATTGATATAACGGATCTCCTTCTGCTCCTATTGGTTTTTCAGGAAATCTCAAATCAGTAAACACAGCATTCTCTGTTCGATAAGTATCCCCTCGCATCAATGGTGTGATTTCTTTTAAGGTACTATATATACCAATTAATTCTGCTTTATAAATTGTTGAACCTTCCTTGTCTCGATAATTATTAAACTCTAGAAAGTCTCCTATTTTAATTTTATTTTTTTCAGCTATTTCTTTAGATACAACACAAACATTATGATCTGTTTCTGTCCCCCATCTTCCTTCTATTAACTTAATATTTCCATTTAATATATTCATGTCTTGGGCCATATCCAGGTTTCCATGTAGGTTTACTCCACCCTCGTCATTATACTGATCCCTCTCTGGATCCTCAATCCGTTCAAAATTTACTGGATTTGCTGGAAAAACACCTGTAATTATATTATAAGATTCGATTCCTTCGACATGAGAAATTTTTAGAATATCGTCCATTAATACGGACTCAAATTCATTATTGGGAGATCTTGAAATCGTAGCACCATTTGGCAATTTTTCTACTGGTAGCTCCAATAGTCTTTCTCTACGATCATTCTCATTTAACTCAAGTCTTAAACTTAACCCTACTGCAGCTCTTGATTTATCCTGTGTAGTAACTTGTGCATTTTTGCTAGCCATAGCCGCCATAATAAAACAACTTATACTTAATACTATTATGAATAATAAAATACTTTTGACTTTTTTTCGTATAACCGAATACAGCCCACGTTTTACTACATTCATCTTATCCCTCCATTTCTGCCAAAATCTCTCTAGGCTTTGCCATGATTATTCTAACCAAAGATAGGCTAATTGAAATAATCAAAACTAAACTACCTATGGCGATAACTTTTACAATATCGTATACGTTTAGACTTATATTCAAACCTATTCTTGAATCTTGCCAAGTTAATAACGCTCTTTCTATCCAAGTTGTAATAATATTCCCTACTAATACAGCCACTATTACTGAACACCCAAACAACATAAAAGACTCCAAACATATTTGTAAAAATACAGATACTTTTCTTTTTCCCAGACTTAATAAAATTGCTATTTCTTTTTTTCTATCCCTTATCCAAATGCCATATATTAAGGTAATAACAATTATAGAAATAATAACAACTAATATCAAAATAACATTCGTTATCCTCTTAATCTGATCTAGATTCATTTTAAGTTTTTCATACATGGTGTCAGTTGTGCTAACCTCTATTTTTTCTCCTAATAAACTTTTCACCTGATCCACTGTATTTTCCAATTTTTCAGGATCCTGAACATAAAGTACTACTTTGTTATAATTACCTTCATTTACTAATTGCTCCATTAATGTACGACTCAAAAAAACCATATTTTCAATTCTGAAAAAAGAGGTTATATTTTCTCTCTGTTTATTTTCAATACTAGATTTATAGATACCGCAAATTTTCCCAGATATAGTTCTGTCATTTTTTGAAAACTCAATTATATCCCCTATTTGTAAAGAATTTTGCTCTGCCAGACTATGATTAATTACAACCGAATCCTGACTCATAGGCTTTACCATATCTCCTGATATTATCTTCATTTCAAGTTCAGAGAATCTACTGTCTTGTGATAAATCATCATAGCCATATAAAGTCACCATATTGTCTCTGTTATCTTCTTCTATTTTACCTTTATAGTTTTTAAAATTATGGGGTATGGCATAATCTTTGCAAATTCTATTTACATCTATAATATTTCCTATTGCCATAACTTTTTCTAATTCCGTATTTGTAATAAGATTATTATTTTCTTTTACTTCTAATGTTATTTTTGTCTGTGTATTTTTTTTGATTTCTAATTCTGCTTCCTCTGTAACACGCAATATAGAAAGCATACTAATGTTCATGCAATTAATTATAATGAAAAGAAACAATAAAATAAATGACTTGCCTTTTTTTCTCAAAATATATTTAATTGCCCTATTACCGAAAGACATTATATTTTTCTTCCTTCCTTTAATCAATCATATTAAAATTATTTTTTAACTCTAAATATTATAATTTGATCCGCATTAATTTCAGTTTCGTTAACTAATTCACCATATATGTAGACAATAGTATCTTTTTTTATATCATTAATATTACTATCTAAATAATTATTTTTATTTGTCACAGTATCATATTCAATTATTTTTACCTTTACTTCCGAAGAATAATTTACGTTTATTTTTTTAACTCCACTTTGCTCTTCTTTGCCAACAGGCATGTCTATTTCATTCTCATCAACTGTCATAGGTAAAATTTCAAATCCTAGATCTGATAACTCAGTAACTATCCCACTTTTAACTGCTTCATCTAAACTAGGTATGCTTTTTGTCTCATTAATTTTTTCTGTTTCGATTTGATTATCCTCACTTATACTAGTTGGGGGTGTATTTGTATTTTGCTTTTGACTACAACCTCCTAAAGTTAATACTGCAAATGTCATTATTAATAGTATGTTTTTAAATACTTTCATTTTCTACTCTCCTTTACCATAACTTTTTAACCATCTTACCATTTGTATATATAGTCATTGTGCTTTTAATATGTCTTTTATATGTTTTTTTTGTTTCTATAATAATGCCATTACTGACGCCGTTGCCTGCTACCCGCTTTGAACCATGTGACTGGAAAATTGTCACCGTCCAGTTCAACTATCAAATCGCAGTAAATTGTCTATGATGCGTACAAAATCAATATCAAAAGCAAAAGATTGTGAGCAGTGGAAAGCAAATATTATATTTCATTTATTGCAAAAGCTGTTGGAATATTTGAAGGAGATATTTAAAGAAGAGATGCCGGCAAAATTTTACAATCATGAAGGCCAGATTTTAGACACTGCCACAGAAAAAATCACAAAAGTGTATTTCTGACAATCGAGTAGGAGGGAAATTTAATTAAATTTCCCGACCTCTCACACCACCGTA
>CAURBV010000012.1:0-161583 GCA_963523055.1 uncultured Paenibacillaceae bacterium | reverse complement strand
GAATTTTCAGGGTTTTACATACTGTTCAATCTTCTGTTTTCAAAGTGCTTTTTGTTGTTATCTCTCGATCAGCAACTCATTTATTCTATCATGTTGCCGTTTCTTTGTCAACAACTTTTTTTATTTTTTCAATCGTTTTAAATCGATCGCCTTTGCGGTGTGTTCCGCATCGGAACTATAATATATCATGTCCCTAAAAGATTGTCAAGGGAATTTGTGCCATTTGTTCATACAATTTTTTGAGAATGGATTTTACTACTATATATATACGTTTTTACGGATTTTCTCTATATGTTGGGATTGTAATAAAAAACTGCAGGAAAGGCTTTTCATCCTTTTTCCTGCAGATTTGTTTCAATTGCATATATCATAAATACAATTATTCTCTCAGATCAGGCCATGCAATACCCCCAGAACCATCAGGTTCAGCAGATTATGGCTGTAAAGAAACGAAAGCCACTGGCTTGATTCAATCTGCCGGGTAATCATCATGCCCCATTCCGTGCCAGAGAATGCTGTAACTAACAGACACGCCAGCCAAAGGAACAATAATCCTTCCAGTCCGCCTGCTATTGCACCCGCTAATTTATTAATTCCCGATATAATAGGAAGTCTTGCTATAATATCCAGCCATCGGATTATCAGCTTAGACGCCATATAGACAGCTGCAAACAGCAAAACGAATCCCGCTGAATTAATAATGGTGTCTGCAAGATAGTTTCCTACGTAATCAGTAAATGCCTGAACTCCCATCATCTGATAAATCTCACTGTTGTTATTCTCAATCAGCGCCGATTTGACCGTACGGGGTAGATTCAGATTTTCTATAATGGTTCTCTGTGCAGAAGGCTTATCTGAGATCTCTTCCCCAGAACTCTGTTCCTGAGCAAAACCTGCTGCCTTGATAATATTTTGAGCTACTGTCTGCTGAAGAGTTGTATTCTCTTTTAAATAGGTAGTTACAGCTGGCAGCGATACCCGAACAACGGTCAAAGACAAGATCATTGCAAATATCGATACAACCAGCCGGATAAATCCTCTGTGATGACCGTAAAGAACCATCCCAAGCAAATAAACTCCGGCAATTACCGATAACCAGTTTTCCATATACAGTCTCGTCATAGTTCCATTTCCAATACCAACTTCCTGATGGCGGAGGCTACTCCGTCCTCATCATTGGTTTCCGTTACATAGTCTGCTGCTTCCATCAGTTCTTTGCTGCCATTTTTCATGACAACTCCGACTCCGGCTTTTAAAATCATAGTAAAATCATTCTCTCCGTCACCAATTCCCATAGTTTGACTGGGACTAATTCCAAGATGGGACGAAAGCCTTATGATTGCGTCTCCTTTAGTGGCATCAGGCGCATTAATTTCCAGATTATTGATAATTGAAGAGGTGACCAGAATATCATTTCTTTTTTCCAGCTCTGCCCTTAGCTTTGCCCGTTCTTCCATATCACCAAAAAACAAATTGATCTTTTCAACAGGTTTCCTGGCTTTCTCTACGAACTCTATAATATTAGGACAAATGTCACGGGTGTTTCGTACCAGTTCCTGGATCTCAGAAGTCAGTGCAAACTCTGATAAATGATCCATGAAGCGTGGCTCTGTGATTCCCCGTCTTTCAATGTACGGATCATACATCACATGGTACGGATCCACAAACCGCAAAAGTTCCAATGCCAGATCACAGCTTAACAGCCTTGTGTCTATCACCACATCTTCTTTCATGTCCTCAACAACCGCACCATTAGTGGTGATGGCATACCGGATTCCAGGTATCTCTTTTACCTCAGCCGGTATTCCATCAACAGTCCTTCCGGTACAGGGAACAATGTGTATTCCTTTGCGAATACAGCTTATCAGAGCTTCCCGATTTTGGTCTGATAAACATTTCCTGCTGTTTAACAGAGTTCCGTCCAGATCAATTGCAATGAGTTTAATATCCACGTTTTATCTCCATTTAATAAATAAAATGTTCCTCTTTTAATATAAGCAATCCGTCTTTATCATATTTTGTAGAAAACAGACCTTTAATCCGTCTTCCCACTGACGGCTTCTCTGCACGGTCTGCAGCTTCTTCAATCAGTCCTTCTGCATTTGCTCTGTTTAAAGGAACGCCGTCTTCCTCCATGATTTCAATTCTCTCGTAGAGGGCAAGCATACTTTTTCCAGTAATATTACAGTCAATTTCGTTGGCATACCGGCAGGCATACTGTGCAAATTCGTCGATATCCATCTCTTCGCCAGAATACTCAGGCTGACTTTGCTGTCGGAAGGAGGGCTCGTCCACAGGTTCGTATGCAGACTCCTCGTAATAATCACCCTCTTCGTAATCCTGCTCCTGATTATTCTCATCATACTCATCGGATTCAGCGTATTGATATTCCTGATTCTGCTGGTATTCCACAGCATTGTTTTGCATTACCGGATCAGGCTGATACCTATCTCTCTCCTGTACAACCCGGGGATTCCTCTGAGCAGGCACGGGTTCAGTTTCAGGAATCGCAACTTCCTCTCCGCTGCCAATGCATTCGAATTTACTGGCCAGAACCGGATGGTCCTGATGCAGCGTTTCCATCTGCTTTGGATTATCGATTAAAACTACGATCATTCCGCTGGCATCTCTTTCCATGAGCTGATTTAACTCATCAAGAGCTTCCGGAGTTAAGTCTCCGGCTTCTTCTATCACTAAATCTTTTCCAGAAAGCTTATCTGCAGAAGCAAAAACTCCCCGCATCGAAAGTTTGGATCCTGAAATCTTGGCAACAGGATTATTCACACCGCTTTCCCTGTGGATCTGCTTTAATGCTTCTACTGCCATCTGAAGTCCTTTTTCAGGAGTTCTGGCTTCGATCATAAGATGATTGCGGACAGGCTCTTCAATACTCTCTTCTTCCTCATCTTCATACAGATCCTCAAAAGCAAACTCTTCCCCTTCTTCCTGCTGAGGGAAATGATAACCGCTTCCGTCTTCCTCCGGATATGCTTCTTCTTCGGCCTCGTAATAGTCAGAATACTGTTCTTCCTCATTATCAAAGCTTTCTTCCTGAGGAAAATCATATACTTCATCTTCCTCTGCAGTCGCAGCTGACTGGATACCGTAAATCTCCTGACCAAACGCCTCAGGCTCTTCCTCTTCAATAACCGGTTCGGAGTATGTTTCCATTTCTTCCTCTTCCGGTATATAATCTTCCACTGTTTTTGGGAATATGGAAATGTTGCGTCCTACTCTGCGGATATCTTCCAGCACTCTGGTATGCTCTGCAGCGGGTTCTTCTTCAACCACTGGATCTTGGTAAGAAATTCTGGACATCTCTCTCGCAAGAGATTCCTGGACTTCAGCTTCTTGCATGCTGGCTTCGTAATCCTCTTCCACTGATTCCTCATATACCATGTTGGTATACTGGCTATTCTCCGGTTCTTCCTGATAATAATCAATCTCCGGTTCCAGCTGTACACTTACCTTTTTACCGGTACCGTACTCCTGCTCTACTGCACGAAGTCTGGCTTCATATTTATCTCTGTTTTCTATGAGATCCATCTGGTAATTTGTCAGAGGGGCATACTGAACTTTTAAGTCCATTGCCTTTTCCACATATTTTCCAAGTCCAAACATCAGCATAATACGGTCACAGGTCTCTACACAGCGTTCCGCCATTCCGGCAAGGCTGTAAAGTTCCGCCAGTTCGTAAAGCCATTTTTCATCAAGCTCCACACTGGTATAGGATTCAAGAGAATGAATGAGCTGCTGGGCCGGTGCTCCTTTTGCCTTTAAAATCATATAACGGAGAAGCTGCTGTCTGGGATCCTCAGAAGCCAGATCTCCAAATTCCTTATAATAACTTTCTGCTTCCTCGATATTGCCTTCTTTGATGGCAAGCTCTGCCAGTTTATAGAGAAGCCTTTTTCCAATAGGTGCCCGCTCAAACGCCTGTAAAAGGATCTCCTTTGCTTCCTGATAATCCTCATTTTTCTCGTATACCATGGCTACCATGGAAAGCAAATTGGTGTTGCGGACTCTTCTCCAGTCGATTGTGTCGGCGATCTTCATAGCCGTCTCATAGTCGTTTTTACCGACCAGTTTTTTAATTTGTTCAACTTTTATATTAAACTCGTACTTATCCATTCTTTGCATCTCCTAACAAGGCAAATGAGTTACAGTTCGACTCTGCCCTCCAGAGCCCGTAACAATGTCACCTCATCTATGTACTCTAAGTCTCCGCCAACGGGTACGCCACTGGCTATGCGGGTAACCCTGATTCCTGTAGGCTTGATCAGCTTACTGATATACATGGCTGTTGTCTCACCTTCCAGACTGGAGTTTGTGGCTATGATCACTTCTACCACATCTCCCTGCAGCCTCTGCATTAATTCTTTCAGCTTAATATCTCCAGGTCCGATTCCCAGCATAGGGGATATGGCTCCATGGAGCACATGGTAAACGCCTTCAAACTTTCCGGTTTTTTCATAGGCAGCTAAATCTCTGGTATCTTCCACCACCATAATAACCTTATGATTGCGTTTCTCACTCTTGCAAATAGGGCAGCGCTCCTGATCCGTCAAAGTAAAACATTCTTTGCAGTAATGCACGTTACGTTTCGCTTCTGTTATGGATGATGCAAGGCCTGTTACCTGCTCCTCCGGCATATTAATAATATGAAATGCCAGACGCTGTGCCGATTTGCTGCCAATACCGGGGAGCTTTGAAAGCTCTTCAATTAATCTGGTTATCTGACTGCTGTAATAGTCCATAATTAGAACGGAAATCCTCCGCCTAATCCACCCATTCCACCGGTTAATTTAGACATAGCGGAACTGCTGTCTTCTTCCATCTGGCGGAATGCCTCATTGGTAGCTGCCATAATTAAATCTTCCAGCATCTCAATGTCATCGGGATCAACCACTTCCTGGGATAATTTTACGGAAGTTACCTCTTTCTTGCCTGAAACTGTTACGGTAACCGCTCCGCCGCCTGCAGTCGCTTTATATTCCTTCTCTTCCAGAGATTTTGTCGTCTCTTCCATCTGACGCTGCATCTTCTGTGCCTGCTTCATTAAATTGTTCATATTGCCAGGCATAGCGCCTGGAAAACCGCCACGTTTTGCCATGGTGTATATCCTCCTATATTTTCATTATCATTTTATTCTTCTATTGTTATGTCCATTAAAATATTGGCTTTCAATTCTTCGTCGCTGACGTAAATAGTATCCATACGCTCGCCACCGCCCCTGAGCCTTGTCTGAAAGGCAATGGATTTTTTATAATGATCTTCCACATACCGTTCAATATCCGCAATGGTGGTTTCTCTGCTTCCAATCATATAATTGCTCTGATCGGAAAAGACCACACAAAGCCGGCTCTCACCAGCGGGTTCCACTACAGTCTCCCGAAAGCTGGCTCGTATGGGACCACCCAGTTCCCGTATGATTTTTCCCCAATCGCTTCGGATTAAATTTAAATCCTCTAACTGCCCCTGGGGAAGTGCAACTCTCTGAGCCGGAGTCAGTGCCTCTGCCTCACCTGCACTTAAGCTGGTTTCAGCGGTTGCGGACGCTTCTCCTTTTTGCAGAAATGTTCCGCTCTCCAGTTGCTTTTCAATGCCTTTGATGCGCTGCAGAATCGAATCATAGTTCTGCTCCATCTGAGGGCGGGTCAGCTTGATCAGTGCAACTTCTATCAGGACACGCTTTTGTGAAGCGTAACGCAGCTGATTGGATAAATCCGAGAACACACGGATATACCGGAGAAGTATCTCGGGGTCCGCAAGATTACTGTCTTCTCTTAACAGATTCTGGTTCTCCGTGGACATATCCATAAGATTCTCTCCGTCGTCCACTGATTTAATAATCAGAAGATTTCTTAAATACCAGATAAAATCAACTACAAACTGTCCTAACTCTCGTCCCTGGATCACCATATCTTCCAGACATGCGATGCAGTCTTTGGTCTGGTTTTGTGCAACGGCCCGAAACAGCCTTCCGAATACCGTGATATCCACTGCTCCAAGCACATCAAGTACGTTATCATAGGTAAGAAGTTCTCCGTAGTGAAAGGCAATGCACTGATCTAACAGACTTAAAGCATCTCTCAACGCTCCGTCTGCCGATTTGGCAATGTAAGTCAGCGCCTTCTCCTCTACCTGGATCTGTTCTGCTTGTGTAAGTTCTTTGAGATGTTCAGCAATGGTCTCAACCGTAATGCGTTTAAAATCATAGCGCTGACATCTGGATAATACTGTGACCGGAATCTTGTGCACTTCTGTTGTGGCCAGAATAAATATAACATATGAGGGTGGTTCTTCCAGGGTTTTTAATAATGCGTTAAATGCCCCTGTTGAAAGCATATGAACCTCATCGATAATATAAACCCGGTATTTTCCTTCTGTAGGCGGATACTGAACCTGCTCTCTGATCTCCCGGATATTCTCCACACCATTGTTTGATGCCGCATCAATCTCCACAACGTTTAATGAAGCACCTGCTGCAATATTCCTGCAGGTACGGCACTCTCCGCAGGGGCTGCCGTCTGCAGGCTGTTCACAATTGACTGCCTTTGCGAAAATCTTTGCGATACTGGTCTTACCGGTTCCCCGGGTTCCGCAAAACAGATATGCATGCCCGATACGCTGGGATATAATCTGGTTTTTAAGTGTTTGCACAATATGGTCCTGTCCCTTTACATCTGCAAAGGATGAAGGGCGCCATTTCCGATATAATGCCGTATATGACATGCCTGTTACTCCTTATTTGTCGCCGAAGCTGATTCCGATCATCTTGGCTTCCTTCACGATGGAACATTCCGGATCGACAGTTTTTAATTTACCGGCTACCTCAGCTAAGGGTGCCTTAACAATTTCATTGTTGCTAACTGCCACCATGTAGCCATATTCCCTGTTCTTTATCAGTTTTGCTGCTTCTGCCCCAAGGCGGGTGGAAATTACTCTGTCATATGGACATGGTTCTCCGCCCCTCTGCATATGACCTGGAACGGTAACCCTGACTTCTTGTCCGGTCCGCTCCGTGATATGAGCTCCGATCTCATAGGCCACAGAAGGGTAAATCACGCCATTCTTCTTTTTTTCTTTCAGTTCTTTTTTCGTCAGCACCGAATTCTCTTTGGAAATCGCGCCTTCTGCAACGGCAATAATGGAAAACTTCTTGCCTTCTCTGGTTCTGCTCTTTAACGCTTCTATAATTACATTCAGATCATATGGAATTTCCGGTACCAGAATAATATCAGCCCCACCAGCGATCCCTGCATAGAGAGTCAGCCAGCCTACCTTATGACCCATAACTTCAACAATAAAGACTCGTCCATGGGAAGCAGCCGTTGTATGGATGCAGTCGATGGCATTGGTTGCCACATTAACCGCGCTCTGAAAGCCAAAGGTGATATCTGTTCCCCACAAATCATTATCAATGGTCTTGGGCAGCGATACAACGTTTAACCCTTCCTCCCTAAGGAGATTGGCCGTCTTCTGGCTGCCGTTGCCGCCAAGGACAACCAGGCATTCCAGCTTTAAGTTTTTATAGGTGTGCTTCATCGCTTCTACCTTATCGAGACCGTTCCCGTCCGGTATCCGCATCAGTTTAAACGGCTGTCTGGAGGTTCCAAGAATGGTTCCCCCTTTTGTCAGGATTCCAGAAAACTCTTCCGGCTTCATCACACGGTAATTCGCATAAATAAGACCTTTATAACCGTCTTCAAATCCTACAATCTCAATATCATCAAACAGCCGGTACAATGCTTTGGCAACGCCCCGCATGGTAGCATTTAAGCTTTGGCAGTCACCGCCGCTTGTAAGAATTCCAATTCTCATCATAAAAGCACACCTCTTCTTTGATTAGATTTGTTATTTGGAAATAGGCACTATTATACCCATTTTATTCTCAATTATAATACAAAGGGGAATGTGGGGCAAGGGAAAACTTTATTTCATAAGATAATGTAAGGAAATATTAAAAATGAAAAAACACCGCAAAGCAATTCAATGCTCTCCGGCGTCCTGATAACTATATTTTAATCCGTGCGTCTCACTTTGAACCGCTATCACAGGCGTTACCCTGACAGTTAACTCGGTCCAGGCACCCTCACGGCACACAGAAGGTTCCACTTAGTGCTGCTGCATTCCTGCCCTGACACGGTTCATGAAGATCTGTTGCGTAAGACCCAAACGTCATCGTCACTTATCAGGGGCAGCCCTACAATAGCCGGCCCTGGGTGAGACATCACCCCTGCTGGAGCGGATTGCAGGTACAGGGCACCGCTATCTCCCCGGCTGCACGGAAACTTTATGACGAATTATGACTTAATCGCAGTTAAGTATACATGGAAACCACCCGATTGTCAAGGATTTAGGGGGCAATTGTATCTTCCATTTTTTGTTTTTTATTATCCCTTAATTCTTTAAAAAATTTTTTCATCATCTGGGCACATTCTTCCCCCAATACTCCGGATTCCATTTCCACCTGATGATTAAATCCTTTTTCATGAAACAAATCAAGTACGGAGCCTGCGCATCCAGCTTTGGGATTCATACAGCCAACGACAACTTTCTTCATTCTTGACTGTACAATCGCTCCTGCACACATAGGACATGGCTCCAGGGTTACATACATGGTACAATCTTCCAGTCTCCAATCCCCCAGTTTTTTACAGGCTTTCCGGATTGCTATGATTTCTGCATGGGACAGCACATTTTTATCTGATGTACGCCGGTTGTATCCTCTGGCTATCACTTTTTCCTCATAAACAATCACACAGCCAATGGGTACTTCACCAACTGCTCCAGCTTTTTTTGCCTGTGTAACTGCCTGCCGCATATATTTTTCATCTATTGTCATAATAATTCCTCTTTGCTGTTTAATGTGGTATACTTGTCCTAAGTATATCATGAAATAAAGGAATGGTGAATAGATGAAGTTATGTGGTCTTCAAAAAACAACACTTCTGGATTATCCAGGTCATGTGGCTGCCACAATTTTTCTGGGCGGCTGCAATTTTCGCTGCCCTTTTTGCCATAACAGCGGATTGATTGGCAGCGATGCAGTATCACTATTCTCAGAGGAAGAAGTTTTAGATTTTCTTATAAAGAGAAAAGGGATCCTGGAAGGTGTCTGTATTACCGGTGGAGAGCCCACGCTCGCGGTAGAACTGGAGTCATTTATCCGAAAAATCCGGGAACTGGGTTATCTCATCAAACTTGACACCAACGGCTATCGTCCTGATGTATTAAAAAAGCTGATTACAGAAGGGCTTCTGGATTATATAGCCATGGACATAAAATCCGGTCGGGAGCATTATAAGAAAGCTGCTGGAACCGGGGATCTTAAAATAAGGAACGTGGAAGAAAGCGCCGCATTTTTAATGGAAAACCGTATCCCATACGAATTTCGTACAACAGTCGTAAAAGGGATCCATACAATGGGGGATTTCGTTGATATCGGCAACTGGCTGGAGGGAGATTCCCAGTACTTTCTTCAAAATTATGTGGATTCAGATCAGGTTTTATGCCCCGGCTATACTTCTTTTTCAGATAGTGAACTGAAGGGCTTTTTAAAAATACTAAAGCCTTTTCTTCCGGGAGCCACGCTCCGGGGCGAATCTTTCTAACGCAAACCAGGGGGCTTTATCAGCCCCCTACTTTTATATCGGTATACCAGAATCCAAAACGTCCGTCTTCCATTGGCTGATCTTTAGACAGCACAAAATTAGGAAAACCGAACATAGATGCCATATATCGTTCATTGCTGTAATAATGTCCCGGGACTCCCAGCAGATAGCGGGGTGTTCCTTCCGTGTTAAGCCTGGCGAGGATCAGATACCGGTAATTGTAGTAACCATGCAATAAGAAACTGTTATTTCCAAATACCCAGGCATCTCTGGGAAGAAGACCGATATCCTGAGGTTTGATTGTCAGAATTTCACATCCGTCTTCATAATCAAACGCCAGAATCCTGGTATGTTCTTTTCTTAATTTTTCCCAGATCTCACTATATTGATTTTCTTCCTGGCTTTCATTTTGGCGCAAATGTTCCAGTACCTCTGGATCACCAAGCTTTGGTTCTGTATGGTCTTGGTTTTTAGTTTCTTTTATTACGGCATCTGCGCGGTACAAACGGGTAGTTCCTGCCTCAGGCTCAGGAAATACATCTACGTCCTCTGCCAGACCTGCGTCGCCTGAACTCATCTGAACAGATTCTTTTAATCCGCCATCTTCAATTTCAGACATCATGGGCTTTGGCATTAAGGGAACAGATTCCTGCTGACTTTGTAAAATGGTCTGAGCCTCTTCGGTTGGATCTGTATGTACGGACTCTGCAGACATCGGTGCTGTTGGTATTGTCTCATTGGGTATTGTCCCATTGGGTATTGTCCCATTGGGTATTGTCCCATTGGGCATTGACCCATTGGGCATCGGGGCTGTCGGCATTGGTCCTGTGGGACGTGGTTCCTGCCACCAGCCAGGTATCGGTCCGGTCATGGTCGGGCGTGTATTTTGCTGTCTATCCGGTGCAGGCGCAGTGACTGAAGGTGGATTCCCCAGCCTTCCTCCTGCGGTTGGACCAGTTACTGTAGTTCTGATATTTCCATCTTGTGGTATGAAACCTGTCATCTGCTGGATCTCAGGCATGAGACTTTCGGCCTCCGGGCTTGGCTCACTGTGGGATGACACCGGACTTTCCGCCTGGAGAAGAACCTCTTCTTCATTTTTCGTATCCTGACTGTCTCCATCTTCCAGTGGAAACTCTTTTTCTATCTCCTGAACAGCTTTTTTTATCTGTTCTTCCGTTATGGCAGAATTTACTTTTACAGCAGAATCTGTATTTTCCAGATCAACTGCCGCAGCATGAGCAACTGCATCCTCCCATATGGTGGTATAAGATCTCCATGTATTTTTTACATCATGTATGGTCAGTCCAAAACATTGGTCCATATTAAAACCGGAACGTTCAATATCATTTACGGATACTGTGGCTCTGAATTCACCGGAACCCCCTCGTATAAAAATATTACCAAGGTATATTTCCTGTTCTCCGGCCAATAGATATACTCCAATGTCGTTGCCCCCTACATAAATTCTTTTCACACTTACCGTAATTTTGCACTGGATTCCTCTCGTCTCTATCTTGGCAAATCCGATGTTTTTTCCTTTGACTCCGCCTTCGTAGGCATAAATATATGAGATTAGTCTTCGATAGTTAGACATGCCACCACTCCTTTATCACTATTTTATGCAAAATGCCATTGCATCTATGACATAAAAATGATATCCTAATGAAAGAATAAAATAAAAATTTTTTCCAATATGTGGAGGATGATAAAAATGAAGCTTTACCGTGCAAAAGACTACTATGATATGAGCCGAAAAGCAGCCAATATTATATCTGCCCAGATCATCATGAAACCCAACTGTGTACTGGGACTTGCTACCGGTTCTACACCTGTTGGTGCCTACAAACAGCTGATTGAATGGTACAGCAAAGGTGATTTGGATTTTTCCCGGGTAAAAACAGCAAATCTTGATGAATACAAGGGATTAACCAGAGACAATGACCAGAGTTACTACCACTTTATGAAGCAGAATTTATTTATGCACGTAAATATCGATGTAACCAATACTCATATACCTGATGGAATGGAATCAGATGCAGAAAAAGAAGCTGCCAGATATGAAGAGATTCTCAGAAATCTGGGCGGCATTGACTTACAGATTCTTGGACTTGGTCATAATGGGCACATCGGATTTAATGAGCCTTCCGATATCTTCCCTAAAGATACCCACATTGTTGACTTACAGGAAAGCACCATCGAGGCCAACAAGCGTTTTTTTGAATCTGTAGATCAGGTTCCGCGCCAGGCTTATACCATGGGAATCGGTACGATTATCAGAGCGAAAAAAATCCTGTTAATGGTAAGCGGCGAAGATAAGGCTGAAATTCTGTATAATGCCCTTTGCGGTCCGGTAACCCCAAAAGTTCCTGCTTCCATTCTGCAGCTCCATCCGGATGTAATTATTGTAGCCGATGAAGCGGCACTGTCAAAATGGGAAACCAACTAATCTTGACGTAAATAGCTTACAATGTTATAATGAGTTAAATTTTTTAAAGGAGGTGAGACGCTGTGGGAAATATATCTATTAAAGCTACTTCATTATGGATTAATATTAATAATATCTCTGCAGTTTTCGGTAATTTTGACGCGTCCGTGTATCAGTGCGCCCATTTTTACGAAAAAGGCAGCGTCTCATCTGAAAATTATTCTGTTAGCCGGTAGGTTTTACCACTGGTTTTTCGGTTGATTTTCCGCCCGGATGCTCCTGCACCGGGTTTTTTTGTGCGTTTTTTTCGAAATGGCAGTCTGAACGGACATTTCCCACTTTGATTCTAAACACACAATATGGAGGATCTGACCTATGAAACAGGTAAAAACCATTCTGTCCGGCTGCGGCTCTCTCTCAAAAGCCGTTTGCTCCACAACTTTAATCTGCTCGAAACAAATTTTTGACGGAGGCTTTCTCTGTGTAGCTGGAGGATACGTTGTCCAGATTGTTCAGTTCATTATGCTGACCTTTATCTGGAAGATGTTAGCCAGCACAAATACTCTGCCGGCAAACGTATCATTGAACCAGTTAATGACCTACACGCTGATGTCTGCCGTATTACATCAGGAATTAAATATTATCTCTCCCGCCACTTCATCCTTGTGGGAGGGGTCTGTTATTGGGCGTTTTTTAAGGCCCATGGCAATTGAAGCAAGCTTTATTTCAGAAACCATTGGCCGATTCTGGGTTCCCAACTTCTTATTTCTGGGGATTCCATTATTGCTTTTTGCACCGGTTCTGTCTGTCAGTCCGTTGCCTGCTTCTTTTCGTATGGGAATTCTCTCTCTCATAAGCCTGCTGCTGGCAATTTGTATTGGATTTGCCATAGATTTGCTTTTTGCTTCTCTTGCCATGAATCTGAAAAATGGATGCTTTGCGGCTCTTGCTGTCAGAGAGGCTGTTTATTCCCTGCTTTCCGGAGAAATGATACCATTTTCTTTATTTCCAAAGAAATTGGGCACGCTTTTTTCCCTGCTTCCCTTGGGGTCAGTCGCCCATGGACCTTTAACCATCTACACTGGCACCGCACATTACCCTTATAGTGTTCTGGCACTCCAGTTTTTCTGGGCTGTTAGTTTATGGGCTCTTGCTATTTATGTATTTAATAAAAGCAAAGAAAGGATAATCTCTTTTGGTGGATAATTTTAAAATACTAATCAGGCTTTACAGGCAATATGCAAAAATGGATTTATTATGGTTTCTACGGGATACCCGTTATTTCTTTATTCAACTGGTTTCTGATGTTGTAAGTGGTGGGTGCACCATCGCAGGTGTCTGCCTGTTATCTGCAAATTTTAAGGACTTTTCCGGGATGACCCAAAATGAAATTTTATTTATGATGGGTTATGCTCTCTTTATTGACGGTATTTACATGGTATTTTTTATTGGCAACAATACAGGCATGGTCAGTCGAATTATTGGCCGGGGGCAGCTTGATCACATAATGATCCAGCCAGTGCCTCTGTGGGCAGAACTTCTGGCTCAGGGTTTTTCCCCTGTTTCCGCTTCTCCCATCATGATTTTTGGAACAGGGCTTACTGCTTACGGCGCCATAAGAGCGGATTTAACTATAAACGCTTTTACTATATTGCTGTTCCTTTTTTACAGCATTTGCTCGATTCTCATTGTGATGTCATTTATCTATCTGATTTCCTGCTCCGCGTTCTATGCACCTGCTGCTGCCGAGGAAATTGCCGGAGTGGGAAAAGAATTATTTTCTTCATTAAAAACTTACCCGCTGGGTAATATGAAAGGTTTTCAGAAGCACATATTTTTGTCCATGATTCCTGTAGGTCTTTGTGCCTGGCTTCCTTCCACACTTTTAATAAAAGCTGGGAAATACGGATTAGATGCGATTTTAATTCCTGAAGCATTCTATCTGCCCATTGCAGCCGCAATATTTTCACTTATAGCTATTATCACATTCAAGAAAGGAATGAAATATTATGAAACCTATGGTTCTCCAAGATACTCCGGCTTTGGCCATCGATAATATAACAAAAGAATACTGGCAGTGGCAGCGGAGCGGAAACGCCCGGGATATTATTAAGAATCTTCTTCACCCCGAAAAGAGGGTAGTAAGGGCTCTGGACCACATTTCACTTCAAATAAAAAAAGGCGAATTCGTTGCTTATGCAGGTGCCAATGGTGCCGGTAAAAGCACTACTATAAAAATACTTTCTGGTATTCTCATGCCTACGGAAGGAACGGTATCCGTACTTGGATTAAATCCCGCCAGGGACCGGATTAAACTCATGCGCCATATTGGAGTCCTGTTTGGTCAGCGTACAGAATTATGGTGGGACCATCCGGTGATATCCAGCTTTGAATGGAAAAAGGAGGTGTGGAACATACCGAATTCCGTCTATAATAAAAACCTTGAGATGGTTACGGAACTTTTGGATCTTTCCGATATTCTAAAAACCTTTACCAGAGAGCTGAGTCTTGGGCAGAGAATGCGGGCGGATATCGCCATGCTTCTCCTTCACAGTCCAGAACTGATTTTTCTGGATGAGCCCACACTTGGTCTAGATGTACTTGCCAAGCAGCAGATGATCCGGTTTTTAAAGAAGATTAACCTGGAGAACAAAACAACGGTGGTGGTAACCAGTCATGATATGGACGATCTGGAGGAAATGGCACAAAGAATCATACTTATTAATAAGGGGAAAATTGCATTTGACGGAGCCTTTGATGAACTTCGGAATGTGATGGGAGGATTTTACCGGATTGTCCTTACTACGGCAAAAGAAGTGAAACCGCTTTCCCTTCCTGGTATGCGGCTTTTAAAAACAGAAAGCGGAGTTCACGAATACGAATTTGACCGGAACATATTGGGTATCCATAAGGTTATGGGTTTACTTTCTGATTTCCCCCAGATTCTTGATCTGGAAATAAAAAAAGCACCGATTGAAGATGTAGTGGCTAATTTATACTTAAGCTGGCGCGAAAATTAACAGTTGGTTTTTTCATAGGATTAGTGTAGAATATACTTACATTATTTATAACGAAAGAGGTGTACATATGGCATACGCATTTACAAAGGATCTGGAGACCGGAAACCAGTTAATTGATTCAGAACACCGTCAGCTGATTGATGCGATCAATAATTTACTGACTGCCTGCTCTACCGGTAAAGGCCGTGCAGAGCTGGCCAACACTACTAAGTTTTTACAGGATTATACTGCCAAGCATTTTGGAGATGAGGAAAAACTCCAGCTTCAGAGTCAGTATCCCGATTATGCAAATCACAAGCGCTACCATGAAGAGTTTAAGAAGGTAGTTGCAGGAATCTGCCAGAAGCTTGATAAGGAAGGTCCTACCATTGCACTGGTTGGCGAAGTAAACAGTGCAATTGCAGGTTGGCTGATCAACCATATCAAAAAAGAAGATGTCAAAGTTGCAACTCACTTAAAAAGCAGATCCTGATCCAAATAAGAATAATTATCAAACAGCTTCTTACCAGAGTTCTGGCAGGAAGCTGTTTTTTTATGCTGTGGCATAAAATAATTGCTGTGCTCTCTTTTCATTCCGTCTTTATTTTGATAAAATAGGTTCAGAAATCAAAAACAAACTACTGGAAAGAAGGTACATGATTATGAAAGACACAAATTGCGCATATTGTATGAAGGGAGATTTGGTTGCTAAATTTGGTTATCCTGTCTGTGAAATGGAAACAGGCTTTTTATATTTATTTAAAGAACAGAGCAAGAAAGGCAGAGTTATCCTTGCATATAAAGATCATGTAAGTGAGATGATTGATATCAGCGATGAAGAAAGAGATGCATTTTTTGCTGAGGTTTCCAAAGTATCAAAAGCCATTCACAAAGTATTTAATCCGGATAAAGTAAATTATGGTGCTTATGGAGATACAGGCTGTCATCTTCACATGCATATCGTTCCCAAATACAATGGCGGGGATGAGTGGGGCGGCACATTTACCATGAATCCGGATAAAGTATATTTAACCGATGATGAATATGAGAAAATGGCTGAAGCCATTCGTGCAGCCTTATAATCAAACAGACAGACTGTACAGGAAGGAAGGTGCCGGATTATGTTAGATGAAATCAGAAAGCAGGCCGGTAAGGCTGCAAAAGAAGTTTTGGAAGCATCTCATTTAAAGGAAAAGGACCTGGTAGTGATCGGCTGCTCTTCCAGTGAGATATCCGATCACAGAATCGGCTCTCATTCCAGTGCAGAGATCGGCGAGGCAGTATTTTCGGCAATTTATGAAGTATTTCATAAGCAGGGAATTTATGTAGCTGCCCAGTGCTGCGAGCATTTAAACAGGGCACTGATATTAGAGAGAGAAGCAGCGGATTACTATCATTATGAACCAGTCAATGTGGTACCTCAGCTTAAAGCAGGAGGATCATTCTCACTAGCAGCCTACCATAGTTTCCAACATCCGGTTGCAGTAGAGTCCATTAAAGCACACGCTGGAATCGATATCGGAGATACACTGATTGGAATGCATTTGAAAGCTGTAGCCGTCCCCATTCGCATAAAAACCCAGTATATTGGCTCTGCCCATGTGGTTGCAGCCCGTACCAGACCAAAATACATCGGCGGTGTCCGTGCTTCTTATGATGATACCATTGAATAAAAAAAAGCCTTCTGTCAGGTGGTATAACCGCTGACAGAAGGCTTTTTATTGGATTATTTTGTAGCGTACATAAAGAACCAGTAGCCATATGGAGAATGCCATGTTCCTTTAATTTCAGGTTTCTGCAGATAATAATCACTGGAATATACAAGAGGAGATACTGCAGCATCTTCCATCATGATTTTTTCTGCTTTATGAAGCTTATCAAAATGCTCCGTTTTATCAGCTGTAGTTCTTGCCTCAGTCAGGAGTTTATCTACTTCCGCATTGGAATATTTTCCATCATTGTTTCCGCTCTCAGTTGAGAACAGATTTAACATGTTGGAAGGATCATCGTAATCATAAACCCATCCTCCACGGCAGATCTGGAAATCACCGGCGCGGCGGGTTGGTGTGAATGTAGACCACTCAACAATCTTGATATCCATTCTGATTCCAAGCTCGCTCCAGGCACTCTGTAAGTATTCAGCAATTGGTTTGTTGTAGCCCGCATCATTGGTCATATATTCAATTGCAGGGAATCCTTCCCCGTTAGGATATCCGGCTTCAGTCAGCAGGGCTTTTGCCTTTTCAAGATCTGCCGCATAATTATCTACGCTGAAATAATCACCGCCGTTATTTGTACGGCTTACTGCTTCAAATGAAGAACCTTCTTTATCATCAGAGATACCAGGTCCTACGAAATTGGAGGCAGGAAGAGCAGTTCCCATCATAAGGGTATTGGCAATATAGTCGCGGTCAATTGCAAGGCTTAATGCACGGCGTACTTTTGCATTGTTGAAGGGTTCCTTCTGGGTGTTAAAGATTGTATAGGATGTTGCCATACGTGGTTCTAAATGGAATTCAGCGGAATCTCTCAGGTTTGGAATTTCTTCAGTGGGCACATCGCGAATCATCTGTACCTCACCTGTCCTGTATGCGCTGTATGCAGCATTCTGATCTTCCATAAGAACAAACTTTAAAGTATTTAAAGTAACTCTGTCAGCATTCCAGTAATTTTCATTCTTAGCAAATGTGATGTGAGAACCTGGTACCCACTCGATCATCTTTAACGGACCGTTAGAAATATAGGTATCCGGAGTAAGGGACCACTGGTCGCCTTTCGCTTCCACTACATCCTTTTTCACTGGTGCCATGCTTGCATGAGTCACAATCTTGTCAAAATATGTACAAGGACCAGAAAGCTCAACTACGAATGTTTTTGCATCAGGAGCAGAAACTGCCAGTGCATCAACATTGCCTGCTGCTGCTTCGTCATAACCTTTTACCACAGAAAGCATATCTGCTGCATATGGTGCTGCTGTGGCAGGATCAGCCATACGTTTCCAGGAATATACAAAATCCTCTGCAGTAAAATCAGAACCATCGCTCCATTTTAAGCCGTCTCTTAAATGAAACGTATAAGTAAGTCCGTCATCACTCACATTATAGGTTTCTGCCTGACCGGAAACGATATTGTTGTTCTCATCAAACGTCATAAGAGTCTCAAAGGCATGCATAATGATGTTGGATGCATCAATTGCTGTACTAAGAGCCGGATCAATGGTTTCGGGATCAGATCCTATCTGCACTGTCAGGTCAAGTGGCTCTGTTGAGGTGCTTGCTGCTGCTTGTGTGTTTGCTGCTGCTTCTGTGGTCTTCTCAGTTTCGCTTTGTGCCGCGCCGGACTTTCCGGTACCTCCGCATGCACTTAAAACGAGACCAGAGACAAGAACAGCCGCTAATACGATTGCTGTTTTCTTCATAATACTTCCCTCCGTATTTACGTTCATTCGTCCGTCCTTCAAGGACAGCACGAGTAATAGCATATCATAAAAGGGACAATCATGCAACGAACTTTTTCGCATTAAACTATTGCAAATTAAGGTTATAACGTGATAAAGCATCAGAGAGCCAGACGATTGACACCTATCTTTCGTCTGGCTCACAAAGACATTATTAATATATTTTAACGATAGGAGGTCTGCACTGCCTTTATTAATACCTTAGGATCTTTCACATATGGTGTAACCGGACAGATCTTTTTATCAATCCCCATCAATGTGTAGACTGCTATTCTTGCAGCGCGAACCGAATACTCTTCTGTAAAGACCATATCCTCCGGAATCTCAACAAACTGACTGATCATTGCAAAGTTGGTTGAGCCTGCAGGAACCACTTCCGGACGGTCAACCATCTTACGCGGCTGGAACTGTGCATCTACATAAGGCATCATGCATGGGATTACATTTACCACATCTGCCATTATCTCATCCTTACGGTCTTCCATATGAAGGTGGCACAGAAGTTCTGTAAGAAGTTCCTCTCCTGTACAGTCTTTCATTGGTTTCTTAATATAATCTCCTATTTTATCTGTATATAAGCCATAGCCCCAGAATATGGTCTGGTCCATGGGCTGATTAGGAAAGTGAGGTTGCGCAGCAACAACAATGCTCATTAACCAGTTAGAGTCCTTAAAGGTCATTAAAGCTCCGCTTCCTGGAACGTTGCCGGAATAATCCTCAATAAGCTTTAAAAGCTTGTTTCCTTTGCTGGTTACGGTATAGCTCAGCCAGTTGGTTTCGTTAGCATCTCCAAAAAATGGATATGGATTTCCAAGTCCCTGCTTTTTCACTGCCACTTTACTCCATAATTCCCCGGATATGGGCCGCAATACAGGCGCTGGTGCTGGTGTATGAAGATCGCCTAATGTAGCACTGTCTGTCATACATGCATTGGTCATAATGCAGATATCATCTTCTTCCACTTCCAACATACGGGTAACCCCATGATCAGTCAGATGAAGAACTTTAGCGGTAATCTCATCTCCATCTGCAAAGTCAATGTCGGTTACTGTACAGTTCTCTGCAAAGATAACCCCTTCTTTTCTTAAATATGTTTCAAGTGGGCGTATTACACTGTCGTATTGATTGAGAGGAGTCCTTGTGACGCCTTCCAATGTATTAATACGTGAGAACTCCAATATCATCCTGCGCATATAACGGCGGAATTCAAATAGGCTGCTCCATTTTTGGAATGCAAAGGTAGTCTGCCACATATACCAGAAGTTGGTGGTAAAAAAGTGGGGGGTATCTGCAAACCACTCTTCAATGGTCATATCATCAAGCTTTTCTTCCGGTGTATTCATTAATTTCAGTAAAGCCATACGTTCTTTCTGATTAAATCCCATGCTTTTTACATCAAGTATGGTTCCATCCTTGTCAATCAGTCTTGCCTTGGCCGAGGTGGGATGGGCATGATCAAAATCCAAAATTTCTTCTGTTACGCTTCTTCCCGGTTTACTTAAAGAGGGAATGGATCGAAACAGCTCCCAGAAGTTTTCATAAGTCTCTTCATTGAGCATGCGTCCTCCCCTGCAGACAAATCCATTCTCAGGAGTTCCGATACCGTCATTGCTTCCTCCAAAAATGGGCATCCCCTCAAAGATGGTAATCTGATTACCGGGCATCTTGCAGTCTCTGATCAGATAGGCTGCTCCCGCAAGACTGCCAAGACCGCCTCCTACAAAATAAGCCTTTCCTTTTGGAATTACGGAATTGTTTTTGGAATCCATTCGCTTTGCCTTTTTTGATTTCCCGGTACGTTTATACAGTGTCTTGGCAGCCACACCTGCTGCCGTAGCCGCTGCCCCCAGTGCCAGCAATTTCATCATGTTACTTTTCTCCATTTTTTTTAACATAAGCCACACTCCAATCTCTTTTAAAATCAATTGATAAACTTATATTATCATACAACATTTTTTCCGTCACCATACATGCTTTTGTTCCTGTATAAAAAAACGACACCCGCAAAATGGTGTCGAAAAACCAGACAATTCTTCTATATTGTCTATCGTAATTTTTTATATATTCTTTTACAATGAAAATAATGAATAAGGAGGACTATCCATGTCGGGAACGTTACACAACCATATACGGGAAAGCGTTTTAAAAACAGCACTTTTTCATCAACTTAAAAATGGTCAGAAAGCACCGGAACGGACCGCCCGTAACTTAAGGGAACTATTACAAAAGTTCAGCCCCGCCTCCAGTGAACTTTTTACTTACGAAGAACTGCTTATTATGATAAAAAATTGTTCCAGAGACGATTGCCTGAATCTGATTATTCAGAAACTGGCTTAAAGCTCCGCCTGGCTGCGAATATATCCGATCCGCTCCGTAGCCCTGGCGAGGCTTTTTAACCGTTTTGAGACTTCTTTCGGCTCCATCTTCATACCTTCTTTTACCCAGTCCATGATTACTCCGCAAAGACCATAGGCATAAAATCCAGCATCAAAATCCCGTTCTTCAAAGGTCAGTTTTCCCTTTTCATCAAGTAACTCAATTGCTTCAGAAAATAATGCTTTGGTCATCTCATACAAATAACTCTCAAAGGTATGTTCCTGCTCTTTTATGGTATTTACGTAAAAGTTTTTTTCCTGTTTCATATTACTCAAAAGCTCATGGATTTTCTCATTCCAGTTATCAAGGCTGATATCATCTGCAATTGCAGCAAAATTTTCATTATAATAAATCCAGCTTAATAGTTCATACTTATCCTGATAGTGATAATAAAAGGTCTGCCGGTTCAGACCACATACTGCCGTAATATCTGATATGGATATCTTATCAAATGGTTTCTCTTTGCACACCTGCTTTAATGCTTCTGCAATTGCACGTTTCGTAATAAGCGAATCCGACATAGGCCCTCCTGTTATACTATTCCTTTATATTTGTAAAATAATTGGCAAGTGCCGCAAACTGCTCTAAATTCAATGCTTCTCCTCTCACAGACGGGGAAATACCCAGGCTTTCAATTGCCGATATAATCTGCTCTTTTGTATAAGGAATCTCAGGAGAGTTATTCAAACCATTTTGAAGTGTTTTTCTTCTCTGGTTAAAGGATGCCCGGATCAGGCGAAACATCAGTCCCGGATCCTGTGCACTGACAGGTGGATTTTTATGCCGGGTCAGGCGGATCACCGCTGATCCCACGTTGGGGCGTGGCATAAAGCAGTTTGGGGGAACATTGGCTACAATATATGGCTCTGCATAATATTGAACAGCCAGTGAGAGGGCGCCGTAATCCTTGGAACCTGGCCCTACCTGCATACGGTCTGCCACTTCCTTCTGCACCATGACTGTAATGTTATCAATGGGGACCTGACCTTCAAAAAGTCCCATAATAATGGGTGTGGTAATATAATAGGGCAGATTTGCCACCACCTTTATAGGGCGTCCACCGTTAAATTTCTGAGTCAGCTCATTGATGTCAGTCTTTAGAATATCTGCATGGATTACAGTTACATTATCGTAATCAGCCAGCGTTTCCTTTAGAATCGGTATTAAGTTTGAATCGATCTCTACTGCGACCACATGGCCTGCTGCTTCTGCCAGATACTGAGTCATCGTACCGATTCCAGGACCGATCTCCAAAACGCAGTCTTCCTTAGTTACACCTGATGCCAGAATGATTTTCTCAAGTACGTGTGTATCAATTAAAAAATTCTGTCCGAACTTCTTTTGAAATGCGAACTCATATTTTTTGATGATCTGGATTGTATTTTGAGGGTTGCCTAATTTATTTTGCATACACATTTTCCTATCGTTTTTTATTAATCAATGGTATCTTATTATAAACAAAAAGTCAATAAATATAAGACGGGTCCGAAGCCCGGAGACCGCCATTAAATATGATATTGTGGAAAGCTAACACTGTAAATCATATTGATTAACATATTCACTTTTCAGAATTGACATGACTATTAGTGATTCATAACTGCCATGATATAAAATACATTCTCTTAGTATGCCTTCTTCAACAAAGCCTTCTGACTTGTATAGTCTTTGTGCTTTCTGATTTTTATATCTGACATCAAGCCATAATCTATGTGCGTTTAACTGCTCAAAGGCAATTTTTTTTACTAACTTTAAAGTTTCTCTTCCAAAGCCGTGACCTTTATCTGATATAACAATTCTCCGAAATTCAATGTTGTGATTTGGATTTGTAATACCAGCTAAAATTACATATCCGATCAGCTTATTGGTGGATCTTTCTTCTATTGACAAATGCATGATGTCTTCCTGAGACAAGGAAGCTCTATGTTGTTCTCTTGTCCACTGTCCAACATACTGAGCATTATCAGGCTGATGTTCCCATTCAACCACGAAGTCTAAATCGGTTTCCTGAGTATTTTTCAGTATCATGCTATCGGTTTTTTCCTTGATTTCTTTCACATATACTCCTTATTAACACTTTGTCTTTCTACAGATGGTAAAGCTTTTTAGCATTCCGGTTGGTGACTTCTATAATCTCATCCCTGGAAATACCCTTTATGGCGCTAATCTCATCAATAACATAAGAAAGATTCAGGGAAGAATTGCGCTTTCCCCGATTGGGAACAGGGGCCAGGTAAGGGCAGTCTGTCTCAAGCACCAGCTGATCCAAAGGCATATATTCCACTACTTCTTTCAGCTTTCTGGCATTTTTAAAGGTCAGAACGCCGCCAATTCCCAAATAAAAGCCCATATTCAGATATTCCCTCGCCATCTCTTTTCCATAGGAAAAGCAGTGAATCACACCGCCCACATCCTGGGAATGCTCCGCTTTCATAATATCAAGGGTATCTTTCGCCGCATCACGACTGTGAATAATAACCGGAAGCCTTACTTCCTTAGCCAGATTCAGCTGCCGCACAAACCAGGTCTTCTGTGTTTCATGATCCGGTTCTTCCCAGTAATAATCAAGTCCTATTTCGCCAATAGCAACTATTTTGCTACGGCTGGAATTTTCTTTCAGCCAGTTTAACTTCTCATCATTTAACTCACCAGTCTCATTGGGGTGAACACCGATTGCCCCGTATATATAAGAATACTTCTCTGTGAGTTTAATGGTATTCTCTGATGTCTTTATGCTGGCTCCAACATTGGTAACCGCTTCTATGCCTTGAGACTGCAGACTTACAAGCAGCTCTTCTCTGTCTTCATTAAATGCTTCATCATCGTAATGTGTGTGTGTATCAAAAATCATAGATATCTCCTTTAAAACGTTTGTCAGCCTGTAATCAATAACCGAACAATATAAAGCAGGATTAAATGAAGAGGATAAAACCCGTAAAATAAATATTTTAGATTTCTCTCACCTTTTTTTCCATTATAAAAGTGTATGGGCAAAAGAGCAAATATTCCTGCACCAAAACAGCTTGCGCTGATTAATGCAGCCATAATTCCTGCAAATATAGTCTGAAGTTTTTTATTATTTCTAAATATATATATGATCAGTATCAATACGATTCCGTCTAAGTTGTAATCTGATTTCAGCAGTATGGAAACCCCGCATCCAACTCCGATTGCCAGAAACTGCCGAAGGGGATCACCCATGGCCTTCTGGTACCACTCAAGCACCCACAGACCAATAAAAAGGGTGAAGAATACATTCTGATACCCGGGGTGAAACCAGCTGTTGAAAATCGCAAGGTCGAACGGTATTTCTGAAATCAAGGCAAATGCCAAAAGCCTGAATCCGTATTTTCTAACATTTTGGGTATGAAGAAACCCTTCTACCAGCAAAAAGCAGAAGATAGGAAAGGATATTCTTCCAATGGTTCGGAGAACAAAATCAATGGTACTCCACTTTACACCTTCTGGCGTAGCCAGGATTGTCTGCATCAGCAAAGGATCCTGATACTTCAATATCCCATTTTCAATTACAACCGCACCAATATGGTCAATCAGCATGGTTACGATCGCGATTATTTTTAAGGTATTTCCCGAAATTCCTTTCTTATGGAAAGCAGTGGATTCTGTCATCAAGTCCTCCTCTTAAACGATAAGACCGGATTATAAAAATCCGGCCTCATTATCATCTTTTCCTGTTCTTAAAACAGCTTTTTATTAGCAGATCTCGGCTCCTGATGGCATTGTCTTTTCCGGAATCATAAGAGATAAATTGCCCTGTGCATCTTCCGCACATAAAAGCATGCCTTCGGATAAAACGCCAGCCAGCTTTGCTGGTTTTAAGTTTACCACAACCATAACCTTTTTACCAACCATTTCTTCTGGTGAGTAATGGGCCTTAATGCCGCTGACAATCTGTTTTACCTGACTTCCTATTTTGACTTTGGAGCATAAAAGTTTTTTCGATTTTGCTACTGCTTCACAGGCAATGATCTCACCCACCTGGAACTGCAGCTTTGCAAAATCTTCATATTCGATTTCTGCCTTTGCCTCTATATCAATTCCGTCATCTTCCTGTGATTCTTTCTCCTCTGTGGCACCTTCTGCAGCTGTATGCATAGCTTCCACTTTCTCCATCACTTCCTTCATATCCATACGGGCAAATAAAATCTCAGGCTTGTCAGTCACTTTATTGCCAGATGGGTATAAACCAAATTCATTCATCTGGGGCAGCTCTCTTTTTGTTGTATTAAGCTGAGAAAGAATTTTAGCAGAGGTCTCCGGCATAAAAGAAGCCAAAAGAGACGCTCCGATGGTAATTGCTTCTGTCAGATTATAAAGAACCGTCTCCAGACGGGCTTTTGAAGCCTCATCCTTTGCAAGAGTCCATGGTGCTGTTTCATCAATATATTTATTACTTCTTCTGAAGATATTAAAAATAGAAGTAATTGCATCTGCGACGCGGAGTTTTTCCATCTTCTCGCTGACTTTTTTCACCTCTTCAAGCACTACTGCTTTTAAATCCTTATCAAACTCATCTGTGATACCACCATCTCTTACCACACCTTCGAAATATTTATTGGACATGGAAATGGTACGGTTTACAAGGTTGCCCAGAATATTGGCAAGGTCAGAGTTCATTCGCTCTACCATCAGCTCCCAGGAAATAATTCCATCATTATCAAAAGGCATTTCATGAAGAACGAAATAACGAACTGCATCCACTCCGAAGAAATCTACCAGTGTATCTGCATAAAGAACGTTACCCTTTGATTTACTCATCTTTCCGTCGCCCTGCAGCAGCCATGGATGGCCAAATACCTGTTTTGGAAGAGGTACATTCAGTGCCATTAAGAAAATTGGCCAGTAAATAGTATGGAAGCGGATTATATCCTTACCGATCAGATGGAGGTCTGCAGGCCATAGTTTTGCAAACTGGTCACTGTTAGTTCCATCGCAGTCATATCCAATTCCTGTAATATAATTTGTCAAGGCATCCAGCCATACATAAGTGACATGTCTTGGATCAAATGTTACCGGGATTCCCCATGTAAATGTGGTTCTGGACACGCATAAATCCTGAAGTCCCGGAAGAAGGAAGTTGTTCATCATCTCATTCTTTCTTGATACCGGCTGAATAAAATCAGGATTTTCATTAATATGCTGGATCAGACGATCTGCATACTTGCTCATACGGAAGAAATAAGCCTCTTCCTTTGCCGGTTTTACTTCACGTCCGCAATCCGGACATTTTCCGTCTACCAGCTGAGACTCAGTGAAGAAGGATTCACATGGAGTGCAGTATAAACCTTCATAATATCCCTTATAGATATCACCCTGATCGTAAAGTTTTTTGAATATTTTCTGAACCTGTGCTTCATGATCCGGATCGGTAGTACGAATAAACTTGTCATAGGAGGTATTCATCAGATCCCAGATAGTTTTAATCTGACCAGCAGCCTGATCTACAAATCCCTTGGGAGTTATGCCTGCTGCTGCTGCTTTTTCCTCAATCTTTTGTCCGTGTTCATCCGTTCCTGTCTGGAAAAATACATCGTATCCTTCTTCTCTTTTAAACCTTGCTATAGCATCAGCTAAAACAGCCTCATAGGTGTTGCCGATGTGAGGCTTACCGGATGCGTATGCAATGGCTGTGGTGATATAATATGGCTTTTTGTTTGAATCTTTACACATAATCTTTTCCTCCAGAAATATAATGAGATGCAGGGTGAATCATTTCCCAACAAAGAAAAACCCGTCTTAAAAAATCCACATAGGAAATTTAAAGACGGGGCACTATCCCGTGATACCACTTTAATTTATCCATGCCTTTCGACACAGACCTCACCGGCTGCGTTCTAATCAAAAGCTTTCCAGAATGATGCTTTTGGTATATAATAACAGTCTGACACGATAACGGGTGTGACCGTCGAAATTTAAAGGCTTACTAAGCCAATTCAACTTCGCTGCTCCAAGGCCATGTTGGGAAATACGCTCAGGCTTCCTTTTCAGCTACCGGAATTCTCTGTACATGAGGCGGGTTTCTTACTCTTCTTTTCTCAGCATTCTCAAATGAATCAATTGTCAGTAACCCTAGTGTAATAGTTTCATTCCCGTTTGTCAAGCAGGTAAGTTTCAAGATCTGACCTTTTGTCATTACTTTTTTCTTATAAACATATAAATAATATTAGTGAATTGTGGAGGATCTTAATATGAAAAACATGATTATCAGGCAGGGACGCCGTATCCTTTCCATTGTCTTGGCGGCCTCTCTGTTTTGCGCCTGTACACCACCTCCAAGACAGACGGGAACGCCTTCCGATGCCCAATATGAAAAATACCATGCCCAGGACTTATCCATGCAGAAAGCATTCGATCAGTTTACTGCAGACTTATTCCGGGATGAAATCAGTGATTCCGGCATCAGTTTTCATTTCAGTATTGCCGATCCTGCTTCCAGAGGAATTAATACGGTTCCTTTGACTCTTGGAGATTATTCTCTGGATAAGATGAAGCAGGGTACAAAGGACCTTCAGGAGGTTAAGAAAAAGCTGGAAAGCTTTAACCCCAGGAAGCTGACTGCCGACCAGAGACTTACATATCAGATTCTGTATTCCTACGTTAATACCGAATTAAGTTCTGATGGAATGGAACTCTACGCCCAGCCGCTGACCACCACCATAGGAATTCAGGCCCAGCTTCCTGTTCTCTTTGCCGAGTATACGTTCAACAACAAAGCGGATGTAGACCATTATCTATCATTGCTGTCTTCCATTGACGAGTATTACGGGCAGATAATGGAATTCGAAAAGAAGAAATCAGAGGCAGGACTTTTTATGTCAGATGCTGCAGCTGACCATGTATTAAAATCCTGTGAAGCTTATTTAATACAGCCGGATCATAGCTTCCTAGCAGAAACGTTCAATACCAGAATTGATTCCCTGACAGACTTAACCGATGAGGAGAAAGCAGAATATAAGAAGCAGAATATCAAAGTTCTGGAAGAACATTTTGTTCCTGCCTATAAGAATTTAATAAGCGGTATTACTGCTCTAATGGGAACTGGAACCAATGACAAAGGTCTTTCCTGGTATCCGGACGGAAAAAAATACTTTGAATATCTGGTTGATTCCAATACCGGTACCTCCTATGATTCAGTCAAAAGCCTGAAAAAAGCCATTGAAAAACAGATGAATAGTGATATCAGGGCATTGGGACAGATTACGAAAGATCATCCTGAAGTGATTGACTCTCTGGATCACTACTCCTTTAAGTATACAAAACCGGAAGAAATCCTGGAATCTTTAAAATCTCAGATTACGAAAGATTTTCCGGAGCTTCCACCATGCAACTACACAGTTAAGTATGTGCCAAGTGCTTTGGAATCCTCTTTAAGCCCTGCCTTTTATCTGGTGCCCCCTTTGGATCAGTACCAGAATAATGTTATTTACATTAACAACAATCCGCGTTTTCAAAATGATGACCTTTATACTACCCTGGCTCACGAAGGTTATCCGGGACATTTATATCAGAACGTATACTTCCTAAGCAAAAAACCAAATGATTTAAGGAGCATCCTTTCATTTTCAAGCTATTCCGAAGGCTGGGCTACCTATGTAGAATATTATTCCTATACATTAGATAACGGGCTGGACCCAGAGCTTGGCAAGCTTCTGGCACATAATACAGCCATTACGCTGGGAATTTACGCTTACCTTGATATCTGCGTCAATTATGAAGGCTGGGATAAGGAAGCTACCGCTAAATATCTTGGAACCTTTTATAACGTGGAAAATACAGACATCGCAGATTCCATCTACAATAGTCTGGTGGAAAACCCAACCAACTATATGGAATATTACGTAGGCTATCTGGAAATCATGGAAATGCGGAACACGGCGGAGAGAGTCTTAAAGGATGACTTTAACTTAAAAGACTTTCATACGTTCTTGCTTGATGTGGGGCCAGCTCCATTTTCAGTAATTCAGCCTGCTTTCCGCAACTGGCTGGCAAAACAGCTTAGAAGTTAATATTAAAATAAAACAGGCAAAAGCCATAAAATCCATTGGCTTTTGCCTGTTTTTTATTTTATTTCCTTATAATTCTTTACATATTCCAGATAATCATTATCGCCCAGTTTGATAGATTTACTGGAATAGTCTTTGCCGTTCACCAGAAGTTTTAATTTATCCAGTTCAAAGTTCTCTACAAAGGTGTTGCCAATGGCTGTAATGGTAAGTCTGTCATCACCAGAACCGCTTTGTGGAACTGCAGATAAATCCAACGTACCAATTCCATTAGCTGAATCAAATTTCAGCACCTTTGTGCCGTCCTCTAATACGCCGTATTCTATGAGTTTGCTTACGATTGCATCCGCAGTCAGCTTGTCCACTGCATCCATCGCCTGATTTAAACCAGTCTTATTTTCATTCTTACTATATACAGAAATAATCTCCATGGGTTCTGCATTAGGGTCAGGAACTTTATCACTGGCGCCTCCTGTTGATGCCATTACCTGTGGATCAGGTGCTGTTGTCTCCATCTTTGGCTGGGTTGGTGTACAGGCAGCCAGGGATACCATCAGCATTGCGCTCACTAAATATAAAATAATTTTTTTCATAAATGCGTATTGCCTCCTTTAATTCTGTTAAAGACTCCGAAACCACTTATTCAGTTTGGTCAGAACTTTGATTAAAACTTCTACCTCATTCTCGCCTAGCCCTTCTATCATTCCGGCTATCATCTCCCGATGAAATGTAGCATGATGTTCATAGGCTTGTTTTCCTTTATCTGAAAGAGAAATATAAACAACGCGCCGGTCTTCTTCTCCCCTTTGGCGGGTAACATAACCTTTTTTAACAAGACTGTTCATGGCTATGGTCAATGTCCCCACTGTGACAGACAATTCTCTGGCTATTGCGGACATATTCTTAGGTTCTCCGACTCCGATCGCCTCAATCACATGCATATCATTATTGGTGATATTATTAAATTCCTGTGTAATGATAGCCTGCTGTTCGATATCCATAACGTCCCGAAACAGCCTTACCAGTACTTCGTTAAGAGTTCCGTAAGTATCCACGTTTATCCCCTTCAAATCTATATGACAATAAAAGCTTCTTCGTAATTATACATGATTATGTATACGAAGACAACCACCTGAATTCTTATGAAATTCTTAAATCAAAATGATTAATTTCCTTTTATACCAAAAACCGGCTTAAAAATACACTGGCTGCAATACCAGCAACAGTTGCTGTTAAAGCTCCCCCAAGAGTGTATCTGGTTTTTCTAATTTTAACAGTACCAAAATAAACACTGAGGCAGTAAAATAATGTCTCAGTACAACTCATAAGAACAGAAGTCATAAATCCAATATAAGAATCGGTACCATATTTTTTAAAGATATCCAAAACAAGCCCGATGGCCGCCGAATTGGAGACCAGCCGAACTAAAATAACCGGCACAACCGGTGCCGGAAGAAATAAATAAGATGCGGGTTTTGTAAGCAGCTTTGCCAGAAAGTCCAAAAACCCGGATGCTCTAAGTACTCCTACCGCTGTCATCAGACCAATCAGTGTAGGCATAATTCCTGCAACCGTTTTCATGCCATCTTTTGCGCCGTTTAAAAAATCATCAAATACCGGACGCTTTGATAAAATGCCAAATCCAACAATATAAAAAATGATCAGCGGAACCGCAGCCTCAGAGAGAAATAATAAGAATCCCATAGTTTTACTCACTATCCGTTAATTATTATAATCTATTCCGGCTGCTTCCTTTTCATTCTTTCCATTTATTTCAAAATCCTTCTCTCAAAAATAAAGACAATCTTTTGAAAAAGTGAATCACGAAATTCCAGTAATGTAGTACTTTCAGCTGTTTTCTTACAATTGTCTTGTATCCCCTTTTATTAAACTCTGCCATAATCTTTTGAAATTCATCTGGCGGAGGCGCAGGCACAGACGGTGTTAATTCCGGGTGTTTCTGCATATAATCAAGCAAACGGACTTCCAGTTTTTCTCTTGAATTATGATTTGTATGAAACAAATAAAAGATGGAACACTTATTGATGGAATCGTTCTTCTGCTCCACGTCTATACCTCTTTATGTTTGGTTATCCTTTGGTTCTCATACGCTTTGGGGTTGACTTTTTACCACTAACGTTTACTATAATAGTATATCGAATTTGGGAGGCAGCTTTTCTATGAAAAAAATAATATTAACTGGCGGCGGTACTGCCGGTCATGTTACCCCGAACCTGGCTTTGATTCCTTCACTTAAAGAAAAAAACTACGAGATTCGTTACATCGGTTCCTATCAGGGAATTGAACGAAAATTGATTGAGAATGCTCAGATCCCATATAGCGGTATCTCAACGGGTAAATTCCGAAGATATTTTGACATCAAAAACTTTACGGATCCTTTCCGTGTAATAAAGGGATTTGGAGAAGCGCTTAAACTGATTAAAAGCTACAAACCTGATATCGTATTTTCCAAAGGCGGCTTTGTTGCCGTTCCAGTCGTGTTAGCTGCAAAGCATTTAAAAATACCGGTAATCATACATGAATCAGACATGACTCCCGGCCTTGCCAACCGGATCTGTATTCCGGCAGCAACCCGTGTCTGCTGTAATTTTCCGGAAACACTCAGCTATCTACCGAAAAATAAGGTAATACTAACCGGTTCCCCCATTCGGAAAGAACTCTTAGAAGGCGACCGGATGACTGGATTAAAGTATGCCAGGCTAAACGACAATAAGCCTGTTATACTGATCATCGGTGGTAGCCTTGGTTCTGTAACCGTAAACAACGCTATAAGGGGCATCCTTCCAAAACTATTAAACAATTACCAGATCATACATATCTGCGGAAAGGGCAATCTGGATGAAAGCCTTGCTGGTGTCCATGGATATGTACAGTACGAATATGTAGATGCCCCTTTGAAACATCTTTTTGCTGCTGCTGACTTAATGATTTCCAGAGCTGGTGCCAACGCGATCTGTGAAATACTGGCACTGAGAAAACTTAATATTCTGATTCCCCTTTCCGCTGCTGCCAGCAGAGGTGATCAGATTTTAAATGCCAAATCTTTTTCAAAACAGGGATTCAGTTATCTTCTGGAAGAAGAAAGCTTAAATGGAGACACCTTACTGCAGGCCATTACAGATACCTTTGCTAACCGCCAGACCTATCTTTCAAAAATGGAAAGCAGTGAACTTCATGATGCTGTTAATACAATTATAGAAATGATAGAGAACCTGGTTTCCAAAAATTAATCAGTATTATAATTTGGACCGAGTATATTCTTTAAACAGACTCTTGTCCGATAGATCCGGGAACGGCACACCGTTCCCGGTATTTCAAGCTTCTCACAGATCTCAGGAATCGTCAGCTGTTCCAGAAAATATAGTACAGCCATCTCCTTCCACTCATCTCTCATATTGGAAATCTCACTGGTAATTTTTAAAACAGACTCTTCCCCAAGAACTACCTCAAGAGGATCCGTTACCACATACCTCGCAAGCATCGCCATCTCGTTGGAGGCATCTTCCTCATCAAGACTAACTTTCTCATAATGACCATTTTTGCGAAGAGAGTCTATGCATTTGCGTTTTAATATTTTGATCAACATGCTTTTTTTCCGCGTGTCTGACCAGGTTAATGAATAATTCTCAAAATAAGAAATAAATGTCTCCTGTACCACATCATCAAGTTCCAGATCCGGTACATTCAGTGTTTTAGCTATTCGTCGCAACAGCCCCTGATATTTACCATAAATGGACTGCAGCAGCAGATTTTCATCTTCATGTATGCTCATATCATATGCCCCTCTGATTACAGGGCGCTCCTGATGGCGGCTCCTGTCTGTGCTAGTTCTTCCGGACTTACCTTACCCGGCATCCAAGAAACCATAACAGGACCTTCCTCGTAACGGGGAATCAAATGCACGTGAAAATGAAAAACCGTCTGGCCCGCCTCTTTTCCATTATTCTGCACTACATTGAACCCGGAGCATCCCAGCGCCTTTTTCATGGCGACTCCTGTTTTTGCTGCCAATGGAAGGACCTTTGCTGCCGTTTCTTCATCCAGATCACAGATATCTCTGTAATGCTGCTTGGGAAGAATCAGGGCATGCCCTTTGGAAGCTGGTCCTAAATCCAAAATTACACGAAACATGTCATCCTCATAAATTGTCTCAGAGGGAATCCCCCCATTTGCAATTTTACAGAAAATGCAGTCATCTTCTCTCACACACTCACCTCCTTCCAGCATTTTTTCCATAACTACCGACTGCGACCGTACCTGGGTCTGCGATATAAAACAACTCCCATTATAATGCCTATTATAAGACCTGCAATATGGGCGGCGTTGTCAACACCTGTGCTGGTAAAGCCAAAATACAGAGAGCATAAAATTACCACAACCAATTGGCGGGTGCTTAGGTCTTCCAATTGCCCACGATTAACAGCCACGGCATATAAAAGCCCGCCGATTACTCCGAAAATGGCACCGGAGGCACCAGCGGAAACCACATTTCTATATCCGGACAGATTTATAATCATGGATGCAACATTCGCTCCCACACCACAGATCAAATAAAAAAACAGGTATTTAATATGACCCAGTGCACGTTCCAGATTATCTCCCAGAATGAACAGAATCAGCATGTTGTTCATAATATGATTTATTCCAAAATGCATGAACGTGGAAGTAATTAACCGGTAATACTCCCCTCTTTCAATAACCAGCGGCGCATACATAGCCCCATGGGAAACCATGAACTGGCTATCCTCGGTAGATCCATTCATCTCCAGGTATAGAAAATAAATGACATTCACCGCAATGAGACCAATATTTACAAAGGCCTTCTTGCGCCTGCTAAATTCATCCATTGAAGCGCTCCTTCTGAACTATAATATGCTTATTTTATCATAAACTGACAGATTATGTAAATATAAACGCAAAATTTGCGATAAAAATTTCATCTCCTGTGTTTAATAAAACTGTTTCGTTTGTTTCCAGAAGCCGACCGTTGACATAGGTGCCATTGGTAGAGTTTAAATCGCTGATACAGTAATCATTTCCTTCCTTCTCTATTTTCGCATGAATCCGGCTGATTGCTTCTCCATTAAGAATATAATCCACCAATCCCTCCTGCTTGCCTATGAGATAGGGAGTATATGTAATTATGATATCTGGAATTCCAGGATTGGCAGATTTAAAAACCTTTACTTGCGTATCTTTTTGACTATTAGTAAGAAGTACTGTCTGTAAGGGTTCTTCTCCTGCTGCTGCTTTAAGCAGAACTGGCGATTCCTCCTTACTTTCATAAAAAGCAGTTTGCCACTCTTCCTGTTCGCTGTCATAACTACGGTCTTTTGTGAGGCTGTCTTCCTCTGGGTGCTGGTATTGATTATTGCCTGTTGATTTTAATCCAAATAAAACGGATATTATTCCTGCTGCCATGACCAGATACCAGTATCTTAATATTCCCCTGTAACCAGATATGCTCCACAACACGGCTGAAAAACCAGTAACAACTACAGACGATATGATAAGCGGTCTCCACAAACCAAAGCCGGTAGTCTTGGTTTGTACAGGACTTGAAAATTCTTCAATGACCTGTATCTCCTCTTTTTCTGTACTTGTAAATCCGGATTGAGGCTCACATTCCTTCTTTTCCTGGTCTGCCTCCAACTTATCATTGTGGAGGCAAACCAGTTCCGTCAAAGCATCCATACCATAATTGTCCTTTACACTCTCCTGATATAACGCATAAGCCATAACCACGCATTCTTTATCCTGATGGTTAATCTTTCCCAAAAGATAACGAAGTAATTCGCTCATCTCCTCTGAGAACTTCCTGTCACTTCCAGGTATCAGACAGAGAGACAAAAAAAACTGTTCTGGCTCAATATAGATGAATTCCGGTTGTAGAAGTATCTGATCTTCTTTAAGGAGATATGCAGGAAGACGGTTAAGAATCTGGGCAATCCCGGTAATTAAATTTATAAGTTCCTGTTTATTTATGCTGTGAAACTCTAAAATTCTGCTTAAAGGCTGTTTTGAAGTGATTTCATAATAGAAGTATTTACGATTATCAATCTGCTTTAATTGGAATTTCAGCAAACCATTTATCTGATTTTCTTTGAGCATGTTTTCCTCATATCCCTGCATCTGGACATTATCCTGCTCTATAATCAAATAATTATGCTTCATCTCCCGTCTATATGTAACATTCATATTATTCCTCCTGACTGATCAGTGTCAGCTTTCTTAGAAAATTTTCAGGATCAAATACTCGTTGTTCCAGTTCAAGCTTCCATCTGCCACCCGCTCCTGTGCCATTAATCCGCTTTCCTGTAAGCAAATTTCCCGACAAGTTTAATTCAAATTGATATTCCTTCCATGAAAATGGGGTTCCAGCTCTGTGAACTGCCCAACTTGCAGCATCACCAGGCGGCTCTGTCTCGTTGTGCCTTAATCTCTGCACCGATTCAGCAAGCGCCATAGCCCCTGCCACCTCATCTCTCAGGCGATACGCAGACTGAATGGATATCATAAGAGAGAATAATATGACAGCCATAACAAAAGCGGCTTCTACCGTATAACTTCCGTTTAAGCGCTTATTCATCTCATCACCATGATTAACCAGACGGGAACCAGAAACGGAATAAACGGGATTCTCTCTTTTCCAACATCAATTCCTTTTACCCTGTTTAACAGAAAGAACAGTCCGCAGAAAATACCGCTCAGACTTAAGCCATAGAAAAATAATATCAGATTGGACTGTGCAGGCAAAAACAAACCGCTTATTATAAAGAAACAGCCATCCCCAGTGCCAACCGACTCCTTTGATAATTTACTTAACGTTAATAAAGCAAGACCAACCAGACAGCCAGTAAACTTAAAACAATTATCACTCTGTAATAAACTCAAAGCGAGTCCTGCGGCACCCCCACTTAAAAGGAGCCAGATACTGATACTTTTCTTTCTTCCATCTTCCCAGGCTGCCGCCAGAAGAAACATACCAAAAACAATAAAATTTAATTGTTCAACCATCATTGCCTCCTTACTGAGAACAATAAGAACAAGCACCTAAATGAATCACTTCTGATATAGGAACAAGTCTCACATATGCCGTAATTGCGCTGCATTCTCTACTGCTGTGGAATTTTTCACCTGACGGCATGATATAGACAATACTGCCTTCTTTTGCCAGACTGCTGCATCTGCTGCAGGGTTTGTATATGCCCCCGCCAGTATTGCGGAGACTCTCCAGATCCTTCTCATTCACTGCCTTTATATGATTGAATAAATAATGACAGGTTCTATTTCTGTGATATCTGGTGCTGTCTCTTCCTACATAAACCATTTCTTCCGTATTGCCTGACTCTTCGTCATGGAGCAGTGTATTTCCAATCCACGCTCTCCTGAAACACCGGGCGGACATGGGAACACTTTTCAGTCCTAAAACAGGAAATGGAAGGCGGACCCGATAATCCATAATCAAATCAATGGTTTCTTTATCTCTTAAAACAGAAGATCTTAAAAAAGATACAGACTGGGCATCTCGGTATACTTCATACTTTCCCATTTTCATTCTTGCATATAGAAGAATACTCTGTTCTGTTATTCCCTCCAGCAAACCATCCGGCAGCTCATTTAATCCCGCCGCACTTAAATCTTCGCCTCTCTTTAGCTCTTTTAAAGCTGATACATACTGACTTAACTCTTCTCCTGTAATTTCAAGAGCAGTCTGCACTTTTCTTCCGTCATTTAAAAGTTTCATTGGCGTCATCAGTATTATAACTGCAAACAGAAAAAGTGGAAGTGCCATAGCTGCTTCAATTGTCAGACTGCCCGGTTTTGATTGAAAGGAAGCGAATAATAATACCCTTTTTGCAGAGATATTTTTTCTTATCAAGGGGAAATGTACCTGGAGAGTAACCTTTGCTTTACAAATGATTTTTATTAACTCTCTGAAAAAGGGCATAATTATTCGCCTCCTTATCTTAATATGCTTTTTCCGTCCGCACCTCTATCGGATAAACAGGTTCCAGCACTCCGAAAAAGAAATGCTGCCCACGCCATTTTCCCTGAATTTCTGCCCCATATACACAATGAGACATGCGAAACTCAGTGTCGGTTGTCCGTAGATTCATCTGAATGACATCCATAAGCCTGTAATACTGCCTGGTACTATGGGATAGAAACAGAAGCAATTTTAAATAGCCGGTATAGCTAACACCGTTATTGTCACTTCCTTCAGCCTCAAACGAACCACTGCTTCCGAAATCCAGCAAGCCCTGGAGTGAAAGCCTCCAGTTATCCTTTGATTTAAAAAATGCAACCTTTTCTCCCTGTAACAGCCTTCTTACATCCATAATGGCTTCTCCCATTGCCCAGATACTCATAACAAAGAAGGCCACCAGTCCCGTAAGAGGGGCAGTTCCTGTCACTCCGGTTATCACACCTGCCAAAGCTTCTGCTTCTTTTCTTTTTTCCTGATCCATTAAAATATGTACCAGATTGAGACCTTCCCTTATGGCTAAAATATCCGTTACAGCCTTTGAAAAATTTTTCTCATCGCTATTTAGCCCTCCAATTAAATATTCCAGTTCATACTTAACCATCTTATCTTCTTCTGATAAAAAACTGGTAAGAAAACGTCCACAGTATTCCTCAAATAAAATACGGTCTATCAACCCATCCATTTCTCCCTGTTCCTCTGTATCGATCAGAGATGGAAACGAGTTAAAATCAAGCTGCCCTCTCGATATCTGTGTCCCCTCTGGTAGTACAAGGCTCATAAGACCGTTCCGCACAAGACTCTCCACCTTTTCTAAAATCTTTTCTTTTTGAGGATCTTTCACACCATTGGTATAGGAAAGCATAGAAATGTGGATTTCACACCAGATACCCCTGACAGAACCCCATAACTGAGATAAATCTGGTCCATCATCGTCATCGTCATCTGAACTGCTTTCCCAATCATCAATTATTTGTCCGACCTCCAACGCCCGGTCTTTTGAACGTTCTATTACGTTCTTAATATTAACAGCCTCTGCGGCAAGTGCTTCGACTTCTTTTCGCCTCTCTCCATCCTGCCTCACATAAGAATCAAACCAATCGGTATCACTGTTTAATGTTATCTGGATTGGATCGCTTAACTGATCCATTTCTTCTGTTTTTTTGCTTTTTGTTAGCTGTAATTGAGCATATAATTCATCTGCAATATTTCCATAAGATTTTACAAGGGTCGGTATACGATCCGTCTCTTTCTCCAATTCAACCGCTTTTCTTATAAATTCCTGTCCATCGTAATTGCTTAAACATGAATTTGCCTCATTCCAGATGTATTTCTGCTTCTCTAAGGAACTATTAATTTCTTCTATCACATGCTCCAGACGTACTGCTTCTTTTGTATGTTCCCCATATGACCTGGAAAGATCTTTTACAACAGCAGCTTCCTTAAGATCAGCAAGCATTGTAACGGCTCCTGCCTCGTCTGGTATGTGATCAAAAATTCCATACTTCATATAATCCAGGATCTCCTGCTTCATATATTTCCCACCGGCACTGGTTATGAGGTCACGATGTAACACATTGGCACCCTCTATATCTACTCGATACCAGCCAGAATGCTCCATATAAGGTGCTATATATTCCTGCCATTTCTGTTCCAGATCATTCCCGCTTTTATCTTCCAGAAGAAAAATCCGGTACTTATCCCACGCCTCTGTGTGATATCTGCTAAATACAGAATCCATTGCGGAATCCGCAGCAATCTTTAAATACCATCTCGTTCCTGCAGTCTGTGCGGACTCTAAAAGTCCGCACATCAAACTGACAATGCATAAAAGGGTTAAACTTAGAAATACCGTTATATGACCATTGCTATGCATTAATACACCTCTTTCGACTGCTTATTAATCTCCTCAAAAATGCCATCCAGCAGTTTTTTAATGTTGGTTTTAAAAATAATAACCAGACCAATTAAAACTACCAAAATTAAAACAATTTCAATAACCCCTACTCCATCTTCTTCTTTTATAAAATCTTGGATCTGCTCTTTTATTATTAAGGCCATGGTATCACCTCCTCTCTAGTAAAATGCAAGAAATGCAGGCACTACAATCATAGTCATGACAACGAATAGCATTAGAAGGAGGGGCAGCAAAAGCTTTGTACCTGCTTCTTCTCCCAACTTTCTGGCTGCATTCTTTCTCTGCTCAAAAGCCGAAGCCATTTCTATATCAAGTGCATTTCTTAACTGCCTGCCTCCATTTTTCTGATTTTGCTCCAGTAAAGCTGCAAGCTTTATGTATGGCTGGAGGCTGCAACGCCTTCCAAATTCATTGTAAGCTCGGCTTTCCGACAATCCACTTTTTAATTGTGATGCCGTATGTACCATCTCTTCATAAGCTGGGCGCATGACACGCCTTCCATTTTTAAGAGACTCCCTGTATCCTGTTGCAATTCGTTCCCATGCCCTCCTTACTGTATAACCTGCTCCAATATAAACAACAAGCTTTGAAACCACCTCTGAATAATCCATTAAAAGCTGCTGCTCTCTCAACCTGCTTTTTTTCTGCTTTTCAACCTGAGTCCTGACCTGCAAAAGTACAGCCAGCACAAGACCAAGCACAGGCAAAATTCCATAACTTTCTTCTTTCGGTTTCGAGTACTTGAGTCTTTGTCCTTCAAATACATCAGGTAAAATAAGTGATGTGTCTGTCTGCTGCTTCGTATCAAGATCATCTGCCCATTTTTGAAAGGCTGCTTTCTTTTTTTCTTCCAACGTCAGAACAGGTGGATATACTTTACCTTTGTATTGATAGCTTTGCTGATGAATACCATCTGATACCATAGCCAGAAGCAGAATTTCTTTCCCTGCCTCAGAAATATCCTTGTTATAAACTGTTCCAAAGGAGTCAATGAGCTCAGGGTCACTGGTCTCCCAGCGCACGGTTAATCCAAAGGTGTCCAGTCTGGTTTTCAGATTCAGATTTTGTCTTATTGCATTAAGAGAATCATTTTCTGAAAGTATCTGGGCTGGAAGCTGGGTTTTAAGCTGGTCAAAAAGGTCCTCTGCTTCTTTGTCTGTATATCTCCGCTCCCTTACAGGAATTTCTATTAATAATTTTTTATCTTCCTGATCTTTATCCAGTCCTTTTACTAAAACCTCATAAATGTTATCTCCCTGCCCTGGTCCGGCTCTTTTAAGCCCCTCGCCGTAAAACACATCCTGCCTGCCCAAAAAAGTGGAAAGTTCCAAAACTGCATATAAAACAATCCCGCCCGCTGCGCATGCAGCCTGTACCTTTGTTACAGGCGGTCTCCATTTAATATTTAATTGTTTTTTCATAAGGCTCCCCAATTATATTTCAATTTCCATAATCCGCTTTGCAGTATGGTAAGCAATCATATAAAGTATCATACATATGGTCATTAAAATTCTCCCTGCTCCAGTGGTATACATAATCTGAAAAAAGCCCGGGGATGTGAAATCAATATAAATGACTATGAAAAAAGGAATAACATTCATTATTTTTAGTTCAAACTGCTTGGAAGCTGTCATGGTCAGAATCTCCTGCCTAACCTGTACTTTATCTCGGATTACATCTGCCGTGTGACTGATAATAGAAACCAATTCTCCCCCGCTGCGCTTTGCAGTGGAAAATACCTCTGCAAAGTTCTTCACATCATCCAGACCGCTTCTTAATGCAAATTCCAAAAATGCCTGTTCAACGGACCGGTTCATATGGATCTGACGCTCAATAAACCGGAATTCCTTTGTTATGAGTCCCTCTGCGCCATAAAGAACAGATAACTCTCTTGATGCAGAAATAACAGAGTTTTCTACTGAATAACCTGCACTTAAAAAGGAGGACAGAAGTAAAATGCCTTCTTTGAATTCCAGATTCAACTGCTGAAGCTGTTTGCCTTTTAATTCTTTTCTTTTTGTTAAGGGAACTATAATTCCGAACGGAATGAAAATAAGAAATACTGCCAGACTGCGATAGAAAATATAAGAAAAAAGTGCTGCGATTAAGACTCCCTGTCCACTATAATACAGCCATTCCCTCTTAGACAGGATATAAGTATCATAATTCAATGCCTGCTGCTTTGAGCTTTTCTGTGTTTTTAAGATTTCCAACCTTCTTAAGGAATCCCCCAACTTTCCTGGCATCTCCCCTGTCGGTTTCCCCTTCTTCAAACCGGTAAATGGGATTAAGTCTGATTTCACCTTCTTCATATCCAGCTACCTCCACAATTGATAAGACCCGTCTGCTTTTATCCCTTAATCTTCCCAAATGAATCAAGATATCAATTGCTGCCGCTACCTGACTGCGCACCGCCAAAAGAGGAATGTCTGTTCCCATGAGCACCATGGTCTCTAACCTTGACAGCATGTCCTTTGGACTGTTTCCATGCCCGGTGCTTAAACTTCCGTCATGTCCGGTATTCATGGCAGAAATCATATCAAGCGCTTCTCTTCCTCTCACCTCACCCACGATAATCCTGGATGGATTCATGCGGAGTGCCGCCTTTATTAAATCGCCAATAGTCACCTCTCCCTCCCCTTCTCCATTGGCACCTCTCGTCTCCAGACGTACCAGATTGGAGATATGAGTAATCTGAAGCTCTGCAGAATCTTCAATAGTTACAATACGCTCGTTCTGGGGAATATAAGAAGAAAGGGCATTTAAAAAAGTACTTTTACCGGAATTGGTACCTCCGCTAATAAAAATATTATATCCAGCCTCCACAATTGCTTTTAAAAAGTCTGCTGCTTCTCTGGTTATTGATCCCAGCTTTAAAAGTTTAGCAATAGTAATTGGTTCTGGAAACTTTCTGATTGTAACAGCCGGTCCGTCAATGGAAACCGGGGGCAGGACAACATGAACCCTGGAGCCGTCGCCCAGTCTGGCATCTGCTATGGGTCTTGAAACATTCACAGTTCTGTTTACACGGCTGACAATCTGCTGAATCATATCTTCTAATTGTTCCTGGCTCTCAAATTCCTTTTCCCACCGCTCCATACGGCCATTCCGCTCAATAAAGATGTTATTTGCGCCATTTACCATGATTTCTGTGACGGTTTTATCATCTACCAGTTCCTGAAGAATCCCCAGGCGTCTGAAGGAGTCAAACAGCCAGCCTCTTAATATTAATTTTTCTCTCAAGGGCAGATATTCGGTCATTCCCAATCTGATTATCTTCTCATCGATCATGGTGTAAAGCTCTTCATCTGAAATCTGTTGATGCTGATTTAGTTCCAGCATAATATCTTCCCGCATCCTGATGCGTTGTTCTTCGTTCATACCTTCTCCCTCCCTATGGCTGTTTTCTTAACAGCTGCCGTGTATAATCTCCTAATTCACTCCACAAAAGCTGATCCAGATAATTGTCCTTCCTGCCAAAGGTGCAATGATAGGGAAGATTTATTTTCTGAATCCTGTTCATTATGGCATTGTGACCGGAAGCGGCAAGGTATGCTTCAAACTCTTCAACTTTAGCTGCTGATACACAATCGTCTTTTACAGGCATATAGATTCCGTCACATACTTCCAAAACGTCAGCTGCTCTTTTTCCCATCTGCCCCAGATCAAGGATAATGGTACCGTATGTACTCTCCTTAGAGATCTGCTTAATTAGTCCCGCTATCTCCTGAGATGAAATAAATGCCAGATCTTCCGGATACTGAACCGGTGGCACATAATCCAAGTCTCCCCATGTATATATAACAGAACCAAGCCGTCCAAATGAAAAGCTGCCCTGTCTGTAATAATAAAACAAATCTGACATCCCCCTTTTATACTCTTCTCCTGTCAGACCCGCAAAACCAGAGCAATCTTCCATATTTAAATAAAGAACCTTTAAATCCCGTGACAAAAGCTGGGCCATAGCCAGAGAAAAGGAGGTTTTTAAACAACGGTTTACCGGTGAATAGACACCTACTACTCTGCTTCTCTCAGACAATGTGGTATATCCTGTTTCTTCCATATCTGCGCAGTATTGCTCTATAATCTCCCGAATGAGGCGATCTGCCGCCTGGTACTTATAAACACTGGGATACGACTCATTTGCAGGAATTATTTTCTCTTCTGCAAGCAGAACAACTTTATCTGCGACAATCAGCCCAATCTCCTCGTTTGATACTCTTGAACTGATGAGCAGAAGTTTAATATTATGATCACAGCTGTAGCTTTTAAGCTCCTCTAGTGATGAAAACGACACAAAGGACACAGGAAAACGCTCTTTAAAATTTACAAATTCTGCAAACCGTTCTCCAAATCCAGAGTCCCCATCGTATATTGCCATAATACGTTTTGTCATACCAAACCTCCTTATTAAAAGACAACAACAGTAAGTAATGTTCCTAAAAACATACAGAATCCTAACGGAATTACTGTGTCGTACCCATCCCGGGCGGAACTATAATAAGCTGTAATTTTTTTTGTCTGAATCAATGACCTGACATAGGTCAGAAAGTAAGAAAACCGCTGAAAGGTACTGCCTTTCACAGTCATTAGAACCAGGGACCAGAATGCCCCTATTATGAAACCTCCGGCAACTGCTGGAAAACCGTTGCCATAACCCAGATACCCGAATATCAAAGCAATGATTTTAATATCACCGGCTCCAATCATACGAAATAGAAACAGAAGAAAAAACAACGCTGTTACCGCGAAGAAACGGCTTAAAAAGAACACAGCTTCCCATAGTACTGTCTGATTCCCTGCCTCCCAGCCAGATATTAAAACTCCCCCTGCCACACCAATCAACACCAGCCTGTTGGGTATTCTGTGTTCTCTTACATCAAAATAAGAACCGGCTGCGAGAATAAAAAATAATACCACAAATTTTACAATATCATCCCCTTTATTTAAACTATAAATCTGGAAATAGTGCCGGAATATCGGCCTTGAACGATGGAATAAACAATTCCAATTCATTGATGATGAGAAAGTCCGTATACAGAACGTATGCGGGATTCTGACTTAATTATGCACAAGATAACTACAAAAGTCAACAGCTTTTTACATTTTTCTAAAACTGTTAAACAGGTGTATGTAACACCAGTTGTGTTTTATTGTTATATTTTACAATTTTTCAACATTTTTTTATTTTATATAAGTAATTTTATACAATATCAGTTGACCTTTCTCTTCCCGGATGTTAATATAATATTAGTTTACTATTTTAAACCAAAGGAGATGTTTCAGGTGGCAAATAGCGAATTTTCTGAGCTTTTTAAAAGCTGCATGCCGCTTTTTATTGCATTGGGAGACGAAGTCCGGCTAACAATTATTGAAGTTCTGGCCAATACGGATTCGTTTCAGACAAATGTGCGGGGAATGAACGTGAACGAGATCACGGATCAGACAAGCTTATCCCGGCCGGCCATATCTCATCATTTAAAGATTCTCAAGGAAGCAGGACTGGTGTCTGCCAGACAGGAAGGAACTGCTAATTTTTACTTTCTTACCTTTGGAGAAAGCACAAGAAAGTTATGTACTCTTGGGCAGTATCTCCAAAATTTTATGGATCCAGTCCAATAAATTTATGGAGATTCAGGCAATAGATGAATAAAGTTCCAATTTCCAGATATACTGAGATTTATAGGTACCTCGTTAATTTCTTATCTGGAGATGATCGTATGAAAAATTTATTGTTAGGAAATCACTTTTCCCTTACGGAAGAGGAACGGAATTTACGAAAAGAAATCGAACGTTCCAAAACCGCTATTGATGCAGCAAGAAATCATTTTGAACAGGTCGTTGACCCGACATTAATTGACTGTTACATTTACGAGCTTAATGCCGCACAGTTACGTTACCAGTTTCTTTTGCGTCGGTTTAAAAGCCGTGAAGTATAGTCAGACAAAAACCCGCTTTAGTACGTAACCTGTTGAAAACGCTGCTTCTGCCTGTGGAATCGTGTACCAAAATGGAGGGGTGAGCAAATGGAAGATTTAACGAATGAATTGGAAACAGGTTTTATTACGGAGCTTGACCGGTATTTGTACAACAACGGCCGGCATTACGAAATTTATGAAAAATTGGGCGCTCATCCAAAAACATGCAACGGAAAACAGGGAATGTATTTTGCTGTTTGGGCACCTCATGCCAGTCAGGTAGGTGTTGTAGGAGATTTCAATGGCTGGAACCCCGACTTAAATCCTATGGTTGCCTTAGCCGACTCCGGGATTTGGGAAGTATTTGTACCAGGAGTCGGTCTGGGACAGTTATACAAATATTCTGTGACCACAAGCAGCGGAAAGATTCTTTTTAAAGCGGATCCCTATGCTTTTTATGCAGAGTTCCGCCCACAGACCGCTTCTATTACAGCAGATTTATCGGAGTATTCGTGGAATGATCTGGAATGGGTTGCAAAAAGGGAAGAACAGGATCCATTATCAGGTCCATTGAGCATTTATGAGGTTCATTTAGGATCCTGGAAAAGAAAAAGCCGAGAGGATAAAGAAGGTTTTTATACATACAAAGAAGCTGCTCATGAATTGGCAGATTACATAAAGGATATGGGTTATACCCACATAGAGCTGTTAGGCATTGCAGAACACCCCTACGACGGTTCCTGGGGCTATCAGGTGACCGGTTATTATGCTCCTACTTCCCGGTACGGAACACCGGATGAGTTCATGTATTTTGTTGATTACATGCATCAGAATGGAATTGGAGTCATACTTGACTGGGTGCCTGCACATTTTCCCAAGGATGCCCACGGACTTTCCGAATTCGATGGAGAGGCCTGTTATGAATACGCAGATCCACGTAAGGGAGAACACCCTGACTGGGGAACCAAGGTTTTTGATTACAGCAAGTATGAGGTTGATAACTTCCTGATTGCCAATGCTCTTTACTGGGTAGAAAAGTATCATATTGACGGGCTGCGGGTGGATGCAGTGGCTTCCATGCTGTATTTGGACTACGGAAGATCCCAGGGTGAATGGGCGAAAAACTGTCTGGGTGGCAATGAAAATCTTGAGGCGATCGAGTTCTTTAAGCACTTAAACAGCGTAATGAAGGAACGTGGAAAAGGTGCTGTTGTTATTGCGGAAGAATCCACTGCCTGGCCAAAGGTTACGGATAAGCCGGAAAATTCAGGTCTTGGTTTTACATTTAAGTGGAATATGGGCTGGATGCATGATTTTCTGGAGTATATGAAGCTGGATCCGTATTTCAGAAAATATAATCATCATAAAATGACCTTTGGAATTACATATTTTACCAGTGAAAAATATATACTTGTATTATCCCATGATGAAGTGGTTCATTTAAAAGGTTCCATGATTGGCAAAATGCCCGGACTTCTTGAGGATAAGTTTTCTAATTTAAAGCTTGGTTATACCTTCATGCTTGGTCATCCCGGCAAGAAGCTGCTTTTTATGGGACAGGATTTCGGGCAGTTCCACGAGTGGGATGAAAAGGATTCCCTGGACTGGTATCTGGCCAGAGAACCTCTTGGGGAAGATCTTCAAAATTATGTCAGAGATCTTCTTCACCTGTATCGGAAATTTCCTGCACTTTATGACAATGATTACGTCTGGGAAGGTTTTTCCTGGATAAATGCCAATGACAACGAGCATAGTATTTTCAGTTTTATAAGGCACGGAAAGGGCACTCAGGGAAGCTTGCTGTTTGTTCTTAACTTTACTCCTGTATCCCGTCCTGAGTACCGTGTAGGTGTTCCTAAATCAGGAAAATACACCCTTGTTATGGATACTTCCAATGGTCTGTATGAAAAAGCAAATGCAGCTCTGGTTTATAAATCTGAAAAGACTCCATGGGATGGTCAGGATTATTCCATTGCTTATCCACTTCCGGCTTATGGAGCCGCCATATTTTGTTTTTGATTTACAAATTATTTGGTAATTTATTCTATATATTTCTATAAATTGCTATACTTTTTCGGTATTTTGTAGTAAAATAAACGTATAAAATTACTTAATATGCTAGACTCAAAGATGGAAGGAGAGGTTCATATGGCAGCAGAATTAATCGCTACAACAGCAACAAAAAAGGTCTTTCACGATGGTGAAAAGGCAATTAAGGTTTTCAACGCTGAGTTTCCAAAGGCTGAAGTTTTAAACGAAGCACTGATCAGCGCCAGAGTAGAAGAAATTGGCGGCGTTAATGTTCCAAGAGTACTGGAAGTCGGTGTTTTTGATAACCAGTGGTCCATTACCTTTGATTTTATTGAAGGCAAAACCCTCCAGCAGCTTATGGATGAAAATCCGGAAAAACTGCCTGAATATATGGAACAGATGGTAAATCTTCACCTGAATGTCATGTCTAAGCATTGTCCTCATCTAAATAAGCTGAAGGATAAAATATCCAAGCAGATTCAGGACATTGAAGAGCTTGGTGACGTAACAAGATATGACATGCGCACTCAGCTTGACAGCATGCCAAAACATACAAAACTCTGCCATGGCGATTTTAACCCCTCCAATATCATTGTAAAGGAAGACGGCACCATGTTTGTTCTGGACTGGGTTCATGCCACTCAGGGCAATGCCAGTGCAGATGTAGCCAGAACCTATCTGCTGTTCTGTCTGCAGGACCAAAATAAGGCAGATATGTATATGAACCTGTTCTGTAAGAAGACTGGAACCGCGAAAAAGTATGTTCAGTCATGGCTTCCCATTGTTGCAGCTGCCCAGCTTTCCAAGAAACGGCCGGAAGAAGCAGAGCTTCTGAATAAATGGGCCGGAGTTTGTGATTACCAGTAAAATAAGAAAAAGGGAACGGAGTTTGTTTCATCCGTTCCCTTTTTAAGAATCATATTGAGCCATGACCATTTCATAATATCTGCCCCTTTTTTCCATTAAACTCTGATGAGTCCCCTGTTCTGCAACTCCCCCCTGATCAATAACCGCTATCAGATCTGCATCCTGAATGGTAGAGAGGCGGTGTGCAATTACAAAACAGGTTTTTCCAGCCATCAGGCGGCGCATAGCCTGCTGAATCCGAATTTCAGTTCTTGTGTCCACATTCGATGTTGCTTCATCCAAAATTAGTATTTTACTATCAAGCAGCATGGCTCTTGCTATGGTTAAAAGCTGCTTCTGACCCTTAGATATATTTGTTCCGTCTTCATTTAAGACGGTATTATAACCTTCCGGCAGTTGTTCAATAAAGGAGTGAATCCGTGCATCTTTTGCCGCTTTAACCACTTCATCCAAAGTCGCATCTTCTTTTCCATAAGCCAGGTTCTCATAGATCGTTCCCTGAAACAGCCATGTTTCCTGTAATACCATGGAAAATGCCTTTCTGAGACTTTTTCTGGTCAGATCTCTTATATCCATACCATCAATAGTAATTTTACCGCCATCCACGTCGTAAAAACGCATTAACAGATTTATAATTGTTGTTTTTCCCGCTCCAGTGGGGCCTACAATCGCAATCAGCTTTCCAGGTTCTGCTTTTAAGGATAGTTTCTGCAATATGGGTTTTCCGGGTTCATATCCAAAATCCACATGAGCGAATTCAACACAGCCTTTAACTGATTGTTTAAAATCAGAAATTATCACCGCACCTTTTCTGTCTTCCTTCTCCGGAAGTTCATCCATAAGCTTAAACACCCGCTCTGCCGCGGCAAGGGCAGACTGAAGATCGTTCATAATATTTGCAGCCTCATTAATGGGTCCGGAGAATTTTCTAGAATAGAGTACAAAGGAGGAGATCTGACCCACTGACATGGCGCCAGTCAGATAAAGGAATGCACCAAATACGCTGATTAGGGTCAGAGACAGATTATTAATGAAATTGACCATTGGACCTGTCATGCTTCCATAATATTCTGATTTATAATAACTTTCCACAGCCTCTTTATTTTTAAATGAAAACTTACGGATAACCTCTTCTTCCTCACAATAGGCTTTAATACTTTTCTGCCCAGTAACCGTTTCTTCCACAAAACCATTGAGCGCTCCAAGGCTTCTGGCCCGCTCACGAAACAGAGGTCTTGTTCGGCTTGTGATAAATCTGGTCATCAGACCTGATAAAGGCACCGTTATTACAAATACCAGCACAAGTTTTGGCGAGATAATCACCATCATATAAAGAGCTCCCACAACCGTCACCAGCGTGGTAAGAATTTGAATTAAGTCACTGGACAGAGATTCATTTACCGTATCAATATCATAAGAAATACGGCTTATGATATCCCCTGTCTGATGGGTATCATAATAACCGGCAGGCAGGTAAAGCATTCGTTCAAAGACATCCCTACGCATCTGATACACTACCTTTCGACTGATTGTAATCATCAATACAGACAGGATATAGGACAGGATAGAAGATATCAGATAAAACACAGCCATAAGACCTGCGTATTGAAACACGCGGGGAAAATTCACACTTCCCTTCCCCGGTTCTATGGCATCAACAGCATAACCGGAAAGCAAAGGTCCCAGTAATGCCAGCAGATTACTTCCTATTGTCATAACAAAGGCAAGAAAAAGTAAAAACCGGTATTTCATCAGATAAGGCATCAAACGTTTTATTGTGCTTTTTTGTGAGTCTTTCATACGTTTCCTCCCGCTCCCATCTGAGAAGTAACTATTTCACGATAGCCTTCACAGGTTTTTATCAATTCTTCATGAGTACCCTGCCCAATAACAACCCCCTCATCCAGTACCAGAATCTGATTTAAGTTCTTAACGGAGCTAACTCTCTGGGCAATCAGGATACAGGTAGTTCGGGAAAAGTTTTCCTTTAGTTCTCTCCTTAGCTGGGAATCTGTTTTGTAGTCCAGAGCGCTTGACGAATCATCAAGTACTAAAATTTCAGGATGAGCGGCGAGGGCTCTTGCTATAAGGATTCTCTGCTTCTGACCTCCGCTTAAATTGGCACCCCGGATATTTAAGGATTCTAATATGCCCCCTTTTTCTCCGATAAAATCAAGTGCCTTGGCATAACCTGCTGCATCAAGGGCATCTTTCTCAGAAATATTACGTCCCATTCGTATGTTTTCAAATATGGATTCTTCAAATATTACATCATTTTGAAATACAGTTCCAAACCTGGACCTTAAATCTTTAAGGCTCATTGCACGGATATCCCGCCCATTGATACGGATTGTACCCTCATCCGGATCGTAATATCTCATAAGAAGATTGACAACCGTAGATTTTCCCGATCCCGTTGCCCCTATTATACCCAGTGTTTCTCCCTTTCCCATTCGAAACGAGATGTCCCTTAAATGATTACCAGTACCGTCATAAGAAAAGGATACATGATCAAATTCCAGAAATGAAATTTCATTTTCCTTCTCCTTTAATGCAGGCGCCAATAGAAAAGAGGTCTCATCTTCACCTTTAAAAACTTTGTCAATCCGCTCTGCTGACGCGGTTGCCTTTGATACAATAACAAACATTCTGGAAATAGACATCAGAGCATTTAAAATTATTGTAAAATAGGTCATAAATGCCAATATGGTACCGACTTTGGATAGCCCCTCATTAACACGGTATGCACCTGCAATTACGACACAAACCAGCCCCATATTTAGAAACAGATTCATGACCGGGTTTATTATGGCTGTTGTAACGGTAGCACGTTTTTCCCAATCCACTACCTCACGATTCTGTTGATTGAACCGTTCCTGCTCAAAGTCTTCTTTGGAAAGGGCTTTAATGACACGGATTCCAGCTATGTCCTCCCGAATCAGGCGTACAAATCCATCCACCTTTTCCTGCAGCTGGGTAAACTGAGGAATACTTTTACTGGAAACACCAATGACCACTGCTGTCAGAAGGGGAAGCACTCCTAATAGGATACAGGCTAAAACAGGATCCAGTAAAAAAGTCATTATAATTCCGCCCACCAGTAAGATTGGGGATCGTACTCCAAGTCTCTGAATTCTTCCAATCATCTGGTGCACATTATAAGTATCACTGGTAAGTCTGGAGATCAGGGAGGGTCTTGTTAATTCATCAACCTGCCGGTTTGAAAGAATCATTACCTTGCGAAATAAATCCTCCCGTATGGTAAAAATACAGTCACTTGCCACTCTCGATGCCATGCGGTTTGCAATAATGCTTAGTGTCACCGCCAGAACAGAGCATACCAGCATGAAGATTCCCCACAGAAAAATTTCTTCCTTTTTTCCTGCCGGAATCACCACATCAATCATGCGGGCCAGTGTCCAGGGGAGGAACAGGTCCATTAGCGTACCTGAAAATTTAATGAAAAAGCCCACAGTCATCCGAAGATAATAGGGCTTTAAATAATACGTTATAATTCGTTTCATGACTCTTCTTTGCCAGACATCGTCTCATGCTCTTTTTTCAGTTCCTGATATAATTCATAGAAATTCCATTTTGAATTGGTATCTGTTATCACAGCCTTTAAAGCTATTTTTGATACTCCGGAACGCCTTAAATACATTAGCAGTTCATCAATTCTCCTGCTGGAAAAATTCTTCATTACCAGAACTTCTTCCTCTACGATGGGATATTCACCGGATGGCTGCTCTTCAAATCCCTCAATACCAGCCAGATAACCGATCGTCTGACCGGTCTGGTCTGGTGTAATATTTTTAATGCGGATTCCCATTCGTACCAGAACTGCCTTTAACCTGGCAATTCTTGAATCATTCCCTTTCTGACTATCCTTTTCCGGGTAATAATACAATACCATTTCTTTTTTTACTGACATTTCGTCTCCTCCTGCTGCTGTCTATAGCAGTTGTCTGCGAAGTTGTTCGCCGTCTAATATGCTTAAATAGGAAGGCGCAATATCGTACACGGTTTTACAACCGCTCACCCCTTCTTTATTCAAACGATAGGCAGCCCTTGCATAAGCAATCAGAACAGATGCGGTAAATTCAGGGTTTGAATCCAGTTTTAAGCTGTATTCAACCACATGACCATTCTCATCGTTCCAGCCGGTTGTTCCGGTTCTTATTACAGATCCACCGTGGGGAATCCCTTTATGATCCCGCAACAGTTCCTCTTCACTGATAAAATGAACCTCTGTATCATAATCAGCAAAATAATTGGGCATGGTCACAATCTCTTCCCTTATTTTTTCCTGATCTGCTCCTTCTTTTAAAACTACATAGCACTCCCTGGTATGTTTCTGTCTGGTAGTGAGCTCTGGATTTTTTCCACTCCGCACTGCCTCTAAAGATTCTTCAACAGGAATGGTATACTGCCTTGCATCTATAACACCTTCTATCTTTCGTATGGCATCTGAATGTCCCTGGCTGACTCCCTTTCCCCAGAAGGTATAATCGTGTCCACCTGGCAATATGGCTCCTGCATACAGGCGGTTTAAGGAGAACATACCCGGATCCCAGCCAACGGAGATTATTCCTGTTTTATTACCCTCTTTGGCGCTGGCATCCACCTGTTCAAAGTGTTCCTGAATCTTAGCATGGGTGTCAAAGCTGTCCACCACATTAAAATATCTGGCAAACTGGGGAGTCTGCTCTGGAAGATCATGGGCGCTTCCTCCGCAGAGAATCAGTACATCAACTGCATCTTTCATGGAAATAGCCTCTTCAACCGGATAAACCTCGACCCCCGGTGTAAGCAGACTGATTGATTTAGGATCTCTCCTGGTAAATACCCCACGAAGCTCCATATCCGGATTATGTAGAATTGCACATTCCACACCTCTTCCAAGATTTCCATAGCCTAAAATTCCTATTTTTATAGTCATAAATGACCCACCTTTCGCAAATTTATTACTTTCTATTATAGTTTACAAGAACACTGGTGTAAATCCCGTATTCCACTGATTTTTTGATAAAAAAAATCCGCAGCCGGATAAATACTGGTCTGCGGATTAAAATTATATAGTTACTTAAGCAAATGCTGCTGCAACCTCCGGCATCTCAAGAGCCGTGGTCTCATACTTATCCAAAATTACTTTCTGGATCATATCCCGGGTTCCGGAATTAATGGGATGTGCGATATCCCGGTACTCCCCGTCTGCAGCCTTGCGGCTTGGCATGGCAATAAATAGGCCTTTTTCTCCTTCAATTACCTTAATATCATGAATCACAAATTCATTGTCCAGTGTTATGGATACAATAGCTTTCATCTTACCCTCTTTTTCGATGCGTCTAACTCTTACGTCTGTAATCTGCATGTTAAAGCCCCTTCCCGTCACATTTCCTATAATGTGTATCTCTCGTTTTTTTCTATGACAATTTTTATATTGTCTGGCGTTCCTATATAGGTGGTATTGGCCCGTATGGTATCCCGGCTTTCCACGATACAGTTTTCTATTACCGTATTGTCTCCTATATAAACATCATTTAAAATGATGGAATTCCTGATGACACAGTTGTTACCGATATAAGCTTTTTTAAATAAAACGGAGTTTTCTACTACTCCATTGACAATACTGCCGCTGGAGATCAGGCTGTTTTTCACAGAAGCTCCAGGATTGTACTTTGCTGGTGGCAGATCATCAATCTTCGAATAAACATCCGGATACTGTCGGAAGAAATAATCCCTGACCTCTGGTTTTAAAAAGTCCATATTGGTCTTATAGTAGGACTCCACAGAGGCAATGTTTCTCCAGTATGTATTCATACGGTAGGCATAGATTCTTTTAAGATTCCGGTAACGGACGAGAATGTCACTCACAAAATCATAACGGTCTTCCATGGCACACCGCTCAATTAACTCAATCAGCTGTCGTCTGCGGATTACATAAATACCGCAGGAGACTGTGTTAGAGGAAGCAACCATTGGCTTTTCCTCAAAATCTGTAATTCTTCCGTCATCGTTGGTTTTCACAATTCCAAAGCGGGTTGTGTCTTCTCCTGCCGGAAGTTCCGTACAGACAACGGTGATGTCAGCCTTCTTTTCAATATGATATTCCAGTACTTTTCCATAATCAAGCTTATAGATGCCATCTCCTGCAGCGATAACCACATATGGCTCATGACTGTTTTTTAAGAATATCAGATTCTGATAAAGGGCGTCGGCAGTTCCTCTGTACCAGTCGCTGCTTTCTGCTGTAATGGTAGGGGTAAATACATACAGGCCTCCCTGCTTTCTACCGAAATCCCACCACTTGGAAGAACTTAAATGCAGATGAAGAGATCTGGAATTATACTGGGTTAAAACCGCCACATTCTGTATATGAGAGTTTGTCATATTACTGAGTGCAAAATCTATGCTGCGGTAGTTTCCTGCAATGGGCATAGCGGCTATGGCCCTTTTATTGGATAATTCCCTCATTCTTTTGCTGTTTCCGCCTGCTAATACAATTCCTATGGCCCTCATTTCATACCACCTGCCTTTATGATGTAGTCACCGCCTGCCAGCTCCCCATCCGGATAATCCTCCAGTCTGGTCTCTCCGACAATTGCTGTGTTCTTCCCCACCTTTACTTTATCTGGTATGACTGAATTTTCACCAATGGTTACCAGATCAAACTGATAAACCTTGGGATCGTATTTACTGGGTGCGAAATCACCTGCTCCCAATTCACAGTCTGCACCGACAATAACGTTCTCAGCGATGATTGCTTTACTGATTGTAGTGTTCTCCCCTATCACGCACTCTCTCATGATAATGGAATCTTTCACCACAGCCCCTGACCTTATTACTACACCAGAACCAATGACGGAGTTATGAACCTCTCCGCAGATTTCAGTTCCTTCTCCGATAATGCTTCTGTCAATGACAGCCTCTTTTGACACATACTGAGGCGGAATAATATCACTCTTGGTATAAATCTTCCAATACTCTTCATAAAGATTAAATTCCGGAATGATATCAATCAGCTCCATATTGGCTTCCCAATAAGAGCTTAAGGTTCCTACATCCTTCCAGTAACCGTTGTATTCGTATGCAAATACACGGTTCCCTGAGTCAAAACAATCTGGTATGATATGCTTTCCAAAGTCACAGCCAGGAACATCTGACATTTTGATTAATGCTTCTTTTAAGACCTTCCAGCTGAATATGTAGATGCCCATGGAAGCAAGATTGCTTCTGGGATTTGCAGGTTTTTCCTCGAATTCTGTTATCCGGTTGTTCTCATCCGTAATCAGAATTCCGAAACGGCTGGCCTCTTCAATCGGGACCGGCATGGCAGCAATAGTGATATCAGCATTATTTGCTTTATGATACTCCAGCATAACCTCATAATCCATCTTATAAATATGATCCCCTGAGAGGATAAGAACATAATCCGGGTTATAGGTTTCCATATACTCCAGGTTCTGATAGATGGCATTGGCTGTACCGGTATACCAGTCGCTTCCCTTGCTTCTTTCATAGGGAGGAAGAATCGTGACACCGCCTACGTTACGGTCTAAATCCCACGGAATACCTATTCCGATATGAGTGTTTAACCGCAATGGCTGATACTGAGTCAGGACCCCTACTGTATCGACTCCTGAATTGATGCAATTGCTGAGCGGAAAATCGATGATCCGGTATTTTCCTCCAAAGGATACTGCGGGTTTTGCCACCTTCTGCGTCAGAACACCTAAACGACTGCCCTGACCGCCCGCAAGAAGCATGGCAATCATCTCTTTTTTAATCACGTTATCACCTCTTGCTGTTGATATTTATTGTACTAGCATTATACCACACATTCGTAAAATAGTGAACAAATTTTTGAATTATTGTCATAATTTTTTGTGCATTTTCCGACATTTTTCATGCTTTTGTCATTTCTTTTACATTTTAGTACAGATACAGCGTTTTTGCCCCCCATCCCCCTTGAATCGAGGCCGAAAATACAGTATAATCTTACTAAGTATGCGAACATGTAAAAGGAGAAGCTATTATGGAATTAACCACAGTAAGACAAATATATAGAGACAAAGATTCATTTCTAAACAAGGAAGTTACAATTGGCGGCTGGGTGAGAAGCTTAAGGGACTCCAAGACCTTTGGTTTTATTGTATTAAATGACGGAAGCTATTTTGACACGCTTCAGATCGTATATCATGACACCATGGATAACTTTTCAGAGATATCCAAATTAAACGTTGGAGCAGCAGTTATCGTCACAGGAACTCTGGTTCCGACACCGGAAGCCAAACAGCCTTTCGAGATTCAAGCCGCAAAAATCGACATTGAAGGTGCCTCTGCCCCTGACTATCCACTTCAGAAAAAGCGTCATACCTTCGAATATTTAAGAACCATCTCCCATCTTCGTCCAAGAACGAATACGTTTCAGGCAGTTTTCCGTGTACGTTCTCTCATTGCCTATGCCATCCATCAGTTCTTTCAGGAGCGGGATTTTGTCTATGTACACACTCCCCTCATCACAGGAAGTGACTGTGAAGGTGCTGGTGAGATGTTCCAGGTAACAACCATGGATTTAAAGAATATTCCCATGACCCAGGAGGGTGCTGTGGATTTTTCTCAGGATTTCTTTGGAAAACCAACCAACTTAACCGTAAGCGGACAGCTCAATGCAGAAACCTATGCCATGGCTTTCCGGAATGTTTATACCTTTGGACCTACCTTCCGTGCTGAAAACTCCAATACAACCCGGCACGCAGCAGAATTCTGGATGATTGAGCCTGAGATGGCTTTTGCTGATCTTCAGGATGATATGGAGCTGGCAGAATCCATGTTAAAATATGTGATCCGTTATGTTCTTGAGCACGCACCGGAAGAGATGAACTTCTTTAACCAGTTTGTGGACAAGGAGTTGTTAGAAAGACTGAATCATGTATTAAATTCCGAATTCGCTCATGTTACTTACACCGAAGCAGTTGAGCTTTTAGAGAAACACAATGAAGAATTTGATTATAAAGTATTCTGGGGCTGTGACTTACAGACCGAGCATGAACGTTATTTAACAGAACAGCTCTATAAAAAACCGGTATTTGTAACTGATTATCCAAAGGAAATCAAAGCATTTTACATGAAGATGAACCCAGACAACAAGACTGTTGCTGCTGTTGACTGTCTTGTACCAGGAATCGGTGAGATTATTGGCGGAAGCCAGAGGGAAGACGACTTGGACAAGCTCACCGCACGTATGGATGAACTGGGACTTAAGAAAGAAGATTACGATTTCTACCTTGATTTAAGAAAATACGGTTCTACCCGTCATGCCGGATTCGGTCTTGGATTCGAACGCTGTGTTATGTATTTAACAGGTATGTCCAATATCCGCGACGTGGTTCCATTCCCAAGAACCGTTAACAACTGCGAACTTTAAGCCGCTGAGGCTGCTGCCAGTAATCAGACAGCCTCTTTATACCGGAACCATGTATGAAGGGAGTTTAAGATTTCTTTTATATGTGGTTCCAAGTCTATGAAAGAGGATTCCGTACAGCAAGACCAGATTCTCTGTACAGTGCTGTACCAGCGAGGTATTGACGATGAAATTCATACATATTGCAGATGTTCACTGGGGCATGAGCCCTGACAGCGATAAGCCCTGGAGCCGGGAACGTTCCCAGGATATAAAAGACACTTTTGCAAAGGCGGTAAACCAGGCAAAGACTCTGGAAGCTGACTGTCTTTTTATTTCCGGTGATCTTTTCCACCGCCAGCCCCTTGCCAGAGACTTAAAAGAGGTCAATTATTTATTTTCAACCATACCGGGCGTCCGTGTAGTCCTCATTGCAGGAAATCATGACCGCATCCGTAATAATTCAGCTCTTTTAAGCTTTACCTGGGCTCCTAACGTGTCTTATCTCATGGGAGAGGAGCTGGAAAGCGTTTATTTTAAAGAGATCAATACGGAGGTTTATGGCTTTAGCTATCACTCTGTAGAGATACCAGAAAACCGTCTTGATCATTTAAAGGTGCCAAACAACGGAAGAATTCACGTCCTTTTAGGCCACGGAGGAGATGCCAACCATATCCCCTTTGATAAAGGCGCCATGTCTGGTTTGGACTTCTCCTACATCGCTATGGGACATATTCACCGTCCTGAGATTCTCATTGAAAACCGTATGGCATTTGCAGGTTCTCTGGAACCTCTGGACAAGACAGAGTCCGGCCCTCACGGCATGATGGTAGGAGAGATCAACGAGGTGACCCGTATGGTAACCTCATTAAAATTTATCCCTCTTGCAAAGCTTCAGTACATCTCTCTTGCAGTCAATGTCACCCCAGCCACGACCAATACAGAACTAGCCATGAAAATCACCCAGGAGATTCAAAACCGGGGCGGGGATAATATTTACCGGTTCCGCATACGTGGTATGAGGGATCCTGATATTACCTTTGATTTGGATATGCTTTCCCCCCGTTTTAAAATATTGGAAATGATAGACGAATCTGAACCACAGTATAATTTCTCTGCTCTCTTTGCGGAACACCCAAGCGATATGATCGGCTTTTTTATCCAGGCACTTCAAAAGCCGGAGATGAGCGGGGTGGAGAAGAAAGCACTCTATTACGGAATCAATGCTTTGCTTCGTACAACGGATGAAAGGAGCTGACCCATGAAAATACTGGACATCTACATCAATGGATTTGGAAAATTTCACGGCAGGAACTTAACGTTCCGTGATGGAATTAACATTGTTTACGGAAAAAATGAAGCTGGAAAATCCACAATCCATACCTTTATCCGCAGCATGCTCTTTGGAATTGAACGGCAAAGAGGCAGAGCTTCCAGAAATGATCTCTACTCCCGTTTCGAGCCATGGGAAAACAGCGGAACCTATGAAGGCCAGATCCGGGTGGAACATAAGGAACATGTCTACCGGATTGAACGGACTTTCCAGAAAAACAAAAAAGAGTTTAAGGTAGTGGATGAAACGGCTGGAAAAGAGATCGAGCCCACTAAGGCGTTTTTAGATGATCTTCTTTGTGGTTTAAGCGAAACCTCCTACATCAATACCATCAGCATCGGTCAGTTAAAAAGTGCTACTGATGAAGGTATGGTGACGGAACTGAAAAATTACATTGCAAACTTAAATACAACTGGCAATCTTGCCCTTAACATAACTAAGGCCGCGGCCTGCTTAAAGTCTCAGAGAAAGGAACTGGAATCCCAGATGGTACCGGAAGCTGCCCGTACCTACACCTCTCTGTTAAGTGAAATACGCAACATTGAAAAGGAAATTTCAGCCCCTGAGTACGAAAACCAGATTCAGACCTATCAAAAGCTTCGGGTGGATATGAAGACGGATCTGGAAGAACGCCAGGCAGAAAAGGAAGAGTTAATTAAAAAAGTGGCAAGAGGCAGGCAGGTTCTTACAAGCAACCAGTTTACCGACCACGACTCCATAAATTCCTATTCCCAGAAGGCTCAGGAGCATTATGATGATTATATGGAAGCTCAGGCCGCCTGTAACCGGAAACCTACAAAGTTTGCTTCCGCCATTTCACTTATTTTAGCCACACTTTTACTTTGCAGCACCGGTGTTATTTACTATATGGGAGAATCCAATTATTTTTCCGCGTATTACGGCGTTGATCTGATTTTGCTGTTAAGTGTTTTTGTAAGCGGTGCTCTTATATTCTATCTGATTGGCCTGCTCCTTTTTCTAAGGATTCGTCATCATATGAAGGATATGGAAATGAGTGGCAAGGTACTTGAGGAGATTTTGTCCCGGCACTTAGGTGATACGGATATTACTCCTGAATCCATACAGGCATTTAAGAATCGCATGGCTGAATTCACACGGCTTTGCTCTGCCGTATCCAAATCAGAAGCGGCCATCAGCCAGAAAGCGGCCCAGATCGAAGAACTTAATAAGAAGCTGGAAGGCTGCGGTGTTACCATAGAGACACAGCAAAAAAGTCAGTGGGAGCTGGAGAAGAAGCTGGATCATCTATCCGGCTGTAAAACTCAGGCGGAAGGATTAAAGCATATTATTGCTGAAAATGACCGTATACGGGAAGAAATCTCAGCGGTAGACTTAGCGCTTGAAACCATGACCAGCTTATCTTCCTCAATCCGGGACTCCTTCGGACTATACTTAAATAAAGCAGCATCTGATTTAATTGCCGGAATTACTGGCGGAATCTACACCAGCATGAGTGTGGATGAGAACTTAAACATCTTTTTAAATACGAAGACCAAACTGGTACCTTTGGAGCAGGTCAGCAGCGGAACCATGGACCAGGTTTATCTGGCTCTCCGTCTTGCCGCTGCAATGCTGATTCAGACCGGTGATGAAAGAATGCCCTTCATCTTTGATGACAGCTTCGTTCTTTATGACGACGACAGGTTAAAAACCGGGCTAAAATGGCTGGCTGGCACTTACACAAATCAGATCATTATTTTCACCTGCCACCAACGGGAGGCTCAGATGATGACTGCAAACTTAATGCCTTATCATTTAATTGAAATATAATAAAATCCCTGAAAGAGACTTTAATTCTGATCTCTTTCAGGGATTTCTTATTAATCACGGGTTTTTACTAACCCAATTATAACACCGATTACAATTCCCACGAATGCCGGGCAGATCCAGCCAAGACCGGCTGAATAAAACGGAAGCTTTATAAGCTCTGGATGTAAAATTTTTGCTCCTGCCTGTTCCAGTGCCAGAAGTGCTCCTGTGATTCCGGTTAAACCTATGGCACAGACATAGACCGCTCTCCATCGTTTTCCATCACGAAAAGCGAAAGACAGAATAATCAATACAATGGAAATGGGGTATAAAGCACTTAATACAGGTACTGATATCTCCAGTATCTTATTAAGTCCTGCATTGGATATAATAAGGCTTACCAACGCGAATAAAAACGCCCACGTCCGGTATCCAATCTTCGGTATAATGGTGCAGAAATACTTGCTGCAGCAGCTGATCAAACCAATACAGGTATTCAGACATGCAATGAAAAAAACAGCTGCCAGCAGAATAAGACCGGCTTTTCCATATAAAAACTGCACTGCCTGGTTCAAGGTCTGAGCACCGTTATCTGCCAGCCCAAATGCACCGCCGGTCACTGCGCCTACATGTGATAAGGCACTGTAAACCAGCAGGAGAATTCCTCCTGCAAAAAAGCCGGCCCTGATGGTTTCATGAACTACATCTGCTTCTTTTTTTATGCCCATGGCCTTAATATTTAACGATATAATAATACCGAAATTTAAGGCTGCAATGGTATCCATAGTCATATAACCTTCCAGAAATCCTTTAATAAACGGAGCTTTCTGATATGTTTCAGAAGGCGTACCATAAACTCCCGCCGGGTGAACGATACAGCCGGCAAAGATCACTGCGATCAGAACCAAAAGTATGGGAGTCAGAATCTTCCCAAGACGGTCTGTCAGTTTATCTGGCTTCAGTGCCACTACAAATGCAATGGTAAAAAACACCACCGAATACAAAAACTGCATCAGTGCACTTGATGTTCCCTCTTTTAAAAAGGGAACAACTGCCATCTCAAAGGATGTACTTGCTGTCCTTGGAATGGCAAGGCAGGGACCAATGGATAAATAGATTAACAGGGTAAAAATAAAAGCAAACTTTGGGTGAACACGCCCCGCCAGCTTGTCCAGTCCTCCGGACTGAGCCACAGCCACGACACCTAAAACCGGAAAGCCAATTGCAGTGACTGCAAATCCTGTGACTGCAATCCAGGTAACGGTTCCTGCTGACGCTCCAAGAAATGGCGGAAAGATCAGATTGCCCGCTCCAAAAAACATGGAGAATACCGTAAGTCCGGCTAAAACTAATTTTTCTTTTGTCAATCGCTCCATAATATCCTCGTAATTAACGGTCTCCGGCGCGGTAACGCTCCAGCAGCCGGTTGATTCTGGTTGTTGGGTTAAGCAGACCGCTGAGGGAAGCATCATGATTTAAGTTGTCAATAATAAGAGCAATATATTTGCTCATATCAACATTAATATAATAAGGTCTGGACAGAAGATCCGGTGTCTGATATACCAGATTGGTGGTTAAGATCCTGTCGATTAATCCATTTTCATAATATTCATCAAACTTTGCAAGTCCGTTGGTAAAGAGTCCGAACGTAGCGCAGACAAATACTTTTCTTGCCTTTCTCCGTTTCAGTTCTTTTGCAACATCAAGCATACTTTCGCCAGAAGAAATCATGTCATCAACAATGATTACATCTTTTCCTTCTACGGAAGCACCAAGGAACTCATGGGCAACAATGGGGTTGCGTCCATTTATAATCTGAGTGTAATCACGGCGTTTATAGAACATACCCATATCCAGTCCCAGTACATTGGCAAAGAATACTGCACGTCCCATGCCGCCTTCGTCCGGGCTGATTACCATCATATGTTCGCTGTCAATATCCAGTTCTTTCTCTTCTTTTAACAAATATTTGATGAACTGGTATATGGGCTGAACGGTCTCAAAACCTTTTAACGGAATTGCATTCTGCACTCTGGGATCATGAGCATCAAATGTGATAATGTTCTCCACACCCATGTTCACAAGTTCACGAAGTGCCAATGCACAGTCAAGAGACTCTCTTCTGGAACGCTTATGCTGACGGCTCTCATATAAGAAAGGCATAATTACATTAATACGTCTTGGTTTACCTGCTGATGCAGCGATCACACGCTTTAAATCCTGAAAATGATCATCAGGGGACATATGGTTGGTCATACCGCACAGAGAATAGGTCAGGCTGTAGTTACATACATCGACCATGATATAAAGGTCATCACCTCGCACAGACTGCTGCAGGGTGCCTTTTGCCTCTCCGGTTCCGAATCTGGGGGTGCTGGCTCCTATGATGTAAGTATCTCTCTGATAACCGGAAAAAGCGATGGTAGACTTATGTTCACTTTCCCGCTCCTGTCTCCATGACACCAGATAATCATTTACTTTCTCTCCCAGTTCCTTGCAGCTTTTTAAGGGAATTAAGCCCAATGGTCCAACCGGAATGGTTTCTATCGTTTTCTCTTCGTAAAGCATTTGTTTCTCCTCCAACGTGTCCTTATGCAATGCAACGGTTCTTTTATAACATTATGCGCCAAAATAGTCAAGTTAATCGGATAGTTTTTTCCTGATCCTGATATCATCCCCATAGAGCGGAATTACGGTATATCGGCTGATCAGTCTGGAAGTCACCCGCTCTGTATACCGGTCTCTTAATTCATTAATGGGATGATTGGTGGAAATAATTGTGGATTTTGAAGAATTAAGCCGTTCGTTAATACAGTAAAATAGTTCGGAAGAGGTAAAACTGTTATTTAACTCTGTTCCCAGGTCATCAATAATTAAAAGATCACAGTCCAGAATATACTGATACATTCCTTTCATATCGTCTTCATCCTGATAATCAAACCGGTTTTTGGAAAACACCTCGAATAAATCGTTTGCGGATAAATAGATCACGGAGTAAAACTTATCGATCAGCTCTTTGGCAATACAATTGGATAAAAATGTCTTTCCCACTCCAGTAGGACCTGTAAACAACAAATTCCCATGTTCTTTCGGCAGGTTTTTTACAAAACTGCGGCAGGTTTCCGTTACCTGCATCATATATTGCTTCACTGTCCGGTTTAAAACCGGAATTACTCTGGTATCATCAAAATATTCATAAGAAAATGTATTAAAATTCTCCACTGCAATGATTTTCTCAATGTTGGATTGTGCATATAGGTATTTCATCTCTGACTGTCGGAAGCAGTGGCACTTAATGCCTTCGGAATACCCCGTGTCTTTACAGTCCGGACACAAGTACTGCATCTCCATAAAATCAACGGCATATCCGGCAGACTTTAAAAGAACCGCCTTTTGTTCCCGCAGATCTGCAATTTCCTCTCTAAGCTCTTTTAAGGCTTGTTTATCCCCATCCAAAAGCCTGCGGGCGCAGGAGACTGCTCTTGTACTGATGGAATCATCAAGTTCCTTTATCACAGGTATTTTATTATATACTTGCGCAATCCGCTTTTCCTGTTCATGCCGGTTCTTTAACTGCTGCTGCCCGTAAGCCCGCATGATGGCATCATACTGTGAATTGCTCAGTGCCATAATTACCTCCGTTTCTATTGTGCTTATCTACCGTTACTTAAGCTCTGTCAGCTGTTCAAGAATAAGAGCATCATAATCAATCTCTCTTTGAGGAAAGTTTTGAAACTGGTTCTGTCCGTTCTTCCCTTTTGCACCGGCTGGTGCCTTCGTACCTTTATCGCCGCCGCTCTTTTTCCGGTCTGCGTGCTGCTCGTCCAGTCTTTTAATGTCATCCATCGTACGGGCTCCTGCTTTCTTCCAGCCTTCTATTATCTTGTCCGTATAAGGAAAACTGGGAGAATGTGTCGCCGTCAGAGTCCTGCTGCAGGCCTCAATAACCAGCTCCTTGGTAAATCCGTAGGTACGGAACCACTTATCCATGTATTCCCGTTCTGAATCTCCAGGATTACGGTCGCTCAGCCCAAATGCTCTCATGACTGCAAAGGAATCCTTAGAAAATGTAAGTGCATTATTCTTAGCATCATCAACTGTCTTAAAACCCTTTTCGTGCCAGCTGATGGCTACTGTCTCAATATATCGAATGCTGGTATGACCGCCCTGTACACAATATTCCACAACATACTCTAAAAGCTCTGCTGGCATATGAAGACCATCATACAGATACGCAAATACCTCACATTCTCTCTGAGTGAAAACTTTGTTCATATACTTTTGGGCAATATAAAGCAATTGAGAAAAATCCTCATCTCCTGCCAGCCCGCTGATCTGATCCGGAGTGTAGGATTTTCTGCTTGCAGATGGTGCAGGTATCTCCTTTTTCACTGGCTCTGCCGGGCGCCCGGAACAAGCAGTCTCCGAAACAGCCGGAGAAACCTGCGGTTTTGAGACTGCCGCCTCACTTAATACTCCTGCTTTTTTCCAATAGGATAAGGCACGGGCTACATCTGCCTCTGTATGGTTTAAGGCATCAGCAATCATGGAAACAGTAACCTCTTCCCCTTCATGACGCATCAGAAACAGATATTCTTTTATGTATTCACCATTGGCCGAAGCCATAAAATCGTCTATGAATTGATTGGATATTATCGTACCATTGATCTTAAAACTGCTTTTAAAGTTCACCGCCATAACCTCACCTTTTTATCATGTTCCTATCATACCACAGGTCCTTCCAAAAGAAAATAGGGGCAGTTATCCACTAAATCAATTGTGGATATTGTGGATAATGTGGAAACCAGGTATACATAATCTTAGTTTATCCACTATGATCCTGTTGAATTGCTGATAAAATCGAGATTTTCTAAATTGTGAGACTATAATTTATGTAAATTAAAAAATCCACATAGTTTCTTAACATAAAATGTTGAAAACTATGTGGATAATGTGGATAACTATAAGCCTAACAGCTTTTCTCCCACTTTTACAATGTCTCCGGCACCCATAGTTATCAACAAATCACCGTGTATACAATTTTCTAAAATAAATGTTTCAATCTCGTCAAACGAGGTAATGTAATGAGCTTTTACACCTTTTTTCTCTATTCTCTCCACGATATCTGCGGAACTGATGCCCAGATTGTCAGTTTCTCTTGCTGCATAAATTTCTGCAAGAATTACCTCATCTGCCAGAGAAAGCGCATCTGCAAATTCGTCAAGAAATGCCTTTGTACGTGTATAAGTATGGGGTTGGAAAACAACCCACAGTTTTTTGTGTGGATAGTGCTGTGCTGTGCTTAAGGTTGCGCGGATCTCCTGTGGATGATGAGCATAATCATCAATAATGGTCACACCTCCCAGTTCGCCCTTCTTTTCAAATCGCCTGTTGGTGCCTGTAAAATGCTTCAGTCCCATTTTCACCTGATCCAATGATATTCCCAGTTCTGCACACACAGCGGCTGCAGCCAGGGAGTTATACACATTATGTTCACCCGGTACTCCAAGAGTTACCGTATCCACAACGGAGCCATCAATCTTTAAATGATAGGTGGCTCTTGCCAGATCATCAAACGCGATCTCTTCCGCCTGATATCTGCTTCCGTCTTTCTTACCAAACGTAATCACCTTACATGGAAGATCCCGGACAATCTCCTCAATATTTTCGATATCATTATTAATTACCAGAAGTCCGTCCGCTGGAAGCTTCTGGGCAAACAGACGGAATGAATTACGAATATCCTTGATATCTTTAAAGAAATCAAGATGATCTGCTTCTATATTTAAAATAATCTCCACTGTTGGATAAAAAGAAAGAAAACTGTTGGTATATTCACAGGCCTCAGTCACAAATAGTTCCGGACCGCCTACACGTATGTTTCCCCCTATGGAATTTAATATTCCGCCTACGGAAATAGTAGGGTCCGCATCTGCACAGAGAAGAACCTCTGTAATCATAGAGGTTGTGGTAGTCTTTCCGTGAGTACCTGAAATAGCAATGGCATTCTCATAATTCTTCATCATCTGACCAAGAAGTTCTGCTCTGCTTAAAATGGGAAGCCCCTGTTCTTTTGCTGCCATAAGCTCCGGATTGTCAGAATGTACCGCTGCCGTATATACCACTACATCGATTCCTTCTGTAATATTCTCTGCGCGCTGTCCGTACACAATCTTTGCACCTTTTGCTTCCAGGTGATGTGTCAGCTCCGATTCATGAGAATCTGATCCTGTCACTGAAAATCCCTCATCCATGAGAATCTCAGCCAGACCGCTCATGCTGATTCCTCCAATACCGATAAAATGAACTGCCTGTGGTTTATGAAAATCAATCTGATACATGCTTTATCCATCCTTAAATTTATAATTTATTTATGTAACTGTTACTTTCACTTACTTTTACTGCTTTTTTCTTATAAAGTCAATTGCTTTCTTCTTTATTATATAAGAAAAACAACAGAAAATCTACCGGGGAATCCAAACAAGGACAATGCCTGGTGATAAAATGCCCCGTTTGCAGCTACAATATATTCCCGTAATTAAAAAAATGCACCTTACAGATTCTATGACCTGTAAAGTGCATTTTATGACACAAAAATCATGATCCGGATAATGCCAGCTCCGCTCCTGCCGGAAGAAGTCCCCTAAAACCCGGGGTTCCTGCCGAAGCCTCTGCTACTGATGCAATTAAATAAAGCATTTCCTTATAACTGCGGAACAACTGCTGCTGCCGTCCCTCTCTCCAGTAGATAATCCCCTGCCAGGTTGAATGTTCGTGAAATAATACTTTAATGGAAAAAGAAGCGATCTTTCCTCCTCTTCTGCAAAACGTACAGGCATCACTGGATATTAGTTGTCCATAGTTTAGCCCGTACTTGGGAATATCATCATTCTTTAATTCATATTCCATAAAAGTACCCAGGGACTTTGCAAGGTCCACTGGTTTCATCTGCTGTTCTAATATCTCAGACGGTATATTCTGATAGTTCCCAGTAAACTTTCCTGAATGGTAGCTGTCAATCGCCACATGGCAGGTAGTAATAATATTATTGACCTGTTCTTTCTTTTCATTACCGCTCAATAACCGATACATGGAAAGAATTAAATCAAGTTCACTTTCAAATGGTATCTTTTCGTCTCCTTCGATCCACTTAAAGTTCCCCTGCCAGCTTGCATAATACCGATACTGTACAAAAACATAAAAAGTAGCCAGTTTACCGGCTCTTTCTTTTTCATCGCTTTTCTTTATTTCCGGAGAAAGATTCTCTATTCCGGAAAACTGCCGCCTCTGAACTGTCTGTTTTGGGCTTCCCAGTTGATCAAAGATCCGATCCATATTAAAAAACATCTCTAGAAGACTATCAAATAATATTCCTTCTGAGTCTCTGTCATGGAATAAAACTCCTTTAATGCTACTATCTTCAAATTCATCTACTGCTATTGTAAAATATCTATCTCCATTACGAACCACACTCATTCTTCCAACTGTCATCCCTTCACCATAGTCCTTTGTTTACAAATTTATTATATAAAAAAGCGGTTACATATCGGTTACATAACATTGTTTCAGGTAAATATATTTTACCACATGTAACTATCTATTGAAAGAGCAATTAACAAAAAACTCCTGACTTTTAACTGGGTCAGGAGTTCCTATGTTTTTGATCTTAAATTTAAACCGGCTCCGATAAAAAGCGGCCAAATATAATGTGTTTATACCTGTTAAGTACCCCCAACAAAATGTTTCCCAATACTCCGACTGCAAGAACTTCCCCAATGCCAACAGTAACCATCATATACCAAATCATATCCGGAGAACCATAAGCATATCGAAGCACCCATGGAATAATAAGAACATTGGACACGATGGGCGGAATACAGACCAGCCATTTATTTCCCCGGAATTTATATGCTCCAATGGCTCCGATCAGAGTGGCAAGACTACCAAAAACCACATCAAGAGCTGCTGCACCGCACAAAAAATTGGACAGGAGACAACCGATAAATAATCCTGGAATTGCGGCTGGAGTAAAAAAGGGGAGAATACATAGCATTTCGGAAATCCGAAACTGGACGGGTCCAAAGCCGATTGGGGCAAATGCAATGGTCAGAACCGTGTAGATTGCAGCAATAACTGCGGAAAAAACCATGAAATGGGTTTTCCCTGATGATTTGTAATTCATATTTAATTCTCCTTTAGTTTTGTTTTAGGTGTGGAAGGTCTCGAACACACCGGTCTTTTTTTGTGAAATCCCCTGTAAAAGAAAGGGTTCCACGGCCTTATTACGGGTGATACTATAGCACAAATCTGGTACAAATGCAAGTCATGCCCAGAATCTGCCTTATTAGTTCTGCCACCACTCCTTCGGAATGGTCTCCAATTCTATCAGACAATTGATCTGATGGGACAGGACGTCTTTTGTCACTTCAAAAATTGCTTTCGTGTCACACAGAATACAGGCGGCATTGCCAAATGTGGACTGTACTGCTGCATGTCTGTCATAGAAAGCCTGCTCCAGTTTTTTATAATTTTCTGAGATATGGTCTGTTACAGAATTTTCATGCCGATGCATAAAGCAAGGTTTTATCTGTTTGTCCGGCATTACTATCTTAAAATATGTGGGTTCCTTAGTAAGACGGTCAGGCACATCTAGATGCTCTTCCACACAGTGAATAAAGGTATTCCTCTCATGTCCGACACCGAGAAGCAGGATCTTACCTCCTCTTTCCATTAAGCGGTCATAACTTCCGCCTGGCTGACAGGGGGTTTTACGATTCTCTTCCCCTTCAATAAAGGCTTCGCTGTCCTTTCCGTATACCGCTAAGCTATGGGTGGGATGGAGCGAGCGAAGAACACCTTTCCGTTTCATAAAAAGATTAGGTAAAATCCCCACACAAGCTGGCTCTGTTCGTGGATCATAAACATTATGATATTCCGACATGGAATACCATGTATGAGTTGGCAGTATAAGAAGACCTTCAGATAAATATTCCATGAATGCATCCAGTACAGTATCTGCACCACCTTCAACTTCTCCAATTGCTTTCATGGATGAATGCACCAATAATGTATCATCAGGCTGAATTCCCATTTCTTTTAAATTCTGTTTCAGACTTTGTTTTGTAAACATAATAATACCTTTCTTATCCCAAATAAATTAATAGTTATGTATCTACTATCATAAGGGAGTCCGGGGGATTTTGCAAGTAAGCCACGTTTATCTAGCTAATCCCATCAATTATCGAATGGGAATATATAAATCCACTTCGGAATCAGGATGATCGTAGCCCAGAAACCGATTATCGTAGAGTTCAAAATCTTCCCGAAAATCCAATTCCTCTTCCGTTTCAAGAAACCAGGTTCCCCAAATATATTCAAAGGTCTGAGGAAGCATTGTTAAACTTCCCCTGTGAGTGAAAACTGCACACTTTCCTGCTGGCAGAACTTTTTTTACAAATTGTGTTGGAAGGTCTTCGAATGAATCCACTTCAAAACCCGCCACTTCAGTAAATAGAACAAAATCATTCATGGTATACAGAGTATTTTCATTGCAGGCTTCGCAAATCCCAAAACCTCTGCCTCCCTTTACCAGATTGGGTATGTGGCGGCGCATACTGTTAGCATTTTTCCAAAGATCTCTTAGCTTTATATCTGAGAGTGTGGTTTCCCCCCGTATTCCTGCCACTTTAATCTCTGGAATGGTCACAATTTTGGGATGAACCGTTACGTTTGATATGAGATGCTGTAAAAGTCCCTGATCCAATCGTTCTTTTGCTCCAATATAAGCATCCAGTCGATTGATGCGGTATAGCTGAGGACTCACCCGATATACTGTTTTAAATGCCCTGCTGAATGCTTCTGATGACTCAAATCCACTGTCAATTGCAATATCAATAATTCGCTCATCTGTATAGAGCAGCCGCTTTGCACCATCGGCAAGGCGGCGTTTTTTAATGTAGCTTCCTATGGTTTCACCGAGAAGGGAATAGAATTGCCGATTGAGATGATAGTAGGAATAACCGGCAGCCTTGGCCACTTCTTCTACACGAATGTCTTCTCTTAAGTTGGCTTCGATATAAATCACTGCCTGTTCCAGCGACTTCCGATAATCCATAACTAATCTCTCCTTTTTATAGAAGCGGCCGGTACGTATAAATATCTGGATCGGCGTTTTCGAAATTTAATTCAATTTCTCTGACCGTTTCTTTCATGGCATCGCCCACTTGATAGCGTTCCCAACCGTTCTCTTCTCTACCGCCCCAGCAAATATCAATTGATTTATCCGCCGGAGATAAAATCATGCTCTTCGTAGTGCCAAAAAACTCTTCGTAATAATGGGTACACAATCCCTCTGGATATTTTGACAAAAGCATATGCTTCAACTGGTCTCTGGTAACTTTTCTGGCGTGGGTCAGGGTTCCTGTAATGTAATCGTAGCGTTTCAAAGAATGGACAAATGCTTTGGGTTCATAAGGAATTAATTCCGGTAAGACCGGATGATTAGTGGCATGTAAAAACTGTTGATGTGAAGTTGAATCCAGTTTTTTATAGGATAATCTTCCATCCATGGTTTCTACCAAAGCGGCGTTCCCCGCCTGGTCAAGAAGTATTAAATTCAGGTTATACGCAATTGGCATATCACGAATATACTCAAGGCCTTCCCTTACATCTTTACAGTTCTCCAATAAAGCCCGAATGACTGCCCAGAATTGAAGACCTTTCAGCTTTGGTTCCCGCATATACGGCATTGCCCCTACTGGAAATCCACAGGAACTCATGGTCACTGCAAGCCCATGCTCATTCATACCATCATCCCGCCCAAAAAACAGTACGCTGGTGCCAATATGGGTAAACTTTCCTGTAATATTAGTTTTTACAAGGCAAAAATCTTCTGCTTCATGATTAAATTCATAGTTTCGGGCAAGAAGAGGCTTATGTTCTGCCGTAATAGATGGTAAAAGTGCGACCTGGCTGCAACGGGGCAACAGATAAGTCATTCCATAGAAATATATCTGTTCCGCCTTGACCTGCAACGCATCCGCAAAACCCTGAATTTCCTCATTCAGTCCCGGACACCATCGACTGAACAATGACTGCGCATCTTTAAAATCACCGGCTCCAAATCCTTCCACTGATTGGGTATGAAGTGATCTCAATTGGGAATTCTCTCCCATAAACTTTCCGGCTTGGTAACCTACTTCATAATTGTCACCTTCCAGGTTCACGGTATAAGCTGTTACATGTTTCATATTATTATTCCTCCTGTTCTGAGTTTAGTTTAATCAGAAAGAAGGCATGTTACATGATATTTTCTGCTATTTTTATATACTATTATCTACTTTTCTATAAAGTAATTGTTCCACAAACTAATCTATACAATATACCATGTATAAATAAATTATACTAATTTCTCAAAATATGGTTTTATTCTTCCCCTATTCCCTCCCTCTTTTTCGAACACACGTTCTATTGTCATAATAGCACTGACAACCTATGAAGTCAAGAGTCAATATTACAAAACATAAAAATCCATAGTTGACATCTTGTCTACATCGTGATATTATTTGTCCACACCACAAAATAAACTATGATCAAATATACCATTTTAAAAACTTCTCATTTTACTTCCTATATTTCTTCTCTCCTGTTTTAAAAATATCTGACCGGCAAACTGCCAAAAGATAAAATCAAAAAGGAGAGCCAATCTATATGAAATCATTTAAAAAACCAACCATACCAACAAGAGAAGAATTTCACAGAGTTTATGCAGGTGAACTCAGTATTCGCGATTTCTGCACCGAACGTACAAATCAGCGCCATATACCCCCATATACGCCGGAAGAACGTAAAGTTCAGTCAGAGAAAGCCCAGATGAAGAACAAAAATGAAACTTAAAACGGAATAACAAGGGGGGAAAAACAATTGACCAGAGAACAATTCTGTCACAAATTTATATATAAGCTGCAAAGCAAACGCCTTGCCAAGGCTGACTGGAACTTAACACTTCCGCTTTCTGTTGCACTTAATAACAAAAATGATGTGGTGGCTACAGGAGACAGCCAGCTGCTGCGCTGGATTATGGAATTAAACGGCAATGAGGATATAGACAGCAAGGTGATTTCTATTAAACAGAAATTAAAAATACTTAGAAAAATGGAAAGAGGCGAAGAAGCTAAGAAACAGATAAAAGATTTATATAAGAGGTTATACGATCTCCAATATCAGAAAGACTGCCTTTATCTCATTATGAATTCGAGCAAGGATTACTACAGAGCAAACAAAGGATTTTCAGTGAATGGTACCAGGTACAGAAGACTTCTGGGTACCAACGGTGGTGTCAAAAAGTCTACAATAACTTATGTAAGTGAGCGTATTTATGATGAAATTAAAAAACGTATGGACAATGACAGAGATTTAAACAAAAAACTGATCCCGGCCAAACTGGAAGCCTATCAGGCTTTGATCTGCAGTGGTTCCATTCCCGTCTCCATGCCGCGCATTGTAATTGTAAAAGACTGTAATGTGTCCTGGAAAGAAGACGTGATTCTTATACAGGATAAGGATGGTGCAGAGCCAGAAATGATTTATGAAAAAGACTTTGAAATCAATTATTGTGACTCTGACGGATATGGGCTTATGACCCCTGAATATTCCAGACTCGTTAATAAAGAGCTCCATGGGGATTTAGCAGAAGATACGACCATTACTGGCATTAATACACGCTTTGCATGGACAAAAGGAATGCTTTTTACATTTGATTATGTTGATTTTGCGCGTAAAATTAACCATGGAAATTTTATGATTACCGATGCATGGGGGACACTACGGGATGTGAGGGATTTTGATGTCATACTTACCACTTCAATGGTAAAGCTCTGGGATTCCTATAAAAGTCTGGAGCATTTTCTTTGCTGCTCCAGGAAAAACCATTATCAGTTTTCCGTATCAAAAACTACACCTCTTAAGCTGGAACATGTTAGAAATGCAAATTATCAGTTTCTTCAAACCTATGAATTTACAGAGGAAGAGTTAATCCAACTCTGTGAACCTACTATGGAAGAGCTGAAAGGTGCCCTATGCCTGGACTGGGGAAAAACGCTTGTTTTCTTAAAAGGAATGTATTTGAAAGAGGATCAGATAGAGCACCGGAACAATGATTTTATTAAGGCGCTCATGATTGATCCCCGGATGATGAATGATCCTTTTATACTGGGTAAAGTTTATGGAATGATTAAAAAAAGGATTCAGATGGCCGCCAAAGGATCCATTCAGCTTTCCGGCAATTACACCATTGTATCCGGAGACCTTTACTCTCTGGCTCAGTCAATTTTTAGCCTCCCTGTTACCGGCCTATTAAAATCAGGAGAAGTATATCACAGATACTGGATATCAAAAGGTGTAAAAGAAATTGCATGTTTTCGCGCTCCCATGACCTGTCACAACAACATTCGGAAGCAGTCGGTGGTTCACAGCCAGGAAATGGATTACTGGTATCAGTACAATCAGACCGGAATGATACTTAATTCCTGGGATTCCACCTGCGATGCTTTAAACGGAGCGGATAAAGACAGTGACAGTTTTTTTACCACCGATAACGAAATCATTTTGAAAAATACCAGAAATGTTCCTACTATTAAATGTGTTCAGCGGCAGGCTGAAAAGATTATTCCTGACCAATCCCATCTTGTCAAAGCAAATATTTTATCCTTTGGTGATGAAATTGGCTCTACCACCAATAAAATCACCTCTATGATTGAACTTCAGTCCAGCTTTAGACGGGATAGCCAGGAATATCGGATACTTGAATACAGAATTATGTGCGGGCAGCATTACCAGCAAAATTCCATAGATAAGGCCAAGGGAATCCTTTCAAAGCCAATGCCCAGGTACTGGTATGATAAAGCAGCCTGCGGTCAGCTGCCTGAAACATCAGAAGAAGAAAAGGAATTTAAAGAGCTTTGCTTTCACATAGCAGCCGACAAAAAACCTTATTTCATGAGATACATATACCCTGACCTTATGAGTGATTATAAAAAATACACCACTGACAGCAATAAGAAATGTATCCGGCGTTTTCAAATGCCTCTTAAGGATCTTGAACAGATTCCGCATCATACGTCCGAGCAGGTTGAGTTTCTGGAATACCATAAAAAATTTATGCCTACCGGAAACAATCCTTGTACTATCAATCGGATCTGCCATTTATTTGAAAATGAATTTGGTCAGTATCTTACTGACCGAAAAAATGATGCCGCATTTGACTACTCCATATTAAAATGCGGAATTAACTATCAGAAAAGTGATTATAAAAAGATAGAAACCGTAAAAAAAGAATATGACGAGACTTTAAAACTCTATCAGCAGACTGCCAAAACCCTGCGTTTGGATAAAGAAGAGGTAGCCGCAAACCGGGCTATGATGGTGATGAATTTTCGCTCGACCTGTGAATCTATTTGCCCTAATGCTCTGGAATTATGTGAAATTCTTCTGGATATGTGCTACACCACCAATAAATCAAAGCAGTTTGTTTGGGATGTGTGCGGAGATACCATTATACAAAATCTTCTTGTAAAAAATAATAACACCATACATTTTCCTGTACTGACAGAAACAGAGGGAGAATTTAAATTTGGAGGAGAATCATTCATTATAAAAGAAAAGAATTTAGGAGAGGATGAGTTACTTTGATTATTTTAAATGAAAAAAATTATGTAGAACAATTACTTACATCTGATCAGATTGATTTTTCAAAACCCTATCAGACCCTAAGCCTTCTGGCCCGCTATTATTGTCATATCCGAGGCTGCAGTGGTGATAGACTAATTGAACAGCTTCAGGACTTTATGAAGCAGCATTATCCAAGATATAATCCTGTGGACTGGACAAGCAGCATAGAAACCTGCGCGATACAGGCCCTAAAGTATCCCCTATGCCAATGTGACGGAATCTGGATTACTTCTAATGAACTTGATGTTATGATCCAGATTAAAGATAAGGTTTTGGAACGTCTTGCATTTACCCTCTTATGTCTGGCAAAATATCATAATATTAGAAATAAAAACAATCAAAACTGGGTAAATAATCCGGACAGTGAAATTTACAGGCTTGCCTGTATTACTACTAATTCTTATGAAAAAGATATTCGCTTTCACAAGCTGAAAGAGGCTGGCCTGATAGATTTTGCTAACAAGATTGACAATCTGAGCATAAAGGTGTTATTTGTTGATGATCAATCTGAAAAGAATCTCCTCATTACAGATTACCGTAAGCTGGGTTATGAGTGGCGGATTTATAAAGGAGAGGATTATATAAGATGTTCCGGGTGTGGTATCTTAGTCCGCAAAACTTCTGTTAATAAAAAATACTGCAAAGATTGTGCAAAGAAGAATCCTTATTATATTCCATTAGGAATAAAGAGTATTACCTGCATAGACTGCGGAGAGCATTTTAAAGCAGAAGCGGCCAGCAGAGATTGCAGGTGCGATTTATGTAAGACCTCTCACCGAAAAGAACTTCAGAAGTTGAAAATGAGGCGTTACCGTAGTAAGACTACTGTGTAGACTGGGTTCATTTTAACTCGGTATTATCATAAGGGTCTTGAGAACCCTGATATTATAAGGGCAAAATACAAACGTATGTTCGATTGTAATTTTACTAATATGGAAAGGTAATAATTGAAAAACCCTTTCTCATAACACTCCTTGTTTCCGGTGGTCTGATGGCTTTAAGCTGTCAGACTGCCGTTTGCATATAATCTGATTCTACGAAAGGAGGTAATCCAATGAAGCTGGATTATGGAACGCTGCTGGGCACGGACCCTTTGATTCTGCAAAACGGCCTGCATATCCGGTCTCCACTGCTGAGAGAAATATCAGAAATTACTTTTCCTGTATATCAATCCTATTTGGCAGCCCTAATGCTGGACAAAGAATCATATTTTTACGGAATTGATCATGGACAGTTCCATTACTTTTCTAATTACTCTGAAAAAGAAAAACAGGCTTTAAGAAGAATGCGCGCGCAGTACGAATCATTTCCAGCGGAGGAAAAAGATTCTCTGCAGCTTTTGGACATTATTATTTTTGATCCGATTCTTGTCTTCAGTCTGGAACAGGCGTTATCCTTTTTCTCTGGTTGCCGCCTTACTTACTCTTTGGAAAAGCAAGGTTTTTATCATAAAGATGAGAAAAGCTCAGTCTGCCTTATTTCCAAAGCTACGTATACGGCAATAGCAGATTTAATTCTTCAAAGAAATGGTGTCTCAACAAAAGAATTACAGACAGAGAAACCTGTGTTTAAAAGCGAACTGGCTAAAACCCTTTACTATCGGGCATTGCAGGCTCAGAGAAATAACAGATCAGAAAATAAGACAGATAAGAATATGGATCTGCCCAATATTATTTCGGCAGTTTCTGCCAGGCATCCCTCACTTAATATTTATAATATATGGGACATCACAGTCTATCAGCTATATGACCAGTTTAAACGGCTTCAAGTCAACAGTTTCTATGATATACAATCAATGACAGTTGCTGCATGGGGGGATGAAAAGAAGCAGTTTGACGCATCCCAGTGGTACAACAATTTATTTAAGGAAAATTAGACCTGCAAAACGCTGGTCTTTTTTTATAATTTAAAAATCAGGAGGAATTTAAAATGACAAACATTAACAAAGCTAACAGAACTTGCTGTGACGTGGATATCCGCGTTTTAAAAACACTGGCCCCTTATCTTTTCTTTGAGGATGCCAATGTAACTACCTTTGGTTTCACAGCTGATGAAACATACGCCACAAGCAAAGGAGCTAAGAAAATCGCATTCTCTAATCCTATGGATGGAACCATGACTTTAGAGGCACAGGTAAAGCCATTCAAGCTCTATGCTTTATTATCTGATGGCACCATTGAAACCACTGCAGTAGTTGCAGAAAAGAAAACAATTGCCTGTACAGTTGCTGGCGAACTTTCTCTTCCATCAGGGGTGAAGTCCACTTCTGTATTCGTCTATGGAGAAGGCAATTTTGGTGGTAAATCCATTAAGGGTGTTGCAGAGGAGTCTAAATTTACAGCAGCAACGCCAGCTGAACTGGTAGTCGGCCAGTCTTATGAAGTTGGCTATTTAACCGTGAAGGAATCCGGAGTTCAGAAAATCAGCTTTAATAATAAGAAAAACCCTCAGGACTATTACGTCACCATGAAAACCGTAGAAAAGGATGAAAGCGGAGTAATTACCCCTTATGTGATTACTGCTTACAAATGCAAGCCGAAAAAGGCGTTGGATTTAAGTTTTTCTTCCAGCGGAGATGCTGCAACTGTTAAGATTGAATTTGCATGCCTGGAAGATAAGGATGGCAATGTAGCCGACATGGTTGAATACGCAGAGGCCGAGGCATAAGTTTCAAATTTAAACGATTGTAGTTTGTGTTAAATATAACACTCAGGGAATAACGACGTACCATACAATCGTTATTCCCTGTTTTTTTATTTTCTTGTTAAAAGGAGAGTGTATTTTAAAGTTTTATTCTTTGGTAACCCCGAATCTCCCACCTACCTATTAAGAGGATAACATATGGCAGACAATGATACTATGATTAAACTAACCGCAGCTTTGGAAAAAGAAAAAAGTACAAAGCAAATCAAGCAGGATATAAAAGCATTAGAAAAGACCATCAGCCAACTTCGCCTGATGGCAGCCCTTTCTAAGGGCGAAAGTAAAAATAGCATAAACGCATCCGTACAGGAATTGGAAAACAATGTAAAAGCAATTAAATTGAAAACTACCGTTGACGTCCGCAGCATCAACAAAGAAATAAATGATTCACTGCGGAAGGTTTCGCTCAAAGATATAAAAATCAACAATCTGGGAATTAAACTTGCAGCAAGAAAAATGGCTCAAAATATTACGGACACATTGGAACGTTATGTAACCTTACCAAATTTAGAGATGAAGCAAGATGTATTTCATATGGATCTCAGTAATGTTCAGAAAAATTTATCTCTGGTTACCGCTTCACTGGAACTGGTTGTATCTGGAATTATGAAATTCAGACAGGCAGTAAAAACCTCCCGGGAAATTTCTTTATTATTTAATGAAATATCTGAGCTTAGTGGTGTTGCTTCAAATGATGTCCAAAAGTTAAGTGAAGCATCTCTCCAGGCGGCCGGAACCTATGGTAAAAGTATTAAGGAATATTTAGAAGGTGTTCTCGAGGTTTTAAAAAACAGTCAGGTTTCCATATCCGGTCAGGAAGATCAGCTGATACAGGTTTTCCAATCAATGGACAGCCTTTTTGAAAAGAGCACCATATCCTGGGGTAATCGGCTGGTCTCTATGCAAAATGCATGGGATGGCTTTGTCTATGCCCTGATGAACCCAGATTTAAGTAGTGGCAGTACTTTTTTATTTGAGGCCATTTTAAGCGTTGAAACCCTTTTTGAGTATTTAAACCAAATTCCTCAAAAGATTGCAGAAATCAGTTCTTCTCCGGCCTTAACCGCAACCGTTGATTTAAAGGTCACGGCTAAGAATGACAATACCCCTGTTAACGAAACAAAATCAGCATCCAAAGCCTTTGATTTAAAGGGATTAATGAGTTCTGCATCAGATTTTAAGGATATATCAAAATCAGTAGATGAGCTGGAAGAAAAGCTAATTAAAGGGGAGTACGGCTTTAATTCCCTTTCCGCTTCCATTGCAAATAATCATGAAAATTTAAGATACTACCTTGAAACATGTACAGAAGAGGCTCCTGCTTCATTGGCAGGATATCAAAAATATTTATATAAAGCTGGAATACAGACAGACCAGTTGAGAAATAAAACCATTTTGTTAAATCTTGCATTTTCAACAGTTTCCGCCATTGGAATGCAATTAGTTACAATGGGAATTGAAGCCCTTGGAAAAGCCATATACGATCAGCAGCATCAAACAGACATCGCTGCAGAAGCCGCCGCAAATGCCCAACAGAAACTGGCAGACATTAAAGCTGAGGTTGATGGTATTAACAACAAGCTACAAACTACAGCCCAAAGAATCAACGATTTAATATCCAAAGACAGTCTTACTCTTGTAGAACAGAATGAGTTGAAAAATCTGACAGCAGCCAACGAAGGGTTGAAAGATCAGCTTAAAATAAAGAGTGCTCTTGAAAATATTACAGCAGATGACGCAAATGACAAATCAGAGGATTATTTTAAATCTACACAAGGATATAAGAAGTTTAAAGGGATGGAAGATAAATATTTTGAGGATTCTGAAACATACGAAAAACCAAAAATGAGAACTAAAAATTCAACTCCATTAAACAGACTTAAGGATCAACTTGCTGATTACCAGGAATTAAAACGCTTGTATGAAGACGTAGTAAGCCAAAAAACACAGCTTGAAAGCAAAGAAAAAAAAACTTTAGATGATAATAAAAAACTGGGTTCTCTAGGAATGGAAAAATCCGCTATTGAAGCACAGTTAAATAAACTTAAAAGTAATATAAAGGATTCGGTGCCTGAAATACAACAAAACCTGGCTGTACTTGACCCTGTTAAAAATAAAGACATAATCAATCAGGCTCAAAACAGTTTGGAGGATTTTGCTCGGGTATTTGGTTCATCTAAGCCTGCAGTTCCGTTAAAGGTAAGTCTTGATTTAGATGCCGATAAATCGCAAATTGATAAGTTAATTAATGAGGCTGCGACAGGTGGGCTTACAACCGCGGATATAAATGCTAAATTGTTAGTAAAAAGTGACATGTCACCAGCTGATTTTATTACTGCCTTTAATTCAGAATTTGAAGAAGAAATTGGAAGACAAAAAAATGAGAATTTTACAAACGCATTATCCGGGCTAAGCGCAGGAAAACTTGAAGAATATATAAACTTCTTAAACTCTGGTGAACTAAACCCAAATTCGATCTCTTCATTTGAAGACTTAAATAATATTATGCTTAAAACAGGAGTCAGTGCGGAGAATGCTGTTAAAAATTTAAAGGATTTTTCAAAAGACTATGTCACAAGTTCTGATTTAGTATCTGAAATGGAGAATACCGCACAGCTAATAGGATCTGTTAATCAAGAATTCAATGAAACAGGTAAAATCGGTTCTAATTCACTAAAAGCTATCTCTCAAAAATTTCCTGATTTGACCAGTGCCGTCATGGAATTTTATCAAGGAGCGCTTCCTTTTAATGACCTCATGAATAAGCTTCAGGACTCTTATAATAATGATGCTGAAAATTATCGTTTAAATATATTATTAAAATTAGAAAATGATGAGACGTTTTTTGCAACTGTTCGTGAACGCAATCAAGCTTTGTTTACAGATTTGGCTAAAGCATATGGAGATGATTTAAAGAACTGGAATTCTCTGGTTGATGCTAAAAAGGGAATGAAAAGTAATTTTAAGACAGAATTTTATGAAATTATGGGTATCTCCAATTGGAATGAAACAACAAAAGAACAGATGTTTAATGATATTTATAAGCCAACCGACGACAATAAGTTTTCCATTAATGAAGAAAATAAAAAATATATTTCTAAAGTGAAATATGAAAAATTAGTAGAAAACGTAAATCAGTACAATGAGAATTCAGGACGGGTAAACCAAGCAGCTGAAGATCTTATAACACCTCCAGAAATACCATTAACATTGCCCAAAAAGAACACTGTCAGTAGTAATACTATTTCAGAACAGCCTCAGGAAATCAACTGGATCGAACGAGAAGAAAAACTTCTGGACGAGGCCCGAAGCAGATTAAAAGATGCGGCATCAGACAGTAGTATTGACTACCTTGGTGTTTCCGAACAAGATTTCAACCACGCAAAGGATATACTTAATACTACAACTACCCCTACCATAGAGCAGTTAAATGAGCTGAAGGAAATGGCTGAGAAGTCCGGTTTATCCATGGATGAATTCTATAAAACCATACAGGGCGGAACCTGGTCCGCTTCCAGACAAAGTCTTCTTGATCAGCTGGTTAATGCAGACAAGCTCTCGTTGGAAAGGCAAAAGGAAATTACAGCGCAATACCAAAAGCAGTATGAAGATACCGTAGCTGCTGTAAACCCTGATTATAGATATAAAATCGAAAACGGCAGTTTATCAATTGAGCAGTTTTCCGGTAAAGAAGCGGAAGTAATTAACAACGCAATTTCTGCCTATGACAAACTCATCGCATCTAAAAATAAAGTGAATGATCTGAATAAAGCCTATACCGAAGATTTTATGGCCAGCTACGAAAATCGTTCAGCGGCACTGGAGGCAGAAAATGAACAGATTAAAAATTCCAGCTCCCTCATTGAAAAACAAATTGCTTACATCAAATCTTCCGGCGGAGTTGTAGATTCTTCCCTTTATAAAAAGTTGATCCAATTGTCCAGTCAGGAAGAGCTTGTTACGAATGATATTCTTGCCAATAAGCGAAAAGAATTGCAGGACATACTGAACCAAGGTCTGAATTCGGAAAACTCAGAATCCTATCTCAAGCTGAAAGATGAAATAAACAAATCCGAGTCATCTCTGTATGACTTAAAAAAGGCACAGGAAGAATATAACTTCCAACTCCTAAAGCTACCAATAGAACGCCTGGAAACTGTGGGAAATATGTATCAGGATATTCAGTCTGCTATAGAAAACTGGTTTGGCGAAATGGAAGCTTCGGGTAAAAAGGCAGATTCCGGATATTACCAGGAGCTTATTTCAAACGGGCTGATACTTACTAATCAGCTGGATGAACAGGCAGACTTGATTGAAAGAGCTATGAATCATTATGACGCGGGTTCCGACAACTGGAACGAGCTTTACAGCAAGCTACAGAATGTGAATTCAGAAATGTCCTCCATGGTACAAAATCTTCATAAATGGAACGAAGAACTTCTGAAAATGCCCTTAGATAAACTTTCCGCCGCGTCCTCTGATCTGCAAAAAATTTCTGACGGTCTGGAAGCCTTAAGAAGCGATTATGATACAGTAATCAACGCTGTAACCGGAGCGATCAATGAACAAATTACGTCCATAAACAAACAGAAAGATGCGGTAAACGAAGAATATGAAGCATCTAAAAAATCACTGCAGGATAAATTAGATTTACTAAATAAACAAAACGATAAACTTAAACTGCAGCAAAAATACGAGCAATCTCTCTACGATCTCCAAAAAGCAAATCAGCAGGCAACAGAAAAAGTCATCCGCAACGGAGAAGTTGTCTATGAACAGGATGCGGATAAGCTGCGGGCTGCTAAAGAAGCAGTACAGGATGCCAAATTTGAAATAGAGACCAATGAAATACAATCTCAGATTAATTCCCTTCAGGAAACTTTGGATGGTCTAAATGATAATTATCAGAGCCAAATAGAATCCCTTCAAAAAATATTGGATAAATGGTCTGAGATTAATGCAAAAATTACACAGGCTCAAAATGATGCCAAAGCCAATGAAATTCTTGGCACTGGATGGAAGGAGAAAATACTCTCCGGGAAAGATGATAGCCTCTTTCAAAATTTAAATGGACTTTATACTGAAATTACGCAGCAAATTAGTACTTATAAAGAACAGATTGAAAGTACAGAGAAAATTTATGCCCTTTTGGAAAACTACACAACTGCCTACAAAGAAGGTACATTAACTTACAATCAGGCATTAACTGGAATTAACAATTTACTGTCCCAGCTGAACCAGAGAATGTCCTCATCAGAAAATCTACAAAATCTGTATGACTACTACGCCTCCATAAAAGGCACAAACGCAGATGGATCAAGTATACTTGCCGGATTCCGACAGGGAATACAAGACTCCGCCTCTGAACTCATAAAATCATTGGAGCAGTATAACAAAAATTACGGAACCATATCAGAATATACTTCAAGCTGGCAACAGCTGACAGATAATGTTGCTTCCATGCTAAGCGTTTTAAAAGATGTACGGGATAACTTAGAGTCATCTTCAGACAATGATGAGGAGGATAATTCCGGGCATTCCAGCGGTGAACCGTATATGGGAGGGGATTATGTAAATGGTGGACCTGGTGATACACATAAAGCCGGAATTTCCAAAGGACTGATTGGAGCGACCTCTGTATCTGCCAGAGAAACCAAGATGAAACTCTTAGGTCTGAAACCGTTGGATTCTGATGAATTTGCTTCTATTTTGCACAGAAACGAAGCTGTATTTAACACAGAGCAACAGGATATGCTCTTATCCAATCTGGAACATGCCTGGAATTTCACGCCTGGAGCCGGTACATTTGTTACTGACGCTGGCAATAAATCTGGTCAGACAATTACAAATTTTGAATTTGGTGATATTCGTATTAATGAATGCAGTGATCCAAATGAACTGGCAAAAGGAATTCTAAACGGAGGATTAAAAAGTGCTATCATACAGCAAACCGGGAAACGCTAATGCTGTAAAATCAGGAAAGGATGGTGATACCAATAAATCTACAGGACGTTTATAAAAAACTAGCCGAAGATATGAACTATCTCATTAACTCGGCGTCCGAAAATCTTAAGTTTGACCGGACATTTCGCGCACTGGTCAACGGTGCCGCAAAAGATGGAAAATGTACTATTTCTTATAAAAACAAAACTTATACGGCCCGATGCAGTACACAGGTTAACCTTAATGATACTGTGTGGGTATGCGCCCCCTGCAATGATTGGAATTCCCTATATATCCAGATGTCTGAATTTAAATAAAACACAGCATATGCATTCAAAGAAAAGGAGTTTAATATGCACGCAATTATTCACCCAATAGAACCTTTTGATTCCTCCATAGGAACAAATATCAACTTTACATGGCAGGGAAATCAGATATTTAAAGTCCGCTGTTTGATTAAGGATAATTCTACCGGCGGCGTAGTATATGACCAGACCATAAGCACCATGAAGCAGAGCTATCTTCTGCCTCCTGATTCAACATTAAAAAATGGGGGGTACTATATTGCCTATCTATCGGTAATCGATGTGGATGGAGTAGAATCCAGCTTTTCAAACATTGGTACCCCATTTTACTGTTATCAGACTCCCAAGTTTCACTTATCTATTAAATCTGGAGATATTATAAAAACTTCAGCCTATCAGACAGAGCTAACCTATGACCAGGCTGAAAATGAACTTTTAGATTATTATTCCATTACCCTTTACACCTATCAGAAAACAGAACTTCTGACTTCCGGTAACCTGTATAATACCGATAGTCTTACTTATCTGATTTCCGGTCTTGAAAATGCAAAACAATATTACATACGGGCTACTGGTAAGACTCTCCATAACATGACGTTAGACACCGGCTACATTTTATTTACCGTATCCTACACAGAAGCCCAGATATTTAATCCGTTGGAGTTAAATAACCGGGCAGAGCTTGGTGCCATTGAAATAAAAAGCAACATTACTTCAACCGTTGGCATACCGGAAAAGGAAGTCACCTATATTGACCATGAGTTTGCAGATTTAAGAAGCAACTCAGTCACTTATGATATTGGGTTTGAAGTAAAAGGTGATTTCACCAAGGCGTTTCTTTTTTACAAGCCCGGACGTAACGCAAAAATTATTCGTTTTACAGATGGTGGAAAATCCTATGTAAACATTTTTTACCGGGAAGGTACTTTATCTGATTCTAATGGAGAAAAAGCATTTTTTGAACTCCAGGCAGAAACTTCAGGGGTCAAATATATCCTGTTCAGTAACTATGTAACCTTCCCTGATACAAACCAACAATTTTTACTTCACCTAAACCGGATTGGCAATACATATGAAATAAATGCCAGTGTGGTGAACCAGACAGAAAGGCGGTGATCCAATGTTTTTAGGTAGTTCATTTGCTTCAAGTAAAGAATCTTTGACCTACTCCTTTGCATCCTCTTCAGATGTGACTGACTTAACCATTGCAAATGCAGTGTTTGACGAAATTTACTCCACTGTAAACCTGACCCCAATGGCAGAAACAGATTTTAAAATTCCTGCCATATGGGGATTTGATACCCGGTTACACGCTCTGTTCCAGGATAACCTGTACGGTGGAAACGTCAGTTTCACAGAAAGTATTGTGGAATCGATACGGATTAAAAAGAAAGTTAAGGGCGATAAAAAATTTAAAACTATTTACGAAAAATCCATTACCTCTAATGATGATTTTAAAATTGAGTTAATGGATTATTATGAACCTGTGGGCACCGTAGAATATGCCTATGTTCCAGTTATTTCAGGCGGTGAAAACAGTTATATTACAAACCAGATTGAATCATTCTTTGACTCCTATTTTATCTGTGAAAATAATATATCCTACCCCATGATCCTGGACACAGGCTTTGAAAAGAAGCTGACTCAGAAAACAAGCCTGATTGAGCTATTGGGGCGTGAAAAACCAGTGATATTAAAAGGCGGACGTGTCCGTTATTATGCGGGTGATGTTTCCTGTACCTTTATTGAATTAACAAAAGATGGCTGGCAGACACACACCTCCTGGGATTATAGAAATGGAATTTACGATTTCCTCACAAATGGAAAGCCCAAAATTCTGAAAGATTATCTTGGAAATATCTATATGGTGGCTGTCACCAGCGGTGATATTTCTGAAGAGTCCGACCATTATGAACACGTAATTACCAAATTCAGTGTTGCAGAATGCGGAAGTGCTTATGACCCCGGCGATCTATACGACAACGGCTTTATTAACGCTGACATTGACAGGTAGGTGAACGCATGAATTATCAAGTAACACAATCGGATATCAGCCTGTTAAAACAGGGAACCCAGGAGATCTTCCTGAGGGCAGAGCTGCTTAACTCATCCTATAAAATCCTGGACTCTTTGGAGGGCCAGATCATTTCAGACAGCTATAGTCAGGATAATGAATCCATTCAACGGAGGAGTTACAGCTTTGATTTAATTGTATTAAATTCTTCCTTTGCCATTGGAAAGGATAAAAAAATTTGGATGGACAAACGGGTTCGGGTCTACTATGGGATTAAATCGCTGCGCACTGGTGAAATCACATGGTATCTTCTTGGAATCTTCTGCTATGTGAGTATGAAGTATACTTTTTCTTTACAGGAAAAAAGGCTTTCTGTTACCTGTGCAGATTTAATAGCATTGTATGATGGAACATTAAACGGGCATCTTGCGGGCTATGGTTCTTCTAACAATCCGCCTGCATTTGCGTCCCAGTCTATTACCATTCCTGCCGGTGAGGACATTCGTTCCTCTGTCCTTGCAATTGTAAAAGAGGCAGGAATTAAAAACTACATTATTGAAGACATAAGAAAACCAGTCCCTTATGACCTGACCTTTGAAACAGGAGCAACCTACGCAGATATCTGGACGAAGATTCGGGATCTTTATGATTCCTGGGAATTTTATTTTGATGCAGATGGAACATTTATTTGGAGAAAGATACCTACCTGTCTGGATGAACCAGTTACAATTAATGACTCGTTGCTTGGAGATCTTATTATAAGCGAAGATACCGATGTAAAATTCGATGAGATTTACAATGTAACTGAGGTGTGGGGAAAGGTGCTTGAATTAGAGTCGAAGGATCGGTATGCGGATACCTCAACTTATAAGAATCAGGTTTATGATGTACATTTTGATTCTTTAAGTTCTTGGCAGGATGTTGATAATTTAACACAACTAGCATTTAAAGTTACTGCAGAACATACGGATGCTCCTATGTTTACTATAAACGGATTTTCTCCCCCTATTCCTATATACGACGGAGATGGTAATCCGTTAAAAGCTGGTGTTTTGAAAAAAGATACTGTCTATGTCTTCCGTTATCGAAGACTTACCGATTTAAATACCGTCCCGGGAGCGCTTTTCTTACTAGGGCAATTTCAGTGCTATGGCAAATACGTTGAGAGATCCAAGGACTGCCCTTTTTCGGTAACAAACTTAGGTTACGAAATTCCGCAATCCCTTGACTTCAATACCTTAAGTGACGATGCCGCCTGTTATAATCAGGCACAATACTTAACCTACCAGTCTACTGCCATGAAGGACACCATACAGTTGACTTCACTGGTAATTCCCTGGCTGGAGGTTAATACAAAAATTGAATATACACCCAGATACAATCATGTAACCAGTCAATACATAGTTAAAAACATAAGCTGGTCCACAGGCGAAGGGACAATGAGTATTACTCTCTATCGTTTTTTGGAGAGCTTTTCTTATGTTTATAAAAGTAAATGAAAGGGGTTTTTAAAATGAGTTATTCAGAATATCCTCACAGCAGTTTTCCAGAAAAAATCTGCGATTTACCAAGCATGCAGGACGTATCTGCAACAATGCGCCCAGCTATTGAGCAATACAATGAGGCTTGGATTAACAATGATGTGGATGCTATGGCTGCCATAAAGGAAAAGTATCCTAATCTGACAAAGTCTTTATTTAACGCAGACAAATTTAATACCTTATTAGATGGGGTAAAAGCAACTCAAAAGTTTTTTAAAGAGGAAGTAGATGCAATGATACAGGATATCGCACAGAAAACTGTCGGTATAAATGACAGTCCGGCAGAAGATCAAAAAAAGTTGAATTCCTATTCCGCAGAAAAAACGGATTATCTGACTGGAGTCTCTGTTGCCTCCAATTTATCTATCCCAGTTACGGCATGGGACAGTGATCTTACCTATACTATTAATTCGGATAAAATTGAGAAAAATGATAAGGTGAATGTTTACTTCAGTTCCGACAGCATGGTAGCAGCGGCAAAGGCTTTTATTATTGTGAAAGATGATACCGGCGCAGGCAATCTTGTTCTAGAGGCTAGTAAATTACCTAAAAGTACTTTAAATATCAGAGAGATAGAGGTGGTGAGGAAAAATGGCTAAATGTGGTGTAACAAATATTGGGGGAGGGGGCGGAATCGGTTCCGATGAAGTCTCTGCAACGAAAGAAAATGTATTAAGCGGAAAAACGTATATGGGAACGGATACCGGCGATGAAATTGGTACTGGTGCAATGGCAAATAACGGGGCGACTGGTAACCAGAGCCTTAATGCAGGTAGTTCCTTTCTTGTTAAAAAGGGGTATCATGCACAGGATTTTTTAGTTGGAACAAATAGTCTGGCAAGCCAGACTTCGGGTACAGCTTCGGCCGGACATATGTTAAGTGGACAAACAGCTTGGGTAAATGGTAATAAAATTTCTGGCTCTATCCCTTATCAAAATGCAGATGTTTCTGGAGCCGATCGTGTATGGTCTACTGCTCTTTCATGCTGGGATCAAACTATCTGTTTGGGGATAAGAAATAATCATTACTTAAATGGAGTAAATTGGGTTCAAAGTAATGTGCCTAATTTTACAGCGTCAAACATTAGAGCAGGTGTTAATATAGGTGGTATTGTAGGTACACTTCAAGATTTTAGTTACTTGGCTGTAGGGCAAACGTCTTTTTAAACGGGACCTTTTCGGGCGTTCTTGCCGGAGGGGTCCTACTATACGAAGGGTACCCAAGGTTTTATAATGAACCTTTTTACGTAGATACCAATGGAATTCATTTACCAGCAAGGCTAAATAGTGGAGATATAAGCAATATGGTTTGTGGATATATAAGGAATAAGGTGTCAATTAATTTGGCTCCATTTAGATTTATTAAATTATACTATTATAATAATTTTACAGGGTACCGATGGGGAGATGCATCCCCGGGGCGCATTGCTTTTTATAAAGCCAATAACTCTAAAGGACTTGGTACATATATAAAATCAGTAAATTTAATTTTTCAAGATACATGTTATATAGATGTTTCAGACATCAACGAACAGGTATTCTTTACAATTGGAGAAACGGTAGGCCCGGGTACCGGTGGTTATAGTAATGGGACCGTACACATAACCCGCATTGATTTTTTAACATCATAATTTAAAGAAATATATACTACTAATTTCAAAAAACAATTGGCAACTCTAATTAACAATATCAGACATTGCCAATTGTTTTTTTATTAGATAGAATTTAGTATTGTTTTTTCTTGCGCTAATCAATATATAAAATCCAATCCAACCTTCCCCCCATCTCTCTCAACCCGATAAACCCCAGCCTCCCCCGCTACCCCATAATGCTTCCTAAGCAAATAACGCGCCTCCACATCACTCTCCACCACCACCAGGTAATCATACCCGCTCAGAAGATTGTCCATATTATCTTCATAGAAAGCGCAGATACCATCCACATGAGGCGCAAAAAGCATATATTTCCCAATATACTGCAGATAATAATCCGTCACCTGTCCATCCGCATCCGTTGCATAAAACAGATACCTGCTCTCATCCATCTTCCCGTCGCGATACCACCGGTCACCCGTAACCTGCCGTACCTTATAAGGCAATGTGGAAGTATAAGATTTCTGTATCGTCTCCATACCATTAAACTCCGACATCAGAAGAATAACCGCTAATGCAATGCAGACAATAACCCCTTTCTGATATCGATCCTTGCTATCCACACTTTTAAAAGCCATCAGATCCGAAACCTGTCCGATTCTATAATAGAAAGTTCGTTCCAAATCCCCGGTCGCGCATAAAACCAGACCTCCCGCAAAAAGAACTACAATGCTGGAAGCATAGCGCTCAAATCCCGCCAGCCTGAGTGCTTCATCAGAAGGCATGGAAAAGATATATAGCCCTAAAATACCGGCATAATATAATACAACTACAGCATCCAGTGCAATTAAAGCCTTCCACAGTCTCCAGTTCTTTTTCAACACTGCCCAGGCAAATATACTGCCTCCAGCTGCCATCAGATTAAACGCCAAAATCCCCATAAAAGGCCTGCTTTTCAAATCAAAAACTGACTGAATAAACAGACTCACAATCTGCTCGACTTCCTCCTGAGTTTTCCCACCATATACGGTCTCCACCTGCCGTGTCACATCGAACTTATTTTCAACTCCCTTGAATGCCGCCGCCATATGCCAGCTCCACAATAACCATGGAATCAATGCTACTCCAATGGAAAGAAGTACCGCAAATCCATTCTTAACCAAATCTCTATCCCTGTTTTTTAACCATATAAATATAAGATAACAAAATCCGATTCCTGCAAAGATCGTTCCAGTACTCTTAATAATCATTAAAAGCCCGGCAACCGGCGCAATTACAAAACATGCCTTTACCAATTGTTTCTCATACCGGCCAATAACTGAAAATAAAACCAACGTAAAAATTGGCAGCAAAAAATCAACCAGCAGATTGCTGATTCTTATAGTAATATTAAACACAGAAAGTGTAGAGCAGCCTGCCGCTAAAAACCCATAGAGTAAAAACCGTTTTTTTTCCGTTATGACGCCAAACAAAGCATAAAAACAGGAAAAAATCAAGAGTCCCTGAGCAATCAGCATTACTGCCTCTGAGTGACCCGCAAACCGGCAGATATAATAGATAAACGAAGATGTTCCCAATGGATAATTTTTAAAATCGATCAAAGCAGAGGAAGCATCCGGAAATGCATTGGTGCTTAACATCTGCTTTAGAACCACTGCCCAGTGAGAAAAATTGTCATAGTGAATCAGCCTGCTCTTGTATAACAGATAGAAAAAGAACAGGCTGCTAATCAAAAACAAACCATTAAATAAAGTAATCTTTGCATGAATCTTATATTTCTTAAATAAAATCCTGACCCCATATATTCCCGCAAGTAAAGCTCCACCTGCCAGAAGAATCATGGCTCCAGGGTATAAATACCCTGCAAGGCCCGCGAAATAAACCCCGCAGGCCAAAGAGGAAAAAACGAAAATAGGAACAAATTCACTTTGAAGCTGAAGTAACTCCTTTGAAAAAAGCATATAACCAGTCATTGAACCTATCAGCAAAATTATCAATCCACTTTGAAGCAGCCAGAACATTTTTTATTTCTCACCTTCGTCCGTTTTTGAAATATCAGACAGGATTTGATCAATTTGATTTTTTTCAATCAGTTCATCAATATTAGTAACTGCCAACAACTCTTCCACCGAATGCTGCCGGTATTTTCCTGTTCTCTTTAAAGTCAGCTTAATCCCTTTCTCTGTATTATAATCAAACTGCTCTTCCTCATTCCCATTTGCATCAAAATTCAGAACAGAAAAATAATTGAAATTAAAGTTAACTACTTTACAGGTCGCTCCATTTGAAAAAGCAATCTCCTTATTAACCGGTATCCGAGGTAATTTTCTCTGATCGGAAAATGTTTTACTGAGCCTCTTTTTAATATTTCTTAACATATCGTCGTAAGCAGTGATCCAAAGATTCATTTCCATTGGCAGACTGTGAACCCTGTCATAAATAAGCTGCATATACTGACGTCTGCTGTCTTCATCTTCCGGTTCTACTAAGGCTGAATAACGCCAGCCCCCTTCAACTTCATCCTTTTTCACATACTTTATATTCCCGCTAAGACGGGCCTTATAATGGTTGGAAATAACAGTAAAATGAATGGTTTCCTGCTCCGGTAAATAAACCGGTGTTTCCATATGAAATGCCACTCCATTCTCAGATAAATCCTCAGTGACTGCCTCGAATTCCTGTCCCTTATACTCCACCACTATTTTTTCATTTGCAATAAAACGTTCCGATTTTCTGTAAGCCGGTCTTCCAAGCATAAAAAAGATAGCATAAAACAGTGCCACCATATTGTAAGCGATCCAGAATATTATGACACTGCTGTATAAAAGTGCCCAGCCATATTTTCCATTGACAAACCGTATCATGGCTGCTGCAGATAAAATAAGAAGAATGATATGGGGAATTGCATAAAGAATATAGCCAAACCTGGATTCATTTACGTTTCTCTTCTTATTCGTAACCTTAAATTTTCTCTGGTGTATATGAAGTGTCTCAAGTATCACAGGAATAATCAAGTATGGCATGAAGATGGTATCAATGACCTGACTCCATCTCTGATTTCTGATATTACCTGATAAATACCGCATTGAAGTGCTATAAAATATATAAGCAGGAAGCCAGAAAACAATTACATCAAAGAATCCGCTGTTCACAATCTTAAAATCAAATAAAGCAAAGAGAATGGGTGAAAGAATAAATATCAGGCGGTTAAAAAATGACCACCAATACAAAAAGCTGTTTAAATAAGTGATTCTTGCAGGCAGTGAAAGCTTCCTTGTTACTATGGCTTTTGTATTCTGCAGGCTCTGAATCACGCCTCTCGCCCAGCGAACCCTCTGCTTTAACATGGATTTTACTGTAGTCGTTGTCAGTCCTGCTGCCTGAATTTCATCTGTTGCATAAGTGATATAACCGGCTTTCTGAATACGTATACTTGTCTCAAAATCTTCAGTTATGGTGTTATAAGGAAAGCCTCCGATTTCCTCCAGAGCTTCTCTTGAAATTACCGTATTGCTTCCGGTATAGGCTACTGCATTGGAGGAATTTCTCATAATGTTCACTTCTTTTGAAAAGAAATCCTGTTCATTTGGTATGTTACCTTCTGCATAGAGATTAAATTGAAATAAATCCGGATTATAAAAGCTTTGAGGGGTCTGTACTATCCCCATCCGGAATTTTTCATCTATCTCATCTTCCGATCTTAACTTCCAGCCCCCATCTTCCTTCTTAAATCTGGAAAGCAGAAAATAAGGAACTGTTTTCATTAAAAACGTCCTCTGTGGTATCATATCCGCATCGAATGTGGCGATTAACGGGGAATTGGTCCTGCTTAGAGCGTGGTTTAAGTTTCCTGATTTTGCATGTTTATTATCAGCAAGTCCCAGATATCCAATCTGAAATTCTTCTGCCAGTTTCGCAATCTCTTCTCTGTTTCCATCGTCGCAAAGATAGATGTGAACCTTATTCTGATCCGGATATTCCATAAATGTACAGGCATTAACCGTTTTATACAAAATATCTGCAGGTTCATTATGGGTAGCGATAAAAACATCTACGTCAGGATAATATTCCGCCGGTACTTCCGGGCATTCCAAATGATACCGGTTCATACGCATTTTCTGGTAAAAAAGTTCAAAGGTAGTAAAGACAGTAACTGCTTCCGCAGTATACAAAAGGAGTCCAAAAACCATATTTAATGCGCCCTGGTGATAAGGCAGCGTAAATACAAGTCTCCAGATTAAATAGATTGACATCAAAATGATTGTTACAATAAAAAGCAAATTTCTTTTTCTATCTTCTCGTCTCATCATATTCCCCCTCATATGCAGACAGATTAATTTCCTGCCTCACCAAAAGAAGTTATCATGTGAAGTCCGAGTCTTATCATATACAGTTTGCGGCTTTAAGTCAACAGATCTGCAGGCAGGAATCAATGGATGGGAACAATGTAACAATGATTCCAAAGAACACCTCCTGATTCTGTTTCTAATATTACAAGGAAAAGTCCGTTAAATCTTCCCTAAAACGGGGGGGACCTTATGCGGAATAATTGTCATTAACTGTTCTTGACTAATGTCAGTAAAGCAACTATAATATTGCAATAATACCATAATTTGGATATTACTAATTCTTACTATTGCTATATAATGTTGTTATAAACGGAAATATTTTACAATGAGTTTAAGAATTTTTATGGAATAAAGAAATATGAAAAACAAAGGTAAAGAAGGGAAATCACATGCTGAAAAAGTTAAAAGTTGGAAAACGGTTATTGCTTACATTTCTTATTGTAGTATTATTTTCTGGTCTTGCAGGAACCATAGGAATCCTGCTCATCCACAAAGTCAATCAGGAGTATAGTATTGAACTACAGGATTATGGTTTCGCACAGGGAGATATCGGAAGCCTTGGGCAGGCATTTCAGGCACATCGTGCAACAGTTTTATACATAATCTTTTCAGAGGATGCATCTGAAACAGAAAAGCAGAAACAGAATTTAAACACACAGGTTGATACAATTAATAAGATGATGAAGCAGGTAGAGAGTCGAATGAAGACTCCGGCTGAGAAAGAGCTTTACAGCCAGCTTGTTGAAAAAATGACCAAATACGAAGGTATCCGAAGCAATACCATAGAACTTGCAGGTAAATCTACCCAGGAAGCCATGGCCACTTTCCGCAGCCAGGCAGCCCCTCTGGCAGCTGATATTGCTAATACCATCAATACGATGCTGGCGAATAAATCCAATGACGGCATTGTTAAATCAAACCAGTTGGAGACACAAACTAATATTTTCATCTTTATTATGATAATTATCATACTGGGATCCATTGCAACCTCCATATTCATTGCAGTATATATCACCCGGGGTATTATAAAACCAATTGATGAATTAAAAGACGTAGCTGACAAGATGGCTCAGGGTAACTTAAACTGTCATGTTGAGTATACTTCCAATGACGAGTTAGGACATCTTGCCGAAAGCATGAGAACCATGATGGAACGGATTTCCTACTATATGAATTACATCTCCGAAACTACACAGCGTATGGCAGATGGGGATTTTAATATTCCTCACGATCCGGAAGAATTTAAAGGTGAATTTCGGGGTGTTCAGATCTCTATTCAGGATCTTACGGATTCCCTTAATGATGTTATGAGTAAAATAACACAGGCATCTGATCAGGTTGCAAGTGGTGCTGAACAGGTTGCAAGCAGTGCTCAGGCGCTCAGTCAGGGTGCCACTGAACAGGCCTCTTCCATTCAGGAGCTGGCAGCAACGATTAACGATATTTCAAGTAATATTAATCAAAATGCTGAAAATGCTAAAGAAACAAATACCCAGGTTGAAACGACTTCTGCAGAGGTAGAATTCGGTAAAACCCGGATGGAACATTTAAATTCTGCTATGGATACCATCAGCGAAGCATCTTCTGAAATAAGCAAGGTTATAAAGACCATTGAAGACATTGCATTTCAGACCAATATCCTGGCGCTAAACGCGGCGGTAGAAGCTGCAAGAGCCGGTGATGCAGGAAAGGGCTTTGCCGTAGTAGCAGACGAAGTTCGAAATCTTGCCAATAAGAGTCAGGAAGCTTCCAAGAATACGGCTGTACTGATTGAACGGGCACTGGCTTCCATAGAATCCGGCAATCACATAGCAAAAGAAACAAAGGAATCCATGGACCGCATTGTATTATCATCCCAGACAGTAGCCAACCTTGTTTACCAGATTTCCACCGCATCCGAACAACAGGCCACAGCAGTCAGCCAGGTTACACTAGGCATTGACCAGATTGCAAGCGTAGTTCAGACGAATTCTGCCACGTCGGAAGAGAGTGCTGCAGCAAGCGAAGAGATGGCCGGTCAGGCTCAGATGCTTAAGTCTCTGATGAAGCAGTTTCAGTTAAAAGATTAATTAAGTGATAGGAATAAAAAAGAAGGTATGCCCGTCAATGAGCATACCCTCTTTTTTATTGTTGTAAGAAATCTTCTGCTATCCACCGTTTCACCTCATCATTTGTTCCAAGAACATAATGCTCACCCTCTACGTGATGCTCCGTCCCCGACAAATAATCAATCCCCATTCCTTTTAAATCATAGCTAAATGCCGTCCGGCTCCGTTCCGAAACAGGATCCGGCTTTGGTATTGCGGACAATAAAGATCTTGTATAGGGATGGATCGGCCTTAAGAATATCTCTTCTGTTGTCCCCGTTTCCACCAAATGCCCCAAATGGAGAACCCCAATCCTGTCAGAAATATATTTTACCATGGATAAATCATGAGCGATAAATAATATAGCTGTTCTCGTCTGTTTTTGAAGCTCTTTCATTAAGTTTACAACCTGGGCCTGAATGGAAACATCCAATGCACTAATCGCCTCATCTGCAATAATTAATTCTGGTTCCATAATAAGCGCTCTTGCAATTCCGATCCGCTGTCTCTGACCTCCTGAGAATTGATGAGGATAGCGATTGGCATGTTCCCTGGAAAGCCCCACCATATCGAGAATCCGGTATACTTTTTCCTCTCTCTCCTGCAGGTTTGTGTACATGTGGTGAATATCAAGTCCCTGGGCAACAATATCCAGAATTTTTTTTCTGGGATTTAAACAAGCCATGGGATCCTGAAAGATCATCTGCATATTCGTTCTTAAATGTTTTGTATCCTGTGGGGAAAGTTTGCCCGAAATTTTTGTACCCTGAAACCACACCTCACCAGAAGTGGGCTCATACAGACGAATAACAGACCTTCCGATAGTAGATTTTCCGCTTCCTGACTCTCCTACCAGACCATAGGTCTCTCCGGGGTAAATTTGAAAAGAAACTCCATCAACAGCTTTTATGGAAAACTTCCTGCCAAGCTTAAAATGCTGCTTTAAATCTTTTACTTCCAATAGTGGTTTTCTAATCTCCTCCAAGCGAATCCACCTCCTCCCCCATTCTCTTTATCCTTTCCTTTAATGCCTCTGGCATTGATACAGGCGGTGCATTTTCATGAAGAAGCCATGTTGCCGCATAATGAGTCTCCGTGACCTGGAACATAGGCGGTTCCAGGCGGTAATCAATGTTAAGTGCAAACCGGTTTCTCTCTGCAAATGCATCACCCTCTGTTTTATTTAACAGATTGAACGGACTTCCGGGGATGGTATAAAGTACCTCGTCATTGGTATCTAAATCCGGCATGGCAGATAACAATCCCCAGGTGTAGGGGTGTCTGGGATCATAAAAGATCTCCTCAGAAAGCCCTTTTTCTACCACTTTCCCCGCATACATCACTGCCACATAATCCGCCACCTTTGCCACGACTCCCAAATCATGGGTAATGTAAATGACAGATATCCCTGTTTTCTTCTGAATATCTTTAATCAGTTCCAGAATCTTAGCCTGAATGGTCACGTCCAAAGCTGTGGTTGGTTCATCACAAATTAATATCTCAGGATCACAGGACAAAGCAATTGCTATTACCACTCTCTGCCTCATCCCTCCGGAAAGCTGATGGGGATAGCTTTTCATTCTCTTTTCCGGCTCTGTAATCCCAACCAGATTAAGAAGTTTTACCGCTTTTTCATACGCTTCTTTTTTACTGGTTTTATAATGATAACGCATTCCTTCCATAATCTGACTGCCAATTGGCATAGTGGGATTTAAAGAAGTCATAGGGTCCTGAAATACCATAGCGATCCGGCGGCCATTAATCCGGCGGCGCATTTCTTTTTTACTAAATTTCAATAGTTCTTCTTTTATCTCCTCCCCACTCTTACGTGAGGTAAATTCAATGGTTCCGCTCTTTACTTTTCCGTTTCCGCTTAATATACCCATAATTGCCTTTACTGTCACTGATTTACCGGAGCCCGATTCTCCTACGATAGCCAGCGTTTCCCCCTGATATAAATCCAGATTGACTCCTCTGATGGCATTTACTTCGCCGGCAGAGGTCTGAAACGAGATGGATAAATCTCTGATTGACAAAACCTTATCTTTATTCATAATCTGCCTCCTACATCTCTTTCATCTTCGGATCAAACGCATCTCTCAATCCATCTGCCAGCATATTAAAGCTGAGCATAATAACTGCCAGAACGATCACTGGTGATATGATCATATAGGGATGGGTTGTGAAGGACTTAAACGCATCGCTGATCAGTGACCCAAGAGAAGCTAACGGTGCCGGAACCCCCAGGCCGATAAATGCAAGAAATGCTTCCGTAAAGATAGCGTTTGGTATGGAAAACATGGACATAATGATCAGCTGGCCAAAAATATTTGGAAGTATTTCCTTAAAAATCAAATAGAAATCCCCTGCTCCAAGTGTTCTGGATGCAAGAATAAACTCCTGTTCCTTCAGCTTTAAAACCTGGGCTCTGGCGACCCGGTTCATACCAATCCAGCCGGTAATCGCAAGTGCCAGAGTGATGGTTGCAAGCCCTGGCTTTAACACCAGCATAAGAAGGGTAACAATGACAAGGGTTGGTATTCCATTTAAAATCTCCGCAAACCGCTGCATGGCATTATCCACTGCACCGCCAAAATATCCGCTGATCAGACCGTAGCTCATACCAAAGCACATATCAACAAGAACAGCCACCAACGCAATGTAAAGGGAGATTCTGGTTCCCATAAATGTCCTGGTAAATATATCCCTGCCCAATACATCTGTACCAAACCAGTAATAAGTATTTTCAAGTCCGGTAGTCTTTTGCGGATCAATGTACCGGTTAACCGTAACTTTACCAGTGGAGGTGTTCATGGTTTCAGATCCATCCATAATCCCCAACTTTTCAAGAACCGGAACTCTTGGAGCAAGATTCTGGTTCGCTATAATCTGTTCATTGTATGTATAGCCATTCATATACGGACCGGCAATTGCCATGAAGACGACAAAAACAATAGCAATAAATCCCGCTGCTGCCCCTTTATTTTTCAAAAAAGAGGATATGACATCTTTCCAGTAAGACTGTGCCGGATAAACCCGGTCAATCCCGATACTGTGGTTATCAGCCATTATAAAATCATCTGGCTTAAATTCAAACGTTACTGCTTCCCTGTTATGACTGCTCATAGTCATCCTCCTTTGCCAGCCTGATCCGTGGATCAATGAGACCATATAAGATATCCACAGCAAGCATAATCCCGATATACATGGCGCTGTATATAAATGCCAGAGTTACGATCACATTATAATCATTGGACTGAATGGCTGTGACCAGAAGGCTTCCGATTCCAGGAATGGAAAATATTTTTTCCACCACCAGAGAACCGGTCATCAGACTGACAACAAGTGGTGCCAGAACTGTGACAATGGGAATCAGTGCATTTCTTAATCCATGAATCAGTATGAGCCGCCAGGCCGGAAGTCCCTTGCTTTCTGCAAGAAGCATATAATCGGATCCCAGAACCTCAAGCATTTCCGTTCGGGTAAACCGGGCTACGGTTGCTACCGTAAACATAGCTAAAGAGATGGTAGGAAGAACTGAAGATTTCACTGCTTCCTGCTGCTGATACAATAAAGGAAACCATTTAAACTGATAGCCAAGGGTATAAGACAGTCCCAGTGCAAATACATAAGATGGAAGGCTGACCCCGAGAACAGAAATAACCGTTGTCATGGTATCAAAAATTGTATTATGCTTTAAAGCAGCTATGAGTCCTAATACCAGTCCCACCACAGTTCCAAGTAAAACTGCCTGCCCTCCGATTCTGATAGAAATAGGAAGTCTGCTTGCTAAAAGAGTGGTAATAGACGTATTCTTTGAAATGGTATAGGATACCCCAAAGTCACCAGACAGCATATTCTTTACATAGTTTAAAAACCGTATGAATACGGGTTTATCCAGACCGTACTTGGCATTTAACAGCGCCACCTGAGACTGGGTTAGTTTCTCGTCATTGAACGGGGAACCCGGCATCAGTTCCAGCATCAGAAATAATATAAGCAGGATAGCCAGCAAAGTGGCTGCTGAAATGCAGATTCTCTTAACAATATATCGTTTCACAAACGTTACCCTCCCAAATTAAGCAGCCAGAGGAATAACAGGCAGGACCTGTAACCCCTCCGGCAGCCAGAATATAAAACTCACAAAGTCTTATTTCTTAGTCGTATTCTTAAAATAACGGTTGATGGCAATGGAGTGGAATTCCACGCCTTCAACACCAGCTTTCTGCATTACTGCATTTCCCTTCTGGTATACCGGAAGAATTACTGCATTGTCACAAACAATCTTTTCTGCACCAATTAAGGCTTTCCATCTTGCTGCGGGATCTAGTGCAAGATCCCCTTTCTTAGCGGACTGGATGATGGAGTCATATTCAGCATTGGACCAGAATCCATAGTTATTGGGGCTGTCAGTAATCCACATGTCAAGATAAGTCATAGGATCCGCATAGTCCGGTCCCCAACGGGTAAGACCAAGTTCAAAAGTACCTTCCTGCATGCGCTCTACACGGTTTTTCTTAGGCATCTGTTCTAAGTTAATGGTAATTCCCGGAAGTGTAGTCTGAATCTCTGACTGAAGGAACTGTGCCACATTAATGGCAGATTCCGTATCTTCCACAATCATGGTGTAAGTCAGGCTCTCCACTCCCAGTTCTTTTTTAGCCTCTTCCCAATATTTCAAAGCTTCCGCTTTATCTGTCTTAAAGTAGTTGCTTCCTGCATCTTCTCTATAATCTTTTCCGTCAGGACCTGTTGCAAGAAGAGTTGGTACTGCAAAATATGCCGGAATCGAACCATCTTTTAAAATATTTTTGCATACAGCCTCTTTGTCAAAGCAAAGTGATAATGCTTTTCTTAAATTAACGTTCTCAAGACCTTTTACTTTGGTATTGGGTGACATATACCATAAATATCCAGCCATAATATTCTTAAATTCAGGATCTGCCTGGAACTGCTCCACCTGCTCACCAGAAAGCGTGACCAAGTCTAAATCTCCGTTCTGATATGCAAGCATTGCCTGCTGGGAATCCTTAATAACCTGATAATTAATTCCATCAAGTTTTACCTTTCCTGCATCCCAGTAATCCGGATTCTTTTCCAAAGTAATAGTAGTAGCCGCCGGCTCATAGGCGGTAATCTTAAATGGTCCGTTAGACAACAGCGTATCCGGTGTACTTGCATACTGGTCCCCACACTTGGTGAAAAATTCTTCATTTACCGGATAGAAGGTTGGGAAAGCCATTAAAGATTCAAAAAATGGTACCGGTACGTCAAGTTCTACTTTCAGTGTCTTATCATCTACCGCAGTTACTCCCAGTTCCTCTAACGGTTTTTCACCAGAAGAAACAGCATCTGCATTCTTAATCCCTGCAATTCCCACAATAAATGCGTATTCACTTGCCGTTACAGGATTCACTGCCCTTCTCCATGCAAATACAAAATCCTTAGCTGTAACAGGTGTTCCATTGGACCATTTTGCATCCCTTAAATGATAGGTAAGCGTCAGCCCATCTGCGCTCTTATCCACACTCTCTGCCAATGCGGGGACCGGTTTCCCGTCAGCATCCAGTTCATAGAGTCCATCGGTTGTATCCGCAATTACTTCGAATGATGTTCCATCTGTTGCGATCTGGGGGTCCATGGAAGCAACCTCCACATCGATATGTACGTTTAATGCATTCCCTTTTGCTGCTTCCGCCGCCTTTGTTTCCGCCGCAGCCTGGGTTGTTCCTGAGACCGGAGCCGCAGGTTTGGAATTGCCACAAGCGGTCAAAGACCAGACCATTAATCCGGAGATCCCCAGTGATACCATTTTTTTCATGGCTTTCTTCATTTAATTACCTCCCAATTCAATTAAATTTAAAAAAATAAAGGCATCTGGCAGAATTATTTTCTGTTCAGACGCCTTAGTCTTAATTTTCTATAACTTTATGATATTTTTATATATTTGTCAATAGCTTTTAACCCCAACTGCCTATAACAAAATCAATAAGTTAATTTTTGAATTACTCACTTAATATTTTTAAATAGTATGCTAAATAAATTAATATTATCACCTCATTTTCTATATAAATATGCTGGTACAAATAAAATAAGACGCAGAATCTTATCAATTCAACGTCTTGCTTTCATTCCATTATGTTTCCAATCCGAAACGCTCTTCTAATATACTTCTAAGTACATCAACGATACCGCCTGCATCAATCCCGGTCTCATCAACGGTGATATCCGCGTACCGCTCATAATAAGGAGTCCGCTCTTCGTACAGATCCTTTAGTGTCATTCCATCTTTCAAGACAACTCCACGATCCGTTAAATTACCAAGCCGTTCCTCTACTGCTTCATAACTGAGTTTTAAATAAACCACTGTACTGATCTTTTTCAGATGTTCCATGGCTTCCTTTCCGTAGATCACACTTCCTCCCGGAGCAATGACACTGTTATGAACGGAAAGCTCTGCATTCACCCTGTTCTCTACCTGAAGAAAGCCCTCTTGTCCCTCCTCAGCAATGATCTCTTTTAGCAGCCGCCCCTCTTGTTCCTGGATTACGATATCCACATCAACAAAGGAATACCCCAGGCGCTTTGCTAAAAGAACCCCTACCGTACTCTTTCCTGATGCCGGCATTCCAATTAAGGTAATGTTGTCAAGATTCTGGTTTCTTCTCATTTCCTTTTCCTCCTGTCCTTTGACTTCTTATCCGATTTTCTTACTGAGTAGCCAAAAGTGCCCACCTTTTTTCCAAGTTCAAAATATTCTCCATGGGAATAAGTAATCAGTTTGGACTGATTCAGATGAAATTTGTTCTGCTCATCCATATACCGATTGTCCACCGTTACACCCACTACCTCAGCGAGAAAAAGATCATGACTTCCAAGAGGCTTGATCTCAGTAACTTTACAGGAGAGAATCACCGGGCTTTCCGCGATTCCCGGCACTCCTATATTTGTTAAAGAACAGGGGGTTAATTTCATATCCGCAAATTTATCCACGTCTCTTCCAGATTTCACACCGCAGTAATCTGCTGCCCGAACCAGATCCGCAGTCACCAGATTTAAAGCAAACTCACCGGTTTCCTTAATAATATTATAGGAATAGCGCTCCCGCCTGATGGAAATGGACAGCATAGCAGGAGAAGAACAGATCGTCCCTGCCCAGGCTATCGTAATGATATTGGGCTTTTCTCCCTGCCGCATACAGCTCACCATAACTGCAGGTACTGGGTAAAGCATATTTCCAGGCTTCCAGTCTATCTTGCCGGATGGCTTTGCCTGCCCGGACTCTCTGTTATTCTTATCTTTCATGACTCCTGCCTCCCTCTATTCCTGTACTGCTAGCATAATACCAGGAATCAGCTGCTTCTTCCTTGATACAACACCAGGAAGACTTACCAGATGATCTTCACCACTGTCTGTGGAATCCTCTGAACGGAATGCAGTTGCAATCAGTTGTTTCGCACCCTGTCCCTCACAAAGAAGTTCCGTGGATTCCGTAAGAATACTGGTCAGCATAAAGAACATCATGTCTACCCCATGCTCCTCTCTGGCTTTTTTCATATAAGGAAGCATTCTCTCTTTTAATTCATCAAGTTCCTTTGAGTTTAAGGAGCTGATCTGTCCTACCCCAAAGTTCACCTTTCCAAATGTAAACTTTTTAAAGTCCTGATAGAATATCTCTTTGTCTGTTTTACCTTTTAAATTGCTTCCTGCTGCAAACATGGAGGAAGCGTATTTTTCCACCTCAATCCCAGCAATGTCTGCAAGATTAAGGGCTGCCCTCTTATCTGCCTCTGTGCAGGTAGGCGAACGAAACAACAGCGTGTCGGAAATAATGGCGCTGCATAATAAACCGGCTATCTTAGGTTGTATCTCCACGCGATTTTCCTGATACATCTGGTATATAATCGTTGCTGTACATCCAACCGGCTGGTTGCGGAAGAATACCGGGGCTATGGTTTCCACAGTTCCAAGTCTGTGGTGATCAATAATCTCCAGCACCTCAGCACTTTCCATTCCCTCAACAGCCTGGGATCGCTCATTATGATCAACCAGAATCAGACGTTTTCCTTTGGCACCAAGAAGGTTTCTACGGGATATCATTCCCTTGTATTTTCCATTTTTATCAAGAACGGGAAAATCACGGTGGCGTTTGCTGGCCATTACATCCTTAATATCGTCAATATAATCCTCTACTTCGAAGGTAATCAGTCCATCTGTTTTCATAAAATAGCTGATGGGAATACTCTGATTTACCAGACGGGCAGCGGTATAGGTATCATACGGAGTTGTCATAACTGCGCACCCACGCTCCTGGGCAAGCTTCTTTATGGTCATGGATACGGCTGCACCTTCACATACAATAATGCAGGCTGCCTCCATCTCAATGGCACACAGCTGGGATTCATAGCGGTTTCCCAAAATAACCAGATCACCTTTGGCAATATAGTATTCCATCATGTCAGGATTGGCTGCAGCAATTAATACCTTTCCATTATTAAAATAATCGCTGACATCACCGACCACCATGTTTCCTTCTAAAGTCTCCACGATGTTGGCATACTGGGTATTGGCTTTTGATAAAATACTGCTGTCATACACATTCATATAGGACTTGGCAATGTCACCTACAGTAATAAGCCCCTCTAACATTCCATCGTCAGTCACTGCAGGAATGGTCACAGCATTGGCCTCCTGCATTAAATTCCAGGCATTTTTCAAAGACAGGTTTTTCTTTACCCCACGGGTCTCCCTTATCTCAATATCCAGCACTTGGGTCTTTACATTCTCAATCAGTTCCGGAGGCTCAACTCCAAAATAATTAAGTACGAACTGGGTTTCTTCATTCACCCGCCCAGCCCTTCCCGGCTGATAGTCTTCCTTTGTCAGCTGCCTTTTTAAATTGGCATAACAGACAGCTGAACAAATGGAATCTGTATCCGGGTTTTTATGTCCAATTACAATTGTTTTCCTGTTTCTACGGTTCTCCTCCATGGGTTCCTCCTTTATTTCATAATCTGTTTACACAGCGTTCATATTGTGTTCACATGTATTTTTTATACTAATTGTATAGAAATCAAACAAACAAAAACGCTTAAATGGTCAAATTGCACATAGATTTTTCATAATTGCCCCGACTGCCTGGCAGCCGGGGTCTCCTCATTTTACAAAGTTTTATTCTTTGTGAAGTATTCCCATTATATCATAATTTAGTAAATTGTAAATAAGCGATGACTGCTTCAATCCCACTCTTAGTGAGAACATTTTCCTCTCAATGCAAAAAAGAAAGCAGAGAGCACGTATATTCTCTCTGCCTTCCTTATCTATTACATGCTTATTATCAGTCGAGAATCAGTCTTGCTGCACCATAGATCCCCGCATCATTGCCCAGTGTTGCAAGAACGATTTTGCTCTTGCTTTTCGATATAGGAGTAAACCTGTCATAATGGCGGAATATCTCATCAATGAGATATTGTCCTGCCTTTGATACACCTCCGCCTATAACAAATACTTCCGGGTCAATGACCATGGTTATCTGAGCCAGTGTAAGACCAAGATAATGACCCACAATATCAATCACAGACTTTGCCAGTTCATCTCCAGCCTTTGCCGCATCTAATACTTCCTTCGCAGTAACATCATCTCCATAATCCCGTAATACAGAAGGAATATCCGTAGAAGCCATCTTACGTCTTGCTTCTCTTGCAATTCCGGTAGCACTTGCAATCTGCTCCACGCAGCCTACACCGCCGCAGTTGCAGTGTTCTGTCTCTTCATCCCGGATATGGATATGACCGATTTCACCTGCCAGTCCGTGCTTGCCGGCAATAATCTTCTCTCCTATGATTACGCCGCCGCCCACACCTGTGCCAAGAGTGACCATAACGATGTCTTCGTAGCCTTTACCGCCACCCTGCCACATCTCGCCCAGGGCAGCCACATTGGCATCATTTCCGCACAGCACCGGAATTCCGTCCAGCCTGCTGCTCAGTTCTCTGCCCGGATATAAATCACGCCAGCCTAAATTGACGCAGACCTCCACATATCCGTCCGGCATAACCGGTCCAGGAACTCCCATTCCTATTCCTTTAATCTCATCAAGAGAGAGGTCAAGCTTATTAAGTGTTTCCAGAATGGAAGCAGATACATCATCAAGAATGTATCTTCCGTTCTCTTCCGTTCTGGTACCAACCTCCCACTTATGAAGAAGTTCCCCTGTTGTTTCAAATATTCCGATCTTAACAGATGTTCCTCCCACGTCTATGCCAATACACTTTTTTCCCATATCCAGATACACTCCTTTATGCTTTTGTACCACAGAAGCAGTTAATTATAAGGATTTTGCCACTTCTGCCACATGCTCAGGCGTAAATCCAAAATGGTCAAATAACAGATTAGCAGGTCCGCTTGCTCCGAATCCGGTCATGGTCACATACGCGCCGTCAAGTCCCACATATTTGCCCCAGCCGAAATCGCTTAATGCTTCCACTGCCACACGTTTTCTAACTGCTTTTGGAAGTACTGTTTCCTTATACTCCTGGCTCTGCTCCTCAAATAAATCCATACATGGCATGGAAACTACACGGACTTTCCGGTCAGGCATAAGCGCTTTTGCCTTTACAGACAGTTCTACTTCCGATCCGCTGGCAATCAGAATCAAATCTGGTGTTCCTTCACAGTCATCGATTACATAGCCACCCTTTAATGCCTCTTTGCTGCTTCCTGGCATAGGAGTCAGATTCTGTCTGGTAAGAACCAGAGCTGTCGGTGTCTTTTTGGATGTCAGTGCAGAATACCATGCTGCTTCTGTCTCTGTTTCATCACAGGGACGGAATACATGGAAGTTTGGTAATGCACGTAACATGGCAAGCTGTTCGATTGGCTCATGAGTAGGACCGTCTTCACCAACACCAATACTGTCGTGAGTGAATACGAAAGATAACGGTACTCCCATTAAAGCAGAAAGACGTGCCATCGGTTTTGTATAATCACTGAAAACAAAGAAAGTAGACACATAGGTACGAAGTCCGCCGTGAAGCATCATACCGTTTCCTATCGCTGTCATTCCAAGTTCCCGGACCCCGAAATGCATGTTTCTGCCAGCAGGATTCTCCTTGCTGTAATCTCCCATATCCGACATATTTGTCTTATTGGATGGTGCTAAATCCGCAGAACCGCCGATTAAGTTTGGCATATATGTCTTAATTCTGTTTAAAATCTGTCCGGATAAATTTCTGGTTGCATCTGCCTTCTCCGGCTTTTTCCAGAAATCAGCACATGCCTCGATGGATTTTTCTCCTGCATCCGGATCATGGTAAGCATTCCACAGTTCTTCCATGTCTGGATACTCCTGGCAGTAAGCAGCAAACATCACATTCCATGCTGCTTCTGTCTCAGCCTTTTCCTCAGCAAGCTTTCTGTAATGACTGTAAACTTCCTCCGGAACATAGAATGGTTCCATGGATGGCCAGCCTAAGTTTTCCTTTAATGCAGTAATGTTATCAGCACCCAGTGGTTCCCCGTGAGCGCTTGCCTTACCCTGCTTTGCAGGACAGCCAAAACCGATCTGTGTCTTTATGGTGATAAAGGAAGGATGCTCTGTATCTGCCTTTGCCTCTTCGATTGCACGTCCGATGGCTTCTAAATCATTCCCATCCTCAACCGTAATAATCTGGAAACCAAATGCTTCCATACGTTTTTGTACATTCTCTGTAAATGCGATATCTGTACTTCCTTCAATGGAAATTTTATTGGAATCATAAAAAACAATTAATTTACCCAGACCAAGAGTTCCTGCAAGAGAAAATACTTCGGAGGAAATTCCTTCCATCATACAGCCGTCTCCACCCAAAGCAAAGGTGTAATGATCAACTACCGGATAGTTGTCCTTATTAAATACAGCAGCAAGATGACTTTCGGCAATTGCCATACCGACTGCCATACCCATACCAGCTCCAAGAGGACCTGTGGTTGCCTCAACTCCTACCGTATGGCCATACTCCGGATGTCCAGGAGTTTTAGAGCCAAGCTGGCGGAAATTCATTACATCCTCTTTGGATAAATTACCATATCCAAACAGATGAAGCATAGAATACAACAGCATGGATCCATGACCTCCAGACAGGATAAAACGATCTCTGTTAGCCCATGTTGGATCTGCCGGATTATGATTCATGTGATTTGCCCATAATTCATACGCAGCAGATGCGCAGCCTAAAGGAAGTCCCGGATGTCCGGAGTTGGCTTTCTGGATTGCATCGGCAGAAAGGATGCGGATTGCATTAATTGACATAGTATCGATGTTGCTCATTGGTATTGTCCTCCTATTTGTAATCTTATTTCTTTCATGTTCTGGGGTCCGGATACGATCAGAGTATTGGGAAATCTGCCGTTTCGGATTTTTGTTATGGGAAAATCAAATGTACCGGAAAATTTAAGCCTTCCTGACATGTTATAGACTCTGCAAGAGTCTTCATTATACAAAATTACCAGGTTTCCGTCAATATCGGCATGAGTGTACTGATATTGGAAATCGCTGGTAAACATCAGGTTCCCATTGGATTTATATACAGAAAGCTTATAAGGGTTTTCCCCCTCAGGGTTATCGGTAATCATTCCTGCATACTTGTCCGAATAAAATACACTTTTTATCTCATTTTCAGCCGGAATCTGCTTAATCAGCTCCGGAGAAAGTGCATTCTTCGTGGAATAAAACGAAATACCGTTATCTGCAAATGCGCAGGAATACGTATCATCAAGAAATTGAACCTGCGCAACAAGTGTTGACTGATAAGGCTCATCAAATCCGCCCACAAGCCTGTTCGAGACGCTTTTACCGATCTCTGCAAAATTATGAAAAGCAACCCTTCCATTCATGGTTCCATTCTTTAAAAATGCATAGGATCCCATCAGCTGCGTTCCGTCAGGGGATAAACTGATATCAACCGGATAACCGGAATTGCCTCCTAAAAGAGCCTTGATCTTCACATCCAAATAGCTTCCATCCCGTTTATAAAAATAAACATAATTGGAATTAGTATCTTCTAAGATCGCGGCCACGACTCCGTGGGCTGATACAGACGCTTTTATAATCGGCAGTACCGTGTTTGCCACTCCGGTATTCCCCGCCTTATCAAAGACATAGATGGAATTGCCCTGTTGATCTGCAATGACCGCATAAGAGCCATTGACACTGGCAACCGGTGATTTCATCTCATAGCTCTGTATCCATACCTCTTTCCCCTGGTTATCAATATAGGAAGCTCCATCCTTACTGTACTTTAACACATTGGTTCCAAAGTCCAAATATCCAACGTAGCTTCCTTCATTGAGCGATTTTTCCCAGACGACGCTGTATCCAGTATACTGATAATAATTCAAATATGTATACAGACTGACTGCACCAGCAGACAGGATAAAAAGCACCACGAGAAAAATTTTTAACTTTTTCTTTTTAACCTTTGTGCGGGCTCTTTTTATAATTTCATTGCTGTCCTCGTCCTTTTGCGGTGAAGCCGGGACAATCTGACGCCGCAGCTGGTCTTTCTTTATCTCTCTGTTCATAGAGTTCATATCGCTCATGCAGTTTCTCCTAAAAATGCCCATATGTAATTGTAGTATACATCAAATCAGAGAGAAACGCATTAAGTTTTTCTACGGAAGACGCAATTTCTGGCCCGCAACTATCTTATTTTCATCTTCCAATCCATTCAATTCACAAATTTCCTTTAATTTATTAACGCTCTTATATTCAGCAATGCAAATCCCATACAGCGTTTCGCCTTCTGCCACGGTATGAATCCGTTGTCCATCCGTCGCCGCCGCCTGGGTTGCAGGTTGTGTCTCGGGTTTGGCTGCCTGTGTCACCTTCTCTTCTACTACCTTTTGTGCTGGTGGCTCTGACTCTGCGGCTGCAACTGTCTCGCTGACTGTCTCACCCGCTGTCTCCCCGGCCTGTGCCTGTGCCTCTGTTTGCGCCTGTGAGTCTCCCGGCATGGTTTCAGACATGGTTTCCTTGTTGACTGCAGAAGTAGGATAAACTTCTCCATCTGCTTCCTCCACCACTACTCCCGATTCCTTTTTTTCACCCTTTTGCTGATCCTTATCACCCAGGAGTATTTTTTCTGCCTTGGCTGGGATTGCAGAGACTACCACACTTTCCATGCTTTTCATGCGCTCATAGTTGTTAAACATAACAATTCCGCCAGCTAATACGACAACTGACATGGCCATGCACATGCCCCGGAGAAGTCCGACAGTCTGATGCCTGTCCACTGCTTCTTCCTTGTTCTCGCCCATTCGCTTGCGGAATTCTTCAATTACCTTATCATTTGTATCGGTTTCGATACGTTTTACATCCTTGCGCAGTACCATATAATCCTGCATCATTTGATTGCGTTCATAATAGATACTGTACCCCTGAAGCTTATAAAAACCATCTTCCGAGGTTACATAAATTGTTTCATCCCCCTCTGTTCCACAGCTTAGATACATTAGCTTGTTGGGACCTCCAAAATACTGCATATGCTGCTTCCAGTAATTTAAAGGACTTAAATCCTCTCCGGGACTTCCACATATAAACCAGCCCTGTATGGATCTTTTTGGAAAAAGCTGGTCCATGTTCTGGGAAGCTCTTTTCCATGACAGTTCTGTAAAGGACACCTTCATGCCCTCTTCCGTCACATCTTCCATCTCCAATGCTCCGTCGATAAAGATATACGGCGTCCCATCACTTAATTCCATGCTGCCAAGCAAAAGTCCAACCCGCAGTCTTTGTCCACTTGCAGGAAAAAGACGTTTTAAATATGTGTTAACATAATCCTCTACATATAATTTTACGATTTCATCCCGTTCCCCAATCTGTCTGATGTTCTTGGGCAGCTTCGGGAACGGATTGTATAATTCATCCATTGGATCACCCCACTATTCTATTTAATCCAATGAATCATAGCATAAGGCTTTTGAAAAACGTGTCAAAGAAAGTACGAGTTTTCCCATAACTTTTCGACAAGACAAATGCTGTGACTGATGCAGTCTGCCATACGCATAACAACAGAAAGCCGGATACTCTGAAGCATAAGAGGATCGTAATTTCCGCAGCTTCCCACAATACCTGTTATAAAAATATCCCCGACAGCCCGAAGCTCTTTGCTGACTCCAAGGCCTGGTTTTAACGCCCCTTTTCCAAGGGTGACATAACCAATGTGCTCTATATTTCCAACTGAGGCATCCACGGCTACCACTACATGATTGGGATATCGCAGCTTTAAAATAGTCTGATAGGTATCCAAATTCATAGCGTGAACCGGACGTTCTAACGTGCCCAGTAACTCTAAATGCTCCAGTCCCATTTCATTTAGCTTATAACCAATTAAGGGCCCAAGGCTGTCTCCCGTGGAACGGTCGGTGCCTATACATAAAAACAGCACACCTGCCGATTTTCCATTCTCCTGCTCCGAGCATATCATGCTGTAAAGTCTGGACGCAAACTCCTCTGCTTCAAAGGTCTGCCTGGTGTCATAATAAAAAACATCCCGATTTCCCCGGATTGCAATTCTTTCCCATAATTTCATAATATACTGCCCTGCTGTCCTTATTTTTCTCTGTTCTATTATAAGCCGGGTTCTTGAGAATTATTCACCTCATTCCTCTGGAAAAATGCAAAAAAAGTACAGGCCTGCCGTTTATGACGGCTGGTTCCTGTACCTTTATTTTAGTCTTTTATGCTATTATAAATTTCCTTGGCTTCACTAATGGTTTGTGCCTTCCCCATCCGTATCATATCTGCCAGTTCATCAAGCTTCTCCGGGATCATATATTCAGATCCGATATAAGAGGCATAATTATCATTGATAAACAGCGTCTGCTCCTTAACCCGTATCTGAGCTTCTTTCCAGTTATTAACCGCCTCTTCGTGCTCCTTCTCAAGCTGTGAGATCTTTTCTCTCTTACTGCTGGCGATTTCATCGGAAATAATCGTACTCGTTACCTTATCAAATGTATTTAATGCATCCTGTTTCTTGTCCGCAATATCAGCAAGATCCTGTTCTGTTCTTGCAATCTCATCATCGAACTTTTCCAGATTATAGACCTTCTCATTACGATCCTTTTTTATAGAACGGATAATGGCACGAAGCTTTCTCCGATTGGATTTTATAGAATTTTTAATAGCCCTTCCCTTTTTTAAAGCCTCTGGGTGTCTGACTCTTGTCCGGTTGTTAATCAGTATATAAATCCCTCCAAAAAGCAGAATGGAGACAAAATAAATTCCCGCCAGATAAAATGATTTTCTTTGGGGAATAAGAAAATAGATTCCGCAGGGTATGGCAAGGAAAAAAATAAGTGCGGTAAAAAGCAGAAGAATGGTTTCAGAAAACCCTCTGGTGAAAAACAGAGCGTAATACCAGGTGCTCCTGCAGTAAGACGGAACATGATCCCGCTTAAAAACGGATTTTAACTCAGTTAACAATTCTTTGTTTTTATCCTTAAGCTCCTGAGTCTCCTCTTCAATCCGTTCCTTAATTCCCTGGGTTTTGGCTTTTTCCCGTTTGTTTCTTAAACGCTTTAGATTGTCCTGTTCTCTCGCGATCTCTCTGTCATAGGTATCGTTAATTTCCTGTACCCTTTTTTTCACCGTAAGGCTGATGGCATCGGTCACAGCCTTTCTCTCTGCTTCCAGTTCTCTAAAAAGACTCTTTTCTTCCAGACGGTATTTTTCAAGCAAACTCTTGCTTACCGATAGTTCCTGAACGGCTCTGCATGCCTCTCCAAGAAATCCAACCTGATCTTCTATAGGCTGTGCCATCTTTTGTCTTCCTCCTTCGGTTTTTCCTCTCACAATTTTATCATAGGTTGATTTGTTTTACAATGTCCTGAATTTCTTCCTTGCCATATTCGTACACATAATGCTATAATCGTTTCATCAAATGACTGCCGGTCACCGAAATTTGTCAGATAGAAGGGAAAATTATTATGTTTCGTATGTGGGCAAAATTAATAACCAATACCCGGATCGCAAAAGATACCGTCATCTGTATCTCCGATTACAGTCTGTCCAGAACTTCCATGGTGTTTCAGTCTCTGGAGGAGATCTGCTATCAGTTTGATCTTGGAAAGCCCATATGGCTTGATTCTACTGTTAAGGATTTTAAAGTTCATTCAAAAGCACGATTTACTCAGGATAATTTTATAGAACCCATTGATTTTGATTTTCTGGAGATACAGATTATAGAAGAATAACAGAAAAAGCGGATAATTAATCGTTACTAAGGCAGACAGCCCGTTTTGCTGTCTGCCTTTTACAACTCTTTTTTCATCTTTATTCATAGTACTTGCCTGTCAACTTAACTATGCCGATTCGTATTACTGCAGTTCCTCGAACCATGTTTTCAGGAAGCGGGACATGAACCAGCTGGGGGGTGTATTTTTCCACGACTTTCTGCAGAGCCATCCTTTTTTCTTCCAAATCCCCAACCAAAGCAGCTCTTCCCGTTACAATTGCACTTTCATATTTTGTATTGGTATCACAGGGTTTGCCATTTTCATCAAGTAAAAGCTCCTGCATCTCATACACGGTAAATCCTACTTTGCTGTTACGAATAATATTGTCAATCTTTTGTCCTTTGGGCAATCCATGGACATAAATACACTCATTAACATAGATAAAGTGAACCGGCGTATTGTATGGGGTGCCGTCTTCATTTAGGGTTGCCAGGCTGCCCGTTTGCACTCTGGACAATAAATTATTCAACTTTTCTTCTGATAGCGGATGTGTTTTCATTCTATGTTGCATTTTATTTATCCTCCTGTAATAAATTATTTTGTTTTTATACGGAAAAAGAAGTACCACCAATGAAAGAGTATAACTGCAATAAGAAAACACCTTGCAGGCAGAACACGGATTGTGGCAAATGCAATCATCATAACCGTGGACGCAAATATTAATATTGACAGCTTGGTTTTAAGTGTCATGGCCCTTTCCTTTATATAGTTTTCTATATACTTCTGATAAATATGGGTATGACAAAACCATTGGTGAAATCTGGAAGACCCTTTTGCAAAGCAGTAAGTAGTAATTAGAAGAAATGGCGTTGTAGGGAGAACCGGCAGCACCATCCCAAGCAGTCCCAGCCCAAGAAAGGCCAGCCCTGTAATTAGATAAATAAATTTCACCATTCTGGACCTGCTCTTTAATTGAGTTATTTCTTCCCCGGATTCTTTAAAAGCCATCTCTTTTTCAATCATTCTTATTGCAACTCCATTTCACTCTGGTTCTAATATAAAATTATACAGCTAAACCGTCCTCTTGATAAGGGACGGTTTCCTCTTTTTTATAGGATACAGTTTTGCACTATGTCTGAATTAAACCATGCCTCGTTTAGAAGTTCTATCGCAGGTTCAATATCTTTCTCTTTAATCTTCCCATATCCCAGCACCACCGTATTGCCCTGATAATTACCTTTTTCCAGCCAGAACGGTGATACCGGGCACACTAAAACTCCATATTGCAGCGCCTTTTGTAAAAGCGCCTCCTCCTGCTGTCCATCCAAAAGCTCAAGTAATATGTGCAATCCTGCATTATGGCCGAAAATTCGGACCCGGTCTCCTATAATTTTATGAATGGCAGCCAACAGGGTATCATGTTTTCTTTTTTGACTGAGACAAATTCTGCGTATATGCTTTGCCCAGTTTCCGTCCTGCATAAAATGCAGCAGTGTCTTTTGTTCAATCAAAGAAATTGTACATTGATACCCTCTGTATTTCTCATGATACGTGTCTAATAACCAATATGGCAGCACCAGGTAAGACATTCGTAACCCGGGTGATAAAGCCTTGGAAAAAGTCCCCACATAAATCACGCGCCCAGACTGATCAATGGACTGCAGGGAAGGAATGGCACTTCCTTTATACCTGAACTCACTGTCATAATCATCTTCTATAATCATCATATCGTGCTTTCGTGCAAGATTTAATATCTCCATCCGGTTTTGGATAGGCATAACCGCACCGGTAGGAAACTGATGTGAGGGGGAGAGATAAATGATCGAAGCCTTTTGTAACGAAAGCGTTTGAAGATCAATGCCTTCTTCGTCCACCGGAACTGGCTGTATTTGAAAGCCATTGCTAAGAAATACTGCCCTTGCACCATCATAACATGGTTCTTCCATTGCAATGGTTTTCTCAACTGATAATAGCTTTATAATTATCTCCAATGCAGACTGTGTTCCACTGCAAAGGACAATCTGCTCTGTTTCACATTGTACACCACGGTTAAGATACAGATAATTTTTTATTTGCTGACGTAACTGAGGATCACCTTTTCCGTCGGCGTAATTGTTTGACGAATGTATCAGCGGTTCATCCAGAACATCGGCCAGATGCATTCGCCAGAGCTTCTTGGGGAAATTTGTTTCATCAAGTTCGCCATATTGAAAGCTGTATTTACTTTTATCAGGAGGGCTGGCTGGCTGTTTTGTCATAAAATTACCAGGCTTTTTCCCTTTTGGTAATTCTTGAATCAGCTCAAACTCCAACCTGTTTACAACATATCCCGAACCAGGAATACTTGTAATATATCCCTCCAGCTTAAGTTGATCATAGGCGTTTTCCACCGAGTTTCTGCCCACATGTAATTCATTAGCCAGCACCCGTGTGGATGGTATGCGTGATTCCACTGTCATATTACCACTTAAAATATCCCGTTTTATATGTTCATAAATTTGCATATAGATCGGCATTTTACTCTTACGGTTAATGTACAGCATTTTTCACCCTCCTCAAAGTATTTAATAAATCTGTGGCAAAGTCTGAGTCAATAAAAAAAGCCATAGAATTTAATAATTCACATGACTTTTTTATATTCAAACCAGATTATAATCTCTTTAAAAGCTCTTCTCTTTCCTTCTCAAACCCAGGCTTTCCAAGGAGAGCAAACATATTCTTTTTATAGCTTTCCACACCCGGCTGGTTGAATGGATTCACTCCCAGAATATAGCCGCTTACACCACAGGCATATTCAAAGAAGTAAAACAGCTGTCCTAAGCTGAATTCATCCTGATCCGAAATGTTCACCATCAGGTTCGGGACATCTCCGTCACTGTGCGCCAGAATCGTTCCATTCATCGCACTCTTGTTCACGAAGTCCACGCTCTTTCCCGCCAGATAGTTCATTCCATCAGTATCAACCTCTTCTTCCTTTAAGAGGATCTCTGCCGGAGATTCTTCTACATTTAATACAGTTTCAAACATAATTCGGGACCCATCCTGAATAAACTGTCCCATAGAGTGCAAGTCTGTGGTTAAATCCACTGCTGCCGGAAAAATACCTCTCTGATCCTTTCCTTCGCTTTCTCCAAACAGCTGTTTCCACCACTCGGAAACATAATGAAGGCTTGGCTCATAATTTGCCACGATCTCAACTGACTTTCCCTTTCTAAGGAGAATGTTGCGGACCGCTGCATACCGGAGTGCACCATTTGATTCATAAGGTGTGTTTACTGCCTCCTCTCTGGCTGCTGCCGCGCCTTCCATCAATTTATCAATATCAGCACCGGATACTGCAATCGGAAGAAGGCCGACTGCCGTAAGCACTGAGAAACGTCCTCCCACATCATCCGGAACAACAAACGTTTGATAACCTTCCTGGTCCGCTAAATTCTTTAACGCACCCTTCGCCTTATCCGTAGTGGCATAAATCCTTTTATTTGCCTCTTCACGTCCATACTTTTCGATCAGCAGATCCTTAAATACACGGAATGCAATAGCAGGCTCTGTGGTTGTACCGGATTTGGATATAATATTAACGGAGAAATCTTTTCCTTCCAGCACGTCCTTTAAATCCCGAATATACTTGCTGCTAATGCTGTTGCCGACGAAATAAATCTCCGGAGTTTTACGCTTTCCTTTTGGTAATACGTTATAAAAGCTGTGGGATAAAAATTCGATCGCTGCTCTTGCACCAAGATAAGAACCGCCGATCCCGACAACAAGCAGTACATCAGAATCACTCTGAATTTTTTCTGCTGCCGCCTTTATTTCCTGGAATTCTTTTTTATCATAATTGACCGGTAAGTCAATCCACCCCAAGAAATCATTACCCGCACCAGTTTTGTTCATCAGCACATCCTTTGCACACAGTACTGTGGCTTTCATGTTATCCATCTCTTCTGCTGATACAAATCCTGCTGCTCTGGAATCATCAAAAACTATATTTCCCATTGCTAATATTCTCCTTTTCCTATTATGTCAGGTTCCTGTCTGCCTGTTTAGGAAAATTATATCATAGAACTCATCGAAATGCGACTTTATTTTCTTCTGCCCTCCGAACGTTCATGTTAAATATTCCTGGAGAATTTCGCCAATCAGCTTTAATTCTTCCGGATTTAAATCCTTAAGCCAATCCTCTCCCTGCCTGTTTCCCCGCTCCTTTTCCCTGCTTGCTGCAATCTGTTCCAAACTCTTTTTTAAATAGTCCACATCACGGACGGAACCTTTTACTTCCGATGCATCCATGGATTCTCCTCTCATTGGCAAACGCTCCATTTCATCAGAATATTCCTCCGCCTGCTTTTGAGGACGGTTGCGCACCCTCTGTCTGGTGCTCCTTCTGTCAGCCTTTCGTTCCGGCTCCGCTTCCGGTTCTGCTGCTCCTCTTGGTTGAGCCGCATAGATGGATCGGATATTTTCCCGAGGCTCCAGCCGCGGCCCCAACATGGAAGCTGATTCCTCCCGTTCCTGATCCAGTCGGTAGATCAGCGTATTCTCCAGATAATTGTCCAGTGCTGCAAACAGCTGCTGGCGTTTTTCTGTAACTCCCGCACCATGATCCACCAATATGGTAAACAGACCTGCCATGATTCCTACTGAACCATATAAAACTATGTAATAAGGATCCGTCCGGTACCAGTAAGAACCAAACGCGGCTGCACCTCCCGTTAAGAAACACCAAAGTGTCATTTGATTGGATAACATGTTCCAGCCATGGAGTGTAATACCCATATGTTTAAAATCATACATCTGTCTTTCTAAATAAGGCTTGACCCTGGGAATCCCCTGGTTCATTTGATAAGTTGATTCGGTCTTCTGTTTAAAAGTACGAAGATTCCTGTTTTTAGTAAGTGTCAGATTGTCTGATTCTTTAATCAGTCTTTTGTAGAGGTTACGTGTAAGCCATCTGGTAATAATGCCAACTCCGCAGAAAACTGCCATCACGTATAACGCTTTGCCTGTCTGTAAAAATTCCAGCATAATAATAGCTCCCCTTTCTTCCCGGCATCTCCGGGTGATAGGTTTATTATAAACACCCGGACTGCCTTTGGGAAGATGAGAGAGCCTAGAATCGTTCGTCAAATCCTGCCAGAATTCGATTATTAAGTTAATCTGAATATTTTTCTGCTATAGCTAAAATAAGGTTCACAGAAGCTTTTACAGCCTTTTGTTCAAACTCGCTATAGTCCATATTTGCGCTGTCATCCGCCTTATCTGAGATGGCTCTGATAATGAGAAATGGTATGTGGTTTAAGTGAGCGGTCTGTGCAATGGCAGCCCCCTCCATCTCTGTACAAAATCCCTGAAAAGTATCTGAGATCCAGGTTTTTTTAACCCTGTCAGAGACGAACTGATCCCCTGAAACCACTCTTCCTTTAAAAATTCCAACTTCAGGATTCACCTCTTTGCAGCAATTCTCAGCCAGATTGCGGAGTTTTTCATCTGCATGAAATGAAAATTCCTTCATCTGGGGGATCTGTCCAGCCGGATAGCCAAAGCCTGTTGCGTCCATATCATGATGTACTACATCTGTGGAAAGCACCACATCTCCAATATTGATCTCATTCTTTAAAGAACCGGCAATTCCTGTATTAATGACTGCAGTAACATGATAATGATCCGCCAGAATCTGGGTGCAGATGGCTGCATTGACCTTTCCTATCCCACACCGGACTACAACTGCTTCCAGTCCTTTTAATGTTCCTTTATAAAAATCCATTGCCGCTATGGTTTCAACCGTAACACCCTTCATGGATTGTTTTATTTCTGCAACTTCCACATCCATTGCTCCGATAATCCCTAACATAGCAGTCCTCCTTTTTGTTTTATTGTTTCATCGACTACCGTATTATTATAACGGAAAATGGAGCAATTGTGTAATTAATTTCAATATTTACCGGACGCTGAATCATATGTTACAGATTGCTTCATCTCAGGATCTGCAAATCTTGGGGCGAACGGTTCATTTCCTGTACTGACAGATACACTTGTGAGTTTAAATTTTGAAATCTGTTCACGCAGTATCTGTGCCTGTGCAGCCAGTTCCTCACTGGAAGCAGAGCTTTCTTCTGCAGTTGCAGCGTTGGTCTGTACAACAGCGGAAACCTGGGAAAGCCCCTGGTTAATCTCAACAATGGAATTTGCCTGATCCTGGGTGTCGGACTCGATCTGTTTAATTGCTTTTTCCACCATGGAAGATTTTTCAGCCACATCATCTAAAAGCCTTAAGCTTTCGTTTGCCATACGCTCACCTTCTGCTACTTTATCCGTAGATTTCTGGACCAGATCTGCTGTCTGTTTGGCTGCTTCCGCTGATTTTGCCGCCAGATTTCTCACTTCATCCGCAACTACAGCAAAGCCCTTGCCTGCCTCACCGGCTCTTGCTGCTTCTACTGCTGCATTTAATGCCAGAATGTTTGTCTGGAAAGCGATGTCTTCCACTATCTTTGTTACCTTGGATATTTCTTCTGAAGAATGGCTGATTTCCTTCATTGCTTCATTCAGAAGTTTCATCCGGTTATTACTTTCTCCTACTCCCTGACCAGCCTGGAATACCGACTCTGTCGCATTACGAACCGATACTGTATTCTTTTCCGCTTTTTCTGTTACGCTGTGAATGGAAGCAGTCAGCTCTTCAATGGTTGCCGCCTGCTCAGTTGCTCCTGATGCTAATGCCTGAGAAGCATCAGAGACCTGTCCTGCTCCAGAGTTTACCTGCTCAGCTGCTGAATGGATTACCTGCATAGTTGCATTTAATGAGGCAATTGTGCTGAGTAAAGACTGTTTAATTGCGGAGTAATCACCAACATAATCCAGATCAACGGTAAAACTCATGTTACCCTGTGATAGCATAGTGAGTTTTGAAATAATATCTTCAATATAAGTAATAAGTCTTGCATTGGTGGAACGAATGCTTTCCGCCATACGTCCCAGTTCATCGCGGCTCTCGTAATGAATTTCTGAACGAAGATTTCCTTGCGCCATGTCCTTATACACTTCTTCTATTTCTTTCACAGGTTTTAGAATTGCCCGTGTCAGTACAATTATAATAGAAAGGGTAGCTAAAACAGATGCCACCAGCACCACCAGTAGTATTACCCATGACTCTGCAATAACGCTTTTTGCTGTCTGTTTCTGTACATCCGCTTTTTGTGCACCAACCACATTCATCTGTTCCATTATATCTGTGATCTGATTAAAGGGCGGTAAAAATTCTTCCTGAAAAATAGTATAGGCTGCTGATGCATCTTTTTTGGCCGGATCGTTTAACAGGTCAAGAATTTTATTACGGGCTACTTCTGCCTCCTGTACATGCTGATTTACATCTGCTATGTTTTTATCATTTGCTGCGCTTCGCTGATTTTTGGCAAATTTGTCAAAAACCTCCATAAAATTTTGTGCGCTTTTACTGGACATGTCAAGAGAGGCCTGATAATCTTTTCCTGATTCTTTTTCAAGAAGAGCCATTAGTAAAAATCTCTGTACTGACACAGCTTCCCTCTGTGCTTCTAAGTTATTAGAGGTAAGAGGGTAGGTGAATTTTGAATATAATTCTACCTGGTTTCCAATTTTAGATATACTGCTTGCAGAAGTACCCAGCGAAATTAATAATATTAAAAATAATATACCAAACCCAATTGATAATTTCCATTTAACCGATAAATTTGTAATCCAAACCTTAAACCCTTTCTTGTCACTCATAAGTGTACCTCCCATTATGTATTTGTTTTAAAGCCAATCTATCTCTGAACAGCGAAAAATCCAGGTCATTACCCTGGTACTTTTCCGCTCGTCAGTTTTCTAATAACCATAGGTGCTGCAGTTAAAAACCACACCGTATACTGTTCCGGATTTTGCAGCATGCTTTCAGACAAATCAGTCATTTCCATCCATTTTACATCCATAATCTCTTTCGGATCCAGACTGACTTCTCCATCATACTGACCAATAAACACGTGGTCATATTCATACTCAAACATTTCATTATGAAATTTATGATAATAAATAAAAGAACCCGCTTCTTCACAGCTTAAGGTGACTCCAAGTTCCTGATAAAGACGCCTTTTAACTGCTTCCTCTAAAGATTCCTGATATCGGGGGTGAGAGCAGCATGCATTGGTCCACAAACCTCCGGAATGGTATTTTTCCAATGCACGCCGCTGAAGCAGCAATTTCCCCTCATGATACAAAAACACCGAAAAAGCCCTGTGAAGCAATCCTTTTTGATGACACTCTTCTTTGGTCGCTTTCCCTATTTCCCGATCCAGTATGTCAACACAAATCAAATGGTCCATAATTACTCCAATCAGTCCTTTTTATGATACTCTTTTAAAAATAAATCTGCTGCAGCTTCCACATTATTACACAGAAGTTTAATCTCATCCATTGTGGCATGTTCAACATGAACCCCAAGACTTACAGATACCGGCTCTCCCAGCGCAGTGCAAAGCTTCTTTGCGATTTTTTGTGCCAGCTGTGCGTCCTTATGCCCCGGTACTGTCAGGGTCCATAAGTCGCAGCTGGAAAGTTGCTGTCCATCAATTTCTGCACCAGGAGATGCCAATGCCACTCCTCCAAGATGTGGTCTTTCACCGCCGCTTATAAAAACTGCAAGTCCATTTCCTGTTGTTATATGGACACTCATACTTATCTTATACTTTCCGGCTCCGTAAATTTTGTTTATCATAATTTCTCTCCCTTATACAATTCCATCTCCACAGTTATTCTGCACCGCGCCATGGGACGAAATTTTTATAATCAAGTCCAAACTGCATCAGGATCTTTCCAACCACATGGTTAATCTGATCATCCAGGGAATTGGGACCATTATAAAAAGTAAGCATTGGAGGAATTATGGTACAGCCTAAATCTGCTGCTGCCATCATGTTGCGAAGATGAACCTTACCAAGAGGCATTTCTCTCGTACACAGAATTACCTTCCGGTTTTCTTTCATGCAGACGTCGGCTGCACGGATCAGGAGATTATCGGTAAAACCATTTACAACTCCTGACAGAGTCTTCATACTGCAGGGCAGTATAATCATTCCATCTGTCTGATAAGAACCACTTGAGATTGCTGCAGCCAGGTTATGTACATCATGATAATAATCCGCCTGTTCAACCAGCTGCTCAATGGGATAATCGGTTTCTAACTCCCAGGTTTTTCTGGCACAGTCCGATACCACCAGATGGACTTCACAGTCCTTAACACTTTTCAGCGCTTTCAGCAGATAGAGACTCATAACCACACCGGTTGCTCCTGATACTCCTACAATAATTCTCATTTAAACACCTCTCTTATAAACAGTTATACAATGCCAAGAACTGCAAACCACGCTACGGCAAAACCAACTGTCAGGAAAATCGGAATAAGCAGCGGAATACCCATCTTAATGGTTTCCCTCTGTGTATACATTCCGTTTTCCTCTCCCTGTCCCACCAGGATATTAAGGTGATGGAACGGAAGAATATAATGGCCTGAAATAGCCAGATAAATAACAAAAATTACTGCCAGCTCATTAATTCCCAGTGCATTGGTACAGACTAAGATCGCCGGAATGGCAACTCCCATAACTGCAATAACAGAACCCATAAACATATGAATCAGAATGGCAATTGCTGCTATCATAATGGCCAGAACCAGAATGTTTCCCGGCATGTTTTTAGGAAGCAGAGTGGCTGCAAGCCATTCATTCATACCGGTTACTGCTCCAACCTTACCAATTGCTATGGCAGAAGTTAAAAATACCAGAACATGAACGGGAACATCGCTCCACTCTTTTACCGTCAAAACATTACCGATTACAGGCAGAGCCATGCACATGGCAACCGCCAGTGTAACCCAGCCAACATCAAGACCGGTTATGCCGTTGGTAAGCCAGAGGCCAATTGCTATCAGAATCCAGATCAGAGTTCTCTTTTCTTTTTCAGTCATTTTACCAAGAGCAGACTGAGCGGTTCGCACCTCATCAAAATTAACTTCAACTGTTTTCGATGGTTGAAACAAAATTAAAATTAAGATCAAGGTAGTAATACTTAAAAACAGAGCCGGAGGTCCCATAATCTGAAACCAGCGTACGAAATTAATGCTTTCGGTTGTACAGTAAGTCACTACCAGCGGGTTAATTACAGAATCCCCAGTCAGGAAAATAAGTGAAACCGGAACTGACGCAGCAAATACCGTAAATCCCACCTTAACCGCATCCTCCTTTGGCATATTTGCGGCCTTAATCACTACGGACATAACCGACATGATTAAAAATGCCCGGGGCCAGGGGTGAGGTATAAACAAGGATAAAATAAAAGTTAATACAAAAATGCCGATGATAATGCTCTTCCATGATCTTACAAATTTCAGAATGTAGGCATAAGAGATCCGTTCCCCTAATCCTGACTTTTTAACTGCTGCCGCAATCATGTAAGCACCGATAACCAGCCACAGGGTTGAAGTTGTCCAGCCTGCAAATACCACTTTCGTATCGGCAAGCTTTAAAAGACATACGGAGACCAGATAGAATCCCCCCACGTAACCTGACTGGGCAACCTGTGCAGCCCACCAGACTACGGTCATTAGTGTTAATCCAAGACAAATCTGTCCTTCTCTGGACAGGCCGTCAAGCGGAAGAAGTAGGACAAGAACAAAAATAATAATACCGATTAAAAAGCCTGATTTCTGTTTAGTGAATGTCACTGGAGCTTCTCCTTTCATGATTAGAATCAATAAGCTAATCTTTTTATGATCTCTTAAGGCTTGGGGGAAAGCCTTAAGAGTCAGGAGTTCTTTAACTTATTTATCAAGGGGCGGAATGGGGGGAATTACCTGTAACGTATCAATCTGTTCTTTTTTCAGTTTAAATTTATCATGAATATGGGGCGTCTCAGTAGACCTCCAGGAATAAAAGCAATCCATACATTCATAAACTTCCCAGACATTTCCAACAGGAGAGGTTGCAATCACTTCAATTTTATTTCCGTCGCAGCGTGGACATTTCATAGTTTCAATCTCCTTTCGTTATAGAGCTTACATCTCAGACATCAGTTTACGAATCAAAGCTTCATACTTTTCATAGCCAGCCGGCGGCTCTAAAAGTTCAACTTCTCTTGGATTAGGTTCCGGATCCTTTGGTGTTGTCGCATCTATAATCAGTTTGGAATGCATTCCAGCTGGATATGAGGAGGGATCAAGAGGCATACCCGGGCAGTTTGGAATCACCACAACGTCTTTATCCGGTCTCACACGGGTAGTCAGTGCCCACATAACCTGAGGAAGGTTAAACGGATCAACAAATTCATCAACAATAATAATAATCTTACTGTACGAACCGCCATGAGGGGTGGAAAGAAGGCGGAATGCCACTTCTTTACCAAAACCGCCGAAACGGACTTTTGTGGAAATAATACAGCCGATTCCATGAGTATACATGGCATTTACTGCCTGTACCTCAGGGAAATCCCGTTTGATCTGCTGGTAAAGAGGAACTGATGTATTTAAAGCCATAAGATAATCAATTTCAGTCCACGGTATACCCAGATAAAGGTTCTCAAAAATAGGATTTGTTCTGTGGGTTACATGAGTAATTGTAATCACACACTGGCGTCTGGAACCGGAGTAGGAGCCCGGAAATTCTCCGAACGGGCCTTCAACTTCACGTACCCTTGGCTCAATATAACCTTCTAAAACAACCTCTGAACCAGCTGGAACATACAGGTTTTTATAAAGATCGGACTGAACAATCTGTGTGGGAACGCCATCCTGGAGAGCACCTACAAATTCATACTCATTTTGAGTATACATAACAGGCGTAGATGCCATATAGGTTACCAGTGGGCTGTTTCCAACTGTAATACAGATCGGAACCTTTTCATTCTTTCTCTCAGCAGCTTCCAACTGGATTGCAATGTCATGAAATGCCAGTGCCTGAATTCCTACACGATTCTTTCCCTTAACCTGAATACGGTATGTACCAACATTTAACTTGTCAAAATTATCCGGCTCATTGGGATCAGCCGTAATAATAGACGCTTTAGATAGAAAGAAACCGCCATCCTGATCATTGATTCTGTATAATGGAAGGAGTTCAAACAGGTTGATATCCTCCGCTTTATCAATGGTGTTTTCTTTACAGGGTGCTTCTTCTCGTTTTAGAATCTCGGGCTTAACCGGGAATCGTTCCCATCTGCGGTTGATCTCATGAAACTGCTCTTTGGTTGATGCGGTTTTATCCATTCCAAGCATCAGAGCATGATTGGCCCATGAACCATGCACATTGGTAACCACGCTGTAAGGATATCCTTTTACCTTTTCAAATAAAACCGCCGGACCACTCTCTATGTTTGCCGCTGCTCTGCCTGCTGCCGCAATATCCGGTTCTGGATTAACCTCCTCCTTAATTCGTACTAACTGACCGTTTTCTTCCAGAGTGGAAAGGAAACTGCGCAAATCCTGATAAACTTTTGCCATAAATTTTCCTCCTGATTTTCTTCATATGATGCTGATACGGTTCCAAGCTGGATTATTTTTCCAACATGGTTAAATTATAATCAATTACAATTTTCGTGGCAATTCGATTAAATTCGCGCAACTATTCCATAATGGAATCGAAAAATCTTTATATTTTTCAATTTTGAATCATAGCAAATCGTAGACCCGTAACAAACAAAATATAAATACGCATTTTATTACACTTTATTATTAAAATGATAGTTAACTTTATGTTTTTTTAATATTTAAAAGTATTCTAAAATGTCATGACAAAATAGTATAAACATATTTTCCTTCTCATCATTCTGTATTATAATAGTGTTAATGACAAAACGTACATCTGAGTGTTGATTTTTACGATTTATCAGTAACTTAAGGGGGCTATATGATTATGACAAAATGGATTGATGATTTCTTAGCATTGGCAAAGTACAAAAATTTTTCTACCGCTGCCGAAAGCATTTATATTTCCCAGTCAGCTTTATCAAAACATATTAAGGCAATTGAAAATGAACTGGGAATTGTATTGTTTATAAGAAGTAATACAAAGGCAGAACTGACAGATGCAGGCAATGTCTACCTGGAATATGCGCTAAACATCCGCAAGTGTACCCAGGACTTGAGAGCCAAACTTGAAAAGTTTGGTACCTCCTGCTATGTCACAGAATTGACCGTTGGAACGATTCCCTGTCTTGCGGAAAGCGGGATCATGCAACTGCTTCTTAACTTTCAGGAGAAATTTGGTAATTATTCCATTCAGATTGTGGAGGATGACCAGTCAAATCTGCTTAAGATGCTATCTCAGCAGGAGATTGATGCTGCTATCTGCCGTACAGATTTATTGAATGACACAGATTATGATACGGTTTCCCTGGTCTCAGATGAGATGGTGATGATCTGCAGTAAGAATGTATTTCCATTTGAACAAGGCAGTGAGATTGATTTAAAAGGCTTTAAATTTGATAATATCTACACCATTGCCAAGGAGTCGGATATTTACCGGCTGACAAAAAAACAACTCTATGATATTGGATACACAGGCAGTATTGCTGGGACATTCCCCCGACATATGATGCTTCTATCTTTTTTGTCTCAAAAAGGCGGCTGTGCCATCTTACCCAGACAGCTTGCTAATCTTCAGATGTTTCCAAACCTTACATATTACAGGATCAGAGATTCGGTTAAAACAAATATTGGTTTTGCCAAATTATCCTCCAATTGTATCAATCCCCAACTAGTAGACAAATCCAATATGTTATTTGAATATTTAAAAGAGCAGAACGAACTTATTCCAGAATCTTAACAGCGTGATGCTTCCTATTTCTTCCTCTTATGATCTATTGACACTTGCCATGGAATTCGTTATAATTCTTTAAAGTTCCAGTTGAGGTAAGCGTTACAATTATACGGAGGTATGAATGATGAAATATAAAACACACGGAGTTTGTTCCCAGGAAATTAATTTTGAAATAGAAGGCAGTAAGATTGGTCATGTACAGTTTGTAGGTGGTTGCTCAGGAAATACCCAGGGCGTATCAAGACTGGTAGAAGGCATGGATGTGGATGATGCCATTCGCCGTCTGGAAGGAATCAAATGCGGCTTTCGCCCTACTTCCTGCCCGGATCAGCTGTCCAAAGCATTAAAAGAGTATAAGGAAAGCAATCAGTAATTTTTTATACATGAAAAAGCATATAGAGATGACGAGAATACCCGATCATTTCTATATGCTTTTTTCTTTTTTGTATTCTATTCACTTGATAATTATAGTATTATTTATGACATTTTGGAATAATTTAATAATCCCTTTCTTTTTTGTTGACAATTGTTTTTTACTATTTTAGTATCTAATTATAGTTTATGTAGCTAGAAATACCGGGCCAAATGACTGGCACGGAATCTAGATAGAAAGAAAGGGGATAAAAAATGAGAAATGGAAAAAGAATCATCAGTATCATCACTACCTGCTTTATGGTCACCAGTTTATGTGTCATGAGTCCCACACCAGCGCATGGTGCTTCAGGAGAGTATTATGTTTCTGCAAGCGGCAGCGACTCCAATAACGGACAATCTAAAGACAAGCCTTATAAAACCATTGATAAGGCATTAGGCAACGCTTCCGCAGGGACTACCATCTATTTAATGAATGGAACCTACAAATCATCTAATACCTACAAATTAAGCAAAAGCGGTACTTCCGGTTCACCAATCCGGATTATGAATTACAGCGGTCACAAGCCAGTTGTTGATTTCTCAAGCCAGCCATATGCTGACAGCTCAAGAGGCTTCCAGATTACGGGAAACTATTGGGTTATATCCGGTCTTACCATTCAGAACGCGGGAGATAATGGAATACATATTAGCGGAGGCAACAACAAGATCACAGACTGCTTCATTACTAAATGTGGAGACACCGGCCTTCAGATGAGTAACGGGGCATACAATAATGAAATCACCCGTGTTACCTCTACTTATAACTACGACTCCAAAACCAATGGAGAGAATGCAGATGGTTTTGCAGCCAAGTTAAGCATCGGAAGCGGCAATGTATTTAGAAACTGCAATGCTCTTAACAATTCTGATGACGGGTTTGATTTCTATTCCGCAGGCAATGCAGTTAAATTATACAACTGTGAAGCCTCTTACAACGGCAAAGGCAACGGAAACGGACAGGGCTTTAAAGTAGGCGGAAATTATACCAGCGACAACCATTATCTGGAAGGCTGCGTTGCTATTGGCAATAAAAAAAGAGGATATGACCAGAATAACAATACCGGTTATATCACTCTCAAAAATTGTACGGCAAAGAATAATAACGTTAATTTCTACTTCCCAAAAGCTCCATCCTCAGGAACTCATAAGTTTTCAGACTGTATCTCCAGCGGCGGTGCAAGTAAAGATGTTATTGTAGGCGCCACAGTAGTCAACTGCTCTTTCAAAACCAAATAAATGCAAATCGCCGGTCCTCCAAGCATCTGGAGGACCGGCGATTTTAAGTCTTATAAGATATCACCGGTCAAGCAGCTTACACAATGCAACACCTATTACCGTTGAAAACAAGGTTGCTGCAATGGCTGGCCCTACAATTGCGGTTGGATCAGGACTGCCATACTGGCTTCTGTAAGCAATCATATTAACAGGGATTAACTGGAGAGACGATATGTTAATAATCATAAACGTGCACATCTCATTATTGGCTGTACCATCGGAAACCGGTTTGGGGATTTTCTTACCCTGAGAATACTCTTTTCTTCTTGTCTCCTCTAAATCCTTTAACGATTCCATTGCCTTCAGACCAGCAGGTGTCGCTGCCCATCCAAGGCCCAGAATGTTTGCAATGATATTGGTAGAAATATACTCCAGAGATGGATGTTTTTCCGGTATCTTTGGAAACAAAAAATGAAGCACTGGCCCCATTTTGGCTGACAACCGTTCAATCAGTCCTGATTTACTTCCGATTTCCATCAGTCCGGTCCAGAAAGACATAATTCCAAGCATGGTAATGCACAGCATTACCGCTTCCTTTGCAGAAGTTAAAGCTCCGTCTGTTACAGCACTTAAATTTCCATGAAGTGCTCCCCAGATAACTCCTATCAATAGCATAAATGCCCAGAGATAATTTAACATCCATCACTCCACATTTCTTTGTTTTCTTTTTATCCTATTCCTAAAAAGAAGAGTTTATGAAATGTTATTCCCCAAAAACAAGATCTTTCATTACTTCCTCAACCGTTTCCATCTTCTCTGCCCGGTAAGCATTGCTGCCGCAAAATACCAGTCCGTCTTCGGTTCTTCCTTCCGCCGATGAGATTAAGGCTTTTGTAATGCAGTAAGGTATGGTTTTTCTGTCACACTTCTCCAGACAATCATAGCAGTGTTCCAGTTTAAAGGGGGTATTGGCCACATGATCCAAAAACGGATTTTTTATTGCTCTGCCTGGCATTCCAACCGGACTTTTCGTAATAACAATATCCTCTTTGGCTGACTTTATATAAGCTTCCTTAAATTCCTCGGGAGCATCGCATTCCTGGGTTGTGACAAACCTGGTTGCAACCTGGACACCATCAGCACCCAGATCAATCTGATGCATGACATCCTCATGGGTATAGATACCGCCTGCAGTTACTACCGGTATTACTTTGTTGTACTTTTCCCCGTACTCTCTTACAAGCCGGATGATACCCCTTACCTCTTCGTCATATTTCGCCTGTTGAAAGGTGTGTTCCACATCTGCTGTATCAACACCCAGTTCTGATAAGTCTTCTCTGGAGAATCCCAGATGGCCGCCTGCCAGGGGGCCTTCCACAACAACCAGATCCGGAGCCTGGTTAAATTTACGATCCCACATCTTACAGATAACCATAGCAGACTTTACAGTAGAAACAATGGGGGCAATTTTTGTCTTTAGTTTAATTCCAGCTTCTTCTGCGGCTTCCGCCACATACTCTGGAAGACTTACAGGAAGACCAGCTCCTGAAATGATGATATCAGCACCTGCTATCACCGCTTTTTTCACATAGCTTGCATAATTCTTGGTGGCAACCATAATATTAAAGCCTATAATTCCCTCTGGAGCAATCTCCCTGGCCTTCTTCATTTCCTCACCAATCGCACGTAAATTGGCCTCCAGGGGATTCTTAAGGAAATCGGGCTGTTTAAAACCAATCTGAGCCGTTGAAATAATACCAACTCCACCTGCCTTAGCCACAGCTCCTGCAAGAGAGGAAAGGCTGATTCCTACTCCCATTCCACCCTGAATTACCGGATATTTTGCCACCAGATCTCCTATTACCAATGGTTTTAATGTTCCCATCACATTCTCCTAAATCTATCATATCTTTGATTTGTCAGTTCTTCTTTCGTCATGGTAAGGACTCCGGCAAAAAACTCTATCATTGCCCGGTCCATTTCCCTGGCAATCTCCGGAATATTTTCTGCACAGGCAGGCTCTTCTTCCGGTATTACCCGTTCAATAAGACCAAGATCCATCAGATCCTTAGCTGTAATCTTCATGACTCTGGCTGCATCGTTTGCTTTTTTACTGTCTTTATACAATATGGAGGCAAAGCCTTCCGGAGACAGAATGGAATATATGGAGTTCTCCATCATCCAGACTTCATTTCCAACTGCCATGGCAAGTGCACCTCCGCTTCCTCCCTCTCCAATTACAATGGAAAGAACCGGTACTGTTAAATCTGCCATTTCAAATAAGTTTCTGGCAATGGCCTCTCCCTGTCCCCGCTCCTCTGCTTCAAGACCGCAGAACGCTCCTGGCGTATCCACAAAACAGATAATGGGGCGATTAAAGCTCTCTGCCTGTTTCATCAGCCTTAAGGCTTTTCTATAACCTTCTGGTGAAGGCATACCAAAATTACGCCTGATGTTATCCTTTGTATTTTTACCTTTTTCCTGCCCGATCACAGTGACAGGCATTCCATGAAAGAAGGCAATTCCGCCTACAATTGCTCCGTCATCTTTAAAATAACGGTCTCCGGCAAACTCCATAAAATCATCAAAAAGCTGATGAATATAATCCGAAGCTACCGGACGGTCCGCACTTCTTGACAGCTGCACCGTATCCCATGGGCTACGTTTATTTTTTTTCGGCCAGAATCCACTCTTTTTTCCACAGGCATTTTCATTTGCTTCCTGGTTATCCACACAAAAACTTTCCTTGTTGTGGGGATTGTGGAGCTTTAATATTGAAGTTAATATATCCTTCATCTCTTCCCTTGGAACGATCTTATCAACAAATCCATGTTCCAGTAAAAATTCAGCCCTCTGAAAGCCTTCCGGTAGTTTCTGTCCAATTGTCTGTTCAATGACCCGGGGACCCGCAAAACCAATTAAAGCCCCTGGCTCAGCCAGAATAATATCTCCAAGCATTGCAAAACTTGCGGTGACGCCACCGGTTGTAGGATCAGTAAGAACACTGACATAAAGCTGCCCGGCATTATGATGGCGTTTTAAAGCCGCTGAAGTTTTCGCCATCTGCATTAAAGACACGATTCCCTCCTGCATTCTGGCTCCACCAGAACAGGCGAATATAATTACAGGAAGTTTCTCAACAGTCGCACGCTCAACAGCTCTGGCGATCTTTTCTCCTACTGCATGCCCCATGCTGCTCATAATAAACCCGGCATCACAGACGCCAAGCACAGCTTTCTGGCCGTTAATTTCGCAAACACCTGTTACAATTGCTTCTGACAGTCCTGTTTTTTCTCTGGCTGCAGCAATCTTCTTTTCATATCCTGGAAAATCAAGAGGATTTTCAAATTCCATCTCTTTATCCCATTCTTCAAAGGTTCCTGCATCTGCTGTCATTTCAATTCTCTGAAAGGCGTGAATTCTGAAGTAACCCTTACACTTTGGACAGACGTAATGATTGTTTCTTACATCCTCCGCATAGATTGGCTGACAGCATTTATTGCACTTTTTCCAAAGTCCCTCCGGAATATTGGGTTCCCCGGTTTTCTCCACCGTCCTGTATTTGCTGTCAATCAGGGTATAAGTTTTCTTAAACATTTCTCTTAACATAAGATCTGCTCCTTTCCCTGTTTACCGGACATAATCCGGGAAGAATTTGGGAATAAAGTCTGTATCCACATCACCATCCCGATATGCATCATGACTTAATATATCAAACTGAAAATCTATATTTGTTTCAATTCCTTCAATAATAAGCTCCCCAAGGGCGCTTCTCATCTTAGCAATGGCTTCCGTACGGTCTTTCCCGTGGACGATCAGCTTCATCAGCATGGAATCATAATTTGCCGGAACCTTATAATCATTGTAAATGTGGGTATCAATTCGCACACCATTGCCTCCCGGCACGTGAACATTTTTAATTAGACCCGGACATGGCATAAAGTTTTTTGATGGATTTTCCGCATTAATTCTGCATTCAATGGCATGGCCGGAGATTGTAATATCAGACTGTGATACACGAAGTGGTTCACCCGCTGCAATGCGGATCTGCTCTTTGATAAGATCCAGTCCGGTTACCATCTCTGTTATCGGATGCTCCACCTGAATTCTTGTATTCATCTCCATAAAATAAAAATTCTTATCCTTATCCAGCAAAAATTCAATGGTACCTGCATTCACATAGCCTACCGCCTTTGCTGCACGTACTGCAACCTCGCCCATCTGGTGACGAAGTTCCTCAGAAATTGCTGCCGAAGGGGACTCCTCCAGAACCTTCTGGTGACGCCTTTGGATCGAACAATCCCGTTCTCCAAGATGAATGACATGACCCATCTGATCTGCAAGTATCTGAAACTCAATATGTCTGGGCTTTTCAATATATTTCTCAATGTACATGGTATCGTCAGAAAATCCTTTTACGGATTCCATCTGTGCATTTTTAAAATTGGCTTCAAAGTCTTCCATTCCCCTTGAAATACGCATTCCTTTTCCGCCGCCCCCTGATGAGGCCTTGATCATAACCGGAAAACCAATCCGCTCTGCCATTTGTCTGGCTTCTTCCACGTGATGAACGGCTTCTTTACCGCCTGGTACTACCGGAACACCAGCTTCCATCATGGTTTTTCTGGCTTCTGATTTATTTCCCATTTTATTGATAATTCCGGCATCTGGTCCGATAAAGGTAATGTTGCATTTCTGACAGAGTTCTGCAAATCGGGCGTTCTCAGAAAGAAATCCAAATCCCGGGTGAATTGCGTCTGCCTTCATGGCTACGGTAGCAGTGAGAATCCGTTCCATATTTAGATAGCTCTGAGTGGACGGTGCCGGTCCGATGCAGATGGCTTCATCTGCCAGAAGGGTATGAAGGCTTTCCCGATCCGCTTCCGAGTATACAGCAACCGTTTTAATTCCCATCTCCCTGCATGCTCTTATGATTCTTACCGCAATCTCACCGCGGTTGGCAATTAAAATCTTATCAAACATCGGTCTCCACCTACCCAATCATAAATGTCAGTTCAGCGCTGGCTGCGATTTTACCATCTACAGTGGCAACCGCTTTCCCAACTCCTACCGGACCCTTTTTTCTAATAATTTCACAGTCCAGTTTTATCTTACTTCCAGGATATACTTTCTGTTTAAATTTAGCCTTGTCAATCGCTCCGAAATAAGCGATCTTTCCCTTATTCTCTTCCATGCTTAATATAGCAACCGCGCCAACCTGAGCCAGAGCTTCAATGATTAAAACTCCTGGCATAACCGGTTCCTCCGGAAAATGTCCCCGGAAAAAGGACTCATCATAAGTGACACATTTATATCCCACAGCCTTCTCTCCCGGTACCAGTTCTTCAATGCAGTCTACCAATAAAAACGGATGTCTGTGTGGAATAATCTCCTGAATCTCTTTTATACCTAACATCATACTATCTCCTTATGTTCAAAAGAGAGGTCCGACCCTGGACCTCTCTTAGATTTTACAATCGTCTACCGGATACGGAACAGAGGCTGACCGTATTCCACCACATCTTCATTTCCAACCAGAACGGCTTCTACCACACCATCGTATTCACATTCAATCTCATTCATCAGCTTCATGGCTTCGATAATGCCCAGAGTCTGCCCTTTCTTAACCGTATCGCCCGCCTTTACAAACGGTGCACTATCCGGCGAAGAAGCGTTGTAAAAGGTTCCGACTAAGGGAGAAGATACTACATTATCAGTAGCAAGTGCTTCCGTCTTAGCATCATCCATTCCGCTCTCCAGCACTTGCGCCTTGGTATTGGAAACGGCATAAGAAGGAATCTCCATACTTCTCTGGACATAATCACCTTCTGCCGCAATCACAATCTGTTTTTCTTTCTTAATGGATAACTTAAAGTCACCCTCTTCCAGCTTAAAACTGGTGAGGCCCTGCTGTGAAACGGCCTCCATCAGTCTGATCACATCATTGATTTCCATTATGACTGCCTCCTACTGTTCATACTTCTTTACAAGAATGCTGGCATTATGACCACCAAAGCCCAGGGAATTGCTGATGGCATAAGTTACGTCACAGGAAACGCCCTCACCCTTTGTATAGTTTAGATCACAGCCTTCGCCTTCTTCTTCCAGACCGGCAGTGGCATGAATAAATCCATCCTGAATGGATTTCACACAGGCAATGAACTCCACACCGCCTGCCGCGCCAAGAAGATGGCCAACCATGGATTTTGTAGAACTGATTCTTACATTTTTTGCATGATCACCTAAAGCAGCTTTAATTGCCATAGTTTCAAATAAGTCGTTGTGATGAGTGCTGGTTCCATGAGCATTGACATAATCAAGATCTTCCGCCTTAATGCCGGCATCTTTCATCGCCTCAGTCATGGCTCTCGCAGCACCGCTTCCGTCCTCTGCAGGAGAGGTAATATGGTATGCATCACAGGTAGACCCGTAACCAACTACTTCTCCGTAGATAACGGCATTTCTGGAAAGCGCGTGTTCCAGTTCTTCCAATATCACAACGCCAGCACCTTCACCCATAACAAAGCCGCTTCTGTCCTTATCAAATGGGATGGAAGCACGGAGCGGATCATCTGAAGTAGTAAGTGCAGTAAGAGCCGTAAATCCGGCCACACCGATTGGTGAAACGCTGGCTTCTGCACCTCCTGCCACCATCACATCCACTTCCCCATACTGGATGGATCGGAACGCCTCTCCAATGGAGTGGGTTCCCGTAGCACAGGCCGTAACCACATTAATGCACTTACCCTTTAAGCCGAACTGAATCCCCACATTTCCTGCTGCCATATTGGATATCATCATGGGTACCAAAAGAGGATTGACTCTGCCCGGACCTTTCTCTAATAGCTTTTTATGTTCCCGCTCTAAGGCCTGTAAGCTTCCAATCCCGGAACCTACACTAACGCCCACGCGATAAGGATCTTCTTTTTCCATATCAATTCCTGACATTTCAAGAGCTTCCTTTGTAGCTGCAACTGCAAACTGTGCAAAACGTTCCATTCGTTTGGCTGCCTTTGGATCCATATACTCCTTCGGATCGAAATCCTTAACTTCTGCGGCCAGTGTGGCTTTATATTCTGTTGTGTCAAACTGAGTGATCGGCGCGATTCCCACCTTTTTTTCCTTCAGTCCGTTCCAGAAACTTTCTACATCCTTACCAATAGGAGTTATTGCTCCCATGCCAGTTACTACCACTCTTCTATTCATACCGTTTTTCTCCTTTTTACATAGCCATTCCGCCATCTACACTGATGACCTGACCTGTGATATAACCAGCCGGGTCTGATGCAAGAAATACAGCCGCAGCCGCAATATCTTCCGGCGTTCCAAAACGTTTCAAGGGAATCTGATCCAAAGTTGCCTCTTTCACAGAATCAGACAGCACATCTGTCATATCTGTCTGAATATAGCCAGGTGCTATGGCATTTACAGTAATGCCTCTGCTGGCAGATTCTCTGGCAAATGATTTTGTCATACCGATGACACCTGCTTTTGCCGCACAGTAATTTGCCTGACCTGCATTCCCAAGAATTCCGGATACAGATGAAATATTGATGATTCTGCCGCCTCTTTGTTTGATCATCTGACGGGAAACATGCTTCATACAGTTAAATACCCCCTTTAAGTTGGTATTAATGACTGCATCAAACTCTTCTTCCGACATTTTCATAAGAAGATTATCTCTGGTAATACCTGCATTATTAATGAGAATATCAAGCTTTCCATATTTTTTAATGACTCCCTCAAGGAATATTCCGGAAGCTTCATAATCTGATACGTTACAGGCAATCGCCTCAGCTTTACCGCCTTTTTCTTCAATCTCTTTAACTACCTGAAGTGCTTTTTCTTCTGATCCATTATAATTGACTATGACAGTGGCTCCTTCCAGTCCCAGCCTTAACGCAATTGCTCTTCCGATTCCTCTGCTGGCACCAGTGACCACCGCTATTTTACCATCTAACATACCCTGTCACCTCCCCTTAAATTTCCGTTAACTTATCTATATCTTCCAGTTTTTCTATATTAAAGACCTTAACATCTCTCGTTATCTTCTTAATAAACCCAGCCAGTGTTTTTCCTGGTCCTATTTCTATAAAAGTATCCACTCCGTCTTTTATCATGGCTTCCACACTTTGCTGGAAACGCACGGAAGAAGATACCTGTCGGATCAGGAAAGGCTTAACTTCATCTGCCTCTGTCACATACTGAGCTGTTACATTAGCTACATAGGGAATCACAGGTTTATGAATCTCTATATTCTCAAGCACGGCACCAAGTTTTTCACCTGCCTGCGTCAGCATGGCTGAGTGAAACGGACCGCTTACATTTAAACCAATGACTCTCTTTGCTCCTGCTGCCAGAAGCTTCTCACCGGCTTCCTCAACAGCTTCTTTCTTTCCTGATATAACAATCTGCCCGGGGCAATTATAATTTGCAATCTGAACTCCATCGATCTGGCTTAAAACCTCTTCAATTTTATCCGCATCCAAAGAAAGAACGGCTGCCATTGCTCCCAGACCGGCAGGAACTGCTTCCTGCATAAGAATTCCTCTCTGTCTGACAGTTAAGATTGCATCCCTGTCACTCATAACTCCTGCTGCTGCAAGCGCGCAATATTCTCCCAGACTTAGACCAGCCGTCACATCCGGTCTGATCCCTGTTTTTTCTTCCAGCACCCTCATCATGGCGATCCCTGTGGTCACCATGGCTGACTGCGTATATTCCGTAATATCCAGACGGTCATTCTTCTCAAAGCAGAGTTCCGGCAGGGAAAAGCCTAAAAGTCCGGAAGCCATATCAAAAATTTCTTTTCCAGTTGCTGTCTGCTCATAAAAATCCTGGCCCATACCGCAGTACTGTGCGCCTTGGCCTGGGAAAATAAATGCGATCTTGCTCATAGTCATAAACTCCTCTTTAACGGCCAAGAAGTTTCCCGGCCTGCTCCATCATTTCTTCAATCATTTCCTTACAGGTCTGTTCCTTACTGATCATACCTGCAATCTGTCCGGCCATAACCGTACCGTTGATAACATCTCCCTCTAAAACCGCATTACGAAGGGTTCCAAGGGTTAAATATTCCAATTCTTCAAAGGATTTTCCTTCCTCTTCCAGTTTCGTATACTCCCTGGTCATCTGATTTCTTAAAGATCTTACCGGATGGCCGTGTGAACGTCCTGTTACTGCAGAATCAATATCCTTTGCCTTTATAATTCTCTGTTTGTAATTGTCATGTACAATGGATTCTTTGGAAACCACAAATCTGGTTCCGATCTGGACAGCCTCTGCACCAAGCATAAATGCCGCTGCGATTCCTCTGCCGTCACCAATTCCTCCTGCTGCTATAACAGGTATGGAAACTGCGTCTGCTACCTGGGGAACCAAAGTCATGGTGGTCTGCTCTCCAATATGTCCGCCGGACTCGCATCCTTCCGCTACTACTGCATCCGCACCATAGCGCTCCATTCTCTTTGCAAGTGCTACGGAAGCAACAACCGGAATCACCTTAATTCCTGCTGCCTTCCACATATCCATATATTTTTCAGGATTACCGGCTCCGGTGGTTACAACCTTAATGCCTTCCTCAACAATTACCTTTGCCACATCATCAGCATGAGGGCTTAAAAGCATGACATTGACACCGATTGGCTTGCTGGTCAGCTTCTTTGCTTTACGGATTTCCTCACGCACCACTTCACCGGGTGCATTGGCTCCGCCAATCAGTCCAAGGCCACCAGCTTCCGATACGGCTGCTGCAAGATGATGTTCGGCAACCCATGCCATGCCGCCCTGTATGATGGGATATTCAATTCCCAAAAGTTGGGGGATTCTGGTATTCATTACGCTTCCACGCCCTTTGCTTTTAAATAGTCCATAACCTGTGAAACGGTTGTTAATTTCTCTAAATCTTCGGAAGGAATCTCAACTGAGTACTCATCTTCAAGAGCCATAACCAGTTCAAATAAATCAAGGGAGTCTGCCCCTAAGTCCTCTTTAAAAGAGGATTCCGGTTTTACGATTGCTGCATCCACATTTAACTGCTCTGCTATAATTTCCTGCATTTTCTCTAACATCTTCTAATCTCCTTTTGCTTCCTCTTAATCATTTTTATATGCTAGTACTTTGATTTTCAAAGTATTACATCCAATATCTACCACTCCATAAGGATTGCTCCCCAGGTAAGACCTGCCCCAAATCCGGCAAGTACAATCTTATCTCCCCGTTGCAGCTTTCCGGCTTTGTTTAATTCATCTAATAAAAGCGGAACTGATGCTCCCGATGTGTTTCCATACCGTTCTAAATTGGTTGGAAACTTTTCCATGGGCACTTTCAGTCTTTTTGCAATGGATTCAAAGATCCGGTAATTCGCCTGATGCAGAATAAAATACTTAATTTCATTTATATCCGTTCCGCTCTCTGAAAGCACCTCTGAGATTGCTTCCGGAACGGTTTTAACTGCAAACCGGAACACTTCCTGGCCATCCATGGTCATATAGCCTGTTTCCGGTTCCTGACCAGTAAGGAAATTACCAGTGGTCCGTGATACACAGTCCAGTGCACTTCCTCTTGTGCCATCCGCACCCATGGTCATATAAAGCTTTCCTCCATCCTGGGACCGGACTACCGCTGCTCCCGCACCATCTCCAAAAAGTACACAGGTTCCTCTGTCATTCCAGTCAATTAACTTGCTTAACGTATCGGCTCCGATAATCAGACCTGTCTTATAGATACCTGCCTGAAAGAATGCGGTGATTGTATGGAAGCCATAGACAAAACCAGAGCATGCAGCGCTTAAATCAAAAGCAATTGCCCTGTGAGCTCCGATTGCCGCCTGTACTTCACAGGCTCCGCTTGGAAAACAGCGGTCAGGAGATGAAGTAGCCAAAACAATAATGTCCAGTTCATCCGCCGATACACCCGAATCCTTCAGAGCGGCTATAGCTGCCTTTATAGCCAGATCCGTGGTTCCAGACTGGGTATCGGCAATCCGCCGTTCCCTGATACCAGTCCTTGACTGGATCCATTCATCACTGGTATCCACGATCTTAGCCAGATCGTCATTGGTCACCACCCGGTCCGGAACTGCAGACCCTGTTCCAATTATTTTTGTTGTCATATATTTCCCCCATTCATGTTTCTGTTCCATTCTGGTAATTCCCGACTGAAATGAAATCATGCCTCGTTGGATTGTTTTATATCTCAAATAGTTTGAATCTCAAACTAATATTATTAGAATAAACGCCTGTTGTCAAGATATTTTTTATATTTCCCGGTTTAACAGATACTGATAAACCTCTCTTTTGCTGATTCCACGGTCTTTCGCAACCATACGCATGGCTTCTTTTTTATCCAGTCCCTGGCTTTCGTAGCGTGTCATGTGATCTTCAATAGAAAGCTCCTCAAACGCTTTTGTCTGCTCCATACGGATTTCATCGAAGCTCCTACCTTCCACCACGATGACGCATTCTCCCTTTGGATCCTCATTGCGGTAAGTGCTGAGTGCCTGGGTAAATGTTGTACGAAATGCAGTCTCATACCGTTTTGTCAATTCCCGACAGATGGTAATTCTGCGTTCCCCTAACGCTTCATAAAGTTCTTCTAACGTCTTGACAAGACGGTGGGGCGCCTCATAGAGAATTATGGTTCTTGTCTCATTCTTTAACTCATTTAAGATCCACTGCTTTTCCTTTTTATCGGAAGGAAGGAACGCTTCAAAACAGAATCTCCTGGTTCCCAGCCCGGAAAGGGTCAGCGCTGTGATACAGGCCGCAGGTCCCGGAAGAGAAGTTACCTCTACCCCTGCTTCATAACACTGTTTCACCAGCTCCTCACCTGGATCGGAGATCCCCGGTGTTCCCGCATCTGTAATCAAAGCAATCATTACTCCCTGCTTCATCTGCTCCACCAGATAAACTGCCTTTTCTATCTTATTGTACTCATGGTAGCTGGTCATGGGCGTCTTGATATCAAAATGATTTAAAAGTTTAATGCTGTGACGGGTATCCTCTGCTGCAATTAAATCCGCTTCCCTCAGCGTATTTAGGACCCGGAGGGTAATGTCATCAAGATTACCGATGGGAGTGGCGCACAAATATAATTTACCTTTTTTCTCGTTCATTTTCCTTCTCCCGCTAAAATTCCTTTTCTTTCATTCCCGGTTAAGATCAGTACCCGTAAATGGTATAGATCTCATCCGTATACACACCTGGTTCCTTATACACAATCACCGGTGCCTCCACCTTAATCATGGACCTTCCACCTCTGACTGCTTCAATAAGAACCATATTTGCTTCCTTATCAACAAAGGGGTGTACCATCTTCATTCGTTTGGGTTCCATACCCGCATTCTTTAAGGCAGTTATAATTTCAATCAGTCTGTGGGGTCTGTGAACCAGATAAAACCGTCCGCCTGGACGAAGAAGCCTGGCTGCTTCCCTTGCCACATCCTCTAATGTACATAATACCTCGTGTCGTGATATTGCCTTTGGCAGATCCGGATTCTTAAGACCATGGGCATCATTCATATAAGGCGGATTGGATGTCACCACATCAAAAGAAGCCGCACCAAACAAACGGCTGGCTTCCTTTATGTCTCCTCTGACAATGGTTATTTTATCCTCAAGATGATTCAGCACCACGCTTCTGGCAGCCATATCAGCCACTTCCTCCTGAATCTCAAGCCCTGTATAATGCATTCCCTGGTTCTTCGCTTCCAAAAGAATGGGGATAATACCCGTTCCGGTTCCAAGATCAATTGCCTTTTCTTCTGGCTTTACCTTTGCAAAGCCGGAAAGCAGAACGGCATCCATTCCAAAACAGAAGCCGTCCCGGTTTTGTATGATCTGATAACCATTGCGCTGCAGGTCATCAATCCGTTCATTGTCTTTCAGCTTAATTGTCATCTAACTTGGATTTACCCTCTTTCCTTTCCAGAGCTTCCAAAGCCTTTAACTCATCATCCGTCACCTGGGTCTTTTCCCTGCGGCGTCTGGGCTTAAACCTTAACTGTTCCACCTTGTATTCTCTGATTTCCTTTTCATCCTTAATCGTAACCACGACCTTAACTAACTGCCTTAGAACACTGACTGAATGGACCTCTCCCTTTAAACCGTCATCTGTGGTCACAAAATCCCCCACACCAGGGAGCTTGCTGTTAAGCTCTTCGTAGGTTTCTTCTTCATTTTTCAAGCAGCACATAAGCCTTCCGCACACGCCGGAAATCTTGGTCGGATTGAGTGAAAGGTTCTGCTCCTTCGCCATCTTAATAGAAACCGGTATAAACTCAGAAAGATAAGAGTGGCAGCACAGCGTTCTGCCGCAGATACCAACACCACCCACAATCTTAGTCTCATCCCTGACACCTACCTGGCGCAGTTCAATCCTTGTTTTAAAAACAGAAGCCAGATCCTTAACCAGCTCTCTGAAATCAATTCTTCCATCTGCCGTAAAATAAAACAGCACCTTATTGTTATCAAAGGTATATTCCGCATCAATCAGCTTCATCAAAAGACCGTGCTTTTTAATCTTTTCCTTGCAGATCTTAAATGCTTCCTTTTCCTTCTCATGATTCTTTTTCTCTACTTCATCATCTGCCTTGGTAGCCATGCGGATCACTGATTTTAAAGGCTGAACTACCTTCTCATCTTCCACTTCACGGGCTCCAAGTACAACGTAACCATACTCAATACCTCTTGCTGTTTCTACTATTACATGATCCCCAGCCTTTACCTCCAGATTTACAGGATCAAAGTAATAGATTTTTCCTGCATTCCGGAATCTGACGCCAATAACTTTTATCATCAATCAATTCTCCTTCATAACAAGCAACATAAGCTCCATCGCCAGTTCCATATTTACATTGGCATTTAAACGAACTCTTGCCTTATCTATGGCCTGTAGGATCAGCTCGATTCCCTCATAAGAGCTGGCAGCGCTCATTTCCTTCATTGTATTAAATTCTTCTTTAAAAACAAGAAGATTGATATCCTGTGTTACTTTAAACATTAAAACATCCCGATACCACAGCTGCATAAAATCCAGGCAGTCAGATAAATCCGGATCCTGTTCCTTCAGCTTCCTGATATAATTTAAGAGTTCCATGATATCCATCTCTTTTAAGTGCTTCAGCATATGGATTAAATCCATATACAGCGCCTGAAATTCTTCTGACGCAGCAAGATGAATGGCACGTCCCAAATTACCCCTGGCAAATGCTCCGTATACTTCCGCCCTGCTCTCACTAATCCCCATGGATCCTGTCAGATAAGAAGTAATAACAGAATCTTTTAACGGTTTTAATTTTAACTGTACGCACCTGGAGAGGATTGTAGGCAAAAATGCTTCCTGGTTGGTCGTAAGAAGCATAATAATTGCATAGGACGGAGGTTCCTCAATGGTCTTTAAAAGAGCATTCTGCGCCTGAACCGTCATCTTTTCCGCCTCATCAACGATATATATTTTATAGTAACTGCTGTAAGGCCGTATCATAATCGTATCCTGTATCTGACTTCGGATGTCATCTACTCCGATACCTGCTGTTTTTTCATGTGTGACAAAAATAAGATCCGGATGATTCCCGCTCATAACCTGTTTGCAGGCATGGCACTGCATACACGGTTCGCTCATACCTTTTTCACACAGCAAAGTCATGGCAAATGCGTTAGCCAGAGATTTTCTTCCCATTCCCGCTTCTCCAGTGAGAATATACGCATGGGATACATGATTTGATTCAATCGCCTTCTGCAAATGTTCTTTGATTCTCTCATGACCGATAATATCGTGGAAACCTGGCATAGAGACACCTCCCTATCGCTGTTGTATGACCCGTTTTCATAAAAACCAGCCAGTACCATTATAACATAGAACGTTTTTCACCACAAGAAAGAAGTATTGGCAAATGTTATCGTATCCAATTAAAATTACTTTATTTTATTTCGTTGATTCCATTTAAGAATTTCCCCAGATTTTCTCCGTGGAAACAGTGACCACCATCCCATATATCATGATAAATCACATCCTCTTTCCCATACAAACTATATGCCTTTTTGATCACGTCCAGCTGCTCTAAAACGTTTTCCAGCCCCCTGTATCCATTCAGATGATCAGAACGCGCAGACTGTACCATGACAGGTCTTGGCGCCAGGAGTGCCCCAATGTCTCCCATATCCACATGTTCCCAAAGATGAGGTACATAATTGCAGCTGCAATTGCCATTCAGCCTTAAAAGAGAATCCGAATATCCATATAAGTATCCGCTGATTATCACGGTTTTAATCCGGTCATCCAAAGCAGAAAGCCAGAGTGTCTGCATCCCTCCGCCGGAAAATCCCACACATCCAACAGAATGCTCATCCCATTCTCCCCGCTCCCAGACATAATCAACCAGTCTCATTAGATCCCAGGTACACATCCCAATCACAGTCATACCAAGGGGTTCTGCCATATGGGCAAGATGAAAACAGGTTGAATTTAAAAATTCATTTTCCTCTTCCCCCTGGAGTGCAGCCTCCCTTCTCTCACCAAAGCCGCGGCAGTCAGGGCAGAGAACTGCATAACCAAGCTTTGCCATCATCAAACCATAATCATAATGAAACAGCTCAATTTTATCTGCAACTGCCGGAATTTCCCGCACTCCGGCTACCGAATACTTTCCTGCTCCCTGATGACCGGGAGGTGCCAGAAAGCATTTTAACTTTTCTTCCCCCTTTCTGGGAGGAGTCAGAACATAGACCGGCATATACACTTCCGGTTCTACCTGAAGAAGAATCTTTTCACGTATGATACCGTCTTCAATTATCACCCGTTCCAGACACTGGGGATTTAACGGGCAATATTCCATGTTCTGAAGTCCAATCAGGTTTTTTAACAGCTCTCTTGTTTCCTTCTTCCAATTTTCATAATCTGTTTTTGTCTCCGCACAAAACCTGTTTTTTCTGCCTTTCTCCTTCATTCTCTTTATCAGCTTCTCTTCGCAGGTATAAAACCTGGATATTGGTATTGTTCTTTTCTTATTTTCCATATCTTTTCCTTTCAATTATATATACATTTAAAGTAAAAAACCGGCACAGAATCCATCCTCTGTGCCGGTCTTAAACTCATTATTTGGTCGATGAAACGAACCGGTCATACTGCTGCTGTTTCACTTTCAGCAGATCCTTTAATCCCATATTGTCAAGGGTAGATAAATAGGAATCAAATGTACTAAGATCTGTCGTTCCTGTAATAAATGCCACATTCATTTCATCTACATAAGTAGTAATATCAACCAGATATTGGGAAATAATATTCTGCTCATCCTTTGTAGAATAGATGAATGGCCAAGGTGCCTTGGAAAATGCCTGCAGCTCCTTATCCTTATCAACATGCCATTTTGGAAGAAGTACATCTGTAGCATCCACCGACTGCTGGGAAGGAAGACAACCTGCATTAATGCCAAGCTGCTGAAGCCAGTTGTTATCAGAAGCCTTTTCTGTATAAGCCTTTTTCCCGTCTGCTGATACCGTATAGCTTTCTCCTTCCAGTCCCCAGACATAATAATTCTGTGCTTCCTCACTCATGGCATAATCTAAAAACTTTATGGCAATAAGCGGGTCTTTGTCTGACTTGCTGACGCCAAAAATATTGGCAATGGGATTTCTTCCCAGATAAAAGCCTTTTGATTCTCCGGAAAGAGGTGGAATACCAACCATAATTCCTTTTTCACCAGTATACTCCGGATACTGCTTGCTGTAAAGCTGTGACATCTGCCAGCTGTAATCAAACGTTGCGCCAGTTAAATTACGTGCACAGCGCTCTGTAATCTGATCACGGGTAAGAGATGTATATTCAACTTCCAAAAGACCTTCTTTATAAAGACCATTTAAAAACGTAAGATACTTCTTGTAATTGTCAGATTCTGCTGCTGAATAGTGTACCTTTCCACTTTCATCTGCATAAAAACCATCCACCAGATTAAGGCCAAACGCCGGACCAAACATTAAGGGAAGATTCTTAGCTGTTACGCTTAATGGAATCTCATCAGTTTTGTCTCCATTTCCGTTCATATCATTATCCCGGAACGCACGCAGATCTTCTACGAACTCATCCAGTGTGGTTGGTACCGGAAGACCCAGCTGATCTAACCACTGCATATTCATCATGGTACAGGGCTGATAATTATCCGTTACAACTGTCTGGGGTACATAGTAAATATGACCATCCTCAGCTGTCAGACTGGCTTTTATAGCCGGGTTGCTATCAAGAAACTTCTTATAGTTCGGCATATAATTCATATACTCATCAAGAGGATAGAAAAGTCCTCCCGTAATATAAGTCATATTATCATCCAGATCAGGGAGTTCCACAATATTTGGCAGATCTGAACCGGATGCCAGCATCGGGCTGACGCTGTCCTTATAATTGGTAGGTGAGACAAGGGTCCAGTCAATTGTCACCCCTGCGTTGGAAGCAATTTTCTTAATAATATCCGCATTGGCATAGTCTACAGTAGAGTACCAGGAATTTTGTGCCAGAATACTGACCTTTGCATCAGGAGAGTTGGTTACCGGTGCTGCCCCTGTGTAATTAAATTCAGCCTCATTGCTTTTTTCCTCTTTTGATTCCGCCTGGGTGCTCTTCCCTGAACATCCAGATAACGCCGCTGCAGCTATCATTGCAGATAAGACTGCTGCTTTCCAATATTCCTTCTTTTTCATTGTAACATCCTCCTCATTTTTATTATATATAATCAAAACATGATTATCCTTTTACTGCTCCCAGCATGGTTCCTTTTACCAGATACTTCTGTATAAAGGGAGTCAGACATACGATTGGCACCATGGATAAAACGATGCAGACGTATCTGATCTGAATGGTGGACTGCGCTGCTGCACTGGCGGCCGTTGCATTACCGGAAGCCTGCATGATCTCTGTAGATGCCATCAGAAGAATTCTTCGAAGAAACAACTGCAACGGCTGAAGATTCTGCTTTCCGATATAAAGCAGCGCACTAAAGAAATCATTATACCGTGCCACTGCATAATACAGAGTTAAAACAGCTAACGTCGGTTTTACTAATGGGATTGCTATTTTTACCAAAATCTGAAGATCATTTGCTCCCTCAAGATACGCACTTTCAAATAATTCCTCAGCAATGCCTTCAAACGCAGAACGGCAGATCATAACGTTGTAAGCACTGACCAGAACCGGAAGTATCATAGCCAGTCTGCTGTTATACAAACCAAGCCCGGTTACAACCAGATAACTTGGTATGAGTCCACCGGAAAAATACATGGTAAATGCCAGCAGGAAATTCATTTTCTTTCTTAAGAAAAACCGTTTTCTGGAAAGCGGATAGGCCGCCAGACAGGTAAATACGATATTTAAAAAGGTTCCCGTAATTGTATAATAAAATGTATTTCCATAAGAAATCCATAAATCCTTATAAGACATAACCATCCGGTATGTATCCAGATTCATATCCACTGGAAACAGGGTTATTAATCCCTTGTTCACCGCTTCACCAGAGCTTAAGGAAATGCTTACAACATATACAAAGGGATACAGGGTAATACAGACTGCTGCTGCAATCAGTACCCAGATGCAGATATCAAACAGCTTATCTGTGATACATTCATTTTTAAACTCTATCCATGCGCTTTTCTGATTCATCTCTTCCTCCTTACCATACCGATGTTTCTGTCAGTTTTCTGCTGAGCCTGTTTGCCGTAAACACGATGACAAAACCAATCAGAGAATTAAACAGTCCCACTGCTGTTGCATAGCTGTAATTCTGACTACCAATACCCTGCCTGTAAACATAAGTGGAGATTACATCTGCCGTATCATAGATTCCGGAATTATAAAGAAGATAAACCTTTTCAAATCCCACATTCAGGAGATTGCCCAGTGACATAATTAGTAATAGTACGATGGTTGGCTTAATGCTTGGCAGTACCAGATAGCGTATGGTCTGAACCTTGCTGGCACCATCCACTTTCATTGCTTCATAAAGTTCCGGCGCAACGCCCATAATCGCAGCTACAAAGATAATGGAATTAAACCCAAAGCTCTGCCAGGAACCAGAAATAACATAAATCGCCCGGAACCATTTAGGCTCTCCCAGGAAGTTTATTGCGGTTCCCCCTGCCTTAACAATCAGCTGGTTAATAATTCCGCTGGACGGTGATAAAAAGTTTGTTATCATTCCGCAGATGACTACCGTAGAGATAAAATAAGGCAAATATGTAATGATCTGAGTCCCTTTCTGTAAATACTTGTTACTTATCTGGGTAATACACAGTGCAAAAATAATCGGAATTGGAAATCCAAATATTAACGAATAAAATGATAACAAAAAGGTATTTCGGATCAATCGGAACGCATACGGTGAGTTGAAAAACTGAATAAACCATTTCAGCCCCACAAAGGTACCTGTATAAAGGCCCATCATTCCGCTGCCGGCCTTAAATTGTGTAAACGCCATTACAAGACCTGTCATAGGTAAATAGGCGAATATCAGATAATAGATCAAAACTGGTGCAAACATTAGAAGCAGATATTTATCTCTCTTCACATTTTTTCGAAACAGCAGTTTTTTTTCTTCTTTCAAGAGTTTTTTTATCTCTGGCTTTGCTTCTTTCCTGGCAAGCACATTCATTTCTTTTGTCCCCTTCCATTTGGTGAGTTGTGAGTAAATTGTATAATTTGCCTTGTTTTTTTACTAGTTTCACTTTTTCCAAGGGCATTTTGCCCATAAAAAATGAATGAATCAAAAATGGAAGCAGTATTTGCTATCCTTTTTTGATTCATTCCTGGTTTTAAAGTCCCCTTATTTGTTGATTTATTACGATTCTTCTTCCGACGTTTTTTCACCCCGGAAGTCACTTGGGTTACAGGCCATAATTGCTTTAAAATTTCTTCTGAATGTCAGCATATTGGTGTAGCCACATTCCTCCGCTATTTTATCCAGGGAAAGAGAGGAATTCTTTAAAAGATCAATGGCATAAGAAATTCTTCGTTCCTGCACATATTTTAAATAGGTCATGCCAAACCGCTTTTTCACCAAAGCAGTCACATATTTACTGCTTACCGAAAAATGGTCCGCTATCTGTGTGAGGGAAAGATCCGGATTTTTGTCATTTTTATTGATATACTCAATTAATTCCAACTCATTCTGGAAATATTCCTCTCTTAATTCCTCAGTTTGGTCCACTTCAATAAAAAGCCCTTCTATCAGATTGCTATAATATTCAATGACCTCATCCATGGTACGGTAAGGAGGGCAGACATCCACTCTTCTTAAGGGAATGCCGCACTGATCCCATATGGCCTGCATTGCTTTTGCAACGGTAACATAAAGCTCACTTAACAGCAGCTTTCCGGCATAAACAGAATTATCATACTCCATCTGGTTCTTCTTCTCAATTTCCTCAAAGAAATGACTGATTGACTCCCTGTCCCTGTCCTTCATCCCCTTAGCCAGCTGTTTTACTCCATCCTTAGGAAAATAATAATTCATAGAACAGTCTGACTGCGGATCATGGAAATAGATTGACCCTCTTCCCTCCCATAATATTTTTTCCAAAGCAAGCATTGCATTGTCACAGGAAACAGATATCTCTTCCAGTTCTTCCTTAACCTCATCTGCTCCAACAGTCACCATGCAATTAAAATCCAGGGTCTTTTTCATTTTATCAAAAAACTCGTAAAGCTTATCTTCCAGACGTTCTCCATTATTGCTGTTAAAAATAAGATAGACATGGAACGAATCCTTTTTATAAGACAAGATCTTAAATTCCTCATCTGATTCCTGTTCTGCCAGCAGCGAAATCCCTTTTACCGCTTTCTTTGCCTCATCCTTACTCCATTTTTCTCCAAAATATAAATCAACCATTGCAGCAAGAAAAAATACTCTTTTTAGCTGTACAAAATCAGTCAGAAATTCTTTATTACCGGATTCCCCGTCACTCCCAAGAATAAGACTGTGAAGGATTCCCTGGCTGGCATAGGGCGACATGTTATGAACCTGCTGCATATACCCATTACGCTCTCCAAGAAGATCAACCACACCGGAGACAATTTTCTCTGCTTCGTTTTTTCCCTCTTTCCTGTCTTTCCCCACTAAAAGCCTGATTTTCTCAAATGGGGATGAATAGCGGTTTGTAAAAAAGTAAGCGAGTATTAAATATCCCACACAAATCAAAAATCCAAATACCAATGCAATAGATCCTAAGTCAGAAAACTCAAAGCCAAACTTATTATGATCCGCTATAATTTCATAAGAGATGGCACTGCTTACCTGTGAGGTCTGTTTAAAACTTCTTCCATCTTCAATCCCCTCTTTTATAACTGGTTTTCCATTATAGTAAACTGCATATCCCCAGGCCTCACCGGATGCAGCTTTCAGCATCTCCTCTATCTTCTGATTTTCAAATAGAACGCAGATAATCCCTCTCTGCGAACCAGATCCATATTGATAGGCGCCACTGTATATGAGATATTTTTTGAAAAATGTCAGCTGGCTGTTATTCATATTCAGACAGGTATTTAAATCCGTGATTGCCAGACGGTCGGTTTTCCATTCTGATAAATCAATGCTTTCGGATAAGTGAACCACCTCATCACTGGTATATACTTTATTGTAGTTATTCATCATCAGGACAACATCTGAGATATTAAAATCATCTCCAGCTGTTTTCTGATAGCGGATGTCATTTAACACCTGATACAAAAGATAGGAATCAACCGGGCTTTGCATCTGAACAGTCATATACAATTTATTAATCAGCGAAGAATTATTAAGATTTGTTATTATATTCTGTGCGCTGTAAATCTGCTGATCCATCCCATTGGCAAATGCCTGGGCCTTTGTTTCATAATACTTGACTGCCTGATTTTCTTTCACTTTTGCAGCCTCATAAATGACTGTAACCGAGTAAATGAGAAAGCTTAATATAATGATTAGACAGTAGGACAAAAACATATTTTTAAAGAATCTGCTCTTACGGGCTTCCATAGCATTCATATTTTAATCACCTTATTATACCTCTTACATTTCTATGTTTTTTACGGTACAAAATCTTATTAATAATATACCAAACCCACCCATTGATAGCAAGAAAATTCATCTGTACTCATAGTTTCTTACTATGATTTGAACTGTCTTTATGCACTTTTGATATATATTTAACAAATAAAAGAGCAATAAAAAGCATTATTACTCAATATTTTAGTCAATATTTAAAATTTTACGGTGTTTTTTACAATTTCCAACAATTTTCAACACTATTTATGTTGAGAATCTCTCACCTGTGAAGTATACTTAACCTGAAAGGCAATACTGTTAAAAATGACAAAACGGGAGATGATTGCAATTTTAGGTATGGTAATTGCAGACGATGAAAAAAAGATTTGTAAGCTCATCGAATATTTAGTTAATTGGGATGAAATTGGCATCCGGCTGCTTGGAACCGCATACGACGGTTTAACTGCTCTGCAGCTGATTAATGAAAAAAAACCGGATATTCTTCTTACAGATATCCGAATGCCTGGAATGGATGGTCTTCGTCTGATTGAAGAAGCAAAAATGCAGAATGAAATTCTCAAATGCATCATCATCAGCGGTTATAAAGACTTTCAGTATGCCCAGCAGGGAATGCGGTTTGGGGTAAGAGATTATCTGCTAAAACCCATCAACCAGGAAGATTTAACCCGTACATTAAAAAAACTGGTTAAGGAAACCCAGGAGCAGATATCCATACAATCCTCGCGCCTGCATCTTGAAGAAACCATAAAGAATTATACCGGTACATTTAAACACCTGTTTTTAAAAACTGTTTTACAAAAGCAGCTATGCGAACAGGAGGAGAACATACTGCAGGAAGTTAAAAAAATGAATGCTGCTGATATCATGAAGAATTCAGCAAGGTGTATTGCAGTAAAACCCAATATCAGTTACAGGGAATTTACGAAAGAAAGCTATCAGCTGCTGACAGAGAAAACCCTTGAAATAGCTGAAGTGGAGTTTTCCTCCAACAACTGGATCTGGATCTCTGAAGTAACAGAAGAAGGAATATTTTTTCTTCTCTTTTCTGATGCTCTTGACAGGAAAGAGCTGCTGGAATCCATAAACCACATAAAGGAACGTGTCCTCAGTCTACAGGATTTATTCCCCAGGCTCTACTTTAATGCTGTCGTCAGCGAAAAGGCAGATAGCTGCATTCAGCTGATTAAGCGGATTAAGGAAAGCCGTATTGCCATTGGTAACCGTTTTCTCACTGGCTTAAATACAGTCTCAGAGATAAAGCCGCCTTTTATAAACGCGGGTCTCTCCTCCGCCATGGACGCCAGAATCTTAAAGCTTCTGGAAGACAGGCCGGAAGCCTTTGATATGGAAGAGATTAAAAAATGCGTGGAAGCTGCAAAGCATATTATGAAGGCAGAAGATATAACCTCCTGTTTACAGGTGAAGAAAAATCTCCTGCTGCTTCTTAACTATTATCTCAATGGATTCAAGCAGTTGGATTCCTCTTTAGACGAACACCAAAAAGAATCCTGGTTTTCTGAAATGTACGAACACTGTACAAGTCTGGAACAGACGTTCCAGCTATTGGAAGACACCCTTTGTGAAACACTTATGAATGTACTGGACCATTTGAAAAACAGAGAAATAAAGCCTGTTATCTATGCCAAACATTTTATTGAAGAAAATAAGGGAATTAATATTAAGCTGGAAGAGCTGGCTAAAAATACAGGGTTCAGCTACACCTATTTTTCCTCTCTCTTTAAAAAAGAAACCGGAAAAACCTTAACCGAGTATATACAAATGGTGCGGATCGACACTGCCAAAAAGCTGCTGACCGAAAAAGAAAGAAGCATCAGTGAGGTTGCTGAACTAGCCGGATATAATGATATCAAATTTTTCACCAGACAGTTTAAAAAGACCCTTGGTGTCTCACCCAATGAGTACAGGAAATTGTTTACCAACCGATAGCTGGGAGGAATCTAATTGAAAAAGCAATGGCTAAAAAACCGGTTTGTCATATGGATCGGTACTTTGATATCCTGGAGTATTCTTATGCTCCTTATGCTTTTCCTGATTTTGATGGGGGATCACAGTCAGGAATCCTACTTTGCAGTGCTCCTGGTTCTATTTATGGGTCTTTTATTATTTTTAATTCTCCTATGGGGAAAAGCAAAGATTTGGGAACCACTACGTTTTATGGAAAAGCAGGCAGAGCTCTTTAACAACGGCATAATATTCACTGAGCTTTTTAAAAGTCTGGAAGGAATATCACCCAGTTTCAATGAATTGTTATCAGGAATCCATACCAGTCTGGATAAAGATAAGATGATTGAAAATGCCAAACAGCAGGCCCGTTATCTGGCCTTACAAAACCAGATCAACCCTCATTTTCTTTATAACGTACTGGAATCCATCCGCTCAGATGCCATTATGGCGGGCGTCCCTGAGATTGGGAAAATTGCAGAAGCACTGGCGGTATTTTTCCGTTATACTACTTCTAATATGGAAAGTCTGACAACGCTGGAAGAGGAGCTTTCCAATGTGAAAAACTATTTTATAATTCAAAAATACCGTTTTGAAGAAAAGTTATATCTGGATATCCTGCTGCCAGAGGAGGAAGACCTTTTAAAAGCCAGAATTCCAAAGCTTACTCTCCAGCCAATCGTTGAAAATGCCATAAAGCATGGGCTAGAACCAAAAGTTGAGGGTGGAAAGGTGATCATAGACATTGATCACAGCGATACCAACCTTTATATTTCCGTCTCAGATGACGGCATTGGCATAGACGAAGCCACAGTCGAGCATCTAAATGATACACTTCTTCACATGGCAGGCGGCACTGGTTCCGTGAGAGAAGACAAAAAAGGCGGGATCGCACTGAATAACGTGAATTCCAGAATACGTCTTCTTATGGGAGAGGAATACGGCATTCATTTGTTTAGTTCCCCCGGAGCTGGAACTGAGGTGTCTCTTACCCTTCCCTACATACTTGATGAAGCAGAGGGGCTTGAAAAATGAAACAGGAAGTATTGCGCTACGAAAATATCTACTGTTCTGAGGGAAATCAGACTTTACTAAAAGGAGTATGCCTGCGAGCCTTTCAGGGACAGATTTGCTGTGCCATTATCCCTAATCTAATAGAAAAGCAGAATTTTTTAAGACTTTTAAATGGCTCATTAAAACCAGATTCAGGCTGGATCTACTGGAATGGAGAAAAGATAAATTCTTACCGTTCCCAGGATCAGATTCAAAAACAAACCGCTTTTATAGGAAAAAACCGTGGCATCTTTTCCCAGTTAAGTGTGGAAGAAAATATATTTGTGGCTAACAGTAAGGTGTTCTGGTGGAACCGGTCCGCTTCTCTTTGCCGGATGGCACCGGACCTTTTAAAAGAACTGGATTTATCACTCCCCATGTCTTCCAAAGCCCATACTCTGGATTACGGAAAACAAAAGCAGATTGAGCTCCTTCGTGCTTATGTATCCGGGCGAAAGCTGGCAGTTATTACAGATCTGGAGATGTATTTATCAGAGGATGAGATGAACGGTTTTTTCGAATTATCCGCCAAATTAAGAGAAAAAGGAATGACCTTTCTCTACGTTTCAGGCAGCGATTTCGATTTATGGAAACACGCTGATGAAATAACCATAATAAAAAACGGAAGATCCTTAAGCCGGTTCACCCCCCATCACTTTATTCAGTCAGTAAATTCTCAAACCATTACAGATACCCAGGATCTTCAGGATTTAAACCTGAATCCCGTAATCTCCTTAACCCGCTATATAAAGGGAGGAGAACTGTTAAATATACTGGACACAAATTCTGCAGAATGCAGTCACGCCATTTCCATGCTGGAAGGCTGCCGTTCCTTAACCGGAAAAGCAATTATATCCAACCGATCGGATACTATTTTCCGCTCTGTTTTAAACGAAATTGTATTCATCGAGGCAAGATCCTTAGATGAGATGATATTTACCGATATGACAATTATGGATAACTTTATTTTTATGTTCATGCAAAAAAAAGCTGGCATACAATTAAAAAAGTCCTATCATAAGCTAGTTAAAAATATGACTGAAGGGATTTTTACAGAAAAGGAACTGAGAGAAAAAGCGGAGAATGTCAGTGACGAATGCAAGCTGAAGCTGATCTATTACAGATGGATTTTCTTACGTCCTAAAGTACTGGTCTGTATTAAACCATTTTCATCCATAGATTTTCAGCTGCGCTCTCTGACCATCAATCTGCTTAGTGAAGCATTAAAATCCGGAATTGCTGTAATTCTCATTACAAATCATATGACAGAAGCATATACCATGAAAGGAAAACATCTGACCGTCGAAAATGGCTGTTTGTTTACAGATTAACTGCTTCCATTTCCTACCGCCTCTCTTTGAAAAAAGCCTATCTCTGCCGGGCTTTTTTTCATCTGATATAAAATAAGATATCGAAACATCCACCCCCTTACAACGCAAATTATACCATTGTCTTATTGTGTTTTTGTCTATAAAATAGTAATTACATTGAATCATTTTATGCAAATTGTATAATACGTGTTTTGAAAGGAGATTAAACATGAAAAAAAGAATCTTATCCATGATGTTAATTTCTGCCTTACTGGTATCAGCTACCGGCTGCGCAGGAAAAAAAGCGGATGCAACGCCAGCCAGCAGTGAAGCTGCTGCTGCTGCTGCTCCCGCATCCACCGCCGCTTCCACTACGGGAGATATCAAAGTCGGGGTAATCTTAAAAACGCTTTCCAGCGAATACTGGAGCTACGTAGCCGCTGGAGTCAATGCTGCTGCAAAGGATTTAGGTGTTAAAGTTGACCTTCAGGGACCTGCTTCAGAAACAGCTTATGACGAGCAGAACAATATGATTGAAACCATGCTGGCAGGAGGAATTGATGCATTCGTTATTTCCCCTCTCCAGTCAGAATCAGTTGCCAGCGTAATCGGTGATGTAAAAATACCAATCATAACCGTAGATACCGATGCTGAAATACCCGGAAAAATAGCCTTTGTCGGCACAGGTAATGACAAAGCAGCCTATCAGGGCGGATTATATGCCGCAGAAAAAGCCGGCAAGGGAGCAAAAGCAGTTATCATAGGAGGCGTTGAAGGAAACGCAACCAGCGATGCCAGACAGGCCGGTTACGAAAGAGCTATGAAAGAAAATGGTATAGACATCGTTTCCGTACAGTATGCCCAGTCAAATCCTGACACAGCCGCCAATGTTATGGAAAACATGATTACTGCTCAGAGCGGTAACATTCAGATCGTTTTATGTCACAACGATGATACTGCTGCAGGAGCTGCAACCGCCTGCAAACAAAGCGGATTAAAAGATGTAGTCATCGTAGGATTTGATGGAAATCAGAGTGGTGTTCAGAATATTATTGACGGAACCATCTCTGCAACCTGCGCCCAGTCAGCTTATACCATGGGATATAAAGCAGTAGAATCTGCTGTGAAATCTGTAAAGGGTGAAACTGTGAAATCCTTTGTGGATACAGGCTGTGAAGTTATTTCTTCCGAAAATGCAAAAGACTACTTAGAAAAACTGAAAGGCTATTTAAAATAACCTGCTTGTAAGAAACAGAAAGGGTTGAACTGCTATGAGCTTAATGGAACTGAAAGATGTGACGAAACGCTTCCCAGGAGTAGTGGCTCTGCGCAATATGTCACTGGAAATAAAACCAGGCGAAATTCACGGACTGATCGGTGAAAATGGTGCCGGTAAATCCACGCTGATAAAAGTACTGACCGGGGTGTATACCCCGGAAGAAGGTACTCTTATCATGGAGGGGAAAGAGGTTTCCTTTAAAAACCCCAGAGAGGCTGCCGCTCATGGAATCGCCTGTGTTTACCAGGAACTTAATATTGTACGCCTTCTGTCAGTCACAGATAATATATTTATTAATAAAGCACTGAAAAAGAAGAACAGCCCGCTCCTGGAATATGAGAAAATGCATGAGATGGCCCATGAGGTAATGCTGTCACTGGGACAGGATATTGATGTAAAGAAAGAATGTGGTTCCTATGGCATGGGAATACAGCAGATGGTTGAGATAGCAAAAGCTGTTTTAATTGATGCAAAGCTAATTATTATGGATGAGCCGACTTCCAGTCTTGGAGAGAAAGAGGTCGCCCAATTAATGAAGACCGTCCGTTCTTTAAAGGAAAAAGGAATTTCCATCCTGTTTGTATCCCATAAACTGGAAGAACTCTTCGAATTATGCGATCGGGTAACCGTAATGAGAGATGGGGAACATATTCTGACAAAAGATATTTCCGAGATGGACAATGACTCTCTGATCTCCGCCATGGTAGGAAGAACTCTGGACAACCAGTATCCAAAGATAGAGACAACCAGAGGAAAAGAGGCCTTAAGAGTCGAGCATTTAAATTCAACCGGACTTTTAAAAGATGTAAGCTTTCATGCCAATTACGGGGAGATTCTTGGTTTTGCCGGCCTGGTAGGCGCTGGCCGTACAGAAACGTTCCGCGCCATATTTGGTGCTGACGGCCACGATTCAGGAAAAATCTATATCAATAAAAAACCTGCCACAATTAAAACTCCAAAAGATGCAATCCGACAGGGCATCGCATTTTTAACAGAGGACCGGAAAGGCCAGGGCCTTGTTCTGACCCAGTCTGTACGTACCAATCTCATTCTCAGTTCCATGAAAAAATGCAAAAAAGGACTCTTTCTGGATGAGAAACACATTGACCAGCTAACCGGAGATAATGTAGACGGTTTAAAAATCAAAATATCAGATTCAAAGGAAGCAGTGGGCCAGCTCTCCGGCGGAAATCAGCAGAAAGTAGTGATCGGCAAATGGATTAATACCAATGCAGAAATCTATATCTTTGATGAACCCACCAGAGGCATTGATGTAGGTGCAAAAGTTGAAGTTTATAACATCATGAACAACCTGATTAAAGCAGGGAAATGTGTAATCATGATTTCCTCTGAGCTGCCTGAAATTATCGGAATGAGTGACAGAGTCATTATAATGAGAGAAGGAAAAATCATGGGTGAGCTTTCACGAGACAGTGACTTACTGAATCAGGAGACAATTATGAAAGCTGCCTGGGGAGGTGCTATACAATGAAAACAAAAAAAATGAAAGACATAGTCAGTAAGGCAGCTCCGCTGTTGGCTCTGATCCTGTTGTTTATGATTCTGTCAGTAGCAACAGACAAATTTCTTACAATGAATAACATGATGAATATCCTGCGCCAGACGGCCGTTAACGGCCTAATATCCGCAGCAATGCTGGTTGTCTTGATTACCGCAGGCATTGACCTTTCTGTAGGCGCAAATGCCATATTGTGCGCCTGTGTAATGGGTATGCTCAAGAATTCACTGGGAATCACAAATCCATTTATCCTCATACTCGCCTGCATTATCACAGGACTTTGTGTTGGATTTTTAAATGGACTTCTGTTGACGAAAATGCATCTCCCTCATCCCTTTGTATCAACTCTGGGTATGAAGAACGTACTTTGCGGTATTGCCCTTTTAGTGGTATCAACCAAAACTATTTCCGACTTCCCCGCAGGCGTTACATTTTTAGGATCCTCCAACCTGTTTAAATCACTGGACGGTTTTTCCGGAATTCCTCTGTGCTTCGTAGTTCTTTTATTAATATATGGTGTGTATCATTTCTTCTTAAACAAAACCGCACTGGGCAGAATGATTTACTGTGTAGGCGGTAATCCGGAAGCTGCCCGTCTATCAGGCATCAATTCCGATAACGTCCTGATCTTTGTCTACAGCTTATCCGGTTTCATGTGTGCAATAGCCGGGCTGGTGATTGTAGGACGTTCTGCAGTGGCAAATCCATCTGCAGCCATATCTCCATATGATACAGATGCCATTGCAGCCTGTATTATAGGAGGGGCTTCATTCATGGGAGGCAAAGGAACCATCTGGGGAACGTTAATCGGTGCACTGATGATCTCTACCATTCGTAACGGACTGACACTCCTTAATACCTCAAGTTCTGTTCAATACATTGTAATTGGTATGGTTATCATCGCAGCCGTATTCATTGATGTAACAAGATCCCGTATGGAAGCAAAAGCCAGAAGGCTGGCAGCAAAATAAACATAAAAATGCTCTCTGGACAACTGGTAATATACCTGTTTCAGAGAGCATTTTATTCCTTACAATCACCCGTTTTAATTTACAAACTCTTTTTAATCTGCTCTGTAATTTCATTCAGGCAGTAATCAAGATCATCATTTTGAAAACGCGTATCTATACCGCATCGAAGCAGATTCTCCTCTTTAAAATCTTCATCATCTGCCAGAAATCTTCTGCATACTTCCTTATATTTAGGCACTTCCTGAGATCTTTCTCTCTCAATAGAACGAAGTAAACGCTCTCTGTCATCCACCTCCACATAAATTGGAAACAAATACCCACTTCCAAAATGATGTCTGGTTTTCTCGTAAGATTCCAATGTCCCGATCATAAGATATGATTCCCGTCCTGACCGGTTGAACTGGCCATCGTCTACTGTAAAATAAGTCCATGGCCCATATATTGTATCGTAAGTACGTTCTTCAATTAATTTTTCATCTCTGCGGAATTGTTCCAGCTCTTCTCTGGTTGTGAAAAAATATTCCACTCCGTTAACTTCCCCATCCCGAATCGGTCTCGTGGTATAAGGGGTAATGGTTTTTAAACCAGGAATTCTCTCCAGAAGTTTTTTATAAATAGTATCCTTCCCGGATGCACTTTTACCCATAATATAAAATATCCTGCTCATTGTTTCCTACTCCAAATTTATTTATTCAGCTAATTCATCCATAACATAAATATGTTCTATCTTTTCATCTTCCAGTCCCTGTACCGGAAGTTTCATATCTTTATATGCTGTAATCAGTTCAATCAGTTCCTTTTTCAGCACTTCGCCAGGCGCAATAATGGGGATACCCGGGGGATAAATGTAAACAAATTCCGCTGAGACAAGATCCGCTGCATCATTTAAAAGAACTCTTCTTCTACGTGAGTCCATGGACTTTCCAATGGTAGTCCTGCATTCCGGTCTGACCTTAAAATTGTCATATCTCTCTGCCAAATATCTTCCGCCAGAGCATATCTCAGAGCCCTTGCCTGCCATTGAATCAATCTCCAGCAATGCCTGGGAAAGCCTTCTAAAGCCTTCTCTTGTGTCAGCCATGGTTAAAATAGCCGTTACGTAGTCTGTTCCGCACATTTCCATTTCCAAATGATAATCTTCTCTTAATAATTGATCCAGTTCAGCTCCTGAGTATCTAGACTCCCTTGTAGATATAATAAGCTTTGATAAATCAACCTCATACACACCTGACTGTCCTTTCACCTGTTCATTAAGAATCTTCAGACAGTTAAGATCTTTCAGATCATCCCTTAACTTCATTATCCTCTCATAAAACTCTTTCATGCATTTTGACCCATTCTCACCCATATATCCGATACAGTTGTCTATGGAAGCAAGCAGAACATAAGACGGACTGCTGGTCTGATACATATGCACATACCGGTCCAGCCTGTCCAGATCCACATACCCGCCCTTTACATGCATAACAGCCGTCTGTGTAAGAGAGGGAAGGGTCTTATGAAGACTCTGAATCACCACATCCGCCCCAAGTTCAATGGCCGAAACAGGAAATCCCTGTTCCTTTCCAAACGAAAAATGAGCACCATGTGCCTCATCAACAATCAAAGGTAAACCAAATTTATGAACTATATCCGCAAGCTTCCCCACATCCGAAACAATACCGTCATAAGTGGGAGATACCACAAGAACAGCTTCCACATCCGGATGGTTTTTCAACATCCACTCCATATCTTCAGGAAGTATTCCACCTTGAAGGCCAAATTCCCCAATCAATTGTGGATAAATATATTCTGCTCTTAAATCATTGAGGAAAACTCCATGGAATGCTGACTTATGACAATTTCTGCTCATCAAAATAGTTCCGCCTCTTGATACCGTACCGCTGATGGCGCTTAATATCCCACAACTGCTACCATTTACCAGGTAATAAGTCCTGTCACTTTTATATACGCTCGCCGCCCATTCCATAGACTCCTTTAGTATTCCCTGGGGATGATGCAGATTATCAAATCCATCAATTTCCGTAATATCAACAGAAAATGGGTTGGTAAATTTTTTACAAAATGATTGTTCCCATTGTCTTTTATGCCCAGGCATATGAAAGGGATAAAAATCTGATCTTCCATACTCCATTAATCGTTCTAATAGATTCCTGTTATCACTCACTTTGCCAACCGCCTCTCTTAATAGCACTTGAAATTGCCCTTTTAGTATATCATTCTTATCTTATCTTTACAATTTTTTCTCACAGGGTTATAATAACCTGGAAATAAGAAGGAGAACACCGATTATGAGACTGATAGAATTTAAAATGGAACGCCCCGGACTTGTAACAGCCGGTGACCAGGTTCAGATCATTGAAAGAGAAGGAACCAGCAGCTATAGCTATATTATCGACCCTGCTGTCGCCATGTCCGGATGCTATATGGGCCGTGACCGTATTAAATCAGATCATGGAATTGTGAAAGAAATCAAACACAACGACAGGGGATATTATGTAATCGTAGAATTCGATGAATAGTAATACTTTCATCGAATATTTTTTTGCAATAAAAAAGCCATGAAACATTTCTGTTCCAAGGCTTGTCCTGAGACACCGGGGATTCGAACCCCGGACAACTTGATTAAAAGTCAAGTGCTCTACCACCTGAGCTAGTATCCCATATGCCCAAAGCCGGAATCGAACCAGCGACACGAGGATTTTCAGTCCTCTGCTCTACCAACTGAGCTATCTGGGCTCATGTGTAAAAAACACATAATTCATAAAAAATACCAACAAAAATTGCGGGGGCAGGATTTGAACCTGCGACCTTCGGGTTATGAGCCCGACGAGCTTCCAGACTGCTCCACCCCGCGCTATTCAATTATATTATATGCAGTGATTAGAATTTTAATCACTAAATGGATGGAGATGGATTCGAACCATCGAAATCGTCGATAACAGATTTACAGTCTGCCCCCTTTGGCCACTCGGGAACCCATCCATATTTAATTTTGATGCAAGCCGATGATCGGACTCGAACCGATAACCTGCTGATTACAAATCAGCTGCTCTGCCAATTGAGCCACATCGGCACAAATCTTCTCGTGTATGGCATATGCATACAGAATGGGACCTATAGGGCTCGAACCTATGACCCTCTGCTTGTAAGGCAGATGCTCTCCCAGCTGAGCTAAGATCCCATAAGCAAATTGCAGTTGTAAAACGACCCGGATGGGACTCGAACCCACGACCTCCGCCGTGACAGGGCGGCGCTCTAACCAACTGAGCCACCAGGCCAAACCTATTTGAAGGTTAATACATATACCCTCAAAACCACACATTGTTATATATCTTCATCCGTTCTTACTCTTACCTAAACCAACCTGGTTAAGCCCTCGACCTATTAGT
>CAURBV010000011.1:0-177202 GCA_963523055.1 uncultured Paenibacillaceae bacterium | reverse complement strand
GTAGAGCAAACGGCTGTTAACCGTTGGGTCGTAGGTTCAAGTCCTACTCGGGGAGCTTTGGCCCCATGGTCAAGCGGTTAAGACATCGCCCTTTCACGGCGGTAACACGAGTTCGAATCTCGTTGGGGTCATTGAATGCCGATGTGGCTCAATTGGCAGAGCAGCTGATTTGTAATCAGCAGGTTATCGGTTCGAGTCCGATCATCGGCTTTCACTTTACTAAATATATCTATCAGATTATTATGTTTAGGACCTTTAGCTCAGTTGGTTAGAGCAACCGGCTCATAACCGGTCGGTCCCGGGTTCGAGTCCCCGAAGGTCCACTAGCACTGAACTAAATATTTGATAATCTGGCCTGGTGGCTCAGTTGGTTAGAGCGCCGCCCTGTCACGGCGGAGGTCGTGGGTTCGAGTCCCATCCGGGTCGTTCTGTATTTTAAAAATACAGGCTTTACAAACCAGCAGGTAAGTTGTATAATGCTTACTGTATCGTTTATGGGATCTTAGCTCAGCTGGGAGAGCATCTGCCTTACAAGCAGAGGGTCATAGGTTCGAGCCCTATAGGTCCCATTTCCATGAGAAATCATGAGAATGCCGGCGTGGCGGAACTGGCAGACGCACAGGACTTAAAATCCTGCGGGCTTAATCGCCCGTACCGGTTCGATTCCGGTCGCCGGCATTGCCTGAAAAGGCAGCCAATTGAATATGTGTGTGTAGCTCAGCTGGATAGAGCACTTGGCTACGGACCAAGGTGTCGGGAGTTCAAATCTTCTCACGCACGTAGAGAAAAAGCATTTACACGGAAGTGTAGATGCTTTTTTAATATACTTTTTCATAAAAATTAATTATTGCTTGATTTTTTTCCAGAATTTATTATACTAAATAGTAAATGATATAAGAAAATTTAATAAAAAAATCTGAATCAGGTGCAACGAGGTAGCTGGCAACAATGGGTGCAGTGCCTCTTTTTTTATATAAATGATTCTAAATGACAGGAGTTTTGCAAGATGACATGGGATGTGACAATCAAAATATTAGATCAGATTCCTGGAAAAATCAGCTTTCTTTATGAAAACCTGGAAACAGGAGAACGGGTGGGTTACAGGGAAGAACAGCCACTTATGGCAGCCAGCGTGATAAAACTGTATGTCATGGCTGCAGCATTTAATCAGTTTGAAACAGGAAAACTGAGGCAGGGTTTCTCTCTGTCCATATGCAGAAAGGATTGCGTTCCATCCTGTGGAGCTCTCACCTATCTTCATGAGGGGATCTGTGTCACTGCATTGGATCTGGTCACACTGATGATTATATTCAGTGATAATACGGCCACCAATGTGCTTATTGATTTAATGGGGATGGACGAGATCAATCGATATATTAAATCTCTTGGATTTGAAAAAACCAGCCTTAACAGAAAAATGTATGATACAGAAAAGTCCAGTAAGGGGATTCAAAATTACATAACTGCATCCGAGACAGGCAGGCTGCTTACGATGATGTACCGGGGAGAGTTGGTCAGTGAAGGAGCAAGCAGGCAGATGATTTCAATTTTAAAGAATCAACAGCTTTGCAGTAAGATTCCATTTTATCTACAGGCGCTTACAGAGGAGCCGGAAATAGCCCATAAAACAGGCGAGGATCGTGGAATTACTCATGATGTTGGGATCGTTTATGGGAAAACACCATTTTTGGTCTGTTTTTGTGGAAATGAGACGGATACTCCTGGATTTGAGCGGATAATGGGAGAACTATCGTTAGAATTATATAAAGAGGCAAATGGATTAGAGACCAGAATCGGAACGAAATCGCAGACAGGATTATAGGAAGGAAATAAGAATGAGAATAGCAAATATTGAAACGGCAGAAGTGAATATTCCTCTTGTAACTCCATTTAAGACAGCCCTAAGGACCGTCGATTCTGTTAACGATATTGTAGTCAGAATTACGGCTGATGACGGGCAGACAGGATACGGTGAAGCTCCCCCTACAGCTGTGATTACGGGGGAGACGAAAGGCTCTATCCGCTGCGCCATTGAAGAGTTTATTGCGCCTCCATTAATTGGTATGGAGATTGAAAATTTGGATGGCATTATGAAAGTACTTCATAAATCAATGATTAAAAACACTTCGGCGAAGGCGGCTGTGGATATGGCTGTTTATGATCTGTTTGCAAAATTCTGCGGGAAGCCTCTCTATCAGGTTTTAGGGGGTCGAAAGAGCGAGATAGAGACCGATTTGACCATTAGCGTCAATGAGACAGAGGAGATGGTCAAAGACAGTCTGCTTGCAATTCAGCAGGGATTTAGAATACTGAAGATCAAAGTCGGCAAAGAAGGGCAAAAGGATGTGGAGCGTATTAAGGCCATACGCCAGGCTGCGGGGCCGGAAATAAAGCTTCGGATTGATGCAAACCAGGGGTGGTCGGCAAAAGATGCAGTCAGAATCATAAGAAAATTGGAGGACATGGGAATCGATATGGATCTGGTGGAACAGCCGGTGAGCGCCCATGATTTTGAAGGGATGAAGCTTGTTACCAGTCAGGTACAGACTCCGATACTGGCAGATGAAAGCGTATTTTCAGCCATGGATGCCATACATATCATAAAAGAACGTGCTGCAGATTTAATTAATATCAAGCTGATGAAGACCGGGGGGATATATGAGGCTTTAAAAGTCTGTGCCATAGCAGAAAGCTACGAAGTGGAGTGTATGATTGGATGTATGCTTGAGAGCAAGATTTCCGTCAGCGCAGCAGCCCACCTGGCAGCTGCAAAGGGAGTTATTACCAGAGCGGATTTAGACGGGCCCTCCTTATGCAGTGAGGATCCATATAGCGGAGGACCAACCTTTATGGGCTCCAGAATTATAATGAATGGGGAGCCGGGACTGGGAATCTTTAAAGTACCTGTTTTTGGGAAGAGATAGAGACAGACGAATGAGGACACTAATCCCTGACGGGTTTAGAAATAAGAAAAAATGGAGGAAAATTATGAAGAGAAAAAGATTAGCAGCCGGTATTCTCTGTGCAGTTCTTGCAACGGCAACTATACTCAGCGGGTGTGGAGGTAAAAAAACTTCTGAAAGCAGCGCAGGAAGTGCCCAGGGCGAAGCAAAAACCGAAGGAAGCGGAGAGCCTTCCGTATATAAAAAGCTTTATGGAGCAGAAGCGACAACTCTTAATTACCTCACCTCATCTACGGAAACTGATTATAAAATTGGCGCAAATTTAATTGATACTCTGGTGGAGTATGACAATAAGGGACAGATTAAACCGGGCCTGGCTACAGAATGGAGTTATGATGAGGCGACTCTTACTTGGACTTTTAAACTTAGAGATGCAAAATGGGTTGATAACACAGGCAAAGAAGTTGGCGCTGTGACTGCCCAGGATTTCGTGGATGCTATGAAGTATGAGCTGACTCCGGAATATGAAAGCTCCAATGTACAGAATTTATTTGGCATCATTGCCAACGCCGAAAATTATTATAACGGGCTGGTTTACAATGGCGGTGCGGATAAAGACGGGAAAGTATGGCAGCCGGTTGAATTTTCAACGGTTGGTGTTAAGGCTGTAGATGAACATACACTTACTTATACTCTTGAGAAGGAAGTTCCTTATTTCCTGTCATCTCTGGCTTATATAGTTTATATGCCAGCCTATGGACCTCAGCTTGAGGAGCTTGGTAAGGACTTTGGAACAGGCGCAGACAAGATGTATTATAATGGTGCTTACTATCTGGAAGAATTTTCTCCTCAGGAAAAGCATGTTATGAAGAAAAACCCGTTAAATTACGATGCGGCTCAGGTTTATATTGATGAAATTCAGGAAGTTTACAATGCGGAATACAATACAATCGGACCTGAGATGGTAAAGCGGGGCGAGGTGGATTATGCAGAAATCTCTTCCGATATCCTGGATGACTGGAAAAACAGTGAGGATACAAAGAATTTAATCAGCAGAGAGAGACCGAAAACAAGCTACTCCTATTTCTACTGCTTTAACTTTAATCCCCAGTTTGATGCTCAGTATGAGCCGGATAACTGGAAAAAGGCAGTGAATAATGAAAACTTCCGTAAGGCTTTATCATCAGCACTTAATAAGTCCAAGGAAGTTGCAGTGTTGGAGTCTGCCACTCCTGATGATTTTGTAATTAACTCCATTACGCCGCCAAACTTTACCTTTAATGCACAAGGTCAGGATTATACCAAGGTAGGGGATATGGCAAATTTGACCCAGACCTTTGATGAGACAAAAGCAAAGGAATACCGGGATCTGGCAAAGAAGGAACTGGAAGCATCAGGAGTAACATTCCCTGTTAAGGTATTGATGCCTTATAATCCATCTGAGGTAAACTGGGATAAAGAATGTCAGGTAGTGGAACAGCAGATGGAAAGTCTCCTGGGCACTGATTTTATTGATATCATTGTGGAAGCGGGTCCTGCAGATGGATTTTTAACAGAAGTACGTAGAAGCGGTAAATTTGCATTTATGAGATGTAACTGGGGCGCAGATTATGCTGATCCGGAAACCTGGACAGATCCGTTCTACCAGAAAAAGGGAGAAAGCGGATATGAACCTGGCTATAAGTATGGAAATATAGCAAAAGCAATTGAAGACGGAACTCCTTCTGCTGAAGCAGCTTTAGAATACTTTACTCTTGTGGATCAGGCTAAGGATATGAAAACAGATATCAATGCAAGGTATGAGGCATTTGCAAAGGCAGAGGCAAGTCTGGTGGGTCACGCATTTGTGATTCCTTACAGTATTTCTGTCAGCAAGTATGTGGCAAGTAAGCTGGATGTGTTTGAAGGGCAGTATGCACCGTTCGGAGTATCCAATCTTCGGTATAAAGGACAGCATTTAAAGGATCATTTCATTTCCATGGATGAGTTTAAGGCGAACCGGGAAGCAAATGAAAAATAGACGGTAAGAAAAAACGCCGGATCACAGGTTATGCTTTTGGTCCGGCGGAAAAATACCGTCTGAAGGGGAGGTGGATATCATCTGACTTCGCCTTCAGAGAGTATTTTTACAAACAAAACAAAGGAGTCTGAAAACTGATGCTACTATACTTGAGTAAAAGAATCGCACGTTCATTTCTTACATTAATCATCATTCTGACCGTTGTATTCTGTCTTCTTCGCCTTATGCCGATTGAAGGTTATTTTCAGAACTTTGATAAAATGACCCCTCAGCAAATCGAAGTGGGTTTAAAGGAGATGGGATTGTCGGATCCTCTTCCACTTCAGATTGTTCATTTTTTTCAGAAACTGCTTCATGGTGATCTGGGTACTTCCAGGATTTATCGTTCCAATGTTCCTGTATCCGATATTCTGGTGGATAAAGTTCCGGTATCCATTAAGCTGGGAATCTGGTCCATGGTTGTCTCACTTTTGGTCGGGCTTCCTATGGGGGCTTTTATGGCAAGGTATCAGTATCGTTGGTTTGATAAAATAGGTACATTTTTTATTGTATGTATTCAGGCTGTACCGGCCGCAGTCTATTTCCTTTATATTCAGCTTTATGGGACACAGCTCTTTCATGTAGGACTGCTCTTTCAGATTGATGATCCAAATTACTGGATTTTGCCGGTTATCTCCATGTCTCTTGGAAATATTGCATTTTATGGGATGTGGCTGAGACGGTATATGATTGATGAAAGCAATAAGGATTATGTGAGATTGGCAAAGGCAAAAGGGCTGTCAGAAGGTAATGTTATGTTTAAACACATTTTCCGGAATGCCTTTGTTCCCCTTGCCCAGTATATTCCTACTGCATTTTTAAATACGGTGATCGGTTCTATTTACATAGAGTCTCTTTACAGCATTCCTGGTATGGGCGGTCTTTTGGTTACCGTAATTAAAAAGCATGACAATGCCATGGTACAGGGGATTGTTCTTTTGTATGCCTGTGTGGGCGTACTGGGACTGCTTCTTGGGGATCTTATGATGGTAATGCTGGATCCCAGAATCAGCCTTGGAAAGAAAGCAGGTGACAGATGATGAAGCAATTTTCTTATCGCCATACAAAGGAAGCAGAGTTAATTGAAAATATGGAAGAAGCAGAGCTGTTTACGTTTGGGGGATATAATGAAGCGGAGACTGAGAAAACGGGATTCAGCAATTACTCTTACTGGAACAGTACACTCCATGCTTTCTTTAAGAACCGGATAGCCTTTGCTTTACTGGTGCTGTTAATGCTGTTATTGGCATTTACATTTGTACAGCCTTATCTTCCAGGTCAGTATGATCCAAACCTGATTATCAATGATACCAGTGGAATGCAATTTCGTAATATTCCGCCTGGAAAACAATTTATTCTCGGAACCAATTCCATCGGTCAGGACTTATGGGCACGGATCTGGTCAGGAACCAGGACTTCGCTGTTTATTGGCTTATCAGTGGCGCTGGCGGAGGCTGTAATCGGAATTACGGTAGGGGTGATCTGGGGCTATGTCAGAAAGGCGGACTTTATACTGACTGAAATTTATAATATTATTGATAATATTCCAAATACGATCATATTGATTTTGATCTCTTACATATTAAAGCCCAGCGTTAAAACACTGATATTTGCCATGTGCCTTACGGGTTGGATTCAGATGGCAAGATTTATCCGCAACCAGATACTCATTATCAGAGACAGAGATTATAATGTGGCCAGCCGGTGTCTTGGAACACCCACAGTCAGAATTATTGTGAAAAACCTCCTGCCTTATCTGGTTTCTGTCATTATGCTTCGAATGGCACTTACCATTCCGGCGGCTATTGGCAATGAAGTGTTTATTACCTATATTGGTCTGGGGCTTCCGGTTAATATTCCAAGCCTTGGGAACCTAATCAATGAAGGAAGAGCACTGATTACCAGCCCGGCACTGCGCTATCAGCTGGTTTATCCTACCATTATTCTTTCATTTGTAACTATTTCTTTCTACATTATCGGCAACGCGTTTTCTGATGCCGCCGATCCGAAGAATCACTTATAAGGAGGCAGCCAATGGAACGAGAGACGATATTAGAGGTAAATGATTTAGACATTACCTTTGAACTGAGAGGGAAACGGCTTCATGCCATACGGGGAATCTCCCTGGAACTTTATAAAGGGGAAATTCTTGCGATTGTAGGGGAATCGGGAAGCGGAAAATCGGTATTTACAAAATCATTTATGGGACTCTTAGATAAGAACGGCAGTGTCAGCGGCGGAAAAGCCGTTTATTATGGATCAGATGATAAGGTTCCGGTAGAGTTAACGGGAATTAAGAAAGAAAAAGACTGGTTAAAGCTGCGGGGACATGAAATTGCCATGATCATGCAGGATCCAATGACCAGCTTAAATCCATTAAAGACCATTGGTGTACAAATTATGGAGGCGGTTCTCCTGCATCAGAAGGGAAGCAGGGCTGATGCCAGAAAACGGACGCTTCAGTATCTGACTGATGTGGGAATTCAGGATCCAGAGAAACGTTTTTCTCAGTATCCTCATGAATTCTCAGGGGGGATGCGTCAGCGTGTGGTCATTGCCATAGCGATTGCCTGCAATCCCCAGATTCTTATTTGCGATGAGCCCACCACAGCTCTTGATGTCACCATACAGGCTCAGATTCTGGAACTGATTAAGGAACTGCGGCTGAAATATAAGCTTTCTGTGATTCTTATCACACATGATCTGGGAGTAGTGGCCAATACGGCGGACAGAGTAGCTGTGATGTATGCTGGGGACATTGTGGAGATTGGAACCAGTGAGGATATCTTTTATGATGCAAGACACCCTTATACCTGGGCCCTTCTTTCCTCTTTGCCTCAGGTTGGGATAAAAGGAGAGAATTTATTTTCCATTGCGGGAACACCCCCCAATCTTTATGCTGAAATAAAGGGAGATGCGTTTGCTCCGAGAAATCCCCAGGCTCTTAAGATTGATTTTGTGAAGAGTCCTCCTTATTTCAGCATTTCCCCTACCCACAAGGCCAAAACCTGGCTGCTGGATGAACGGGCACCAAAGGCGGATCCGCCGCCTGTACTAAAAATAATCAGAGAGGGAGGTCTGTTCTGATGGAGCGGGAAGTATTACTGGAAGTTAAGGATTTGGAAGTGGCCTTCGGCGAACGAAAGAAAAAATATCAGGCAGTAAAAGGGGTTAACTTTAAGATTTATAAAGGAGAGACTTTTGGACTGGTGGGAGAATCCGGTTCTGGAAAAACAACCATTGGCCGGGCTGTTATGAGAATTATAAAGACTTCAGGAGGAGAAATACTCTACAAGGGTCAGAAAATAAACGGAGATATTTCGGGAGAACTGGACCGGAAGGTAATTCAGGAAATCCAGATGATTTTTCAGGATCCACAGGCTTCTTTAAATGAAAGAGCAAAGGTGGATTATATTGTAAGCGAAGGGCTATTGAATATTGAAAAAGGGATTCCTGAAAAGGAAAGGAAAGAGCGGGTGAATCAGGCACTTCTTGATGTGGGACTTCTTCCGGAGTTCGCCAGCCGTTTCCCTCATGAGTTTTCGGGAGGACAGAGGCAGCGGATCGGGATTGCAAGATCTCTGATTATGAAACCGGAGTTTATCATAGCGGATGAACCGATTTCTGCTCTCGATGTGTCGGTACGGGCTCAGGTTCTGAATCTTCTTACCAGAATTCAGAAAGAACGTCAGATTACTTATCTGTTCATTGCCCATGATTTATCGGTTATGCGGTTTATTACTGACCGGATTGCAGTCATACGTAAAGGAGAGATCGTGGAGATGGCTGAGACGGAGGAATTGATTACCCACGCCATTCACCCTTACACAAGGGCGCTTCTCTCCGCAATTCCCATGCCGGATCCAAAGCATGAGAAGGAGAAGAAGCTGATGGTTTACGATCCGTCCATGCATGATTATACAGCTGATCAGCCTTTCTGGCAGGAAATTAGAAAAGAACATTATGTACTGGCGAATAAAAAAGAAGCGGAAGAATATAAGAAATTATATGAGCGTTGACGAAACGGATGACAGGCAGCGGAAATATCCGCTGCCTTTGGCTTGCAGGTCCGGTTCTTTGGAATGAAGGGAGACAGTGATGGAGCAGCAGTTTGCAGTAATTAAAAAGCCGGTAATTACCATATGGGACCGGCCTGGAGAAACAAAGGAGAACAGGGAAAAGAAACTGGTTTCTTCCATTGCAGATGAAGGAATATACGGTATGGGACTTCGGATCACAGGGGAGGAAGACCAGGGATTTTATCCGGTTGTTACAGCCTATCATTATCCGGGGTATGTAAGAAAAGAGGATGTGGAACTGACCGGCCTTTCTTCCCTGATTAACTGGGAAGAGGGCGGTCTGATGGTAACAGATGGAGAATTAGTGGATATCATGTCAATTCCCAAGGTCCAGGGTGTGAGAATCATGAGTGTTCCCAGAGGAGCACTGATTAAGGTGAGAGAGTTTGAGTCTGAGGAACCTGGCTGGGCAATGGTTGAGTTATTTGACGGTCAGAATGGGTTTATAAGGAATCAGTATCTGCGGCCGAAAGAATATTCCCAAAGCGTTTTGTGGACGGATCAACTTCCACAGAAGAAAATTGTGGATGAAAGAGAATTTCGCCGGGCAGTGATTGAGACGGCAATGGAGTATTTGGGAACTCAGTACCGGTGGGGTGGCAGAACTTCGCTTGGTATTGACTGTTCGGGTTTAACTTCCCAGAGCTATCTGATGAACGGAATTATTATATTCCGGGATGCAAAAATACAGCCGGGGTTTCCTGTTAAGGAAATTCCAAAGGATGAAATGCTTCCAGGGGATCTCATGTATTTTCCGGGTCATATTGCCATGTACCTGGGAGATGGATCGTATATTCATTCTACGGGTAAGGTTGGCAGCAGCGGAGTGGTCATAAACAGTTTAAATCCCGATGCAGCGGATTACCGGGATGATCTGGCCAAAAGCTGGTATGCTTCGGGCAGTATATTCTAATATAAAACGGAGGACGACATGGATAACAGATTGACATTAGAGAAAAGAATCCAGGCAGAATTAATGAGCTATGACGGGAAAATGGGGATTTATCTCAATGATTTCCATGGTAATGTGATTACTATGGGGCAGGAAGAAAGATATGAGACTGCAAGTACCATCAAGACCTTTATACTTGCCTGTTTATTTGATGAGGTGGAAAAAGGGAACAAAAGCCTTGAGGATCTGGTGGAGTATAAGGCGGAACATGTGGTGGATGGGAGCGGCGTACTGGCGGCCCTGGAACCAGGGGCAGTCCTGAGAGTAAAAGATGCGGCTGTTTTTATGATTATCGTCAGTGATAACATTGCTACCAATATGATGATTGACTATCTGGGACTGGATACCATTAACCGCTGTATTGAAAAGCTGGGATGCAAGGATACGATTCTTTATAATCCCATTCACTTTGACCGGTACCGGCAACTGGGAACCAGCACTCCAAAGGATTATGGCAGTGTATTTACAAGACTGGTAAAGGGAGAATTGATCAGCGAGAAAGCAGATGGGGCAATGCTTGAAATATTGAGAAAGCAGCATTACAACAGTATGATTACAAAAGACTTTCCGCCGGTCTATATGGACAGTGACAATACAGATGAAATACTGATTTCAGTGGCTTCAAAAAGCGGGAGCATGGATGCCTGCCGCAATGACGGAGGCATCGTATTTACTCCATATGGACCGTATGTGATTGTGATGTTTCATAAAGAATTTTCCGATGCCATGTATTATCCGGCTCACCCGGCCACTATATTCGGAGCCAGGGTAAGTAAAATGGTACTGGATCAGTTCCTGGCTTTGGAAGGAAGATTCTGTCTGTAGAGATCTACAGGCTTAAAAGCTGGGACAGATCATGGATGGTATAAGTAGCAGCAGAACTGGCAGGTGAATCTGTGCGGGTAAAGAGACAGGAATCAATGCCGGCATTCACTGCGCCCTTGATATCAGAACTTAAACTGTCCCCAACCATGATGGTTTCTTCCTGATTAAAATCAGGAATATGATCAAAGCAGTGTTTAAAAAAGTGGATAGATGGCTTTTCGCTTCCCACTTTTTCCGATATAAACATTCCGTCAAACAGGTCGAAGATACCAGCCTGATTCAGTCTGGTAACCTGGGTGGTATAGACCCCGTTGGAAGCGGTATAGAGCTTTTTCCCCATGCTTTTTAGCTGAATCAGCGTCTCTTTTGCGTGGGGGATTAGCTCCGGGCTGTTGCCAAGAAAGCTTCGGTAACGGGATTCTGCTTCAATTCCATCTACTTCTCTTTTCAGAGTCTGAAAGTATAGGGAAAATCTTGTATGAAATACTTCTTCCCTGCTGATCATCTCCTGCTCCAGCAGATTCCAGAGATTCATGTTTATCTTTTTATATTCATCCAGCATGCTGCGTTCAAAGGGAAGGCAGTAGGATTCTATTACATTCTGAAAGCTCCGTTCTTCTGCCGCATCAAAATCCAGGATGGTGTTGTCAATATCAATTAAGTATGTTTGGTACATGTTTTAGTCCTCCATATTCCAGTGCTTCTTAAAGAAGTTTAAGCAGATTCCTAACAGAGGGGAAAGGAGCAGAACACTGATTACGGTTCCTTCCCGGATCTGCCAGGGGGTATGTGCCCATAAGGTAAGGGCGATGGCAGCAACCAGAAATATCACATCAAAGCTCATGCGCACAGCGGTAAAATTCTTGTGATATAGTTCCGTAATGGTTAAGCAGAGGCTTTCTAAGGGGAACCGGATAATTCCAATTGCCAGGACAGCGCCAAGACTAATGGAAGCGAAAATCAAGCCGATTGCATAGAGGAGTACTCTGAAAAGGTAGCTTTCTGCCGTAAAGCCGGACAGAACCTGGTAGAGAAAAAAGTTAATAATAATTCCGTTGGCAATGGTAGCGATAATCTGAATGATGTCCTTATAGTTTAATCTGGTACGTCTTAAAAGTAAATAGCTGATAAAAAAAATAGTATTAACCAGGTTTAATATGGTACCAACCTTCCAGGGAATGAGAAAGGAAAGTGTAACTGCCATTGCATTTAAAATACTCTGGCCGATGGCTGCTTTTAACTGCAGCGATACTCCAAATCCAAATAGTACAAAGTTCAGGATGGAATAAGCAATTAATTTTGTGTTTTTCTTCGTCATTGTTTTCACCTCGGGAATATGATACCATAGTTTCTGGATAACCTACTATGAGATTTATCATATCAGAGGAAATAATAATGAAACCGTTTATAACATGTGAGATTCCGGATCATTTAATAAAAATGGGGAGGGAGAAACGCTTCCCGAAAGGCAGCAATATTTTTAAGGTGGGGGAGTCCATTTCCCGCTGCTATTATATCTGCTCCGGTGCAGTAAAAATATATATAGATCATGAAAACGGCCGTCGCTCTATTCTTGATTTTGCAGGAAGAGAGGACTGGCTGGGGGAACTATCTATTTTCTGTAATGAGGACTTTACAAAAGAAAATAAAGTGGTGGATGACATCTGCTGCCTGGAGTTTGATTTGGAAGTCATTAGAGATATGTGTAAAAAGAACGCTGAGGTTTCCTTCTATTTCGCATCCTATATTTCCAGTAAACTGATGGCCAGAAGTTTCCGGCTTAGTGAATATCTTAATTATTCTTTGGAAAAAAGACTTGCCTCCTTTATACTGACCCATCACAAAGAGGGATTGTATGGGATTTCTCATACGGATGTCTCTGAGTATATGAATGTCAGCTACCGTCATATACTGTTTGTTATGAAGAAATTTTGTGATGAGGGAATTATGAAAAAAGAGAAAGGGTATTTTATCGCTGATTATAAGAGACTGCAGGAGATCGCGGAACGCTCTGAATAATCCATAATTACTATTGTTTCTTTTCCATTTTTCGATATAATTAAAGGTACGGGTTTCTTTGCGAATAAGGAAAAAGAAAATAAGAGATTGGAATCGTATATATGGAAGAGGAACATAATGAAGATAGAAGGAACACAGGTATTCTGCCCTTTGACGATGGAACTTTCTTAAACTATAAGATTGTAAAATCCAAGAGGAGAACCATGGCGCTCCAGGTCTCAAAAACAGGGGAAGTGATCGTAAGACTTCCTTTCACAGTATCTTACCGTTTGGGGCATGAGCTGGTATTAAAAAACAGCAGATGGGTGTATGAGGCAGTTTTAAAGATCAGATCCCGGCCAGTATTAAACCAGTTTTCATGGGCTGATGGGAATGAACTGCTGTTATTTGGAGAAACGCGTATTATTCGTATCCTGCATGATGTTAGAAGAAAGGGAATTTTAATAAAGGAATCTTCAGAAGAATTAACACTCACTGGTCCCATAGATGGAGAGGATACAGTCAAAACAGTGATTAAGAACTGGTACAGGCAGCGTGCGAGGCAGTATCTGGAGGAGAAAACTGCTTTGTGGGCACAAATTATGAACACGGATTACGGCAGAATCGCTATTCGGGATCAGGCCACCAGATGGGGCAGCTGCAGCGGAAAGGGAAACTTAAATTTTAACTGGAGACTTGTACTGCTGCCGGAAGATCTGGCTGATTATGTGGTAGTACATGAACTGGCCCACCGATCTTATATGAATCATTCAAAAGCATTCTGGTCAACTGTAGAAAAGGAAATACCGGATTACCGGTCCAGGAGGAAGAGATTAAGGGAATATGAAAGTGACATCTATCAGAAATATTAAAATAAAAACTAAACTTATTTTGTTGGGAGCAATCAGCGTTTTGGGGTTAATATTTATTGGAACGGAATCTGTTATTACAGCCAGTAAGATCAATGAAGCCAGTACGGTGATTTCCCAGTCATGGGTGCCGGCCATTATCATTGCGGAAGAGTTAAACACAAAGACATCCGATTACCGTATTAAGGAATATAACCATGTGGTTACTTCAAGCGGGGTTGACAAATCTCAGCTGGAGCGGGAGATGGATGGCATTAAAACTGAGATAGACCGGTCTTTTGCCCGGTATGAACTTTATATTACGGATGAATCAGACCGCCAGTTAATGAATGAGGCCAAAGATAACTGGAGGAAGTATTTGGAATGCAGCTATCGCCTTCTTGCCGTCAGCCGGGATAATAACTCCGGTGAAGCATTTAATATCATCATGGGTGAATCAAGAGAGCTGTTTGACGAGGCAAGCAATGGGTTTTTAGAGGTTGTGGATTATAACAGAAAAGGATCGGAAGCAGCCAGCATTGAAGGGGATCATTTGTATATGCGTCTGGCAAGGATGAAAGTCATCAGCGTTGGGGTGGTGGGATTTTTAATTTCACTCCTTGTGATTTATATCATCATTGCCATTGATAAACCGGTAAAGGATCTGGTGGAAGGAACCAGAAGAGTGGCAGACGGAGACCTTGGGGTCTATTTAACCTACCGATCCAGGGATGAAATCGGCACTCTGACCAATTCTGTCAATGAATTGATTGACCGGTTAAAGCATATTATTGATGATGAAAAATATTTATTTCAGGAAATAGGAAGTGAGAATTTCGAGGTGAAATCTACCTGTGAAAAAGCTTACCGGGGGGACTTTGCTCCCATTCTTTATTCCATTACAAGCCTTATGAATCGTTTGTCAGCCGCAAAAAGGCGGAAAGAAGGCTTGCAGGAGAATCAGGAAATAGGGAATAAAAGAATTCGGGAAATAACAAGAGCCAGGAAATTGAGAGAGATAAAAGGTACAAAAGAAGAGACAGCACAAAAGAGTGTTATTAAGGAGATCAAGAAAGATGGCAGCAGAGCAGTGGATGCTTCAGACTAAACGGGCTGATTTTGATGAAATGGCAAAGTTTCATCATATATCACCGATAACGGCAAGAATTATCAGAAACCGGGAAGTATTAGGGCGAGAAGCCGTGGAAAAGTATTTAACAGGGGGGCTGGGTGATTTATACAGCCCCTGTCTGCTGAAAGATATGGATCGTGCCATATTGATTTTAAAAGAAAAGATACAACAGTTGAAGCCCATCCGGATCGTAGGAGATTATGATATCGACGGAGTCTGTTCCACATATCTGTTGTATCAGGCAATGAAAGAGACAGGAGCAGTTGTGGATTATGAAATTCCGGACAGAATTAAGGATGGATATGGAATCAATGAATCTATAATCAGGGCAGCTTACGAGGACGGCATTGATACAATTGTGACCTGTGATAATGGAATCGCCGCAGTGGAACAAATCAGTCTTGCCAAAGAACTTGGAATGACAGTGATTATAACAGATCATCATGATATTCGCAAAGACGATGGGCACGAGTTGCTTCCACCTGGTGATGCGATTGTTAATCCCAAGCAGGAAGCCTGTAAGTATCCATTTCCTGAGATCTGCGGTGCTATGGTGGCTTTTAAGCTGGTACAGGCTTTGTATGAGGCATTCGGCATTTCAAAAGAGAAATCCTTTGATATGGTGGAATTTGCTGCTATCGCAACCGTTGGAGATGTGATGAAGCTGCAGGACGAGAACCGGATTATCGTGAAAGAAGGTTTAAAGCGCATTGGGAACACCAAAAGTCTGGGTCTTTTAAAACTCATCGAGAAGAATAATCTGGACAAGGATCATATCACGTCATATCAGATAGGATTTGTGATCGGGCCTTGTTTAAACGCAGGCGGACGTCTGGTGACTGCCAAACTGGCTCTTTCTCTGCTTTTATGTCAGGAAGAGGAAGAAGCAGACAGAATGGCGATTGAATTAAAGGATCTCAATGACCAGAGGAAGGATATGACCAAATCGGGAACAGACGAGGCGGTAAAGCTGGTAGAAGAACATTTTTCAAAGGATAAGGTTCTGGTGGTATATCTGCCGGATTGCCATGAGTCACTTGCTGGAATCATAGCCGGCAGATTAAGAGAGCGTTTTCAGAAACCGGCATTTGTGCTGACGGATGGAGAGGAGCATGTAAAGGGTTCCGGGCGATCCATTGAGTCTTACCATATGTTTGACGCTCTGGTGGAGGTGAAGGAACTTCTGCTGAAATTCGGAGGTCACCCAATGGCAGCAGGGCTGTCTCTTTTAAAGGAAAACGTTGATGAATTACGAAGAGCTCTCAATGAAAAAGCAGAGTTATCAGAAGAGGATTTTGTTAAGAAGGTATGGATTGATGTTCCCATGCCTCTGGAATACATAAGTGAGCCTTTGATAGAGGAACTGGATTTACTGGAACCATATGGACAAGGGAACGAAAAACCACTGTTTGCACAAAAGGATTTGTCCATTCGCAGTGTACGTGTACTGGGTAAAAACCGGAATGTGGTCAAATTTTCACTGGTATCAAAAAATGGTACGCCTATGGATGGGCTTTTGTTTGAAGACGGAGATTTATTTGTAGAAGAACTGGGAAACCGCCGCCAGCTTGACGTGGTGTATTATCCGGCAGTGAATGAATACAATGGAAACAAATCCCTCCAGATTGTAATAAAAAATTACCGGATTTTAAGCTAGATCAGACAACAGGATCTTTATGAAACGCTTCTTGCTCAACATGCAGAAGATGAGAAAGCCTTGACATTTTAAGGAAGTTTGCTATATAATCTACCAAAATGCTAAAGAGTAATGATTCAAAAGGAAAAGTGAGGGAATGGACATGGTAAATGAAGTAATGAAGTTTATCACTGGCTTTGACAAGGAAGTAGGAGAAGCCATCGAAAAGGAATGCGCACGTCAGCGAAGAAATCTGGAATTAATCGCATCCGAAAACATTGTTTCAGAACCGGTTATGATGGCTATGGGTACTGTGCTTACCAATAAATATGCGGAAGGTTACCCAGGAAAGCGTTATTACGGCGGATGTGAAGAAGTGGATGTTGTGGAAACCATCGCCATTGAACGTGCAAAAAAACTGTTCGGCTGTGATTATGCCAATGTTCAGCCCCATTCAGGAGCCCAGGCCAATATGGCGGTATTTCTTGCAATGTTAAATCCAGGTGATACCGTTATGGGAATGAATTTAAATCATGGTGGTCATTTAACTCATGGAAGCCCAGTAAACTTTTCCGGTCTTTATTTTAATATCGTTCCTTATGGAGTCAATGATGACGGATTCCTTGATTATGATGAGATGGAGCGTCTGGCAGTGGAGCATAAGCCAAAACTGATTGTGGCTGGTGCAAGTGCCTATGGCAGAGCCATTGACTTTAAGCGGTTTAGAGAAGTTGCAGATAAGGTGGGAGCTTATTTGATGGTGGATATGGCTCACATTGCAGGACTGGTTGCAGCAGGAATTCATGAAAGTCCCATTCCTTATGCAGATGTGGTTACCACCACAACTCATAAAACCTTAAGAGGACCTAGAGGCGGTATGATCCTGGCAAACCAGGAGGCAGCTGATAAGTTTAACTTTAATAAAGCAATTTTCCCGGGAACTCAGGGCGGTCCATTAGAGCACGTAATTGCTGGAAAGGCAGTATGCTTTGGAGAAGCGTTAAAGCCTGAGTTTAAGACTTATCAGGAGCAGGTGGTTAAGAATGCCAAAGCACTTGCTGCAGCACTGGTTAAGCAGGGATTTCATATTCTTACCGACGGCACAGACAATCATCTGATGCTGATTGATTTAAGAGGGATGGAAGTTACTGGAAAAGAACTTCAAAACCGCTGCGATGAGGTATTTATTACCCTTAATAAAAATGCGGTTCCAAATGATCCAAGAAGCCCCTTTGTTACTTCCGGTGTCCGGGTTGGTACTCCAGCTGTTACTTCCAGAGGATTAAAGGAAGATGATATGGAAAAGATTGCAGAGTGCATCTGGCTTACGGCAACTGATTTTGATCAGAAGGCCGATTATATCAGAGCTGAGGTAACAAAAATCTGCGATAAGTATCCGATTTATAATAATTAATGAAACAGAAAGCTGCTGCACGTTTGGGTGCAGCAGCTTTTTTCATATGCAGAAATTAATTCACTCTTTTCTGCATGTCAGGAGGAAATTAGATTTGGCTTTTATGCCTGGTTTTTAAAAGATTCGCAGTCTGTGCATTCTTTTTTTGTAGGATTCTGCTCATGGGTACCTACTTTGATTTTTTCCAGTGTGCAATAGTCATCACTTTTGGCATGATAAGTGCAATTGTCAATAGTACATTGGATACATTCATTTTTACCGTTTACTAACATCGATTGACCCTCCTTTATTGGTTGTTGCATCTATTATTGTAAGCGTTTTTGGCTGATTTATTATGCCAAATTTTTCTTAAATAAAATGAGCAGAGTCCAATCGGTTGTATTCTTCCTGGTTAATTGTTAAAACAGTGCCGTGCTTGAATCCATAAGGAAAGGAGAAGGATCCATCGGAACGGATAAAATTGCCGGAAGAAATATCTTCAGCAATAAAGGGAACGTATCCCTGTTTCTCCTTTATTTTTGTACCATAGTAATCTAAAAACAGGCACCAGCGTCCATCTTCTGTCCGAAAAGCTGTAGGGGCCTCGTATTGTCCCTGCTCCAGCTTTTTCATCTCTTCGCTGAACTTAGGAATGATAGAAAATGGACCGGTAATACAATGTGACTGAAGCAGTAATATGGTAGCAGGATTGGGATTACTTTTAACAAAGAGGTAGAACATTTCACCATCTTTATAGAAAGCAGAATCAATTATATCACTGTCTTCTTTTTCGTATAGTACCCTGGGACTGGTAAATGATTTAAAATCCTTAGTTCTGCTGTAATAAATTTTTTTATTTCCATAATTGTTGGAAGGGTGAGAAGAAGACCAGTGAATCAGATAATCACCTGCTTCACTGTCAAAAATAATATCAGGAGCCCAGACACAGCCAAAGGGATCACTTCCAAAGGAAATCAGCTGTGGGGCCGACCAGTGAATCAGATCGGGAGATTCCCAGAGAACCAGATTCCTGCTGCCTTCCCTGCTGACATTATCCCAGCTCCCTTTATACTTTGTCTTAAAATTTCTTGCAAGGCTTAAATCTGTTGCAAGTATGTAATAAATCCCTTCTTTTGTGCGGCAAATGGTAAAATCCCGCACACCCTGTTCTCCAATGTTACTGGTAAGAATGGGATTACCTCCGTTTATTTCCTGCCAGTGAAATCCATCTTTGCTGATGGAAAAATAGACGGCTTCTCCATCGGGATCTTCCTTTTCTTTAAAATGAACAAATAGATATGCCTGCATCATACACGTCCTTTCTGCTTTTTCTCCATCTTATCACTTGATGGCAGATGGGACAAGTTGTTGTTCCAGGAAAATAATATTGTCAAATCAGGTGTGAGTATGATATACTTTTTTGGGTTTTTAATAAATATATTGTCAATTATAACTAGTACTTATTAATGCGGGCGGTATTTACTGATAGATCCAGTTCTATGCAGGAGGATAATTTAAGTGATCAGATTTAAAAATTACGTAAGAGCAGAAAGTCTGGAAGAAGCTTATAATCTGAACCAGAAAAAAAGCAGTGTAATCGGTGCAGGAATGATGTGGCTGAAAGTTCAGAACAGGATAAAAATGACTCTGGTGGATTTGTCCGGTCTTGGACTTGACGGAGTCGAAGAAACAGATGAAGAGTTTGTAATCGGAGCCATGTGTACACTACGCCAGCTGGAAAAACACAAGGGACTTGATGGGTATTTTAAAGGTTTATTTAAGGAATGCACCCGTTCCATCGTAGGCGTTCAGTTTCGCAATGGAGCAACGGTGGGGGGAAGCATATTTGGCAGATTTGGATTTTCTGACATTCTTACCTGCATGCTGGCACTGGATACTTATGTAGAACTCTATAAGGGAGGATTAATTCCACTTGAGGAATTTTGCAGTCAGAAATTTAACCGGGATATACTGGTCAGAATCCGGATTAAAAAGGATGGAAGAAAAGCATTCTATGCTTCTTCCCGAATGACCAAAACGGATTTTCCTCTTATTGCATGCTGTGTGTCCGCAACGGATGATACTTATTACGTATCAGTGGGAGCAAGACCAGCAAAGGCAGAGCTTGCTGTCATAAGCCGCAGGGAAGGGGAAGATTTTAAGGAGCTGGCGGCACTGGCAGCAGACCATTTTCGTTATGGCACCAATTTTCGAGGCAGTGCAGAGTATCGGAAACATCTCGCTGCAGTATATCTAAAACGGCTTTTCATGGCACTGGACCGGGAGGAAGGGTAAATGCAGATTGAATTTACATTAAACGGAAGACTCATTTATGAGGAGACAAGCGACGATGAAACCCTGTTCCACCTGTTGAGAAGAAAAGGCTGTTACAGTGTGAAATGCGGTTGCGAGACGGAAAACTGCGGGCTGTGCACCGTCCTTGTCAACGGAGTTTCAAGGCTATCCTGTTCCTATCTTGCAGCCAGGGCGGATGGCTGTGACGTGGTAACACTGGAGGGCGCTCAAAAGGAAGCGGAGGAATTTGGTTATTTCCTTGCAGCGGAAGGGGCTGAGCAGTGTGGTTTTTGCAGCCCTGGTCTGATCATGAATGTTCTGGCTATGGAAAAAGAACTGGATTCTTATGAAGAAGAGAACGTCAAAGAGTATCTGGCAGGCAATCTTTGCCGCTGCAGTGGATATATGGGACAGCTTCGTGCTGTAAAAAAATATTTAAGCAGAGGAGAAAACAGGAATGAATGTTAAAATGCGCACCGTGAATACTTCTGTCATAAAGAAGGATGCAAAAGCATTGGTGACTGGAAAGCCTGTTTTTACAGACGACCTGGCGCCGGGTGACTGCCTGATTGTTAAGGTGTTAAGAAGTCCTCATGCCCATGCCTTAATACGGGCGATTGATACAGAAAAGGCAAAAAAGGTAGATGGAATAGCCTGCATTCTTACATACCAGGATGTGCCGAATAAACGGTTTACCATGGCCGGTCAGACCTATCCGGAACCAAGCCCGTATGACAGGCTGATTTTAGATGACAGAATGCGTTTTGTGGGTGATGCTGCTGCAATTGTTGCAGGAGAAACCGAAGAAGCAGTTGACCATGCAATGCGGCTTATTAAGGTTGACTATGAGGTTTTAGAGCCAGTTCTTGATTTCAGAAAGGCAAAAGATAACAAGGTTCTCATCCATCCGGAAGATAACTGGGAAAGTCTTTGTCCGGTTGGGGCAGATAATCGCCGTAATTTATGCGCCTGCGGAGGAGAAGAGCATGGAGACGTGGATGGATTATTAGAGCAGTGTGATTATGTGGTAGAGCAGGTATATCATACAAAAGCGAACCAGCAGGCAATGATGGAAACATTCCGCGCCTATTCCTATCTGGACGCTTATGGAAGACTGAATATGGTAGCTTCCACCCAGGTCACCTTTCATGTGAGGAGAATTCTGGCTCATGCACTGGATATTCCCAAGTCACGGATTCGGGTAATCAAGCCCAGAATCGGAGGAGGGTTCGGAGCCAAACAGACGGTAGTGGCAGAGGTCTATCCTGCAATTGTTACCATGAAAACCGGCAGGGCAGCTAAAATTATTTACAGCCGATATGAATCCCAGATCGCTTCCTCTCCCCGTCACGAGATGGAAATCCGGGTTCGGGTCGGAGCGGATAAAAACGGAATTCTTCAGGCCATTGATGTATATACATTATCCAATACAGGAGCATATGGGGAACACGGCCCTACAACCGTAGGATTATCAGGACATAAGTCTATCCCCCTATACAGAACTCCCAGGGCATTTCGGTTCGCTTACGATGTGGTTTATACCAACTGTATGTCAGCCGGTGCGTACCGGGGCTATGGAGCCACTCAGGGAATCTTTGCAGTGGAATCTGCCATCAATGAGCTTGCAGAGAAAATTGGAATGGATAAGGTAAAAATAAGAGAATTAAACATGGTAAGAGAAGGGGATATTATGCCGGCTTACTATGGAGAAACTCTGAATAGCTGTGCACTTGACCGCTGTATGGCCCGCGCTAAGGAAATGATGGAGTGGGATAAGAAATATCCGTCAGTTGATATGGGGAATGGGAAAGTCCGTGGAGTGGGTGTTGCCATGGCAATGCAGGGCTCTGCCATATCCGGAGTGGATGTGGCCTCCGTTGAACTACGGCTTAATGATGACGGGTTTTATACGCTTATGATCGGTGCTTCTGATATGGGAACAGGCTGTGATACCACTCTTGCCCAGGTTGCATCAGATTGTCTGGAGTGCAACTTGGACCAGATCGTGGTCCATGGAACGGATACGGATGTATCGCCCTATGATTCTGGTTCCTATGCCTCCAGTACCATGTATTTAACCGGCATGGCTGTGGTTAAGGCCTGTGGTGAGATGCGTGATAAGATACTGGATAAAGGGGCAGAATACTTATCCTGTGAAAAAGATACACTGGAGTTTGACGGAAGCAGAGTATGGCAGCCGGCCGGCAGTCTGGAGATCTCATTAAAGGATATTGGAAATAAAGTAATGTGCTCCAATAATAATATGCTTTCCGCTGGTGCATCTCATACCTCCCCTGTTTCGCCTCCGCCATTCATGGTGGGAATGGCAGAAGTTGAGGTGGATAAAGAGACTGGTGAGGCAGAACTTATCGATTATGTGGCAGTTGTAGACTGTGGAACAACCATCAACCCTAATCTGGCCAGAATTCAGACAGAGGGCGGTCTGGCACAGGGAATTGGTATGGCGCTTTATGAGGATATCACATACACAGATAAAGGCCAGATGATACAGAATTCATTTATGCAGTATAAACTGCCTTCCAGACTGGATGTGGGCAATATCCGGGTGGAATTTGAAAGCAGCTATGAACCCACTGGACCTTTTGGTGCCAAGTCCATTGGAGAGATTGTAATTAACACTCCTTCCCCCGCCATTGCAGATGCCATAGCGAGTGCAGTGGGTGCCAGAGTCAGGGAACTTCCCATTACAGCGGAGAAAGTATATCGGGAAATAAAATAGAAATATGAAGAAACGGCTGCACAAGATGGAGAATCCATTCTGTGCAGCCGTTCCTGTTATTGATTTATTATTTTAATTTGTCGTAACCGGATGCTTTGATTGTTCCGTCACTGTTGGTGTTGTAATATTTCTCATCACCGTCTTTTACATTAGTTTTGCTCTTTGCAAGCTTACCAGAGGTGCTGATTAAGTATTCTTTGCCGTTGAATTCAACTACTTTGTATTTCTCATCTTTATCAGCTTTTAAGAGACGACCCTGGATGTAAATGCTGTCATCAGTGATGCCGTTGTAACCTGCACCCTTGTTGCTTCCGGATTTGCGGAAGTTGAAGGTATAGGATTCTCCGTCTAAATCAATGGTAGTTTTGCCTGTAGCCATAGCGCCTTCCTTTGGTGAATTTCCAAAGTAGTAAACCAGACCTGTATCCTCTGCTGCAGGAAGCTCGCTTTCTGTCTCGATTTCATCATAGGAATCAATCACGTTGCCAGTTACGTTAAGCTTATAGAGTCCGTGAAGCATTTCGCCCATTTCATTGAATGCATAACGGATGCCGTCAATGGTTTTAATCTGGCTCTTTACAAGGTTGCCGTCACTGTTTGCATAGAACCAGTACTGGGTATCATCTTCATGACCCTTTGCATCAAGTTCTTCGCTTGGAACTGCCTTGAACCAGCCCTTTGCCTGCCAGCATTCTTCCGGAAGATTATAAAACTGGTTAGAAGAACTAGCTGTGGAAGTAGAAGCAGGAGTAGCCTCGTACCAATCATATTTTGCAGCACCGTATTCATTAAAGCGATATTTTTTACCGTTAATGGTTTTGGTTGTATCAGTGGTCTTTTTACCGTTTGAACCAAAGTAGAACCAGTAAGAACCATTGAAATTGTCATCCTTATCTGTATCGTCTTCTACTTCAATGGATTTCCAGCCATCAGCGCGGGCACCGTCAGAAGCATCGCCACAGTAATATACGCCCTCTTTCCATGCATCATCTCCGGTAACACGGGTAGAAGCATCATCAAGCCAGCCGTACAGCATCTTTCCTTCTGTATCAAATGCATAGGAGTGAGTTTCTCCATTTGCTATTTTTATTGATTTAAAATTAGTTTTACCGTTAGTAGATGCTTTAAAGGCTTTACCGTTGCTGCCAAAATAGTACCAGTTGGTATCTGCAGCATCTTCGTCATCACTGTCAGAAGCAACCTCTCTCCACTCGTCAGTAACCATAGCGCCTACAGAGTTTACATAATAGTAATTATCGTCTGATTCGATGATCTGATTTGTAGCAAGCTGTCCATCAGAATCCAAGTAATACCAGTTATCTCCTGATTTTCTCCAGGCTTCTGTAGTCATATCACCACTTTTGTCATAGTAGACCCAGCTGCCGTTTTCTTCGGACCAACCTTGTGCTGCAAAGGATGTCATGGAGGCACCTATGGTAAAAATCGCCGCAGCGCAGGGAATCAGCCATTTCAGTTTCTGTTTCTTCATAATAATTCTCCTTTCATCTCTCCCGCCCATGGTTTTTGGGCATATAGGGATACCCCCAGGGTGTTTGTATCTCCTGTCAGGGTGTTCATTTCTCCTGCCCGTTTATCGGGCTTATTCAGCTCGTATCGGCTGATAGGGAGACTTTAAACCATGGAGTAAGTACAAGGTCAAGGGAAGTTAAAAAGGCGTAAGAATACGTAAGAAAATGGCGATTTGTTAATAGAATTGTAATCTTACCTTATTCTGGAAGAGGATGAATGAACCCCTCAGTATCTATGGTAATTGTGGAAGAGAGCTGTTCCATATACTGGAAGGATTTCTGCTTTTCACTAGGGGAAACAACCAGATCAGTGCTGCAATTTTCCTGAATACATGGGAGAAACTGAAGTTTCTTAAGACCGTCTGGAGTGACTGTTGCCTCTACAAGTCCGGTAGGAATTGTTCTGCTGTTGAACCAGAAGTTGCCCAGACTATACACAATGGGTACACTCTTGTAATACTCAATACCCTGAAGGACATGAGGGTGGCAGCCAATGATTAGTCCTGCACCATGGTCAATGAGCTGACGGGCCAGATTTTGCTGGTCCTCTCCATAGTAATTGGTTCCTTCTGTCCCCCAATGGATAAACACCACTACAAAGTCACTGTTTTCCTTTGCTGTTTCTACAGCACCTAAATACAGATCAGGATTGTCTGTTCTTAAAACCCCAGGACTGTCAGGACCTGCTTCTTTTGTAAATCGGGTGGAACGTTCAATCTGAGTGGCGCAGACATAGGATATTTTCATACCCCCGGATATAAAATAGACGGGTTCTTTTGCTTCCTCAATATTCCTTCCAGCACCGGCATAGGGAATCCCGGCACCGGATAATGTGTCAAGAGTATCCATAAGGGCATCTGCCCCGTAATCATAAACATGATTATTTGCCAGAGATACCAGATCCACGGACAGGGAATGCAGATTTTGCACCATGGAAGGATCTGCCCGGAATGTAAAGGCTTTTCCTGGCAGCGGGGTGCCCCTTCTGCTATAGCTGAATTCATTATTAATCATCATAATATCAGCGGAAGCCATACGCGCTCTTGCATTTGTCAGAATACAGGAATCAATACCACCTCTTGCGTAATATGCGGACATATTGGCATATCCGTCTGCAAAACTTAAATCTCCGGCAAAGGATAACACCACCTGATCGGGATCAGACGATTGCTTCAGCCAGATATTGTGGGAACGTGCTGCGTCAGGGCTGTTAAGTATCCCAGAATAAAGATCCTTTAAAACAAGAAGTGAGTTTCCGGTCAGTTCATGCCAGAGTCCGTCTCCATCAGAGCCTGATTCAAATGAGGTTATGAGTCTGTCATAGACACTGATTCCATATGTGGATTTAATAAAAGCCATGAAATCTTCGCTGATTCCTTCCAAAAGCCTGTCCTTTTTCACCGTTACCTGGTCAGTGGCAGCAGGGATTTCAGCGTGAGAAGGGGAAGAGGCTTCATTTTCTTCTGGCACCTGGGCGGAGGGAGAGGAAAGGGCGGCAGATCTTGTACAACCTGCAAGCAGCAGAAGAATAGCAGGCAGAATAACTATTTGGTATCGCTTCATGATTTTCTCCTGTTTTCATTTCACTGCTGTTATTTTAACAGATTGCCTGGCAGAAAGATAGACAAAGGAGATCATTTTAGATTTATTCAGAAGCCATTTAGAAACCTTTAAGATTTACTGTTCATAATAAACGTATCAAATAAAAAAGGAGAGAAATGTCATATGGGTATTAAAAATGGCTGGTATCGTAACGTGGGAAGTTTTTTGACCGTAACTGCCGTGATTTCAGCATTTAATCCGGTAATTGCATCTGCCAATATAAGTTCTTCTGATTTTAGTATGCGTGATAAAGTAGTGAGTCTGACTGGAATTATGGAATTGACAAATAATACGGGAATTGTAACAAGAGGAGAGTTTGCCAAAATGCTGGTGAACGCATCCAGCTTCAGGGAAAACCTCTCAAAATCTGATTCCTCTGTATTTAAAGATGTTCCTGCACAAGATCCCAATGCAGAATATATTAAAATCGCAGCTTCACAGGGCTGGATCACAGGTTATCTGGGAGGAGTATTCAAGCCGGAAAATAACATTACATACAGGGAGAGTGTAAAAGCAGTTCTTACCTTACTTGGATATAAAGATGAGGATTTTACAGGTAATATCACCTCTTCCCGTATCTCGAAATTTCAATTTCTGGAACTGAATGAAAACTTAAACCGCACTACGGATGAGAACCTGACCCAGACGGACTGCGTCAATCTTTTTTACAACCTTCTTAAAACAAAGAAAAAAGATTCCAGTGAAATCTACGGAAAGGTATTAAATTGTGAGATTAACTCTGATGGGGAGATTAATCCCATCTCGATTCTGAAAGACGAAAGAAAGGGGCCTCTTCTGGTGCGGAAGGGATTTAGCGTAATTCAATCCGTTCCGTTTAGTTCAGAAAAGGCAAATGTTTTTCTAAATGGGGCTGCCAGTACTCTGGCTGCTGTAAAGGAATCACAAAAATCCAATGGTTTTGTAGTGATCTATTATAATGTCAAATCAAAAACGATCTGGGCTTATACAACGGATGGCTGGGATAAAGATACGTTAACCGGAGAAAATGCTTATGTTCTGATACTGGGTGAAGTTAAAAACATTTATTATAAATCTACAGACGTCATTACACCAACCTCCATTCGGCTTGAAATTGACAGCAGTAATTCAGACAGCGATATCAGCAGCAGTGAAAATGTTGACAGCAATGGTTATCTGTCCATTAATCTGGATTCTTCCAAGCTGCAGTATCTGTTTTCAATCTATGGAAAAGTGACGGTAGGAGATAAGGTTGTAATGGTATGCAGCAAGAACGGAACCACTTATACAGCGGTGGATGCCATTGACTATTGAGAATGAGGCGTAGATCTATGAAGAGAAAGAAAAGAAATATTTTTCTTATTGCCATAGCTGTCGCTTTTCTATTGGCGGGAGTTACGGCGGTAAAGCAAATGGGAAGAAAAGCCATGTCTGATGACCAGATACCGGTGAATACAGCGGTTGTAAAAAAAGGAAATATTAATACAGAATTAAAAGCGTCGGGGACTCTGGCCGCAAAAAACACATATAAGATCACCTCTATGGTGGAAGGTGAGATTGTATCTGCCGATTTCTCGGAAGGAGATCAGGTGGAAAAGGGACAGATCCTATATGAAATTAATAAATCAGCCATGGATTCCGAATTATCAGGCTCTGAAAATTCACTAACCAGGGCAGGTAGTTCTCTGGAACAGGCGAAAAAGCTTTATGAAGACGCAATACAAAAATATAGCGGAAATACCTATAAAGCTAAAAATTCCGGGTACATTAAGGAACTGTTTATAAAAACAGGCTCTAAAGTGGATAATGGAACAAAAATTGCAGATCTTTATAATGATCAGGTGGTAAAACTGAAGGTGCCGTTTCTTTCCAGTGATGCGGCTGCTTTTGGAGCAGGGAATACCGCAGTTATCACACTCTCTGACACAGGAGAGCAGATACAGGGAACCGTAGAAACCATCTCCAATCAGGAAACAGCACTAACCGGCGGAAGACTGGTTCGCAGAGTTACTATTCTGGTGCAAAATCCAGGAGGCCTGACCAGCCAGGTAAAAGCAACCGCTTCTGTTGGAGGAGTATCTGGTGCAGAAGACGGCACCTTTGAACCAGAGATCAACAGTGCTCTGGAGGCAGATATTCCGGTTTCTGTTGAAGTGGATGCCCTTCTTGTAAATGAAGGAGATTATGTGCAAAAGGGGACACCCCTGTTTCGTATCACAGAGAAAAGTGCAGATGATTTAAAGAAAAGCTATACCGATCCCATGAACCAGGCAGAGGAAAATGCTGAGGCGGCAAAGAATAAATTAGACAGCACCAAAAAAAGTTACGATAATTATACAATTAAAGCTCCAATCTCCGGAACCGTGGTTGCGAAAAAATATAAAGCAGGAGATACCATAAGCAGAAATACCAACACAGAACCGGATCTTGCTGTGATCTATGATCTTTCTGAACTGACATTTAAGTTGCCCGTAGATGAGCTTGATATACATAAGGTGAAAACGGGGCAGAAAGTGGCTGTAACGGCAGATGCTTATCCGGGAAAAACTTACCCTGCAACTGTCACCAATGTAAGCCTGGAAAGTGCTGTGACCAACGGGGTCAGTACCTATCCGGTCATTGTTACACTGGATAAGAAAGACGATTTAATACCGGGGATTAATGTGCAGGGAGTGATTTCACTGGGCAGTGCCAATGATGTCCTTTTGATACCGGCAGCCGCACTGATACGGGGGAATTTCGTTTATATAAAAGATGATAAGGTACTGAAACCTCAGGGAGAGGTGCCTGCCGGTTTTCGTTCAGTAAAAGTAGAAACAGGGCTGATCAGCGCAGACGCTGTGGAGATAATAAGTGGTTTATCAGAAGGTGATGAAGTGTATGTTACCCAGACAGAAACGGAATTGCCAGCGGGAAATCTTATGGAAGACATGGGAGGTGGACCTGGTGGTGAAGCTGGGGAATAAGAAAAAGGACGGTGCAGACAGCGAGTTAATCAAACTGGACCATATTTATAAAATCTATAATCTTGGAGGGGAAGAAGTCTATGCCAACAATGATGTGAATCTTTCCATTGAAAAAGGAGAATTTGTTGCCATTGTAGGGAAGTCGGGCAGCGGAAAATCTACTCTGATGAATATTATAGGGGCTCTTGATGTTCCCTCCAAAGGAGAATATTACTTAGGAGGAGAACCGGTGCGGGATATGGGAGATAAACAGCTTGCCCGTATCCGCAATGAAATGATCGGTTTTATCTTTCAGCAATATAATCTGCTTCCAAAGTTAAACATTGCTGAAAATGTGGAGCTTCCTCTTCTGTATGCAGGAATAGAAGCAGCAGAGAGAAAAGAGCGTACCCAAAGGGCGTTAGAGAAGGTTGGATTATCAGATAAATGGAGAAATCTTCCAGGACAGCTTTCAGGTGGACAGCAGCAGCGGGTATCCATCGCCAGGGCACTTTCCGGAAACCCGTCCCTGATTTTAGCAGATGAGCCTACGGGAGCGCTTGACTCTAAAACCAGCAGGGACGTACTGGATTTTTTAAAACAGATCAATGAAGAAGGCAACACCATTGTTATGATTACCCATGACAATACCATCGCATTGGAAGCAAAACGGGTAATCCGGATTGCAGATGGAAAAATTAATTTTGATGGAAAGGCGGATGATTATGCGGCAATCCTTTAAACTTGCACTTAGAAGTATCTGGGGCAATAAGATGCGGTCGTTTCTTACCATGCTTGGAATCATAATCGGGGTCGCTGCTGTGATTGTGCTGGTGAGTCTTGTTAACGGTTACATGGACAGTGTGATTAAAAGCTTCTCTGATATGGGCGCCAATCAGATACAGGTCAATGTGACAAACCTTTCATCAAGATCTGTAAACAGCGGACAGATGTACGGATTTTATGAGGACAATAGCAGTATTTTTGAACGCATGAGTCCTGTTGTGAGTGTTTCCGGAAAAGTGAGAAATGGGGAACAGTCATTAAAGTATACAACAGTTTCAGGCATCAGTGAACAGTATGGAGATATAAAAGGGTTTAAACTGGAATCAGGGCGTTCCATACTTTATTCTGATATTGAATCAAGACAGAGGATTTGTGTGATTGGGGGATACGCTGCTAAGAAGCTATATGGAAGCGGGGAAAATGCAGTAGGTAAAAAAATCAAAATAGGAGACAATACCTTTGATATTGCAGGCGTATTTCAAGTAAAAAACAAACAGTATTCAGAGAGCGGAGGAGAAGATGATTTTGTCTGGATCCCTTATACGGTTGCAATGAAAATAGAGAAAAATGCAAATATTGGAGATTACTTATTTACTGTGAGAAGTGTTTCAAAGGCAAATGAAGGGGTGGAACTGATCCAGAAATTCCTGATGGATAGTTTGAAAAACAAGGACCTGATCCGGGTTATGGCTATGAGCAAGATACTTGATTCCATGAATAAACAGATGGCAATGATAAGCGGACTGGCGGGAGGAATTGCAGGAATCTCTCTTCTGGTAGCCGGTGTGGGAGTCATGAACATCATGCTGGTCTCTGTAACAGAGCGTACCAGAGAGATCGGAATCCGCAAATCACTTGGAGCAAATAGAGGGGCTATCATGCAGCAGTTTATTATTGAAGCAGCGGTTACCAGTTCCATTGGCGGAATAATTGGAATCTTATTTGGCTGCGGTGCAACATCTTTAGTGGGGAAGGCAGCAGGAGTTACCGCCCATCCTGCATTAAATGCGGTTGTGATTGCATTTGGTGTTTCTGTTGCCATTGGTCTGTTTTTCGGGTATATGCCGGCCAGAAGAGCAGCAGGTTTAAATCCCATCGATGCATTAAGAAGCGACTAAATATTTAATATTTCTCTGTTATGTAGTATAATTATTTATCAGAAATCTGGGGTGAGGAAGGAATAAGATGGAACAATTAAAAATTTTAATCATTGAAGATGATGAAGATATTCGGGAAGGTGTGAGAATTCTTTTAGAAAGCCAGAATTATCTGGTAGAGGAAGCTAAGAATGGAAAAGAGGGTCTTGAACTGTTAACAGAAGATACGGATATGGTTATTCTGGATGTTATGATGCCCGGTATGAATGGATTAAAGACATGCAGAGAGATACGGAAACGGTCTTTTGTGCCGGTTTTATTTCTTACAGCCAAGACTCAGGAATCGGATAAATTAATTGGACTGATGGCAGGAGGAGACGATTACCTTTCCAAACCCTTTTCCTATTCAGAACTTCTGGCAAGAGTGCAGGCACTTCTTAGAAGATACCGGGTCTACAAAGGAAAAGATCTGACCGATGATATGAGTAAGGAGAAATGGCTGGAGCTGTATGATATTCGCATTAATGAAGAGTTCAACGAGGTATGGGTTGGGGAAGAAGAGAAAGAACTGACCGATATCGAGTATAAAATTCTTCTTCTTATGATGAAGCACCCAAAGCGTGTTTTCTCAGCTCAGAATCTGTATGAAAGCATATGGGAAGAGCCTTATTTTTATTCATCCAACAGTACGGTTATGGTTCATATTCGTAAGCTTAGAATGAAAATAGAAGGAAATCCCCAGGAACCGGTACATATAAAAACCGTATGGGGGAAGGGGTACCGCTTTGAATAAACGTTGGCACAGCATGAAACTTCAGTTTTCACTGGTAATTCTTGGAGCTGGAATCCTGGCAGTCCTCGTCTATATGGGAGTGAACCTGGTATCCCAGAAAACCTTGGATTCTTATTTTACCAGCAAGGCCTTTGTGGCCAAAGCGCAAAAAAAGAGTGCAGATGAGTTTCAGGAGTATATAAGAAAGAATCATATCAATGCAGGGAATAACGAGGCACTTGATAGTTGGATTGAACATCAGAATATGGTTTATATAACGGTATACAGAGATGGAAATGTCATATATGGTTCAACTATGATGGATAGTGATTATTATAAGAATCAGCCTTTTTTTTATATTCAATTTGAGGATGGGCCAGCAAACGTGTATCTGGACGGATTCTTTGGATACCAGTTCTATCTCACAGCCATGACCATATCACTGATTATTTCCGTACTGGTGTTTTTAGCAGTCTGTATTGGATTTATGGAGAAGAAGATCACATATATCACGCTTTTGGAGCGGGAAGTAAAAGTATTAAAGGGAGGTTCTCTGGAGAAAGAAATATCCGTCAGGGGATCAGATGAGCTTACCTCCCTTGCCCAGGGTTTAAATGATATGAGGGTGTCTTTAAAAGAGAATATGGAGATGAAGGAGAAACTGCGTTCAGCCAACAAGAACCTGGTAACAGGCCTGTCCCATGATTTAAGAACGCCTCTCACAACATTAATGATTTATCTGGAACTATTATCCAACGGGAAGGTTCCTGAGGCAGAAAAGCAGATGCAGTACTTAAAAAAATGTACGGAAAAAGCAAAGCAGATGAAAGTTCTGTCTGATCAGCTGTTTGAAAGTGTTCTGGTAGCTGAAGAAAAGGAAGAGGAACTGGAAGCCCCACAAATGGTACAATATGTTATGGAAGATGTGATCTCTGATCTGATTATGTTTTTGGAAAGTCAGGGCTTTGACACAGAGTGCCGGATTGAGTGGGAACCGGTAAAAATTGCTGTCTCTATTGATTACATCATTCGAATTGTCAATAATATAAGCTCTAATATCATAAAATACGCTGATTTAAGTAAGCCGGTTATTATCGAGATGAAGTACTCTAAAAATCAGGTGGAAGTATGGTTCATGAATGGAATCTCTCCCAGCAGAAATAATGGAGAAAGCACAAAAATGGGGATTGAGAATATTAAGTCTATGATGGATAAAATGGGTGGAATATGTGAAGTGATAAACCATGACAGCAGCTATGTGATGAAAATAAAATTTCCTGTAAAATAAGAATAATCACTTGATCTGATGGTAATATAATACCACAAAAATGACTTTTTTTCAAGTCTTGTAATTTACCTGAAACAGGCGTAAACTGTGGATTTATCAGAAAGGAGTATGATTATGGACAATGAAAAATGGCTGGTGAACAAAGAGGACAACGCTTCGCTTGCAAAATTAAATGCCGCAAACGAATATACCGGAAGATTTGGTCTTAAATTATCAGAGGAAGATGCCGCACTGCTTTTAAAAGAGAGAACAAATATTTTAAAGAAACAGGAACGGGTGGAATTTGGAGAAGGGATTCTTCCAAAGCTTATTTTTGCCTTTTGTGATTCCCCGTATATTTATCAGGATAACTACACGGATACCCTTGGAAGACTGCAGGAAATATTTTATTCGTATAAAAATGATACCCTGGATGAAATACCCGATGATGAGCTGATTGAATTCATGAAAGAACAGTTTGATGGTCCCTGTCAGGGGTCCGTCGATTACCTGGAAGATACTGCTCTGGAGGGCTTTGCAAGGAAAACCAGATTTGGTTTCCATGATAACTGGGAAGAGGATGAGGATGAAATATAGCCAGGAGGAGTTAATGCCTGTAGTGGCAAAGCTTGCAGCCCGGTATACAAGCAATGAAAGTACGTCAATCTCTTATGATAAGGCAAGGCAGCTGATGGGAGCCGTAATTTATTGCATAGATGAATATGAAAATGCAGCAGCCGGCTTAAGGGACCTGGTTACAGCACACTCCACTGTATCCGCAGATACCGCCTACAGGCAGGGATATGAGATACTCATAGAAAAGGTTAAAAAAATCCAACAGGAATATAACCTTATGATGAAAGAGTTTCAATTTTACGGCAACCGGTGCTGTTATGATACTTTTCAAAAAGGGATGCCGGAATTTTTCCTGTATTATGATGCACGCTTTCACCCCATGAACCATATTCTTACCCTTGATTACCCTGTTCTGGTTTCCTTAGAACCCCGTTGCGGAGCGGATCTGATGGAAGTCTATGTAAGAAGTGCCCATCTGGAACAAAGCTTTTTACAGAAACTGCCTGAGGACTATATCATGCATGTGCTGAATGCCTATTCAGGTGATCATGGAGAGCTGATCATTAATCTGGCATCGATTGTGATAAGGAATGTCTTAGGCTGCCGGATTGCAGGAAAAAGCATTGATTTAAATGGATATTCCCCAGTTGAGATGGAACGTCTTAAGCGTTTCATCAGTGGAAAGTCCAGAGAAGAGCTAGAGGAACAATTAAAGAAATACATTGATGAACTCATGGATTTTGCTTATGAAGGAAATAAAGAGCTTGGTAGTTATTTAAAAGAAGATGTAAGAAATTTCAGCTTCGAATTACAGCACGGGTTAAACTATAACTGTTTTCAGGCGATGCTGGCAGTGGGAAATAATTAAAAAACACCGGAAACTTTTCTTAAGTTTCCGGTGTTTTTGTATCACCGGAACACTATTCCTGTCCGGTGGTTTGATTTTGTTCTTTTAGAAGATTTTTTTGTGCTGTTGAAAGCATAAGCTTAATCCGGTTTAACTGATTTACTTCACTGGCGCCTGGATCGTAATCTACTGCGATGATGTTGGAGTCAGGATATGCTTTTCTTAACTCCTTAATTACGCCTTTTCCCACAATATGATTGGGGAGGCAGCCAAATGGCTGGGTACACACAATATTATTGGTACCGGTATGGATCAGTTCCAGCATCTCTCCAGTTAAGAACCAGCCTTCCCCGGTCTGATTGCCGATGGAAACAAAGTCATTTGCCATATTAGCAAGGTTTCCGATATGAGACGGAGCAGTAAAGTTCTTACTCTTTTCCAGTTCCCGTTTGGCAGTCTTACGGAAGAATTCCAAAAGCGAGATTCCCATATTGGCAATGAATGCAGTGGATTTTTTCCCTCCAAGGAAATCTGCCTTAAAGTTTGTGTTATAAAAGCAGTACAGTAAAAAGTCCATTAAATCAGGCATAACAGCCTCAGCGCCTTCTGCCTCCAGAAGTTCTACGATCCGGTTATTGGCAAGTGGAGAAAACTTCACAAGAATCTCACCTACGATACCAACCTTTGGTTTTATCACAGAGGTTCTTGGCAGGTTGTCAAAATCTCTGATAATGCCCTTAATGTTGCGGGAAAATTCGATCATGTCAGCGGACTTCTTTGAGAGAGATACGATACAGCGCTCTTTCCATTTTGCGTGGAGAGAGTTGGCTGAACCAGGTATCTTCTCATATGGCCGGGTGGCGTAAAGCACCCTCATAAATATATCTCCGTATACCACTGCCTGCATGGCTTTTGTTAACAGTGGCAGTGAGATGGTAAAGCCGGGATTGGATTCCATGTTTCCTGCGTTAACTGAAATCACAGGCACCTGACTCATCCCAGACCGATCAAGGGCTCTGCGTACAAAGCCGATGTAGTTGGAAGCACGGCAGCCTCCGCCTGTCTGGCTCATAAACACAGCAGTTCTGTCTAAATCATATTTCCCGGAAAGCAGTGCCTCCATGATCTGTCCGACTACAATCAGGGAAGGATAGCAGGCATCGTTATTTACGTATTTTAAGCCGGTATCAATGGCAGAGCGGTTATCGTTCTGCAGAACCTCCACCCGGTAGCCGAATGCCCGGATAGCGGGCTGTAAAAGGTCAAAATGCAGAGGAGACATCTGGGGACAAAGGATGGTATACTCCTGCTTCATCTCCTTGGTAAACATCACTCTGTTATAGGCGCTGGAAACCACTTTATGCTCGAAGTGACGCTTGTCACGTACCTTTAAAGCGGCAATGAGAGAGCGGACACGAATTCTGGCAGCTCCTAAGTTGTTAACCTCGTCTATTTTCAGTACTGTATAAATTTTGCCGGAACCGGTCAGGATATCATTAACCTGATCTGTAGTGACGGCATCCAGACCGCATCCAAAGGAATTAAGCTGAATTAAGTCTAAGTTGTTCTCTTTTTTCACCAGACTGGCAGCCCGGTAAAGCCGGGTGTGGTACATCCACTGGTCTGTTACAACCAGAGGGCGTTCAATGTCAGCAAGATGGGAGATGGAGTCCTCGGTCAGCACTGCAAAACCATAGGAGGTAATCAGTTCCGGAATTCCGTGATTGATTTCCGGATCAACATGGTAAGGCCGGCCGGCAAGTACGATTCCGTGTCTGTTATTTTCTTTTAACCACTGTAAGGTTTCTTCCCCTTTTTTCTCCATATCTGTGCGGGAAGCCATGAGCTCTGTCCAGGCTTTATGGGAAGCGTCAGCAACTTCCGATGCAGAAATGTTAAATTCTTTGGTAAAGACCTCTGTTAAGCGTTTCGTTAAGACTTCTTCATTGGTAAAAGCCATAAACGGATTTAAGAATCGAATGGCTTCTGTTTTAATTCCTTCTACGTTATTCTTAATATTTTCCGCGTAGGAGGTAACAATGGGGCAGTTAAAATGATTGCCTGCATCAGGACTCTCATTTCGTTCGTATGGGATACATGGGTAAAAAATAGTTTTAATCCCCTGCTTAATCAGCCATTCCACATGACCGTGGGCGATCTTTGCCGGATAACACTCGGATTCACTGGGGATGGATTCAATACCCAGTTCATAGATCTTCCTGGAAGATTGTGGGGACAGTACGGTACGGAACTTTAAGGAATGGAAAAATACAGCCCAGAAGGGATAATTTTCATAAAGGTTCAGTACCCGTGGAATTCCGATGACTCCCCGTGTGGCCAGATCAGCGCTTAACGGTTCATAATCAAACATCCGGTGATTTTTGTAATCAAACAGGTTTGGAATCTCACGTCTTGTTTTTTCTTTTCCAAGTCCCCGCTCACAGCGGTTTCCGGAGATGAACTGGCGTCCGCCGTCAAACCGGTTGATGGTCAGAACGCAGTTGTTAGTACAGCCTTTGCACCGGCTCATTTGTGTCTCATAGTGAAGAGCCAGAATCTTGTCAAGATCCAGCATTGTAGTCTTAGCAGACTGGTCATAACGCTCTCTTGCAATTAATGCAGCTCCAAAGGCTCCCATAATTCCGGCAATGTCCGGTCTTACTGCCTCACAGCCGGATATTTTTTCAAAGCTTCGAAGTACGGCATTGTTATAAAAGGTACCGCCCTGAACTACTACATGTTTTCCAAGATCAGAGGCACTTGTTATTTTAATAACTTTAAATAATGCGTTTTTTATAACGGAATACGCAAGTCCGGCAGAAATATCAGAGACTTCAGCCCCTTCTTTCTGAGCCTGTTTTACATTGGAATTCATAAAAACGGTACATCTGGTTCCAAGATCAGTGGGGTTTTTTGCAAATATAGCCTCAGTGGCAAAATCTTCCACTTTGTAATTTAAGGAATTGGCAAAGGTTTCAATAAAGGAACCGCAGCCAGAAGAACATGCTTCATTTAACTGAACACTGTCTACCGTATTATTTTTTATGCGGATGCACTTCATATCCTGTCCGCCGATGTCTAAGATGCAATCCACTTCCGGCTCAAAAAATGCAGCTGCATAGTAATGGGAAATTGTCTCAACTTCTCCCTCATCAAGAAGGAAAGCTGCCTTTAATAAGGCTTCTCCATATCCGGTGGAACAAGACCATACAATCTGGCTGTCATCAGGAATCTGTTCTTTTATCTCTTTTATGGCGCGGACAGCAGTGGACAGCGGAGATCCGTTATTGCTGCTGTAAAAACTGTAAAGCAGAGTACCGTCTTCCCCAACCACGGCTACCTTTGTGGTGGTGGAACCGGCATCGATTCCTAAGAAACATTTGCCGTGATAGGAAGATAACTCTCCCTTTTTCACACAGTGACTATTGTGACGGTTAATAAATTCATCAAAATCTTCCTGACCTGCAAACAACGGCTCCATTCGCTTTACTTCGAATTCCATCCGAATACCATTTGACAATCGGGAGATCATATCCTCAAGAGAGGTCTTAGCATCCGTCTTATCTTCTGTGCTCATGGCAGCGCCGATGGCAGCAAAGAGATGGGAATGATCGGGAGCTATGATTGCATCTCCGGTGAGATTTAAAGTGCGGATAAATGCTTTCCGAAGTTCCGGCAGAAAGTGAAGAGGCCCTCCTAAGAAAGCAACATTGCCTCTGATTGGCTTTCCGCATGCCAGACCGCTGATGGTCTGGTTAACGACCGCCTGAAAAATAGACGCTGCCAGATCTTCTCTGGTAGCTCCTTCATTAATAAGCGGCTGAATGTCTGTTTTGGCAAATACGCCGCAACGGGCAGCGATTGGATAAATCGCCTTGTAATTGGAAGCATACTCATCGAGCCCCTTGGCATCAGTCTGTAAAAGAGCAGCCATCTGGTCAATAAACGATCCCGTGCCACCGGCACAGATTCCGTTCATTCTCTGGTCAATGCCGCCGCTAAAATAAATAATTTTAGCATCTTCTCCGCCAAGCTCGATTGCCACGTCGGTCTGCGGGGCATAATCTTTTAATGAGGTGGCAACAGCCACCACTTCCTGTACGAATGGTGTCTTTAAATGACGGGAAAGAGTAAGGCCGCCGGAACCGGTTATGGCCGGAACAAGATCCATAGGCCCTAACTGGTCATAGGCCTTCTTTAAAAGGCCTGCCAGTGTTTCCTGTATGTTTGCAAAATGCCGCTCGTAATCAGCGAACAATAGCTGTTGATTTTGATCTAAAATAGCAATCTTTACGGTTGTGGAACCGATATCGATTCCTAAAGTGTTGTATGTATTCATATGTGCGGGGTTAACCCCTGCCTCCTTTAGTGTAAAAGTAAGTTGCTGACTCACCGGACATCAGTTTAACATAAAATAAGAAATAAAACAATTGCCTGGACATGCTAAAAAAATGTTAAACTTAGTAAAATTTGTGTAAGTTCACAAATTACGGTAGCTTTTCGTTTGACAAAAAGGGTCGGGGAAACTATAATGTATAAGTCAAAGTCCGCCAAAGTATACACAAAATACTTCCGTAGAAGGGAGAAAAGCCATGATTCAGATTTATAAAACAGAAGACGGCCTGATTCAACAAAAGGATGAGCTTTCTCCGGGGTGCTGGATCGCACTTACCAATCCTACAGCTACGGAGATACTGGAAATCGCAGATACCTACCGTATTGATCCGGATGATTTAAGGGCTCCTCTTGATGAGGAAGAGCGTTCCCGTATTGAAACAGAGAACAATTACACGCTGATCCTTGTTGACGTTCCAACCATTGAGGAGAGGGGCGGAAAAGACTGGTATGTTACAATACCCATGGGAATCATCACCACTGACGAAGCTATCATAACGGTATGCCTGGAAGAAACAACGGTATTAAATGCCTTTATGGATGGACGGGTGAGGGATTTTCATACTTACATGAAAACCCGGTTTATTCTTCAGATTCTTTATAAGAACGCATCGTTATATTTGCAGTATCTAAGAGTCATTGATAAGAAAAGCGCTGTTGTTGAAGAAAAACTTCATAAATCCACAAAAAACCGGGAGCTGATTGAGCTTTTGGAATTGGAAAAGAGTCTGGTTTATTTCACCACATCCTTACGTTCCAATGAAGTAGTGTTAGAAAAGCTTATGAGGAATGAAAAGATTAAGAAATATCCAGAAGATACCGAACTTCTTGAGGATGTTATCGTAGAGAACAAACAGGCGATTGAGATGGCCAACATCTACAGCGGAATTCTAAGCGGAACCATGGATGCATTTGCTTCCGTTATTTCCAACAACTTAAACATTGTCATGAAGTTTCTGGCAACTATCACCATTGTAATGTCCATACCTACCATGGTAGCAAGTTTTTATGGTATGAATGTGAATCCAGCGGGAGTTCCCTTTGCGGACAACCCATATGGCTTCTGGATTGTTTTAGGTCTTACACTGATTCTTACATTGAGTGTTGCCTGGATTTTTTCCAAAAAGGATTTGTTTTAGCTTAGGAAGGTTGAACGCATGAAATTTTTTTATAATCTGGAACGCAGATACAGAAAATATGCCATTCCGAATCTTATGTACTATATCATTGGCATGTATGGGACCGGACTGTTCTTACAGCTTTTTGCTCCGGAATTTTATTTACAGTATTTAGCACTCGATGCACAGAAGATTCTAAGCGGTCAGGTGTGGAGAGTTATTACCTTTATGATTTATCCGCCGGGCGGAGGAAGTCTTTTCGGAAGTCTGATCGGCATGTATCTTTACTATATGCTGGGAGTTAATCTAGAGAGAATCTGGGGAGCTTTCCGATTTAATGTTTACTTCTTTATGGGAGTTATTGGTCATGTGGCAGCCGCTTTGGTTGTTTACATCTTTTTCAGACAGAGAATTTATCTGACAACGGAGTTTTTAAATTATTCTCTGTTTTTTGCTTTTGCTGCGACATTCCCTGATCTGGAATTCCTTCTGTTTTTTGTGATTCCCATTAAGGCCAAATGGATGGCCATGTTTAATGGAATCTATTTCCTGTATGAGTTTATTATGGGAAATATGGCAACCAGGATCACGATTGTCATGTCACTGATTAACTTTTTCGTGTTTTTCCTTTTAACCCGGGATTTAAACCGGTTTAATCCGAAGGAAATCAAAAGAAAGCAGAATTTTCACCGTCAGATGAAAATTATGCCCCAGGGAGGAACCCACCACAAGTGCGCCGTATGCGGTCGGACCGAAAAGGATTCCCCAAACCTGGAATTCCGGTATTGTTCAAAATGTGAAGGCAGTTTAGAATACTGTTCGGAGCATTTGTATACACATAAACATGTAACATCGGATAACCCCACAACCGGTGATACGACCAACTAGCTACGGAGGATAATATGAAGAGAACCAAAATTATTTGCACGATGGGACCAAACACAAATGACCGCGCACTGATGAAATCACTTGCTGAGCACGGAATGGATATCGCCAGATTTAACTTCTCACACGGTGATTATGAGGAACAAAAAGAACGTCTTGACATGTTAAAGAGCATTCGCCAGGAATTAGACCTTCCAATCGCTGCTCTTCTTGATACAAAGGGACCGGAGATTCGTACCGGACTTTTAAAAGATGGTAAAAAGGTAACCTTAAAAGAAGGTGATACCTATGTTCTCACAACAGAAGACGTTGTGGGTGACGAGAGTAAGGGCCATATCAACTATGACGGCTTAAATGAAGATGTAGTTGCGGGCAACCGGATTCTGATTGATGACGGTCTGATTGAACTTGAGGTTTTAGACGTTAAGGGCAGCGAAATCACCTGCAGAATTGTAAACGGCGGCGAATTGGGAGAGAGAAAGGGAGTAAATGTTCCTAATGTAAAGATTAAACTTCCAGCTCTTACTGATAAGGATAAAGCAGATATCTGTTTCGGTATTGAACAGGGCTTTGATTTTATTGCAGCTTCCTTTGTACGTACGGCAGCAGCAGTCCGTGAAATTAAGGGTATTCTGGCTGAGCATGGCTCTGACATTGCAGTCATTGCAAAGATCGAGAATGCAGAAGGAATTGAAAATCTGGATGAAATCATTGAGGCCAGCGATGGAATCATGGTTGCCCGTGGTGATATGGGTGTTGAGATTCCGGCTCAGGAAGTTCCATTTATTCAGAAGAGCATTATCCAGAAATGTAATGAGGCCTGCAAACCTGTTATTACTGCAACACAGATGTTAGATTCCATGATTCGTAATCCACGTCCAACCAGAGCAGAAGTAACTGATGTTGCCAATGCTGTTTATGACGGAACGGATGCAGTTATGCTTTCTGGTGAAACTGCAATGGGTAAATATCCGGTAGAGGCTCTTTCCATGATGGCTTCCATCGTAGAAGAAACAGAAAAGCATCTGGATTACACCGGATACAGACAGCGTAAGGTATCTGCAGTAAATACACAGAACGTATCCAATGCAGTGTGCTATTCTTCTGTATCCACCGCTCATGACCTTGGCGCAAAATTGATTGTAGCTCCGAGTATTACTGGTTTCACCACAAGACTGTTGTCCAAATGGAGACCGGAAAGCTTAATTGTTGGTTTATCTCCAAGCGCTTCTGCTCTTCGCCAGATGCAGCTGTACTGGGGTGTTATACCGTTCCAGGCAAGACGTGCCGAGTCAACTGACGTTTTAATCTATTCCTCTCTGGAGCTGTTAAAGGCAAGATCCATTATTAAAGAGAATGACATAGTAGTTGTAACCGCAGGTGTAGTAAGTCCTGCAAGAAAGCATGAACCTGCAGCTCATACCAATATTATGCGTGTTGTGACAGTCGATTAATGACTTCTTACAGTATTTCTGAATATTTATACAAAAAAGTGTAGACAAAAGAGTCTATCCCCGGTACAATGTAGCTTACTAGCAGATGTGCCGGAGATGGCTCTTTTCTGCATATTGTAACGTTATGAGAGGAGAGGAAAACAATGGAGAAAAGACCATTTGTAACCAGAGATCAATTAGAAGAAATTGTGAATGAATATCCAACTCCCTTCCATTTATACGATGAAAAGGGCATCAGGGAGAATGCGAAGAAATTAAAAGAAGCATTTTCCTGGAATAAGGGATACCGGGAATATTTTGCGGTGAAGGCAACTCCCAATCCATTTATTTTAAATATATTAAAAGAGTATGGCTGCGGGGCCGACTGTTCCTCTATGACGGAGCTTATGATGTCTGATGCCATTGGATTTTCCGGTTCCGACATTATGTTTTCCTCCAATGACACGCCTGCAGAGGAATTCCAGTTTGCAGACCAGATGGGAGGAATCATCAATCTGGATGACATTACTCATATTGATTTTCTGGAAAAAGCCATCGGTCATATTCCGGAAACGATCAGCTGCCGTTATAACCCGGGCGGAATATTTAAGATCAGCAATGATATTATGGATAATCCCGGAGATGCCAAGTATGGTATGACGACAGAGCAGATCTTTGAGGCATTTCGTATCTTAAAGAGTAAGGGAGCAAAGAAATTCGGAATTCATGCATTTCTGGCAAGCAATACAGTGACTACGGAATATTATCCCCTTCTTGCAAAGGTACTTTTTGAGCTTGCAGTAAAGTTAAAAAAGGAAACAGGAGCAGAGGTTACTTTTATCAATCTTTCCGGCGGAATCGGTATTCCTTACCGTCCGGGTCAGGAACCCAACGATATACTGGCTATTGGTGAGGGTGTAAGAACGGTTTATGAAGAAGTACTTGTTCCGGAAGGAATGGGGGATGTGGCAATCTATACGGAGCTTGGCCGGTTTATGTTAGGACCGTACGGCGCGCTGGTTACCAGAGCCATTCATGAAAAACATACACACAAAGAGTATGTGGGCGTAGATGCCTGCGCAGTAAATCTTATGAGACCTGCCATGTATGGTGCTTACCATCACATAACGGTTATGGGGAAAGAGGATGCTCCCTGCAGCCATAAGTATGATGTTGTGGGTTCGCTTTGTGAGAATAATGACAAGTTTGCCATTGACCGCATGATGCCGGAGATCTCCAGGGGAGACCTGCTTTTTATTCATGACACAGGTGCTCACGGGTATGCCATGGGATATAATTACAACGGTAAATTAAAATCTGCAGAGCTGCTTCTCAAAGCGGATGGGTCCGTTGAGCTGATCCGCAGGGCAGAGACTCCAAAAGACTATTTTGCAACCTTTGATTGCTTTGATGTGCTTAAAAATATAAAGTATGAATAATTGCGTATAATAAATAAAGAGAAGATCCCGTTTTCAGACATCTGTCAACGGGATCTTCTCTTTTGTACAGAAAAATCCCTGTGTCAAAGACACAGGGATTTTTCTTAGGATTTTCGGATTTTCAAAAAGGGTGAAAGGATAATTGTTACGTTGTGCATTTCTTATGTGTTTAGTATATCACACCGCTTCTTGAAAAGTTTGTATATTGTTTGAATAGATTATGAAGATTTTCTTAACTTTAATGGTCTGCACAAAAATCAGATGTGATGAAATCCATGTTGAAATCAGTATCGCCCTGGTTTATTCCTGTCCAGCAGGGGCGTCTTCGTTTCCCTTACTGATGTTGCTAAATAGAAAAAAATTAAATTCCTGCCTGTATTTTAGCATGGAAAAGAAACCATGGGAAGCGTACCGGAATATCTTAATAAAAAAAGGAATCAGGTAGCGGACTGTGAATCAGGTAAGAGAAGTAATTCACTGTGACAGTGCCCTTCGCATGGGACTGACCGGTCGCGGTATTGGTGTTGCAGTTCTTGATACAGGAATTTACCTTCATGAGGATCTTGAACATAGATTGGCAGCTTTCGTGGATATTGTTCACCGCAGGCGGGAGCCATACGATGACAATGGCCATGGTACTCATATATCCGGAATAATAGCAGGAGAGGGCAGAGCCTCCAATGGCCTCTATATGGGTGTTGCTCCGGAGTGCCACATTATTATGCTGAAAGTATTGGACAAAAAAGGAAATGGATATGCTTCGGATGTACTTTCTGGTCTGAAGTGGATCCGTGACAACAGAGAGAGGTATGGAATCAGGATTGTAAATATATCGGTTGGTTCCTTTTCAAGAAAAGGAATGACGGAAAATTCTGTACTGGTAAGAGGTGTGAATGCGGCCTGGGATGACGGGCTTGTGGTATGTGTTGCAGCAGGAAACATGGGACCTGGAACCAATACCATTACAACGCCCGGAATCAGCCGGAAAGTGATAACGGTAGGTTGTTCCGATGATTACAAAGAGGTAAATGTAATGGGAAACCGGATGATTGACTATTCCGGCAGAGGTCCTACCGGTGCATGTATCTGTAAGCCGGAAATCATTGCTCCCGGAGCCGGAATCATAAGTTGTTCCAATGAATCAGGGCAGTATCAGACGAAAAGCGGGACTTCCATGTCCACGCCCCTGGTCTCCGGAGCCATCGCACTGTTGCTGCAGAAATATCCCTATATGAGCAACCGGGATGTAAAATTAATGTTAAGAGAACGGGCTGTGGATGCCGGGCTCCCCATGAACCAGCAGGGGTGGGGAATGCTTGATGTAGAGCAGCTGCTGCTATAGAAAATCGATACGGACTGTTCTTATTTTAAGGCGGTCCGTATCCGTCTTTGTCAAGAAAAACTTGCAGAGTCCTTTTGTCTGTGCTATAGTAAAACAGAAGTCATAAGGCAGTCTGCCTTTTTTGTCTCCCATTCAGGCGTTTCGCCCTATTTTCCAAAGTAGCCATATTAAGTAAACCACTAAGGCAGGAGTGTGATGCGTATGATTGAAGAAGCATAAAAAATACAGGTTGACATTTGCCTGGAAGTATACTATCATTATAATATTAAAAGAACATTTGTTCGTGTTGGAGGATAAGATGAATAAAGATGATAAGCTGAAAGCACTGGATGCCGCACTTACCCAGATAGAGAAAGCATATGGAAAAGGATCTGTCATGAAGCTGGGAGATTCTGGAACCAATATGAATGTAGAGACCATACCCACCGGAGCATTAAGTCTGGATATCGCACTTGGCCTTGGCGGAATTCCCAGAGGAAGAGTTGTGGAAATCTATGGACCGGAATCCAGTGGTAAGACAACAGTTGCTCTTCATATGGTAGCAGAAGTTCAGAAGCGTGGAGGAATCGCAGGCTTTATCGATGCGGAGCACGCCCTTGACCCTGTTTATGCAAAGAACATTGGTGTTGATATTGATAATTTATATATTTCCCAGCCGGATAACGGAGAACAGGCTCTTGAGATCACGGAAACCATGGTTCGTTCCGGTGCAGTTGATATTATTATTGTTGACTCTGTTGCAGCCCTTGTACCCAAAGCGGAGATTGAGGGAGACATGGGTGATTCCCACGTAGGTCTCCAGGCAAGACTTATGTCCCAGGCTCTCAGAAAGCTTACTGCTGTTATCAGCAAGTCCAACTGTATTGTTTTATTCATTAACCAGCTTCGAGAAAAAGTAGGAGTTATGTTCGGAAGTCCGGAGACAACCACCGGAGGCCGTGCACTTAAGTTTTACGCTTCTGTCCGTTTGGATATCCGTAAGATTGAGACCTTAAAGCAGGGCGGCGACATGGTAGGTAACAGAGCCCGTGTGAAGGTGGTAAAGAACAAGATCGCTCCTCCATTTAAAGAAGCGGAGTTTGATATCATGTTCGGAAGGGGAATTTCCAAAGAAGGAGATATCCTGGATCTGGCTGTGAAAGAGAATATTGTTGAGAAAAGCGGCGCATGGTTTGCATATAATAACGTGAAGATCGGTCAGGGAAGAGAAAACTCCAAGATTTATCTTCAGGACAACCCGGCTGTTTGTCTGGAGATTGAGAATAAGGTCCGCGTGAAGTACGGTCTTGCAGAGGAAAAATCCATTGCAGGTGACCGTGCACCGGAAAAGGAAAGCAAGCGTATTAAGCCGGAGGAAGACAAAACCGGAGCTGTTAAGGAATAAAAACACTGGAGGGCATATGATAGTAACAGAGATAGTGCCCGTCGATAAACGCAGGAGTAAAGTCATTCTTGATGATGACTTTACTCTTGTTCTTTATAGAGGGGAATTAAAACGATATTTCATAGAAGAAGGAAGCGAGATCTCGGAAGAGGTTTATAGGGAGATCGTGAAGGAGATTCTGTACAAGAGAGCCAGGGAACGGGTTCTGTTTCTTTTAAAATCCTCCGATAAGACGGAACAGGAGCTGAGGAGAAAATTAAAGGAGGGGTTTTACCCCCAGGAGGTCATTGATTATGCCATTCATTTCCTAAAGGAGCACCGTTTTATCAATGACCAGGAATACGCAAAAAGGTATGTGGAATTTAATTCCAGAAAAAAGAGCGAACGGCAGATTGAGTTCGAACTTAAGAGAAAAGGTCTGGACAAGGAGATTATTGGAGATATATTGAAGGAGCAGCCGGTAGATGAGGCTGCCATAGTCAGAGATTATATCAGGAAAAAGCGCTTAAACCCAGAGCAGATGGACGCCAAAGAGAAGAGCAAAGTGATGGCATCCCTGGGCAGAAAAGGTTTTTCTTATGAAGCGGTAAGCCGGGTTTTGGGGGAAAATTTTGTCGAAGACTGACAATAGTGAAAATGTGTATAAGTATACCGGAAACAGAGGTGAAATACTTGACATAATGTATAAAACAGTTTAAAATTGTAGTGTTGTATTGTTGTACAATGAAAATAAAATAAGGAGGTGCTCCTGTGTCAGTATCAGTATTCACGGCTGCATTGATTACGATCATTGCATCAGTAGTAGTTGCTTTTATTGCCTGGTCTGCTGCGACCGCATATCGTAAGAACACTTACGAAAGCAAAATTGGCTCTGCAGAAGAAAAATCCCGGGAAATAATAGATGAAGCATTAAAGACCGCTGAGACAAAGAAGCGTGAAGCTCTCCTTGAGGCGAAAGAAGAGTCTTTAAAGACTAAGAACGAACTGGAAAAGGAAACCAGGGAGAGAAGAGCTGAGCTTCAACGTTATGAAAGACGAGTATTAAGCAAGGAAGAAAACTTGGACAAGAAGTCCGAGACTATGGAAAAACGAGAAGCAGGTCTTGCTGCTCGAGAGGAAGCCCTGAGTAAAAGAAATTCCGAAGTGGAATCTCTTTATGAAAAAGGCATTCAGGAACTGGAAAAAATTTCCGGACTTACCTCCGAACAGGCAAAAGAATATCTTTTAAAATCTGTTGAAGATGATGTTAAACATGACACTGCGAAATTAATTAAGGAACTGGAAAACAAAGCAAAAGAAGAAGCTGATAAGAAAGCAAAAGAATATGTGGTTACTGCCATTCAAAGATGTGCGGCAGACCATGTGGCAGAGACAACCGTTTCTGTTGTTCAGCTTCCCAATGATGAGATGAAGGGCCGTATTATCGGAAGAGAAGGCCGTAACATCCGCACGTTAGAAACCCTGACGGGTGTGGAATTGATTATTGACGATACCCCGGAGGCAGTTGTTTTATCCGGATTTGATCCGGTTCGTAGAGAAGTAGCTAGAATCGCGTTGGAACGCCTCATTGTGGATGGACGTATTCACCCAGCCAGAATCGAGGAGATGGTGGAGAAGGCGCAAAAAGAAGTAGAGACCAATATGCGTGAGGAAGGAGAAGCTGCCGCTCTTGAAGTGGGCATTCACGGGCTTCATCCGGAACTCATACGTTTGCTTGGAAAACTGAAATATAGAACAAGCTATGGACAGAATGCGTTAAAGCATTCGATGGAGGTCGCTCAGTTATCCGGGCTGTTAGCCGGAGAGATCGGTCTTGATATCCGTATGGCAAAACGTGCCGGTTTATTACATGATATTGGAAAAGCTGTGGATCATGAGATGGAAGGTTCTCATATTCAGCTGGGACTGGAGTTATGTAAGAAATACAAAGAATCCGCAATCGTACTAAACACCGTGGAATCACATCATGGCGATGTAGAACCACAGAGTCTGATTGCCTGCATCGTTCAGGCTGCAGATACCATATCTGCTGCAAGACCTGGTGCCAGAAGAGAGACTCTGGAAACATATACAAACAGATTAAAACAGTTAGAAGATATCACCAACTCCTTTAAGGGAGTGGACAAGTCCTTTGCCATTCAGGCAGGACGCGAAGTTCGGATTATGGTAGTTCCTGATCAGATTAACGATGATGATATGGTACTCCTGGCCCGTGATATTTCCAAGAAAATCGAAGATTCCTTAGAGTATCCAGGACAGATTAAGGTTAACGTGATCCGGGAGTCCAGAGTTACAGATTACGCGAAGTAAAATAGTGCCCTAAAACCGTATACTTATTCTGGTGCGGCTTTAGGGCATATTTCATGTCAGGAGGATGATACGTGAAACGTCGGATAAAAGTACTGTTAAGCTGCGTACTGATTTGCCAGCTGTTTCTTATGACCGTTTATGCAAAACCGGATTGGCCGTCTGACACGGGCATCCAGGCAGAGTCGGGAATTGTAATTGATGCAGATACAGGCACCGTTATCTTTGGACAAAATATACACGCCGCTTATCCACCGGCAAGTATTACAAAGATACTGACTGCTTTAATCGTTCTGGAAAACAGTGATCTGTCCGATATGGTGACATTTTCCAAAGACTCTGTGTACAACGTGGAAGAAGGAAGCGGAAATAAACTGAATGTGACCAATGGAGACAGGCTGTCAGTAGAGGACTGCCTCTATTCTCTTATTCTGCATTCCTGCAACCAGGCTGCAAATGCTTTGGCAGAACATGTAGGAGGAAGCAGAGAAGATTTTGTAAAAATGATGAATGACAAACTGGTGGAGCTTGGCTGTACAGAAAGCCATTTTGAAAACCCATCAGGTTTAAATGGAGATACCCAGCATGTAACTGCTTATGATATGGCACTCATCGCACGTGCTGCTTATAATAATAAAAAACTGGTGGAGATCAGTTCTGCCATCAGTCATAAGATTCCGCCCACTGCCAATAATCCGGAAGGTCTGACTATTTATAATGAGCACAGACTGGTAAAAACCACGGATCAGTCCAGTGAATTTTATTATCCTGCAGCTGTAGCAGGGAAAACCGGTTATCTGATAAAAGCAGGTAATACCCTTGTGACATATGCAGAAAAAGATGGAAGAAGAGAAATTTCCGTTATATTAAAGGGAAGTCCAAGGCAGTATTTTATTGATGGAAAGAACCTCCTTGAATTTGGTTTTACCAATTTTGAAAATCTGCCCTTAGCAGGGAATGAAACGGAGTATACATCTGGAAACACCCCTGTATCCATAGGTACCAAAAGCTATCAGCCTTCCGATCTTGAACTGGAGCAAAACGCAGCAGTTACTGTTCCCAAAGGAGCAGAATTCTCTGAGGTTGATAAGGAACTGGTAACGGATCTGCCAGCTGGCAGCCCAAAAGGTGCAGTGGCACTCATCCGTTATACTTATAATGACAGAGCAGTCGGACAGGCCTATCTGTTGGCAAAAGAACAAGAGGAATCCCAAAGTGAGAAACCGTTAACAGAATCTTCCGGGAAACAGGAGGAAGAGACAAAGGCGGAAACAAATCACAACGCCCAAAAAGGAATTGGAGTACTGGGGACCCTTGGGATTGCCGCTGCGGTGATTGCATTAGCAGCCGGAACTGTGTTTGTTGTGAAAAAGAAAAGAATTGAGTTGAAAGAAATTGCGATGCGAAAAGAAGAACGAAGACGCCGCCTTCAGGAAGATGGTGATGCGGCTGACTTTGAACGCATTTTAAAAGAACGCAGAAACAAAAAGAAATAAAACTTAAGAAGTAAATGAAAAAGACCAGCTGGGGAAGCTGGTCTTTTTTCGGAGAAGGTATTTCGTTTCTTATGGGGTGTAGCAAAAACTATATAATGTATTGGGGGGGGTTACATGTAATAATATACCCCATTTTTCTTCAAAAGTGTCAACAAACATTCACAAATTTAAAAAATAAAATTGTGCATTTTACCGTGTTTTATTCACCACATTGTGGAAAAAACATAGATTTATATATTAATCCCCCGATCTCTTGTGCTATATACCATCTGATACAGGAATGAATTATTTGGAAATAAAGGTTCAGATGTGGTAAAATATATAAAAACAACTTGTGCAATGGTGCGTACAAGTTATAAATTGTAAGTAAGAGGATGACTGGTTCACTCTCATGGAAAAATCAGGAGGTAGAAATCAATGAGGTTCTTTGTAGACACGGCAAACATTGAAGAAATCAGAAAAGCCAATGAGATGGGAATTATCTGCGGTGTTACCACCAATCCGTCTTTGATTGCCAAAGAAGGAAGGGATTTTAAACAGGTGATAGAAGAGATTACGTCAATTGTGGATGGTCCCATCAGCGGTGAAGTGAAAGCGACTACGACAGATGCAAAAGGGATGATTGAAGAGGGGCGGCAGATTGCAGCCATCCATCCCAATATGGTGGTTAAGATTCCCATGACTGCAGAAGGCTTAAAAGCGGTTAAAGTGCTGACAGGGGAAGGGATAAAGACCAATGTGACCCTGGTATTTTCTGCAGCCCAGGCTCTTTTGGCTGCAAGGGCGGGAGCTACCTACGTATCTCCGTTCTTAGGAAGACTTGATGATATTTCAATGCCTGGAATTGATCTCATTGATGAGATCACCGAGATATTTTCAATCCATGAGATTGAGACTGAAATCATAGCGGCCAGCATACGCAATCCCATCCATGTGATCGATTGTGCAAAAGCCGGTGCTGATATTGCTACCGTGCCTTATCCGGTGCTGGAACAGATGACCAGACATCCCTTAACTGATCAGGGAATTAAAAAATTTCAGGATGACTACCGAAACGTATTCGGAGAATAAAACTAATTATCGTTTAGAAAGGTTGGACACTACTAATGGCATGTAACAAAGTAAAAATGGTGATTGACAAAGAATTTCGTATTTCAGAGGTTGATGAAAGGATCTATGGTTCTTTTATCGAACATCTTGGAAGAGCAGTATATGACGGTATTTATAGTCCGGAGCATCCGTCCGCAGATGAATATGGTTTCCGTAGTGACGTAAAGGAATTGATAAAAGAGTTAAATGTTCCGATTATCCGGTATCCAGGCGGAAACTTTGTTTCCAGTTTTAACTGGGAAGACAGTGTGGGACCGGTGAGTGAGCGTCCGAGAAGACTGGAACTTGCATGGAAAAGCATTGAAGAGAATAAGGTCGGATTAAATGAATTTACCAAATGGGCAAGAAATGCAGGATCTGATGTAATGATGGCTGTAAACTTAGGGACAAGAGGTATTGCAGATGCCTGCAACATTTTGGAATACTGCAACCACCCGGGTAATACCAAATACAGCGATTTAAGAATCAGTCATGGATATAAGGAGCCTCATAATATTAAAACATGGTGTCTGGGCAATGAAATGGACGGTCCGTGGCAGTTGGGACATAAGACAATGGAAGAGTATGGACGCCTTGCGGAAGAGACTGCAAGAGCCATGAAGATTATCGATCCTACCATTGAACTGGTTTCCTGCGGAAGCTCTTCGCTCACCATGCCTACATTCCCGGATTGGGAGGCAGTTACCCTCCAGCATACCTATGATCACGTGGATTATGTTTCCATGCATCAGTATTATGGAAATGGAAAAGGAGACAGTGAGGATTTCCTTGCTTCTTCCGACGACATGGATCAGTTTATCCGCACAGTAATCGCTACCTGCGATTATGTGAAGGCAAAAAAGAGGGGTAAAAAGGATATTAATATCAGTTTTGATGAGTGGAATGTATGGTATCACTCCTATGCAGCTGATAACGAAACAACAGAAAAACATCCATGGCAGGTTGCACCTCCCCTGTTAGAGGATATCTATAATTTTGAAGATGCTCTTTTAGTAGGTCTGATGTTAATCACTTTATTAAAGCATGCTGACAGGGTGAAGATGGCATGTCTGGCACAGTTAGTTAATGTAATTGCTCCGATTATGACAGAAGCTGGCGGCGGCGCAGCCTGGAAGCAGACAATCTTCTATCCATTTATGCATGCGTCAGCTTACGGAAGAGGAACCGCTCTTTTACCAGTAATCAGCTCTCCGAAATTTGACACTGCTACCCATGTAGATGTAACAGCAGTTGAGGCGGTTTCTGTTTACAATGAGGAAAAAGAGGAAGTAACCATTTTTGCAGTGAACCGTTCCATTAAGGATGATGCAGAAATGACAATTGATGTCAGAAGTTTTGAGGGATACCGTATACTGGAGCACACTGTACTGGAAAGTGATGATCTGTTAGCAGTGAACGGACCGTTTAATGAAAAAGTGGCACCAAAGCAGACCAGCCAGTCTACCTTAGATGGCGGAACTGTAACAAGCATCTTACACAAGGCATCCTGGAACGTAATTCGTCTGGGTAAATAAAACAGGAGGGGGTTATACATATGAAACAAAAAGCGTATCAATTCTGGTTTGCAACAGGCTCTCAGGACCTTTACGGAGAAGCCTGCTTACGAGATGTAGCAGAACATGCAGGAATTATAACCGGAAGGCTTAACGCCTCCGGCCTCCTGCCATATGAAGTGGTTTTAAAACCGGTGCTCATTGACAATGCTTCCATACGGTCTTTGTTCCGTCAGGCAAATGATGATGAGTACTGCGCAGGTGTTATTACCTGGATGCACACATTTTCCCCTGCAAAATCCTGGATTTTAGGCCTGCAGGAATACAGAAAACCTCTGCTTCATTTACATACCCAGTTCAACCAGGAAATCCCTTATGATTCCATTGATATGGATTTCATGAACGAGAACCAGTCAGCCCATGGCGACCGGGAATTCGGACATATGGTAACCAGAATGGGATTGGTGAGAGAGGTAATTGCCGGTTTCTGGGATGATGATTCGGTGAAAAGAAGAATAGCTTCCTGGATGAGAACTGCAGTGGGAGTTGTAGAAAGCAGCCATATCCGCGTGGTACGTTTTGCTGACAATATGCGAAACGTGGCAGTTACGGAAGGAGATAAGGTAGAGGCCCAGATGAAATTTGGCTGGGAGATCGATGCATATCCGGTGAATGAAGTTGCAGATTATGTTTCAGATGTAAAAGCGGGAGACGTTTCTGCACTTATGGAAGAATATTATGACCGCTATGATATTTTACTGGAGGGAAGAGATCCTGAGGAGTTTAAAAAACATGTGGCTGTTCAGGCTCAGATTGAGCTTGGATTTGAAGCATTTTTGAAAGAAAAAAATTATCAGGCAATCGTTACTCATTTTGGTGATTTAGGGTCCTTAAAACAGCTTCCCGGACTTGCAATCCAGCGTCTGATGGAAAAAGGGTACGGCTTCGGCGGAGAAGGCGACTGGAAGACGGCAGCCATGGTACGCTTAATGAAGCTGATGACAGAGGGGACTAAGGATGCAAAGGGAACTTCTTTCATGGAGGATTATACGTATAATCTGGTTCCGGGTAAGGAAGGAATTCTTCAGGCTCATATGCTGGAGGTCTGCCCGTCTATTGCAGAAGGAAAAGCAGGAATCAAGGTAAATCCATTGTCCATGGGTGACAGAGAAGATCCGGCAAGGCTTGTATTTACAGCGAAAGAGGGAAAAGGAGTAGCTGCCTCCCTGATCGATCTGGGAAACCGCTTCCGCCTTATTATCAATACAGTTAATTGTAAAAAGGTGGAAAAACCCATGCCGAAGCTTCCCGTAGCGTCAGCATTCTGGACTCCGGAGCCAAACTTAATAACTGGTGCAGAATGCTGGATCCTGGCAGGTGGTGCCCATCATACTGCATTTACCTATGATCTGACAGCGAAACAGCTGGGTGACTGGGCGGAAGCAATGGGAATTGAGGCTGTTTATATTGATGAAAATACAAATATCCGTGATTTTAAGAATGAACTGAGATGGAATTCGGTGGCATATCGCTGATACTGATAGAAAGTTTGAGGGGGTTTCTATGGATAACGAAAAATTAATAGCAGCAATCCGAGGAGGAAATACCGCACTGGGAATTGAACTGGGATCCACCAGAATCAAGGCTGTTCTGGTAGATGAAAATCATAATCCCATCGCTTCCGGCGGTCATGACTGGGAAAACCGTTATGAAAACGGAATCTGGACCTATGGTATTGATGATATATGGGAAGGTGTTAAGGAAAGCTACGGGAAGATGGCAGATGAAGTAAAGGAGAAGTACGGGGTAACGATTACTACCATCGGAGCCATTGGATTTTCTGCCATGATGCATGGATATATGGCGTTTGACAAGAATGGAGAGTTACTGGTTCCATTTCGTACCTGGAGAAATACCATGACGGAAGAGGCAGCCGGAAAACTGACGGAGCTGTTTTCGTTCCACATTCCTCAAAGATGGAGCATCGCCCATTTGTATCAGGCTATTTTAAATGGCGAGAGCCATGTTTCTGAAATCGATTATCTGATTACTCTGGAAGGGTATGTTCACTGGAAGCTGACCGGGAAGAGAGTCCTTGGTATTGGTGACTGTGCCGGAATGTTTCCTGTAGACAGTGAGACAAAGGATTTTAATGAGAGAATGATCAGCCAGTTTGATGAACTTGTCTCTGACCGGAATCTGCCATGGAAATTAAGGGATATCATGCCTGAAGTTCTGACTGCAGGAGAAGCTGCAGGTACTCTGACTGCAGCGGGAGCGGCTCTGCTGGATGAAAGCGGAAATTTAAAGCCTGGTGTTCCACTCTGCCCGCCGGAAGGTGATGCAGGAACCGGCATGACTGCCACCAACTCTGTTGCAAAGAGAACTGGTAACGTATCGGCAGGTACCAGTGTTTTTGCCATGGTAGTGCTGGAAAAAGAGCTTTCCAAAGTTTATGAAGAGCTTGATCTGGTTACCACACCGGCAGGAGATGCGGTTGCCATGGTACACTGCAATAACTGTACTTCCGACTTAAATGCATGGGTAGCTTTATTCGAAGAGTTTGCCAATACCATGGGTATGAAGCCGGATAAAAATGAACTTTTTACCGCCCTTTATAAAAAGGCACTGGAAGGCGATAAAGATGGCGGCGGACTTTTGTCCTATGGCTATTTATCGGGAGAACATATCACTCATTTTGAAGAGGGAAGGCCATTATTTGTCCGAACTCCAAACAGCAGGTTTGACCTGGCAAATTTCATGAGAGTCCATCTTTATACAGCTCTTGGAGCCTTAAATATGGGCATGGAGATTCTGTTTAAAGAAGGTGTGAAGCTGGATGTTCTTCTGGGACACGGCGGTCTGTTTAAGACCAGAGAGACAGGGCAGAGAATCATGGCTGCAGCCGTGGGAGTTCCTGTTTCTGTTATGGAAACTGCCGGAGAAGGCGGTGCCTGGGGAGCAGCCCTGCTTGCATCATACCTGCTTCGTAAGAAGGAAGGCGAGTCTCTGGATCAGTACTTATCTGACCGGGTATTTAAGGATAAAGCGGGTGAAACCATGGAACCGGATCCGGAAGATGTAACAGGATTCCAGACATTTATGGAACGGTATAAAAAGGGTCTTGCCATCGAACGGGCGGCTGTGGACAGCTTATACATATAGGGAAAGGATAAAGGCGATACGATGCTGGAAGAACTGAAATTAAGTGTATATGAAGCAAATATGGAATTGCCCCGGAGAGGGCTGATTACCTACACCTGGGGAAATGTCAGTGGCATTGACCGGGAAAAGGGATTGTTTGTCATTAAACCCAGTGGAGTGGATTATGATAAGCTGAAACCGGAGGATATGGTGGTTATGGATTTAGACGGCAATCAGGTGGAGGGAGAATTAAATCCCTCTTCGGATACAGCCACCCATTTGGAACTGTACCGGGCATTTGAAAAGATCGGCGGAATTGTACACACCCACTCCCCTATGGCTACCTCCTGGGCCCAGGCTGGAAGAGCGCTGCCCTGCTATGGCACCACCCATGCGGATTATTTTTATGGAGAGATTCCCTGTGCAAGAAACTTAACTCAGGAAGAGATTGATGAAGGCTATGAGAAAAATACGGGAACTGTAATTATAGAAACCTTCGAGGGGATTGATCCTATGCATGTTCCGGCGGTATTGTGCAAAAACCATGGTCCTTTCACCTGGGGAACTGATGCGGCCAATGCAGTTCACAATGCGGTCGTATTAGAAGAAATTGCAAAAATGAATTTAATGACAGAACTGTTAAATACAGCAGTAAAGCCAGCACCCCAGTCCTTGCAGGATAAGCATTTTATGAGAAAGCACGGACCGGATGCCTATTATGGGCAGAAAAAATAATAAGGAGTCCTTACCGTGTCGGACAGTGGAAAAACAAAGTATTACGTATTAATGGAGGAACTGAAAAAAGAGATTATCTCCGGAGACAAGAAGCCGGGAGACCGGCTTCCTTCGGAGAATCAGCTTTCGGAAGTTTACCATATCAGCCGTCATACGGTGAGAAAAGCCCTGTCCATACTGGAGCAGGAAGGCTACATTGAAGCGGAACATGGCAGAGGTACCTTCGTGTCCAGAAAAGCGGGAAGGAAAAAAGGGTCGGGCAATATAGCGGTGATTACTACCTATTTGTCCGACTATATTTTCCCGCGGCTGATTCAGGGAATCGATCAGGTGCTGACGGAGAATGGTTACAGTATTATTATTAAAAATACAGGAAACAGCAGATTAAAAGAAAGCAGATGTCTGGAAGAAATCCTGGAAAAGGACGTGGACGGGCTCATTATTGAGCCAAGCAAAAGCGAGATTCTCTGTGGGCACAGGGGACTGTATGACAAGCTGGATTTTTACAAAATACCTTATGTGTTTATACAGGGCTACTATGCCCAGATGAAAAGTAAACCCCATATCAGGCTTGATGACTGTATGGGTGGATATCTGGTGACAAAATATCTTCTTGATCTGGGGCATGAACATATACTTGGTATTTTTAAGGCGGATGACAGCCAGGGAAGAGACAGGCACAAAGGCTTTGTAAAGGCCCTTCAGGAAAGCGGGTTTTCCTATGATCCGGATATGGTGATCTGGTATCATACAGAGGACCGGTCTGCCAAGCCTTCTGAGGCTTTAAAGATTATGCTGGAGGAGAAGGTGTCTGTTGACGGGATTGTCTGCTACAACGATCAGATTGCCTTTGAGGTCATTAAGACCATAGAGAAAGAAGGGATTTCTGTTCCGGAAGAGATATCTGTTACTGGGTATGACAATTCTTTCATAGCAGAAAATGGAATGGTGAAGCTGACCACCATCGCACACCCACAGGAACGGCTGGGGGCAATGGCGGCTGAACTGCTCTTGGAAAAGATTCATGGAATTCCAGACGAAGAAAGCCGGGTGGAACGGGTGTTAAAGCCGGTTCTTGTGATCCGGGAGTCCTGCAAAGACCGGAGAAAGAATCAGTAACCGGTTAATATTTCTTCAGTTTTCCCATATAAAGAACACAGCCCAGTATTAAGGATCCGGACAGCAGGAAGAGAATCTGCATACCGCTGACGGGCAGGTTCCCGATCTTAAAGGATGGGAGTATGGTCAGTAAACTGGCGCCTAAGAGGGTGGATAAGAAGCCGCAAAGCCCCGCATAGGATGAATTGGCACTGACGTATAATACCCGTTTATCTTCCGGTGCATAATGATATTGCAGATTAAATACGGAAATTGCAATTCCGCCCCATGCAGCTCCGGATAAGGCCTGTAAGACTGGCTGGAGGGTATAGCAGGTATCAGGGGTCATAAAGAGCCAGCTGATATGGATAAATCCAAGCAGTCCCATGGAAAGTCTGCCTGCAAGAAGCCAGGAGGTGGCATCAGCCAGTTTCCCCCAAAGCCAGGCAGCAAGAATCCGGACGGTGGATGAAATCAGTCCAAGGAATGTGATATAAGTATAATCCATCTTCAGTCCGGTAACCATGTATACACTGAAAAAAGGACCTGCAATCTGCAGCGCCAGATTCCAGAATACATAAGTGATCATAACCTTCCGGTATTTTATGTCAGCGATTGGAGCCAGAAGAACATCCTTTAGTTTCTGTTTATGGGGAGTACTTTCCGGTTCCTTTATGGATAGCAGGCACCAGAAGTCTGTACATGCAATCAGAAAAACGGTAGCCCCTACTACCAGAAATCCGGTCTGTTCCATGGAGTTGTTTCGAAACCAGTCCATAACTCTGCCCATAATAAGGCTTAAAACAGTGGAAAAAGCAAAGGCAAAAGAATCTTTTTTGCCAAGATAATCCCCTCTGATGTTCTGGGGAACCAGCTGGAGTATCCAGTTGCCGGTTCCGGTACCGATGGATGCACCAAAGAAGTGGGCGATTCCATAGAGAATGACCACTGCTGTCAGACGAATGACCGGTTGTGTGACAAATAACGGCAGAAAAAACATCAGTGAAAGCAGCAGCCTGTGGACAAAGGAAAAACCAACGATCAGTCCTTTCCTTCTCCTGAGGCTTTCTAAAAGAATGGAAGAAAACATCTGAAGGCTGCAAAGAAGGATTGGAATGGAACCAATGATGCCGTTTAAAGAATCTTCAGCTCCCAGTGAACTGGCGTATCCGGAGAGAAATGCGCCTGTGGTGAGTGTAACAATACCATTAGCGCAGCATCCTTCCGCAATAAAAAGATTTCGTCCTTTTGAAAAATCTCCGGCTGTCATAGGCGTTGTTTCCTTACTGGAAAACGCCGTTTTTTTTCTTATCAAGTCTGTAACCATTATATATAAACGGCAAATCTGCCGTGTTCCCCTTTTCTTTTATTCGTAGATCTGCTATCCTTTTTATAGAAATAAAAATACTTTCTCTATATTGCCAGTTTGAGTCAAAGGATACAAGAGGAAAAAGTAGCGAAAAACTGGATGATTCCGACTTGAAGACGACAGAGGGGGCGACACATGGAACATTACTTACATCTAAAGGCAGTTCTTCCAGTAAGGGCATTGAATGCAGGATATCTGGTTACAGGGGGCAAGGGACGGCACGCAGACCGTGTTATGGATTCCTTTGAAATTATCTATGTCAATTCCGGCGTGCTGGGAATTGCGGAAGAAGATGTGGAATATGAAGTGGAGGAGGGGGAAGCCCTGATTTTATTTCCTGGCAGACATCATTGGGGAACCAGGGAATTTGGTAAGGACTTAAATTTTTACTGGCTTCATTTTCATCTGGAAGAGAAGGCAGAAGAGACGGGAACAGATATTATGTCCCTTCCCCAGCTCATACGGATCGGAAAACCCCAGCAGTTTGAGGAACTGTTTCGCCGGTTTATTAAGAGGCAGAATGTATGCAGGGAGGACAGAACCATTTTAAATCTGGTTTTGTTAGAGCTGCTTTGCGAGCTGAGTGATTCTCTTTCTCCCATGGAAATTAACGGACAAAAAGTGCTTCTGGCTAATCAGGCAGGGCAGTATATTAAAAACCATATAAAAGAACCGTTATCTGCCTCAATATTGGCGGAAAAACTGGAATGCAGTCCGGATTATTTAGGTAGGACCTATCATGCGGTTTATGGAAAGACTTTGACGGAAGGAATTCATGAAGCCCGGCTTAATAAGGCATGCAGAATGCTGATTGAGACGAATTTGACGGGAAGTGAGATAGCTTACCGGTGCGGATATGAAGACGTAGATTATTTCAGAAGGATATTTAAAAAATATATGGGAATGACAGCCAAGGAATACCGGCAGACCTATAGTGTCATTGAACGGTAGAAGAAAGGCGGCAGGGAGATTCACTCACCTTGCCGCCTTTCTGTATTCAGCCGGGGAGATTCCGGCGGTTTTTTTAAAGATACGGCTGAAATAGAGAGGGTTTTCATAGCCTATGATTCCACCTATTTCGCCGATGCTGTAATCAGTACTTTCTAATAGCTCCTTGGCTTTCTTAATCCGGATATCGGTTAGATACCTTCCGGGAGGCATTCCGGAATATTCCTTGAAACAACGGATGAACCAGCAGGTGCTCATATGAAGTTCTCTGGCATACGTATCAACTTCGATATTATTTGCCAGATTTTCATGAAAAAAGCGGACTGCTTTTTCCATCTGTTTTTGAATTTCAGTTTTTTTAAATCCACCTTCTTCTCTGATTCGTTTGAGGAGGAGAAAGAGCTGTTTTAAGTAAAGGGCAGACAGCTCCGCAAAGGAGGGGCGGGTAAGTTGTATTTCCCGGATTACTGAAAGGAATAGTTCCTGGTATTTGGAAGATATACCGGTATATAGAATATGGCTTTCATTAAAACCGGCTTCTTCGGTCAGAGTGGCAGACTCGCTGCCAGTAAAGTGCAGCCAGTAAACCTCCGTCTTATCGTTTAGATAATAAGCATATTGCTGGGGGGTATGGGGAGGATATAAAACCATGCTGCCTTCTGAAACTTCGGTAACGGTTTCATTTAAGGTAAAAAAGGCTTTTCCTGACGCGATATAAAGGAGCTGATAATCAGAACGGCCGAGAGGACGGTAAGTTGACATAACATTCAGAGAGACCAGACGGTAGACTCCACAACTGTTGACTCTTAATGGGACTTTCATATTTTCCAGTTCTTCTTCTGTCAAATTCATATAACCTGTGTTTGTATACATGAAGGGAAGCTCCTTTCACCCTTTTTCTGCCAGCCTGAAAGAGGTCGTTTTTAATTTCTTATGTTATACTGATCAGCAATACTATCTAATTTGGAATCAAAATCTTCATTAATACTTTCCATGCTTTCATTAAAATCAGTCACGGGATCTTTCGTTTCCGGATTATCTTTCTTTTTTGAAATCAGAGTATCGGTTGCGTAATCATAGAGGTCTACCGTTTCTTCATGTCCGGGTGCAATATAGTAAGTGTGATTATTTTCATTGTTTTCGACATAGAGAATAGCCCAGTGATCAGTAAGGCCTATGTAAGAACAGGTACATTTTAGTTTATATAGATCCGTTGTTAATATAACATCTAAAAAGATGGTATCGGAATCTATTTTTTCTACGTTATCATAGTAAGCATCTGAAACTTCCGAGATTCCAAGAATGGCCACACACTCGTTCAGCTTTTTCTTGAGATAATCTAAATTTGGTAAATCTTGTTTATTCATTTCTGAATCTTCTGTTGAAGATACTTGAGTAACACTTTCTACAGCAGAGGTCTGCATTTCTTTCTGCACGGTTGCTTTTGAACAGCCTGATAATAGTAAGCACACTCCTATAATTATGAAACATTTTTTCACATTCATTTCCCCCATATTCGAATAAGATTATAAAACAGCGCAATTTCCTGTTAGTTATTGTATCATTTTATCCATGCTTTGTCTAATCAAGCAATTCTTTTTTGTTCCGTGCCAAGAATATATTTAACTCAATTTTCTAAGTTATTATAAAATTGGTTACCTTTCTTACAAATAATCATACTAATAATTATAAATATAAATTACTAAGGTCGTGAATAAATGCCGCAATACCCGCTTAAAACAATTTGTTATAGAATTTGTCCAGGAGACACATTGTTTTTGATCAGCCAAATGTTTGATACGACTATTGATGAAATCATGGCGGTTAACCCCCGATTAGATCCAGAAAATCTTACTGTCGGGCAAGTTATCTGCCTCAATCCGGGCTTAAAATATTTTTCTTCAGAACGATATGATGCTAATGAAATAAGTAAGTCACAAGCGGACTTAAGTGATTATATACGTGGACTCTGGGAGCAGCATGTTACGTGGACCAGACTGACTATCTTGAGTTTAGTATTTGACCTGCCAGATGTAGATCTGGTTACAAACCGCCTGCTTAGAAATCCAAAAGACTTTGAAGCATTACTGAGGCTTTTTTATGGAGACGAGAAAGCTTCCACATTTTCAGATCTATTTACAAATCATCTTGTGATCGCTGCAGAACTTGTAAAGGCGGCCAAGGCCGGTGATAATAATGCTGCTGCAGACGCAGAAAAAAGATGGTATGCGAATGCTGATCAGATAGCTGATTTCCTTGCTGGTATCAACCCTCATTGGTCTCGGGAAGATTGGAAAGCAATGCTGTATAAACATTTGGCAATGACTAAAGACGAAGCTGTTAACATTTTGACCGGTAAGTATTTGGAAAGTATTAATGGTTTTGATGAAATTGAAGAACAGGCTTTGGTAATGGCTGACATGATGACAAATGGTATTATAAATCAATTTCCAGATATTTTTAAATAAAAATAAATAAACAGATTTACAGAGACGGACAGCTCCGTCTCTTTTCTTTTTTATGCAGTATCATTTTGTGCATGTTTTGTCCAATCAAGGATATGGATTTTTTGCTCTGCAATCTTATAATAATAGGTATGAAAAGAAGGAGGAGTCGACTATGATCGTACCCAGACATTATGAAAATCTGCATCTGCTACATGAAAATACCATGCCACACAGAGCTTATTATATTCCGGCTTCCAAGGCCCAGTTTAATTTAACACAGGAGAGGGAGAACTCTGACCGGTTCTTTTTGTTAAACGGCAACTGGAAGTTCCGCTTTTATGACAGCATTTATGATGTAAAAGAAGAATTTTTCCTGGAAGACTTTGATACTTCCCGTTTTAATGAGATTCCGGTACCTGGCTGCTTTCAGAATTACGGCTATGATAAGCACCAGTATACCAATACCCGGTATCCATTCCCCATGGACCCGCCTTATGTACCGGCTGAGAATCCATGCGGCGCGTACGTCCATCATTTTGTCTATAAGAGAGAGGATGAGGCACCCAGAGCTTACTTAAACTTTGAGGGAGTGGATTCCTGTTTCTACGTATGGCTAAACGGCAGTTACGTGGGATACAGTCAGGTTTCTCACGGAACCAGTGAATTTGATGTTACTGGAGTAATCCGGGAGGGAGACAATACTCTTTCTGTTCTCGTATTAAAATGGTGTGACGGAAGCTATCTGGAAGATCAGGATAAATTCCGTATGACCGGTATTTTCAGAGACGTATATCTGTTAAAGAGACCAGAAGAAGGTATTTTTGATTATTTCCTGACTACTACTGTTGGAAACAACCAGGCACATATCCAGGCAGCAATCACATTTAGCGGAAAAGAAATTCCGGTGAAAGTAACGGTAACTGACAGAGATGGAAATACAGTAGCCAGTAAAGAGGGATATCCTGTTGATGGAAAGATAGGGTTTGATATTGAAAATCCAGTGCTTTGGAATGCAGAAAATCCATATCTTTATACGGTTATATTTGAGACTGGCCAGGAAGTAATTGTTGACCGTCTTGGAATCAGGGAAATCGCAATTCGTGATGGTGTAGTATTCCTGAATGGAGAAAAAATCAAGTTTCATGGTGTAAACCGCCACGACAGTGATCCTGTTACCGGATTTACAATCAGCCTGGATCAGATGAAGCGTGATTTACGCCTGATGAAAGAACATAATGTGAACGCCATACGGACCAGTCATTATCCCAATGCGCCTCAGTTCTATCAGCTTTGCGATGAATACGGATTTTATGTGATTGATGAGGCAGATAATGAGAGCCACGGGACCGGTTATATCTATATGGCCAACCGCACCACTGAGGTTTGGAGAGACCGCTGGAACCGCGCCATCGCAGACAATCCGGAATTCACAGAAGCAACCGTTGACAGAACGAAGCTTTTGGTTGAACGGGATAAGAACCGCCCCTGTGTAGTGATCTGGTCTATGGGAAATGAATGTGCGTATGGCTGCACCTTTGAAGCGGCTCTTTCCTGGACAAAGTCTTATGATCCAACCAGACTTACCCACTATGAGGGGGCCAGATACATCGCTGTAGATAAAACCTACGATTTCACAAATATTGATTTATTCAGCCGTATGTATCCCAGCCTGGATGAAATTATCGAATACACGAAGCGGGAAACAGCAAAGCCATTTATTCTCTGTGAATACAGCCATGCCATGGGAAATGGACCTGGAGATTTAGAGGGATACTTCCAGGTGTTTGAACAGTACGACCGGGTATGCGGCGGTTTTGTATGGGAGTGGTGTGACCATGGGATTTATCAGGGAAGAACCATTGACGGAAAGCCCATGTATCTTTATGGAGGAGATCATGGGGAATATCCTCATGATGGTAATTTCTGTATGGATGGGCTTGTCTATCCGGACAGAAGACCTCATACAGGTCTTATGGAGTTTAAGAATGTAAACCGTCCGGTGCGGGTAGTTTCCTTTGATCAGAAGAAAAAAGAAGTGACCCTTCATAATTACCTTCACTTTACTAACTTTAAAGAGTATGGATGCATTGGTTATGAGGTGAGCTGTGACGGAGAGGTTATAGCAAACGGAATGGTTGGAGAAACCGACATGCCTGAACTTATGCCCCAGCAGGAGTGCAGACTTTCCCTGAACTTTGACGTTCCGGCAGCTGGTAAGTGCTACTTAAAAATAAGCTATTATCTGAAAGAAAGCAATGCTCTTGTAAAAGCTGGAAGTCTTCTTGGTTTTGATGAGGTACTTTTGGAAAATGCAGATATGAGAAACCAGACAGCAGCTGTACTTTTAAAGAAGAAAGAAGAAAAGGGTGGATTTGATGTTTGTGAAGATGACCGTTATATCCGTGTTAGCGGAAAAAGCTTTTTCTACACCTACAGCAAATTAACCGGAACATTTCAGGATATGAATTTTGAAAATCATTCCATTCTGGAACGTCCCATGGAAATCAATATCTGGAGAGCACCTACGGATAACGACAGCGATATTAAAGGGAAATGGAAAGAGGCTCACTATCACCGTGCATCATCCAGAGGATATGAAACCAGATGGGAAGAAAAAGATGGCAGCCTTGTAATCACCACTACAATGTCAATGGTAGCAGCACCAATTCAGCGGATTCTTATGATTGATGCGGTCTGGATCATTGGTTCAGACGGCACCTTAGACGGAAGACTGGATGTAAAAAGAGATGTGGAGTTCCCGGAACTTCCACGGTTTGGTCTCAGACTGTTCCTTCCAAAGCAGATGGGTCAGGTAACCTATTTCGGTCTTGGTCCTGTTGAAAACTATATTGATAAGAACAATGCCAGCTATCATGGTCTGTTTTCTTCCAGTGTAAAAGAAATGCATGAGGATTATTTAAGACCTCAGGAGAACGGAAGCAGAAGTGATTGTGACTTTGTAACCATAGAGGGCGGGGATTTTTCACTCTCTGTTGCAGCAGATAAAACCTTCTCGTTCCACGCTTCCGAATATACCCAGGAGGAACTGACGGAGAAAGCCCATAATTATGAACTGATTCCTTCTGGTTACACAGAATTCTGTGTGGACTACAGACAGAACGGAATTGGATCAGAAAGCTGCGGGCCGGAACTTCGGAAAGAATATATGTTTGTGGAAGAAGAATTTACATTTGAGTTTACACTGATTCCTGGAATTAACCGGTAAATTAGTTCCATCAAATAAATACCGTATCATAGTCTGAGAGGAGATGTTTGTTTATCTCCTCTCAGACTTTTTTCTTTTCTATGGAGATATGTGCTATTTGTTGTTGTAAAACAAATACAGACAATGTATAATTAATACATAATAATTTATCATGATCGGGAGCAAATAAATGAAAAGATATTTGGGAGCGTTGCTATTGGGCTTCAGTTTTCTTAGCTTAGCTATTTTGATTTCATTAGCAAAAGTTTCGATGTATTTAGATAAGTTGAATGGCTTAAATTATTACACAGATATTTATAAGTATATTAATCCAATAGAAATTATCAGTGTGATTATTTCTGCCATCATAGCTTGCATACTAATGGGTAAAAAAGGATAGTAACATATATTAATGATCCAGATTGTTAAAAATTTGAAATATTAATCCAACTTTTCAGGTTAAAAGGGGACCGTTGCTCTATAGGAGAAATCTTTCAGAACAACGGTTCTTTTAAGTTGAAAAATTAAAAGGTAAGTTTCCATGAAATAATTATAATTAACTTGTTCATTTATTAGCCAATGAGCTGTCGCAGATAGGAGATGAGTCCAAGTCTGCGGAATGTTTCTAATAAGAACGCGGCCAATACCGTTCCGCATACAGTGCTCATCAAAAAAGGAATTACAAAGAAGAAAACAGCAACATCTTTGCCAAGTATCAGCGTCGCAACCGGATAGCAGAGAATTGCTCCCATGAGCCCTGTCCCAGTAATTTCCCCCACGTAAGCCCATAGAAATTTTCCAGTCTTTTGAAACAGAAGCGCACTGAAAATTGCCCCCACCATGCTTCCAGGAAATGCAAGAAGGGTTCCGGTGCCGGATAAGTATCTAATCAGAGACGAGGTAAATGCCATGGCAACCCCGTAAGCGGGACCTAAAAACACTCCTGCAAGAACATTTATCAGGTGCTGAACGGGAAAGCATTTAGAGGCTCCAATAGGAATGGAAAAGCCGGAAAGTGAAACGGTAAGCGCCACAAGCATTCCACTGGCTGCTAGTTTTTTAATCTTAACTCCTGAAGAAATCAGGGATATACCTGTTTTGCCTGAGTCTGTTTTTAAATACATGTTTTTACTCCTTCCTGGTCATTCTCATTCATCATAGATGTTGACAATTTCGCCCTCTAAAATCCGGTTCATATTTTTCATTGCACAGAAGTTGCCGCACATGGAACAGGTATCTTCCTTTTCCGGTTTGGAAGAGGCGCGGTACCGTCTGGCTTTTTCCGGATCGATTGCCAGATTAAACATAGCTTCCCAATCAAGGCGTTTTCTTGCATCACTCATCTGGTGATCCCACTCTTTAGCCCCTTTGATGCCCTTTGCCAGGTCCGCAGCATGGGCAGCAATCCGTGCAGAAATAATGCCTTCCTTCACATCATCGGCATCGGGAAGCCTTAGATGTTCCGCAGGGGTCACGTAGCAGAGGAAAGAAGCTCCGGCAGCTGCAGCGATGGCACCTCCAATGGCAGCAGTAATGTGATCGTAACCGGGAGCAATGTCTGTAACAAGAGGTCCTAATACATAGAACGGAGCGCCTTTGCAGATGGTCTGCTGAATTTTCATATTGGCGGCAATCTGGTCAAGAGGCATATGCCCGGGTCCTTCAATAATTACCTGTACATCTTTCTCCCAGGCACGGCGCGTCAGTTCCCCAAGAGTAACCAGTTCTTCAATCTGGGAAATATCGGAGGCATCTTCAATACAGCCTGGACGGCAGGCATCTCCAAGACTTAATGTGACATCGTGCTCCCGGCAGATTTCCAGAATGCGGTCAAAGTTTTCGTAAAATGGGTTTTCATTTCCCGTCATCTCCATCCAGGCAAAGATAATGGAACCGCCTCTGGATACAATATTAGTCAGGCGTTTTGCTTCTTTAAAACGATGAGCCGTCTGCTTGTTGATGCCCACGTGAATGGTCATGAAATCCACTCCGTCTAACGCATGCATTTCCACAATCTGAATCCATTCCTCAGAAGTTATTTCCTTAAGGGGTTTATGATAATAAACTACGGCATCATAAATCGGTACGGTTCCAATCATGGCCGGGCACTGGCTTGTCAGCCTTTTTCTGAATTTCCTTGTATCTCCAAAGGAACTTAAATCCATGATGGATTCCGCTCCCAATAAAACTGCATCCTCAACCTTTTTCAGTTCTAAATCCATGTCGTTTAAATCTCTGGAAGTTCCAAGATTTACATTAATTTTTGTTTTCAGAATGGAACCGATGGCGTTTGGCTCTAAGCAGGCATGGTGTTTGTTTGCGGGAATGACTGCTTTGCCTTCGGCTATCAGCACCATTAACTCTTCCGGTTTCATTCCCTCTTTTTTCGCTGTAAGTTCCATTTCTCTAGTCAGAATGCCTTTTCTTGCGGCATCCATCTGTGTGGTGTAATTCATATGTAGTCCTCCTTCATTTTGAAGGGATTTACGGCACAGGACAAAAAAAGAGCCCATACCAAATAGGTACAGGCCCAGATAGATACATCCGTCTTGTATAAATCCCTACGTTGGCATTACCCAAATCAGGTTATAAAGGTCGAAGTTTGATCACTTCCTCTCAGCCCGCATACGAGCTCCCTCTTGTGGCACTAGTGTAGCACCGGTACATATGGATGTCAAGTGGAATATCATTTTTGAGTTTCCGCAGATCTATCCTAAGTTTTGTCAGATGCTAAAATTTATGATTCGTAGCAACAGTGACTACAGCTGCAATGAAACTCTGAATATATTTTGATGTTTCAACAGGAACCGGGTGAATCAGATACCCATCCATATCCTTTGGCGAAGAAAGATTTGTAATCAGCAAAACATCATAGGATTATTTATTATCACTCTGTTGCTCCTCACCTGAAATAATTTTTAAATACTGATCTACATTCATATGTCTAACACCCGGTTTGTTTATATTATTTTCAGGATCTCGATACCCCATGTATATCCCAAGTACAATATTTGTGCTTTCAGGAATACCAAGTTCTTTATGTAACAAATCACCAAACATCACCGAGCTGTATGCAGCCAATGTGTCAATACCTTTTTCTGCTGCAGCAAGCATCAGTGTCTGACCAAATGCGCCCAGATCGTAATAGGAATATGTTGTGAGATTTTTATTCAGACAAAGATAAACACAAGTTGGCGCATCATAATAATTCATGAATAATCCACTTATAAGTTCATTGTATTCCTCTTTACTAATCCCCATGCCCTCTAAAGTATTTTCTTTCCAGCGGGTCATATTCTCAACACATAAAGGCGTATTTTTCCAATCATCATATCCCGGACCAGGAATATCAGAACGATCGAAATTTTTGGGAATTCCTTTTAACATTTCTTCCTTCAAAGCAATCTTTAATTGTTTCATTTTTTCACCGGTCGCAACATAAACTTCCCAGGGCTGACTGCTGCTCCAGGAAGGCGCGTGGCCTGCTATTTCAACAAGATCTCTAATGGTTTCTTCCTGAATCTGACGTTCAGGCAGAAATGCTCTAATGGATTTCCTGGTATAAATACCTTCTTTAATATTCATAATTAACCTCCAGTGATTTTATTTTAATGTATTGCCTTGTTTACAATTATAGGGTATGTTAAAATTGAAGTACATTGACAGTATCCGCATATTGTAAATCAAGTACAAACTTTTATTTAGGTTTAGGAGCATTTATGAAGAAATATGATACAAAGCTTCAGTTTTTAAACACTGTAGAATTATTGATGAACAAAAAGACAATTGAAAGGATTTCAGTCAACGAAATCGCAGCAGCCAGTTCGTTGACACGGCAGACCTTTTATATCCATTTTATTGATAAGTACGATGCTGTAAATTCCATTTTTCTAAATGATTTTAAAGATGGAATAGCACGTTTTGCAAGTGAAGAATTGAGCTGCAGAGGAACGATGATCCATATTTTGAGCATAATGAAACAGAAAAAGAATTTTTACAGCAATGCATTTAAGAGTCGTGGTCAGAACTCCTTAATCGATTTTATAATTCATTTCTATTTTCAGTTTCACTGCATATTGCACTGCCAATTACGCAAAGTTAAGTCACTTGATGATTCAACAATCTCTCTGATTAAATTTTGGTCTTATGGAACAGCCGCATATATTGCAAACTGGGTATCAGAAGGTATGAAAGTTCCAGAAGAAGAACTCTCCATTTTTTTACAGCAGCGTATTCCTGAAAGCATTCAGATCGACGCCTCCTTACTGACTTCAAAGGAATGGTATGATATTCAAAAGAAATTAGATGCGATAAAGGATTATGGACTAACTCCAGAATTTACTTAAGTAATTTTAATTGGACATTTCAATACACAAAGCCCCGTTCAGTATGATGCTGAGCGAGGCTTTGTGTATTTTTTAGTTTACTTTGACGTGGAAGAGCTATTTTAGAGGTTACTGTTTTGGTAACTCAGGGAATATCACTGGGTGATGGCAGATTTCATCTCTCTTATGTAGTCGCAAATTGGTCCTACACAATCTTTGCCATGCATGGCGGCAAGTTTCACAATGGCACTTCCTACAATAATTCCGTCTGCATATTTACTTAATTCTTTCGCCTGTTCCGGCGTGGAAATTCCAAAGCCGATGGCACAGGGGAGGTCCTTGGAGGCTTTTACGAGAGAAACCATATCCTCGATATCCGAGGTGATTTCTTTTCTTACGCCGGTCACGCCCATGGAAGAAACGCAGTAAACAAATCCCTCCGCTTCAGATGCGATGGCAGTAATCCGTTCCTTAGAAGTAGGTGCGATGAGAGAAATCAAGTCAATCCCGTACTTTTGGCAGATGGGATAAAGCTCCTCTTTTTCCTCAAAAGGCATGTCGGGCACGATGAGAGCGTCAATGCCGCATTCTGCCGCATTTTTAATAAAACGCTCACTCCCATACACAAATATGGGGTTAATGTATGTCATAAATGCCAGAGGGACATCTGTTTTTTGCCGAATGCGTGTGACAGATTCAAATATCTTATCCGCGGTAGTGCCGGAAGCAAGAGCGCGCTGGTCGGCTTCCTGAATGACGATTCCTTCTGCCACCGGATCAGAAAATGGGATTCCCAGTTCTATAATGTCTGCGCCTGCCTCTGCCATGGCAGGAACCAGCTGTTCTGTTACGGTAAGATCCGGATCACCGGCTGTAATAAACGGGATAAATGCTTTCCCTTTTGCAAATGCTTCACTAATTCTACTCATAGATTTCTACCCCCTTGTAACGAGCAATTGCGGCCACATCTTTGTCTCCGCGGCCGGATAAGTTGATGACGATAATCTGGTCTTTTCCCATAGCAGGTGCAATCTTTCTGGCATAGGCGATTGCATGGGCGCTTTCAATGGCAGGAATGATTCCTTCTTTCCGGGATAAATATTCAAATGCCTCCACTGCTTCCCTGTCGGTGACAGGAACATAATCAGCCCTTCCAGTATCAAACAGTGCGGCATGTTCCGGCCCGATACCCGGATAGTCAAGTCCTGCTGAGATGGAGTATACGGGAGCAATCTGTCCGTACTCATCCTGGCAGAAATAGGATTTCATGCCATGGAAGATCCCTACGGTTCCGGTGGAGATGGTGGCAGCATTTTTATCAGTATCAATACCGTGTCCGGCAGCCTCACAGCCTACCAGCTTAACAGAACTGTCACCGATAAAATCATAGAAGAGACCCATGGCATTGCTGCCGCCGCCCACACAAGCGATGAGCATATCAGGAAGCTTTCCTTCTGCTTTTACAATTTGTTCTCTAACTTCTTTTCCAATGATGCTTTGGAAATCCCGTACAATGGTGGGAAATGGGTGGGGGCCCATGACGGAGCCCAGAACGTAGTGGGTATCCTCCACCCGGTTGGTCCATTCCCGAAGTGTCTCATTTACCGCATCCTTTAATGTCTGTGTACCGCTGGTTACTGGATGAACCTTTGCGCCAAGAAGTTCCATACGAAATACATTCAATGCCTGGCGGTCCGTATCCTCTTTACCCATAAAGATTTCACATTCCATTCCCATTAAGGCTGCAGCAGTAGCAGTCGCCACTCCGTGCTGTCCTGCGCCGGTTTCTGCAATGACACGGGTTTTTCCCATTTTCTTAGCCAGGAGAACCTGACCCAGTGCATTGTTGATTTTATGAGATCCAGTGTGGTTTAAATCTTCCCGCTTTAAATAAATCTTTGCACCGCCAAGATCCTCTGTCATTTTTTCTGCATAATACAAAAGAGATGGTCTTCCTGTGTAAGTTTCATGCAGTGCCTTTAACTCCGCAAGAAATTCTTCATCCTGCATACAGGCATTGTATGCTTTCTCCAGTTCCGTAACTGCATTCATCAGCGTTTCGGGGATAAATTGTCCGCCGTGCTGTCCAAATCTTCCTTTTGACATCATTTTACACTCCTTACTGTTTTTATGATTTCTTTTATTTTTTCCGGATCTTTTCTGCCTTCTGTTTCAACAAGACTGCTGACATCCAGACAGAATGCTTCTGTTTTAAAAGCGCCTACTATGTTCGACATACCGACGCCGCCTGCCAGGAACCAGGGCTTTTTTATGGTTGGTATCATGGTCCAGTCAAAGCTTGTTCCGCTGCCCCCCTGAATTCCTCTTACATAGGAGTCGAGAAGCAGATAGTCGGCTGATAGTGTTTCCGCTTCTAAAATTTCCTCTGCTGACTGTACGCGGATTGCTTTAATAATAGGGACCGGACGGTCTAATTTGTCTTTCAGTTCCAGAATTTCGGCTTCACTTTCCTCCCCGTGTAGCTGGATCAGCTGAATTATATCACTTTTTACAAGGGAAATGATTTCGTCAGCGGGGCTGTTTACAAAGACACCCACAGCTGGGATTTCCATGAGTAAATCATTTCTTAAAAGTGCTGCCTGTCTGGGGGTGAGCTGCCGCTTCCCCGGGGCAAAAACAAACCCTGCATAGTCCGGTTTACAGCAGTTAAGGGCGAGGACATCTTCCTTCCTTGTAAGGCCGCAGATCTTAATTTTCTTTTCAGAGTATATCATTGGCAGCCTTCCTCATTTCCTGTAAAATCATTTTCTTATCAGGAGAGCGCATTAAACTTTCTCCAATCAGTACTCCGTTAACTCCTGCCTGATACAGCCGTTTTACATCATCAGCAGTCTGTATTCCGCTTTCTGCGATAAAAGCGGTTCCTGCAGGCACCAGACCTCTTAAACGAATGGAATTTTCAAAGTCAACTTCAAATGTTTTTAAGTTCCGGTTATTGACTCCGATCAGGCGGGCTCCTGCGGTCAGTGCGCTGTGGATTTCTTTTTCGTCATGAGCCTCAACAAGAGCGCTGAGCCCAAGGCTGTCACAGATTTTCATGTATTCTTTCAGCTTTTTCGTATCCAGAAGGGCACAGATGAGAAGTACTGCTGAGGCACCAAGTACCTTTGCTTCTAAGATCTGATAAGGATCAACCGTAAAATCCTTTCTCAAAAGTGGGAGGGAAACCGACCGGCTGATTTCGGTTAAATATTCCCCTTTACCAAGAAAATAATCCGGCTCTGTCAGCACAGAGATGGCATCAGCTCCGGCTTCTTCATACTCCATGGCAATTTCCCTGTAAGGAAAATCCGGTGCAATCATTCCTTTTGAGGGGGAGGCACGCTTTACTTCACAGATAAAGGAGATTCCGGGAGAGGAAATGGCTTTTTCAAAAGAAAAATCAGATTCCCTTTTTCCGGTTTCAAAGGCTTTGTATGCCATTTCCTCCATCTGACTTATTGAAATAACTTTTTTTGCCTCCTCAGCCCGCTGCCTTGAGACAGCCGCCAGTGTGTCAAGGATCATAAAGCCACCTCATTTACTGCTTTTACAAATTCCTCCAGCTTTGCAGCAGCTTTTCCAGAATCGATTAAGTCAGCAGCAGTTTTGATGCAGTCGGAGATGGTACAGTTATCAATACCCAGGTAAAGGCTGAGAGCGGAATTTAAAATCACGATATCCCTCTTGGGACCACGAAGTGTCCCGTTTAAAATCTCTTTCGTAATTACCGCATTCTCAGCAGGGGTTCCACCCAGCAAATCGGATAAGCTGCTGCGACTTAAAGAAAACTGTTCCGGTGTGATTTCATAGGGAATCAGCTCTCCGAAACGGATCTCGCAGACATGGGTAGGACCCGTTACAGTTGCTTCATCCAGACCGTCTGATCCGCAGACAACCAGCCCTCGTTTCACACCTAAGTTGCTTAACACCTGTGCAAGGGGTTCTACCAGCTTTTTGTCATAAACACCTAACAGCTGCATGGTGGCGCCAGCCGGATTTGATAAAGGTCCCAGAATGTTGAAAATGGTACGGACTCCCAGCTCTTTTCTCACAGGGCCTGCATATTTCATGGAAGAATGATGGGTCTGTGCAAAGAGAAAACACATACCAGTCTCTTTTAAAACCTTTCCAGACTGTTCTGCCGAAAGACTTAAGTTAACGCCCAGCTGTTCTAATACGTCCGCAGCACCGCTTTTACTGGAAACGCTTCTGTTCCCGTGCTTTGCAACTGGAACGCCTCCGGCTGCCACCACAAAGGCACTGGTAGTGGAGATATTAAAGGTTCCCACCTCATCCCCTCCTGTACCCACGATATCAATAACAGGAAAATCAGGAGCCAGTTTCAGGGCTTTCTCTCTCATAACAGTCGCGCAGGCAGTGATCTCATCTATGGTCTCGCCTTTCATGCGAAGAGCCGTTAAAAATGCAGCCATCTGGGCGGGAGTTGTTTCACCGCTCATAATTTCATTCATAACCTCTCTTGCTGCATCAAAACTCAAGTCCTGCCCTTCAATTACCTCATGGATTGCTTTTTGAATCATTGGGTTACCTCCTTTAAATAATGGTCAGAAAATTTTTTAATATGGTCATTCCATTTGGCGTGAGTATGGATTCCGGGTGAAATTGAAGTCCGTAGACCGGATATTCTTTATGCTTCACTGCCATGACTTCTCCGATGGAATCCGTTCCGATTACAATCAGACAGTCCGGAAGGGAATCTTTTTCTGCGATCAGAGAATGGTATCTGGCAGCAGGGATTGTATCTGGAAGTCCCTTAAAAATGGGATCTGAGTTGTCGATGTCAATCAGACTCTGTTTTCCATGCATCAGCTTTTTTGCGTGGGTAATATTTGCCCCGTACACCTCACAGATCCCCTGGTGCCCCAGACAGACACCAAGTATGGGGACCGTTCCGGCAAGCTCCTTTACCACCGCCTCGCACACACCGGCATCCTTGGGGTATCCTGGTCCGGGAGAAAGTATGATATGGGAAGGGTGCAGGAGACGGATTTCTTCTACCGTCATTTCGTCATTTCTTATGACTTTTATATCCGGCTCAATGGAACCGAACAGCTGGACCAGATTATAGGAAAAGCTGTCATAATTATCAATCAGCAGTATCATCAGTCATTCACCTCCCCGGCAGTTTCGATTGCGTGGATTACCGCCTTTGCTTTATTGCCTGATTCCTCATATTCTAGCTCCGGAACACTGTCAGCCACAATGCCGCCGCCGGCCTGAACGGTTACCATTCCGTTTTTCTTCACTGCCATTCGTATGGCAATGCAGGTATCCATGTTTCCAGTAAAATCAATGTATCCAAGAGCACCGCCGTAGATGCCCCTGGGTTCCCTCTCCAGCTCCTCGATAATCTCACAGGCACGGATCTTTGGTGCACCGGAGAGTGTGCCGGCGGGAAGTACTGCCTGGATCGCGGATAGCCCGTCACAGTCTGGTCTTATGTCTGCCTCTACCTGGGAGCAGATGTGCATAATCCGGGAAAACCGGTGGATCATCTTGTATCCGGTGACCTCAACTGTGGAAAACGCTGCGATTTTCCCCAGATCATTCCGTCCTAAATCCACAAGCATGTTATGTTCAGACAACTCTTTTTCATCCGCAAGCAGTTCCTCTTCCAGCTGTCTGTCTTCCTCTTCACTGCTTCCTCTGGGTCTGGAACCGGCAACGGGGAAGGTGGTGAGCCTGCCGTCCTTTAACCGAACCAGGGTCTCAGGAGAGGTGCTGATAATTTCAGTCTCATCCATGTGAAGATAGACCATGTAAGGGGAGGGATTGGTGGTTCTTAACACCCGGTAAGCATTTAGAAGACTGTCGTGATACTCGCTTTGAAACTGTCTGGACAGAACTGCCTGAAAAATATCACCGTCCACAATGTAATCTTTAGCCTTCTCCACCATACGGCAGTATTCCTCTTTGGTAACATTGCAGTGAAAATCCGGTCTGCCCTGTACAGCCGATTTTTTAAGAGGAGTATTTTCTCCGATCATCCGTGAAATGCTCTCCAGTCTTGTACAGGCGGCTCCATAGTTTTCCATAATCCGGTCGGTTTTCATATTTACCACGATGCTTATTTTCTGTTTCAAATGATCATAGGCAATTACTGTATCAAACAGCATGAGATCAAAATCGCTGCAGTCCCCTTTTTTTATAGACAGCACAGGCTCCGCATATCCGATCATGCTGTAAGCAAAATATCCAACAAAGCCTCCTGTAAAAGGTGGAAGTCCCGGAATTTTCGGAGATTGATATTCTTTTAATATTTCCCTAAGAATTTCAAAGGGAGTGTCGGTCGGAATAATCTCATCAGGAGCTGCTCCTGCGTTGCTGTCATAACGGCGTATGGTAACAACATGATCCTTGCAGCTGATCTTCATGACCGGATCATATCCAAGAAAGGAGTAGCGTCCCCAGTTTTCGCCGCCCTCAATGCTTTCTAACAAATAGTACTTACTGCTTAAGGCACCGATTTTTCGAAGCAGTGTGATTGGAGTTACAATGTCTGCATAAATTTCCCGACAGACTGGTATGACAGGGTAGGAAGCACCAAGCGCTTCAATCTCCCTGCAATCCGGTGTAATGTTCATAATTACTGGCTCCTTTCCTGAATAAGAATTTTCTGTAACAAAAAAAGCTCCCGTCCCTCTTCCATAGTTCTATGGATAAGAGGGACGGAAGCTTAAAATATACGTTCCGCGGTACCACCCTGATTGGAGAAGATAGACTTCTCCCGCTTATAGCACACTAACATGTGCCTCCCCTTGATAACGGATAGGAAACCCGTCGGCATCTACTACCGGAGACAAACACCGGTTTCAAGCCGCCCTCGCAGGTCCATTCAGACCAGACATCAACGCTTCCTCTCACCAACCGGAAGCTCTCTGTGCATGATGAAGAGATCTTACTTACTCCTGCTCAACAGTTTATTACTTTGCTTTGCTACAGTATATGAGATTAGAAAGAAAATGTCAATACGAAATTTAAATTTAAATTTAACCTCATTGACATTTGAAAAAATGGTGTTAGAATGGTGCTAATTGAAAGCAGTAAAAATGCAGGAGGATATCAGATGGCGAAAATAGGAATCATCGGAATTGGAAATATGGGATACGCAATTGCCAAAGGATTATTGAAACAATATGGAAAAGAGGATATTGTTTTTACTGATGTAAATCAGGATCGCTGCGCCGAAGTGTCGAAAGAGCTTGGCATTAACTGGGTGAAATCAAACCAGGAATGCGCAAAGCTTGCAACCTATATTGTTCTGGCAGTAAAACCTCAGTATTTTGATCCGCTTCTGGAGCAGCTTAAGGATACTGTGACTGAAAAAAATGTTATTATATCCATTGCACCCGGAATTACCACCACCCAGCTGAAAGAAAAACTGGGAGAGGAAAAAAGAGTGGTACGTGCCATGCCCAATACCCCTGCCCTTTTGGGAGAGGGTATGACAGGAGTCTGCTATGAGGAAAAAGCTTTTTCAGATGAAGAGAAGCATGCCATTGAAAGCATATTTACTTCCCTTGGTAAAATGAGAATTGTAGAGGAACGCCTGATGAATGCAGTGGTATGTGTCAGCGGCAGTTCCCCTGCTTATGTCTATCTGTTTATTGAAGCACTGGCTGACAGTGCTGTAAAGTACGGCCTTCCCCGTGATGCGGCATATGAGATGGCAGCCCAGGCGGTAGTTGGAAGTGCCAGAATGGTACTTGAGACAGGGGAGCACCCGGGAGCACTGAAAGACAAGGTCTGCTCTCCGGGCGGAACTACCATTGCCGGAGTTTCTGCGTTAGAGGAATATGGTTTCCGCAATGCGGTGATTAAAGCATCAGATGCCTGTTTTAAGAAATGTGAGAAGATATAGACAAAGGTCAGAGAAAGGAGAAGCTAGTCATGGATCAGCTTCCTGTAAAACGATTAGACAGAACCCTGAAATATCAGGGGAGCATTTTAAAAATATACGAAGATACCGTGGATGCAAACGGACATCTGGCACACTGGGACTTCATTCATCATAATGGGGCAGCAGCAGTGGTCCCGGTTACAGAAGAGGGAACCATCCTTATGGTCAGACAGTACCGCAACGCACTGGACCGGTATACGCTGGAGGTGCCGGCGGGAGCACTGAACTTCCCTGAGGAGCCAAAGATTGACTGTGCTCACAGAGAACTGGAAGAGGAGACCGGGTATAAGACAGAAAAAGAAAAGCTGGAATTTCTTATCAGAGTCAACACTACGGTTGCATTCTGTGATGAAGTCATTGATATCTTTGTAGCACGGGATTTAAAGCCTTCCATACAGAATTTGGACGAAGATGAATACATTGAAGTGGAAGAATGGACCGTAAAGGATCTGGAAGAGAAGATCTATCAGGGAGAAATCACGGATGGAAAAACCATCGCAGCTATTTTAGCGTATGCAAGGAAGTATGATGTAAAATAAGGGAATAAACAGACCCTCTGCAGGCATAAATTATGACAAGACCTGTAGGGGGATTTTTATGGCCAATTACTTGCTGCGTTTAAGACAAGGACTAAAGAGAAGGGCCTTAAGAGGCAGCTATATTAAAGTTCCAGGGAAAGTCAGGGCAGATGACCGGTATCTGGTCTGCTTTTTTATCGGACTGATAGCAGGGACATTTATTGCCAATTTCTGGTATTCTTCGTTTGAAAATGAAGCCGTTTACTATCTGGGACTGTTAAACAGAAGTAAAAATGTAAACGGTCAGAATGGGATCGGGCTCTTTGGAGAAGTTTTAAGACAGAGACTGATCCAGATTTTTGTTGCGTGGCTCATAGGAATGACTGCGTATGCCGCCGTTTTATACTGTTTTCTGACAGCAGGGCTTGGATTTTCCATGGGATTTGTCATGTCTGTCATTACCGTGCAAAAGGGATTAATGGGACTGCCATTTTTTTTCATGACAGTGATGCCTCAATGGCTTTGCTATCTTCCGCTGTGGATTCTTTTATTGTACTGGGGTGTTCAGAAAGGGAAACGTTTTCGGGTTGCCGTGCTTTTTTTCATCCTGCTTCTGTGCATCATGGGAAGTGCCCTGGAGACCTGGATCAATCCTGTTTTCCTGAAATATGTCCTGTAAAATGGGGATTCATGAAAAAAAATATAGTAAAATGATTGACCAAAAGTTACCATATCTTGCGAAATAATGGAGCATGCCACCAACATCTAGTATATATTATGTAAAGTGCTTTTTCTGTTCAAAAAATGTGTTTGATTTTATCGAAAATAGTCTATATAATGTTAGGAAGAAGCCTTATTTTAGGCCATTTTTCGAAACCGGAAGGTCAGGGGATATTGAAATGGTAGCCGATATTAATCATTTTATTATTTATTTAAGAGAGATAAAAAAAACATCAAAAAACACTGAGGTGTCATACCAGAGAGATTTGATTCAGATGGCTTCTTTTTTGGGGCAGCAGGGAATCATGGAAGTGGACAAGGTGACGAAAACCAGTCTGAATTCCTATATCCTGTTTCTGGAAAAAGAAGGCAGAGCGACTACTACCATTTCACGCTGTCTGGCTTCCATGAAAGCATTTTTCCATTATGAATGCAGAGAAGGGCTGATTCCCAAAGATCCTGCTGAGCTGTTAAAAGCGCCAAAAGTTGAGAAGAAAGCGCCTACCATATTGACTGTGGACGAGGTGAACTGCTTATTAAGCCAGCCCTGCGGAGACTCTCCCAAGGAGTTAAGGGACCGTGCCATGCTAGAACTACTTTACGCTACGGGAATTCGGGTGTCAGAGCTGATTCATTTAGAGAGCAGGGATGTGAATCTGTCCGTGGGATATATTACATGCCGGGACGAGCATAAGGAACGGATGATACCGTTTGGCAAAGTAGCCAAGCTGGCTCTTTCCGCGTATATGGAACGGGGCAGACAAGTTCTTTTAAAAGGGCAGGAATCGGACTGGCTGTTTACCAATTGCAGCGGAAAACCCATGAGCCGCCAGGGATTCTGGAAGATCATTAAGTTTTATGGAGAAAAGGCGGGCATTCAATCCGATATTACCCCTCATACCTTAAGACATTCGTTTGCTGCCCATCTGCTTCGCAACGGTGCGGACATTCATGCAGTGCAGGCCATGCTTGGTCATTCTGATATGGCGACAACACAGATGTATATGAACTATGCACAGAAAGAAACTGTGCGGCGCACTTATGCAGGGGCTCACCCAAGAAGTTAGCCGGAATATAATATAGAAGAATATAAAACAATATTTGCCTGTATAGATTCTTTGCGCTATAATAGGTGAGTCGGCGTGAAAAGCTGCAGGAAAATTTTATGATTATGAGGGATAGAAGATGAAGAAATTAGAAGATTATGTCACAAGCATTCCGGATTTTCCGGAGGCAGGAATTGTTTTCCGTGATGTGACTACCATTCTGGAAGACCCGGACGGACTTACCATGGCTGTAGATGGCGTTCGTCAGATGTTAAAAGGAGTGGAATATGATTCTGTAATCGGGCCTGAGTCCAGGGGCTTTATTTTTGGTGTGCCGGTAGCTTATGCAGAGCACAAAGGCTTTATACCTGTGCGTAAGAAGGGGAAACTTCCAAGAGAAGTTCTTTCTGCTGATTATGAACTGGAATACGGCAAAGCCACAGTGGAGATTCACAAGGATTCCATTAAACCGGGACAGAAAGTGGTTATTATCGATGACCTGATCGCAACCGGAGGAACCATTGAAGCGATTATTAAGCTGGTGGAAGAACTGGGCGGCGAAGTGGTTAAGATCTGTTTTATCATGGAACTTGCCGGATTAAACGGTAGAGACAGACTTAAGGGATATGATGTCGATGCGATGATTATCTACGAGGGTAAATAATCACCTGGTAAGAGAATTTAAGGTTTTTTGGTGCCTGTTTTTTGCGGGTGAACAAAGAGCTTTGAGTTCTCTTTTTTTCTGGACAAAGTCAGGTAAATTCGATATTTTTTTGACATAATTTATTTTTTTTTGTACATGATACATGTCTATTGATTTTCTTATTTTGAATGTGATATGATGTGTCCAACACATTGAATTGTATACAATGTGCAACATAAGAACAATTGTAAATGGAAAAAATAATAGAGAGCAAAAGCGAAAGGAAAATAAATTATGGCTGTACATGTAATTGATGAAGCAAACAGATGCTTAAACTGTAAAAAACCATTATGCCGGCAGGGGTGCCCCATACAGACTGCCATACCACAGATGATTCAGGCATTTAAAGAAGGGGATTTAAACAGAGCGGGAGAGATGGTATTTGAAAATAATCCCATGTCCCTGGTGTGTTCGCTGGTGTGTAATCATGAGAAACAGTGCGAAGGCCACTGCATACTGGGAAAGAAAGGCCAGCCAGTCCACATCAGCAGTATTGAGAACTATATTTCCGATACTGTTTTTGACAAGTTAAAAATTGAATGCATGCCGAAAAACGGAAAAAAGGTGGCAGTAATCGGTGCAGGACCAGCCGGTATCACCATTGCAATTCTCCTGACTAAAAAGGGCTATAGTGTGACGATTTTTGATGCCAGAGATAAGGTTGGAGGAGTATTACAGTACGGAATTCCAGAATTCCGTCTTCCTAAATCCATACTGGAGCGCTACAAGAAAAAGCTTCTGGAAATCGGAGTGAAGATTCGTCCCAACACAGCCATAGGAACAGCGCTGGAAATAAAGGACTTAATTCGTGACGGATATCAGAGTATATTTATCGGTACCGGTGTGTGGAGACCGAAAACATTGGGTGTAAAGGGAGAATCTCTGGGTAATGTTCATTATGCCATTGATTATCTGGCAAATCCCGATGCATATAATCTGGGGGATACCGTTGCTATTATTGGAATGGGCAATTCCGCCATGGATGTGGCAAGGACGGCAATCCGCCATGGAGCCAGAAAAGTGACGCTTTATGCAAGAGGAACCGTGAGCAATGCCAGCGAGCATGAAACTGCCTATGCAAAGCTTGACGGAGCGGACTTCCAGTTTGGAAAGCAGATTGTGGAGATCACAGATGATGGTCCTGTATTTGTAAGTGTCATCCATGATGAAACAGGAAAAGCAATTGGCCAGGGGGAAGAGCGGGAACTTTTTTTTGCTGACTCCACCATTATTTCTGTCAGCCAGGGGCCAAAGAGCAAACTGGTGAATACCACCGAAGGCTTAAAAGCCAGTCAGAATGGTCTTCTCATGACAGACGACAACGGTCAGACTACCATACCCGGCATATTTGCATCCGGAGATGTGGTGTTAGGAGCCAGAACGGTGGTAGAGGCTGTGGCCTACTCAAAGACTGTGGCAGAAGCCATGGATGAATATATGAAATCAAAAGAAGAGTGATAAATATGATAAATAGCAGTCTTATAAACCTGCAGGGTATGCTTTTTTTACTGGTTGCGGCCGGAGTGATTCTAAGGAAACTGGGAATCCTGCCGGACAGTGCAAAACAGGTGCTGACCGATCTGGTGATTGATCTCATCCTGCCATGCAATATAATAAGTTCCTTTCTCATTGAATTTAATCTGGATATATTAAAAGGTTTTGCGGTTATACTGCTGATTGCCACATTGATTCAGTTTGGCTGTCTGATCATAGCCAATACTTTTTATAATAAGGAGCCGGACCGGCGAAAGAAGGTACTTCAGTATGGAACTGTCTGCTCCAATGCCGGTTTTATGGGAAACCCAATAGCAGAAGGGGTTTACGGAGCAGAAGGATTAATGTATGCGTCCATCTTCCTCGTTCCCCAGCGAATTGTCATGTGGTCTGCGGGAGTATCTTATTTTACGGAAAGTCCGGACAGAAAGACAGTGGTAAAGAAGGTTCTTACCCACCCCTGTATCGTAGCCGTATATATTGGCCTGTTTTTTATGATTACTCAGATATCAATGCCGGTATTTTTAGAGAATACCATACGAAATGTGGGCGGCTGTACCACAACTGTTTCCATGATATTAATCGGAACCATCCTTGCAGAGGTAAAAGCGGGAAGTATCATTGATAAAGGGATTATGAAATATACCCTGATCCGTTTGTTTTTCATTCCCTTTCTGGTATTTATCTGCTGCCGCCTCTTTCCTGTGCGCCCTATGATATCTGGCGTGTCCGTGCTTCTTACAGGTATGCCGGCAGGGAGTACTACTGCCATACTGGCGGCTAAATATGACGGTGACTATATCTTTGCAACCAAATGTGTGGTGGTGACAACCCTGTTATCACTAGTGACCATTCCACTGTGGTGCATGGTGTTATAATTCGGTAAATTATAGTGAAATAATAAAACGGCACCTGCTCTTTTGGTGAGCAGATGCCGTTTTCCATTTGATACATGAAAAGAATTATTTAATGGGCCAAAGCTCCACATAGCCCCTTTGCCCTAATGGCTCCAGCTGAATGTGCGGGTTAGAGAAATCCCATTGTGCGCAGATCACAGAGGGATCATATTTTTTTCTTGCTTCCTGAAGCTCTTCAATCGCCTGGCAGTAATCTTCTTCTGCAAAGGGTTCACCTTTAAACATAAGATATCTGGCTGCGGGAAGTTCAATGACATCCAGACCGTCTGGAATTAACCCGTCATAATCAGCCGGTACTTCCACACCCTGTACATACTCCGATGTTCCAGGCGTAATATAGGATTTAGGCAGCCAGAGGCAGACCGGTTCATCGCTTATGGATTTGATACTCAGCAAAAGTCCCCACACATCGCACCCAACTTCTTCACAATACGCAAAATAATCAGTTGCCTTGACTCCTCTTTTGATTAATACCTTACGTTTTGGCTTTTCTATTTCCTGAATAAAGATAGTTCTCACAGTAACCATTTGTTTCTCCCTCCTTAATGCACGGTATTTCACACCATAGGGGGTAAATAGATAGAGAGGAACAGGTCTTTTCACATAATCTCCGGGGTTACAGCCGAATTCCCGAAAGAATGCCCGCTGATATCCGTCAACACTTCCAAATCCCAGTTCAGCAGCTACATCAATAATCTTGCAGGGCACATCCCTTAACTTAATTGCAGACCTGGAAAGTCTTAAACGCCGGATATAGTTTGCCGGAGTCAGATTGGTGTGCTGCACAAAGAGACGGTAAGAATACCACGGTGAAAAATAAGATACATTTGCCAGAGCGGCCAGTGTGATATCCTCTGATAAATGATCCGCGATATAATCCTGCATCCGTTGAACAGCTTCCATTTGTTCTTCCATCGTTTCACCACCTTACAGTCTTTATTCTACAATGCAAAGGGAATTGCTTCTCGACTATTTTTGCTGAGCTATCCGCCGCAGCACAATTTTTATAAGTTCAGAAACCACAATTACGCTGAAGCTGAGTAAAAGTAATTTTAACCACATGGTGATTCCCAGTGGAATGGTTCCGAAAAAAGCTCCTGCAAACTGTATAATTAAAATCTGAAGAACAAAGGTAATGGAAATTACAAGGAGCATAATTCTGTTTTGAAGCAGATGCTTAAAGATACTGGTGGTGTGAAGTTCTCTGCAGTTAAATGCGTTAAACAACTGAAACAATGCAAACAATGTAAACAATACCGTACCTGTTTCTTCACTTGAAGCTCCTAGAAAGTTAAATACATACTGACATAAAAAGATCACAGAAATATATAATCCAGTGAAACCAATCCGGTAATACATAGCCCGTGACAGAATATTGTCACTGCGCCTGGTAGGAGTGCGGCTCATTAAATCGTCATAGATGGGTTCCAGCCCTAAGGTAAGAGCAGGCGGGCCGTCCATAATAATGTTGATCCATAAAAGCTGCAAAGCGGTAAATGGAGCTTTCAGTCCTAACAGAATGGATGTAAACACCACGATTACAGAAGAGACATTTACAGTCAGCTGAAACTGGATAAAACGCTTAAAGTTTTCATAGATTCCCCGTCCCCAGGCAATTGCTTTTACAATCGTGGAGAAGGAATCATCGAGAAGTACAATATCGCTGGCTTCTTTTGAAACTTCCGTACCAGATATGCCCATGGCAATTCCCACGTCTGCATTTTTCAGTGCAGGAGCATCATTAATGCCGTCTCCTGTTACAGCAACAACATTACCCTGTGATTTTAAAAGCTTCACAACTCTCATTTTAATCGTGGGAGTGCTTCTTGCAATCACACTGATTCTCGGAAGCAGTTTTAACAGCTGGTCGTCACTGAGTTCACTGATTTCCTTAGCTTCCACGGCAATCCGTTCTCCGTTTAAGATGTGAAGTTCATCCGCAATGGCTTTTGCCGTAACAATATTATCGCCGGTAAGTATTTTTAAGTCAATCCCGGCACTTCGGCAGTTTTTAACAGCTTCGTAAACATCGGCACGCAGGGGATCTGAAATCGCCACAAAACCATCAAATTTCATATCAGTTTCCATGGCTGCGTGGTGATGGTCTTCCTCATAATTGCGCATTTGATCCAGCTCTTTATGAGCGAAGGCAATGACGCGCATGGCTTTTTCCTGAGATTTGGTAATATAATGCTCTATTTCAGCCTTTTCCTTATCCAAAAGAGAACACATGGCAAATACGCATTCCGGACTTCCTTTCACATAAGAGATGATTTTTCCATCAACCTTGCTGATTGTAGTCATATGTTTTAGCTCAGAGGAAAATGGAAATGCATGCAGGACATCATGATCATTACGCTCGTCCTTATAGGATTTTCCGCTGGTTCCACGAGCAGCTGAGCTTTCATAAAAATTCAGCATGGCACACTCGGTAGGGTTTCCAATAAAGGTTCCATCCTGAGAAATGTCCGCTGTTGTATTAAGGCAGACATTGTGTATGAGCCAGTCTGAATTTAGTTCATTCGTCCTGTCATGCCATGTTCCATCGTAAAATGCCGAAACTGTCATCTTATTTTCTGTCAGGGTTCCGGTTTTATCAGAACAGATCACATTAATGCACCCAACAGTTTCAGAGGCAATCATTTTTTTAACCAGAGCATTCTGCTTGGAAAGCTTGATAATATTAATGGAAAGTGACACCGCTACGATGGTAGGCAGTCCTTCCGGAACTGCAGCAACAATCAGAACAATGCTGGTAACAAATGCGTTAAGCACTTCTTCCAGATGAAGTCCGTCGGTTATTGCAAAGGAAATCAGCTCAGAAATAAACACAACAGCAGCTGCGATAATTCCCAGTATGGTAATTGTTTTACCTAAACGGGCCAGTTTTTCCTGAAGGGGTGTGCTTGCACGATCTGTTCCAGTCAGTTCCTTTGCTATTTTTCCTATTTCTGTCTGATCACCCACTGCCGTAATCAGCATTTTCCCGTATCCGCTGGTAATGTAATTCCCGGAATACAGCATGTTGGCGCGTTCCGCTAGAGGTGTCTTTTCATCGGTAATGATGTAATCTGCATCTTTTTTTGCAGGTACGCTTTCCCCTGTTAAAGCTGATTCATCCACCGCCATTCCCGAACTTAGCAAAAGTCTGCCATCGGCGGGAATCTTGTCTCCTGTTGAGAGAAGAACAATATCGCCAGCAACAAGTTCTTTCTGACTCAGCATGGTGGTATCACCATTCCGTAAAACTTTAATCATGGTATCGTCACTGATTTTGGATAAAGCTTCAAATGCTTTGGCACTTTTTCCTTCCATAACAACGGTGATTAAAACGGAAAGGAAAATGGCGGCGAAGATTCCCACGCATTCCAGAAAATCCGCTTCAGATCCGGTGGTAGCACGAATAATATTAACGATCAGTGCGATGACTCCTGCCATAATAAGCATCAGAATCATTGGTTCACTGGATGCGCTTAAGATACGTTTAAATAGAGAATCGGTTTTTTCTCTTGTTAAAACGTTTGTGCCATATTGTTCCCTGTTTTTCTCCGCATGAGATGTTGATAATCCGGTGGTCTCATCTGAACCCAGCCGTTTTATCAGTTCCTGTTTTGACTCTAAAAATTCCTGCATTTTTTCCTCCATACATGCTCCTGTTTTACAAAATAAAAAACCCGCGTACAGCATCGCTATACACGAGTTCAAAAAGAGACCCAGTATAGCTGTAACAGCTATACATGAGTCTCGTTTATTAAGTACAAGCCAGACCGTTCCTGGTCAGTATGTTGACTTGACACGCATTATCTGCGCAAACTACTCCCTCACGAGTATTTTATATTGTCCCAACATTATGCCACATTATATCAAAGATTGTCAAGTTTTTTAAAGAGATTAAAGGAAATTAAAATGTATAATCTTTCAGCTCTACTTTATCCGATTCCTGATAGGGAGCCAGGGTAGAAATCATCTTTACGCTGACTTCAAATGGATTGAAGCAGTAATGGGTTTCTGTTGGTTCAATATGTATGAAATCTCCCTGTTTTAAATGGTAAGTCACTCCATCAACAACAATCTTTATCTCCCCCTCCAGAATAAAGAAATTCTCCTCCATCACATCGTGGTAATGTGCGGTAAAGTCCTCACCGGGCTGAAACTGTACCACTGCAAAATTCATACGTGGTCCTTTCATCAGATATTTTGGTCCGCTGTCTCCGAATCGATATTCCCGTTCCGATTCATTTATTATATACATACTGATTCACTCTCCTTATTTTCTGCATTTTGTTCACAGGCCTGGGGCAGCCCACATGTTTTTGGTTATCCTGCGGTCACACAGTGTTAACTGCATTTTATAAAATTGTCTCCATGCTTCATAGATTTCCCCATATCGTTTGTGTTTTTCCATATCGGGTGTGATGCGTTCCTCAATTATAACAAGCTCCTTGGCTGTCTGCCGGATATCCGGGTATAAACCAATTCCATAACCTGCTATAATTGCAGCCCCTAAGGCTGTGGCTTCCTTTACTTTGGGGATATTAACCGGAATCCCCAGCACATCTGACAGAATCTGCGCCCATAAATGGCTGTTGGCAGCGCCGCCCGCAAAGGTTATTTCCTCCGGCAGATTACCGGTTGTGCTTTGTACAAGCTCCAGATGTCCTTTTGTGACCAGAGCTGTGTTTTCCAGGATTGCACGGTAAAAGGTATAATGATTAAATTTGGCAGAGTCCAGTTCAAAATTGGAGAAAGACGGAGCTGCATGTTTCCATTTCATAAAATTCATAATATCTGAAAATGCACACATCATCCCATAACATCCTGCCGGTATCTTTTCTGCTTCTTCATTTAACAAATCGTAAACATTTCTGCCGGTTTCTGCTGCCAGCTTTTTTTCAGCACTGCAGAAGCTGTCCCTGTACCAGCGCATCACAAGCCCTGGCTTAAATGCCAGCGCTTCGTACTGCCAGAGAGAAGGAATGGCATGGCAGTTAACCCGGATACGGCAGTCCGGATCCATAATGGGAGTGTCGGTGTTGTATTCATACTGCCAGAAACTGCCGCCAAACACGGCTGCTTCCCCGGGGTTTACCACTCCCACACCAATACACCCAAGCTGGGCATCACCGCCCCCGGCGACTACAGGTATACCCTCAGGAAGTCCGGTAGAAGGCTGTAATCCCGCCATGGTCTTTCCAATTACCGTGCCGCATTCCTTTACAGGAGGAAATAAGTCGGTCCGTAATCCGCATCTTTGATTAATTTCTGGATTCCATGTCCGGGAGGCCAGGCGAAACAGCCCGGTAGTAGAGCCGTTACTGGGCTCAACAGCCAGAATTCCCGTTAATTTATAGATAAGCCAGTCATTAAACATCCCTACGTATGCGGTTTTTTCGTATCGGTCCGGCAGCTTGTTTTTCACCCAGAGAAGTCTTGGAATGGCATCAAGAGCAAAGGATTGCCCCGATTCCTGATACAAAAGGCGTTCCAGTTCAGGGTCGTTTTGGATTAACTGTACTACTTCATCATTACTTCTGGCATCGACATTGGCACAGGCCCAGATTTCGCGGCCTTCTTTGTCATAAAGAACAATCCCCTCCCTCATGCAGGTGGTGGATATTGCGGCAATCTCCAGGGGATTTACATTATTTTCACTGATTACCCTGCGGATACAGGACGCGGCAAGTTCCCAGTTTTGCACCCAGTCAAAATCCATGCTGCCCGGATAACCCGGATCTTCTTTGTGCTCCCATTCCTCCTGAACACAGGCGATCTGACTTCCTTTTAAGTCAAACAGTACGGCTCGTACACTCCCTGTTCCAGCGTCAATTGCTAAAAGATAATTTGATGACATGCAGACACCTCCATTTTGATTTTTACTATCAACCGGGATCTTCGTTAAGCAGGCTCAGTGCAGTTTCTTCATCGGTAATCAGTGTATTTAAATATCCGCCTTTTAAAGATGCCCGGATTGCTTTCACTTTGCTGCTTCCAGCTGCCACACCAATTACATTGGGCAGTGCCCGAAGCGTGGACAGAGGAGTGCTTAATAACCGCTCTTCAATATCTGTTTCAACAGGATTCCCATCCTTGTCAATAAAATGACTTAAAAGATCACCTACTGCGCCCTGCATGGAAAGATACAGAAAGTCGTTTTTGGTGAAAATTCCATTCTTTATAATTGTCGCGTCCTCGTTAATTCCACCAATGCTGATCACTGTCATAGAAGCCAGATTCACCATACGGGAGATTTCCTGAATGGATGGCTCATGCCTCAGCTGGCTGCACAGTTCTTTTGTTGAAACGATTAAAGGAGCGGGATACAAATACAGTTTTGTATTAAATACGCTGGAAAAGGCATTGGGAAGATAATAGCTGACTCCCCCAGTCAATGAAACGGCGGAGAGAGGCGCTTCTGCCACGGTTGCAAGCTGATTTAAGACGCGGCTTAAGGTATCTCCGTATCCAATATTAATATAGGTATTTTCTGTAATCCGGTCGTTAATGTACATGGCAGCTGCTTTGGCAACGGTATCGTTGGCACAGGAATCTTCAGGAGAGGAGGGTACCACAAAGGCATCCTTTAAATTCCACTTTCTGATTAATTCCTGTTCTGCCTGAAGGTGATGGCTGCGCTCCTGAGAGATTTTAAACTGTATCACTCCGTTCTGCCTTGCCTTATCTAACAGCTTTATTACTTTCATGCGGGAGATGCCAAGTTTGTCAGAAATCTTCTGCTGCGTCATGTTTTCGATATAATAGTACCATGCTGTCTTAACAATAAGTGATTCTTCGTAATTCATTCTGTTTATCCCCGGTTTCTTAAGATTGTCACAAAAGTTGTTAATATAATAAAATGTTTGCAACTAAACGTAGTATAACAATTGGCATATCATCTGTCAATAGTGCTGAGATAAAAATGATCATCCTGATAAAATTCCTATAATATAAAATATTATTACTAAATAATATAGAAAATACATAATAAATTAGTGCAAAAACACTATATATTTTTTGTGAAGCTATTGACAATCAAAAGTAGATCATGTATCATCATGAATGTAACAAAAGTTTAGTATACAAACAAAAATATCGTATTAACAGGTGGGGAGAATCATGAAACAATCAGAAACAGCAAGTCAGGGTCATGGTCTGTTTACTGCAACCGGAATAACAAAATCATTTGGTTTCAATTCTGTTTTGAAAGGAATCGATATCAGTGTAGGGGAAGGGGAAGTGCTGGCGCTGATTGGGGGCAATGGTGCCGGGAAAAGTACACTGATGAAAATTATTATGGGAATCTATCAGCCCGATGAGGGGAGCATTTTTGTTGCAGGTGAAAGGATTCATGCTTGTAAACCGGGTGTATCCCTGTCAAAAGGAATCTATATGGTACCCCAGGAACCTATGCTGTTTCCCAATATGACAGTTGAGGAAAACATTATCATGGGCTTTCATGATAAACCGGCAAAGCTTCGAAAGAGACTGAAGGAGATCATGAATGAGATTAACTGGGATCTGGACATTTTCAGGAAAGCAATGAGCCTATCCATAGCAGAGCAGCAGCTGGTGGAGATCTTAAGAGGGCTGATGAGGCAGGCAAAAGTTCTGATTTTAGATGAACCTACCAGTGCCCTGACATTTGACGAAGTGGAAAGCCTTTTTAAGATAGTAGAAGATTTAAAGAAAAAGGGAATTGGAATCATATATATTACCCACCGCCTGACGGAAGTGTTTCAGATCGCCACACATGTGGCGATTATGAGAGACGGTGTCATTACACTGAAAGGTGAAATTTCAGAATTTACCAGGGATATGCTGGTTAAGGGGCTTCTTCCGCCGGACTGCGAAGAGGTAAAAAAACAGGAGACAAAGGAGATTGATTATACCGGATTAAGACCTGCTTTTGAACTGCTCCATTTCTCAGGATATGGATTTTGGGATATTAATCTGAAGATTTATCCGGGAGAGATCCTGGGCGTGGCAGGACTTGTAGGTGCCGGGCGGACTGAGATGGCGCTTACTGTGTTTGGCAGAGACAAGACCATATCCGGACAGGCACTTTTAGAGGGAGTGGATGTAACCGGACTTTCCACCAGGGCAATACTGAAAGCGGGAATCAACTATGTTCCCGAAGACCGCCGATTAAATGGTCTCTTCCCAATCAGCGATGTGGCTGCAAATGTAACATCTTCCCTTGTTACAGGAAAAACAATGGGAAAAATTTTCATAAATAAAAAAGTGGAATACGAAATAGCCAGAAGATATGTGGAAGGCTTCCGAATCCGGATCACCGGTTTAGACCAGCTGTCCGGCAGTTTATCCGGAGGCAATCAGCAGAAAATAGTGATCGGACGATCCCTGGCAACTGGTCCCAAACTGGTAATTCTTGATGAACCAACAAGAGGTATTGATGCAGCGGCCCGAAAAGATGTATACGGGATCATACATAAACTAAAAAAACAGGGGGTTGCTGTAATGCTGATTTCTTCTGATATGGAAGAAATTGTGGAACTGTCAGACCGGGCTGTGGTGGTGTATCGGGGGCGCATCAGAGGGGAACTGAAAAAGCGTGAAATTACACAGGCCGGGCTGATGGCAGCATCTTTTGGTGTTGGGGAAGGAAAGCAGGTGGAGATATGAGAAAAATACTAAAAAGCCGGGAGATAAACAGTTTTTTGTTTCTGGCAGGTTTAATTTTTCTGGTAGGCTTAATAAACCCCAGTTTCTGGCAGCCGGTAACCATAATCAATTGCTTTAATGACAGTGTGGTATTTACGTTTCTCTCTGCAGGGATTGCATTCGTTATACTGACTGGTGAAATTGATGTATCCATTGGCGCAGTGCTAGGGCTGTCTGCTGCTGTAGGAGCAACGCTGCTTCGGGATGGTTACGGAATTGTAACAGCACTTTTTGCGGCTGTTTTGGTAGGAACAGTGGTGGGTGTGATTAATGGAATTGGAGTGGCTGTATTAAATATTCCCTCTCTTATCTTTACGCTTGGTGTCAACGGTGTCGTCAGGGGAATTATTTATGTATACACAAAGGGTGCCTGGGTTGAAAATCTTCCTGCTGATTTTACCTTAATGTCAAATCGTTTTCTTGCCAAAAATGTTACATACTTTTACGGTGCTGCTGTTTTAGTTGTAATAATAGGACATATCATTCTTACCAGAACCCGAAAAGGAAAATATTTTGTGGCTGTCGGAGATAATTCAGCAGGGGCAACGCTGGTAGGAATACCGGCTGATAAAATAAAAATACTGGCATATGTGCTGTGTGGAATATTTTCCTCTGTGGCAGGCATGATTTACGCTTCCAGAATTGGTTTCATTACACCCACTGCCGGAAACGGATATGAAATGAAGGCAATTGCGGCCTGCGTTCTTGGAGGACTTAGCTTATCTGGAGGTGTGGGAAGTCTTGCAGGGGCATCCATTGGTGCAGTCATAATGTCGTCAATTAGCAGAATTCTTGTTTTCCTGGGTTTTTCCTCTGATTATGACAATACGATCACCGGTTTTTTACTGCTGACCATCGTAGTAATTAATACATCAGCCCAGAATCATACAGTCAGGAAAAACCACCATGAAATTTTATTGGCAAGGACAGCGCAAAAAGGAGGGGAAAACGCATGAAAATCTCCTTTTCACCCAAATTGAAGCAGGTATGGAAAAAGTGGGAGTTTGTTCTGACTCTTATTATTCTGTTGGAAATAATAATTTTTTCATTGAAAAACAGTAAATTTCTGATGCCCAGAGTATTGTTTGGAAGTATGAATGATATTATCTCTATCTGTATCATTTCCCTTTTTGTAACCTTTGTAATGATTACGGGCGGAATTGATATACAGGCAGGTTCAATTGTAGGATTATCGTCTATTATACTGGGGGTTGCCTGGCAGGACTTTGGCTTTAATATCTGGGCGGCGTCCTGTCTGGCAATGGCTGCAGCAGGAGTGTGCGGAGGAATATCAGGTTTTTTTATTGCCTACTGCGGGGTCCAGCCCATGGTAGTGACACTGGGAGGAAGTTTTTTGTACACAGGAATCGGGCTTTTGGTGTCGAAACTTTCTGCAACAGAAAGCTATAAAGGAATCGGAGGGTTTCCGGAAGGTTTTCTGCGATTGTCAAAATACAGGCTGTTTGGAATCATTCCATTTCAGGTGATTATATTTCTCGTATTGGCAGTTCTTGCCTACATTCTTTTGCACAAGACCCGGTACGGAAAAGAAGTATTTCTGACAGGTGTGAACCAGAATGCGGCGGAATATTCGGGTATTAATACAAGGCTGATCATAATGAGTACCTACATTCTTTCGGCTGTCAGTGCGTCGGTGGCAGGCATCATTCTAACTTCTTATCTGGGGACTGCTAAAAGCGATATTGGAGCCACACTGACACTGCCCATTATTACTGCGGTAGTTCTGGGCGGAACGTTAAGTACAGGAGGAAAGGGCAGTGTTCCCGGAACGGCACTTGCGGCAGTGGCCATTGGAACGTTACGATTTGGTCTGCCACTTTGCTTTAAAGTAAGCCAGCAATATCTGGATATTCCGGTGGGCATACTTTTACTGGTAATTATTATTGGACGGGCATTACTAAACCGCCCCGGGTTCAGAGTGAAAACGGTAATAAGAGGGAGAATCCCTCATAAAAAAAGCTTTTTATAATAAGGAGGAATTTTGTATGAGAAAGGGAATGGCGCTTTTATTGGCAGGAATCCTGGCTGCATCTGCTCTGGCAGGCTGCAACGGGGCGGGTGGAGCAAATAAGGAAGCCGCAGTAAAAGCAGAAAAGAAGGCATCTGATATCACCGGAAAGACTGTAGTTTTTATTCCCAAGCTGACGGGAAATGCATTTTTTGAATCAGCAGCAAAGGGAGCTCAGAAATACGGCAAAGAGTGGGGAATTAATGTAGATTACCAGGGAAGTCCCAACGCTGCTGTTGCTGATCAGGTTTCTGTGATTAACAATGCGGTAGCCAGCGGCGTGGATGCCATCTGTGTTTCGTCTGTGGATGCAACCGGTCTGGATTCAGCACTGAAGGAAGCTACGGCTGCAGGAGTGAGTGTTGTTACCTGGGATTCTGATGTATCCGATACAGCGCGCACCCTGATGGTTTCCCAGGGAACGCCGGATATACTTGGAAAAATGCTTGTGGATATGGGTGCAGATTCATTAACAAAACGTGGAAAAGATATAAAAGCAGATAAAATTAAATACTGCTGGCATTATTCTCAGGCTACCGTTGCGGATCAGAACTCATGGCAGGCAGCAGGAGAGGCTTATATTAAGAAGACATTTCCAAACTGGGAAAATGTAGCACCGGATAATTACTATTCTGAGCAGGATGCAGAGAAAGCTGTTTCCATAGGTGCCTCTATTCTGGAAGCCAATCCAGACATCGACTTAATTATCTGCAATGATTCCACTGCTTTACCAGGACAGTGTAAGGCGGCTCAGAATAAAGGACTTACCAAAGAGGATGTGACCATTACCGGTTTTGCTTCCCCTATGTCCATTAAGGATTACTGCAATGCAGGAATCATTGAGCAGTGGGGGCTTTGGGATTGTCAGGTTCAGGGAGCCATTGGCTGCTACCTGGCAGCATATGTAGCTGCAGGGAATCAGTTAAAGGTGGGAGACAAGCTGGATATTCCCCAAATCGGAACAGTAGAAGTAATGCCAAATAACTGCCTGGTAGAGGGGGCGGAGACCGCAGAGGTAAACAACGGCGTTGTTCTTCTCCCGGAGCGGACCATATTTAACAAAGATAATATGAATAATTATGACTTTTAATTTTAATGCTTTCCTATGAATGGAGAAAATACATATGGCAGATCTTGATAGTGTAAAAATTGAACACAATTATTATACGGAAATTCCCTTTGGTAATGAGAAGCCATTTTATGTAAAGGGAGCGAATAATTTAGACTGGGGTATGAAAAAGCATCTGTCTAATATCTTTGATGAAACCAGCCACAATACGGTAATGTTTGCCTTTGACCACGGGTACTTTATGGGCGCTGTGGCAGGTCTGGAACGCCTGGACCTGGTTGTGCCAAAAATCCTTCCCTATGTTGATGTCTTAATGGGCACAAGGGGGGCAATCAGAAGCTGTGTTCCTGTCTCGGGCAGAAAAGGGATTGCCTTGCGTGCAACTTCAGGCTCCTCCATGCTTGATGAAGATCTTTCCAGGGAAATACTGGCGGTGGATATTGAAGATGCAATCCGTATGAATGCGGACTGTCTGGCAATCCAGACCTTTATTGGCGCAGATGGTCAGTTGTCCAGTCTTGAAAATCTTTCCAAAGCAGTTAATTTAGGAATGCGCTACAGTATTCCAACCATGGGCGTTGTGGCAGTGGGGAAACAGATGGAGCGCACAGACCGGTTCTTTAAGCTGGCTACACGAATCGTCGCGGAGCTGGGGGCCAATATTATTAAAACCTATTACTGCGAAAACTTTGAAGAGGTGGTTGCAGCCTGTCCGGTTCCCATAGTGGTAGCGGGAGGAAAGAAGCTGCCGGAGCGGCAGGCACTGGAGCTTGCTTATCTTTCCATCAGTCATGGTGCGAAGGGAGTTGATATGGGAAGAAACATATTCCAGAGTGAAAATCCGGTTGAAATGTGCGCTGCAGTCAGGAAAATTGTTCATGAAGGTTTTACTGATAAAGAGGCCTTTGAATTTTATGAAGAGATGGTACATCATTAATTGTCAAACATTATTAGATTAATTTAGAGAAAAAAGGCGGCACCTGTAAATGGTGCCGCTAATTTTATGAAATTCCTGCATTATCATAAACTTAACTTAAAATGACTAATTATTCTAAAATATGTCTCTAAATATTGCGTTAAGTCAATTTCTATATTAGACTAAAACAAATTGTAAATACTACTTTGTTTAATAAAACCTGTCAGTTAACAGGAGAAATGAGGCCATCATGTACGGCAAAATCATCAGAAATGATATTTGCAGAAGCAAGTTAATTACTGCTACAATTGTAATTTTTATTGTATTGGCGGCATTACTGACGTCGCTTGCGACAGCATTGAGCATTGACCTTCTTGGCGCTATTGATAATTTTATGCTGCAAGCCAAGACTCCGCATTATATGCAGATGCACTCTGGCAATGTAAATATGGACCGGCTGGCAGCATTTGCGGCTAACCAAAAGAACGTAGAAGACTATCAGGTATCGGAATTTTTAAATATTGAGGGTGCCGAGATTGGGATAGGAAAGAATACGCTGGCAGGAAGTGTTCAGGACAATGGTCTTACAGTACAAAACTCCAGATTTGACTTTTTAATCGGTTTAGATGGGGAGATTGTTCTTCCATCAGATGGGGAAATTTATGTGCCAATTTATTACATGAGGGAAGGGAAGGCACATAAGGGGGATGAAGCAACTGTTTGTGGTGTTCCGTTTAAAGTAGCAGGGTTTATCAGGGACTCTCAGATGAATCCCGCCATGATTTCATCTAAACGTTTTTTAGTAAGCCGAGATGATTTTGAAAAGGTCAGAAAATATGGAAGGTTGGAAAATATTATTGAGTTTCGCTTTGCTGACAGCAGTATTCCAGTTACGAATTTTGAAACCGCTTATATGGATGCCGGAATTGAAGCAAATGGTCCTTCCAGTATTACTTATGCTCTTTTTAAGATAGCCAATGCCAGTACCGATGGAATCATGATTGCAGTGTTAGTATTAGTCAGTATACTGGTTATTATAGTTACTTTCTTATGTATTCGTTTTACGCTGCTGGCAAAAATAGAAGAAGATTATAGAGAGATAGGAGTAATGAAAGCGATTGGAATACGGGTATCAAACATAAAAAAGCTTTACCTTGCAAAATATGGAGCAATTGCTGCTGCTGCCTGTCTGTTGGGATTTTTAGCTTCACAGATTCTCCTTCCTCCGCTTTCATATAACATCAGGCTCTATATGGGCAAAAGTGACAGTACATTTCCTGCGTTGATCGGAGGATTTATTGGCTCAGCAATTATATTTATCGTAATAACTCTGTATGTAAATGGGGTATTATCTCGATTCCGCAAGATATCTGCGGCTCAGGCAATTCGATTTGGAGCACCCCGGGAAAAAGCTAAGTCACCAGACGCTTTTGTATTAAGCAAAAATCGAATATTTTCCTGTAATATATTTCTAGGCATTAAGGATGTTTTGTCAAGAAAAAAGATTTATATCACAATGTTCATGGTTTTAGTGGTTTCCTCTTTTATTATGGTGGTGCCACAAAATATTTATAATACCATTTTATCCAGAAATTTTATGACTTATATGGGCATTGGAAGTTGTTATATGAGGATCGATATTCAGCAGACCGATGATATTCCCGAAAAAACGGCATCAATTGCTACTGAAATGGCTGAGGATGTGAATATCTCCAAGTACACTGTTCTGACAAGTCTACTGTTTGATATGAATCTGGATGATGGGACTGTTAAGCGGCTCAAAGTTGAACTTGGCGATCATTTGTTGTTTCCGATTCAATATTCGAAAGGCAGAGCTCCTGAGTCAGAGACAGAGATAGCCTTATCAAAGTTAAATATAGATGATTTAAAGAAAAACCTTGGGGACGAGATAACACTGTCTATTGATGGACAGAAAAAGCAGTTGACAATCTGCGGAATTTATTCTGACATTACAAATGGCGGTAGAACGGCAAAGGCTATATTCAAGAGTCAGAGAAAGGATGTATTGTGGTCAGTTATTCCTGTAGAATTTCATGATAATTCTTTAACTGATTTTGAAATTCAGAAATACCGGACATTATATCCTTTTGCCAAAGTATCTAATATTGACCAGTACATCGATCAGTCATTCGGGTCTACGATTCTGGCGATCCAGAAGGTTTCTTATACTTCTATATTAGCTTCTGTATTACTTACCATATTAGTTACACTGCTGTTCATGAAAATGCTGATCACTAAGGACCGTCATCCGATTGCAGTTTTAAAATCACTTGGTTTTACCTGTTCTGAGATTCGGATTCAATATGTGGCACGTTCTGTTTTTGTATTGGTATTTGCAGTTGTGATCGGTACTGCCTTAGCCAATACACTGGGAGAACTGGTAGGGGTAGCATTAATTTCCTCATTTGGCGCTTCCTCATTTCACTTTGAGGTAAATCCTTTGTTTGCTTACCTGTTTTCGCCATTGGTAATTACGTTAAGTGTTTATGCTGCTACTATATTTGGAATCTCAGACATTGATAAGTTATTAGTGTCTGATCATATAAAGGAGTAAATAATGGAAAATATACTGACTGGAAAAGATATAATTAAGATTTTTGGTGAAAATGGGGAAGAGATCAAAGCACTTGACAAAGTAAGTGTATCCATATCAAAAGGCGAATTTGTAGCAGTTATGGGTGCTTCAGGCGGAGGGAAATCCACCCTGTTGTTTGCTTTAAGTGGAATGGATGACATAACCAGTGGGTCTATAAAATTTGATGAGATTGAGTTATCCGGGCTAAATGATAAGCAGCTGGCAGATATCCGCAGAACAAAAATGGGGTTTGTTTTTCAACAGCCAACCATGCTTAAAAATCTTAATCTGCTTGATAATATTATTCTCCCGGTGGCACAAAAACGTGCTGGGATGAGTTTGGCACAGGTAGAACAAAAGGCCAGAAAGTTAATGAAAAAAACAGGGATTGAAAACCTGGAAAATCGTGACATCACCCAGGTATCAGGAGGTCAGCTGCAGCGGGCCGGGATTTGCAGAGCCTTAATGTCTTCCCCGGAAATATTATTTGCCGATGAACCGACAGGAGCCTTAAATTCGAAGGCATCAGAAGAAATAATGGATCTGCTGTCCGACATTAATAAGGAGGGAACTGCTATTTTACTGGTGACTCATGATGTGAAGGTAGCGGCAAGGGCAAGCAGGGTCCTATTTATGAAGGATGGAAAAATTATTTCAGAAATACAACTAGATGAGTTTAATAACCACAGGACAGGAAGTCGGGCAGATCGTATCTTATCTCATGCACAACATATTGGTATTTAGAGTAAATGCCAAAATAAATAATTGTTGCTTTCCTTATTATATGATAGAATATTTCCATTGAATGAAGGAGGGATCGTTATGAAGCGACCGGAAACTGACCTCCATCTGCATCTGGATGGGTCTTTATCGATTGACGTGGTAAGACTTTTAGCAGCGCAGATTGGATATGATTTTGAAGGACAGGATATAAAGGATAGTGTATCAGTGGGGGAAAACTGTGAGAGCCTTGTGGATTATTTAAAATGTTTTGATTTACCAGGGCAGCTTCTGCAGACAGAAGAAGCTCTGACACTGGCAAGTGAGGATTTAACCAGAAACCTTGCTGCCCAGGGACTTATTTACAGTGAAATCCGTTTTGCACCTCAGCTTCATATGAGAAAAGGACTTTCCAAGGAACGTGTTTTAGAGGCCGTCATAAAAGGAATGAACAGGGGAATGGAAGGAACTGCTTTAAAAGCAGGGCTTTTGCTTTGTTCTATGGTGAACGGTTCCGATAAGGAGAATGAAGAGACCTTTGAGCTAGCTTCTTCGTATCTTGGCAAGGGCGTTGTGGGTGTTGATATTGCAGGACCGGAAGGTCTTGTTCCCATGGCTCATTTTGAACCTCTTTTTAAAAGAGCCGGACAGAAGAGCATTCCATTTACCATACATGCAGGAGAATGCGGAGACTGCGAGAATATTATAAAAGCGGTTTCCTATGGAGCGAAGAGAATCGGACATGGTTGTGCTGCAATTCAGTCAGAATCCTGTATGGACCTCTTAAAAAAGGAAAAAATTACCTTAGAGATGTGCGTGATCAGCAATCTTCAGACAAAAGCGGTTCCTTCCATTGATCAGCATCCATTGAAAGCTTTTTATGACTGGGGCATCCCGGTAACCTATAATACGGATAATATGACGGTATCGGATACAACTCTGGAAAAAGAAGCAGAACTGATTCAAAAACATATGGGTTTTACGGAAGCAGATTTAAGACAGATGAATCGTTATGCACTGGAAGCCGCATTTATCGGACAGGAAGAGAAAGAAAAAATAATTGCTTTTTTCGACAACAATACGTATAATGTATGATAACTACGTTTGAAAATCGGTGAAAACGAAAATGTTACAAAAAGGTGACGGTATATGGCAGATAATCCAATGATGGAGAAAAACAAGGTGACTGAATTAGATAAAGAACATAAGGAAATGAAGAAAGTAGACATTGATCTGGAGGCGCCCGCTGATTTTACAAGTCCGCAAGCCCTTTATGAAGAACTGGTTGCGAGCATAAAGAGATATCACCCATCCGATGATATTTCCATGATAGAAAAAGCTTATCATATCGCAGCCGATGCCCATAAGGACCAGGTGCGCAAATCCGGTGAACCCTACATTATTCATCCTCTTTGTGTTGCCATCATTCTGGCCGATTTAGAGATGGATAAAGAGACCATAGCTGCAGGCATCCTCCATGATGTGGTAGAGGATACCATTATGTCCTTAGACGAACTGAAGGCAGAATTTGGGGAAGAGGTGGCTCTTTTAGTAGACGGAGTCACCAAACTGACCCAGATTTCCTGGTCTATGGATAAGATGGAGATTCAGGCGGAGAATTTGAGAAAGATGTTCTTAGCCATGGCGAAGGACATACGTGTCATTATTATCAAACTGTCCGACCGTCTTCACAATATGCGGACGCTTCAGTACATGAGGCCGGATAAGCAGAAGGAAAAGGCAAAGGAGACCATGGAGATCTATGCTCCCATTGCCCATCGTCTTGGTATTTCAAAAATTAAAATTGAACTGGATGATCTGTCTTTAAAATACTTAGAGCCGGACACCTATTATGAGCTGGCAGAAAAAATATCACTAAAAAAAGATGCCAGAGAATACTTTGTAAAGAGCATTGTTGATGAGGTGGAAGAACATTTAAAGGAAGCTGGTATTGAAGCCAGAGTAGACGGACGTGTTAAACATTTCTTCAGCATCTACAAAAAAATGGTCAACCAGAATAAAACACTGGATCAGATCTATGACCTGTTCGCAGTGCGGATTATTGTTGACAACGTGAAAGACTGTTACGCTGCACTTGGTGTAATTCACGAACTGTATAAACCTATCCCCGGGCGTTTTAAGGATTATATCGCCATGCCCAAACCCAACATGTACCAGTCCCTTCATACAACACTGATCGGCAACAACGGCCAGCCCTTTGAGATTCAGATTCGTACGTATGAGATGCACCGTACTGCTGAATACGGAATTGCGGCTCACTGGAAGTATAAAGAGAGCGGAAGCGGTCAGGTTGCGGCAGGCAAAGAACAGGAGAAGTTAAGCTGGCTCCGCCAGATTTTAGAATGGCAGAAGGACATGTCCGACAACAAGGAATTCTTAAATATGGTTAAGGGTGACTTAGATCTGTTCTCTGACAGTGTTTACTGCTTTACTCCGTCCGGTGATGTGAAGAATCTTCCCAGTGGTTCAACGCCCATTGATTTTGCATACTCCATCCATAGTGCAGTTGGAAACAAGATGGTGGGTGCCAGAGTTAACGGCAAGCTGGTGAACATTGAATACGTCATTGAAAACGGGGATCAGGTGGAGATTATCACTTCTCAGAACAGCAAAGGCCCAAGCCGGGACTGGCTGAATGTGGTGAAAAGCACTCAGGCAAAAAATAAAATCAACCAATGGTTTAAGACAGAGCTGAAAGAAGACAATATTCTCCGGGGTAAGGAGATGGTGGACCGCTACTGCAAAGCCAAAGGAATTATTTATTCAGAGATCAACAAACCGGAATATCAGAGTAAGGTAATGAAGCGTTATGCTTTCCGCGACTGGGATTCTGTGCTTGCCTCCATTGGCCACGGCGGTTTAAAAGAAGGCCAGGTCATCAATAAGATGGTGGATGAAAAGGATAAGAAATTAAAGAAAGATGTAACTGACACCACCATATTAAACGACATTGAGGATATGGGCAGCAGACTTCCAATTAAGAGACGTACCGGTAGCGGAATTGTTGTTAAGGGAATTCATGATCTTGCGGTCCGTTTTTCCAAATGCTGCTCACCTGTGCCAGGCGATGAGATTGTAGGCTTTGTAACCAGAGGTAGAGGCATCTCCATTCACAGAACAGACTGCGTCAATGTTTTAAATCTTCCGGAAGATGAGAGAAACCGCTTAATCGATGCAGAGTGGCAAGAGCCGGAAGGGGATAATACAAAAGAACGTTATTCTACGGAAATCAAAATTTTTGCCAATAACAGAATCGGTATGTTTGTTGACATTTCCAAGGTATTTACTGAGAGGCAGATTGATATCACTTCCATGAATTCCAGAACCAACAAACAGGGGAAAGCCACCATTACCATGACCTTTGAGACTCATGGCGTGGAAGAGCTTGGAAAACTGGTTGATAAACTGAGACAAATCGAAGGTGTAATTGACATTGAGAGGACTGCGGGATAACGCAGTTTTTCTCTTTTTATTCAGAAAGGTGTTGTGGACCGTGGTATATCCCGTGAAATATCTTCCACAGACAGTGAAAAGTTTAAACAGACTTACCATGCCTGTTACAGGTGCCGAGGAACGTTTCCCTTTTATGCAGATCGATAAAGACAGCTATATCGTGGGTGCGGAAATACAGTCAGGATTAAACTTTAACGTTGCACAAGGTGTTCACTGTGTACAGATCGGAAAGTACTGCGCCCTTGCTGATAAAATTACATTTCTTGTTAATTTAAATCATAATTACAAATCCATTTTTCAGGGGAGCCCGTCTTTTATGACGATGGCGCTTCCTGACAGAACGAAACGAAAAGGCTCCGTGCTCATTGGAAATGATGTCTGGATCGGCAATGGGGCGACGATTTTGAGTGGTGTTTCCATTCACAACGGAGCGGTGATCGGAGCGGAGAGTGTGGTCACAAAATCTGTGCCTGCCTACGCAATGGTGGGTGGAAATCCTGCTAAAATCATTGGATACCGGTTTGATGAGGAGCAAAGAAGAGCTTTAAACAGGATCGCCTGGTGGAACTGGACAGAGGAGAAGCTGATTGAAAATCAGAAGGAGTTTCTGCTGCCGGTTGAAGATTTTATAAAGAAGTTTGATCAGAAAGAAGACTGGAATCAGATCAATCCGTTGATTTCAAAAACAGACAGGAAGACAATTCTTCTGATTGCAGATTATTTAAGTCCATTTTCCCTCTGGAAAAGGATTTTAACGGAATATGTGGCGTTAAGTCCTGCAGATACCCGGCTTTTATTATATATCAGTCCTTCTGCCGGTGAAGAGGGATACCGGCAGGTATTAGCGGTGTCAGAGGAACTGAAGGCAGACAGCAGAGAAATGATAGTAAGAATGGGCACTATAGAAGATGATATCAGGTGTGTGTTTGCAGCGGCTGACTACTTCATAACCACAAGAAGTGAAGACAATATTCTCTATATGGAGTATGCAGATTATTATCAGGCAAAGCTTTTGTATGGAACGGATATTCCGGTATTTACTATATAACGGATGATCAAAGTGAACGATTGAAACAGGAGATAAGAATATGAGTGATTTCAGAATTAAAACATACCCGGTGGGGCAGATTGGTACCAATTGCTATATTATTTTCCGGGAGCAGTTAAAAAAGGCAATAATTGTGGATCCCGGCGATGAAGGGGAATTTATTCTGGAGGAGTGCAGGAAGCTGTCTGTAACACCGGAAGCTATTTTACTCACTCATGGGCACTTTGATCACATTATGGCAGTCAAAGAGATAAAACAGGCGTTTCCAGAGATCGTAATTTATGCCGGGGAAAATGAAAAAATGCTGTTAAGCGATCCCTCTGTGAATCTTTCCACAAACATCGGAAGACTGTGTTCCATAGAGGCAGATCGCTACGTGACAGATGGGGAGACCATTGATCCTGCAGGGATTTTAACTCATGTGATCGCAACTCCCGGTCATACAGAAGGCAGTGTCTGCTACTATATGAAAGAGGAAGACGTATTAATCAGCGGGGATACTCTCTTTTTAGAATCCCTGGGACGTACGGATTTTCCTACAGGAGACCAGTTGAAAATTATAAGCTCCATCAGAGGAAAGCTGTTTCCTCTTCCTGGCGATACTATGGTATATCCGGGACATGGAAGCGTTACTACCATCGGTCATGAAAAATCATATAATCCGGTGGCATTATACAGAGGATAGGGACTAAAAATGATAGGTTTAATATTAGATGATCAATCCTTTGAACAGGATATCAGGGAACTGCTTATGGCATTTTATCCAGGAGAACGTTTCCTTCATGAGGAGAAAACAGATGAAGAATTCCGGCTCCTTGTCCATGGCGTAACTGGAGATGATTTCTTCCGGTTAAGTCTGGAGGACAAGGAGAAGGGAATAACAAAAGCATCCGAGACGAAGGTGGATTTTTCCGACCGCTTTGAGACCAAAAACCGGATCAAGCGGATGCTTTACGGTATGGCGGGAGAACTGACCGGCAGGGAGCTGCCCTGGGGAACGCTTACCGGAATACGCCCGGTTAAAATAGCCATGACAAAACTTCTTTCCGGAAGCAGGGAAGAGGAAGTTTTTGATTACATGAAACAGACGTATTTAACCAGTGATCAGAAGGTGGACTTAAGTCTGGAAATTGCGAAAAAAGAGTTAGATCTGCTTTCAGACATTGACTATGAAAACGGATACAGCCTTTATATCGGAATTCCCTTCTGTCCCACCACCTGCCTTTACTGTTCCTTCACATCGTTTCCCATCAGCCAGTGGGAGAAACGAATGGGGGATTACCTGGAGGCCCTGTTTAAAGAAATGGAGTTTACAGCCAGGCGAATGGCAGGAAAAACACTTGATACTGTGTATATAGGAGGCGGAACACCGACTTCCCTCAGTGCAGAGCATTTGGAAACGTTGATCTTAAGACTGAAGAATACATTTGATTTTAAAGATGTAAAAGAATTTACAGTAGAAGCAGGAAGACCGGACAGCATAACACAGGAGAAGCTTGAGGTATTAAAGAAATATGGTGTAACCCGTATTTCCATAAATCCTCAGACGATGAAAGAGGAGACCCTGAAGATCATCGGCCGCCGTCATACTGTGGAGATGGTAAAGGACCGCTTTTCATTAGCCAGATCATTGGGCTTTGACAATATTAATATGGATTTAATTATCGGACTGCCTGGGGAGGACATAGAGGATGTAAGAAGGACCATGGAAGAAATTAATACTCTGGGACCAGACGGCATCACCGTCCACACTCTGGCAATTAAGCGGGCAGCCCGTCTTAATATGTTTAAGGAACAATACGGAGACTTAAAAATCTCCGGAACTCAGGAGATGGTGGATTTAACAGCATCCTACGCCCGGAGCATGGGACAGGAGCCCTATTACCTCTACCGCCAGAAAAATATGGCGGGTAACTTTGAGAATGTGGGATATTCAGTGCCAGGAAAAGCCTGTATCTATAACATCCTCATTATGGAGGAAAAGCAGACCATAGCAGCCTGCGGGGCAGGAACTACGACGAAAGTTGTTTTTCCATCGGAGAACCGGTTGGAGAGGGTGGAAAATGTTAAGGATGTGGAACAGTACATCGCCCGAATCGATGAAATGATAGAAAGAAAAGAAAAAATGCTTGCAAAATCAGAAATGTAATTTAAAATAGAAAGCATGATTTGCGATTTCTAAGAAAGATAGAAAATATAAAAAACGGAGTGAAAAAAATGTCATTAAAAAAGAAACCGGTTACCGGAATGAAGGACATACTCCCTGCGGAAATGCAGGTGCGGGAATATGTAATGAACCAGATTCGGGAGACATACGGCGGATTTGGATTTAATTCCATTGAAACTCCCTGTGTAGAACACATTGAGAACTTAAGCAGCAAACAGGGCGGCGACAATGAAAAACTGATTTTTAAGATTATGAAGCGGGGAGAAAAACTGAATCTGGAAACAGCGCAGATGGAGAATGATCTGGTTGACAGCGGTCTGCGTTATGATTTAACAGTTCCCCTTTCCAGATATTATTCCAACAATGCAGCAGTTTTACCGGCTCCGTTTAAATCCCTTCAGATGGGAAGTGTATGGAGAGCAGACCGTCCCCAGAGAGGACGTTTCAGACAGTTCGTCCAGTGTGACATCGATATCCTTGGAGATCCCACCAGACTGGCGGAGATCGAACTGATACTTGCCACGACCACACTCCTTGGAAAGATTGGATTTAAAGGATATACGGTAAGAATTAATGACCGTAATATCTTAAAGGGCATGGCGGCTCATTGCGGTTTTTCAGAAGAGTCTTATGATCAGGTTTTTATTATTCTTGATAAGATGGACAAGATCGGTATGGATGGCGTGGCCCGGGAATTAAAGGAAGCGGGTTATCCGGAAGAGGATGTCAATAACTATTTAGCTTTGTTTGAGACAGTGACCAGAGACGCATCCGGTGTCAGAATATTAAAGGATGTATTAAAAGATGCCATGGATCCGGAACAGGCAGAGAATCTGGCAGCTATTATTGACAGCGTGAGTGCGATTACCACCAGTCAGTTTAAGATCGAATTTGATCCCACCCTGGTACGTGGAATGTCCTATTATACAGGAACTATTTTTGAGATTCTGGTAGACGGTTTCCCAGGTTCCGTAGGCGGAGGCGGCCGTTATGACAAGATGATCGGCAAATTCACTGGTATGGATACTCCTGCGTGTGGATTTTCCATTGGTTTTGAACGAATTATCACCATTCTTATGGAAGAAGGTTTTACAGTACCTGGCAGTGAAGAACGGTTTGCATTCCTGATTGAAAAGGGTGTAAGCGATGCGGTCATGAATGAAGCAGTGAAAGAGGCCATGAGTGAGCGTGCCAAAGGTAAGACGGTACTGGTATCCCAGATGAATAAAAATAAAAAGTTCCAGAAGGAAAGCCTTATAAAAGAAGGATATACCCAGTTTAAGGAATTTTATAAAGAAGCACTAAAGGAAACGAATTAGGAGGAAATTATGGCAGAGTCAATGTTGGGTTTAAAAAGATCCCATAGATGTACGGAAGTTACAGCAGCCTGTGCGGGAAATGAAGTAACAGTGATGGGCTGGGTTCAAAAAAACAGAAATAAGGGCGGAATTATATTCGTTGATTTAAGAGACCGTTCCGGAATTTTGCAGCTCATCTTCGAAGAAAGCGATTGCGGAGCAGAGAATTTTGCAAAAGCAGAAAAACTGAGAAGTGAGTTTGTTATCGCTGTTACCGGCGTGGTAGAGAACCGCTCAGGCGGCGTGAATGAGAATCTGGCCACCGGCGCCATTGAAGTGCGTGCTAAGAGTCTGAGAATTCTCTCAGAATCTGAAACTCCTCCTTTCCCGGTTGAGGAAAACAGCAAAACAAAAGAAGAACTGAGACTGAAATACCGTTATCTGGATTTAAGAAGACCGGACATTCAGAAGAATATCATGATCAGAAGCCAGGTTGCTACCTTAACTAGAGCATTTCTGGCAGAAGAAGGCTTTTTAGAGATCGAGACCCCGACTCTCATTAAGAGCACACCGGAAGGTGCAAGAGATTATCTGGTACCCAGCCGTGTTCATCCCGGTTCCTTTTATGCCCTTCCACAGTCTCCCCAGCTTTTTAAACAGCTGCTGATGTGCTCTGGCTATGACCGTTATTTCCAGCTGGCAAGATGCTATCGTGACGAGGATTTACGTGCAGACAGACAGCCGGAATTTACACAGATCGATATGGAGCTGTCCTTTGTAGATGTGGAAGATGTACTGGCAGTTAATGAGAGACTGTTAAAAAAGCTGTTTAAGGAAATCTGCAATTTCGATCTGGAGCTTCCGATCACACGTATGACCTGGAGAGAAGCCATGGACCGCTTTGGTTCTGATAAACCGGATATGCGTTTTGGAATGGAACTGAAAAATGTATCTGAGATAGTTAAGGATACCGAGTTTGCTGTATTTAAGGGAGCCTTAGAAAACGGTGGATCTGTCCGCGGTATTAATGCAAAGGGACAGGGAGCCATGCCAAGGAAAAAGATCGATGCTCTTGTAGACTATGCAAAGGGCTTCGGTGCAAAAGGTCTTGCTTATCTGGCAGTAAACGAAGACGGAACTTACAAATGTTCCTTCTCCAAATTTATGTCAGAAGAAGAGCTTAAGACACTGGCAGACGCTATGGATGGACAACCAGGAGATCTTCTTTTATTTGCTGCAGACAGAGATAAGGTTGTCTTTGACGTGCTGGGTAACCTGCGTCTGGAACTGGCAAGACAGTTAGAACTCTTAAAGAAAGATGTATTTAAATTCTTATGGGTAACAGAATTCCCATTACTTGAGTATTCCGAGGAACAGGGACGCTTTACAGCCATGCACCACCCATTTACCATGCCTATGGAAGAAGACTGGGCTATGATCGATACCAATCCGGGGGCTGTACGCGCCAAAGCTTATGATATCGTGTTAAACGGTACCGAGTTAGGCGGCGGATCTGTCCGTATCCACCAGGGCGATATTCAGTCTAAGATGTTTGAAGTACTAGGCTTTACCAAAGAGCAGGCAAATGAGCAGTTCGGTTTCCTGTTAGATGCATTTAAATATGGTGTACCTCCTCACGCTGGTCTGGCTTATGGTCTTGACCGTGTTATCATGCTGATGGTTGGAGCAGACAGCATTCGTGACGTCATTGCGTTCCCGAAAGTAAAAGATGCCTCCTGCTTAATGTCTGAGGCACCAGCTCCGGTAGATCCCAAACAGCTGGAAGATCTTGGGATTAAAGTGAGTGAAGAAACAGATTCTGAATAAATAAATTACGAACCTCTCTGCAAAGCGAACAGGCTAAGGCAGAGAGGTTTTTTTGTGCATTAAAGATTCAGATAAAAGGAAAATATTAACAAAATAATATGGTAATTTTACATTGATCTGATATAATATAGGAAAAAGCATATGTTAAAGGAGGATTCAAGCAATGAAAGGAAGTACAAAAAGAAGGTTTCTGTCTCTTTGCCTGTCCGTACTCATGGTTTTGTCCCTTGCCACAGGTCTGTCATTTCCGGCCAGGGCTGCAGATCAGGATATTGTGATTCTGTATACCAATGATGTTCACTGCGGCATTGATGAAAAGATCGGTTATGCAGGCCTTTCTCTTTATAAAAAAGAGATGAAAGCCCAGACGCCCTATGTGACTCTGATTGATGCTGGTGATGCGATTCAGGGAGCTCCCATCGGAACACTTTCTGACGGCGGATACATCATTGACATTATGAATCAGGTCGGATATGATTTTGCCGTACCGGGCAATCATGAATATGATTACGGTATGCCACGGTTTATGGAACTGGCAGGCAAATTAAGCTGCGGATACTATACCAGCAACTTTATGGATTTAAAAACCAATACTCCAGTGTTTGCTCCTTATAAGATGTTTACATACGGAAATACAAAAGTTGCCCTGGTAGGTGCAACCACACCGGAGAGCTTTACCAAGTCAACACCTGCTTACTTCCAGGATGGAAGCGGCAATTATATTTATGGTTTCTGTGAAGATGAAACTGGTAAAAAACTCTACGATCAGATACAGCAGTCCGTAAACAGTGCCAGAACAGAAGGTGCCCAGTACGTTATTTTAGTAGGTCATCTGGGAGAAAACGGCACGACTGACCGGTGGACTTCTGACAGTGTAATAAAGAATACAAATGGAATTGATGCATTAATTGACGGTCACTCTCATGAAGAATACTCAAAAAATATAAAGAATAAAGATGGAAAGGACGTGCTCCTTACCCAGACAGGAACTAAATTAAAGAATATCGGAAAGCTGACCATACGCCCAGACGGTTCTATTGCCAGTGAGTTAGTAGCTGAAGTTCCTGCAGGAGCAGTATCCAGTACCTACACCGTACAAAAAGGCGATTCCTTAAGCCGTATTGCAAAAAGAGAATTAGGCTCTTTTGACCGCTGGAGAGAAATTTATAATGCAAACAGGGACAAGATTAAAGATCCAAACGTTCTTACTCTGGGAAGTCAGCTGGTCGTTCCTGGTAAAACAGCAGTATCCAAGGATGGAAAAGCCCTGGATTATGATACAGACCAGTTTATCAAGCACATTCAGGCCCAGTATAATGAATCCTTAAAAGTCGTATTGGGACATACTGATGTGGAACTGACCATCAATAATCCTGCTACAGGCGAACGGGCAGTCAGAAGCGGAGAAACCAACTTAGGTGATCTCTGTGCAGATGCATACCGCCAGGTACTTGGTGCAGACATCGGTATTGTAAACGGCGGCGGTGTCCGTGCAGGCATTAAACCGGGAAATATCACATATAACGATACACTTACTGTACATCCTTTTGGCAATATGGGCTGTGTGGCAGAAGTTACCGGACAGCAGATTAAGGATGCCCTTGAGATGGCTTCCCGCAATTATCCCAAGGAAAGCGGTGGCTTTTTACAGGTATCCGGTTTAAAATATACCATTAAGACCTCAGTTCCATCCAGTGTACAGGTAGATGAAAAAGGCAACTTTGTAAAAGTAGCAGGGGCATACCGGGTAGCAGATATCATGATTGGAGATTCTCCTCTTGATACGTCCAAAGTTTATACCGTAGCTTCTCACAATTACATGCTAAAGATGGCTGGCGATGGTATGACAATGTTTAAAAACAGCAAAGTAATCCGTGACGATGTAATGACAGATGTGGATATTCTCTCCGCTTTCATCCGCAATAACTTAGGCGGAAATGTAGGCACTGATTATGCAAATCCGGCAGGACAGGGAAGAATCACGATTCAGTAAACAGATAAACTTAAAGTAATAGAACCATGCGCCCTGCCCGGGGTTTCTCCTGCCAGATCAACAGGAGAGATCCGGACAGGGTGTATTTGTCTGCAAATATAAAATATTTATGATACAATAGATACAAATAACAAAATAAGAACCACAGGAGATAAAAAATGTTAATCAGAGAACCACAGAACCGCTTTGAAGAAATATATGCCATTTATGAGGAGTCATTTATAGATCAGGAAAGACGTACCAAGGAAAGCCAGAAACTTGTGTTTAACAACCCCGCCTATCATACACTGGCAGTGGAAGAGGATGGGGAAATTATGGCGTTTCTGGGATACTGGGATCTGCCTGGATGTGCTTTTTTTGAGCATTTGGCAACTGCAAAGATTTCAAGAGGAAAGGGCTATGGCAAACTTCTGATCGAAGAAGCAGTGAAAGAAATAAAAAAACCTGTATTTCTGGAAATTGAGCCTGTGACGGAGGAAAATCCCGCAACAGGAAAAAGGGCAGTATTTTATGAACGGTTGGGATTTTATATCAATCATTTTTACTATGAACAGATGCCTTTAAAACCACAGGACAGTCCAATGCAGTTATGGGTGACTAGCTATGGAAAGCCATTTACTGAGGAGGAATTTATGCCTTATAAGAAAGAGATTTATGAAATCGTGTACGGGGTCAATTTTATATAAAGAAACCGGATTGTTTTATTTTTATCACAGGACAGGCTGTTTTGGCATATATTGTATCTAGCAATCAGAATATTCTAAAAGGAGATGGTTTGATTGAACCGATATAAGATATGCGTTTATGCAATCAGCAAGAATGAAGAGCAGTTTGTGGACCGGTGGATGGATGCAGTTTCTGAAGCCGATGAGGTGATTGTGACTGATACAGGCTCTACAGACGGCACTGTTGAAAAACTCAGAGCCAGGGGGGCGACTGTATATGAGGAAACCATTTCCCCATGGAGATTTGACACAGCACGAAACATTGCTCTTGATCATGTGCCTGAAGATGCAGATATCTGCGTATCCAATGATTTAGACGAAGTTTTTATACCGGGCTGGAGAAAAATCTTAGAGTCTGCCTGGAAACCGGATCAGACCCGTGCCAGATATTTATTCACATTTTCGTTGAATCCAGATGGAACACCGAAGAAGCAGTATCCCATGGAAAAGATCCATAAACGCCATGGTTACCGCTGGGTTCATCCGGTTCATGAAATATTGGAGTATAGTGGATCAGAGCCGGAGAAATCAGGCTGGGTGACGGGACTTGTATTAAATCACTACCCGGATAATTCAAAACCGAGAACCCAGTATCTGCCCCTTCTGGAGTTATCTGTAAAAGAAAATCCCTTTGATGACAGGGCCACGTTCTGGCTTGGCAGAGAATATGTATTCCATGGAGATTATGACCAGGCCATACAGACACTAAGTAAACATCTTTCCATGCCCACCGCCAGATGGCTGGAGGAACGTAGTGCCTCTATGCGCTTTATTGCTCATGCCTATGCAGAAAAGGGCAATAAAAGAGAAGAGCTTGTCTGGCTGTACCGGTCACTTGCAGAATGCCCGGAGGTGAGAGAGCCTTACCTTGCTTTAGCAAAATTCGGCTACATGGAATCCAATTGGGCCTTAAGCTTTGCCATGGCTCAAAAGGGGCTGACAATTAAGGAGAGCACGGGAAGCTATCTGGTAGACCCGGCAAGCTGGGGATATGCATTATATGATTATGCTGCAATCAGCGCTTACCGGCTTGGAATGTATGAAACAGCCGAAGGGTATGCAGATCAGGCTTTAAAAACTGACCCGGAAAATAAAAGGCTTCAAAGCAATCTTGTGCTGATTCAGCAAAAGAGCAGAAAACCGGAAGTTAAGGAGGAATCCTGATGAGCGGTCTGAAAATCTGTGTTTATGCAATCTGTAAAAATGAAGCATCATTTGTAGATAGTTGGCTGGATTCCATGAATGAAGCTGATCTCATTGTTGTCACAGACACCGGATCAGAAGATGATACGGTAGAAAAGCTAAAAGAGCGGGGAGCCATAGTCTATGTAGATATTGTTAAGCCATGGAGATTTGATGTGGCAAGAAATATCTCTCTGGATCACGTACCGGAGGATGTGGATATCTGCGTCTGCACCGATCTTGATGAACGGTTTGAACCAGGGTGGAGAAAACGGCTGGAAGAAGCGTGGGTGAACCATAAGCCCGTTAACAAGGGAGCGGTTGCAAAGACCGGACGTTATCTTTACAACTGGAGTTTAAAGGAAGATGGAACACCGGATATCCAGTTTTATTATTTTAAAGTGCATCAGCGTAAGGACTTCCGGTGGAAATGTCCGGTACATGAGTTTGTCCAGTACTGTGGAAAATTACCTCTGGAGACAATCTATATTGATGGAATGGTGTTAAGCCATTACCCCGATCCTGCCAAATCCAGGGGTTCCTATCTGCCTCTTTTAGAGCTGGCAGTTGCGGAAACGCCGGGGGATGAGCGGATGCGGTACTATCTTGGCAGAGAGTATATGTATAAGAGCAAATGGCTGGAAAGCATTAAAACCTTAAAGGAGTATTTACTCCTTCCGACTGCAACCTGGTGTGATGAACGGTGCGCAGCCATGCGCTGGATTGCCAGATCATATTATCGGCTGGGGAAACTAAAAGAAGCTTACCAGTGGTATTTTAAAGCCATTGCAGAAGTTCCAGGTATGCGGGATCCATATGTGGAATTTGCTAAAATCTGCTATGAACAGAGCGACTGGCCAATGGCTTATTATCTGACCCTGGAAGCGCTGAAGATCAAAGAAAAGTCAAGGACTTTTGTAAATATGGGATATTCCTGGGATTATACGCCGGATGATCTTTGTGCGATTGCGGCGTACCGGCTGGGATTGTATTCTGATTCCCAGGAACATGCAAAAGCAGCTCTTCTTTTTGCCCCCGACAATGAACGTCTGAAAAGTAATTTAAAATTAATTCAGGCAGCCATAAAAGAGTAATAATAAATTCCCGAAGAAAGACACAGGTTTCAAAACGCCATATTTGTGTCCTTTTTTGGGAATTTTTTTAATTGTTTAAAATTTGACAAATATTTTACAGAAATTTAATAAACTTTCAGTAAACGTCAGTTGCAGATTTGATAAATACCGTGTATGCTAATCCATATTGAATAAAATTGCAATCAGAAAGGGGTATTACATGAAGGCACAAAAGAGTAAGAGATTGCAGGTAACAGGAAAACTGGTTGTGTTTGTCAGTGTTATGGTAATGTTAATTATATCCGCCCTGACGACCATTTTTTATATCAGTCTGGACCGGGTTTACCAGAACTGGATCGATTCCAGTTACGAAAGTTATGATTTAAATATTAAAACGGCGACGGAAAGTCTGGTCAGTGTGTTACAGGTTAATTATGATCGTTATAAATCCGGTGAGATTACAGAAAAAGAGGCACTTGACAATGCCAAAGCCATTGTCCGCAATACGCGCTTTGACAATGGAAACGGATATTTCTGGGCCGATACCTCCACTGGTCTCTGCGCAGTTCATATGAATCCGGAATATGAAGGAAAAGAACGGTACGATGAGAAGGATCTGAAGGGAGAATACTATATCCGTGAATTTATTAAAAACGGATCCCAGCCCGGAGGTGGTTTCACCAATTTCTATTTTACAAAACCTGGCCAGGAAGGCACGTTTGCAAAACGGGCTTATACCATAAAATTTGAGCCTTATGACTGGTACATCAGTACAGGAAATTACATAGACGACATAGACAGTGCTGTTGCAGGTTATCAATGGGAAAAAATAATTAATATTATACTGCTGGCAGTTGTAGCCTTAGTGATCTGCTTTACAGGTTTAATTATTCTTGTCAGATTCCTGCATAAGATTACAGCTCCATTAAGTCCCATATCCGAACGGCTTAAACTTCTTTCTGACGGTGACGTTCATACCCCACCTGTCGCAGCTGTGAAAACCGGCGATGAGATGGAGGTACTCTCTCAGGCAACTGATGAGCTGATCGGGCAGATGAAAGAAGTAGTGGGCGATATTACGCTTCACTTAAAAAATATGGCAGCTGGAGATATGACACTTCCTGTAACAAGGGAATATGCCGGAGATTTTTCTACCATCCATGATTCACTGATTCTAATTTATAAGCAGTTAAACCGGACATTAGGCTTGATCCGTGAGTCAGCCGAACAGGTGAATTCGGGTTCATCCCAGGTGGCAGATGCGGCATCTGCACTGGCAGCCGGAGCCACAGAACAGGCAGGAACCATTGACCAGCTTTCTTCTGCCATAACAGAGATTACGGAACAGGCAGAACAAAGTTCGGCTCATATCGGACAGGCTGCCGGTTATGCAGAACAGACATTGGTTCGGGTAGAAGAAAGCAATAATAAGATGAAGCAGATGCTTCTGGCAATGGATGAGATAAAAAACACTTCCGATGAAATTGCAAAGATTACAAAGGATGTGGATGCAATAGCCTCACAGACCAATCTTCTGGCGTTGAATGCTGCTGTAGAAGCGGCCCGTGCAGGAGAAGCAGGTCAGGGATTTGCAGTAGTTGCAGACGAAGTCCGCAGCCTTGCAGCAAAATCTGCAGAAGCTGCCAAACGCACAGCGCTGCTTGTGGAAAATGCAGCCCGGGCTGTGACGGATGGTATGGGGACCGCAAAAGAAAATGCCCAGATTCTGGCAGAGGTTATGGAACAGGCAAATCATGCCAAAGGGCTTATGGAATCAGTAGAGCAGTCCGCAAGAGAGCAGGCCGTTGCGATGGTTAGTGTCAGCAACGGAATCAATGAAATCTCTTACGTAGTCCAGAGCAATGCGGCAACAGCAGAAGAAAGCTCTGCTTCCAGTGAAGAATTGTCAGCCCAGGCTGCACTTCTCCAGAAAGAAGTGGATAAATTTAAAATAATCCAATAAGATGTTGAATTAAAAACTGCCTTATGATACCATGGAGATGGTCAGTTATTTCAAATACAAATAAGGAGGCTTTTTATAAATGGATATTCGTTACTCTGCTAATCAGAAAGATTTTAAGCGTTACACAACAGAAGAAACAAGAGACGAATTTTTAATTGAGAACTTATACGTTGCCAATGAAGTGGTAGCTGTTTACTCCCATGTTGACCGTATGGTAACACTGGGCTGTATGCCAACAACAGAAACCGTTTCCATTGACAAGGGAATTGATATCTGGAAAAACTTTGGTACAAGCTTTTTCCTCGAGAGACGTGAAATCGGTATCTTCAACATCGGCGGATCAGGAAAGATCAAAGCAGATGGAGAAGAATTCACCATGGGCTATAAAGACTGCTTATACATCACAAAGGGAACAAAGGAAGTTTTATTCTCCAGTGATGATGCAAAGAATCCAGCTAAATTTTATATGGTAAGTGCTCCTGCTCACAAGGCATGCAAGACAACCTTTATTCCGATTGAAAAGGCAGCCAAGAAGCCTCTGGGTGCAATGGAAACTTCCAATAAACGTGTGATCAACCAGTTCATCCATCCAGATGTACTTGAGACCTGCCAGTTATCCATGGGAATGACAGTTTTAGATCCAGGCAGCGTATGGAACACCATGCCATCTCATACTCATGAGAGACGTATGGAAATCTATATGTACTTCGAGATTCCGGAGAACAATGTCGTATTCCACATGATGGGCGAAGGCAATCAGACCAGACACATCGTTATGCAGAATGAGCAGGCAGTTATCAGCCCATCCTGGAGCATCCATTCCGGAGCAGGTACAAGCAATTATACCTTCGTTTGGGCAATGGGCGGCGAGAATCAGGCGTTTGATGATATGGATACCATTCCTACAACAGAATTAAGATAAGATTAGATTAGATTGGACAGGCAGATGCTTTGTAAAAGAGCATCTGCCTTTTTTTACATTTATGGAGGCTAATCGGGAAATGGTGTGAAATCTCTGTGAAAATGTAGATATTCCTCTATCAATTTGGTACAATATGTTTCATAAATACAGGAAAACATTTGAGATCTGATTTCGGGAGGTTTTTATGGAACAGTTAAAAATATTAGTGGTAGATGACGAAGCCAGAATGAGAAAGCTGGTAAAGGATTTCCTCAGTGTGAAAGGATTTACTGTAGTGGAAGCATCAAATGGTGAGGAAGCGGTAGATATTTTTTTTGAACAAAAAGATATTGTGCTGATCATTCTGGATGTAATGATGCCGAAAATGGATGGGTGGGAGACCTGCAAGACCATCCGTAAATATTCCCAGGTCCCGATCATTATGCTGACAGCCAGAACAGAAGAACGGGATGAGCTCCAGGGATTTGATTTAGGCGTGGATGAATACATTGCTAAGCCCTTCAGCCCAAAGATCCTGGTTGCCCGTGTGGAGGCTATATTAAGGCGCAGCAATGCTGTGAATACGGATTCGGTTGAGATTGGCGGAATCTGCATTGATAAGGTGGCACATCAGGTAACCATTGATGGAAAAGACATTGAATTAAGCTATAAAGAATTTGAACTTTTGGCATATTTCCTAGAAAATCAGGGAATAGCTCTCTCCAGAGAAAAAATTCTTAATAATGTATGGAATTACGATTATTTCGGTGATGCAAGAACCATTGACACACATGTGAAGAAGTTAAGAAGCAAGATGGGAGAAAAGGGAGATTACATCCGGACCATCTGGGGAATGGGCTATAAATTTGAAGTGACATAATCGTTAGAGGTGAGTGAATGAAACATTCCATAAAGGCGCGTTTTGCCATCATATTTGTCTGTCTGATGGCATTTGTTCTTCTGACTACCTGGTGTGTGAACAACTGGTTTTTAGAGGGATTTTATACCAGAGCCAAGGTTCATATACTGGAAATGGCCTATACAGAGATTGATCAGGCAGTAGCCCAGGCCAATGAAAGCGGAAAAGGAATTATTAATTATTACCATGATTCCTATGATCCTGATTTTAAAAATGAGGGACCTATGCAGAAGTTGTTTCGGACCATGGGTGAAAAATATAATTTAATGATGATTTTAATCGACAGTACAACAGACGAATATATAATGTCTACTAGTGGTAACCCACAATTCTTAAAAAACAGGGTAGAGGATTATATTTTTGGCAAAGATATGCTCCAGGCCAGAGTATTAAAAAAACATAATAACTATATTATACAAAAAACTTATGATAAACGTTCGGATTCTTATTACCTGGAGAGCTGGGGGTATTTTTCAGATAATAAAACTATTTTCTTAATCTCCATACCGCTGTCCAGTATCAGGGACAGTGTGGCTTTGTCAAACAGGTTCCTGGCATATGTGGGGTCTATGGCTTTGATTATAGGTAGTTTGTTTATTTATTTTACCACCAAACGTATTACAACACCCATTCTTCAACTGGCGAATTTGTCAGAGAAGATGTCCGGTCTTGACTTTGAGGCAAAATATACTGGTGATGAAAAAGATGAGATCGGTGTCCTGGGTAACAGTATGAATCAGTTGTCCGACCGGCTCAAGGATACAATTGGACAGCTTCGCAGTGCCAATGAAGAACTGCAGAATGATATTGCGGAAAAGGTCAAGATTGATGAGATGCGAAAGGAGTTTATCGCTAATGTGTCCCATGAGCTGAAAACACCCATTGCTCTTATTCAGGGGTATGCGGAAGGCTTAACGGAGGGAATGGCAGAAGATCCGGAGAGCAGGGATTATTACTGTGAGGTGATAATGGATGAAGCCAATAAGATGAACAAAATGGTTCGTCAGCTGCTGAATCTGACAGCTCTGGAATTTGGCAATGATGATTTACAGTTGGAATGCTTTGATTTGACGGAGCTTATCCGCGGAGTGATTGGATCTGCCGGGATTTTAATCCAGCAAAAGGAAGCTAAAGTGAAATTGGAGACCTTTGATACCATTCGTGTTTATGCGGATGAATTTAAAATAGAAGAAGTGATCACCAATTATTTAAATAATGCACTGAATCATCTTGGTGGAGACAGGGAGATTATTATCACTGCCGAAGAGAATGGGAAAGAGGCGCTTATAACCGTATTTAATACGGGGCAGAGTATTCCGGAAGAAGATTTACCGAAGCTGTGGACGAAATTTTTTAAAGTGGATAAGGCCCACACCCGGGAGTATGGTGGCAGCGGAATTGGTTTGTCCATTGTTAAGGCGATTATTGACTCTCACAAGAAGTCATGCGGTGTAAGAAACGTTGAGGGCGGAGTGGAGTTCTGGTTTACTCTGGACTGTTATCAGGAACAGGGAGTATGACTTATCAGTTCCATAAGAAATGTCGATATAATTAGTGTTGAACCATAATTTCTTAAAACATGTGATGTGAAAGGAGAAAGATATGGATATTGCAGCAATGAGTATGCAGTTAAGCTCTTCTAGAATTCAACAGAGTGCCGGATTAAGCGTTGCTAAGAAGGCAATGGATAACCAGGAAACGCAGGCAGCCGATCTTTTAAAGATGATGGATGCGGCAGTCCCAAATCAGATTAAGACAACTGGTTTAGGACAGTATGTTGATGTAAGAGTCTAAGCGTAAAAAGTTAAGGGGCAAAACTGGTTCATTGGTTATGCTCCTTAACTTTTTTATTTGCGATGATAATATGGGTGGTTAACTCTGTTTTTCGCACATTAAGAAATATTGGTCCAGATGTTCGGTATAACCGCTTTTTTGATCCTTAGGTGGTGTCGTGTCCAGAATGGCTTTTAGCTGAGGTTTAAGATTGAGTTTGGTGATTAATAACAGAAGTTCCTGGATACTAATTAGCAGCAGGGAAGCCTTCCCGCTTAGCATCCGCTCTTCAGATAGTTCCTGTTTTAGATGGTAGGCATAGGGGTTTGCTACATAAAAATATAGGAATCCACCTAATTTTAAGTGAGTGGAACATTCTGTAATAAGTTCTTTAAAGTCCGGATAAACGGATAAATCTCTGCCCAGGCTGATATAGTTGTAGAGACCTTCCGGAATGTGCTTATGTGTCTCTAAAATAGAGGGAGACACAATGACAGTGCTATTTAATGGATTTAGATCGTCTTTCAGGTTAGAGTCATTGATAAGGAATGAAAACGAACTTTTTTTCTCCATTCTTCTGAGCTGTGTTTTAAACTGCAGAACATCGGCTCCGAAGCCTGGGTCAATGACAAGTGTGGATACTTCCGTAGATTGCTGTGGAATGGTAAGTTCAATATGAGATAGTTGATAGGCATCATAACAATAGTTATTTTCCCAGGGATCAATCCCATATTTTGCTTGGAACAGTAATCTTCCATTAAAGAGGGTTCTGTTTTTAATCTGGTCGTCTTTACCAGTAATGCTTCCATAATGGTAGCACCAGGTATCGCGGCAGAGAATTTGCTGAAATCCCGCTCTTCTCGCACGCAGACTGAAATCATCATCCCAGAATTCCATGGTATGAAAATAGCGGTCTGCAAATCCAATGGTATTCACCTTACCCACATCGTATAATGCGATTACAGGCATGAGCCTGCACCGCTCTTCCCAGAGGTACGGGCAGGGGTGGTTATGGGCTTTCGCCGTTGCCTCTGCATTTTCTGGAGTGAATTCTGCCACCAAACCCTGCAGGTTGCTGGTGTTTGGCGTGCTGGGGACGGACATGATTGCATTCGGGTAAAACTGTAAGCAGGTGAGCAGGTTATCCAGCCAGTGTTCCGTAAGAATGGTGTCGTTATTGACAAACGCTGCATATTTCCCTTCACAAACCCGGTATAACAGGGAAAAGATCATTGTTTTTACATTTTCCTTTAAATTTATGACCTTTGTTATACCCAGACTTTCAAAGTATTCTTCTGTCCCGTCGGTAGAACCGTCATTGAGAAGTATCAGCTCACAGGGGTATTTGGCGAGGTCTGTGTTGCGGAAGAGACTATTCAGACATCTTTTTGTATAGTCCAGTTTGTTGTAAACTGGTATCATAATAGAAATAAGACACTTTTCGCCCCTGTTGCTGTAGGTGTTTTTGTGGTTTTCGGCAAATTCAGTTTCATAGTATTCCTTCATTTTTTCTTTATCAGGATAGATGAGAGTCCAGAAGTAGGTATCTTCCAGCCATTCCTGCAGAAATGGAATTAACTGATATTCGGTCAGTGCAGCAGCTTTTTCCCGGTTGTCGATTAAGATCAGCGATGTGAGCTTATCAATTGTACAGTCTACGTTTTGATACATGGACTGGAAAGAATTTGTGATATTTTGTACTGCAGGATTACTTAATGCGGATTCCAAGTCAGTGGTCAGGGATTTTAGTATCTTTAGCTGGCTGATCAGGAGGCGGTTTTCCTGATAGGGCAGAGTGGGAAGGAGATTTGTGGCTATATGCAGCAGGAAGTTCTGGTTTTGAATCACCCGTATCCAGAAATTTAGAGGGTCGTCGGCAGAAGCTGTATTTAATGTTAAAAATTTGTGCATCATAATGGATTCCTTCTTAGAATGAAATGCAGCGTCAGGTAAAGAAAAATGATTAAAAGACGCTGCCAGGTATGCAGGTATCACTTTATTATATGGCTGCTGTGAGGGTTCTTTGAATCCTGCAAAAAAATATTTAAAAATTTACAAAAAATGACTTAACTTTTTAAGCCTCCGACTCGATAAAGTATGTGAAAGGAAGATGATGATGAATTATTTTTGCAAAGCGGTTTTAACCTGATTTTGCGGTGTTAATTCATTGGACAGGCTTCTTAAAGACACAAGTGTCAAGTTTTTACGAAACCCGTAAAGCGGTTGGTACCCCGCTGAGGTTTCAAACATCTTAACGCTTATCTGGATACCAGAAAGCGTCCTATCATACAGGGAAAAGGATTTCCCTGATACATATTCAAGGAGGAAAAAACACATGAGAATTCAGCACAATATCGCAGCTTTAAACTCTTACAGACAGTTAGGAAGCAACAACACATCCGTATCTAAGAACCTTGAGAAATTATCTTCCGGTTACAGAATCAACCGCGCAGGTGATGACGCAGCTGGTCTTGCTATTTCTGAGAAGATGAGAGCACAGATCACAGGTCTTGAGACAGCTTCCAAGAACGCAAACGATGGTATCTCTTTAGTTCAGACAGCTGAAGGTGCTTTAACAGAAGTTCACTCCATGTTAAACCGTATGGTTGAGCTGGCTGATCAGTCTGCTAACGGAACTCAGCAGGATGCTGTTGACCGTGAAAATATCCAGAAGGAAGTTAACTCTTTAAAGAGCGAAATTGATCGTATCTCTGAAGGAACAAACTTCAACGGAATTAACCTGTTGGATGGTTCTTTAGCAACAAAAGAAGGCGCAACCAAAGTTAATACAATTACAGACAATGTAGTTGGATCAGCTATGACAGCTAGCGGTGGTGCCAAGTTTTCACAGGATATAGATATCAGTGCAGGAGATGATACTAAAGATCAGGTATTAAGTCTTAAGTATATTGATAAAGATGGAAATGTCAAAGATACTGATTTTAAATTCACAGCAGGAGCATCTAAAACTCTTACTGCCGATAATGCGGTCACTGAATTAAAGAAAGTGTTTGGTGATGATTATGAAGTTGTAAATACGGCTGGTAAAGTTACTATTTCAGCAAAAGAAACTGGTGCAAACAAAACTCAGCTTATTTCTGCTAAACAGTCAAATGATGGAGGAGCAGCAAGTACCATTACAGTTGATAATTTAACTGAAGGAAAAGATGATGCATTTACAATTACTGGTGATACCGTAGTTGCAGATGTTACTAAAAATAACTTCTTCAATATCGATGGAACAAAATATCAAATTCTTACAAAAGGTAAAACTGCGGAGTCTGGGGCAAAAGCGCTTTATATTGATCAGTCTTCAGGAAAAATAACTGAAGATTCTGCTACTCAGGTTGCGGCTCAGTTAAAGGAGTATGGGGTAAATGCTTCTGCAGATGGTAATGATATTGTTATTGCAAAAGCCGGTGCTAAGTCGGCAGCAAAGGGAGGCCTTACACTTCAAATTGGTGATACTGCTGATGATTTTAATCAGATGAAAGTAAGTATTTCCAGCATGAATACTAAGAATCTTGGAATTGCTGGAATCGATATTAGTACTCAGCAGGGAGCTAAAGATGCAGTTAACCTGATCAAGGAGGCTATCAACACAGTTTCCTCCACACGTGGTGATCTTGGTGCGCTTCAGAACAGACTTGAGCATACAATTAACAACCTTGGTGTTACTAGTGAGAACATGACAGCAGCTGAAAGCCGTATTCGTGACGTAGATATGGCTAAGGAAATGATGAACTATACCAAGAATAATATCTTGGTACAGGCATCTCAGTCTATGCTTGCTCAGGCAAATCAGACTCCACAGGGTGTTCTTCAGTTATTAAAGTAATTAATGTATAAACAACAAATATATACTATCAGATCTCCTAAGATGTTTGGGAGGCCTGATAGTATATAAGAAGAATTGGCTCTTTGCCAATAGTTGGGGTGGGATTCGTATGAATCCCGCCCCTTTCTTACGTTTAGAGCTGTTTCAATGGTTCATTCTACTGTATGTTGTTTTTGGGCATGCCAAATAAGCCTCCATATCCCCACCTTTTTTACTATGATGTACAATGAAGTATTCGGGTCTGGAACCGGTTAAAGTTTCGGATTCCATAAGAACTTCGATTTAATACCTTAATCTTATTGTTAAATCCTTCTGTAACGCCGTTTGTAATGCCATATTTAAAGGCATTTAAGATTTCTTTTCTCCAAGACTGGAACATTTTCGCACATTTTTCGAATTCTTTAATACCGCACCCTCTTGCATTAGAAATCCAATCATAGAATTCCTGCTGTTGCTTACGATAGGACTCTAGCTGGCTGATGTCATAAAACCATTCTTTCATCATATGCGCCAACCGTAGGTTATCACTATAGTGGAGCATCAGATCAAGGCCTGTTTGTTCTCATCTTTTAGCTTTCTATAGTGGGTCAAAATCAACTTTCGGCTCCGTTTATAGTATTTTCGAAGAGAAGCCGGCATGGATTTCTGGAGACGTTTACGAACATTTTCTATAGCCCATGTGATAAATTAAAAAGTCTGCATTCTGGATTCAAAAGTCAAAACTCTTTTTGTTTTACAGCCATATCAAGGACAGGTCTGCTCAGAAGTTCTGGTTTCAAAGAAAAGCTATAAAAATTAATCTGCCTGAATCACTTTTTTTACAAAAATATCTTTCAAGTCTAAGAATTCCATTTTTTCTTATTGAATTTGTAAGATTTATTATACACGTAAAATAAAGGCTATAACTAAGTAAAAACGTTACATGTGAGATATAAGCTATATTATTATCAAGTAATTAGTAACTAAAAAACATGACAAATACACAAAATTTGCCAATAATTTAACCCATATTTACCCAGCTCAAATAAAAAATATGGTAAAATTTTGCTCTCGGATGTCTTGGAAACCTCGTAAATACGAGGCTTTTTACGTTTGCACATTTTTTTACCAATAAAACCAGTGTCGATTCAAAAGAACTTTCTTGACAATATTTGTAATAAAATGTAAAATGGAGTAAGAAAATTACAAAAAATGTAAGATTTTGCATTTGACTGTTAAAATTTAACTATTTTTTCCATTTTGTAACAGTCCGTATACGTCATAATGGCATATTGCCGGAAGAAATGAAAGTGAGGAACAGATCCGATGAATTCGATTTTTGGAAACAGCATTTCCATGGCGGAAAAATCTCTGGATTATTTGTGGGCTAAGCAGACAACGACGCTTAATAATATCGCGAATGGGGAAACTCCGGGCTATAAAGCCAAATATGTGAAATTCGAAGATGAATTTCGTAACCGGCTCGCGGCAGCGAGGAAAGGTACTTCGGCAGATATCGGTAATACTATCAGTAACTCCAGATATTTTGTTCGAAATACCAATGAGGAATCTGCAAAATTAGACGGCAACAATGTCAATGTGGATGTAGAGAACGTGGAACTTGCAAGGACTACTCTGCAGTATCAGTACGAACTGAATTCTTTAAACAGTGATATCAGCAGACTGCGTACAATTATTAAAGGTTAAAACGGGAGGCATATAAGATGGAACAGATGTTCATAACGCCCATTCGCTCATTGGACTCCATTGGGGATATTGGAGCAGCTAAGAAGGCAGTATCGGGACAAAACGGAGGTTCTGCATTTTCAGATATTTTCAAAGAGGCAGTTCAGAATGTGAAAACAACGGAAGCAGACTTAAGCAATCAGCAGTACCTTTTGGCGACCGGGCAGATTGATGATGCACATACCGTGCCGGCGGCAGCGGCAAAGGCCCAGTTATCCGTAGAACTTTTATCAGCGCTTAGGAATAAGGCATTGGAAGCTTATACGGAAATTATTCGTATTAGTATTTAAAACAGATAACAGGGCGGACGTACGCGATGGAAAAAATTAAAGAATTATTAGGTAAACTAAGTGATAAGACGAAAAAGATAATTATTGCGTCAGTGATTGGCGTATTGGTTATAGGCGGCGCTGTCTTTGCAGCAATGTCCATGCGGCAGAAACCGTATGAAGTTATGTTTACCGGGGTGAGTAGTGAAGAATCAAAGCAGATTATTGGGAAACTGCAGGAAGACGGGATTGATTATCAGTATGACAATGGTGATATTAAGGTGCCTACAGAACAGATGGACACCACAAGAGCCAAGCTGGTTTCAGAAGGATATCCCAAAAGCGGTTTTACATATGACGTTTTCAAAAACAATGTTAATCTTATGACTACAGATACAGATCGTCAGACATTTAAGCTGTACGATCTGGAGACAAGAATTGGATCTACGATTCAGATTTTTGATGGAGTAAAAGAGGCATACGTTACCATAGCCCTGGGAGAAACTTCTAAATATGCACTGTCCGAAGATAGCGCGAAAGAAGCGAGTGCCCAGGCTGTTGTCGTTATGAAGGATGGGGGATCGCCTACGGAAGAACAGGCCAACTCCATACAGCTCTTAATATCAAGAAGTATTCCGGGAATGGTAATTGATAATGTATCTGTCTTTGACGGAAACGGCCGTCAGGTATCAACTAATGCTGGTGATACTGATACGAATTCCGGAAAAGCTGCAGATGAGATAGCAAAACTCATTGAAGACCAGATTACAGCTAAGGTGATTAATGTACTGGGTCCCATCTACGGAAATGGCAATGTACGAGTATCAGTAAAAGGCACCGTGAACATGGAAAAGCTGATCCGGGAAAGCATTGTTTACAATACTCCCGAGAAGATTGACGAGAAGGATAAAACAGGACTTACTTCTGAGGAATCCATTTCAAAAGAATATTCCGGTAATGCCCAGACAGCATCAGGGGTCGCCGGCTCAGAGGCAAATGCCGACATTCCACAGTATAATGCAGGCGGACAAAACACAGATAGTGCGTATGCATCTAACAGCCTGAACAGAAAGTACTTATTAAATCAGATTAAAGAACAGGGACAGGTTAATCCGGGAAGCATAGAAAACCTCACTGTATCAGTGGTAGTCAATGGCAGCGACTTTGGATCGCTTTCCATCGATGATATCCGTAATCTTGCAGGAAATGCTGCAGGAATTACTCAGGCAGACCGGGCTGAAAAAATTACAGCTGTGGCAGCGCCATTCTACACCATTGAAGTTCCCAAAGAGCCGGATAAGCCCGCAGAGGCTAGTACCAATGGTATTTTGATAAACCAGTGGATTCTCATTGGAGCGTTGGCTGGAGTTCTTCTTCTGGTGCTTATGATTGTACTGATCGTACGTCGCAGAAGAAAGAAGAGGGCTCTTGAAGATGAAATGGAAGACAGCCAGGAAGACGTACCGGTTCTTCCCCAGATGCCTTCTAAGGAAGATCGGGAGATTGAAATTCTTGCTCCAGAAGAAGACAGAGGAGCCGAACTGCGTGAAAGTGTTCGGGAATTCGCTGAGCAAAATCCTGAGATATCAGCACAGTTATTAAAGAGTTGGTTAAATGGAGGAAACAATAATGACGACTAATTTAACGCTGGAACAAAAGGCGGCAACAGTTATTGTTTCACTCGGTGTGGATAAGGCTTCCAAAATATATAAGTATCTGAGTGAAGAGGAAATTGAAAAATTAACAGTCGAAGTTGCAAAACTGGGACATGTTCCTTCAGAAACCACACAGGCCATACTGGATGAGTTTTATAAAACCTGTTTAACTCAGAAAGTGGTAACAGACGGTGGTCTGGAATATGCAAGAACTGTTTTAGAAAAGGCATTCGGAGAGAGTACTGCCAACAGCCTGCTCCAGAAAGTCACCCAGTCCCTTAAATCCAGATCCTTTGGCTTTATCCGGAAGAGCGATTCCAAGAATCTTTTCTCAATTCTCCAGCATGAGAGAGCACAGACCATTGCGCTTGTACTATCCTACACGAATGAAGAGATGACAGCGCAGCTTATCTCTGAGCTTTCTCCAGAGAAGCGCCTTCAGGTTGTAGAATCAATTGCCAGAATGGAAAGCGCATCTCCGGAAGCCATTAAGATAGTAGAGAATGAGATAAAGAAGAAGTTCTCAGGTATCCTTACAACGGATTATACAACGGTTGGCGGTATCGATTACATAGCAAACGTAATGAACCATATGGACAGAGGAAACGAAAAACTTATCTTCGACGAGTTGGGAAGAAAAGATGCAGAACTGGCCGATACCATCCGCAAAAAGATGTTCGTTTTCGAAGATATCATTACGATGGACGACAGATCCATTCAGCGTTTTATTCGCGAATGCGATATGAAGGATATGGTTTATGCGCTTAAGAATGCCAATAAGCAGATTACAGATGTTATTTTCAATAATATGTCAACCCGTATGAAAGAAAGCATTCAGTCCGATATGGAAGTTACCGTAAATGTTCGTCTGAAAGATGTTGAAGAGGCACAGCAGAGAATCGTTGCTATTATCAGACGTCTGGAAGAAGAAGGCGAGCTGATCATCAGCAAGGGCGGAAAGGATGATATCATTGCCTAATATTATCAAAGGTCCTGAGGCTGCAAATCGGGTTCTGGAATATGGCTTTAAAAAGAAATTTGAAGATATTGTTGCGAAAAAGGACTCATCCAGATCCGTGGAGGAAGAACAGTTTCAGCCAGATGAAGAAGATGAATATTCTCCTGTTGCGGAGATTCTTGATAAGGCTTCGAGTCGGTCACAGGAAATAGTAAATCAGGCAAGAGAAGAAGCTGAAAAAATTCTTGCAGAGGCCAGAGAGACTGGTTATCAGGAGGGTTATGAAGCCGGCCTGCAGGAAGGGCACGCAGCTGCCTACGAAGAGCATAAGGCAGAACTTGATTTACATATGAAAGAATTCCGTGAAACCATAAAATCTACCATCGAAAGTGTTACAGAAGAGAAAAACAGGATTCTGGAGACCTATATTGATGATTTGAAACGGGTTACCTTAGCCATAGCGGAAAAGGTGATTCAGACCAGCTTGAAATCAAGCGGTGAGATTATTAAAAGAATGATCGTTGCTGCTGCAGGAAAACTGAAAAAGACTCAATGGGTGAAGATCTACGTTTCGCAAAAGGATGCCGGAATGATGATCCAGGGAGATGTGGGATTACTAAATGAACTTTCTCATATTTCCGGAAATATTAAAATAATTTCAATGGATCATTCAGAAGAAGGAACATGTATTATCGAACTTCCGGAAGAAATTATTGATGTCAGCGTAAATACCCAGATTGAAAACATTAAGGGAATCCTTAATAACGCAAGACTGTAGCAGGAGGAATCCGTATGTTCAAAGATTTAACGGACTTAATCATGAAAACAGAGACCATAGATCATATTGGCAAGATTGAAAACATTGTCGGCATGTCTATGGAAGCCTCCGGAGGAAAAGCCAGCATTGGAGATATTGCTTATATTTACAATGAAGACAGGAAAGAACAGATTCCTGTTGAGGTAGTTGGCTTTAAAGATGATAAGATTCAGCTTATGGCTTATGAAAACTTGAGCGGTATTGCAGCTGGAAGCTTTGTAAGAAATACAAGAAGGCGTTTAAAGATACCTGTGGGAGATTTTTTAAGAGGCCGGATTATTGACGCCAAGGGAGAACCCATGGATGGAAAAGGGCCTTTTGAAAATCCAAAGTATTATTATGTGGAAAACCCTTACATCAATCCGATGACCCGTCCTCCGATTACAGACCCGCTGGAATTTGGAGTCAAAGCAATTGATGGTATGAATACCATCGGAAAAGGCCAGCGTATCGGAATCTTTGCAGGAAGTGGTGTTGGAAAAAGTACATTGCTTGGTATGATCGCCAGAAACGTAAAAGCAGATATCAATGTTGTTGCACTGGTGGGAGAGCGTGGCCGAGAGGTTAGGGAGTTTATTGAGAAGGATTTAGGCCCGGAAGGAATGAAACGTTCTGTACTCATTGTGGCGACTTCGGACCAGCCAGCTATGCTTCGTATGAAATGTCCGCTGGTTGCCACCACAATTGCAGAGTATTTCAAAAACCAGGGGAAAGATGTACTCCTTATGATGGATTCCCTGACCCGTTTTGCCATGGCACAACGAGAGATTGGGCTTGCCATTGGAGAACCTCCGGTAGCCAGAGGGTATACTCCGTCTATATACGCTGAATTCCCCAAACTTCTGGAACGAAGCGGCAATTTTAAAGAAGGTTCCATCACTGGAATCTATACAGTTCTGGTAGAAGGTGATGACACCAATGAGCCTATAGCAGATACTGTGCGAGGTATTGTAGACGGTCATATCGTACTAAGCAGAAAACTGGCTAATGCCAACCATTTTCCAGCGATCGATGTCAGTGCAAGTATATCACGACTTATGACTAACATTGTTTCGGAGGAGCACAGAAAGATGGCCTCTGAAGTCAGAGATATTCTGAGCTTATATGAAAAAAATGAAGATTTAATTTCAATTGGTGCCTATAAGTCGGGAACAAACCCGAAACTGGATGTCGCCATTGCAAAGATAGAAAAAATTAACAAGTTTTTATGTCAGGGAATAAATGAAAATGACAGCTACGAAGAAATATTGAAAAAGATGAAAGAGATTTTAAAGTAAACTCTGTGAAAGAAGGCCAAAGATGAAAAAATTCAATTTTCCTCTTAATACTGTTTTAAATTATAAAGACCAGGTGCTTGAAAATCTCAAAACAGAACATGCGCAGATTCTCGCAGATATCGCACAGCAGGAGAGACGGATTGAGGAATTGATGGAAAAGAGCCAAAGCGCTGCCATACGTTACAGAGAAGATACACAGTGTGGCGTTACTGTCAATATTATGCGGGAATATGAACGTTATATAACATTTATCCAGCAAAGAATCGTGGCAGAACAGGGAGTACTCTTAAAACTTAAGAAAAAAGAAGAACAGAAGCGTGCTGAAGTAATCGAGGCGAAAAAAGAAAAGGCTTCTATAGATAAGTTAAAAGAAAAAAAGCTGGATCAGTACAACAAAGAAGTACTGAAAAGCGAAGAGCTGTTTATCGAAGAATTTGTTTCCAATACGATGTCAGTTCGTAGCAGCAGGTAGTCCTGTCGGCACAAAACCCGGCAGTTACCATAAAAAATAATGCCTGATGGCAGAGGAGAGAAAGGAGGGAGAGAATAATGGAGATGAAAACAAACAGTGTGGAAGTTTTAATCAGGCAAATGCCAAAATCTCAGAAAACGGATGAGAAATCAGTAAATGATTCTTCTGGTTTTAAGAAGATGATGAGAGAAAAAGATCTAAAGAAAGACACTGGAAGCAAAGACAAAAAAGATTTAAATAAGGAACTGGAAACAGCAGCATCTAATGCGGGAGTACCACAGGTACAGCAGGCTGGAAAAAACAGGGAAGCAGCAGATACTTTGGATCCACAGAAAAAAGAGATGCTGATTGCAGGCATGGAATCCTTAAAGGGACAGATTCCTGATCCGCTCAATTCAAAAGAAGAATCAGGAGATGCAAAGTCCGTGGATTCGTTTCAACTGCTTAAGGAGTTTCGGCTTAAGAACTGGAACCCAAAGGATGACAGTACACTGATTCAGGAAAAGGAAGACATCAATGCATTAAATAGTCTGATGCCCAAGAAGACAGTGCCGGATTCTCAAATCGGTTTGGCCGTGCAGAACGAAATTACTGCTCCGTTAAAAACTGGAGAAAATGAAGAAGTGAAGGGACCTGGAGAAGCACTTTATAAAATGAGTGAGCAGGTGGGACCTGGATTTGATAAGGAACTTACTGAGCATGGTCCAGGCGTTTTATCAGAGAAGAAAGCAGCCAGGGCTTATGGCCCAGGATATCGGCCGAAAACAGACGAGAAAGATGCTCTGGATGAAGAAGATATCAGACAGGATAAACTCCCAGGTATGTTACAGGATAAGCTCATTGGACAGGGGCATATGTCTGAATTAAATGTCCATAAAGCTGATAAAGCTGATACAACCATACCAGTTCAGAATTTGGAAGAACTGAATGCAAAGCTTTCAGAGAAAATTATCTCTCAGATTGAAACAGGCAAGAAAAGTATGGAAGTACAATTGGAGCCTCATAATCTGGGAAAGATTCTCATTAAGGTAGCTTATGAGAAAGATCAGGTGAGTGTATCTGTTATTTGTTCGGAAAGCAAGACTTTAAAGATGCTGTCCCAGTCTGCGGGTGAATTAGGAAATATTCTGGAAAGCAACTTAGAACGCCCGATTCATGTAATTGTAGACAAACAACAAACAGATTACTTAAATAACAATCAGGAACATCAGGGAAATGGAAGAGAGCAGCAGGAACACCGGCAAAATCAATCCGACGATTTTGGGGATGATTTTATCCAGAGACTTAGGCTTGGTATTTCAGACCTGGATTCTGATGAGTTGAGTGAGTAAGTTACGATAAGGAGATAAACGATGGCTAGTACAAATGCAGTAGGCGGCACAGGCAACCTGCTATATAACTCAGCTGCAACAGATACTGATTCTAAAGTAAAAGAAAAACAGAATAGTGAATTATCCACCGAAGGTTTTTTTAAGCTTTTAGCGGCACAGCTTCAGAACCAGGATATGTCAAGTCCTATGGACAACTCTGAGATGATGACCCAGATGACCCAAATTGCCATGATGCAGGCTATGGATAATTTCTCCACATCAATGGATGATTTTGCCCAGGTTAATACGATCAATTATGGAACTTCCATGATGGGAAAATCGGTTCTGATTGGGGCTCTAGATAAGAATGGTCAGATGACAAAACATAATGGAACTGTTACCCGTGTAGATATCTATAATGGTATCCCTACCCTTTATCTTGATGATGACACAAAAACAGGTTATCCGGTTTCTGGTGTTATGTCTGTTTATGAAAAGGGTCATGCGCCGGTTGATGGAACGACTGATACAACCACGGGCACAGATAAGACAACAGAGACTGACACAACGAAGGATACAGATAAGACAGCTGAAACAGATACAACAAAGGATACAGATAAGACAGCTGAGACAGATACATCAAAAAGTACACAGGATAAAACTGCCGACACAGCTGCTGGAAAATAGTAGACAGTCAGCATAAAAACGATTTGGCTGAAGAGTATCGGCCAGTACGATACGGTTGGTGATTGAATATGATAGGAAAAATAAATCAATATGAAGACGTCCGGCAGTTAAAGCTTCGAAGTGCGGCAGCAGTATCAGAATGCGGCAGCAGCTTTAGTGATGTTCTTAACAGCAGGATTGGAGAAGAAAAGATTCACTTTTCCAAACATGCAGCTGAACGGGTGAATCAGCGTGGAATTGAAGTGACACCTTCTTTTTTAGATGATTTACAGTCTGCTGTAGAAAAGGCCCGTTTAAAAGGCGCAAAAGATGTTGTTATTATCAGCGAGCGGGGGGCGTTTATTGTAAATGTTCCTAATAACACAGTGGTAACAACAATGTCAGGAAATGAAATGAAAGACAACATTTTTACCAATATTGACAGTGCCGTTTTATTATAGCCGGACCATTTATGGGGGCGAATCCTGTATGTCTGACTGACATCAGGGGACGGCAGTTTCAAAAGAGAAAGGATAAAAAATATGGTCAGATCAATGTTCGCTGGTGTTGCTGGATTAAGAGCACATCAGTCAAAGATGGATGTTATCGGTAATAATATTGCAAACGTAAATACATGGGGATTTAAAGCTGGAAGTATGTCATTTAAAGATGCCATGTATCAGAACAGCAGTTCCGGATCAGGCGGAGATAAAGAAGCCGGCGGAATCGGAGCAGTAAATGCCAATCAGGTTGGATATGGTGTAACTACAGGTGCAATTACTTATGATTTTTCAACAGGAAGTATGGCACCTTCCGCAAGTGGTTTAGATTGTATGATAGATGGAACCGGATTCTTTATTGTAGGTCCTATGCTAGGATCACCACTTTCTTTAAGTGGCGAAGATGCAGTGAAGTCAAGTGGTCTTTATTTATCCAGAGTAGGTAAATTTAAGGTAGATCCAAATGGTTATTTGACTGATGATAGTGGTAGCTATGTGTATGGTTTTGGTTATGATCAAAATACTCAAAAATATGATACTGCAACATTGATTCCTTTACAATTGCCTACTAAGGCGGCTTTGGCTAGCCAAGCTACTAAACAGAATGGGGATAAGGTTACACAAGCGTTAAAAGAGTTGAATGATGCTAAAAATGCATATAATACCCAGAATTCTGCTTATGCAGCAGCTAAAGATGCTTATATAGCTGCTCAAAAAGTTTACGATACAAAGTATGAAGCAGCAAAAATTGAAACGAAGAAAACTACTGCTGATACTACCAAAAAAGCAATGAAAGATGCTTATGATGCATGGCAAAATGATCTTACCAATGAAACTAAGAGGGATGCCTATTACACTGCTTCAAATGATTATGAAGAGGCTAATTTTAATCTTATTAAAGCAAATGCTAATTTGCAGGCACCAGATGCACTAAGCAAATTTACTCCCCCAGATCCAGATACTGTGCTTGACGGGTATTATAGTAGTTATAAAGCAGCTTTAAAAGATTTTCGTGAATCGGATAAAGACACAGATACAAATTATGAAACAAAGAAGAAAACTTTAGCGACAGCTCAATCTGTATGGGAGACAGCTCAAAATAAACTCTCGGCACTAGAAAGTAATTCTCCATTAAGTTTACGCGATGCAGCAAAACTCTCAGTTGATACCGAAAGTGCTAAACTCTCTGCTGCTTCAGTTACAGTAGATAAGGCACAAGCTGCTCTGGCTGCAGCCCAGAAAACATCCTCTAAAACAGAACAGGACAATTCCAAAGCAGATGATTCCCTTGGTGAATTCTCCAGCTACGAAATCCAGCGGGATGGATCCATTGTGGGTACAACCTCTGGAGCCGTAACTATGATTATTGGTAAAATTGCCCTTGGCAGTGTTCAAAATACAGGCGGTCTTGAAAAAGAATCCGGCTACTACTACACTCCTGGTGCCAGTGCCGGTAATGTAAGCGTATTTGAGGCAGGCGGTTCCGAAGGCCGAATCATGGGCAACTACCTGGAAATGGCCAAAGTTGACCTTGCAACAGAAATGACCGACATGATTACCACACAGAGAGGTTTCCAGGCAAACTCTAAAATCATCACCGTAACTGATCAGATGCTGGAAGAATTGGTTAATATGAAACGATAATTTGTTCCACAACAATCCGGAGAGGCATTAAATCCGTCTCTCCGGGCATAAGGAGAGGTAATATATGATTCGACTTACACGGCTGAATGATGAAGAATTCATAATAAACTGCTTACAGATTGAGCGGGTGGAATCTATACCGGAATCAAATGTGATCCTGGTAAGCGGGAAACATTATGTAGTTAAGGAAAGTATTGATGAAATTATAGACCGGGTAATTGAGTTTAATGCTCAAATTTATGCACGCGCACAAAAGAGGAAAGAGTAATCCGGGAGCGGCCTGGATGGTTGGAGGTTATTCATGGACATTTCGTTGATTGCAGGCTGGATAATGGGAATTATCCTCATTGTTTATGGAATTACGTTCGAAAATGGTGGAATTACGTTCGATAAAATTGGAAATTTTATAGATATGCCAAGTGTTATTATTGTTGTAGGCGGTACGATAGCAACATTGATTGCAAGTTATCCGTTTAAAACATTGGCACAAATACCGAAGCATGTTGGTATTATGTTGAATCCCAAAAGATATGATGCAGAAAAAGTAATTGATATTATGGTTGACATGGCTAAAACAGCGAGAAAAAAAGGTCTCCTGGTTCTGGAAGAGCAGGCTAATGGCATTAAAGATCCATTTCTTAAGCAGAGTATTATGCTCATTGTAGATGCTATGGATGCGGAGAAAATAAGGGAAATGCTCGAGAGTGAAGTGTCCGCCATGTCTGACAGGCATGAACAGGATGTCAGCTTATATGAGAAAGGAACTTCCGTAGCACCAGCGTTTGGTATGATCGGTACCCTGGTAGGATTAGTAAATATGCTAAAGGGTATGAATATGGACGGAGGAGGAGCAAGCTCATTAGGGAAGGATATGTCGGTTGCTCTTATCACTACATTTTATGGCTGTGTTCTGGCTCATTTACTTTTTGGTCCTATGGCTAAAAAACTCCGAATACGAAACGATGAGGAATTTCTTTATAAGCAGATTATAATAGAAGGTGTTCTGTCCATTCAGGCAGGCGATAACCCGAAATACCTTGAAGAGAAACTTTTATCTTATCTTTCTCAGGCTCAGCAGAATAAGATAGCAAAGAAAAGGTCTGGCGGAGCCGCAACGGAAGCATCTTCCTGATAGACCAGAAAATTATTGAAGCTGTTTTAAACAGGGAAACAGGTGATTAAATGATAAAGAAAGATAAAAAGCCGGAAGAGCTCGGGAGCTGGATGGATACATATGGAGACATGGTTACATTGCTGCTGTGCTTTTTTGTTCTTCTGTATTCAATGTCTTCCGTTGACCAGAATAAATGGAAGATTCTGGTGCAAAGTTTTAATCCAAGTGCTGCTGAGTCATCAGATCAGGTTGTTTTGAATGCTCAGGCGAATGAAGGGGACGGAGAACTCAAGGGAAGCCCTGCTTCCGGAGGTGAAAGTACAGATTTTGACGAATTATATCTGATGCTTAAAAAAGTAGTGGACGATCGAAATATGCAGGATTCTGTCGAAATTACACGGGGAGACGGCTTCACATTTATCTCATTTCGTGATAAAGTATTTTTTGATGGGGACAGTTCTGTTCTAAGACAGGAAGGCAAAGATGTCCTGAGTGAATTTGCAGCTTCGATGGCGCAGGCCAATGACAATATTAAGGAAGTTCAGGTGTTGGGACATACCTCTCAGGGGAACCCGGAGAGAGCTAATAATATTCGTAATGACCGCATGTTGTCTGCACAGCGTTCCGCAGAGGTTATTATCTTTCTGCAGAGCCAGAATGCTGTTTCACCGGAAAAACTGGTAGGGATGAGTTTTGGACAGTTTCGCCCTATCGCACCGTTTGATACCGAAGATGGACGTGCAAAAAACCGCCGTGTTGAGATTTTGATAACGAAAAATGATACGGTTGAAAAATCCCTGGAAGAGTATTACAACCAGGTATATCACAATATTCAGAACAAAGCGGGCAATTAAATAAAAAGCGGGAGTGAAACAAATGGCTGAAGTATTATCCCAAAGTCAGATTGATGCGCTTCTCAATTCCTTAAGCGGAACTGATGAGCCTATTGATGAGATTGAGAAAAAGGAAAATGAAGTAAAATACCGGAAATATGATTTTTATAGTCCGAAGAAATTTACCAAGGACAGACTGAAAATTTTAAAGAGTATATTCGATAATTATTCCAGAATAGCAGGCTCCCAGATTAGCAGTATATTTCGGACTTCCAGCGAATTGTCCGTGGTGACAGTTGAGGAACAAAGGTATTATGAGTTTGGCAACGCACTTAGTGATAATGATATTCTTACTGTAGTTAATGTTACTCTGCCCAACAACAGTAAAAACCCTCCCCTTCTTATTAACGCAAGTATGACGCTGATGCTCAATTTAATTGACCGTATGCTGGGAGGCCTGGGAACAGATGTTAATGTAGATGCATCTTATACATATACGGAAATTGAAATGGCTTTGTATCACAGAGTGATTCAATATATAATCGGTGCTTTAAAGGACTCCTGGTCCAGTTATATCAATTTGAAGTTCGAATTGTCAAGGCTGGAAGAAAATCCAAGTATGTTTCAGGAAATTGGTGTGGATGAGACCATTGTTATTGTAGTGATAGATGTAGATATGAAAGAGTGTTCAGGAAGGCTGAATGTCTGCATTCCCGGATCACTTCTCATGAACATTTTTGATATCATGGACAAGCGTAAGCACAGTGCTATGGGTGAAGAGGCGAACAGTCAGGATAATAAGAGAGAGATTATGCAGAGCATTAAATCTTCAGATATGCTGGTCAGAGCTCAGTTGGGCGATACATCAATTTCGCTTGATGATGTATATAACCTGCATGTTGGAGACGTAATCAACTTAAATACGCCAAAAGATTCTGATGTCAAGCTCTATGTGGAAGGTCAGCCGTGGTTTAAAGGTCAGCTGGGTGTTCATAAGCGGAACGTAGCTGTTAAAATTGATGAACTGGCTATAAATATTGACGATCAGGCTGAGAATGGAAATTACCAGACCAGTGAAAGCTGAGTCAGGGATTACATAAAGAATTATAGGATAATAAAGGAGATGTAGAAAATGGCAAAAATATTATTAGTAGATGATGCAGCATTTATGAGAATGATGATTAAGGACACTCTGACAAAGAACGGATATACCGATCTGTATGAAGCGGCTGACGGCGCTCAGGCGGTACAGATGTTTTCAGAGATCAATCCTGATCTTATCATCATGGACATTACCATGCCCAATATGGATGGACTGGAAGCGTTAAAGGCAATTAAAGCAAAAGATCCCAATGCAGTAATTGTAATGTGCTCCGCAATGGGACAGGAAAGCATGGTTATTGAAGCGATTAAATCAGGAGCAAAGGACTTTATTGTTAAGCCATTTAAACCGGACAGAATTTTAAAGACAGTTACTGGAATTATCGGCTAAGCTGATTTACTGAGGAGGGTACAAATGTCGTTTTTAAGCTCGATGAATATCAGCGCGTCTGCTATGACAGCACAGCGTCTCAGACTTGATATTGCATCACAAAATATTGCGAATATCGATACCACCAGAACGGCTACCGGTGGCCCATACCGCAGAAGAATGGTGGTCCTTGAAGCACAGACTGAAAATAATTTCCGCAGAACCTTAATGAATGCAGCAGGTAAGAGCCGCCAGCAGAGTGCGGGGGGAGTAAAGGTATCACAGGTAGTGGAAGATACCAGCCCTTTAAAATCCGTTTACGACCCGGAGCATCCGGATGCAGATGAGAACGGCTATGTACAGATGCCAAATGTGGATATGATAAAGGAAACAGTGGACAGCATGTCTGCAACCCGGTCCTATGAAGCCAATATAACCGCATTTAATGCCATAAAAATGATGGCTTCCAAGGCATTGGAGATCGGTAAATAAGGTGAAATATGGCATAGAGGGCTAAATGAGTATAAAGGGAGAAAAGTTGTATGGATTCGAAGAATTTTAGCGCATTTGAGATTGATGCCATAGGTGAAATACTAAACATAAGCCTGGGAGCCTCAGCCACTGCAGTATCTACCATGCTCAATGCCAGAGTTGATATCACCACACCTGTAGTAAGGGTACTTACAAAAAGTGAGTTTGAAATATCAAACCTGGAACCAGCAGTAGGTGTGGAGATTACTTATATTGCAGGTCTTAGCGGAAGCAATATTATGCTCTTGAAAAAGCATGATGTTAAGGTCATCGTAGATATGCTGATGGGAACGGAAACCCCGGAAGAGGATTTTGAATTAAATGAATTAAATATCAGTGCAATCTGTGAAGTAATGAATCAGATGATGGGGGCGTCAGCGACTGCTCTCAGCGAGTTTTTAAGCAAAGCAGTTAATATCTCAACACCAACTTCTTTTGAAATTGAAGATGTGGGAGATTTTAAAGAAAAATATTATCACGATGAAGATTTAATGGTTGTGGTTGGTTTTAATTTGAAGATAGCAGATCAGATGGCCAGTGAATTTATCAATGTTATGCCACCTGCACTTGCAAAAGAACTGGTGGCGGGATTCTTTCCCCAGGGAGACAGTGAGCCGGAAGAAGCGCCGGTACCCGAACCTGCTTCCGCACCGGCTTCATCTGGCGGCATTTTATCTCAGGAAGAAATTGAAAAACTTCTTTCAGGAAGTTCAGCTCCAGATCCGCAGCCACAGCCACAGGAACCTCCGAAGCAGGAATCTTCAGGCGGTATCCTGTCTCAGGAGGAAATAGAGATGTTGTTAAATGGCAGTAAGGCTTCAGAACCAGTGCCGGAAACGCCAACTCCGACACCAGCTCCAGTTCCAGTTCCGACATTAGCACAAACTCCTCAACCTGCAGTTTCCACACCGGCAATGGCCAGCCAGCCAGCAGGGATTGATAATTCTTCCGTGCAGCAGATGATGAATCAGATGCAGATGCAGCAGCAGATGATTAACCAGATGCAGCAGATGATACTGCAGATGCAGAATTCACAGATGAACGCTCCTGCCCCGAAGAAAGAGGCATCGGAGCCGAAAACCATCAATGTAAAGCCGGTTCCCCAGAACAACCTTACAGAAGGACCGGTAAGCTATGAAGAGCAGGAGGAAAACCGTGAGCTGATCATGGGAGTACCCTTGGAGGTATCTGTAGAAATCGGCAGAACCAGAAAGTTGGTAAAAGATATACTTGAATTTACAAAAGGATCTCTTGTTATTTTAGACAAACTTGCAGGAGAGCAGGTAGATCTGTACGTAAATGGGAGATGTATTGCGAAGGGCGACGTAGTAGTCGTTGATGACAATTTTGGTATCCGTATCACGGAGATTATCAAAAAGAACGTTGATTAGAGAGGAAGTGCCTGTAGATGAACAGTGTGATCAGTCTGTTATCGGTTCTTATTATCACCATTCTCATTCTGTACTTAAGCTATATTTTTACGAAAAGTATTGGAAAAGGGATGGGATTAAAACGCGGGGGAAATTATATGCAGATGTTAGACAGGCTTTCCCTTGGGCAGGATAAGGCGATTGCGGTTGTTCGCGCAGGCAGTCATTATTTTCTCATTGGTATCGCTTCTTCACAGATTAACATTCTGGCAGAACTGACGGAGGAGGATATTCAACAAAGCCTGGATATCCAGAATCCTCAAACAGGAAGCGGAGCCCCTGATTTTATCAGCATTCTGAAAAAATATACGGATAAAAACCGGAAAGACTTGTAGGAGGAGCAGAATGAATACAGATGCCTTAGTTAACATTAATGGAGGCAGGGTGCCAACCCTGGAACTTTTCCTCATTCTGACCATTATTTCACTGCTGCCTTCCATACTGGTTATGATGACTTCTTTTACCAGAATCATCATTATCCTGTCTTTTACAAGGAATGCACTTGGTGTACAGCAAACGCCTCCTAATATTGTTTTGGTAGGCATTGCACTATTCTTAACTTTGTTTATCATGGATCCGGTTATAAAAGACATTAATACCCAGGCTTACCAGCCTTACATAAAAGAAGAGATCAACCAGTCGGAAGCATTGAAACGGGCTCAGATTCCCATGAAGCGTTTTATGCTGAAACAGACTGAAACCAGTACTCTGAATTTGTTTGTAGACTTATCCCATACAGAAAAAGCGGAAAACATTGAAGATTTACCAATGACTGTTGTCATTCCATCATTTATGACATCAGAATTAAAACGGGCGTTCACAGCTGGATTTATGATTTTCCTCCCATTTATGCTGGTAGATATCGTTGTTTCCAGCACGCTGATGTCTATGGGTATGGTAATGCTGCCACCCGCCATGATATCACTTCCATTTAAGCTGCTGTTGTTTGTTACAGTAAATGGCTGGGAGTTATTATTTACAAACCTTGTTAAAAGCTTTCATTAATGACAGGAGGGATTTTTATGACAGAGGTAGCAATCAGCAGCCTGATGTACGAGATGTTTGGAGCAGCCGTTAAGCTGGCGGGTCCGGTTCTGGTGGTCAGCATGATCATTGGTATTTTGATATCCATACTGCAGGCAGCCACACAGATACATGAACAGACCATAACCTTTGTGCCCAAGTTACTTGTTGTGGGTCTCATTCTTTTGATGATGGGCAGTAATATGATGAAGACGCTTAGTGATTTTACCATACATGTGTTTAATACCATGCTGGGATAGGTCAGGCAGATGAAAGGAAGAGTTAAATGCCGGATATTGGACAGATGATGCTTTTCTCCCTGATTCTCATGCGGATGGCAGGTTTTATCCTCTTAAATCCCATATTGGGAAGACGGAATATACCCGGTTATGTAAAGGGCGGTACGATTATGGTACTCACCCTTCTGCTGTATTCGTTTTCTTCCGCACAGGTACCGGAACCAGTTACTTCCGTTGAATATGCAGTGCTTCTGATCAAAGAGTTTGCCATGGGATATGTGATTGGTTTTGTTATGGAGCTGTTTGTCATGATTATTACATATGCGGGAACGATTATAGATTTTCAGATGGGACTTTCCATGGCCACCGTATTTGATCCCCAGAGCAATGCACAGGTTGCGGTGACGGGAAGTATCTTTCATGCGTATTTTATATTATTGTTCTTTGCAGTAGACGGTCATCTGGCTCTGTTTAAACTTTTAATCCAGTCGTCGGAAATCGTGCCTTATGGACAAGTTGTCATCGGTACAAAAGTTGCATGGGCGATGCTTGAAATATTTACCCAGTGCATAGTTATGGCAGTTAAATTTGCTTTTCCAATTATGGCAATTGAGTTTATAACGGAAATTGCGGTGGGAATTCTGATGAAGGTGATACCCCAGATTAATGTGTTTGTGGTTAATATTCAGGCGAAAGTTTTAGTTGGTTTATTAATGCTTATATTCTTATTTTCCCCCATGTCTGATTACGTTGGATTTATAATCAGTCAGATGTTACTGACAGTGGAGAATATGATCAGGATTTTATAGCGCAAAGGATGTGATGAACGGAAATGGCAGATGATTCAAAAACCGAGAAGGCCTCACCGAAAAAACGGAAAGATGAACGAAAAAAAGGTCATGTTGCTGTTAGTAAGGATGTGGTAATGATTGCAACTCTTCTTGGAACTTTCGTGATGTTGAAAGCATTATTTCCGCTCATGTATCGGACCATGCGAGATTATATGATCAAATATGTCAGTCTGGCTCCGCTTGCAGATACCATGTCAGATTATACAACCAGTGTTTTCTGGGATATGGTAATTGCCATTGCCAAAGCAGCGATACCGATTATACTTGTCTCCACTACATTGGCAGTGATTGGAACAGGCGTACAGACAGGATTTCTATTTACAAAAAGTAATATGGCACCTAAGTTTGAAAGACTGAACCCGATTAAAGGGATTAAAAATCTTCTCTCTTTAAAAAATCTGGTAGAGCTTATTAAAAATCTGATTAAAATTATTATACTTTCAGTCATTCTCTATCAGATCATAAAAGGCGATTTAAGAGCAGTAGCCAGAACTATTGATATGAATATAATGGATTCAGCAGTTTATGTTTTAGATTCAATTATGGATATGGTAATGAAAATATCAATCGTATTCCTGGCAATCGCCGGCTTCGATTATTTCTACCAATGGTGGGATTATGAACGCCAGATTAAGATGTCAAAGCAGGAGATGAAAGAGGAATACAAGCAGACAGAAGGAAATCCGGAGATTAAAGGGCGTATCCGGAACTTACAAAGAGAAAGAGCCCGCAGCAGGATGATGCAGTCAGTTCCTACTGCAGATGTAATTATTCGAAATCCGACCCACTTTGCGGTAGCACTGCGTTATGATATAGAAAAAGATAATGCACCAGTTCTGCTTGCCAAGGGTCAGGATGAACTTGCTTTAAGGATTGTGGCCATAGGCGAGGAACATGGAATCTATGTGCTGGAGAACAAGCCTCTTGCAAGGGGGATTTTTGCCAGTACCAAAGTGGGGGAACCAATCCCTCCGGAATATTATGGTATGGTCGCTGAGATTCTGGTATACGTATACCGTATGAATAACAAGATCATAGAGTAGAAAATGCGGCATAGATACTTGAAAGAAATGGTGTAAAAAGAATGAAGACTTTACTTAAAAATTCCGTTGTAGTATTTGTCATTACAATTGTGCTTCTTTTGATCATCCCATTGCCTCCATTTTTTATGGATGTAATGATTATAATAAATATTTCCCTATCCATGATTATCCTTCTGATAACCATGAACATTTCGGAGCCGTTGGAATTTTCCATATTTCCATCGCTGCTTTTGATCACCACATTGTTGCGGCTTGGACTTAACGTTTCTTCCACCCGTAACATTTTAACCAAAATGGGATCTTCCGGTCTCGTTATTAAGGCCTTTGGTGATTTCGTATTGCAGGGAAATGTTGTAGTAGGTTTTATCATATTCCTGATTATTGTTTTAGTAAACTTTCTGGTTATTACAAAAGGTACGGAACGAGTATCTGAGGTTGCAGCCAGATTTACCCTGGATGCCATGCCAGGAAAGCAGATGGCTATTGATGCGGATTTAAGTTCTGGTCTGATCAATGAGCAGGAAGCGAAGCTGAGACGTTATAAAATCCAGAAGGAAGCAGATTTTTACGGTGCCATGGATGGTGCCACCAAATTCGTAAAGGGCGATGCAATCGTTTCTTTGATCATTACCGCAATCAATTTTATTGGTGGTGCGATCATTGGTATTGTTCAGTCCAATATGCCCTTCTCCCAGGTTTTAACCATTTATAGTATTGCTACAGTAGGTGATGGACTGGTATCCCAGCTTCCTTCCCTTATGATCGCAGTAGCTACCGGTATGGTTGTTACCAGAGCCGTATCAGATGGCAGCTTAAATGAGGATGTGTCCTCACAGTTTTTGGCTCAGCCAAGAGCCATTATGCTTACGGGATTTGTTTTGGTTGTACTGATGCTTGTTCCGGGAATGCCAAAATTCCAGCTTGGTCTTATGGCATCATTGCTCATAGGAACCGGTTATCAGCTGGAGCGTAAAGTGAAACAGTCAGCCTTTAAAGAGGTGGAGCAGTATCAGAATACATTGATGGAGGATACAAGCCAGCAGACACCAGCAGACGAAGAATCCTATTACAGAGATGTAAATAATGTATATTCCCTGATTAGTGTAGATCCTATTGAACTGGAATTCGGTTATAGTCTGATTCCACTGATTGATGAAGGAAGCGGAGGAAAGTTAATTAACCGTATTGTCATTTTCAGAAGGCAGTATGCACAGGACATGGGATTTGTTATTCCATCGGTCAGACTAAGAGACAGTTCCAGTCTGAATACCAACCAGTATGTAGTTAAAATCAGAGGTGAAGAAGTAGCAAAGGGTGAAATCCTGGTAGATTATTATCTCGCCCTGGAACCGCCGGTTCTTTCCGGTGAAGTGGATGGAATTGAAACTATTGAGCCGGCTTACGGAATCCCAAGTAAATGGATCCGGCCTGAGAATAAAGAAATGGCCGAAATCTATGGATATACAGTTATTGATCCGTTGTCAGTTATGCTGACTCACTTATCAGAGACCATCAAGCAGCATGCATATGAGATGCTTGGCAGACAGGAAATTATGCAGCTGTTAGACAATGTTAAGAAACATTCACCTGAACTTGTGGAGGAGTTATTCCCAGGTCAGTTATCCTACGGCAACTTCCAAAAGATACTCAACAGTCTTTTAAAAGAAGGTGTGCCGATCAAAGATATGGAAACCATTTTAGAGACCATTGTGGATGCTCTTTCAACAACCAGAGATATCGATCTTATTACAGAGAATATCAGAATCGCTTTAAAGAGAACCATTACCAGAATGTTCTGTGATGGAGGTCAGATGAAAGTTCTGACTCTGGATGCAGATCTGGAAAAAAATATTATCAGCAGCATGGCGAAAGGGGAGCAGGGTGTTTATCTGGCTCTCAGCCCTGAGGTGATGCAGTCAGTAATCGGACAGCTGGGTGAACAGATTAAGAAGTTTAACGATCTGGAACAGAAACCTGTGATTCTAACAAGTCAGGTAGTAAGGCTGTATTTTTACCGTCTGATCGAACAGTTTTATCCCAATGTCTATGTTCTTTCATTTAATGAAATTGCAAATAATATTCAGATCCAGGCAGTCGGAAATATTACCGTTTGACAGGGGTTAATGTCAGAAAGGCAGTGTTAATCGGAATGGAGCAGGAGTTAAGCCAATATACCAATGAAGATTTATTAATTAAATATAAGCGTACTAAGGATATTAAAATCAAGCACGAGCTGGTAATGCGTTATATGTATATGGTGAAGAGCATTTCAATTCAAATGCGTGATGTCTATTTAAGCTTTGCTCAAATAGAGGATATCGTTAATGAAGGTGTATTGACGATCATGAATGGGATTGAAAAGTTTGATCCTGATATGAATGTGAAGTTCGAAACATATATTTCCAAGCGAATTCGTGGTATGATTATTGATATGGCAAGAAAACAGGACTGGATCCCAAGAAGTGTCAGAAAAAATGCCAAAGAACTGGACAATACGGTTATGGAATTGTGTAACCGTCTGGGACGTTTTCCATCCTCAAAAGAAACGGCCGAGTATTTAAATGTATCGCTGGATAAATATCAGGAAGCGTTAGGAAAGACCAATGTTTACAGTGTCATTTCCCTTGATATGGTGTTAGAGGGAAGCAATGACAACAAAAAAACAGTCCAGCTCCCATCCATCAGCGAAAATGACCAGCCGGAATCTCACTATCTTCAGGAAGAATTTAAACAGATACTGGTATCTGCCATAAATAATTTAAAGGAAAATGAACAAAAGGTTATTTCTTTGTATTATATGGACGAATTAAATATGAAAGAGATTGCCAGGGTCATGAATGTCAGTGAACCAAGAATTTCACAGATTCATTCCAATGCCATACAGAAACTGAGACTGAATCTGACTAATTTTATAAATGGGAAATAGGAAAGGGGAATAGCGGGATGTTTCAAGGATTTTATAATCTGGCTTCCGGGATGCTTTATCAGAACCGGAATTTAAATACCATCAGTAACAATATGGTAAACGTAAGTACTCCTGGGTTTAAATCAGACCGTATGACCAGCACCACATTTAAAGAAGAGATGCTCTACAGGAGCGGTAATGTGGATAAAAGCAGTTACACTCCAATTGGTACTGCATCCATGCTGAAAACAGTAGCAGGTGTGAAAACCAGCTTTGATCAGGGCAATGTGGAGGAAACTGGCGGTAATTTGGATTTTGCATTAACAAAGCCTGGATTTTTTACTGTCGAGGGTACAGACGGAACTCGACTTTATACAAGGAATGGATCTTTTGATGTTGATAAGGATGGCTATCTTTGTTTATCCAATTTAGGAAGGGTACTTGGAGAAGACGGAAACCCAATTGAAATGACCTCAAATCACATTACAGTGGACAAATCCGGAAATATTTATGAAGAGCCCTTAAAAGGTCTTAAAACCGATGAAGATGGCGGTGATACGGAAGCAGTAGAACCAACACTGCTTGGAAAGCTTGGTGTAATAAACTTCGATGATACGGCTCAGCTGGTAAAAGGGGATAATGGAACCTTTACTACCCAGGCAGAGGGAAAAGCTGTTGACGGTGGAGTTATGTGGAAATCAGTGGAACGGTCCAATATTGACCCCATTGAACAGATGACCTCTATGATGACCAGTCAGAGAGCTACCCAGAGTGCAGCCCAGGTGCTTAAGATGTACGACCAGCTTATGGGAAAAATAGTATCTGAAATTGGCAGAGTATAGGGGAGGAATAACGGATGAATCAATCCTTTTACATAGGCGCACAGGGTGCCATGAATCAGCAGACGAAACTCAATGTTGTATCGAATAATATAGCAAATGTAAATACAGTTGGTTTTAAACCGGAATACAGTGTGTTTTCCGATCTGATCTATGCACAAACACGGAATTCTCTCGATAATACCAATGTTAAGACTGGAAGCGGATCGAAAATAGACCAGTTAAAGACAAACATGACAGCCATGCCGTATCAGTCTACTGGACAGGAACATGATTATGCTGTGGAAGGCGATGGATTTTTCATGTTGAAGGATCCTGTATCCGGAGAAATTACATATACACGGGATGGACGATTTTCCCTTGCAAAGACAACGGACAAATTTTATCTTGTCAATGTGGATGGGAAACGGGTTCTTAATATGGATCAGGTGGAAATTTCCTATGATGTGAAGCCCGCATCCTATCCTTCTGAAGAAGCTGAGAAAGAGGATGAAGAAAAGGAAGAACTGCAGGAAGGAGAACATGATCCCCATGCCATTGGAATCTATACCTTTGCTAATACCAGTAGCCTTAAACCCATAGGGGACAATGTTTTTTCTGCAACGGCTGTCAATGGGACTCCCATTCTCCTGGAGAAGGCAAAAGTAGTAAGTGGATCTCTGGAGCAGTCTGGTACCGATTTTGCGTTGGAGATGACAAAAATGATGGAGGCCCAGAGAGCGTATTCCTATGCTCTTAAGATGGTACAGACTTCCGATGAAGTTGAATCGACAATAAATTCTCTGCGGTAAATATCGCAGAGTTTCATGAAAGAGGGCGATCATATGAAAATAACACGTTATGACGAAATGAATGGGCTTGGGCTGGATCTGATACGGGAGATAGGCAGTATTGGTACAGGCAATGCGGCTACCGCACTTTCTTCCATGCTGAACAAAACCGTTCGAATGACACTACCCGATGTTCAGATTCTGGGATATAATGAGGCCATTAAATTTTTGGGTGATCCGGAGGAAATTGTGGCGGCGATCCTGGTAAAGATGACAGGAGAAATCAACGGTTTAATGCTCTTTATTTTAAAAATGGATTTTATTAATGAGGTTTTATCCAGTGTTATGCAGCAGGAGATTGAAGACTATTACCAGCTCAATGTTTTAGAGACCTCCGCACTGGAAGAGATCGGTAATATTATTATATCATCTTATGTAAATGCCATGTCAACGCTCAGTGAGGTGACAATCAACCTTTCGGTACCTGACATTGCAGTTAACATGCTGGGAGGCATCTTAAGTGTTCCAATGGTGGAATTTGGATATCAGACAGATAAGATGATGATGATAAGCGGACAGTTCATAATAGGAGGAAAAGTCCTTCACAGTGACTTGCTGATGATGCCGGATATTATGTCATTGAACTTTTTAATGGAAAAGCTGGGGATTGTAAATGGATAAACAGATAACAGTAGGAATTGCGGACATGAAGTTTGCCAGGCAGGAGGGGACACTGATCACCTATGCGCTGGGGTCCTGCATTGGAATCTGTTTATATGATCCCATGATAAAACTGGGGGCGCTTGTGCATATTATGCTTCCGGAAGTATACGGATCAGGAGACGGAAATATATTTAAGTATGCAGATACAGGACTTGCTGAGACATTTAGAAAGATAGAAATCCTGGGCGCAAGAAAACCAAGATTGATTGCAAAGATTGCAGGGGGGGCAAAAATGTTCGAATTGCAGGGTAACAGTACTCTTGGCAATATCGGAGCCCGCAATATTGTAAGCGTAAAACAGATTCTCCAAAAAGAGGGGATCCGGCTTGCCGCTTTGGACGTTGGAGAAAACTATGCACGAACCATGTCCATGGATGTAAGTACGGGGCAGGTTAAAATCAGAACTTACGGCAGAGCAGAAATTGTTTTGTAAACATTATGAACTGGCAGAAAGTTGCCGATAAATTAACAGGCAGTTGTTTTTGCTGGATTATATTGGGATAAAGGAGAAAAAGTATGGCAGAAACAGAGATTTTATTAGAATCAGGGACGAATGAAATTGAAATAATGGAATTCACTATCTATGGTGAATTATATGGAATTAACGTTGCGAAAGTACGCGAGATTATGATGTCAGATAAGGTGAAACCCATCCCTCATGCCCACCCAGCTGTAGAGGGTATTTTTAAACCAAGGGATCTTCTTCTTACAGTCATTGATCTCCCTTATTACCTTACTGGCAATAAAGGTGAAAAACAAGGCAAAGATCTGTTTATTATCACCAATTTCAACAAGCTGCACATTGCTTTCCGTGTTCACAGCGTAGTTGGTATCAGCAGAATTTCCTGGAAGAATATACAGAAACCAGACGATACCATAAGCCGCGGAGATGAAGGCGTAGCCACTGGAATCGCTCAGTGCGGAACTGATCTTGTTACCATCCTTGACTTTGAAAAAATTGTTGCTGACATCGCTCCTGAGACCGGAATCCAGATCGATGATATTAATAAGCTGGGTAAGAGAACATCTGTCACTAATCCAATATTAATCGCTGAGGACTCCATTCTTCTGACCAAGATGATCGAAGCTGCTCTTAAAAAAGCAGGATATGAAAACCTCACTTTTAAAAACAATGGTCAGGAAGCCTGGAATTATTTAAGCCAGATAAGAGATGATTCGGATTTAGATGATAAGGTAAGCCTGATTATCACAGACATTGAGATGCCAGAGATGGATGGACACCGTCTGACTAAGCTGGTGAAAGAAGATAAAAAATTAAAACATATTCCTTTGGTTATTTTCTCTTCCATGATTAATCAGGAACTGATGATAAAGGGAAAGCAATTGGGTGCAGATGAACAGCTGAGCAAGCCGGAAATCGCCCATTTGGTAGAAGTAATTGATCACTTGCTTCAGAGGAGGAAGACGAATGGATAAGTATGTCACCCGGCAGCCTATTAAGGCGTTGAAGGAGGACAGGATTATCGGCTACGAAGTATTGTTTCAGAAGGATTATGATTCGCTTTACAGCAGCTCCGATGTGGCAGCGGCTGACACAATTGCCGGATTTCTGATGCAGAATACAGAAAGCATTTTTCATGATAAGCTTACTTTTGTTACATTTACTCCTTCATTGTTATTTCGGAATACACCGAAGATTTTTGATAAGGAGAAGATGGTGATTCAGATCGAAGATCATGTTATGATTCACCCCTTGTCTCCGACTATCATAAGAAAGTACAGGGCAGAAGGGTATGTATTTGCCATCAATGACTTCCAGTTTTCTCCCAAATATTTCTCCATGCTGGATTATGTTACTTACATAAAAATTGACATCAGAAACAAGCAGGATGGAAAAGAACGCAGTTCTTTAAAAAACCTCATTAACACGATGAAGGGTTTTGATAAGAAGTGCATCGTAACAGGTGTCAGTTCCATGGCTGATTACGAGCTTGCAATCGAGGTAGGCGCGGATTATGCAGAAGGAAGCTATGTTGCGGAGGCTATGGCCGGAAAAGTAAACCGTATGGAATTTTTAGAGGGGAACTTTTTCCAGCTGGTGGTAGAGGTCTCTAAAGATGAACCGGATATAGAGAAGATAGAAGAGATTATAAACCGAGATGCTGCATTAAGCTATGCACTTCTTAAAATCGTTAATTCCGCATACTTTGCCTTGCGCCGAAGAGTTTCCTCCATACGACAGGCATTGGTTACCATGGGAATCAGCCAGTTGAAGCAATGGGTATATTTATTAAGCTTCAACAATGATATTGATAATGAAGAATCCTTAGAAGCAATGATGAAGCTGTCTTTCCTGAGAGCCAATTTTGCAATGGCGATTTCAGATCATATCAAAGATCTTCCAATAATTCGGTCAGAAGTTTATATGATGGGCATGTTCTCTACACTTCAGTATATGATCAATGCACCTCTAGAAGAAATTCTGGAAGAAGTTCCGGTTGCCCAGGAAATAAAAGACGCTCTTATTCGCAAGGAAGGAGTTTGTGGTGAATTATATGAACTCATTCTTAGTTATGAAGAGGCAGAATGGAAGAAAGTGAAGCAGTTATCCGATAAACTGGAGATACCTTCCGGTCAGCTGGCACAGACTTATATGGACTGTGTAGAAGCTGTTAATGAGATATGGAACGGTTTAACGGTCAGTGCAGATCAGGAAACAGATATTCCCGTAAGCAAGAAAACCCACACCTAATGGTGTGGGTTTTCTTTTACTATAAAACATGATTTGGTTAATTCAACAATAACCTGTGGAGCAAAACGGCTGGAATAAAAATTCAGCAAAGGAGAAGCAGCAGGAGGCTCCACCACCACATATTTGGGAGTAAGTCTGTTAAGCGTCAAAGCAGTAACATCAGCAATGCAGTGTTCGCATGTACAGCCACCAAGACGTCCTGCATAGTCCCTGGCAACATTCTCCACAACATGTTCCATAACATTCAAATACTTGAAATTAGAGGCTTTTGGAGTGGTAGGAATATCAGTGACAGTGGCCTCAGGTTTTGCAGGAGTGCCCTCAGTTTGTACAGGGGGAGCTGTTGACTCAATGGAGTCCGGAATATCAGGCTGCGTCAGTTCATCGGAAATTTGTTGAGGCTCCGCTAATTCATTGGAAACGGAATCATCAGGTTGATCCGTTTCATCAGGAACCGTATTATTAAATTGCGTTGATTCCTCAGAAGCCGCAATATCAAATTGTTCCGATTCATCTGAGTCTTGCATATAGGCTTGATTGGTTTCATCGATACTTAATATGTCCATTTGAACTTGCGCATTAACATCAGATATACTGGGTTCATTCTGATTATCCAAATCCTGCACATCTGTCTCATCTGCAAAATTATCAGATGGTTCAGCAAATTCCGTACCGTGCACTTCTTCACTGTCTTCTGTAGATGAGTCTTCCTCATTATTTATTATATTGTCTGAAACAGGGTCAGGAAGAGAATCTGGCTGAAATTCATCTTCATTTTTCTCAGAAAATCCATTCCCCAGTTCCCTTTTTTCATCTTCTTCCAGTTGTTGTTTAATTAATTCAGCAACCGGATCCTGAACTGAAGAGGAAAGATCAATGATAGAAATTGGGCTTGGAGATAATGGACTATCCTGCATTTGTATAGAGGCCTGCTGAGCCAGAACCGTCAATTCTTTAATTGTCCCTTTTGACTCAGCTGCCTGGCTGGCAGCAAGGTTTTCCTTAGCAGCCTCTGATTTCGAAGATTCCGCCTCACCTCCGGCCAGAAGATTCATTACATGAGCTGTTTTGCTGCTTTTCCTAGCCATGTTTATGTGCTCCTCTCAAGTCTGTATTATTTTGATTTTTTAATCAATTCAATGACTTCAGTTACCAATGCTTTGTAATCCTGAGCAGGATTGGATCTGGGTGCATAATCCAGGAGACTTTCGCCCTGAGCCGGTGCTTCGGCTACACTGACACTGGATCTGATATGTGTCTCAAACACCCGTGTTCCGATCTGGGAAGCAATACTCTGAGCCATCTCCTTCACTTCTCTGGAAAGAAGTGTTCTGGAATTATATTTATTAAGCAATATCCCCAGCACAACAAGATCTGGATTAACAGACGCACGCACTGTGTTAATGGTATCTTTAATCTGAGATACACCAAGAAGGCTTAAAATCTCCGGCACCATGGGTATAATCAGATAATCTGCAGCCGCATATGCATTAACTGTTAAAATATTAAGAGCAGGAGGAGTATCAATAATAATGTAATCATAATAACCGGCAACTGTAGACAGTAAGTTCTTTAACATACTTTCTCTTTGTTTGCCGGTAAATTCCAGCTCAGCACCGCTTAAAAGTATATTAGAAGAAATTACGTCACAATATTTTGATGGACGTATTGCCTCCTGCAGCGTAGCAGTTCCCTGGAAAACCTCATAAATTGTTGCACAGTTTTCAATTTCAAGTCCCAGACTAAATCCAAGATTACCCTGAGGGTCTAAATCAACGGCCAGCACTCTTTTATTATTCATGGCAAGGCCGCAGGCAAGGGAACAGGAAGTGGTGGTTTTGCCTACGCCGCCCTTTTGATTTGTAATAGTTATTACAGTTGACAAATTGTATTCCTCCATTCGTAAATTAAGATAATACTATTATCTTTAGTATACAATATGACGATAAATAAGTATAGCCAAAACGTAAAAAAAACCGATTTTTGACGAAAATTGGATTATTTAGATAGTTAAGAAAGGAGTTATTAATATGGCATCAGCATTGACCAGTATTAAAAACAGTTCAGCATCATCCATAAAAGGTTACGGCGGTCTGGCAAGTGGTCTGGACAGAGATACTCTGATTGAGGGAATGACATCATCTACAAGGGCAAAGATAGCAAAACAGCAGAAAAAAAAGCAGACCTATGGGTGGCAGCAGGAGGCGTATCGTTCCATAAGTTCAAAGCTGGTGGAGTTCTCAAGAAAATATACCTCATATACAAATCAATCTACCAACTTATCCAGCTCTAGCTTTTGGGCTAAAAGTAGTATTACACCAGTAGGAGCTAACAGCAGTTATATCAGTGTATCCGGAAGCTCTTCAGCTACTGATTCCATGTCCATAGTAGGGGTGAAGCAGCTCGCAAATAAAGCTTCTATTATGTCAAACGATAAAGTATCAGACAGCAGTCTTATGACAGGTAAAATTAATTTTACCACACCCGAATCTGTCAGTACTCTGGAAGGGCAATCACTTTACTTTAAATATGGAAGTAAAACTTACTCTGTATCATTAAGTAGTGGTACTGCATCAGATGGTTTTACGTATGATTACAGTACAGCTGAAAGCGCACAAAAATCAATAACGAGAGCATTGAAAAATGTTTCCATTGGAGATGGAAAAACACTGGAAGATGTTATTCAGGTAAAGACTACGCCAAAAGACGCAACTGATCCCAAGCTGGCAAAACTGGATTTCATATCCAAGGATACAGCTGGCAATACTCTACAGATAATAGGTGGAAGTAAAGGAGCTTTAAGTGCTTTGGGAATTAGTGATATTGATAATATCAGTGATGCAAACAAGACAATTAATGGAGCTGGCTTTACTACAGAACTAAAAAATAGAGAGCAAAAGCTTTTTGAAGATAAAACCTTCTTACAAAGAGTAGCAGGTAAAAGTGTAAGCTTTACATATAATGGAACTACAGAGAACATAACGTTCGACGCGATTAAGACTGAGGATTATGATGATATTACCAAATTAGCTAATTATATGCAAGATCAGCTTAATAGTAAATTTGGAGATGGAAGAATTGCAGTTTCTGGAGCAAGTGGTAAATTGGAGTTTAAGACTATGATTCCTAATTCCAGTAGCCCTGATGATTCCTCCGTATTGTCAATTTCCTCAGCAGATTTGGGAGTTATAGGAAAAAATGGCGCCTTAAAAGTGGAGTATGGAGAATCTAACCGATTAAATTTATCCTCATCTCTGTTAGACTCAGGTTTGGAGGGGCTGAAAGATCTAACCACTCTAACAGCTGAAACAGATCTTAAACTCTCTATAAATGGAAAACCAATTATTGGACTTAAATATGGAAGCTCAATGAATGATATTATTAATAAAATTAATGAATCAGATGCAAATGTAACAGTCACTTATTTAAGAAATGCTGACAAGTTTTCCATTGTATCAAAAGTTGATGGGTCTGCAGGAAAAGTAGAATTTGATACTTCTGACCCGTCAGATGCATCTAAGATTTTGTTTAAAGATTATACAACAAAGAATGGTCAGGATGCTGTTGTAAGTGTAAAATATGGCGGATCTACAGATCCGATTGAGTTAATTCGTGGAAACAATTCATTTAATTTAGATGGATTAAATATTACAGTAAATGGAACGTTTGGATATGAATACACTAGCAATGAATCGGGTAAATACATAAAAACTTCAGACAATGAATATAAAGAGATATTAAATCCAGGCACAAAATATATAAAAGATGGTGACAATTACAAGGCGGATAAGGATGGAACTTATGTGCTTACTACAGATAACAGTTATGTTTTAATGTCTAATAATTTATATAGTAAAACAGCAATTTCGGGCACCCAACCAGTTACATTTAATGCAAAAACGGATTCAGATAGTATTGTAAAAGCTGTAACTGATATGGTCAAAGATTATAATGAAATGCTTGAATTGGTGAATAAAGAAGTTACTACGAAACCAAATCGAAAGTATGAGCCGCTTACCGACGAACAAAAAGCTGATATGACAGAGGATCAGATTAAAAAATGGGAAGATAAGGCCAAGGAAGGTTTGCTTTTTAATGATACTGAACTAAGAAGTCTTACTGATAGCATGAGATTCATTTTTGAAAGTGGTTCTGCTGATAAGAATGCTCTGGCATCGTTTGGAATTACTACAAGTTCTAATTATGGTGACAATGGAAAGCTTGTACTTGATGAAACAAAGTTTAGAGCTGCTTTGGAAACAAACTCAGCCGACTTACAGAAGTTGTTTACCAAAAAGGAGGATCCTTTAACTGGAGACAAGGGTGGTGTTATGGCGAGGCTTACTAAAATTACAGATAAGTATGCTGGCACTACCGGTGCAACAAAAGGTATCTTGATAGAAAGAGCTGGTTCCGTATATGCCCCAACAAGTATTTTACAGAATTCCTTACAAAAGTCTATGGACAGCTTGGATACTTTGATAGACCGCCTTAATAAACAGCTTAAGACAGAAACAGACCGCTATGTTAAGCAATTTACCAACTTGGAAACAGTGATTTCCCAAATGAACTCCCAAAGCAGCTGGCTGAGTTCATCCTTAGGTTCATAGAAACGGAGTATAAGATGGCAGTAAACGGATATCAGCATTATAAAGAACAGACCGTTAATACAATGACTCAGGGTGAAATGCTTAATCTTTTATATGATGAATTACTAAAGCGGTTAACCAGGTCAGAATTGGCATTGGAGAATAAAGATTTTGAGCTTTTCGAGCAGTCAGCACAACGGTCCATAGATATTGTTATATATTTAAAAGACACGCTTAATTATCAATATGAAATAAGCAGTGAATTAAAAAGACTTTATGACTTCTTCCTGTATGAGTTAAACCGTATTAAAGCAGGACGGAATTCTGCAGTAATAGCAGAAGTTAGGCCTTTGATAATGGAGTTGCGGGATTCTTTTAGAGAGGCACAACGAAACAACGGTTGATTTTTTAGGCTGGAGAGGTAATATCTCTCCAGCCGTTTAACAATAATCTGTAAACAGGAGGAATATAAATGGAAGAATCCATGCTTTTAGAAATTTTAAAAGAGATGCAGAAAAAGTATCAGTGTATGAATGAGATAGAAAGAATAACCAGGGAAGTGGGAGAATTTTTATCCCGCAATGATCAAACTTCAGTACAAATGCTTTTGGGAATGCGTCAGGATGAGATGGATAAATCTGATGCGATCGAGAAGAATATTAGATGCCTCATATCAGTTCTGACTCCGGAAGAAGCTGTTAAGGTTGAAAGTTGGATAAGAGGGCAGGAGAACTGGAATCAAGAGGGAGAGATATCAAAAAAAATAATGGAAAAAGGAAAGAATATTCAGCAGATATTAAAACGTACAATAGATATTGATAAACATATCAGTACGCGTATCGCTGGTACTCATTCCTTTTATAATTAGTTGCGATTTCAATTAGCTGGAGCAATTGCCCATAGTGGTCCGCCATTAGAGGCACGGTAATTCAGTTCCCGAAGTATAATTGAGGGATCCCAATTAAGTTTTGTATTATCATAATTATTAGAATCTGCAATTCTAAAAAATCCGTCTGTAGTGTAACTTGTTATGATGATGAAATGACCTTGCTGTGTAAAATGCCCTCTTCTCATTAAGGCAACAACCAGTTGTCCGGAATCCAATGCATTTTTTATTCCTTCCACAGATTGATTTTTGACTGATGAGACTGTAAGACCATATGCAGTTGCACTGTCTGGTATAAGACGGTGATAAGAACCCTGTCCAGGACACCAGCTATTGTTTACTGAAGCCCAATTTGCGACATCAGTTGGCAGTACCTGATTACCAGTCAGACTGGTTATGACCATAGCCATTACAGTAGGACCACAGCCATGGGTAACGATAGGATCTCGTCCTCCCCATAGATAATTTCCCCATCTGGCATCTGCCTGATTATAATAAGTGAGGGGACCGCAGACGCTGTCCAACATCACATCGTATTTGTCTTCCTGTGGGATGTCTGCTTCAACTGGCTGGGGCTGTAATACGGTTGAAGTTAGAGGAACATCAGCGGCAGAACCCTCAATTTGATAATTAGAAGAAAAAATCGCAAACGGGATGACAATTACGAACAGGGTTTTAAGAATTGTTTTAAATAATCTGTTCATACGGCTCACCTTTATTTTTAATGTTATATGATACTTATCGGACAGATGCCCAATAAAGTTAAGATTATAATAAAAAAGTCCGATATATATAATATGACATACATGGTAGGCTGTGCAAAGTGTTGACATGGGATTAATTAAGGATGGAAAAATGAATGATTAAAGGTTATGAAGAGCGATATTTACTAATATTATTATCAGCAGTGATGAATCAGAAAGCCTCACCAGAGCCTATACGTTCACTTGATTGGGAAAAGATGTTTCGTTTAGCAGATTACCATGGAGTGGCACATGCTGTACACTATGGTATTTTAGGGCTTGACCAGGAGATTCCTCAATCCGTAAGACAACAATTTTTTGATAAGTATCTGGAATCTGTATACCGGGTAGGGCGCTTACAAAAAAGTGAGATGCAACTGCTAGCATTGATGGAACGTGAAAAAATTAACTGCTTCTATCTCAGTTATTCTGATATTGTGAAAAATTATCCTATAGAAGAGATGTGCTGCCGTGAATCTATTGAAATTGGTTCCAATAGAAAAAGTGCCCGCATGATATGGGGGATTTTAGAAAGGGTAGATTTTGAGGAGCGGAAAACAGATGATTTCGGAAAATTGTATTATCGTATTCCTGGAATCAGAGTGCTGAATTTTGACTATACCCTTTTTTTTAGCGGTCCCATGCGAAAATTTTTCAAGAGTTTACTAAAAACATTCCCACTTCAAAACGGGAGAAGTTACATTCGTGAACTACCTCTGGATGACAGATATTTGTTTCTACTTTGCAGATTAATAGATAGTTACGCCAGAGGAAATATAAGTTTAAGCCAGATTATGGATTTTTGGATTTTTTACAAGACGTATAGTGAAAATTTTAATTGGCCATATATATATGCCAGACTTAAAAAGTTAAAAATCGCAGAATTTGCAGAACGCCTGGAACATTTGATTTTAAGATGGTTTGGTACGGGAGCAGTAATTGAAAATGTTGAGATTTATGAAGCTATGGAATCCTATATATTTTCAAAGGGAACCGAAGGAAGAGAGATCAGCTCAAATCTTCTGCCATTAATTAAAACAGTTGCAGATTGTTATGCCAGAAATCGCAGGTTAGAAGAGTTTAGAAAGATGGTAAACTGGCTTTTTCCTGATCGGAGATATATGGAAACCATTTATCCTTTATTGAGTAAAATAAGAATCTTAATGCCGTTTTTTTGGACATTACGGTTATGGAGATATCTAAACCGGTTATTCGTGAATCATTTACGCAATAGAGTCTTGCCAAAGTTTGAAAACCTTCCTTTTATAAAGAGAAAGACAATCAGCAGAAGTACAGATGAGGAAACAAAAGAAACAGCGGAAATACCCAAGTAATATCAGGTATTTCCGCTATCTTTCTGTTTTTGTGAGAAAAAATCTTTTATTTTAGATAACGATCCAGCATCCAGAGGAAGAGAAACGGCTTCCTGATTAGCTGAAACAGCTTCCACCAATTCTGATCTTAGAATAGATACATCTCTGGGAGCATCGATTGCCAACTTGACCCAATCATTACCAATTTCTAACACAGTGATAGAAATGTTATCGCCAATGTTTAGGGCCTGTTCCTTTTTTCTCTGTAGAATCAGCATATTATTTTCCCCTCCTGATAAAATCTTTGATTGGATGACGGAATTTATAAAGAGGATTATCCAAAATTATTTGTTTTGCTTCTCTCGTATCCGTATTGACGGCAATCGGAGCTTTTAAATTAACTGTGCTTTCTTCCATTTGATCATGAATGATGCAGATAACATAGTATGAAATATTTTCTTCATCGTAGGAAGCTTTTAAAAAATCACTGTCTTCCCTTGATAAAGCAGGAGCATATTCCGAATATAATTGAAACGGGTTCATTAGTATAAATGATACACGATAATCATCAATGGATTGAAGAGAGATCAATGCATCACTATTATCCTGAAATGATAGAGGTACGTAGTCCTTAAATTCCGTAAATCCAAACAATCCTTCAGAAAAATGAATTATTTCATCTTCTGAACAGGGAATGGAACCAAAATATTGCGTTTTTATTTCCATATATACCTCCGGGTATAGATTTATGCCAGCACGTCAATGGATGTATGTTCAAACATCTCACTGGCGCTGGGAGGGACATAAAGCGGTTTACCAATATACTCGATTTCTACATCGGGCATCTGGGTAATCTCAAATTCCACGCTGCCAGGAATGAATTCAAAATCTCCTTTTGCAACTCTGATATCAAAACTAAGTTTATCCATTTCATATTTAATATTCAGATCGGGGGCAGACCACTCAAGATCAGGGCCAGTGGTTGGAAGAAATGCTAACCCAAACTCTCCTGTAGGCATCTGAGCACGTTGACGTATAATTTGATCAAGTGGATTTTGTACTTTGGCATCTAGCAATAGAGCGGCCTCCTCTGTGTATGTAGCGGCGGAATCTGCAGCAGCCTGTAATCCAGCTGCTGCATACTGGCGTACGCTTTCCATGGTAGTAGGGCAAATTGAATTTCTTGCATCATAAGTGTCGATATTCACCTTTATGGGGGTGCTGTTTATATCAAGGCCTCCCTTATCCCTGTTTACTATAACATCGGATTTAGAGCCTTTATATCTGAGTTCAGCCTTTTGAATTCTCAACTCATACTTTAATGGTATCGTTTTAATCTGAAGCAATTGTTCCATATAAAGTCCCTCCTGTAAACGTTAACGCATGAAATCAATAAAAGATGAAGACAGGATACTGGTACCAACCTTCAATGATGCGTTATATGCATATTGATCCCACATATAATTAGTAATTGCCTCTGCCATATCAACGCCTTCAACGCCTGACATCTGTTCTTGTATTGATATTTCAGCATCTCCAAGACGATCTTTTGTGGTATTAAGAAACTCTGATTTAACACCTAATTCAGTGATTTGATTCATTAAGTTGGTGCCTAACGAGTCAAACTTATTCATAAGCTTTCCATATTCATCAGCGTTGAATGTATCAGATTCAAGGGCATCAGCAAGTTTTCCTGCAAGCGTGATTACATTATTACTTAGTCCGTTCTCATCCGTTCCGTAACCAACTGCGTTAATGCCTGGAAGTGACATATTAAAAGCAGTGGAAGATACAACATTATCAAAACTATCCATCGACAGCCCCATTCCAAGATCAACATACAGGTTTTCCCTTGACATGAGCTGAAGATTTTCATAATCTGCAGAGCCTTTACTTGCATTCACATCAGCCCCACGATAGGTCAGAGTGCCACTAGAGGATAGCTCAAAGGGTGGATTCTTGCCATCGGATCCTGCAAAAAGAAATGTATCCTCATAAGATGAATTCATACTAAGTACCATTGATTGCTGAAGCTGCCGGATTGCTGAAGCAAAGCTCTGACGTACTTCAGGAGTTTGGTTCGTACCATTCATAGCCTGAATATTATAATTTTTACTAATGTTTTTAACCATATCCGAAACCTGTCTCAGAGAATCTTCCTGCCCATCCTGTCTAGCCTGGGCAGTATCAACCATTTTTAAATTATCCTGGTTCTTGTAATATTTACGATGCAGCTGGGAAGCTCTGGCAGCTGACGCTGGATCTTCCGCAACGCTATTAAATGAACGCTGAGTCATAACGTGTGTCCGGGATACATTTAAGTTGTTAATAGAAGATGAAAGATTACTTTTATAATCTCTAATTAAAGCGTTTGTAGTGATTCTCATTTATTTTACCTCCTTATCGACCGACTACTCCGGTATTGTTGATTAATACATCGAGAGCCTGATCCAGGGTTGTCATAAAGCGGGCAGCCGCACTAAATGATTTCTGATAATGCATCAGATTTATACCTTCCTCATCCAAAGATACACCTGACACGCCATCTTTGTCATTAGCAGTCTTTTTTACTACTGATACATGATTATCTAAAATTGCTTTGTTCTTTGAGCTGTCAATACCCTGATTATTTTCTAATGTTGAATAGCACTGTGAAAAGTTGCCGGTATAAAATGTTATGTAGTTTGTCGATTTGTTGCCGGTACTATCCATTTTAGAGTATTCATATTTAAAATCTCTGCTGTCGGTTAATGATTTGAGCATTTTAAGAATATTATCGTTTGCTGTTGAACCGGCTTTTTCATCATGAGAAGAAATGATATGTATGGAGTTATTCATCCAGTCATCATTGATTTTAATATTTGATGAAGTAAACTTCTTTGTTCCATCAGATGTTTTAAACAAATCAAAGTTCTTAACGTTTTGTGAGTTGGCTTTATATGAAAAGACAATCGGTCCACCACCCGGTAATTTTATACTGTCTTTGGTTATGGAGGTACCGGAAGGCAAATTGTTAGTACTTGTCCATGTCAGTTTCTTATCTTTATATTCCCACTTTCCTGGTACCGGAGTAGTGTTACCATTTATTGATAAGTCAACAGTATCCAGTTTTGCTGCCAGATTTACAAGGCTTTCATCCAAAGTGCTGCCTATTTTAATCGTATCTCCTGATCCATCACCACCAAAGGTATACGTTTTACCATTAAATTCAAATGTCTCATTGTTTAAGAAATTACCTATCGTATTGGAAAAACCGAAAGTGAATTCTGCTTTCTGACTACCGTCAGTATTCATGGCGGTCGCTGCTCCAGATGACGGTAAAAGGTTAGCACCTGTATAAGGCTGCATATTTCCATTTAAATCGTTAATAGTTTTGGCAAAATTATCTACAAAGGAATCAAAAACCTTTTCATAATAGCCAAGACCCCTGAAATCAGATGCAGGATCGTCAAGCTCTCCGGATTTATTCAGCATATCTATGGTACCCTTTATGGTACCATCTTTTATATAGTCGGTAATATCTGTCCTTAAGGATGATAAATCCGTACCTGCAGGATAATCAGCAGCAGGGATAACAGAAATTCGAACAGTTCCATCGGGGTTTCCGTCTAAATCCTTATGCTGTTCCATTGAAAAAGCAGCAAAGTTTTCTCCATGTTCACCTGCAGTAAGTTCATAACTCATACCATTGGATCCGTTTAAAGTTACAACCGGGTAATTATATTTAGCATTGGTTCCGATGGTAACTTCTTTGTAACTGACACTGATCGGGAGATAGCTGGCCAAATCATCCAACTTGCTGTTTCTTTGATCCATCAGTTCCAATGAGGGGTTACCCAGCATCTGACTTTTCCAGATGGTATCGTTTAATTCTCCAATATCAGAAAGAAGGCTGTTGACAGTCTTAATGTCGGTGTTCTCAAGACCGTATATGCTTTCTTCACGTGTTGTCTTTAAATCCGCAGATTTCTGATGCATATAGTTTAACAGAACCTGACATCTGGACCGTACAATACTGTCAAATTCGCTGTTATTTGCATTAGAAGACAGCTGGTCTAAACTGCTGCTCAAATCGCTTAAAGCCTTTTTTAATGCGTCTCTGTCAGTCTCATCAAAGATATCCCCCAACTGATCTAAAATAGCCTGACGGGCATCGGCAGTACCTACTTTTGCAATCTGGTTACGGTACTGTACATCAAGAAATGGATCCCTGATCTGGGAGATGCCTGATACTTCAACACCATAGCCAATTTTAGATCCGGGATTACTGCTTGTAGGCTCAGCACCTCTTAAGTTAATACTTACCAGATCCACCTGCTGTCTTGTGTACCCTTTTGTATTAATATTGGCGATATTCTGGCCGGTAACATCAAGGGCTCGCTGACTGGCGGTCATGGCAAGCTGAGCAATTGTAAAACCGGAAAATGTAGATCGTGTCATATGAGACCCTCCCAATTCTTTTTTTCTTTTGTGCCGTCCTTGCGGGTGCGTTGTATGGCTTTGTTAATATTATGCAGGCTTATTTCAAGCATAGCCCGGGCACTTTCATTGGTATCCTGAAAAAGACTGACATGGTAGGAGAGAGTGTCAAACAGCTGCCGAAGCCGGCTTTGCTCCTCCCCTGTGGTATTTTCCAGTATCTGCTGAAAGGTATATCCCTCAAAGCCCATGTCCTTCTGGCATGCTTCCCGCTTTTTATCCAGGCCTCTTAGCTTTAATACGGCTGCCTGTTCCTTATTCATGCAGTCTTCCACGTAAGTGACCATGTTCTTCTTTACCGCTTCTATTTTTATCTGTTCGATCTCAGTCAGCTCTTTGAAGAGCTCTACCAGATCTTCAACGATGGTTGTAAACTCATTCATTACTTTCTGCTCCTTTGTACCAGAGAATCTTCTCTGCGATCTTATTGGCATCTATCTGATAGGTACCATTTTCCATTCTTTCCTTTAACTGACTCAGCTTTTCGTCAGACGCTGGATTCTTGATTTCATTCATGAGCATGTTCTTTAGCGTGGCAGCAAATTTTGAATCCATATCTTCCTGGGAAGCGGAACGTATGGTGATTTCATCGTAATTGGTTTTTGCTGATTCGTAAGCCGGGCTGCTGGTTGAGTCCTGATTTTGTCGTATCATGGATGTGTTATACAGCGTATTAAGATAATTCGATGAGATACGCATGAAATTACTCCTTTCTGAGAGCTTCAAATAACTTAACTTTTTATATCACAGTTATATTATCGTCATTTAATAAGAAATATTAACTTTTTATCTTTTATTTTCTTTATTTAAGTGAGTATAAATGCTTTAACAGCACATTGGAGATGTTAGAGCAGGAAACCTGAGTAATAACAGCACCGATATTATAGGCAACCATAGGCATTCCGTACACCACGCAGCTTTCGGCATCCTGTCCGATGGTAAAGGCGCCTTTCTTTTTCATGCTTAAAAGTCCGTCCGCTCCGTCACGTCCCATACCAGTCATAATAATACCAACAGAGGAAGCCCCTGCGGCGTCTGCGACAGACTGAAACAGTACATCTACGGAAGGGCGGTGTCCACTTACTTTTTCACCGGAATAGCAGTTTACACTGTAACGGTTTCCCACCCGGACCACTTTCATTTGAAAATCGCCAGGAGCAATCAGTACCTGCCCACGCTCAATTGGATCACCACTTTGGGCTTCCTTCACTTTCATATGGCAAAGACGGTTTAGGCGGTCAGCATACATCTTGGTAAATCCTTCTGGCATGTGCTGGGTAACCACGATGCCAGGCGTATCTGCGGGAAGATCTTTTAAAACCTGGAGTGTGGCCTCTGTTCCCCCGGTTGAAGCCCCAATTGCAATTACTGTATTATAGGCATTCAGACCAAAAGGCTTATTTCCACCTAGTGCAGCTACAGGAAAAGCAGCAGTAGCCGCCTTTGCAGGTACCTTTATTTTAGCCCGTGATGCTATAAAAATCTTGCTCATTAATGTATTTAAAAATGTATTGGTATTAATGCTCATGGACATATCTGGTTTTCTAACAAAGTCTACCGCACCAGCGGAAAGCGCCTCAAATACGTTTAAATTGAGGGAAGAAACCAAAATGACCGGAACCGGATAAATCGGAAGAAGCTTTTTTACAAAATCAATTCCGTTTAACCGGGGCATTTCTACGTCCACCGTCACCACGTCAGGCTTCACTAATGGAATTTTTCTTTCTGCATCAAATGCATCAATTGCATATCCAACTACTTCTATATTTGGATTCTGTGATAGATTATCAATTAAAACCTTGCGAAATAGCATAGAATCATCTACTATAAAAACTTTTATTTTTTCATTCATAATATACTCCGTTCTCTGTTGCTGAGTTCATACAGTCAGAAAATGATTTTAAAGTCATCCATATTATATGGATAAATCTGTGTAATATAAAATCCATTTACCAGTTTTTATGCTGGTAAATAGATTTTATATTAGGCAGATTATTCTTTTCGGTATGTAGCTGGCATGAGGTATTTATAAGGTGTTTTTTCTTTGTTTATTGTCTCCGAATGGCCAATCAGAAGATAGCCACCTGGAGCAGTCGCGTCATAGAAACGCTGTATTAAAGCATCCTTGGTGCCCTGGTCAAAATAAATCATTACGTTTCTGCAGAAAATAACGTCAAATTTTAATCGGAATCGTATGGGATCCATTAAGTTAAATGTCTGGAAAATAACATTGGACTTAATGGAAGGGGCCACAGTATAAATGCCTTTTTCTGCTGTTTTGACGAAATATTTTGATACCCATGCAGGTGATAAATTTTTGAGAGAGTCCTCGTCGTATACAGCCTCCTTCGCTGCCCGCAAAGCGTTCTGTGAGATGTCGGTGGCAAGAACCCGGGTATCCCAGAGGGCGGCTTGCGCCCCCAGGGTTTCCTTTATAATCATTGATATTGTATAAGGCTCCTCACCAGAAGAACAGCCTGCACTCCATATACTTAAAACCTTGTTTTTCTTGGTAGCTAACAAATAGGGGAGAATGGTATCACGAAAGAAATTAAAATGGGCCTCTTCCCTCATAAAATAAGTATAATTTGTTGTAAGCTTATTCAGCATTACTTCAAGGTCGGCTGGGTTTCTTGACGAGGTAATCTGATCTATATAATCTGTAAATGAGGTGTACCCCATTGATATAATGGTATTGGATAACCGCCCCATAATCAATTGCATCTTTTTAGAAAGATCGATCCCGTAATTTTTTTTCACGAACTGAACCAGCCGTGTGAAGTCTTGCTGTGAGAGTGTTAACATAGATAGCCGTCCTTTATGAGTTATTAACTAATGTTTCGCAGTCCAGAAGCAGAACTACTTTGTTGTCCGGCATGGAAATCATGCCGCTGACAAGTTCTTCCCGGTTGCTTGCGGGAATTGAGGATATTCTGGAATAATCAATATCCAGAACCTGTTCCACTGCATCGACTATGATACCGATAAAAACAGAATCGACATTTAATACAATGACACAGGTAGTGCTGGTGTATTCAATTGCAGGCTTTCCCAGTCTGAGCCTTATATCAATAATCGGAACGATCTGTCCTCTTAAATTGATAATACCCTTTACATAGTTTGGCATCATGGGCATAGCAGTAATAACGTGGTTGGTAATGATTTCAATAATATAGTTTGTACTTACACCAAAAATTAAATTGTCGGTGCGAAAGGTGAGATAACGCTCCATGGCTTCTGTTGAGTCAGAGATAAAATCTGTTAAATTATCTGCACCATCCATAGCTGTTCTAGTACTTTCTGCTGACATTTGTATTCCTCCGTTTCCAATTAAAATTAATTATGAGCTGCAGCATACAGATTTAAAACGTCTAATATGATGCTGATATTTCCGTCACCAAGAATGGTACATCCGCTGATACCGGAATCTTTAATATTAAAGCTGTTTAAGTATACCGGAAGAGGCTTCACTACCACCTGCTGTTCACCCAGAAGATCATCTACAAAGAGACAGTAGGATTTATCCCCGGATTCAACCCATACCAGAATACCGTCTTCAATATTGGTCACTTCTGTTTCAATATTGTAAAGTCTGTGAATCCGGATAATTGGATAGAACTGATTCATGCATCTGATAATTTCATTTCCTTCTGTATCATAAATAACTTCTTCGTTCTTTACCTTAAAGGACTGGCGGATATTGGCAATCGGAATCGTAAATACGGATTTGCCTACGGAGATCTCCATACCGTCAACGATCGCCATGGTAAGCGGGATTTTTAATGTGGTACACATTCCCTTTCCAAGATCACTTGTAATAGTAATGGTTCCGCCAATGGCCTCCACATTCTTCTTAACAACATCCATTCCAACTCCACGGCCTGAAAACTCAGTAACTGTCTCATTGGTGGAAAAGCCTGGGGCTAACAAAAGAGAAAGAATCTCTTTCTGGGTATACTCGCTTTCCGGCTTGGTAAGAATCCCGTTTCTCTTTGCTTTTGCAAGGACACCAGCTGGATTTACGCCGCGTCCGTCATCACGTATGGAGATAATAACTTCATTGGTGGTATGACTGGCAGAGAGAATTATCTCACCCTGTGGATTTTTGCCAGCCCGGATACGATCCTCAGCAGTTTCTTCGATTCCATGATCCATAGAGTTACGCACAATATGCATGATCGGATCACCAATACTGTCCACAATGGATTTATCAACTTCCGTATTTTCACCAACAATTGTCAGACGGACATCCTTTTTCAGTTTCTGCTTCATATCTCTGACAATACGGTTCATTTTCTGGAACACGCCGGAAACAGGAACCATGCGAAGAGACATAACAATATCCTGCAGATCATCAGTCAGCTTACGAAGCTGTCTGGTCGCCTTTAAGAAACTATCCAGATTCTTCATATTCTGGATTTCTGGAGAAGAAGTAACCATGGATTCCGTTATTACAATCTCACCTACAATTGCAACCAGGTTATCAAGCTTTGCTAAATTAACACTGATCAGATTCTGCTTACTTGGCATCTGATGTCCTGTGCTGGCGGCGGGGGCACTTGCAGGAGCGGCGTTTTCCTGGTTAACGGGAGCAGAAGCTGCCTCTACAGCCTTTTCTTCAACAGCACTTTTTGCCCGTGCATTCTGAATCAGTTCATAAGAGCGGAGGTTGTTCATATTATTGATCTGTGAAATTGCTGCATCTGCAGTCTCCCGGGAGTCAAGCGCAAGATAAAATCCTTTTTCAATAATAGAAACACTGCTCTGACTGTTGGTTTCCACATCGCTGGGGTAAAAATTAAATTCCAGACCGGATTCCTTTAAAGAGCTGATGAGCATAAATGCGCGGAGATTCTCCATTCCGCAGCCCTCATCAAAAAAGATGCGGAGGAAATAAGCCGCATTATCATCCGGACATTCTGCAAGATCCATACGAACCTCATCCAGATCTACTACTGCAACGGGAGCAGCTGGCTTTACACTTTCTTTTGCTGCCGGCTTAGCTGTCTTCTTGTTTTCTGGCGCAGTATCTTTATTATCCTTACTGATTTTTTTCAGGAAACTATTAATTTCCTCGGTCAGACTGTCGACATTATCACTAAGTGGCTCATTGTTTTGAACCTTTAAAACTTCGGCACGAAGCAAATCAGTAGAGCGGAACATTAAATCAAAAAGGGTGCTTTTGTGAGAACTTTCAAGTGAATCCAAGCCGTTCTCACGGATAAAAAAGAATAAATCTTCAATGTGATGAGCAATCTGCATTAAAGAGTTAAACTCCATCATTGCTGAAGAACCCTTAACGGTATGCATGATACGAAAAATTTCATTCACATCATCCACCGTAAAATCTCCTGCTTTTTCGGCTTCGATCAGGAGTTCGTCCAATTGCTCCAGTAGAGAATTGGTTTCAAAAAGATACATATCAAGCATATTATCCATGCCGTTATCCATAATATTTACACCGCCTTGTCTAGTATAGTATATAATTATTTATCGGTATGGCTGAAAAAAAAATAATAGTAAATCAAATAACCTTTTGAAAAATATATAAAACACCACTTGTATGGAGGCATAATATGGCAGATATTCTGAAAGTAACCACTCCAATGTCCGGCTATGATAATTCTACAATTAAAAACAACCCCCAGGCAGGCCAGGGACCTCAGATACAAAACCCTGTGGATCCGTCGAAAGTGATGCGTGGGGATAACCGGACTGATTCAGGAGGAAATCAGGAACAGCAGCTGGCATTCCAGTATCGTTCCAACTTCGGTACATTTCTCAATATGATTAAGAATTCACCGGATATTACCCGAATTTTTTCTGATGTTTTTTTCCAGGGAGAAGAGATGTTAACTGGAGGCGTGATGGGAGAAGAAGCAGCCAGACAAATTGCTTCTTTTTTTAAGGCCAGCCAGATGAAAGAGGAAGATGTCCTTGGATTTTTAAAGGAACAGGCAGAGTCTTCCGTCCGCTTCAACGGAGGAATCTTTGACCAGTTAAGACAGGTGATGGCTGACACCGGTTCTGTTGATTTAAAAGCTGATATATTAAATTTTATAAAAAAGTTTAATGATATGTCTTCCGGAAAGCATATTCTTCATGATATATTTAATACAGTAAAAGATATGGAAGGGTATGTCTTCAAACAGACAGCTTCCCAGCTGGAGGAGATGTTAAAAGAACTGGATTTATCTGCAAAAGAGGGAGACACACAGTCTAACAGTGCTCTTTTGAAAGAGAAAATCCTTCCTTTTATGGGCCGTTATATTGCTGCAAACCATGACATGGGTACTGTACGTGATAAGATTTCCCTTTTAAGCGTTCTTATGGCAAGATATGAAAATGGAAACAGAGAAGATGTCCTGCAGGCATTTGCAAAACTTACGGGATATCAGGGATTTCGCAGGCATTTTGGTTCAACGACTGCTGAAGAGTTTGGAGAACTCCTTGGTCAGGTTGACATGGAGCAGGCAGCAGGAAAAAACCAGTGGTCTGATAAATTTATTGAATTTTTAAGAACCGGAGTAAGCGGAGGCGCCGGACTTGAAAACAGACAGACGTTTCTGAATATAATCCAGTCTCTTGTGGTCAATGAAAGCGTTTATATGCCCATTCTTCATCTGGCATTTCCTATGGAAATCAACGGAAAGAAATTATTCTCAGAGATGTGGATTGATCCGGATGAAGAGGGCAGCAGTACGCAGGCAGGTGCCCAGCGGATTGCAAGGATTTTTATTAAATTTGAAATTGCTGAGCTTGGACCATTTAAGCTTTTAATGCTTTATGGAGATAATACATCATCTCTCCAGCTTTATTATCCGGAGAAGCTTAAGAAATCAGAAACCAGTATCCAGAAGGGGATTAAGAGTATTCTGGAAAAAAACCACCTGCGGTCAGATCGGATCATCCTGCAGGCAGGAGAGGGACCTTCTTCTCTTGTATCTGTTTTTCCTAAAATACAGGAAAGGAAGAATACAGTCGATGTCAGAATTTAAAAGTACACTTAACAAAAAAGCAGTTGCTTTAAAATACGATGAATCAAAAAACACCTCTCCTGTTATCGTTGCATCAGGAATGGGGTACACAGCAGAAAAGATTGTGGAGCTGGCCAATGAGAGCGGCATCCCTGTTTATGAGGACAATTCCCTTGCTACCATACTCACGCAGCTGGAACTGGGGAGCCAGATCCCGGAAGAATTGTATCAGGCTATTGTAGACATCTATCTTTATTTTCTGGATTATGTACCTGGAAAACAAAATAGCATAATGAAAGAAAATTTGGAAGAGACAGAGGAAGAGGAAACAATAAAAGAAGAAACGGTGGAATAATTTATGTTAAAGGAATGTGATAAGGCTTGTATCTATTCGTTTGATGGAGTTTTTCTTGCAGAGGTAAAAGTGGTTGATTCCGAGAAGGACAACATGGCTCTGATTTTTGAAGAAGAAGACATGGATAAGGTTAATACGGAATCAGTGATCGTATTCTACGACGGTATACAGGGACTTGTAACGTGTAAATGCAGTTTGTCCGCAAGAGTCAAGGTGGTAGGAGATGAGATGGGAGACTTAGGGAGAGCCATATATAAGGTACCCTGCAGAATAGATGAATTGATCGGCGTGGAACAAAGAAGAATAGACCTAAAGGTTCGGGTGGCAATTCCCGTTGTGTTGGAAACAGCTGATGAACTGGGAAAAGTGACTCATATACCGGCAAAGCTGAAAGACATCAGTGCCGGTGGAATTGGATTTGAATCCAAAATCAAGCTAAAGGAGAATCAGATTTTCTCCTTTGAGTTTGAAACAGATGCAGGAAACACCCGGTTAACGGCATCTGTTTTGTGGGTCAGAGAAGTTGAGGAAAAAGGAGAAGAACCTTTTTACCGTTATGGAAGCCGTTATTTTGGTTTGTCCACTTATCAGGAGTCCATGGTTCGTAAATTTACCTTTCAGGAACAGCTGAAAAGGAGAAAAATCCAGTAATTGCTTATGAATGGAGCTCATAATGCCGATACATAACTTACAGGCTTTATTGTATTTTAAAGTTATAAGGAAAGGAGCGAATGAATGAAACAACAGAGGAAAGCTTTGGCAGTGGGCATTATAAGCGCACTTTGTCTGTGTCTTACTGCCCAGAAGGTACCAGCAACAGAATCCATAAACTCAGTCAGTGTCAAGGTCTCATTAAATATTGAAGCGGGAGACAGACTGCCCGACATAAAGATTAATAAGACGGATGGAGAATGTTATGTAACTTCCGGTGATAAAAAATACACAATCAGAGAAGCCGAATGGGTCACGTCAACTTCAAAAGATATGACTATCGGAGAAGAACCTAAGATGAATGTTACACTGACACCTTCCGATGAATATGACGCTTACTTTAAATCAAACTATGAGGCATCTAAAATTAAGATAAGCGGTGGCACCTATGTGAGTGCCAAGCGAAACGGCAGTGATCTGATTGTTACTTTAAGGGCTAAGGCAATTAAAGGACTGTATGCAGAGCCGGAAGATATCGGCTGGAAAGATACGAGACTGGGACAGGCTGTATGGTCTAAGGGAGATAATACCTCAGGGGCATATGAAGTCTGGCTTTATTTAGGTAAAAAGGTGATTTTTAAGAAAGAGCAGGTAAAAGCAACTACCTACAATTTCTATCCATATATGACGGAAGAGGGTACATATTCCTTTAAGATCCGATCTGTTCCGTTTAAAGCAGATGAGCTGAAGAATGGAAAGAAAAGCGGCTGGGTTGAATCTGATGAACTGGTTATCAGGGACAGAGATGTTTCTGATGGTACTGGAAAAGAATCGGATACAACAAAAGGAACTGCAGCCAATCCGGAAAAGAAGACGGGCTGGGAAGAACAATCCGGCGTCTGGTATTACCGCTATGGGGACGGAAGCGTTCAGGCAAATTCCTGGCTTATGCTGGATAATGTTTACTACCGCTTTGATGAAAATGGAAAGATGGTTACCGGCTGGTTTCTTACGCAATCCGATATTTATTATATGGCTTCCAATGGAGCGATGGTAACGGGCTGGAATAAAATAGATAACAACTGGTATTATTTCTATCCGGATAACGGGTATGAGGCTCCCATGGGGGCTGCTGCAACTGGCTGGCAGGTGATTGACGGTTACTACCGTTATTTTAATAATCAGGGTGCCATGCAGAAGGGCTGGGTCAACCAGGCAGGAAGATGGTATTATCTCAATACAGTACAGGGTAACTTAGAGGGGGCTATGTTAAAGGGGCTGTTTAACCGTGATGGCAAGACTTATTATACTGGAGAAGATGGCGTTATGCTCACCGGCTGGCAAAAGGTGGACGGGGTATGGCGGTATTTTAACCAGCAGGATGGAGTCATGGCTGTCAGCACGGTAATTGATGGCTGTCAGTTAGATGAGGATGGGGTATGGAAACAATGATTCAAATGAAAAGAAGTATTATATTTAGTATCGTGATGGCTGTAGTTACAACAGCAGTACTCTTAGGAGTGGCACCATTAAAGATCTATGCAGGCGAATCGGTTGTAATAAGAAGTCTGAATCTGAAATTTGACAGCCAGTTTGGCGATCAGGAAATTTTAATGCCTCAGGTATCAACAACCACTACAGGTGTATCCGTACAGGATCTTGCATGGAAGCATGACATCAGCAAATGGAAGGCGGCAAAGGCAGAAAGAGTCAGTGTTATTTTAACTTCTTCCAATACGATCTTTGCAGAAACCTACAACCGCTCGGAATGTAAAATTACTGGTGCAAGATTTGTCTCTGCAAAAGCTCTGGATAATAATACACTGGAGGTAAAAGTTGATTATATTCCGGTAGTTAAGCTGGGGAATACAGCCAGGGCTGGCTGGGCTGACAGCAAAAAGACGAAAGCAGTCTGGGACAAGGTAGAGTTTGCTACAGGATATAAAGTATCTCTTTACGCAGATGATAAATTAAAAAAGGCACTTACAGTACAAACCAATACAGTTGATTTATCAGATCTGATGGATAAGAATGCTGTTTATTATTATGAAGTCCGTGCCATTGGCTTTACCGCAGATGACCGAAAGTATTTAAAAGAGGGAGACAATATAACCTCTCAGGATATTACCATGGAGTATGAAGGAAGTACTTCGGGAGCATGGAAGGGCAACACTTATGTAGAGGAAGATGGTGGTACCCCGAGAAACAGCTGGAAGCAGATTTTAAATGACTGGTATTATTTTGATGCCAACGGAGTACGCCGCACTGGCTGGGTACAAACAGGGATCAGATGGTATTACATGAATCCGGCAGATGGCAAGCTTCTTACCGGGTGGCAGTCTATTAATGGAAAATGGTATTACTTAAATCCAACAGGCGGAGAGATGTTAACTGGCTGGATTCAACCCCAACCGGGAATCTGGTACTACATGAATTCAGATGGAAGTATGGCCAGCAGCACAAATATAGGCGGATATCAGATTGGTGCTGACGGGAAGTGGATACAGTAGATAATACCAACAGGAGGATGAATAAGTGGCGACGATAGATCAGTTGCGGTTGATGGCATTAGGGAATAATCAGTCATTGGAGAAAGGACAAACCACAAAAGCTCCGGCTGGAAATTTTAAAAAAGTCCTTAAATCAGTGATGGAAGTACCTAAAGATTTAGAATCCTTTTTTACAGAAGCTTCCAGGACATATGGAGTATCAAAAAAACTTCTGAAAGCAGTTGCTAAGGCAGAGTCCAATTATAATCCGGCAGCCACTTCTCCCAAAGGTGCAGCGGGTGTGATGCAGTTAATGCCTGCTACAGCCAGATCACTGGGCGTTTCTGATCCATATGATGCGCGCAGCAATATATTGGGTGGAGCCAAATATTTAAAAGAAAAACTGGATCATTATAATGGTGATGTATCTCTTGCCCTTGCTGCTTATAATGCAGGAAGCAATAATGTGAAAAAATATGGAGGAATTCCTCCGTTTAAAGAAACACAGGAATATGTGAAAAAAATAATGGGAGATATGGAAGTGTCAGGCGGTAAGGCTGAGAACGCCGTATATGCTTCTGGTTATTCTGGGAATTCGGTTTCTGATCTGTCCGATTATTTCTCCGATCAGGACCCCCTCAACGGTTATGGATCTCAGTGGCTGGATATTTTAAAATCTATAGCTGGGAAAGCAGATGGAACTGATGTGGATCTGACAACCCAAAAGACAAATTCCTTATATCTGATTGAGCTTATGAAGCTTAGAATGCAGATGGCATCAAACGGGGTATCGGGTCAGTTTGATGTAAATGATTCCAGTAATGGAAGCTTATTATAATAATTAATCTAAATACGCCATCAATTGTAGATGCTCAATTGATGGCGTATTTTTTTGCATTGCATGAAACGGAACTGATTTAAACCGTTTACTTGCACTATGTATTATAAAGATGTATCTAAATCATTGCTCACCTTATTCAGTGATTCAATAAAGAATGATTGATTAATGGGCTTAAAAACAAAAGGAATTGCAGGACCCAGTTCCTCAACAATCTGCATGGTTTTATCATATACAAGGGAACTGATAATAACAATGCCTGCCTTCGGGTGCTTGTTTAGAAGTTGTTTGGAAGTTTCCAGTCCATCGATTCCTGGTAATATAATATCCATGGTTACAATATCAGGAAGTATATTCTCATATGTTTCCAAAGCTTCTTCCCCGCTCCGGCATTGACACACTACTTCGTAATCCGTTCCCTCAAGAAGTTTTCCAATTTCATTTCTTATTAATATGGAGTCATCAACAATCATAATTGTCTTTTTCATAATTTTCCCCTTTCGAAGAACTACTTAGTTCCTATGGTAATCTCACCTTCGCTATTTTTGTACAGAACACTGCTGGAGTATTCTTCCTGAATTAAAAGGCTGGATGAACCTATCCGGACACGGACTACCGGCAAAAGCTGTCTGCATTTTATGAGACCAATCTGCTCCGAATCAGTTGAGGCAATTTCAGTTAATCGATTCGTTATTTCCTGTTCCCTTATATTTAAATAATCGGAAGCCTGTTTTAAACTATCCAGCAGCTGCTGTTTATCTGGTCTTTGTACTGTTTCAAGGTAAATAATATTTTTTCTGATTTCTGACAGGTTGTGATGCAGCTGTTCTAATTCCCGTGTAATCCGGGAGGATTCTTCTACGTTTTTTGGAACGTTAGCTATGATTAATTCTGTAATAAGTCGGCGAACTTTTGATCCGATAATGTTGGCGTTGATATTACAGGCTGCAAGCAGTGATCCTCCAATAATAACTCCTATTCCTGAGGTCACAATGATGTCTTCCCCGCTTTGCACCTTAGAGTTGATAATACTTTCTGCATAAATGTTCCCCTCTGCTTTTACGGTACAATGTTCCAGATAACGACATTTGATAAATGATTCAGATGTGAGCGTTCCCCGCCCATTTCCAGACATACCGCTGGCAATTTTAATTGGACCTCCGGCAATGATTTCAGCTCCTTCCACGGATCCACGGATATCGATGGCTCCGGTGGCCTTTACAGAGAATCCATTTCTTACATCTCCAGAAATGAAAATATCTCCGTCATAATCCAGATTTCCAGTGCTATTATCAATATTTCCGTTAATCTTTAACAATGGATCAATATTAAATTTACCATTAGAAAAGGTAACATGTCCTGTTTTTTGAGCTATAATAAGAGTACCATCTTCAGTCAGCTGCATATTACGTCCGGAAGGAATTGCTACAGCAGTTCCTTTTATCTCACAGGGATATACCTGACCTTCTATGGTCGTTCCGTTTTCTCCTGGTATAGCAGGGGTAATCTCACAAATAACTTCTCCTTCTTTAACGGCCTGTATATTATTTAGATTCTTGTAATCCACAGAACCGTTCTCGTCCTCTTCAAACTCCAGCTGTATGACCCGGTCAAAGTGATCTTTTATAGAACCATCAATTCCATTCCTGGCAAGTATCCCTTTTGCTATTAACAATACCTGATCATAAATATGCTCGTTTGCAATTGATTTTAAGGTATCTTCCAATATTCCGGTTTTTACATGTTCCTGGGCAAGAAAAGAACGCAGATTTTCTTCTTTGATATCCGAACCACCGTTTAAAGGCGAAAAAACATAGATCCATGCCGCCATTCTGTCAGTTGAGATCAGTATATGGGGCTGGGCAGCTTTTGGTTCTGGTTCATCGGTTGATTCAGAAGTAGTTACCTCATTCTTCTTATAAATATTAGAAAGAGCTTTCATCTTCATAGCAAATTGTCTGCGTTCTACCTCGAGAAGATCTTCGTTGACCCGGAGAATCAAAGGATCGTCGGAAGGTTCCCATATTAATGTGGGGGCAACGTTTTCTTTTATATCCGGTTCAGCGTCCGCAACAGGGTCTGGAGATAAATTGTCATTTGTTAATGTGGTGTCCTCCCCGCTATCGTCACTTTCTGATGCTTCAACCGGTTCAAAATGTGGTGTTTCATTTTCTTCCAAAGACTCTGAAGTGCGTTTTACATTTTGAAAGAGTCCAAAGAATCCTTTTCTGTTCTTATCTTTCATTTTTTTCTCCCCTAACATATGGACTACCGGATATATCATATCCGGTGTCGGCAAATAGAGTAAAATATAGTCCCCATAAATGCGCTATTATAAGGAAAGCAATCATATATAAAGCTGCAATCCTTTTGTTCCATCTTACAGACGCCAGTTAAATAGATACCCGTAGTTTCGTTTGTATTTGGATTTAACCATAACAAACAGGCTTTATGGAACACCTCCTTTTCTGAATAGTTATAGATTATATATCTATATCGGCAGTTTGTAACAATAATATAACACATTATGGTATATTTTGGTTACTTTAACGGTAAAAAAGATAGTTTGAAACCGCAAAAAGTTATCGACAAAATTTTCATAATAAGTGTTGACTTTTGTCGAAACCTTTGGTATGATATACCTCGCCGCTGAAAACGG
>CAURBV010000010.1:0-186375 GCA_963523055.1 uncultured Paenibacillaceae bacterium | reverse complement strand
ACTGGACCTACGGGTGATACTGGACCTACTGGTGATACTGGACCTACTGGTGATATTGGACCTACTGGTGATACTGGACCTACGGGTGATACTGGACCTACGGGTGACACTGGACCTACGGGAGATACTGGACCTACGGGTGATACTGGACCTACGGGTGATACTGGACCCATCGGTTATACTGGACCTACTGGTGATACTGGACCTACTGGTGATACTGGACCTACGGGTGATACTGGACCTACTGGTGATACTGGACCTACTGGTGATACTGGACCCACCGGACCTACTGGTGATACTGGACCTACTGGACCCAACGGACCTACTGGTGATACTGGACCTACCGGACCCACAGGACTTACTGGTGATACTGGACCTACCGGGCCCACCGGAACTATGGGACCTACCGGACCCACCGGACCTACTGGTGACACTGGACCCAACGGACCTACGGGTGACACTGGACCTACTGGACCCAACGGACCTACTGGGCCTACCGGGCCTACTGGTGACACTGGACCTACCGGACCTACCGGACCTACTGGTGACACTGGATCCACCGGGCCTACGGGTGACACCGGACCCACTGGTATGACAGTGTTATCAGGAACTGGGGCACCAACCTGTGCCACAGGAGATACCGGTAATTTCTATATTGATTTAACAAATGGAAATTACTATTATAAAATAACTGAGCCAATTCCTCCAATCGCAAGAGCCGTTCCTTCCGTAACTGGCAACACTCATAATGTTGGAGTCGGTGAATCAGCTCCTTATAACGCCATTCAGACAGCAATAGATGCAGCCACCACATTAGACGGAGACAGCCTATCGCTGGTTGATGCATCTTATACAATTACAGCTGTTATCAATGTTAATAAGTCAATAACAATAGAAGGTCAGGGTCCGACACTTACTACCATACAAAAGCTCGTCTCCACCGCCGGATCAGATAACATGATTAACATTACTGCTCCATACGTTGTAATTAAAAATTTGAAAGTAATACAAAATTATCCTTCTTCACTCACTACCGAAACTGTAATAAGTGTAAATAATGTTGCGGCTACTGGAATTTATTTCGATAATTGTGAAATTTCCGTCTGCGAATTTGGCATAGGTCTGCTAACAACTCAATTCCAAATAACAAATTGCAGTTTCACTTATGCACCACTTGCGGCATTAAATAACAGTTATCGCTATATTGCAATTAACTCAACATCAGGTGAAAGTATTATACAAAACAATACGTTTGTATCAAATTCAGGAAATAGCAGATGCTATTTTATAGCAATAACAAATGTCGCAGTCAATTCAGGAACACTACGGGGAAGTTTGCTTGTCAATAATAATACGCAATCATCGGCACCCTTCACACTCAGGCATTTACTTGATATCGAAGATTTTACCGGATCTGATTTCCAATTATTTATAAACAATAATACAACAATAAGTGAAGGCAATGTTCCTGTTCTGTTATTTAATGCCAAACTTGGTATTTTTAGATTTATTCAAGCAAAGGGTAACAGCATTCAAAACACTGCTGGAAAGGGATTAATCGGCATTGACTCCAGCTATATTGGAAGTACAGATATTTACAGCTCTGGGAATACGTTTGTTAACGCTTCTTTTACCTCACCATGGGTATCTGCGACGAATCCTTCGAGCCTCACTGTAGGATATAATTCATCCGTTATTCCTACCAACCCCAATCTCCCATTAGCTACCTGCTATTGGCTTCCATTATAAACAAAAGATGATTTTATCATTATATTTAAAAAGAATGCGCGGCCACTCAGCCGCGCATTCCCTAATCAATTTTATATTATTGAATCCCAATATCCATACTTCCAGACCGGAACCCTTCCAGATCCAAAGTAATATAAGCAAAGCCAAGTTCTTTTAAGTAAGAGATTACAGCTTCCCTGTCTTTTATAACACTGGCAAAAGAATCCTGATCCACTTCAATCCGTACAATATCCTTATGGAGCCGCAGCCGTACACTACCATTAAATCGGGAACGGAGAAATTCCTCCCCCTCACCGATTTTTCCTAAAATATCATAATCTATTTCTGTATTATAAGGAAGTCTGGTTGCCATGCAGGGAGCAGATGGTCTCTGTGCCACAGAGATTCCATATTCCGCTGCTAATGCCTTCACCTGTGCCTTGGTGATATGAAGTTCTGCCAGTAGACTGATAATTCCCAGTTCTTTTAAAGCATTGATACCAGGACGATACACATGCATATCATCTTCATTGGTTCCATCCATAATTACAGAAATTTTTCTTTCCCTTGCAAATTCCTTCAGACTTAAAAACAGTTTTTTCTTGCACAGATAACATCTGTCTACCGGATTAAAACGAATTTCCTCCTGTTCCAGCTCATCTACGGTAATTATTTCGTGAATTCCTCCCAGCTCTTTTGCCACATTGGAAGCAATCTCAAGATCACAGGATGGATGAAGCCTGCTGTCAAATGTTACAGCATACACCTTTTTCCCAGTCTTTTGCACCGTTTTTGCCGCCACTTTCAACAGAAGGCTGGAATCAACTCCACCAGAAAAAGCAAGGCAGATGTCCTCTTTGGCGTACTCCGCCATCGTCTCTTCCAGTTTTGTTCTGAGACTTAATAAGTTTTCACCCATATAATTTTATTCCTCCCTTTGCAGATTTCGGTAAATAGTCTGGTAATCCAGTCCACTCTTTCGGCATAGGGTTTTTACACTCTCATATTCCGGATAATAAAATTCCCTGTCTTTATATTTACACACCTTAATCTCTGCTTCACCCCACTGTGTCATCACTGTTCTCTTTTCACGAGGCAGAACCGTTCTGTTAACAGGGCATCTTCTTATACCAATGGTTGTGGTCTGAATAAACAGGATCTCTTCCATGGATTCGATCTGGTTTTTTTTACAGATGACAGAAAGCATATAGGCGGGCCGGTTCTTTTTCATAAAGATTGGTGTATACCAGACATCAGCTGCGCCTGCGTCAAGCAGAGACTCCATAGCAAGCCCAAGTGCCTCACCGCTGCAGTCGTCAATATTGGACTCCAAAACCCACATCTCGTCTCCCGCCGGATCTTCCTCCTCAGAAAGAATCATGGCGCGAAGAACATTGGCCTGCTTAAATTCCTTTTTCCCTGCCCCCATTCCGGTCTTAAGAATCTGACAGGACGACGGCAGTTTGTCTTCTGTTTTTAAAGCCGCAGCAATCGCCGCACCAGTAGGGGTAACCATCTCTCCCTCATTATCGGTCAGACGCAGTTTTAAACTATATGCCGATGCGATATTCGCTGTGGCTGGTACAGGGACAGGAATCACTCCATGCTGGCAGCGTACGCTTCCAAATCCCTCTGCCAATGGTGATACAACAATTTCATCTACTCCCAGATTATCCACACAGACAGCAACACTGATAATGTCAATAATGGAATCGATCGCTCCAACCTCATGAAAATGTACCTCTTCCAACGGAATTCCATGAGCTTTGGCCTCTGCCTCTGCTACAATATCAAACATCCGTCTTGCCATGGTTTTTACCCGTTCATGGGCTGCCAGACGGTCTATAATTTTATATATATCACCTATGTTCCTATGTTCATGAGGTTGATGATTCTCATGACTGTGGTCATGTTCATGACTATGATCGTGTTCATGACTGTGATCGTGTTCATGGCTACGCTCATAATCGTGTTCATGACTATGCTCATGATCGTGTTCGTGACTATGCTCATGGCTGTAATCGTGTTCATGGCTATGCTCATGGCTGTGATCGTGTTCATGGCTATGCTCATGCTCCGTCTCCAGATGAACATCAAAATCATACGCATCAAGTCCACACTTTTTAGTTCTACCAAAATGAAGGTGGTAACCGGTTAAATTAAGGCTATCCAGCGCTTTTTCTAATATTTCTTTATCCGCGCCCAGATCCAGGAGAGCCCCCACCGTCATATCACCGCTGATTCCCGAATTACATTCCAAATATAATATTTTTTTCATTTTATCTTACCGCCAGTCGATTGATCTGTGTCGCAATGTATCCTGCCCCATACCCATTGTCAATATTTACTACAGAAATGCCATTTGCGCAGGAATTGAGCATGGTTAATAGTGCTGATAATCCATGAAAGCTGGCCCCATACCCCACAGATGTGGGTACCGCTATTACCGGGCATTCCGCTATCCCTGCTATAACAGTTCCCAAAGCGCCTTCCATTCCGGCCGCTGCCACGATGCAGTTGGCTCGTCCAATCCGGTCCCGGTTGGACAACAGGCGGTGTATTCCCGCCACACCCACATCATAAATCCGGTCCACGTAAGAACCGAAATATTCCGCTGTCTGGGCTGCTTCCTCCGCAACCGGTATGTCCGCAGTACCGCCCGTACAGACTGCAATGCAGCCGGTTCTTTCTTTATTCTTCCGTTCTACTTTAAGAATTCTTGAAATAGGATCGTAGGTAACTTCAGGAACTGCCTCTTTCACTAACTCAAACTGTTCTTTCGTGGCTCTGGTTCCCAGAACCTCTCCGTCCCGCTCAAAGAATTTTCTGTAGATCTGCACCAGATATTCATCTGGCTTACCCTGACAGAACACTGTTTCCCCAAATCCTGAGCGGAGAGCCCGGTGATGATCCAGTTTGGCATATCCCAAATCTTCATAAGGAAGATCCTTTAAGATCTTCTGTGCCTCATCTACCCCCATCTCACCGTTTTTTACCAGGTTAAGCATTTCTTTTATGTCCATCCTTCTCACCTTTCCTCTGCTGTACCTAAATGCGCTTAAAACAGCTTTTTTAACAGTATATCCCGAATATATCCACCATATTTCTCTTTGGTGAGAACTACTTCATATCCCTGCCTTATCACATTATCTCTGCTATAGTAATTTTCAGGGTGAACGGTACACATCAGATATTTGTATCCCATTTTTTTAAGATCTGCTTCTCCCCGCTGCATCATGGAATACTGAAGTCCGTTGCCTCTGTAGGAGGGAAGGATTGCCACCGATTCCATATGTGCTACCTTTTTAAGTTCCTCCTGCGCCAGCCCAATATCCCTGCCTAAATTTTCTTCTTTCATTCCAGGCAGCGCAACAATAAAAACCCCTGCAACCGCGCCGGAATCCTTTTCCACCGCTTTATATCCCAGGCCGTTTCCTTCTTTCAGAATTCGGGTTGTATATTCACTGTCATCAGCGACAAACCAGTGCTTGTTATCGATGTCATCCCATACCTTTTCAATGATATCCGCCATCACTTCAGCATCTTCACCAGATGCCCGCTCAATATTAAATTCCATGTTTTCCCTTTCTGTCAGAGAAGGAGTGGGGAAGAAACTGTCGCTTCCGTTGTTACAACCTGTGCTTTCCCTCTGGGAACATCTGTATCATTACTGCCTGTTATGTAACTGTAAACTCCGGCACAAAGCAATACAACAATTAAACAAAGCGCAATGAACATGACCTTATTATATAAATTTTTATCCTCCATACCGCTCCCTCCTTTTTCTGGTACAACAGTCTATGCAGGCTGTCTTCTTTGCATCACACAGTCATCGTAATTCATCCATTTCTTGTAAAACGGCACTGTGGATAATTGGAGCAACCGTAAAATACACCAAATTTGCCGTTTCTTTTCTTTAATAAGCCGCCGCACTGGGGACATATGAATTCTTCCCCTGTCCCGGAAAGCTTTCCCATCTGCTCATAGCACTGCTGATTCATAATGCAGTCTAAAAGAGCCCGGTGTGCCCCTTCAGTAGGTATATTAAAATGTTCGGAAATGTCCGTAAGCCGGTGACGATACAACTGGGGAAGGCGCTCCTTTGCCATATATAAGGTATCTATATAATCATTGGGAACCGTAATTCCCAGAAGTTCTTCCGATACCCGATATAAAAAAAGCAGATCAAAGGACTGAATATTATGCCCGATTAAAACTTCTCCATCTATAAAAGAAAGAAATTCCGGCAGAACCTCAGTAAGCCCGGGCGCTTCCTTTACCATCTCATCTGTTATTCCGTTAATTTTTGTTGCACCTGCCGGTATATGAGTCCCAGGATTAATTAAACTGCTAAACTGATCCGTTATCACATGATTCTTTACTTTCACTGCAGATATCTCTATAATGGAGTCTTCCTGTGTATCCACTCCCGTTGTCTCTAAATCAAATACTACGTAATTTTCTATGTATTGGTTCAAACGTCTGCCTGTCAATTCTATTCCAGCCATAGTTCCCTCCATTTCTGTGTGTAACAGGACTTAATCCTTTTATCTTTTGTAACATTTCTATTATAACGTCTCCAGATGTGTACATCAAGTTAAAACGAGGAAAACGTTTTCTATATGATTTTAAAAAGTAAATTTCACCACCACCTTATCATTATTATTTTAAATAAAATGAGGCATTAATAACTTTTTTTCATCCCTCTGCCACATATCTCCGATTTTCCAACCTTCTCTATTCCTGTTTAGGGCATATCAGCAATCGGCTCTTTATCCTTGCCTCGCCGTTATTAAATTGCGTGGCATAGATAAGAGCATTTTTCTTTATATGCCCTTTTTCTTCAATTTTATGATCCGTTCTATACTATTTGAGGCATGGCAGCAAAAAAAGTTTAACCATGCCCCCTTACCCGGTAACAGCAAAAAATCCCCTGAACATCTCTGTCCTGAGGATTTGAATTTTATAACTTGAAAGCTTTCACCCTGTCTAAATTTCACTAAGCTCAAAATGAATGGCACCTGGCATATCTGTCATAATATATCGTCAGCCTTTTACTGCACCTGCCATCATTCCTTCGATAAAGTACTTTTGAAATGCAACAAAAAGCAGAAAAATAGGAATGACCGAAAAAACGGAACCCACGATTAAAAGACTGTAATTATCTCCATAAGGATTAATCAGTGTGTTTAAGCCTAACGTCAATGGATATTTATCCGAAGACCGGATTACCAGCAGAGGCCATAGATAATTGTTCCATGCATTCATTCCATTTAAGATTGCCATAGCTGAGAATGCCGGTTTCATAAGCGGAACAATAAGCCGGTAAAAGATACCGTACTCTGTGGCACCGTCAATTCTCCCGGCTTCCATTAATGACCTTGGAATGCTGAGCAGATACTGGCGGAAGAAAAAGATGGTTGATGCATGGGCCAGGAACGGCAGAACAATCGCTGTATAGCTGTCCATCAGCTTCCATGAGGAAATCTGTTTATAAAGGGGCAGCATAACAACTTCCAGAGGAATGGATAAAATAAGGAGCACCAGGATAAACAAAAACTTTTTCCCTTTAAAATCGTAGGCAGCAAAACCATATCCCACAAAAGAGCTGATCAGCAAAGTGCCCACTACTGTGATCACCGTCAGCGTAATACTGTTGAAAAACCATCTCCAGTAATCATGCTGCCCTGAAAACAGCAGAATATAATTATCCAGATTCATTCTGGAAACGTTTAGATCCAGGTTAAGTCCATATTGGAGAAGGTCGCTTCCTGGTTTAAAGCTGGCGATAAAAAGAACCCAGATGGGAAGGAAAATCCCCACAGCAAGAAGGGCAAAGATGAAATAAAAGACAATGGTTACCCCACTTTTTTTCATGCCTCTGTTCATATCAGTCCCTCCCCTCCTCAAACGTTCCAGTAACCTTCAACTGAATTAAGTTCACAATCATAACTACAAGAAGTAAAATAAGACCAACTGCGCATGCATAACCCAGCGCCCGTTTCTCCACTCCCTGTCTGTATAAATATCCCACGATTGTAAGCCCGATGTTATTGGGAGAATTGTTTCCTTTAAACAGCATGTTGCTCTCTAAGAACATGGAAAGACCGGCATAGATACTGATAGTCAGTACATAGACAGTAGTGGGCTTTACAAGGGGAACTGAGATTTTAATAAACTGCTGCCAGCCGGACGCACCGTCTATGGAAGCTGCTTCATATAAATCCGCAGGTATGCTCTGTAATCCTGCCAGAAAATATAAAATATTTACGCCGGTCCATCTCCAGCAAGCCAGAAGAAGAAGGGCAAAAAAGCTTGTGCCTGCTCCTTTTAACCATTTAATTGGACTTACTCCCAGCATTCCCAGGACCTGATTAAACAAAGAGGTCGCAGATTCTCCGAACATCAGCCGAAATATGGTACCTGCAACTACAACCGAGGTAAGAGCCGGTATAAAATACACGGACTTAAAAAACTCCGTTTTTTTAATCCACCTGCTGTTTAACATGGTTGCAAACAGCAGGGGAAATGGGATCAGTAAAATCAGTGTTCCAGTCATGTATTTAAAACTGTTCCATAACGCTTTTCTAAATATTTTATCCGTTAAAAGTCTGGAATAATTATCAAAGCCTACCCATTTATTTTTCAATACATCCTGAAAACTTAAAAGTACCCCGTTGCAGACAGGAACTAACCAGAACAACAGCACGGTTATCACAAAAGGGCAGATGAATACATAAGGAGCTATTTTTCTCGAATAGAAGAATTTCTTCATTTTGTCCTCCTTCCAGTAATGATTTCTACACAGCAGCCGCAGGGGTATCACTCCCTGCGGCGTTCCTGATCTTATTTTTTAAATTCATTTTTTAAGGTTTCCTGGGAAGAATCAAGGACTTCTTTTACATCTTTCCCATCCTCAAAGATACTGTTTAAGGTTACAGTACACAATTCATTGTTGATAGAAGGATACTTCTCATCGGTATACGCTCTTAAAAGTCCGATGCTGTCCTTTGTTTTTAACAAAGTATCAAAGGGGTAATTGGTAAAAAACTGAATGAACTGGTTATCGGGATTCTGGGTCAGGGACTTATCCGTCCACACTGCCGTATTAACCGGATCAAATCCAAGCACATTCCATACTTCACGGTTGGAATCCTCGGAAAGCTTGATATAAGCCATAACTTCCGCAGCCAGTTTTGCATTCTTGCCTGATTTTATAATTGCGGTTCCTGTACCGCCACCGCCGATGGTTGCTACCTCTTTATCATTCTCATTCCAGACAGGCACGGTTGAGATGGCAACCTGCTTCTTTAGATCTTTCATGTAGTTTACAAATCTGGAGGTCTGCCAGAACGGCATGATCTGCACGGCATACTCTCCTGTATTGTAGGAAGGATAAGCCTCTTCATTATCCGGCTGTCCTCCCGGAACAGTTGCAAAAGCTCCAGTTTCCTGCATTCCTTTTATGTATTCCAAAACTTCTGTCAGTTCCTTACTGTTTAAGTTTAAATTTCCTTTCTCATCAACGTAATCTCCGCCTTTTTGAGCCAGCATCAGGTTCACCATCCAGGAAGCCGATGTCTCCACACAGGAGAAATACTTTCCAGTGGCTTCGTGATATTTCACTCCTGCCTCTTTAAACTGATCCCAGGTTTTAATGTCCTGATAATTAATTCCTGCGTCTTTCAACAGCTTTTCATTGTAAAATGCCACCGTAGTACCTACATGGGTGGGAAGACCATATTCCTTTCCATCTTTGGAATAGATTCCAAGACGGGATTTTACAATATTATCGCGGTAAGGATCGATCACATCATTCAGTTCCATTAATCCGATATTGCCAACCATGAAGGCTGGAAACTTACCAAGCTCAATGTCCACAACATCAGGTGCCCCTTCTCCCGATTCCAATGCAAGAGACAGCTTATTATGCATGTCATCGTAAGGCATATTGCTTAACACCAGCTTCACCTTTTTATCTGGATGTGACACATTCCACTTTTCAGCCATGTTAACGTAAAAGTCCTGATGCAATTCAATAAATGTCCATACATTTATGGTGGTAACATCACTGCCTGCTACCTCCATTGACTTTTTTCCAGCAGAGGCTCCTTTGCTTCCTGCTTCACCTGAGCTGCCCTTAGTACTGCAGCCTGCTGCCAGAATCACTGCCATGGCTGCACATGCAAGAGCCCCCAATACTCTTTTTTTCATGAATGAATCCTCCTTTTTAATTCTTTCTTATCAACACAGATTCTGCCATCTGCATGATTCTAAAAAACTCCCCCCAGGGAGGTACTGCCGGCTTATTAAACGTTTCACCTATTTTTTGAATAATCCGGTTTTTTTTATGTTTATATCTGCTCACGATGCTTGATTTTTATTAAAAATCATATATATGATTGCATACTAACACATGAAAAGGGCAATGTAAAGTATTTTTGCATAATTTTTACATGCATTTAAATCGTTTAACTATGTAATTTTATATAATTTCTTGTTTAATCCTGTCGAATTTCTTTTCAGCGTAAAAAAAGAACGTCTGACTGTGTTTAACAACAGATAAACGTTCTAATAAATCCTTAAATTCTAATTGATATTTTTCACTGACTTCCGTATCAGAAGCATACATTCCACCGCGCATACATTTTCCTCTGTATGTTCCAGCTCTTCTCCATTTAACAGTTCTATCATCCACTCGCTGGCCTTATATCCAATATCATGGAGAGGCAGACTGACCGTTGTCAGGGGCGGATGGTAATAGCCGGAAAGTTCTCTGTCATCATAACCGGCAACGGAGATTTCATTGCCTATGGTCTGTTTTAATTCCTCCACTCTGTCGTAAACCCCGCCTGCCATCAGATCATTCATTGCAAATATGGCAGAAACTCCTTTTTCAAGAAGTTCAGCGGCGCAGCGGTATCCGGACTCTCTTGTCCAGTCTCCCTCTGCCACAAGACCTGGATCGTAAAGAATTTTATTCTGGAATAAAACCTGCTGATATCCAACCAGCCTTGCCTGGGCATGAAGACTGTCCGGCTTTCCGGTTATGACCCCCACCTTTTTGTGTCCCTGATCCAGTAGATACGTTACGATAGCAGCCGCTCCACTGACATCATCTACCACGACTGAAGGGATCTTCCTGCTTTTGGAATACCCGTATGCCATGACTGCCGGGATGGGCAGGTTATCCGGTATACAATGAATCACACGCTCATGAGCTGCCACGTAGATAATTCCCTCTACCTGCTTTTCCATCAGTTTTTTAATTTCCTGCCTGACCAGTTCATAATAATCGTCTTTGTTATAGTAGGTATCATTATATTTTTTAAACAGTCTGAGATTGGTTAACAGAATCTGGTATTCCTGCTTCTGACAATAATCCGTGATTCCGTCAATAATATCCGGGATGCTGAATATCGTCATATCTTCCGCAATTACACCGATGCTTCTGGTTTTCTGCATCTTTAAATTTTTTGCTACAATGTTGGGCGTATAATTCAGCTGTTCTGCCATTTCCAAAACCAGCTTCCTGGTTTTATCACTGGCACCAGGTTTATTATTTAAAATATTGGAAACTGTAGCCACTGATACGCCGCAGCATTTTGCCAGCTCTTTAATTGTCGCCATTATTTCCTCCACAGATCTTTTTATTTATTAACTCAGATTTTTAATTAATTGTCAATATAGAAATATTAAACGTTTCATAAAAACGACTATTTATTTTTTTGGTTTCATGTATTTATATTTCTTGACATTTATTATCACTTTTGTTACCATGTCATTGTATAAACTTATGGGGAAGGAGTTTATTAACCAATGAATAAGATAATGCAGTCTATTAATGGCAGTATTTTAATACTATTTACAGCAGGCATAATTCTCATCCTGCTCTCTTTCTCTGGCTTTATTACATCATTTCTCCCTCCCGTCACGTTTGAAGATCTTTTGAATGGAAGAGAAATCAAAATCGGGAGTCATGTTGAGGGTAATGTCGTTTATGCACTGGACTATTTTGCCTCCGATACCACTTACAAAAAAAACAGCGAAGGAATCATCGTTCCAAAAAAGAACTCCGGGAACTATTATATCATTCCTTTTTACGACGGCTATCTGGGGCTTAAAACAGACAGTAACCAGAATTTATCTTTTGACAGACTGACAGATGAAACTTATGCATTCTTAAAGGGCGGTCAAAAACCTCGAATGGAGATATTTATCGACGGTGAGATCATCCCTATGAAGCAAAAACTGATTCCATATTTTCATAGATACTTATTAGATGCGGGATATAGTGAGGAGGAGATAAATGCAATGGGATCCCCTTTTTTAATCCAGCCCAGAGCCTTTATCATAAGCCGGATTTTGTTCGCAGCCGGAACTTTGTTTCTTTTCCTGTCAGTCCTGATTTTTAGACAGATCTACAGGCGGTTTAGTATTTTGGAAGAATTCTCGAAAGATATGCCAGTCACATAAGGCAAAGAAAAACAGACAGCGAAATCGGCTGAATTTTCGCTGTCTGCAATTGGATTACGAATAACAGAATCGAATTAGATAGGAACCGCCGATCTTGGAATTATTTGCATTGCATTAACAATAACATCTGGCAATGCTCCTGACAATGGGGTGTGCACTTTTTGTCATTATCGTGGCGTTTTCCCTTTTAAATCATTCTGTCATTTAATTTTAAATAAGCTCTGTAATTCTTACCAAATTCTTTTCTTCTGTTATGGCTGATATACAAAACATCTCCATTGATCATTTCAACCTCATCCCCTTTTACAGTCTTAATATGCTGCATATTAACGATATCATGGCGGCTGATACGGGTGAACCAGTCTTTGGGAAGCTTTTTTTCCTCTTCATTCAGCCTTGCCTTAATCCGCATTTTTTCATTTTTTACCACAATGCTTGTTTTCCGATAATAGGATTCCAGATACAAAATCTCCCTCATGTTGAAAACATAAGGTTTTCCATTAAAAAAAGCAGCATATTTTAAAAGCTTTTTAGAGTTCTCCTGTTTTTCGGGATATAATAGAATCATATTATACTCCGTTCCTTCGACAATCATTTTAAACCTTTGATCAATTAAAAAGGCAATTTTCATAAACTATCCCCCTGTAAATCTATTTAAGGACAAATCGCCCTTATTCAATAACGTTTGGTCAATATTATAACGCCAAAGGAGACTTTACGAAACCATGAATATTTACAGTAGATTTTCTCACACTAAAAAGGGATTAACAATCACACGGAAAGGAGACTTGATATGAAATCAGATAAAAATAAAGACTCTGCCGGGAAGGTGGACCGGGTCACTGCGAAAAACAACTATGATATTGACATTCAGGCCTGTTCCACCACAGATTTAACCGGACTGATCCCGGCAGAACCGGCCTCAGACGAAGAACGGGAAGCATACCAGGATCTCTACCCCTATCTTCCCAAAGCAAAGGTGAAAGATAAGAAGCAGTGATTCCCAAAAGGAAAACCCAGCCGGTTATCCAAAAGACATCCGGCTGGGTCATTCTTATTTTCCAGTATCTATAATTGCATCCACAAGATCCATATAATCACTGCAGTACTTCTCATACATAGGCTTTACTGCATCCTGAAATTTCTGCTTCTCGCCCGGCGAAAGCTCTATAATCTGACACCCTGCCTGGCGTACCTTTTCCTCTGATTTTTTTTCACGTTCTGACCACAGCCTTCTTTCATATTCTGCTGATTCCAGTGCACACTCTTTGATTATCTCCTGATCCTCCATGGAAAGTTTGTCCCAGGTTGGCTGGGAACAAAGCTGAAGTTCTGGTACACGGTTATGTTCGTCAATGGTGTAATACTTTGCCACTTCATAATGACTGGTGGATTCATAGGAAGGCCAGTTGTTTTCCGCACCGTTAATTACTCCGGTCTGCAGGGCGGAATAAACTTCCGCATAAGACATCGGTGCAGGACTTGCTCCCAGTGCTTCCACCATCCCAATCATCATCTCTGATTCCTGAACACGGATTTTAAGCCCTTTCATATCTTCCAGCTTCCTGATGGGACGGACGGAATTATAAAAATTTCTGGCACCGGCATCATACCAGGACAAAGGCACAAGATTGGAACCTTCAAAGGAATTCATGAAATCCGTTCCAATGGCTCCGTCAAGCACCTGCCACATGTGGTCCGCATCCCGGTAAAGATAGGGAAGCTGCAGTACGTTCAGCTTTGGTACAAACTCTGCCAGTGGAGACAAGGACATTCTCATAAAGTCAATGCCACCAAACTGCAGCTGCTCACATACTGACTTTTCATCTCCCAATACCCCGCCTGCCTGTACATTGATTAAAATCCTTCCATTGGTTTTCTGGCTGATCAGTTCTGCAAATTTATATGCTCCCTGGGTTGTCGGATAGTCTTCTGCCTGGTTTTCCGCATAAGTAAATACGTATTCAGGGGTTTCCCACATTCCTTTTCCCGGTGCATCCACTGCTGGTGTACCCTGATTCATATCTAAATCCCCATTCGTAACTGGCTGTTCCGGTCCTATGCAGCCAGAAAGAACTACTGCCACAACAACACCCAGCAATACACCTGGTAGTTCCCTTCTCATAAACCCCGTCCTTCCTTAACGCTGTCATAATAGAATTCTGTCTCTTCTTAACATCCTATTAACATATTTTATTATATCCAGCAGCTTTTCGCAAGGAAACGGTTAAAATTTTATATATTCAACAATATTCGCCCCTATTTTCTGTTGAATATGCTCATACGGTATTCTGTCGGGCTGATACCGGTAACCCTCTTAAATACCTTTGCAAAGTAATTGGAATCATTATATCCTACAGCTTCTCCGATATCCTTTACATTGACCATCGGCTCTGTCAAAAGTTTTTTTGCAGCTTCCACTCTGCATTCCGTGAGATATGTTGTAAAGTTTTTATCAAAACACTGTTTAAACAGTTTACAAAAATATGCTTCTGAATAATTCATCACCCTTGCCACATCCTGCATCGATAAGTCCCGGACATAGTTTTCCTCCATGTATTGCCGTATGGCCTCTGCTACTTTATGAAGCCTTATCTGGCCGTCACCTGTGTTCAATTCAGAAGAGGGTTTGAATACAGGCTCCATTAATGCCTGCACTTCCTCACCCTTTTCTTCCAGCAGAGCCTTGTCAGCCAGACGCATGGCTTCATCCAGCACACCAATTAATTCCTCTTCCTTGCAGGGCTTTAATAAATAGTCAAGAACCCGGATTCCAATAGCCTTCTTGGCATAAGAAAAATCATCAAAAGCGGTCAGAAAAATAATACTGCACGAACTTTTTCGCCGCCGCATCTCTTGTGCCGCCTCTATGCCGTTGATTCCCGGCATTTCAATATCCAGCACCGCAATCTGGATGTCATGCTCATCAAATAATTCCAGTGCCTCTCTTCCATTTGCCGCCTGCCAGATTGTACACTGGTCTCTCAGCTCTCTTGTCAGGGTTTTATAAAGCACCTTTCTTTCTATTAATTCATCATCTGCAATCAGTACCCGATACATATAAGCTCCCTCTGTCACAGTCTGACTGGTATGGTAAGCAGGACTGCCGTTCCATGTCCCTGTCTGCTGTATATCTGAAAATCGCCTCCATCGTACATACGATGAATTCTCTGGTAAATGTTGCCCGCTCCAATTCCCACTCTTGCGGTGGAATGATTGGCCAGGGCTTCTCTTAATTCTCCTAAACTCTCCTCACTCATTCCCACCCCGGTATCTGCAACGGATATCGTAATTTTCTGATTTCTTTCCCAGATCCGGATTCTAATATTTCCTCCCTCTTCCTTTTTTGAAATACCGTGTACCACTGCATTCTCAACAAGGGGCTGAAGCGTAAAGGTGGGAATCATGATGCGGCTGCTGTCCACCAGACACTGGATATCGTAATGAAGCCTGGTTCCAAACCGCATCTGCTGTAAATACATATAGTCACTCACTACCTGAAGCTCCTTTTTTAAGAGCACCTCCGATTCCGGCGTTTTTAAGTTATACCGGAATAAATTACCCAGGCATTCAATCATACGCTCCGTTGTCCCTGCATCCTCCAGCTTTGCCATACAGGAAATCATGTTCAAGGTATTAAACAGAAAATGGGGATTAATCTGATTTTTTAACAGCTCAAGTTTGGTTGCATCCAGTCTTTTTTCGATCTCCATTTTCTCAATCTCTTCCTTGTGAAGAAGATCTGCCATTTCATTTTTCTCTTTTAATGTGGTAATATACTGGTTGGTGGAGTGTTTCATCTTATTAAAAGCACGGACCAGTTCTCCAATTTCATCCTGATTCTCAATTTCCACATCCTCATTGCTGAAATCATTTCCCGCAATTTTTCTGGAAATACACGCCAGGCGTACCACGGGAACCACCATATCACGGTGCATCATGCGACTTACATAAAAGGTTCCGCTGATGCTTAACACTGCAAGTACTAAAATTATGACCGGAAACCGGTATAAAATCGGTACTTTCGTATGATAGGCATCGGAGCCTTCTCTCAGTGTACTCTGTACCAGACGTTTGCCGTAGTCCGAAAGATAATCCTGCATTCGATAGATCCGATACAGCTCATTAATATACTGGGTTATGGAAAAACCGTTTTCGTCCTTCCCCAAAAGGAACAAATCCCTCCACTTACTGTAATTTTCATAACCATTCCGGATGGACCAGGTTACGGAATATCGCTCTGCCCCCACCCGTTCATAATCAAAAGGCAGTTCTGAAACACTGTGTTCTGTCCGGGCACAGGCTGTTTCAAATAATACTCTGCTCTCGTCTGAACGGTCCTTTACATAATCTTTAAATGCCCTTGTTTCCTCCTCCATAGCTGCCTGATAATCATGGCACCTGGAATTATCCTCAAGAATCTGATTAAAACCATTTAGCGCAAAATCAAGTATTACAATATTAAATATAATGGAAAGTGCCACGATCAGAATAACCATGGCTGCGATTGTCTTAATCTTCTGCTTTAACGTAAAAGAAAGCCACTTCTCATGCAGCTTTTTTGATCCCCACCGTCCCACTTTCACCGAATTTCCCCCTTCACACTGTCAAAATACCTCTAAAAGTTTTCCGCTTTCATCATTATAGCAGATTTGGACGGTTTGTGCACCTGCCGTTTTTCTAACAGCTGGCAGCAAAAACGAAACCGCAAAGATACGTAGTTCAGACACGACGTACCTTTGCGGTTTTATGGAATTATTTGTTATTCATTAGTGAAGACGGAATTTACTCATTAACTCCCGTAAATTCTCTGCCTGACCGGAAAGCTCCTCACTGGCTGCAGCACTTTCTTCTGCTGTGGCGGAGTTACTCTGTACAACGGAAGAAATCTGTTCAATTCCTACCGTTACCTGAGTTACTTTATCACTCTGCTCCTGCAGTTCGTTGGCAGACTTTTCAATGGCTGTTACCATATTTCTTGTCTCCATCAGAATGCCGTTTAAGGTCACTCCTGTTGAAGAAGCAACTCCTGTTCCCTTTTCAACTGCTGTAATGGTATCTGCTACCAGACTTGAAGTGTCTTTTGCAGCATTGGCACTTTTACCTGCCAGGTTACGTACTTCATCAGCTACCACAGCGAACCCTTTTCCTGCTTCTCCTGCTCTTGCCGCCTCAACAGCAGCGTTCAATGCAAGAATGTTAGTCTGGAAAGCAATATCTTCAATCAGCTTATTGACTTTTTCAATCTCCTTGGATTTCTTGGTGATCTGTTCCATGGACTGCATCATCACCTGCATCTGTGCGTTGCCGTCTTCCATGGCCTTACCAACCTGTCCTGCCTGGCTATTAATACCTTCTACTGTCTTAGCCGTATTTAAAAGGCTGTTTGATATCTCATTAACGGAAGAAGATAACTCCTCTACGGAAGCAGCCTGCTCCACTGCACCCTGGCTTAAATTCTGTGCACCCTGAGATACCTGGGCACTACCCTTTGCAACCTCATCTGCAGACATATTGATGGTCTGCATAGTATTAGAAAGCATATCTTCCGCCTTCATTATGGCTTCCTGAATCACAACATAATCGCCATTAAAGTTCATATCCTGGGAACGGCGGAAATCACCGGAAGCAATCTTGTCCATAGATGCAGCAATCGTATTGTTATACACTCTGACACTGGTAACATAATTGCCGATTTCCTCAGCAAGCTGCCCGATCTCGTCTTTTCGTTTTATAACTGGAACATCGCTGGTTAAATCTCCATTGGATAAAAGCTTCATTCTGTCTGCAATTGCTGATATGGGACTTGCAATGGAACCTGCAAACCAGAAAGCCAGGAAACAGCCTGCAACAATTGATAAAACCAGAAGGATACCCATACCTAACACTACATTGTAAATTGAGGTAGTGGTTTCATGAATCGGAGCCACAACTCCAAGTGACCAGCCATCGCTGCCGCTTATGGGGCTGTAGTAGCAGAATCTGCTTACACCTTTATACTCATATTTCCCAATATCAGTGCCGCCGGATGTGATCTTCTGAAACATCTTACCGATAGATGCATAGGATGAATCCGTTTTCGCTTTTTCAATCATGTTGCTTCGTTCCTGAACAAGATCCGCATTATTGCCGCCGATTAAAGTTCCGGTACTGTCTAAAAGAAATGCATTTCCTGTTTTACCAATTTTAAAGTCTTTAATCAGATTGCTTAACACACTTCCGTCATAGGTACCTACAAGAATTCCAAAATCATAAGGGGTAGCCACCCGGATTACAAGCGCATTGTTGCTGTCGTATTCCGTCGTTGAAATCGTGGTCTGTCCGTTTAATGCTTTTGTTATGTAATCCATACCTGCGAAGCTGTCTCCGATGTGCTCCCCGCTGGCACTGCGGGTTACTACGCCTTCCTTACTGATTACTTCCAGATCCTTATAACCATAAAGGGTACACTGGTTACTTAAGTACTCTGTAACCACTCTGGAGTTAATTGACTTTAAGCTTCCTCCCTGAGCACTGGCTTCGATACTGACCTTCATCTGGTCTAAATTCTGAACGATCAGATTATTTACCAGCTTTCCTGTTGCTTCCAAATCACTCTTTACAACATCTGTAATACCACCAAAACTTACCGTAATACTGACAATCATGTTGGTTACAGAAAGACCAAGAATAATTGCAATAATAAACATCAGCATCTTCATCTTCAATGATTTCACAGATAATTTTGCCTTGATTGATGCTCCGCCATTCTTTTTCTTACCCAACCCCATTCCTTTTGCCTTTTGGGTCTTCCGATTCCACTTCTTATCCCCCGGTGTTTTCATAGTCTTATGCTCCTTGTCTCATCTTTGGTAAATGTGAACCATGACATTTCATAAATGGTTTTTTTCATTATACGATATTTTGTAACTATTTGTCAACGTATCCATAAATTGACAATGGGATTTTATTGATCTTTTAATAGACAACAGTCTATAATCTTAACAAAAAAAGATATCTTACTCCATTTTTCACAAAGAAAAGGAATCAGATATCTTTTTTCAGCCTCCATGCTCCCCGGCTATTTAAAAAAAGTTTGAATTAATACCATATAAAGAGCCGTGCCACCGCCAATACTCAAAAGAGAATTTCCTTTCCATATATGCAGTACAGCTATGACTGCGATGGAAAGTATCTCAGGAAGACCATAAGGATGAGCCGTAAAAGAAACTCCTCTTAAGCAGTAAACCACTAATAAACCTATGGTAGCATAGGGAAGTGTATTGCCCAGGTAAATCACATATTTTGGTGTTTTCTTTCCTGCAGGGAAAAAAAGAAAAGGCAGAAACCGGGTGAGCACCGTTGCCAGAATCATAGCCAGCGTAATTAGTGCATAACTGATTAAATTATAGTTCAATTTCGTTCCTCCTATTCTTACTCTTCCAATAACCAATGGTAATAACAGAGATAATCACCACCATGGCAGGTACAATAAAAACATCCCTGCCAAAAAGCATCACGCACAAAACAGAAGAAATAATCCCGATACATGCCGGCCCATGATCCTTACAGGATTTCCATTGATCGATAAAAATCACCGTGAACAGGGCAGTCAGGGCAAAATCCATACCAGCAGTGTCAAACCGGATCATGGTTCCTGCTATGGCGCCCGCAAGCGTTCCAAAAACCCAGTACAGCTGGTCCAGTGACGCAATAAAAAAATAAACCCAGTGTCTGGAAAGATGGTCTGGCACCTGTTCACTGCAAAGAACTGAAAAGGTTTCATCTGTCATGGAAAATATGAGATAGGGCCTGAACCTGCCAGCATCTTTTAACTGATCTACCATGGATAGCCCATAAAATAAATGTCTGGCGTTCAACATCACAGACATCAATAAAGCATACCAGGGATTTACCACTGCTGTAAAAAATGTAATTCCAAGATACTGCAGACTCCCGGCATATACAAATACACTCCACAGGAGTGCCCAGAAAATGCCAAAGCCATTTACTCTCATTAATATTCCAAAGGCTGCGCCTAATACCAGATACCCCGCCATAACGGGCAATGTTTTGGGGAAGGCATATTTCAATGCTTCCTTTTTTTTGTACTGATTCTCCATAATGTATTTCCTGTCGTTTTTGATTGCCTTTTTCCGGCATATTTTTTATTATATTAAAGTACCACTACTAATTTGTCAACAACAGGAGCCTATCATATGAACTTTGACTATATGTATGATTCATGCAGTCTGTGTCCCAGAAACTGCAACGTTAACCGCCGGCGAAGCGCTGGATACTGCGGCTGCACTGATACTCTCATGGCAGCCCGCGCTGCCCTCCATCACTGGGAAGAACCCTGTATCAGCGGAAGCCGGGGAAGCGGAACCGTCTTTTTTTCCGGCTGCACCCTGCGCTGCTGCTTTTGTCAGAATTACTCCATCAGCCAGGAACATTTAGGAAGGGAAATGACAGTAGAACAGCTTTCCAGAATATTTTTAAGACTTCAGGATGAGGGTGCCCACAACATCAATCTGGTAACTGCCACGCAGTACCTTCCGTCTGTGTTGAAAGCACTTGATCTTGTTAAATCAAAGCTTTCCATTCCGGTAGTCTACAACTGCGGGGGATATGAATCAGTAGAAGTGATTAAAGCACTGGATGGATATGTGGATATATGGCTTCCTGATTTAAAATATAAAAGCAGCGCCCTCTCTGCCCGTTATAGCAATGCAGCCGATTATTTTGAGAAAGCTTCAAAAGCCATAAAACAGATGATCAGCCAGACCGGGGCTCCCCGGTTTGACCCAACCGGTGAACTGATGGAAAAGGGTGTAATCATACGCCACATGGTTCTTCCGGGAGCAAAAGATGATTCCATCGCTCTGCTTACCTGGATAAAGGATGAATTGGAAAAAGGAATGTATTATATCAGCCTGTTGAGCCAGTACACTCCATTCTACAAGAGTGTTCAGTATCCGGAAATCAATCGCAGAATCACCTCTTATGAATATAATAAGGTTCTTAACAAAGCCATTGAACTGGATCTGGTACAGGGATTTATGCAGGAAAAAAGCAGTGCAAGGGAAGAATATACACCGCCATTTGATTTAGAGGGAATTATCATCGATTAAACAGATAGAAAGGGATACCGATTGTTGCTTTATCATCGATATCCCTTTCTATATTATCTCGTCCATTGGAGTCAATACCTCTTTTCCATCTCATGTTTACTTACAAATTATGTATTGTTAAACATGCTCTATATAAATTTTTTTACGCTCTCCGTTGCTACAACCAGTTTCATATGGATCCATCTTTTGTTTTACTACGAATCATGTAGTGCTTCATTCAATTGATTCGTCTCCACTGGTCTTTCACATCGGTAGATTGTAGGGGGCTTTTTGTTTCATTCTTTCAAATGAAACGGATCTGCTCTTTCTGGTGGACTGTACCTCCTTTCATTGGATTTTCTCTTCTTTGTAACTTTGGTTTCCCTTTGTTATGTCATAATTATAGCCTACGCTCTGTGTTTTGTCAATATATTTATAAATATTTTATAATTTAATTGTTTATTTTCATATTGTATATAATTATTTAGATTATATATATAATATTTTATATAAAAGCAGAATATATTTTTGATTAGATTAATACAATAATTGCTGTTTTCTGTCGAAAAAAAGGAAAACGCAGAGTTTAATGTTAATTACGCCTCTGCGTTTCCCCTTTATTCGGTCCTTAACCGGAATCGTTCCACCAATTCACGCAATAGCTGGGCCTGTCTGGAAAGTTCCTGGCTGGAAACAGCACTTTCCTCTGCTGTGGCTGAATTGTTGCGGACTGCTAACGATATCCGGTCCAGTTCTTTTGTTATCTCTTCTACTGCCCTGGCTTCTTTCCCTGCAGCTGCAGAAATGGAATCCACTGCGTCCACTGCCATAGCTGAGTCCTCTAACACCTTCATCAGAGAGTTGGCAGTTTCATTCAAAAGACTGTTCCCATTCTCAACAGCCGATATGGAACTCTGTATTAAGTCTGTTGTATTCTTTGCCGCCTCTGAACTCTTGGCAGCTAAGTTTCTTACTTCACCTGCAACCACCGCAAAACCTTTGCCAAATTCTCCCGCTCTGGCAGCTTCGATGGCTGCATTCAATGCCAGAATATTAGTCTGGAAAGCAATGTCTTCAATAACTTTAATAATTTTTTCAATTTCTCCGGAAGAAACACGTATTTCATCCATGGCTTTTGATAAGTTCTGCATGGACATATCACAGTTTACCACTTCGGTCCCGGTCTGCTGAACCTGCATGGAAACATCTGAAGCCTTTTCGGCCAGCTTCTTAATATTTCCAGATACATGATTTACGGAATCTGACAGCAGCTCAATGGTTTTTTCCTGGGCATCTGCTCCATCTGCCAAAACCTTGGACCCCTCTGCTACCTGACCCGAACTTGCAGCTACCTGACCGGATGACTGATTCACTTCATACATAACCGCATTTAAGTTTAACGTGATTTTTTTTACTGCTTCTTCCAGTTTGAAGAAATCTCCGGACAGCCCCATATCCACATCCAGATCCAGATGATTGTCCGAAATCTCATGAAGAGCCAGGGAAATCCGGTCGATAATTATTTTTAAATTCGTTGACATCCGCTCAAAAGACTTCGCTGTCTGACCGATCTCATCTCTTGATTCCACTCCAGAAAATCCGCTTAAATCTCCCTCTGCAATCTGTTCCGCTGCTGCAGATAATTTATGTAAAGGCTTTAACTGTTTCTTTATAACTGCAGTAATCATAAACAAAATTATGATCATGGCTGCCATAGATATGACTGTCATCAGGGTAGCCATACGTTCAGCCTCCCGGTTCATATCACCGGCATTTACCGCTGTAACAGAATACCAGATGGATCCGTTTAACTGGATTGGCTCAAAAAAATAATATACTTGTCCCTTACGATCCCCATCAATTACATGAAACGCTTCTCCTGATGATACTCCTGCTTTTATCCCTTCCTTGCAGGACTGTGTGGTGACAAAATCAGATACATTGGTTCCGGCAAGTCCTTTTCCCGTACTTTCAGATATGATGGTTCCGGCTTCATTCAGAATAAAGGTAAACATACTGGGATAGGAAGTGGCTGTTTTTACCTGACTGAACCGGTCCAGTCCCACGTCCACAGAAACCACACAAAGCATCCTGTCATTGACGCTTACCGGCACTGCCATGGTAATAATCATCTCACCATTTGACTCATAAGGCTCTGTAATGACCCGTTCTCCCGCCTCCAGCACTTTCTGATAATAGTCTTTTGATGAGTAATCTTCATAATTACCACAGCTTGTAACAGTTCCATCCTGGCTGGAATAGATTCCGTAGCTTCTGGCAGCCGAGCTCAAACCGTACTGCTCAAACAAAATGCTGATTCCTTTAATATCCTCAGAATACATCACAGAAGACCGAATGGTTGAAATCATGTAATCTTCAATTCTCATACCATTAGTATCCAGTGTTACTTTGTCAGATATGCGGCTTTTATAAAATGGCTCCGCCGTATTACCTGCCTTGATTCTAAGACTGAGCATTAGTTTTCTGTTATCCGATGAGTTTTCCAGATAATAGGTGATCCGGTTGGATACCTGGTTTGCCGTATCAAAGATCTGCTGGATATCTTTCCCGTTTTCTGATGCCAGGGTTTTTAGTTCCCCAAATGCCGACTGCTGCATCGCACGCTTTGTCATTCGGGAGGTAACCCCAATTAACATACCAAATACCACCACCAGCATAATTCCGGCCATAAATGCAATTCTTGTTGAAAGATGTGTAAATCTACCTCCGTTTCCTAACCGTATTTTTTTCCCCTTTCCTAATCGTTTCCACATCATTGCGTAATCCCCCTTCCGCAGCATGTCTGTATGTCAACCAGATTATACCATATTTATACAATAATTGTAATGTTTTTTTGTTATTTTTCATAACAATTAACCAATTTTCTTGTAACTTTTGTTCCAATTGGGTCACATCACTTTTATTATGGTTTCATAAGGAGCGAGTACAGATTTTACCAGGGAATACTCCGTTTTAACAGATGCAGTCTGGGGGATCTTACTGTTATTGACAATTACAAGTGTCCGGCAATCCGGATACCAGGCACATTCCGTCTCTGGATTATCCGTCAGATAGTTCTGATCCAGATTCCTGTTTTTGCTGTAAAGGATGAGATTTAACAACATTCTTGTATTGATATTGTTAAATGAAAAGCTGCTTAAGTAAATTCCGGCTCCCATTCCAAATGGATGATACGTAATGGACGGGACATTATTTTCCTCTGCCAAAACAGAGGTTTCCTGATCCGTTAAGTACAAGCCTTTTTTCCCATTGATCCTGGCTCCCTCTGGAATCAGTCCGGGAATTGTTTCTATCTTATATTCCATGCGCCCATGGCATACTCTGGCACCTGTATCCTGATCAATTCCAAGTACCTGTGACATGCGAAAAAAAGTATGATATCCGTCTGCCGCAGAAGGTTCATTGACTCCCAGAAATACACCTCCATTGTGAACAAACCGGGCTGTTTCATCCACTATCTCATCCTCTTTCCAGGCATCCCCTCCACTCCAGGCAGTGCCGTAAGCCCCTGCATTGATCAGAACATCCACATGATTTAATGCTCCATTTTTAATGTCTTCAAAGCTTATAAACTCTACCTGCAATGGAAGCCCGGATAAAGCTTCGTTTATGTGAATGAGATCATGCATATAGGTTTCGTGGAAATGTCCGGATAAAGTCCACGACCTTAATTTTCCCCAGGCATGGACAACAGCTGTTTTTATGGGAAGAGTATACACTTCTCCTGCTTCATGCAATCCCTTAAAGGTACGGAATTCATCTGTTATTTTCTCGATACAGCTGCAAAAATCCGGATAATCGGCAGTCAGATGAAGGTATCCGCCAAGACCGATCCGGTCAATCTTCTGGCGCAGGAGTGCACGTCTGACTCTGTTCCAGTATTCAAGGGCATCCTTTGTGGGATTGCCTCCCGGAGCAAATGTAGGCGTTCCGTTTAGCCCCACAGGAAACAGATAGGGGTGAAGCCTTAGCTCGTGGGTTTTAACCGGTACGCCCGCACAGAGTCTTGCCTCATAGCCGGAAAATACACATTTGATAAGCCCGTCAAAACCAAACTCTTGAAACCTGCTGTGATAGGGCTCCAAACCGATCCAGCTGTCATCGTAAAAGACGCAGGCCTGCTTTCCATAGCTGTGAACCAGCTCTACCAGCTGTTTACCATAATCCACCACAAAGCGATTAATGAATTCCATATAATCAAGCTGACGTCTACCCGGCGGCATATGGGTTACGTGAAATTTCCCCTGATTAATAAAGTCCTCGGAAACCAGACCATAACCATATTCCTCTTCAAATTCTTTCAGTGCTGCCGGGCTTACTGTGAAATCATAGGAGCCCCAGTCACTAAACAGATTCCGTTTTCTCTCACTGCTTCCCCACATCCAGACAAAGTTGTAAAAGAGAGAGGTGAAACGCACCACAGTTGTGGCAGGATGTTCCTCACACCATGTCTTAAGCCAGTTGTATAAATAGCTTCTTGTTTCCTCATGCCTTGGGTCCAGAGGCATCAGGTGTTCTTTCTCCCAGTGATTGGTCACATGATTATACATGGAGATTTCTTCCCATATGCGATACGCCAGAAAATTCACGGTGTATTGATGATAAGGCACAATATTCCTGATTGTTACTGACTGGGTCAGGGGATCATAGCTCCAGGTATCTCTGCTTAACTCGATGTTAGACGTCCGGTCATATACCTGCCAGTATTTTATGGAATCAGAGCCTTCATTGATACGAAACTGTTCTTTGAAAAAATCTTCCAGCAACGAAATCTCCATGTTTACAGCGCTTGCTGATCTGGGCTCAGTCATTAAAAAAGTCTGCTGAAGCTGCTTTAAATGAGCGTTTGCCCATTGGTTGTGATCCCGAATCAGGCAGATTGTAGAGTAAATTCCATATCCTGCGTTGATCAACTCATCGGAAAGTACCGTTCCATCACTATCACGTATCATATCTGCGCCCCAGCGTTTTGCAAGCTGCAGGGTTAATTCTTCATAGCCGGATTCTCCCGGAAGGGTAAAACTTCCTCTTTCTGTCTCACTCATAAATGTTCTCCTCTTTATTTATTGATAACCGGGCCTCTCCCTTTGGGGGCTCCCATACAGGAATCTTTTTTTCGCCCGATGATATCACACCTGATTTGATCAATCCCTTCCATACAAAGCCAGCCATTTTCCACGCACCGTAATCATTGGTATGAGTATAATCCGAGGGATAAAACCATGGTCCAGACTGGTGAAGACCATGTTCTTTTATAAATTCCATACTCATTTCATGGAGGTCCACTACAGGTACTGCCATATTTTTTGAAAGCTGCATAACCTCTTCCCCATATTCTTTTAATCGGTCGTCGTAAATTTCTCCATTTTCCAGCCAGCTGTTTCTGGCAAGGGGTGTGATGAATACGGGAACGGCTCCCTTTTTCCGGATTTCTCCCATATACCGGATCAGGTTATTCCGATAGCCCCCTGTTGCACCCAGATGTTCAAGTTTCTGGTCATTATGGCCAAACTGAAACAGGCAGATATCTCCTTCACTGATATGCTCCATCAGAATCTTATAATGCCCCTCTGTCCGGAAGCTTTCTGTAGTCAGACCGGAGTGGGCATGATTAGAAACTGCATAAGCGCCGTTTAGAAATGCAGGTAGCATCTGACCCCAGCCCCCATAACTCTCTGCGGGATTGTAAGGATAATCGGCAGTCTGATCGGTCACAGTAGAATCTCCCGCCAGATAGATCGTCCTCCCCTTCCATTTTTTTATGTCCAGCTTTTTTAAACGGACTGACCGGCTGATTACACTCACTTTTACAGCCCCATCCCGAAACCGCCCGGTTTCTCCTCTAGGTATAAAATCCGTAATGGTAACAGGAAAGGATTGACACCATTCTTCCTGGGCTTTTAAGCTGCCCCGCCACACCAGCTGCCTCCTGCCCACAAACAAGAGCACCTCTTTTTCCTCTTCCTCAGCGTATAGGGTAATCGTCATGAGATAATTTCCCTGTTGCTTTACATCTGCCTGGAAGGATAAAGGGGAAAATGCCGCTTTCGTATCAACATAGCAGCCATTCTGATCCTGTTTTACTTCAATTTCATTTAGAACCTCTGGGCCAGGAATAAATCCGGTATTAAGCTCGGGCAGCCTGCATGAATAAGAAAAACCAAACCCTTTGCCGGATTCATAATACCGGGATGGTTCTACTAAAATTCCGGTGGATTTTCTGTCCTCTGTCTCATAAAAAACATAATGTGTCATAATAACTCCTTTTACCCGTACATGATTGATCGCCCGCTTTTTAAGAAAGGGCCGCTGCCAGATCCGCAACAGCCCCATGTTCTTATTGAGCGATAAAATCACCGGAATCAATGAGCTTCTGTTTTTCATCCAGAATTTCCTGATACCCGTTGTCTAAATATTCTTTACAATATGCATCATACTTTGCATCCAGTTCCTCTGGTTTGCAAGTAATCATATCCACATAAAATTCCTGCCACATAGCAGTTAAGTCTGCCGCATATTCACCTGTTGATGCGACACTCTTGGTGAAAATCGGACTGATCAGTCCGTACTGTTCCACTTCCTTAGCATAATCATAGGATTGTTTCACCAGATCTTCATATCCAGCCGGAGCTAACATCCTGGTATTGGCTTTCAGATTTTTCGCCTCATCGCCGTAGTCAGTCATCTCAGTTACCAGACACCAGTAATCCTTGTTGTTATTGTTGGACAGCTTGGATTCTCCCTTGAAATCCTTGACAGGTACTGCAATTTTATCGGAATCCAAAGTATAATTAGCGCCCTCCACACCGTTTTGCAAATAGAAGAGATTCTCGGGCTGGGACATCCAGTTTAAAAACATCCAGACTGCTGCTCTTTGCTTTTCATCTGTTTTAGAGTTGATTCCCATTACCATTCCATATGGAGGATATTTATAATAATACGGATGGCTGTCTTTGGGTGACAGGGCGGTAGGATCTAAAACGGAAACTTCTGCCCCTGGATCGTTTGCTTTTAAACTGCTTATTACATCTGTGTTTGAAGAAATATAGAAGGAATAGGTTCCTGCATTTCCAGCGACAAAGTCGGCTTTCCATGCTGCATCATCCGCATTTAAGTAAAATTCGGGATCAAGGATACCATCATTAAATTCCTGATTCATGGTCTTTAAGTAAGCTTTGGTCGCACTCCAGGTAAGAGGTGCAACATTAAGATCCAGATATAGATTCAATTCTTTTTTATCCGGTGAAGAGCTGATAAATGGATATTCATAGGTATAGCTCTTATTCACGATCTGGGCTCCCAGCTTGCCAAGCCCGGCTTCCTTCCACGCTTTGGCTGCCTCCTGAAGTTCCTCTCTTGTGGCAGGCTTCTGTTTTCCTACTTTATCCAGCCAGTCCTGCCGGATCAGAGTCACCCAGTTATAATAAATTGGATTTCTCTGTGCAAAAAAGAATGTATTTTTCCCATCTAGCTTTCCGTATTGACTGATTATTTTTTCTGCACTCTTATAATAGTCGGGTGCATAGTATTTAATTTCATCAAGGTCCAGTTCCTGCATGGCTCCCTCGGAATTGTAGTTTACCGCCTGAGGCATGTCATAATGGAAAATGATATCAGGGGCATTGCCGGCAGCGATCATCTGCATGTAATCTGCAATCTCTTTCTGCCTGTTGATTGCCACATACTGGACTGTCACGTTGTATTTATCGCCAAATTCCTTCTGAATCCAGTTGGTGTAATAATTATTTGCGGGATCCCAGCCTTCGAAACCTCTGTCATACACAGGGATTTTGATGGTTACTTTTTCAGGAAAGCCCTTGGAATAATCTGTGTAACTTTTTCCCTCCGCTTTTGTCTCAGTTTCCGCCGTCTGACTGGTTTCTTCTTTCTTCGTCTCCTGGGTAGTGACGGACGCCTCCTTTTTGGCGCTGCATCCGGACATCAGCCCTGCTGTCATTGCAAAAATAGTCCCCCATGCCGCAGCCCTTTTTAAACTCATCCTTTTCCTCATGAAAATCCTCCTTTTCTTTCTTACCATTATCATCAGCCTTTAACTGCACCTATCATGGTTCCCTGTACAAAATATTTTTGTATAAAGGGGTAGATACAGATAATAGGCAATGTTGCAAAAATAATGCAGGAAGCCTTTAAGACCTCCGGATTGGTGATCTGACCTGCCGTTAGTCCTCCCTCTGCTTTAAAGGATTCACTGGCAGCAACCACCAGATAGTAGAGTTTTAACTGCAGCGGGCGTAAGTCCACCCTTTGCTTGATATAAAACAATGCATCGGAATAAGCGTTCCACCGTCCTACCGCGTAAAACAAAGAAATTGTCGCTATAATGGGTTTGGAAAGCGGCACCACAATATAGCTTAAGATTTTAAAATGGCTGGCTCCGTCTATTAAGGCTGACTCGATCAGACTGTCTGGTATAGAGGCCTTAAAGTTATTTTTCATAATCAGGAAATTATAGGCTGCAAAAGACAAAGGTAAAATCATGCACCACCAGGTATCCAGCATATGCAGATCGTTCATCAGTAAATAATCCGGTATGGTCCCGGCTGTAAAATACATGGTGAACATAATTAAAAATGTCATGATTTTTCTGCCCTTTAGCTGAACCCGGCTTAAAGCATAGGCAGCGCTTATGGTAAGAAATGTCCCGATTGCAGTAAATGAAACCGTTACGATTACGGAGACATATAAAGATCTTACAATGGATGTATCCTGTAAAACTTTTCTGTAAGCATCAAAGTTGATTCCCTTTGGCACCAGAAAGATCTTATTTGCAATTACATATGCTTCTCTGCTGACGGACTTTGCAAATATATGGATGAACGGAAGCAGACATGTCATAGAAATTGCAATGAGCAGGATATGAAAAAATACATCAATGACTAAATCCTTTCTTCTTGTCCTGGTCCATGTCTTAGGCTTTTTATATTGAGATTGATTCATCTTTTCCCCTCCTTATATCAGACCATCTTCACCCAGCCGTTTGGCTATTAAATCAGCCGCAACCACAAGGGTCAGACCAATTACGGACTGAAAAAGCCCCAGTGCAGTTGCTTCGCTGAATTTTCCGCTTTCAATTCCCCACCGGTACACCAAAACCGGAATTGTGGTGGTATATTGTGTCGCCTTTGCATTGGCCAGGGCAAATACCCGTTCAAAGGATCCCCCCATCAGCTTTCCAAGATTCATAATCAGCAGTGTTACAATGGTGCTTCGTATGCAGGGAAGTGTCACGTGAATACACTGTTTTAACCTTCCGGCACCATCCACTCTTGCCGCTTCATAAAGCTCGGAATTCACGCCGGTGATGGCGGCCAGATAAATAATGGTTCCCCAGCCCATGGACTGCCACACACCAATGAGCACGTAGCTGATCAGCCACCAGGTATTCTCCTGAAGAAACGGAACCGGACTATGACCGGCATTCTTTATCAGAACATTCACCACGCCGCTGCTGACGGAGAACATGGAATAACCGATTCCTCCAATAATGACCCAAGACAAAAAATGAGGTAAATACAAAAGTGTCTGCATGATACTTTTAAAGTATCTGTTTTTGATTTCATTAAGGATAAGAGCTAAAATAATTGGCATGGGAAAACCAAATACCAGATCCAGAATATTCAACATCAAAGTATTGGTTAATGCCTGACCAAAATCCCGTTTGCCAAATACCTTATGAAAGATGGAAAATCCCACCCAGGAACTTCCGGCATACCCCTTTGCCACCTTATAATCCTTAAAAGCAATGGACAGACCGCTGTATGGCAGGAATTTAAAGACCAGTATAAAAAGCATTGGCAGAACCATGAGCACATATAGCTGCCAGTCCCGCTGCAAATACCGAAGATACCGATTCTTTTTTTTCTGCTTATTGAAACTGAAGCCCGCCTCTATTTCAGATTTCACCATAATATCCCCCCATCTCCGTAATTTTCCATAACTACATTATAAAAAATGCACAATTTTGTTTCCAATCAAATCAATCTGTAAACTATGCATTTTCAATCATTTATTAGTACGGGTTAAAAAGAGTCATGGCCTTATTTCACTATCTTCAGGGAATTCTTTCATATTTTAATGGGTTAAGGTCTTATTTCTTATTACATCGGGTAATTATTTAAAGATTATTGATTGAAATAAGAATTAGATATCATGTATAATTATAGGAGCAAAAGAAGGAGGTATCAGGAATAAATGTCTAAAAAGAGAAAGACTGTTATTGAATTCAGGGATTATGATTTACCGGCTCATTTTCCTGTGCTTCTACTGACTGGGGATCATTGGCGCATCTCTGATGTACCCTCAGGACGGCTTCATATACATAATTGCCTGGAGATCGGGCTGTGTGAGACGGACAGCGGAACGATTAAATTCGAAGATACCACTTATTCCTTTTATGCAGGAGACATCACTGCCATATCCTGTGACATCCCTCACACCACATTCAGCGCACCCGGAACCAATAGTAAATGGTCTTATTTATTCGTGGATATGGGGGAACTGCTCCATCCATTTTTTTCTGGTGCAGATCTTCATAATGTAGAACTCTTCTCCTTTCTGGATCATCATTTAAACCTGATTATGGGGAAAACAAACTATCCGGTTATTTATTCCATTGTCACTGAAATAATGGAAGAGATGAAAAAACAGGAACCGGGTTTTGAGGTTGCAGTCCGCGGGCTGTTTCTGGCACTGGCAACCAATCTTATGAGAGCTGCATCCTTAAACCATAAGAAAAAAGACCAGACGCCTGAAAATGCGCTGGTCATTGCTCCGGCTCTGGATTTTATCCGGTATCATTATATGGAAGACTTTCCTATGGAGCAGCTTGCTGACTTATGCAGCTTAAGCCCTGCTCATTTTAGAAGGCTGTTCTCTTCGATTATGGGAAATCGGCCCTTAGAATATTTAAATTCCACCCGCATCAGAAAAGCTTCGGATTTACTCCGCATGACAGAGGAATCCGTTTTAACCATTTCTGAGCGGGTGGGGTTTCACTCCATCTCCAGCTTTAACCGGCATTTTCTTGCCATCATGGGAGAGACTCCCAGAGACTGGCGAAAACAGATGTCTATCCTGAAGGATCAGTCTTTGTTTAAATACAATGGCTGGATGTATGCGGAGGTTTTAAAGAAAAAATAACTATTTCATATCTATGACTTCCTTTGCCATGGAGGTCATGGAATTCAATTCAACATTTTCAAATGTAAACAGCGTATAATCAATTCCATTCTCTGACCAGTTTACTGATTTGAGCAGCTTGCGTTCCTCCTGATCGGATCCATAGCTGATCATCATTTTTCCTTCTTCCTGAAGCTTCTTATCTTCCTCAGAAGGCTCTTGTCCCTCCGGCAGGAAGACATACGGCATTTCAGCGGATTTTAATTCAATGCCCTGATAAACCTCTTTCTGGCCAGGCTCATTTTCTGAGGAAATTGCATCCTGGTGCACCTGGCTGGACAGAACTACCTGTGGATTATTACCATAATCAGCATATGCTTCTGAATAGGTAATGACCTGATTATTATCTTCATCCATACCTTTTACTTTAGAAATATTACCTTTCACAAACGCCATACCATTTGAGAATTTATCGGGAAACTTTGGAGATGCTTGCATCTTATCTTTTGATACTTCCCGTAATTCCGTTATGGTATTTACATTTTTATCAGTTCCACTGACTAAGCTTGTGATTTTACCGGCTGCAACTGCAGTAACCGATCCCAATACTGTAATAATAACCATTGCCGTAAATGCTGCCGCCAATTTATTTTTTTTAAACTTCATGCAATTACTCCTTTTATTTAATTTTTTATGGATTTCCAAAAGCCGCAGTTCTTCGTCCATATCCGGTGTTATGGAATCCAGTTCTGTATTTATGAAGCGTTTTAATTGTTCTTCTGAGGTTCTAGCCATGGCAAATCCCCCTTTCCTTTTCCCTTTCCAGGATGTCTTCCGCTTCCAGAATTCCCTTCAAGAGCTTTCTTGCCTTGAACAGGCGTGATTTCACTGTGCCCTCCATGGTTTTTGTCACCCTGGCAATTTCTTTCGTACTTAGCTCATTGTAATAATATAACAGAATCACGGTACGGTATTTGACATCAAGTTTTCTAAGGGCTTCACGGATCTGCCCAGCTGTTTCAGCCTCTAAAACCGTTACCAGGGGACCTTTCCCCCTTTCATCTTCCTCAATCCAATCCGCTCTTACGTGATCTTCCTCCTGGTCCAGAATCCCTTCAAACGAGAGTTCGGACCTGCTTTTCTTCCTCTTTTCCACCCGCCAGGCAGTTCTCACCAGAATCTGATAGAGCCAGGATTCAAATCGCTCCGGTTCTCGTAATTTGTCTCTGTAAAGAAAGCATTTTACAAAGGTCTCCTGCAGGATGTCCTCACTGTCAGACCGGTTTCCAGTGATAAAATATGCCATACGGTACAGCTTTTTGGAAGAGGAACGGTATAACTCGTCAAATGCGGCTTCGCTTCCGCCAAGCATGAGTTCCACCAAAGCCTTCTTTTCTTCGTTCATAACCTGTTTCCTTTCCTTTTTTAGATGCATCTATATACTTAGAGTCCTGATGACCCGGATCGGTTCATTTTTTTATTTATAAATTATACTTCGGCTTGTAACTGCCAGTCAAAAGAAATATAATAGGGCGTGATAGTGTCGAAATAAAAAATCGGAGGATAGACGAATGCCGGGTATATTTTTAGTGGAAGACGATAAGGCAATCGCTAAAAACCTAATCCTTTTGCTGAGTTCGGAAGGATTTACAGTCACCCATGCTTCTACCCAGGGTGAGGCTCTTGCCGCACTTGGCCAGAATAAATTTGAACTGGCGCTCATTGATATTTCACTGCCTGATGGAAATGGATTTATTGTATGTACACAAATCAGGGAAACCCTTCATATACCCGTAATCTTTCTGACAGCCTGCCAGGATGAAGCCAGTGTGGTTACCGGGCTCAATATCGGTGCAGATGACTATATCACAAAACCGTTTCGCCCCCGTGAATTAATCGCACGGATCAGAACTGCCCTGCGTAAAAGCGGGCGTACCGGATCTGAGTTTGAGATTGGAGGACTGCATGTGGATACAGCCAGTGGTATTGTAAGAAAAAACGGCATGGAAATTTTTCTGTCTGCTTTGGAATACCGTCTGCTACTGGTGTTTTTAAACAATCCAAAAAATATCATTACAAGGGGTATGCTGTTAGACGAATTGTGGGACGCTGCGGGGGAGTATGTCAATGATAATACGCTGACTGTATACATCAAACGATTGCGGCTGAAGATCGGGGACGATCCGGCTAACCCACAGATTATTATGACTGTCCGTGGGACAGGGTATCGATTGGGGGGCGGCAATGCTTCGGAATAAGGAGTTTCGGCAATTTGCCATACTGTTCTCTGTCATGGCGGGCATTACAGTGATTCTGGGATTTGTGATCAGTACTGGGGCAGGAGTTCTTGCAGTCTTTTCTTCTGCTGCCTTTGGTACTGTATTTTTTGCATTTACAAAAGCCAGATACAAAAATATTGCCCGCATTTCCAATGAGATCGACCTGATACTTCATAATGCGGATCATCTCTACATTGGAGAATTGGATGAAGGGGAACTTTCCATACTGCACAGTGAAATAGGCAAAATGACGCTGCGCATCCGGGAACAGAATGAAGCTTTAAAAAAAGAAAAGAAACATCTCGCAGATTCACTGGCAGATATTGCACACCAGCTGAAAACCCCTCTTACATCTATCAATCTCATTCTGTCATTGCTTGAAAATAATCCAGGTGAAGATCAGAGAAAGCTGCTGCTTCGTGAAATGGAAGAATTGCTTGTACGGATGGACTGGCTCATTACCACCCTGTTAAAATTATCCCGTTTAGATGCCGGTATCATAGTATTTCACCGTGATCCTATCGACGTAAACTCTTTAATCCATGCTGCAGTACACCCTTTTCTCATTCAAATGGAACTGCATCAGATTGATTTGCAGATCAATGCAACAGGCGGGCTCATTATCTATGGGGATTTTAACTGGCTTTTGCAAGCGCTGCAAAACATCTTGAAAAATTGTTTAGAAAGTACTGGCAAAACTGGAAAACTTGAGATTAACGGTACAGACACTCCGCTCTTTACCGAGATTGTAATCCATGACAGCGGGAACGGTTTTAAAGAAGAAGATTTACCTTGCATTTTTGATCGGTTTTATCAGGGAAAAAACCAGAGCACCGGCGGATACGGGATCGGCCTTTCTCTCTGCCAGATGATTATAACCGGACACGGAGGAACCATTACCGCTAAAAACCATCTCCAGGGAGGCGCTGTTTTCACCATACGCTTTCCAAAGTGACGAATCTCTCACCAAAAAGTCACCGGGATGTAAGCAGAAAGTTCTATTCTATGGGTAAGCCATAGGAAAGGAGACTCACAGAATGGAGTTCTTAAAAATTGAAAATCTATGCAAGGTTTACGGGAAAGGTGACAGTCAGGTTACAGCACTGGATCATGTTTCTCTTACAATTGAAAAAGGGGGATTTACGGCAATTATCGGCTCCTCCGGTTCCGGTAAATCCACATTGCTTCATATCATAGGGGGTGTGGATGTTCCCACAAGCGGTAAGGTATATTTAGATGGGCAGGATGTATACGCCCAGAACAATGAAAAACTGGCCATCTTCCGCAGGCGGCAGGTAGGTCTGATTTATCAGTTTCATAACCTCATTCCTACTCTGAATGTGGTGGAGAACATTACACTGCCTGTCCTGATGGATAAACGGTCTGTCAATGAGGAGCGGCTCGATGACCTTCTTCATATGCTTGGACTATGGGACCGCAAAAACCACTTGCCCAATCAGCTGTCCGGCGGGCAGCAGCAGCGGGTCTCCATCGGACGCGCCCTGATGAATGCCCCAGCTGTCATGCTTGCCGACGAACCCACCGGCAGTCTGGACAGCCGCAATGGGCATGAAATCATAAAACTGCTGAAAGAAAGCAATAAAAAGTATGGGCAGACATTGATACTTGTCACACATGACGAAACTATTGCATTGCAGGCAGACCGGATCATCGGTATCTCTGATGGCAAGGTAACACGGGATCAAAGGGTGGTGCAACCATGAATATATTAAATAAAGCCACTCTGCAAAGCATGAAAAAGAACCGCACCAGAACGATTGTTACGATTATCGGAGTTGTTTTATCCACTGCCATGATTACGGGAGTCGCCGCCTTTGGCACTTCTCTGCTCCATTTCCTCATAAGAGGTTCCATTGTAAAATACGGAAACTGGCATGTGGAATTTTTGGATGTAGATTCTTCTTTTATCCAGGAACGGGCTGACGATAAAGAAATCAGCGGCATAGCAACAGTGGAAAATATGGGTTACGCTTTGCTTAAAGGAGCAAAGAGTCCGGAAAAGCCCTATCTTTTTATTGCAGGATTCACTGACCAGGCATTTCATACGTTACCTATAAACCTGATCTCCGGCAGGCTTCCCGAAAACAGCGGGGAGGTCCTCGTCCCCGCACACGTAGCAGAAAAAGGAGGGGTTCGGTTTCGGGTTGGTGATACGATTTCCCTTGAAATCGGAGACCGCTTTGATGGAAGCAGGAATCTCAGTCAGCACATTCCCTATCATTCAGGAACTGCGGGTGAAACCCTGGTGCCCAGATCAAAGAAAACCTATCGGGTTGTGGGAATCTGCCAACGCCCAGGGTTTGAAGAGCATTCCGCTCCCGGATACACCATGATAACGAAAGCAGACGGCAAAGAGAACACAGACAGATTCAGCCTGTTTGTCACATTGAAAAAACCACGCCGGGTGAAAGCCTATGTAAACGACAATGCTGGTAAACAAGATTACTTATTAAATGATTATATTCTTCGTTTCATGGGCATATCGGAAAACCGACTGATCAACACACTTCTATATACAGTCGGAGGAATTCTGGTGGCTATTATCATGACTGGATCGGTTCTTCTTATCTATAACTCGTTTAACATTTCCCTGAATGAACGTACGCGCCAGTTTGGGATTTTTGCTTCAGTAGGGGCGACCGGAAAACAGCTTCAAAATTCGGTTCTGTTTGAAGGGCTTTGCATTGGTGCCATCGGTATTCCCATCGGTATTCTGGCAGGTATCGGCAGTATTGGTTTGATCCTTCCCATTGTTGCAGGGAGATTTAAAAATATTCTTTACAGCACCGTACCTTTAACCTTATGGGTATCTGCTGCTTCAATAGCTGCCTCTGCTGCTGTCAGTTTGGTCACCATTTTGATTTCAGCCTATATTCCAGCCAGAAAAGCGGCAGGCATTTCTGTAATGGAGAATATTCTTCAGACTAATGAAGTGAAAATCCATTCAGAAGATTTGAAAATATCAAAACTATCCCGTCGCATTTACGGACTGGAGGGTACTCTGGCTCTGAAAAATTTCAAGAGAAACAAAAAACGTTATCGCAGCATTGTGCTTTCTCTTGTTCTAAGCGTCGTACTATTCGTATCAGGTAATGCCTTTGGATTAACTCTGAAACGTCTTTTGCAGCAGTTTATGGTGGATATTGACTATGACATTCTGTTTGACGTTCAGGACATGAACGACAGCGAAATGCTTCCTCTTTACAACAAACTAAAGGCCGCAGACGGTATTTATGAAAGCACATATCAGGTCATCTGCCCTTACTCATGCACCGTCAGAGCTGGTGATCTTTCGGATCAGTACCGTCAATATAAAGGTTATACCAATTTGGAGGAAATGGTTCATATTCCATTGGATCTTCAGTTTATCGCTGATAGTGATTATTTGGATTTTATTCACCAATCAGGCTTATCCGAAGAAGAATATACCGGATCAAACGGGAAAATGATCGCCATTGCAAAACAGCGGAATGTCAGAACAAACCAACCGGATGAAGTGTTTGATCTGTTTGCTAACCCTTCTATGATCCTACCGATTACCCCCGGCACAGAAGGTGACCAAAAAGCAGAACAGAATCTGGACATAGACACTACATTTGTTGATACTTACCCCATTGATCCACCACCAAAACAGTCATCTCAGCCTCACAAAGACTTCTGTGCTTTTATGGTAATCGCACCCTATTCACTTAAAGACAAATTTATAATGAAAGATATACCTGTAACCATAGGCATGAACTTTCAATCGAAGACTCCTTCACAGTCAGTGTCGGAAATGGAAACAATGATACAGAGTGAGGGAATTACGTCTCAATACCATTTATACAATGCGTATCAAATACTTGAGCAATTTCACAGCCTTACATTTGTTACGGACGTATTCACCTATTTTTTTGTCATTATGATTTCACTGATAGCCATAGCCAATGTGTTTAATACCATATCCACAAATATCAGGCTGCGCAGGCGGGAACTGGCTATGCTGCGCTCAATCGGAATGTCGGAGCGGTCTTTTAATAAAATGATGGTATTTGAATGCATTTTTTATGGCATGCGGGCCATTTTACTGGGACTTCCAATGGCTGGTATCCTATCCTGGCTGATTTACAAAGGATTTGTAATCGCAGAACGGACGGATAATTTTAAGTTTGTATTTCCTTTGAGCAGTATGATAATCAGCGCGTTTAGTGTACTCTTTATCGTATTCATTACTATGTTATACGCCATTGGGAAGATAAAAAAAGAGAATATTATAGATGCACTTCGAAATGATATGACTTAATTGATTCTATGAGGATACCCTCTGCTGACTATTTAGAGAATATATTGATTGTGAATACGTTAGATGGTATTCTATACAAGGAATTTATTAATCATAGTTATAGGAGGGTAAAGGTATGAAATGTAGTATTCGCAAGTGGAAAACAGAGGACTCGACAACCCTTGCAGCAATTTTGAATAACAAAAAAATTCTTGACAATCTAAGAGATCTGCCATTTCCATACACGGAAAAAGATGCTGAGGATTTCATTCATGCAACGCTCCATGCTGATGAAAATAAAACCTATGTCTTTGCAATTACTGTTGATGATATCCCAATTGGAAGTATCGGGGTGTACCGCAAAGATAATATCCACAGTCATACTGCCGAACTGGGCTATTATATTGCAGAGAGTTTTTGGGGACGAGGAGTTGGAACCAGCGCGATTAAGCAAACCTGTAAATACATTTTTGAACATACCGATATAATACGGATTTTTGCAGAGCCCTTTGCCTACAATACTGCATCCTGCCGGATTCTCGAAAAAACCGGATTTATGTGTGAAGGCGTGCTTAGAAGCAATGCTGTTAAAAACGGGCAGATTATTGACATGAAAATGTATTCCCTAATCAGGCCCTGATTATAGCTTGTCTGTATTAAAAGGATTAAAATAAGGGAGTGTTGCAAAACTGCAACGCTCCCTCTGTTTCTATTCTATCCGATCAATCCTGGATTCATAAGCTTTTTACAGCTTCTCTTTTAAATATCTCCATAAACTCCTCTCCGGTAATGGTTTCTCGTTCCAACAGATATTCAGCTATTTCATGAAGCTTGTTCAGATTGCTTTTTAGTATCTCATAAGCCTTCTGGTGCTGCTGCCGCACAATTCCAATCACCGCTTCATCAATCCGCTTTGCAGTATCTGGGGAACAGGCAAGAGATGTGTCACCGCCAAGATACTGGTTAGTTACTGTCTCAAGTGCCACCATATCAAATTCATCGGTCATACCGTAACGGGTAACCATTGCCCTGGCTATTCTTGTGGCCTGTTCAATGTCGTTGGATGCACCGCTTGTAACTGTCTGGAAAATCAGTTCCTCAGCTGCCCTTCCTCCGGTAAATGTAGCAATTTTATTAAGCGCAGCTTCCTTCGTAAGCAAATGGCGTTCTTCTTCATCAACCTGCATGGTATATCCAAGAGCCCCTGAAGTTCTGGGAATAATGGTAATCTTATGAACAGGTGCAGAGTGGGTCTGGGACGCGGCAACCAGGGCATGCCCTACTTCGTGGTAAGCTATAATCTTCTTTTCTTCCACATTGACGGAGGCATCCTTTTTCTGATATCCGGCAATCACCACTTCCACACTTTCTTCTAAATCAATCTGAGTCACTGTTTTTCTTCCCATACGCACGGCTCTTAATGCAGCCTCATTAATCATATTGGCCAGTTCGGCTCCGCTAGCGCCTGAGGTTGCAAGTGCAATCCCGTGAAAATCCACATCATCAGACAGCTTTACATTTTTTCCATGTACCTTTAATATGGCTTCCCTGCCATTTAAATCCGGCAATTCAACCGGAATCCGGCGGTCAAAACGACCGGGACGTAACAGTGCTTTGTCTAAGGAATCCGGGCGGTTTGTAGCTGCCAGAATCACAACTCCTTTTTTACCGTCAAATCCATCCATCTCAGCCAGAAGCTGATTTAAGGTCTGTTCTCTCTCATCGTTGCCAGAAAATCCACCACCGTCACGCTTCTTTCCAATGGTATCAATCTCATCAATAAATACGATACAGGGTGCCTTTTCATTGGCCTGTTTAAATAAATCCCTGACTTTCGCAGCACCCATACCTACAAACATCTCCACGAACTCAGAACCGGATATAGAGAAAAACGGCACATGGGCTTCTCCCGCCACCGCTTTTGCAAGAAGGGTCTTACCAGTTCCGGGAGGTCCCACAAGCAGGGCTCCTTTTGGAAGTGAGGCTCCAATGGAAGCATATTTACCTGGATTATGAAGGAAATCCACAATCTCCTTTAATGCGTCCTTCGCTTCTTCCTGTCCCGCTACATCAGTGAAATTCTTTCCTGTTTCAGACTCTGCATAAATCTTTGGATTGGACTTACCAAATGACATGGTATTTCCACCCATCTTCTTCTGCATCTGACCGGATAAAAAGTTACCCAGAAATACAAAAATCAAAATGGGAACAATCCAGGTTAAGAGAATGGAAATTAAGGGCGACATCTGCTGTACAATGGTTTTTTCAAACTCAACATTATGGGAAATCAGCCGTTGTGTCAAAGTCTCATCCGGCCAGATACCCGTCTTGTAAACAGCGTAGACCGGTTTTCCTTCCCAGTCCTTCTTTCCTGTATCAGATTTAAACTGAATCTCCGTTTCCGTTTTAGCTACTGCCTGAATCTTGCCCTGATCCACCATCTCTAAAAAGGTACTGTAGGGGACCTCTGTCACAGCCTTTGACTGAAGCCACGGTACCGCCATGGCATTGAATATAATCATCAGGACTAATACAATCATGTAATAATAAATAAATGGCTTTTTATGGTTCTTTCCAGAACCCCCATCATCTTTTAATCCCATCTCGCTCCTCCTTTTTCCTTTGAATCCGGTTTAACACCGATTCTGTAAACACACCTGCCTGATCTAAATCTTCTTTATTGGGATGGAGCATGGCATCTTCATATGCTAAAATCATCTCCCTGATCTGGGGAGTATTAAGCTGAGCCTGCATCTGTCTGCATTTCTCCAGTACTTTTGGTCCCATCTTACCTCCACATAAATAGCAGCCCAGGTATTCATTATCTTCCGGCAGAAAAACAGAAACCTGATTTTCCACCTGCTTTAAATATTCTTTATTTTCAAATATTCCGCAGGTACCAAACAAAGCGATCTGTTTGCCATGGAGGTCGGAGAGGAAATCAATTACTTCTGTTGTACAAATTCCCCTGTTGTTCCAGAATCCTACAAAATACGTATCTGCTTCTTCTCCATGGTATTCCTCCAGATTAACAATATCCTTCGATTTACCCGGAAGCGCTTCGAATATCTTCATGGCTACCTTCTGAGTATTTCCGGTTTTACTTGTATACACAACTAAATAGTCCATATATTTCGCCTCCTCTACCAATAAAATATACCAAATCAAAACATTTATCAATAGATTCGAGTAAATGTTAATACAATTTATGGTTCTTTTAGAATTAATACTTCTTTTTTATAACAATAAAAAAAGAGGATGGTACAGATAAATTCCTGCAACATCCTCCAAGCATTTCTGATTATAAATTTGCCGCCGCTTCTTTCATAATTCTTTTCGTCTCTTCAATATCTTCCTGGGTATGAGCTGCTGACAAAAACAGAATCTCAAACTGGGAAGGAGCTGTGTAGATACCATGCTCAAGGAGATAGTGAAAATACTTTGCATACATCCCGGTATCGGATTTTAAAGCTGACTCATAATCCACTACCGGGTGCTCAGCAAAAAATACGCTGAATAAGGAACCTGCCTGGTTTACCTGTGCGTTTGGAAGAACCTCCTTTAAAGTCTGTACCAGGGTATCCGCTTTTTTCTCCAGGGAGGAATAGATATCCGGGCGGTCCATCAGAGCCTTTATTGTTGCAATTCCTGCCGCAGTTGCAATGGGGTTTCCGGATAATGTTCCGGCCTGATAAACTTTCCCCAGAGGCGATACAACTTCCATAATTTCTCTGCGTCCGCCATAGACGCCCATAGGCATGCCGCCTCCCGCAATCTTACCAAGAGTGGTGAGATCCGGTTTAACCTGATAATATTCCTGAGCGCCCCCAAGAGCCATACGAAAACCTGAGATCACCTCATCAAAGATTAAAAGGGCTCCGTACCTGGTTGTAATGTCTCTTAAAAACTCAAGGAAGCCTGGTTTTGGAGCCACCAGTCCCATATTGGCTGCCACAGGTTCTACCACAATCGCTGCAATCTCTCCGGGATACTGGCGGAACAGCTCTTCCACTGTATCTTCCTGATTGTAACCGGCTAACAGCGTGTGTTTCGTATAAGATTCAGGCACACCGGCGCTGTCCGGTGCGCTGCCCGTCAGAGCTCCGGAACCCGCCTTTACCAAAAGACCGTCAGAATGTCCGTGATAGCAGCCCTTGAATTTAATGATTTTATCTCTCCCTGTAAACCCTCTTGCTGCGCGGATGGCACTCATGACAGCTTCCGTTCCGGAGCTGACCATTCGCATCATTTCCATGGAAGGAATACATTCTGTAATCAGTTTACCAAGTTCCAGTTCTCTTCTCGTAGGCGCGCCATAGGATAAACCGGAAAGACATGCCTCTCTTACCGCTTCTACCACTGGCTGATACCCATGTCCCAGAATACAGGGGCCCCAGGAATTCACATAATCAATGTATTCATTCCCATCTTCATCATAGATACGGGATCCTTCGGCCTTTTTTATAAATACGGGAACTCCCCCCACAGAACCAAACGCTCTTACAGGGCTGTTAACTCCGCCTGGGAAATGGTTTCCGGATTCTTCAAATAGTTTCTTTGACTCTTCTGTGTTCATTATAATTTACTCCTTTTCTTTACACCAGTCCTGGCAAATGATTTCTGCCAGCCCTGATACACTGTAAACCGGTGCAATTAAATCAGCTTCTCTTCCATACCGGGAAAGTGCCCTTGCTGTGATATCACCGATACAGACTACCTTTAAACGGGAAAGCAGGCCGAGGATTTTCTCTCTTTCCCCCTGAAAAAATGCATCTACGCCGGAAGCACTGGCAAAAGTCAGATAATGAAGAGGGGGCAATACGTTCTCCTGCCCTTCCTGTTCCCTTTTTTTCAACGCCACATCATATAAAACAATATCATCGTAACAGATCCCTGCCTCATCAAGAACCCGGTTCAGTTCCGGCGACCCGCCTGATGACCTGGGTATGAGCAGCCGGTCTTCTTTTGACAGCAGGGCTTTTAAACCATCTGCAAGATCTGTTACCTGATAGTGGTCAGGAATATAATCGGCATGAAAGCCAAACTTAACCAGTTCATTTTCTGTACCTTTCCCTACCACTGCAAATCTTATGGCTCCCAGTGAGCGCAAATCATAACCGCCTTCGAAAAGCCCTGTGAAAAATTCTCTTACTGCATTGGCACTGGTAAATATGAGCCAGGAGTATGTTTTTAGCCTTTGATATGCTTCATTCATGGTTTCCCCTGAACGATAGGAGTCTATGGATAAAGTCAATACACTGTCTGTCATTCCTCCAAGTTCTGCAAGTTCCTGATGAAGTCTTCCGGTAAAGGATTCAGTTCCGGTAATGCCAATCCTGCAGCCCTTCAGGGGCAGATTCAGGGTAGAAGAAAAATCCAGGGCTGCCACGTCCCCTGCCACAATAATGGCAGGACTTTTAATCTCAGCCTGTTTTGCTCTGCTCTCAATATTGTTCAGAGTTCCACGGATTATTCTCTGCTCTGGAAGTGTTCCGTTTTCAATCACTGCCGCCGGTGTATCTTCCGGCTTTCCATTTTTAATTAGACCATTAACAATCAGGGAAAGATTGGATAGTCCCATTAAAAAAACCAGAGTTCCAGAGAGTTTGGCAAAGGAATCGAAATCAGGCGGAAGTGTTCCATTCTCAGAGAGGGTATGTCCTGTCATTACATGGAAGCTTCGGCTCACCGCCCTGTGAGTCACAGGAATTCCTGCCATGGAAAGCGCTGCCACCGCAGAGGTCACACCAGGTACAACTTCAAAAGGGATTCCTGCCTCCAAAAGTGTCAGGACTTCTTCTCCCCCCCGTCCAAATACAAAGGGATCTCCTCCTTTTAAACGGACCACCTTTAAACCTTCTTCTGCCAGCTCCACTAAGAGCCGGTTAATCTCTTCCTGCTTCATGGAATGGGCGCCTGCCCGCTTTCCTACATAGATCTTTCTGCAATGATCCGGTACTTCATCGAGGAAATAATCCGAAGCAAGGGAGTCATAAACCAGTGCATCGCAGCTGCCAAGCCGCTCCAATCCTTTTTGGGTGATGAGACCGGGATCGCCCGGCCCCGCACCGACTAAGTATACCACTCCATTTTTCTTCATGACATTCTCCATTTTCAATTAAAGTCTCTTTGCGGCTTCTTCCGCCAGGCTGTCCAGTTCCTCTGTTTTACCCTTAAGATGGATTCTTTTTATCTGGCTGTCTCTGCTTCTGATTCCAAAGACCTCAAACTGTCCTTCCTCGATACGGGAGTAGACCCCCACCGGTTCATGACATCCTGCATTTAACAGCTTTAATATCTTACGCTCCAGTGTCAGACATAGCCTTGCTTCTTTGTTTTCAATTGGCCATATCTCCGGCCAGTCTTCCATTCCAATTCTTCCTTCTACCGCCAGAATCCCCTGTCCTCCGGCGGGAATCATGGTCTCACAGTCGAAGTAATGGTAATCAAACGCTGGATCTGACTGTATATTCAGACGGTTTAACCCTGCTGCTGCAAGAATAATTCCGTCAAAATCCCCTTCTATAAGGCGACTTAATCGCGTCTGTACATTCCCTCTTAAATTCTCACACCGAACCGGAATTTCTTTCCATAAGGTACTTCCAATCTCCTCGATCTGTATCCTTCTTCTTAAGCTGGAAGTGCCAATTACGATCTCTTCCTTTTTATTAAGGTCACTGCCTTTTACGGTTATTAAAACATCTCTTGGATCCTCACGCTCCGGAACTGCCACAATCCCAAGACCTTCTTTTAAATCCATAGGAAGATCCTTTGCGCTATGGACGGCTAAATCAATCTCTCCACGCAGAAGAGCATCTTCAAACTCTGTAACAAATACTCCTTTTCCCCCAAACTCCAAAAGCGGCTTATTGAGTATCCGGTCTCCTTCTGTCTGCCTTTTCACCAGCTGCGCTGTAATGCCGGGAGAAACCTTTATCAAAGCATCTGCAACCAGCTGGGTCTGCGCTACGGCAAGCGCACTTTTTCTGGTTCCTATGCGTATTGTATCAATCTTCATGTTGCCCAAGTTTCCTTTCTATCAGTTCTATCACCTGATCTTTGGTAAATACTCCGCCCTGCCTGATTCCTTCTTTTACCATGGTCTTAAAAATCTCAGTCCGGACCGGGAGGGAGGGCACCTTTTCCTTTACCAGTTCCCGGTATGTACCAAGCTGGCTTGCCAGCATACCAAATCCTGACGGAATCGCCTCTCTGAACCGTTTTTTTAAATACTGGGCAATGGTGGGAGAACTGCCTCCTGTGGAAATTCCCACAACAATATCCTCTTCTTTGATCAGCGCAGGAAATATAAAACTGCATTCTTCCTGTACATCCACCACATTCACCGGAATCTTTTGCTTCCTGCAAATGGCAGATATATGCCTGTTCAGTTCTTCGTCTGACGTTGCGGCAATTACAAAATCCGCTTCCTGTATATCCTGATCTTCAAACCACCGTCTGATGAGATTCATGTTATTGTCTCCAGCGGCAGCAAGCTGCTCCATCTCCGGAATCATCTCTTTGCCAACCACGGTAATTTCCGGCCCAAAGTCTTTTAACACAAGTGCTTTTCTGTAAGCCACCATTCCACCACCTACGATGAGGCACGTTTTCCCTTCAAGCTCAACAAAAAACGGAAAATAAGCCATTGTCACTCCTCTCTCATCCAGTCCTTTAAACCATCTAAAGTCCGAAGCACAACCTTTAAGTCCTCACTGGTAACATGGTCCCGAATGCGGTATAAAAGGGTATCCAGCCGTTTGCCGGACAGCGCTTCTTTTATTTCATCCATTTGGGATATATAGGGGTGAAATAAAATTTCCTTTAACGCTCCATCCAGTTCCTCTTCCATAATCTCTCTGGCACAGTCCAGTTCTTTCAGCTTAATCTGAGTATTGTTCTTTGATAATGTTTCAAAATAGTCAATATCATATAATGTAATTCCGGGATACTCCCTGATCTCAGGATCCATATCAACAGGAACCGCCACATCAATAAAGAGCCGTTTTTTCTCTGATTTTGTGCAGGCATCCAGTTCTTCTCTGGTGACGGTATAGTGAGGCCCTAAGGTTGCACTGATCACCACATCCATATCATTCATATAGTGATAGCGTTCTTTGTAATCCACTTCCCTGATCCGGTCACTGTCCACTTTCAAAAGCAGGTCTGAGGAATGGGTTCTGACGGTTCCGGTCACCCGGATTCCAGGCTTGCTTAACAGATTCTTGGTTATGGTACTGCCCATCTTTCCGGTCATTCCGATGACCATTACATCTTTATACTCTCCCTCACTGTTGAAATGAAATACTTCATTTGCTACAAGTGTTGCAATAGAAAGAGGGGTTTTTGATAGTCTGGTATCTGTTTTAATCCGCTTTGCTGCAGCCATCGCTTTCTGAAACAGCACATTCAGCTCATAATCCGCAGCTCCTGATTCTTTGGACTTTAGATATGCCTCCCGAACCTGTCCCAGTATCTCATCTTCTCCCAAAACCATGGAATCAAAACCACAGGCCACCTTAAACAAATGGCGAATGGCATTCTCTTCACTATACACATTTAAATATTTAATCAATTCTCCCAGACGCACACCCTTTAAACCGGCAGCCTCACGCTGGAGCTCGACGATGGCATACTTCGTTCCAGATACATAGATCTCACTGCGGTTGCAGGTACAGAGTACGACTACGCCTGTAATGGAATCATTTTTCATCAGCCTGTCTATTAATTCAGCCTTTTCTTTCGTACTGAAGGCTAACTTTTCTCTGATATTTACCGGGGCCTTTTTGTGGCTCACGCTCATACAATACATGTTTTTTCCAGCTTTCTTCTCTTAACCTCGTAATTAAAACATGTTCCTATTCTACCACAACCCCATACACAGGGCAATGAAGTGTTAAAACTCCAATTGCATTTTTTCGGATGCCATGTATAATAAGAGAAATACGTTTGAAAAGGGGAATATGAATATGCAGATAAGAACAGTTACGCCAGAAGACTCTGATCGCCTGATAAAAATGTTAAAACAGCTGGATACAGAAACCAGTTTTATGATGTATGAACCCGGAGAACGGACTTCAACAGCTGATGATATGAAGCGCAGAATTGAGCAGTGGGAAAAATCAGGCTCTCTTTTTCTATTGCTGGAAAACGAAGGGGAATTAGCCGGTTTTATTTCTGCTTTCAGGGGAGAGCCAAGAAGGATCCGCCACAGCGCCTATCTTGTTATTGGAATTTTAAAAGACTACAGAGGAAACGGATACGGAGCAATGCTTTTTCAGAAAATGGAACAGTGGGCAAGAGATCATGGCATTACAAGACTGGAACTAACCGTCATGACCGAGAATGAACAGGCGTGCCATTTGTATGAGAAAATGGGATTTATCATCGAAGGGAAGAAAGAACGTTCCATGATTGTAGACGGCAGAGCGGTTGATGAATATTATATGGGAAAACTTTTATAATAAATAATCCCCCTGATTGGAAAAACGCAGAAAAAAGCGGTTTTTTCATATTCAGGGGGACTTCCATTACTATTTAATAATCTGTTATTCTGTTTTCATAACTCCATTCTCATCTACATCATGTCCGTCAATCCTGGTGCCTACTGCAAGGATCCCATCATTATAGAAGTAATACCTTTTGCCATTTACATCCAGCCATCCGGTAAATGCTCTTCCATCCTTATAGTAGAGATACTGGCCGCCATCATTTTTTGCCCAGCTCTGTACACTGGAAGGATCAATCGTGAGCTTTGCCAAACGATAAAGCATCATGCTGGCCTGAACCCGGGTAACGTTATTTTTTGGATTAAAGTTATTATTCTTTTCACCCATTATCACACCCGCCTGCTGCATGAAAGTAACCGCTTTTTTGTATACACTGTCAATGCTTGCGTTATCATCATAGTTAATTGCATCTCTGGTAATAGATAACGGACAACTCATGACTGCTTTTGTATAATTCTGTAAAATAAGAGCTATTTCCTCTCTGGTAACAGGCTGATCCGGTAAAAACTGGCCACTTCCAGAAGCTTTTATAATACCCTTTTTATTTGCCCAGTCTGCGTAAGAAGCTGCATTACTCTCAGACCTTACATCTGTAAAACTGTTGGCCTGATAAAGCCCTGGATCGACATTTGCCAGCCTTCCAAGTGCTGTGGCAAGCATTCCCCGGGTAATGTTATCATCCGGTGAAAATGCGGTGTCAGAGGTACCGGTAATCAGTCCCCGTCCGTCAGCATAATCCATTGCTTCTTTTGCCCAGTGAGTGGATATGTCAGTGAAACGATTGCCCTGGGTATAACCCACTCCACCTGCCTGGAACTGATTGGAGGTAAAGATGATACTCTTTGTATTAACGTCATATGCAGAATTTGTAATACGGGCTGCATTTCCCTGTTCGTCAACCGATACTGCGTAAAGATATCCTGATTCTTCTTTGTCCGGAGTGTATGGAATTGAGTAGATGGCACTTCCATTTCCAATTGATTTAATCTCCATATAATTGCCATCTTTGTTATATCCGGCTGTTACGCGGTATACTGGTCTGTTCATAATGATTGTCTGGGCATTGCCGGAACGTCTGGTTTCGGGAGCCATGGTAATGGTAACGTCTCCCGTACTCTGGACACGAAGATTTCTCAGTGCCTCCAAATCCAGATTTAAGGCTACCATACCGCTCTTTAACTCAAACTGTCTGATATATTTCTCAGTCAGAATCTTTAATATGTACTGTGGGATAACAAATCCAACAACCTTCTGATCTCCTAAATCCTTTACAGTCAGAGAAATACCAATGCCGTTTGCTGTCTTTCCTTTTGCTTTTGCTTCTTCCCAAGCTCTGGTTGCAGCATCTAAAACAGCTTTTTCTGTAATTGCTGCATAAGCCTCTCCATTCTCTGAATGAGTGACAGAAATATCTTCCCTACCCATAACCGGCTGGCCTGGCCATCTGCTGCAAACTACTTTTGATGTTTCTGAACTGCTGTCACTTCCTGGGTTTCCTCCTGTGCCGCTCTCAGTGTAACTGATTGCATAGGTTGAAAAGCTCTTTGTATGAATGGTAATTGTATCGGTTGCTGCTACAAAATATTCTCCGTTTTCATCCGGACTGCCGTTTTGAAGGGTCTGTGGAATTCCATTATGAACCCTGTGTACTTTTATCCCTGATTTTCCTCTCAGATTTTCAGGCATTGGAAATACGATTTCAATAATCTCCGGCAGATTTCCCAGCCTCTCGGGTGTACCTGGTATGCTGTTTTCTGTCCGTGTTTTAAATGCGGACAGATCCAGGTAGAGCCCTATGGTACTTCCACCGGCCGTATTTAAGATCTTATCTGCATCATCTTTAATTTCTTCTTTTTGTTTTAGATCTGCCACCAGTTTGATTTCCACCTTGTTGCCAGAAATCTGTGCAAAATCCTTATCTTCCTGGGTAAATTGTTCCTCTAAATTACCCACTACAATATCAGGAGCTCCGGTCTTTACTTCGACAATGCTGTTGATCGTACCTGACGGCATTCTGATTGAATCACTTAGCGCGCAATCTTCATTGTCAACCACAACCAGAACTGTCACAACTTTACCTTCTTTCGTTACCTGCAGATTATAGGTACCGTTTGGTATACCGTTGATTGTAAAATTACCGGTTTCGTCCGTTGAAGTGGTTCCTACCTGACGGTTTCCTTTTTTTAGTACAAGGAACGCACCGGGTACGGGATTGCCGTTTTCCTCAACTACTTTTCCAGAAACTTTATAAGTGCCTTCCACAACTGCTTTTGGTGTTACCGGAGCAGATGGGACGGACGCTGGCCCGGTTCCTGCAGTATTTACAGCAGAGACCGTAAATGTATAAGAAACCCCATTTGTCAGTCCGGTTACTGTGATCGGGCTGGAAGTTCCGCTAAATACCATGCTTCCCGGACTTACAGTTACAATGTAAGAAAGAATGGAGCTTCCACCGTTATTTGCTGGCGGGTTAAAGCTTACAACCGCACTACGATCGCCGGCAACTGCTGTAACATTTTGCGGTGCTCCTGGTACAGTTACATTAGGTGTCTTTGGGAGGGTCACTTCTTTTACGGAACTGTCATTTCCTGGTATATCTGCGGTTTTACTTACATAACCAGATGATGATACCGTCTGTGAACCTGCTGGAAGCCACAAAGATGCTGCACCATCGTCCTTTGTTACAGCTCTGTAAGTGTATCTACCAGGTGTTCCGTTTACTTCTGAGGAAATAACAGTCTCAGCTGCAGGACTGACTACCGCTTTCATACGGTATACGTTATCACCGCCCTCTGCATTCATAATTGTACGGGAAGCCCCGGCTTCCATTGAAATGAGATCAATATTTCCGGTAGAAATGTATATGTTTCTTCCCATTACAGAATCCCGGGTTGCGGATGCCCCCCGGCCGCCGCGAATATAGATATCTCCTGCATCTTTTGAAATGCTGACAGTTCCGCGGTCAGCATTTGATACTTCACTGCTTCCGTAAGCACGCAGTCCAACACCACCGACTCCGGTAGTTCCGTTACCACCTATGGCAGTAACATCAGCTCCATCACCAATGTTTATTAGTCCGGTATGTGTATAAACGGCGTGGGAACCGTTGATCTGACCATTGCCGCCTATGGCGGTTACTGAAGCCTGGGAGATGTTTATGTTACCCGAATAGCTGTACAATCCAAGAGAACTGTTTGTTTTACCGTTACCTGCAATGGCGTTTACGGTTCCTCCAGTAATATTCACATCTTTGTAATTGGTAGCAATTGCTGTTCCGGCATTGGAATCCTGACTGTCACCGCCCATTGCTGTTACGGTTCCCCCAGATATATTTACATTCTGCTCATAAGCATAAATTCCATATCCACCCAGAGCTTTTTTGCTGTAGCCGCCTTCTGCAGTTACAGTTCCTCCGGTGATGTCCAATTGGCTCATTGCATCAATTCCTCTTCCGGCAGGGGTGTTTTCCGAATCACCTCCGGTTGCGGTTACTGTGCCATCCTCAATAAGAATATTTCCGCCCTTAGAATGATTATTGGCAGGGTAGGAAACCTGAATCCCATGCCCAGGAGTCCAGTTACTGGCTGCGGATGAATCTCCTCCCGTTGCTGTAACCAACGAATTTCCAATCCGTATCGTTCCCCAGCCAACTCTGATGCCGGTTCCTCCGTTATGATTCTCACCAACTCCTCCTGTTGCATTAACCGTTACGCCTCCGTCAATGGTAAGCTTGGCACCGGAATTACTGGCATAGGTATAACCTTCCATATCAATTCCCTGACCTGCGGTTAGATTGCTGTCGGTAGTGCTGCCGCCGGTTACATTTAATGTACCACTACCAGTTATGGACAAATCCTGGTCGTGTATGGAGCGAATACCACTTCCCCAGCTGGAACCGGTTAAATTACAGGTTCCACTTACATTAATATTCATCTGATCCGTTTCATCATCAGTTTTATTAAGGACCATTGCAGAGCTTTCCACTCCCGCTTTATCAGGCGCAGTAATCGTAAGGTCTATCAGATTCAGCGTAATATCATTATAGACTTCTATGTAAGTCTTATCACAGGAAATATCATTTCCATCAATTGTCACTGTGGATAAATCCTCAGATCGGACGTCAATTCTGATAACAGCTGTCGGAGATTTTAAAATGCTAAGTGTTTCATCGGTTCCTGACAGTACAATTGTCTGATCTGATCCGGTCCACATATAGCTGTTGTCACCAATTTTATAATCAGGATCTGATGGCATAACTCCAACTCCGGTTACCTGACATAATGCGCTTATGGTATTGGAAAGGTAAGTCGTATTGATTGATTCTGTAGTCTGACCACTGGTTATTCCGCTTCCGCTCCACATGTAAGTATAGCTTGCTGCACCAATTCCTGATGCTGTAATGGTAACAGGGGTTCCTTTTATTACTTTCGACCCACTGGAAATGCTGATTCCTCCGGCAGTCGCACTAATCTTGCTTCCCGTGGCTGTTCCGGTATAAGACGATGAAAAATTGACTGTATAATAATCAATTTCCATTGGACTGCTTCCATTGCTAACTGTAAGAATCCGGTTGGTATCCATACCGTTAACATAGACACTGTAGCTGCCGTTTGGGGCTGTTGTTTTATAGATACCAGTTGCGGTATTTTCCACCTCAATAGTTGTTTTGAGGTTTCTTAACTCCACTGTTCCTTCCATATTGGAGGCAGCATTATCAATATAAGTTTTTATATCCACCGGGTATTTTGCTCCCGCAGGTGTAACCGTAAAACTTAATTCCGTACTCCCAAGTTCGGTAGTGCCTGCCAATACTGTCACTGTAGCTGTATATGGACCAGTGATCAGCCCTGTTTTGGGTGCTACATTAAAATAATCCGATTGACCCGTACCAATGCTGGAAAGAGACGTTTTGGTAACACTGTAGTCATCTTCTTCACTTCCCGTTAATTCAATATCCAGACTTCCAGTAGAAGCTGATCCCTTGTTCTTAATACGGATCTGAAGGGGTGCAACTGAACTATAGCCTTCATCTGCGGCATCAAATGAATAAAATAGTGGCGCCAGATACTCAATATCAAGATCCAGACCGGCTGTCAGTGCCTGTGCCGGTGTTGCCGCTTCAAATTCAAAAGGCAGCTCAGCCGGTTCTGCCAATACTTCCGGCTCTGTTATCTCAGCCGGTTCTGCAGTTGTTTCCTGTGGCTCATCTGTTTTCACTTCCGGCTCTTCTTCCGCCTCAGACGGTGTTGCTGATTCATAATCCTCATTTTGTGTGGTAAAACTTTCCGATGTCTGGCCAGGATTCCCTTCCTCTGCCACTACTGATATCGGCGTCAGACCAACGACCATGCATATTATAAGAAATATGCTTATTATTCTCCTCATCATACGTTTTCTCCCAATTTTTTCTTACAGAGATACGGAGTTATGTCCGGTCCTTCTCACTGGCTTCCCTGCTCTGAAAAGTGATAGAACCATTATTCATCCTTCTAGTTATTTGGCCGCAATGTCTTAATTAATACCTGATCTATGATCTTAGCGTTCAACCCCTTTCAAAAATAGTTTAATCAAAAAAAATCAGCAATCCTGACTAAATCTTAGCCTAGTGGTCTCTGATAATTCAACATAAAAACAACAAATTCGACATTTTTTTGTAGTATATCACATGTTTTTGGAAAATAATAGATGTAAAATTTTATACTGCAGAATATTTTCAATAATCAGATTTGTTAAACAAAAATGTCACTGATTCAGTAGCAAATCAGTGACACTTTAAGTTATTTTTATGAGTTTTGAAACTATAATACCATTAAAGAACTTTACTTAAGAATAGTTTCAGCCTGTCATTCTTTGGATTAGCAAAAAATTCTCCAGGTTCGTTCTCTTCCAGGAAGTAACCTCCGTCCATAAACATAACCCTGGTCGCCACCTCTCTGGCAAATCCCATCTCATGGGTAACAACCACCATGGTCATCTTTTCTTCTGCCAGTTCCCGCATAACGGTTAACACTTCTCCTACCATCTCCGGATCAAGTGCAGAAGTCGGTTCATCAAACAGCATCACATCCGGATTCATACACAAGGCACGCACAATGGCAATTCTCTGCTTTTGACCGCCAGAGAGCTGATTGGGATAAGCATCCGCACGATCTGCCAGACCTACCTTATGAAGAAGCTTTAAAGCCTGTTCTTTCGCTTCTTTCTCACTTTTTCCCTGCAGCTTAACCGGTGCAATTGTTAAGTTCTTTAAAATTGTCATATGAGGGAATAAGTTAAACTGCTGGAATACCATTCCCATCTTCTGACGGTGCTTGTCAATATTGGTTTTCTTATCCACGATATCGGCGCCTTCAAAAAGAATATGACCGCCGCTGGGCTCCTCCAGTCTGTTTAAGCAACGCAGAAATGTACTTTTTCCCGAACCGGAGGGTCCGATTACACAGACCACATCACCTTTATAAATATCCACGGAAATGTCTTTTAACACTTCCATATCGCCAAATTTTTTTCCCAGATTCTGTACCTGAATCAGAGGTTTTTCCATATTATTAATGCTCACTTCTCTGCAGCCTCCTCTCCAGTACTCTTACCAGCTGTGAAAACATCATAACCATAACCAGATATATGACTGCCACTGCGATCAGAGGCATGAATGCAGAATAGGTGCGGCTCTTAATGATATCTCCGCCTTTCGTTAAATCCTGCAGTCCTATGTAACCTGCTACTGAGGTTTCCTTTAACAGCACGATAAACTCATTGGCCAGAGTCGGAACTACATTTTTAAATGCCTGGGGCATGATAATAAACCACATGGTCTGGGCATAGTTAAAACCCAGACTCCTTCCTGCTTCAAACTGCCCCTTTTCAATGCTGCTGATACCACTTCGGAAGATTTCAGCCACGTAGGCACCGGAGTTGATTCCGAATGCGACTACCGCAGTAAATACCTGTCCTGGATCATGAAAGGAAAAGATCACAAAATACATGATCATGAGCTGAACTACTACCGGTGTTCCGCGGATTACCGTAAGATAAACCCCGCAGATCCAGTTCAGAACCTTCAGCTTATGTGTATTTTCATAAGTAGACCGGATCACTGCAACTAAAAATCCCAGCAATATTCCGATTAAGACTGCAAAAAACGTGATTTTTAACGTATTCTGCAATCCGTCGGCAATATATTTCCAACGGTCGTCTACGATAAAATTCTGATAGAAATCATCTCTTAGCTTTTCCCACATGGCACTCTTCCTTTATTCTTATTTTGCTGTGATGTATTTATCTACAATCTTCTGAAGTTCACCGGAATCTTTTAATTCCTTAATTGCAGCATTCATCTTGTCTAACAGTTGTGTATTTCCTTTTTTAATAGCAATTGCGTATTCTTCTTCTGTAAATGCTTCGTCAAGAATCTTTAAGCCTGCATTCTCTTTAACAAATACTTTTGCTGGTTCACGGTCAATGACTACGGCATCTATTTTTCCCTGGGTAAGAGCCATAACTGCTTCCATTCCCTTGTTATAACGATTGATATTGGCGTCTTTAATGTCACCTGCATAAATATCACCAGTTGTTCCAGTCTGAACACCGATCTTTTTGCCGTCTAAATCTGCTGGAACTTTAATCTCGCTGCCCTCTTTTACAATAATAACCTGAGCTGCCTGTGCATAGGTATCAGTAAAGTCTACATTCTTTTTACGATCTTCATTTACAGTCATACCAGCTGCGGTAAAATCTGCTTTGCCGGACTGAACAGCAGGGATCAGGGAATCAAATGCCATATCCTGAATCTCCAGTTCCATGCCCATCTTATCAGCAATGGCTTTTGCGATATCTGCATCAATACCTACGATGTCATTGTTATCATGATATTCGTAAGGTGGGAACTCTGCATTGGTTACCATAACAAGCTTACCGCCTGCTGCTGAACTTTCTGCTCCTGCTTTTGTAGTTTCTCCTGCTGCTTTTGTTGTCTCAGCTCCTGCTGCTTTTGTTGTCTCTGTTTTTGCTGTTCCGCCACATGCGGTTAATACTGCTGCCATACATAATGCTACTGCAACTGCAATTTTATTTTTCTTCATAATGATTCCTCCTCTTATACACAAATCTGCATAATTATAAAATAAGTATCAGTTATACATTATATAGCATTTTCGGAATTAATCAAGTACTTAGGAGGAAGATTGTTCAATTGCCTTGCATGTTTTTTTGCCATCCATTATAATATACCTGAATGATAATCAGGGAAGAAAGGGAACCGATATGAAGGATATCCTTATAAAAACGGCATGGCCTATGACACCGCCTGCCCCCTACTCGTTTTTTCACCTTTTTTTTGTCTCTGCAGGGCTCATTTTCGTAGTTTTTCTGTCCTATTACACCACAAGAAAAATAAAGAACAACCAGATACCCGGACTTTTATTTCTCTGCGGCATTGTACTTGCAGCCTCGGAATGCTATAAACAGTTATTCTTATATTATGTGGTGAATGACCAGACTTACAACTGGTGGTATTTCCCATTTCAGTTGTGCAGCCTTCCTATGTATTTCTGTCTGGTGCTGCCATTTGTACCTTCTGCGGGAAATAAGACGATACTTTATACTTTTATGCAGGATTTTAACCTCCTTGGCGGAATTATGGCACTGGCTGAACCGTCAGGATTATTTCATCCGTACTGGGTACTGACTATTCACGGACTGATCTGGCATCTGCTGCTGATTTATATCGGCCTGGTAATTGCCTTTTCCCGCTGTTCTGATACAACCACAAGAGGATTTGTCCGGACACTGCCATTATTCTTTGTCTGTTGTATTGTAGCATCGGTCATTAACCGGACTGCAAAGCCTTTGGGGCAGGCGGATATGTTTTATATTTCGCCTTATTATCCATCTGCACAGATTGTATTTCATGAGATCGCCATAAAATATGGAATTTCCATCGGGAATGCCCTCTATCTGGCAGTTACCTGCCTGGGAGGATTTATCTTTCACTTTATATTTGGGAAATTTCATCTTTATTCTTCCCGGCAGACTGTCTGACCAGGAATACCATTCATTTAATCATTCAACAGGAGGAATGACACATGACAGAACCAATGACTGACAGAGCAAAGAAGGCTCTGGAAAAACACGCAGAGGGTTATAATTGTGCACAGGCTGTTTCCTGCGTATTCTGTGATAAAACCGGTGTGGATGAAGCAACCATGTTCCGTTTTACGGAAGGCATGGGGCTTGGAATGGGAGGAATGGAGGGGACATGCGGAGCCATCGGTGCTGCTGCCGTTTTGTCGGGTTTAAAAAACAGTACGGCTCAGCTTGATAAACCAGACTCCAAAAGAACTTCTTACGAAGCCTCCAAAGCATGTCTTCAAAGCTTTAAAGAACAGAATGGAAGTGTTGTATGTAAAGATTTAAAAGGGGTTGAAACCGGAAAAGTTCTTCGCCCCTGCAACGACTGTATCGCTGATGCGGTCATGATAATCGAACGGACATTATTTAAAGAAGAATCGGAACGTTAAACCGATTCTTCTATTCTTTTATTACTGCTGTTATAATGGAGGAAGCCTTTGCTGTATATTTTACCAGCTTTCCTGATATTCGAAGTACATAGGGCAGATCACTGCCGCTCCTGTTCAAAATAATCACTGCAATGGAATGATCCGGATTTTCCCAGGCCGTTACATCAAGAAAAGACGTATAACAGGTAGCTGCAATTCTCACTGCACCTGGCTGAATAAAATGGGTAAAATGCCAGTAATACCGAAGTACGAACCTCTCTTCCAGTTTTTTTGTCTCTTCATGATAAAGGAATGGTGCGTCACAGTAATTACCGGTATGATTGGGTCCTCCTTTTTCGTCAAGCAGGACATTCCAGTCGTAAAATCCGCTCATTCCGTGATTTAAATTGCCAATCATATCATGGGCCAGCCTCCCGGCATTAACGGACTGGTCTTCTTTTCCAAATTTAGAGAACTGCAGACAGCTTTCGGATAATATCAGCTTTTTATCCGGGTATTTCTCATGAATCAGTGACAGGGAATCAAAATGATCTCCGCTGTACCAGTGAAATGCCACGCCTGCAACCAGTTCTTCCGTCTTGTCACTCATCACTTCACAGGCCCGTTCAAATGCCCGTTCTTTATTGTGATCCCAAATAAACAATTCTATATGGCTTAGATTGCTTTTCTCCATCTCCGGCACTAGGAAATCTCTGATAAAATCCCGTTCCTCACTGGCAGAGTAAACACAGGAATCCCATGGCTGTACTGCTTTGGGTTCATTTTGTATGGAAAGCCTCTGAATGTGATAGCCTCTGTCCGTATATTCTTTGATATAACGGCATAAATATCTGGCCCACCGGCTGTAATACCTTTTTCTCAGAGCCCCGCCTTCTTTCCGGTTTAAATTACTTTTCATGTAGGCAGGAGGAGACCACGGGGAAAGCATTATCGGAAGTTTTCGTTTGCAGTATGCCTCTGCCCGGTCCAAAAGAGGCAGAATGTACTGTTCTACATCCTGAAAACTGAAATGTTCAAAATCCTCATCATCTTCCTTATCATCTGCTGCGTACATATGGGTGGAAAAATCACAGCTGTCCACTGGAATCCGGACCATTTGATAATTCATCTGCTCCGGTGAAAAATACTTCCGGATCAGTTCATCCTGCTGCTCTTTGCTCATTTTTGAAAATACAGATCCTGCTGCATCGGTAAATGCACCTCCAAACCCTTCCATGGTCTGATAGCCCATATGAGGATAAAGATTAATCACCTCATTTTCCGTTCCATCATCAGGAAGAAATTCCCCAGTGGTTTCTTCCTGCAACAGCATTGTCTCTCCAAATGTCAGATACTGATGTATATTCAACGCCATACCTCCTTTTTTTAACCTTTAACTGCTCCAAGTGCTACCCCTTTTGTAATGTGCTTATTTAAAATAATATAAATAATTAATGCCGGTGCTGCTGACAAAGCCATTACCGCAAACTGAACTGCGTAATTGGATGAATACTGCCCTGTAAATTCCAGAATAGCAAAGGGAAGTGTCTTCCATTTCTTACTGCTTAAATAGGTAATTGCAAGCATGAATTCATTCCAGTTATTTAAATAGGTCATAATTGAAACTGTAACGATTGAGGATTTCATAAGTGGAAAAATAATGATGGTCAGGATGCGGTAAATTCCACAACCATCAATTAAAGCAGCCTCTTCCAACTCCTTGGGGATGGAACTCATAAAACTGGTGGTGAGGAAAAAGCCCTGAGGCAGGGAAAATGCCACGTATGGTATGAGCAGTGCCCATATGGTATCTGTAATCCCCAGCTTGTCATAAATTACGTAATTGGGAAGCAGGGTTGCATGGACCGGAATCATCATACCCATAACCATTAAAATGGAGGCCGCGTGCTTTAGTTTCCACTCCATTCTGCTGCAGGCAAATGCCGCCATAATGGAGATTATCAGCACCAGTACCACTGCCAGTGTATTGATTAACAGGCTGTTTTTCAAATAGTGGAGAAAATTTCCGTTTGTAAAAGCGAGAACATAATTCACCCACTGAATTTTTTTCGGCCATACCAGAATCCCATTTGTAAACAGTTCATTGCTGTTGCAAAGAGAAAAATCAATCAGCCAGATTAGCGGAAACATCTGGATTCCGGCTATGATCGTCATAACCGTAATAGTCAGCACTCTTCCCGGATTATTTCTGATTGTTGCTATCGCTGATTTATCCATATGCCTATTCCCCTCTTTCTGCAAATATACGGTTAAGTGCAACAGTGGATATCAGACAGATCACAATAAACATCACACTGATGGAATTTCCATAACCGTATTTATAGGACTGAAACGCCTGTTTGTATAAGTAACTTGCCATAAACTGGGTCTCATTGCCAGGACCGCCTGCCGTGAGTAAATATACGGTCTCCATCTGTTTTAAAGCTGCAATTACCGCCATGGTGACATTCACCTGAATGACCGGCTTCATTAGTGGCAGAGTGATATGAAAGAAAATATCTCTTCCATTTGCCCCGTCAATGGAGGCTGCTTCATACATAACGGGATCAATATTTTTAACACCTGTATAATAAATCAGCATTCCCCAGCCAAATCCATGCCAGATTAAAACCACCAGAACCGACCAGATTGCATTGCCGGAGCCTAAGAGATTAAGCTGTCCTGTAAATCCTAAGCTCTTTAATACCTTTGTCACCAGACCGAAGTTGGGATTATAGATAAATTTCCACAGGTAGGCTATTACTGCAACAGAAATTACATTTGGAATGAAGAAAATACAGCGAAACAGTCCCTCAGCCTTTCCCTGGAGCTGGTCTAACTTAATGGCGGTCAGCATGGCAAGGGGATGCTGAATACAGATGAAGCCAATGGCTAAAAACAGGGAATTGCGAAGAGCTGTCCAGAATACGGAGTCCTGAAACAGGGTTTTGTAGTTATCAAGTCCGATGAAGCTGCTTTTTCCGATTCCTGAGTAGTCGGTAAAACCATAATACACACTTAAAAGAATGGGCGCCAGAATGGCAGCTGCAAATACAAAGAGCCCGGGAGCCATCAAAGTAAAGATGACTTTCTTGTTGCTGTATAATTTATGCATATTTTTTCCTCACTTTTTGTAAGACAAAGGGGGCTGTTGCTGCAGCCCCCTCATGTGAAAACCGAAGTTCTATTTCTTCATTGCACCTGCCAGTTTATCCGTAAAATCCTTTGCTGTAAGCTGACCAATGGCAAATTCAACAGAGGCATCCTCACTGACTGTTTTAAACTGGTTGGTTCCCAGATCGTTAAATGTTACTCCTGAAATGCTTGTTGCGTGATTTACCTTATCTACAAACTCCAGCTGCAGTGCAGTTTCTTTGCCTGTTAAATACTGTGAGAAATTCTGGGCTGACATACATACTCCCTTTTCCCAGCAAAGTTTGGACCAGTTTTCAGGCTGATACATATAATTTAACAGCTTGATGGCTTCCGCTTTTACCTTGGAATTAGCTGTTACTGCATGACCGCCGCCATTCCATGCCGTAAGATCGGTCTTTGTGCCTTTTCCGCCTTCTACTGCCGGCATGTTGAATACGCCAATGTTATTTCTGATCTCTTCCGGAATGTTTTCATTGGTTGCCATGGACATTTCCCAGCTTCCCATATAATACATGGCAGCCTGACCATTGGTGAATAAATTCATGCTGGTGGCATAATCAGTTGTCTCAAATCCGGTCTGGAAAATGCCTGCATCAATGGATTTTTTCAGCTGATCCAGAGATTTTGACCATGCTTCATTGGAATAATCACCTGTCTTTACTGCTTCTCTGATTTCCTTGGAAGATGAGCTGCCATTATATTGCTGATACAATGCATTGATATAGATGGAAAGTGGCCATTTATCGGAACCATCCATGGATACCGGAATTACGCCTGCTGCCTTGAATGTATTAACAGCTGCCAGTAAATCATTATAGGTCTCGGGAACCTTTACTCCATATTTTTCAAACATGGACTTGTTATAATAAAATGCCATTACGTCGGTATTTCTGGCTAGTCCATATAATTTTCCATCCTTGCTGAATCCGTCCAGAGCCCCCTGGATAAATCCATAATCCTTATAATCTGCAGGATTTAATTCTGCCAGAAGTCCGGCATCAATTACTTCATCAAGAAATGACGGCTGCCCCCATGCATTTACTAAATCCGGCATATCGGAACCTGATGCGTATGCTTTGAATTTGGTTTTATAGCTTTCGTCATCCAGCGCTTCCACCTGGATTTTTACATTTGGATTCTTCTCCATGTACTGGTCAAACAGCGTCTGCTCAATGAGGCCCTGACCACTGGTACGGTCTGGTAAGTTGGAGAATACCTTGATTACCACATTGCCGCCTGCTGCTGCCTGACTGCTTTCCTTACCGGTTTCCTTACTGCTTTCCTGACCGGCCTTTGTGTCCTCCGTTTTTGTTTTCCCGCTGCCGCATCCTGCTAAAGCAACGGCCGCTGCCGCCGCACATAACAACATTCCGATTTGTCTTTTTTTCATAGCCCTCTCCAATCTGCCGTCATAAAACGGCAAGATAACTTTATAGTTGCCAATATTACTTATCATTCCTTATCAGCGCTGATTTCTGTTCATTATTATAGCAATTTATGCTTATGGTTTATACATACTAATTTAATGAAAATGTTTAAAAAATTAATCATTTTAATAAAAAAAAAGCCCGGCAGGCATTTTTTATGCCCGCCGAACTTACTTGATTTTTATTTTATTTCATTTTGCTCCTTTAAAACAGCCGGAATGTGTATGGTCATTCTGGTTCCTGCCCCCAATACACTTTGTATCAGAAGACCATAATCCTGACCGTAAATCATCTGGATTCTGCGATTGACATTGACAACTCCAATGGAAGTATGACCTCTCTTATTCATGGAGTAATCCTCGGACAGGATTTGGGAAATGACCTCTTCCGTCATGCCTACACCATCATCTCCCACCTGGATATACAAATCGTCACCCTCCTGCCAGGCTGCAATCACAATATGTCCTTTGTCCAGTTTTTCCTCAATTCCATGTACAATGGCATTTTCCAGAATGGGCTGTATTAAAAGGCGGGGGATATAAAGATCCATCAGGCTTTCATCAATTTTAATGACTGCCTCCATCTTATCCTGGTAACGGTAATTCTGAATTGCCAGATAGTCCTCTAAATTCTTAACCTCTTCCCGAATGCGGACAAATGACTTCTTTTCCAGAGAATAACGCATCATATTGCCCAGGGCTGCCACCATATCCCCGATATCGTCTGCGTGACGGATTCGTGCCATCCAGTTAATGGTGTCCAGGGTATTATAGAGAAAATGAGGATTAATCTGCATCTGCAGAGATTTCATCTGAGCTTCCTGTTTCATTACCTTCTGCTCATAGACCGTACTGACCAGACTGTTCATATCGTTTACCATCTGATTAAAGGTATGGCTCAGCCGTCCGATCTCATCTTCGGAATTAACTTCGCAGTTTATATTGAAATCTCCCTGACCGAAATTCTCCATGGCCTTTGTCAGCTCCCGAAGAGGTTTTGTCATATTCCTGGATACCAGGGCAGAGATGAGGGCTGCCAAACAAGCCGTTATGGCGGTGACCAGTATAACGATGTTCTTTAGTTTTGTCACATCCCGCAGGTAATAATCTCTTGGTATGGCAAGCATCATGTGCCAGCCATTTGAGATGGGGGCACTGTTGTAAATGCTGTAATTCCGATCTCCGATTTTTACATCCCGGTAGAATGCTTCCTTCTTCCCAAAGCAGTTAATATAAGGCTCTTTCAACACTTCTCCGGAAAGCTCCTTGGAACTGGCTGCCAGAATGCGCCCTTCCTCATTGACAAGAAAAACATTGCCTTCCTGGGACAGATCGATATCAGAAATAATATCATATAAACTTTTCTCATTTACATCCAGGGCAACATATCCAAGAGACTTTTTAGAGGGAAATCCGTACAGCTTTTTCATCAGCACAATATGCCCGTTTTTTACTTCCCAGTACTGATTCTCATCCCTGATATATTCCCTGATATCCAGGGGAGTCCCGCTACGTATTTTCGTATAGGTGTACTCTCTGTCTGAGTCAGACCGGATGCTGATTGCGTTTATTTCCTGCCGCAGCAGGGCATAGGAAGAAAGGATTTCCCGGATATTGCTGTGGAGACGGTAATAAGCCAGTCTGTCGTCTGCCAGCTCCTGCTCTGACTTTAAAGAACTTTGTATGGTATCATTTCCATTGATATAAAAAGCAACATTCTCAATAGCAGTCACTGTGCTTTCAATTTTTGAAAGTGTGACTGATGCAAGATTCTTTAAATAATCATTGGTTTTATCCGCCAGAATTCTTCTTGCATAGGAAAACTCCATAAACGAGAGAAAAATGACAGGAACGAGAATCAGAGTAAGAAAAAGAAACATCAGCTTACTGTGGAAATTTTGTCTGCGATACCATCGTTTCATAACTGGGCTGTCTCCGTAAATTTCTGAAAGGGATTGACTGCATGGCTTCCTGATTTCCGGTATTCATACGGTGTCATACCGTAGTTCTTCTTGAATATCTGTCCGAAATACCGTTCGTCTGAGATACCGATTTTACTGCAGATCTCTCCGTTTTTCAGCTTGGTTTCTGTAAGATATTTTGCTGCATAATACATCCTCACAGAAGTGAGAATCTCAAGAAATGTATATCCTGTTTCTTTTTTTATATAATGGCTCATATAAACAGTGGTAAAGTGAAATTCTTCGGAAAGAACGGATAAGCTTAACTCTCTGTCATAATTTTCATAGATATATTTAATGATTTTCCCGATCCGCTCCTCTTCTGCTTCCAGAATCTCTTCTGAAGGCTTCACAAGAGCAGAATATCCCTGAATTTTTGATTCCAGCTCCTCCAGCTTTATTTTCGTCTTTTTTTCCTGATTAAATTTCTCACACGCATTTTTCACACATGCCATGATTTCGTCTGGTGTGGAGGGCTTTAAGATATAGTCAGATACCCCAAGTGAAATGGCTTCCCTTGCATATTCAAATTCACCGTATCCCGTCAGAAGAATGACTTTTGCATCCGGGTAATTCTGCAGGGTACGTTTAGCCAGCTCGATTCCGGATAATCCGGGCATCCGGATGTCAGTAAGTAAAATATCGATCTCCTGACTGTCGATCCACTCTTCCGCCTCAATGCCGTCTTTTAAAATCCCCACAACCTCAATCTCATTTTCCTTCCAGGGCAGCATACCAAGTCCCTGTCTGATAATGGCTTCATCGTCAACAATCAATAATCGGTACATTGCAATCCCCCATTGCCTGTAGTTTTACTCCTCTTTGATACCCTTTCTCTCTGTTTTTACGTCTTGTAAGAACTGCTTCCATGCATCTTCATGGGCCACAAAATATCTGGGACAATCCTTGCCGGTGGCATCATAATGCCGGATTACATCCTTTTCTGTCAATCCCAGTTCTTTACACAAAAGAGCCGTAAATTTCACTAAGGAAGCATAAGTCTGGTCATTAAATTTACCGGTTTCATCGGGATGACAGCATTCTATAGAAACCGTATCCTTATTCTTCTCCTTTGAGGTTGCGTAGGCTACCTCGTAGATGGGGATTTCCTGAAGAATCTCCCCTTCCAGTCCGATAATAAAGTGGCTGCTTGCCGAGATCTTTTTCTCCCCTGTCTGATTCTTTAAGCTGGCAAAATAATCCCGGTTCTGCTTGGCAGTTGTACCAGGGTTGGCAACATAGTGAATCACAATTCCGTTAATCCGTTTCATCTTTGTTCCCGGTCTTGAATAAGGATTGAAATCAAGGAATTCCTGCTTGACGTAATCTGGCATGGTAACAGACTGGATATCCACATAGTTTCTTCCAAAAAGAGAGATTAATCCCCATAGAATACAGGCTAATAATCCGGTCCATATGACAAACCGTAGAAATATGTATAAGAATGCTCTTTTTTTCTTCTTTTTCTTTTGTTTATGCCGGCGATCTCTTGACCTGCGCCGGCGTTCCAGTTCATCCATTCTATCTTTTGTCTGATTATTCATGGCTCAAACTCCTGACTGCCTTTTCTACCAGTTTACGTCTATTCCAAAGAAAAAGTCAACCAAAATGTCAGGAATGTGATCGGATTACCGATTCCATTTTGACAGTTTCACACACATTTAACAGGACTTCATGAAGCTTTCCCTGAGCTGACTCATCACAGAGAATCACCATTTTATCTCCTGCCAGAAACTTTGTTTCGCCTCTGGGGACGAACTCGGCTTCTCCCCTCAATAGAGAAATGAGAAGACAGGTACGTGGCCACTGAATTTCGGAAACTTTCTTTCCTTCTGCCTCACTGCCATGAAAAATCATCCCTTCCACCAGCACCTTTTCACCGGTGAGGGAAGTTTCTCTGCCAGGATTTAATTTTAGTAAAAGCCGGTGAAGCAGCTGGTCGTAAACAGGGGCGCAGCGTACCATATCAGGGATTACATAAGCGATCAGGGACACAAGGGAAAGAGAAAGCAAATGGGTAAAGCTTCCAGTCATTTCACTGATTAGAATGATACCGGTAATGGGTGCTCTCACAATGGCGGAGAAATACCCTGCCATACCAAGTATAATAAAATTTCCCAAAAGACCCTGAAGGGAATCTGTCATGATTCCTACTGCACTGCAATAGATACTTCCGATTACTGCACCAAGCACCAGGAGCGGCAGAAAGATTCCACCCGGTGCACCTGACCCAAAACTTAAAAGTGAAAAAGTAAATTTCAAGATCAGTAAAACACACAACGCTCCAAGCATCATTTCTCCTGAGGTCAGTACCTCTATCAGGGAATGACCTCCGCCCAGTACCGCCGGATAATACAGTCCGAACACTCCCGCTAATAAAAACGGTATCATTAACCGCACAAATTGATTTGGAATTTTCTGATACAGATCCTGGGTCTTAGAAAGTGTTGTATTATATACCACACCCATTGCTCCGATAATCACGCCAAATGCGATCACATATCCGTAGCAGTTAAGAGGAATCATTTTGGTAATCTGAAGATCAAAGACCGGTTTTAAACCAAATACATTCCGGGAAACGAAATCCGCAGTGATAGAGGATGCCATGGTAGACAAGAGAATCTCCGGGGAAAAATGTTTATGTATCTCTTCCAGGGAGAATAAAACTCCCGCAATGGGTGCATTGAATGCAGCGGAAAGACCGGCACTGGCTCCGCAAGTGATTAAAAGCTTCTCTTCTGTTTTAGATCTTTTTGAAATTCGGGAAATGCCTTTTGCTGTCATAGCTCCAAGCTGAATACTTGGGCCCTCCCGTCCAAGAGAAAGACCAAAGCCAAGAGATACCAGCCCGCCCGCAAGCTTTGCAGCAAGGGTTTTCCACCAACAGGGATCCAGCTCACCAATCATTTCCCCTTCAACCTGAGGAATTCCGCTTCCGGAGATGAAAGACTCCCACTTTAACAAGAATGCTACAAATAAAGCACCCACAGTAAGAACCAGAAACCAGATCCCAATTAATAGCGGTTTCCCCTTCACCGTATTCAGTACCCATTTAAGCAATTCATCGCCGTGGCTGAGCAGATATCGAAAAAATACAACTACGGAACCGGCTATGGCTCCTGTTAAAATTCCTTCCAGTATTAATTCATAACGAAAACTGCGGTAACGGTTAATTGTCTTTTGTGCCGTATGACCTTCGGTCTGCATCAATCTTCCTCCATAAAATTATTTATTATTTGTTTATTAACACACAGTATAAAATTATAGCTCCTGAAATTGCTGATTGCAAGGAAAAATCTGAGGGGAACTTGATAATTGAAATTGGTAAATGAAAACAAATATATTTTTTATTATGAGAAATTATGATATATTGAGCAAAGACCTAGAATGATTTTAGATGTACACTAATAGATATATTTTTTGAAAAGAGGTCGTTTATGAAACATAATTATATTAAAATGGTCGGCAACTGTATCTCGTTTATTGAAAATACTTTAGAAAATAATGTTTCAGTAGAAGATGTATTAAAAGAAACATATTATTCCTACCCCCATTTTAGTAGAATATTTATGGATATCGTAGGAGAATCCGTTACTGGTTATATCCGCAAGAGAAAGCTGTCATGCGCTGCTAATGATTTAGTCTTGAACAAAAATTCAATTGTGGAAATTGCTTTGAACTATGGTTTCAGCTCCCAGCAGACTTTTAATAGAGCTTTTACGAATATGTTTCAAATGTCTCCTCAGAAATACCGCGAGAAAGGTATGCTGGATGACGTATATAAGCCGTTTGTTTTTCAGATACCGGATATCGTGCCTGTTTCATCAACAGCCATACTAATTGAGGAATTACCCGCAATGAAACTGGCATCCTTTTACTCATACAATGATAAGATATCAACAAAAAACCAGTTGTTGCAATGGGACAAGGTGGTATCAAAAGCCTGGGGCGCTTTAATCAGATGGCAGATGTCCTATGAATATCAAAAATTATATGGCAGGATTGATAAATTACCAAATACTAATAAATTGGGGAATTTTATTATAGACAATAATCTGCATCTACCACCTAATATAAGGTATTTTGGGTTTACCAATCCATACCCTTTTTGTGATACAGAATATGGCTATGAAGCGTGGGCTATATTAAATAATGATTCAGAAATTAAGGAATTCTTTTTAGATAACTCTGATGTTATAATTAAGGAGTTTTCAGGCGGCTTATACGCTATGGCTGAAGCAACCTATGGTAAAAATTCAAATTTAGATGAGACTTGGCAGATGCTTCATTGCTGGATAGCTGAAAATGATCAATATGATTATGGGGAGCACCAGTGGCTTGAGGAACATATTACAAAAGCAGGTGAGGGAGGCTTTCACTCCTGCAAACTATATATGGCTATAAAACGAGTTGATATATTTACTAATTGCAAGGAAAAATCCGGGATAACATAAAAATAAACCGGTCTCTTTCCCTGCCCTGGTGAGGAGAAAGACCGGCTTCTTTTTATTATGTTTTATTCATTCACGCTACATAATCCAATAGCTGTTCTGGGCAAAATGCTTCATTATAACATACGATCTCCACCTGTATTCCAATTCCAATAATCATAACTCCCATCAGTGATTTCCCGTCAATCACCAGATGGTTTGAAATGACTTTTATTTCAAAATTGCACCGTTCCGCCTTTACCACAAAAGCCACCAGTTCCTCTACTGTGGAAAATGTATGCTTGATCTTTCTCACTTCAGACACCATCTTTCTTCTACCGATTCATTCATGATTTTCACTAAATATTTTGGTTTTTTAGTTACAATCATGTGCATTTTATCTATTTAATCCTATTATTTCCACTGAGTGAAGGGTTATACGGGAAAAGTGTATTTTTTTTAAGGAAAAGACTACCCAAATTTTGAATTATCGTGTATAATTGTGTCGTTGTGTTTTCAAATGGAAGCGTATCGAAGTGGTCATAACGAGCCGCACTCGAAATGCGGTTGTCCGCAAGGGCACGTGGGTTCGAATCCCACCGCTTCCGCTAACAAAACCCCCGCGTAAATCAATGGTTTACGCGGGGGTTTTTATGTCTTTGTATGGTTCCGATCCAACATTCATTCAAAAATTTTACTTTCTTCCTTCAGATACTTCACTAATGACGAATATTTTACCGTTGGGATAAAAAACAGACCGAATAAGATTAATAAAGCAATTCTAAGAAACCATGCCATAGGCAAAGAAACCGACACTACATCGGGTATGAATGTCATAACACTCAACAAGGCGATCATAAGAACTGCCCAAACGCATGCTCGTCTGACTGTCTTATAGATGCTTAGTTTATCGTGTATATCTGTATGCAATTCAAATGGCTCCCCATCTCGTTTTTTCTCTAAAATCAAAAGTTCCTTATTGAGCCCGCCGGGTGAAGTAGCAATCTGCCCTATCCCTTTTGCATATGGCCTCCACGACACTTTTCCATAGGAAAAATTAAGGTAGATGTTTTTTGTAAAAGTATGAAATCCCATACTTTCAAGATACCTCCGATAGTCTTTTGCTTTGGAATAAGACTGATTTCCCACAAATTCTACCGCATATTCATATTCATTTTGTGAGCACTCATCAAAAACATAGATTAGCTTTCCACATTTCTTTAGCCGGTAACCATCCTTGGCCATACGGTTTAACCACTTTTCCTGATCATTCAGAAAATCAAAAAAATATCGAAATACTATTTTGCTCATTTATTTCTATCCCCCTTAATAACTGTTGATGCCAGGTGCAAAACCTGCTCTATACGTTGTAATTCTTCTTCTGCTTTCTGCTTCCCAATACGAGTTATAAGGTATTCTTTTTTCTTGTTATCCGATTCATCGTTAAAAGGGGCAATCCATTCTTTCTTTACAAGGGTATTAATCGCCCCATACAAAGTACCCGCACCTAAGACAACTCGTCCCTTTGTCTCCTTTTCAATAAACTGCATGATTCCATAACCATGATTGGGCCTATATACAGCCAAGAGAACAAAGAAGGTTGTTTCCGTCAATGCCCCACCCTTTATATTATCTCTGATATATACCACTCCTACTCGTTTATTACGTTTACTGTAACAAAAATATATCACTAAACGTAATAGATGTCAATGTTTTATCAGATTCATTACTTGGTACACTACACTGGCGGTAAATACCTGTTTCTGGACTTTAATTGGCTAAACTGCTGGCATCATTGTGTTTTATAGCAACATATGGTATGTTTGTTTAACGGTATAATTGTCTGTTTATGATAGAAGGAGGAGGAAACAAACATGAAATTTGAACCAAATTTTCTGCAGAAACCAACTTTACAGGGGGAAAAAGTTATTCTTCGCCCATTCCAGATTGAAGACATTGACACCATGATTGATATTTTATCCGATTATGAAGTACAAAAACTCACGGGTTCTGTCCACAATGATAAAGAAGCCTATACACCATCATCGGAAGAAGAATTAGAGAAAACCAGACAATGGTACCGCACCCGGAATGAACAGGAAAATCGTCTAGATCTGGCCATTGTAGATAAGAAAACAAACAAAGTTATTGGAGAGGTTGTCTTTAACGAATATAATGACAGTTCCAATCTAGTTAATTTTCGAATCCTCATCGGGCCAGACGGAAGAAACAAAGGATTGGGAAGTGAAGCCACCTCACTTTTCCTTGAGTATGGATTTAATATTCTCAAACTTCATAAAATAGGACTTCATGTATTCAGCTTCAATCCCCGCGGCGAACATGTTTATTTAAAAAATGGTTTTGTCTTAGAGGGTATTTTAAGGGAAGATTTCAGATATGAAGAAGAGTATATTGACACTAAAGTGTATGGCCTCCTCTCATCACAATACCATGCATAGGAGATACCAGGATAGATAAAAAATATTCTTCACTATACAAGTCAAATAAAATCGCCGCCATTGGAGCGGCGATTTTATTTGACATATTTTAAATTTCTGCATTGATCCGGCCCCCTGAATCCACCGCTTATTTAGGGTATTTCTATTTTATTTCCTTTCATTGAAAACTTTTCTTGACAAGTTTCCGAAATCAGATTATAATTCATATGTTTCCGAAATCAGAAACTTAACAATCTTAAAGAATTAAAAAAAACTGAAACAGGAGGTGTATTAATGAAACAAAATTTGCAACAACAACTAAATACGCTTAAACGCCTATATAAAGAAAGTGATGATCTTTATCGTGGTATCGCAAGTAGGTTTGGGCTGACAGACACAGCGTTTTGGATATTGTACGCAATCTCTCACACGGAAGGGGACTGTTCACAAAATGATTTATGCAATGACTGGTTTTACCCTGTACAGACAATCAACTCGTCAGTCTCAAAATTGCAAAAGGAAGGCCTTGTATGGCTTGAAACAATCCCTGGAACGAGAAACCGCAAGAGGATTCTCTTAACAGAGGCTGGGGAACAATTTACAGAACGTATTATAAGTAAAATTGATGAGCTTGAAGAAGAAGCATTTCTAATGTTTACCGATGAGGAAAGAGAAACCTATATATCTCTTTATCAAAGATACAATGAAAATATACGGTATGAAAGAGACAGGGTGCTGGGCACCTTAACCGAGTTATGAGGAAAGGAGTGAGTGTTATGGTCGGGCAATGGCTTATCTGTCCAGTTTGTCAGCAGAAAACAAGACTCAGGATACAGGAAAATACAGAATTTAAAAATTTTCTGCTTTATTGTCCTAAATGCAAGCAGGAAACACTTATAGATGTCAAAAAATTTAAAATTTCAATTATCAAAGAGCCAGACGCTAAGACGCAGAGCCGATAACGCAAGAAATTGCTGTTGTCGGCTTTTTATTTTACATTATGAAAGATAACGAAAGGAGAAACCCTGATTATGAATTCAAACCAATTTAAAAATGTTCTTAAATTCGTAGTTCCCACTGTTTTCAGCCAATGTGCTATTTTTCTCTTTACCATCATTGACGGTATTTTTGTAGGTCGGGGCGTTGGAACAGATGCTTTGGGCGCTGTCAACATGGCACTGCCCTTTGTTATGATTATCACCTCGTTCTATATGATGACTACCATCGGCGGTGTAACCATTACTGCCATCCGCATAGGGCGTAAGGATATTTATGGAGCAAATCAAGTATTTATGCATTCCCTGTGCCTGACCATCTTAGCTGCTGTTATATTCACAATTGTGGGTACTATTTTTACAAATCCGCTTGCAATAGCTCTGGGTGCCAAAGGAGTATATCACAACATGGTGGTGAAATACATTTTCTGGTACAGCCTTTTTACCATTCCATCAGCTTTGTCTATGCTTTTACAGGGCTTCGGTCGAAATGATAACGCCCCAGTTTTAGTTATGGCCGCTACCATAACCAGTACTGTCTGCAACATTGTTCTGGACTGGGTCTTTGTCTTCCCCCTTCAGGGAGGAATCGCTGGGGCTGCCATTGCAACGGGTATTTCTCAGACCCTCTCTTTTATCATTATCGGAGGACACTTTATTTTTAAGCGTGGAGAACTGAAAATCACCAGATTTAAGATGGATTGGTCATTACTAAAAAAGGTGATGACCCGTGGCCTGCCGGAAATGCTTTCCCAGCTGACCACTCCAATTATGATGGTGTGTATGAATGCAGTAGTATTAAAGTATATCGGCAATGACGGTATCAATGCCTATTCTGTAATCAGTTATGTTGCTTCCTTCACCTTTGCCGTAATACTCGGGGTTGCAGAGGGTATGCAGCCTCTGTTTGGGCAGAGTTATGGCGAGCAGAATGCACAGAACATGAAATATTATTTCAAGGTGGGCCGGATTCTCAGTTTTTCAGGAAGTGGGCTTGTATATCTTGTCACCTTTTTCATTGGGGCAAGCATCTGCCACTTGTTCGGTGCAGATGCTGCCGCAACCAAAATGGCAGTTGCAATCATGCCAAAATACGGTTGGTTATTCCTGTTTGCAGCACTCAATACCTTAATTGCTGCCTATCTTTATTCCACAAAGAGAACAAAGGAGTCTGTACTGCTTAATATACTCCGGGGATTTGTATTCATACCTGCCTGCGTGTGGGGTATTTCTATGGTTTCCAACGGTACGCTTGTATGGTTTACAGTTGGTATTGCAGAAGTTCTTTCTCTCTTGGCTGGAACCATAATTGTTAAGCGATCTGAAGGAAATGGAATAACTTTTGATGTAGACTAGGAGATGAGCTGGTTTGGTCAGATTGTATTAGAAAGGGGTAAACTGTACCGTAACACCAAGTACAGTTTACCCCTTTTTCTTTACCACCGCTGCTGTAAAACATTACTTATAAAGCCAATCCTTATAGTTATCTGCTAATTCCTGCAATGCATTGATAAATCTTCCTACATGAAACCCGTCACATACGGAGTGATGTACCTGGACTGATAATGGCATCAGAACCTTGTTATCCTGCTCAATAAACTTACCAATAGTAAATATGGGGGGCAGGTAACTTCCATCTGTGTATACATTTAAATTAAATCCGGTAAAAATCGTCCAAGGCAAACATGATATGTTGAACGTATTGAGTGGTTGATCGGGTTTCGGCATCAGATTTTCAGCACTTGAATAACAGTCAATATCAGATATGCAGTTTTCATAAAACTGTATAAAAGAATCGCTGTGAATCGTCCATATGCTAGAAAACAATTCTTTTTCTTTATTGAATATGGTGTAACTTGGATTAAGTTCATCCCAAAAACCTAAATTACCATCGGAATCAATATTCATACGAAACTCCTGATACTGATTAACAACAGTGGTAAGCATATATATCTGAGCTGGATATATCTTTTTGTTCATGCTTTTTAATGCTGTTCTAACACCAGTTATATCAATATTAGAGGTTAAGCTATAGGTGCAGCATACCTTGTTCCTATAGTGATTGTAATATTCCTTACGCACCCAATTATTTATATCAATTAAATTAAAACTCATAATAATTCTCCTGTTTACAATTATTTTACGTGCAAAAGCTTATGCTATGCACGATAAAAAAATTGTTGATACCATTGTTTATTCATCCCTTTCCGATTATACCATGATAATGTATTATAACACATTTTAAATAAAGGGAATTTAAATACTTACGTTTGTCCAGAAAACTAAGTTCCAATGGTCAGATCCCAATAACAGAAAACATAAAGAAGTTATTTTATTTCCTTCGCACAGGAATCCAGATTTCACAATAATAGTTCTCATCCTGGGCTCCATTGGAATACTCTCCTGGGTCATCGTACATTTCAATATGATATCCTAATGCTATCTCATAGTCCTTACAGTTGGGTAGCCACTCCGCAAATATTCTTCCATGAACCTCCTGCAAAGACTTGGTATTTGCACCTTTACATGCAAAAACAGCCCAGGTAGATTCCGGAATAACCTTTGTGACAAAACCTTCTGCAATTTCCTCTGATGGATTATAATTATCCCCAATCAAATATTCAAACTCATTTCCCTCCATCCGTTCATCAATGGATATCCCGTATGCACTGCAAACCTTATCATTTTTCCCTGTTCCATAGTACTCTCTCCACATTTGTGGAATCTCAGTCTCCGCTCCTTCATACTGAAATACTTTTGAGACTCCGATCACGGTAAACTGGTCTTTTTCTACAATTTTGTAATCCATGGTATAACCTCCTTCTAATGATAGTCTGATTTTAAGCGCAGCAAAGGATTTTATCATTGCCTCGCCTTTACGTACAGAAGCAGGTGTAGCACCATGGAACCTGGTAAAAGCTCTGGTAAAACCATCCGGTGAATCATATCCGTATTGAAGTGCAATATCAATAATTTTTCTGTCAGTGGAAATTAACTCCATGCCGGCAATCGCAAGTCTTCGCTTCTTAATATACTCTCCAACCGTAAAACCGCAAAGCATGGCAAATCCTTTTTGAAAATAGTAGGATGATACCATAGCCTCTTTTGAAATATCTTTGATTGTGAGTTCTTCCGTAATATGATCCTCAATATAACTGATTGCTTTACTGATACATTCACTCCACTCCATGTAAAACACCTCCTGTCTGTATTTCTATCTTACATTTTAAAGAGGGGGTTTTCCCGATTTTTAGTGCTTTGTTTTGTTAGTCTCCTAATTGTTTAATTATATCAAAACACAAACACTCTGACCAGCCGAAGAAAAAGACAAACTCCTATATCTGGTTAAAACATTGACTGATACTGTTTGTAAAATAGAAAGCACAAGACTTTTTATCTTTTCTATGATAAACTTTTCATGTAAGTTTACTTGTCAGAGGACTTATAATCATCATGATTATTTAAGTGGGATAAGATCTAAAAAGATCTTGTCCCATTTTTTTCTAACTGAATATAAAATAACGGAGGGCAAAAGAAATGTATATAGAAACAAACAGACTGATTATACGAAACTTCAAAGAAAAGGACGCGGCTGGTTTATACGAGTATCTTGCTGCACCACCCGTACATTGCTTTTACAGTGAAAAAGTAAACTCGTACGAAGAAGCCGTTAAAAAAGTAAAAGAAAAACAGAATGGGGATGGTCATGGAGACTGCTACGCCGTATGTCAGCGTGATACAGATTTTATCATTGGAGAAATATTTACAATGAAAGAACATCCGGACACATACAGCATTGGTTGGAATTTCAATCTGAAGTATGGCAGAAAAGGTTATGCAAAAGAAGCGGCCGAGGCCGTTATTAACGATCTTTTTGAAAACGATGCACGAAGAATCTATGCTTACGCTGAAGATGATAATCTCCCCTCCCAGAAACTTTGTGAACGTCTTGGAATGAGGCGGGAAGGGTTATTTATTGAATTTATTTCATTTGTTAACAATCCCGACGGAACACCGCTTTATGAAAACACATATCAGTATGCTGTTTTAAAGAAAGAATGGAAAACGCTGAATTGATTTTTCTGAAATCTGACATACTACCTTTGATTAAAAGAATGGAGGTCGCTATGTCAGAAGCAGTTTTAGAAAAACCGAAGGATCGTGTCAGTTATCACGATTCCGTTGAAGAAATGCTGGTAAGAATCAGAGATGACGGTTTATCCAGCGTATTCTCAAGATTTGATGAGCAGGAAAAGATACGGTGCAAATTTTGTCTCCAGGGTCTGAGTTGCCAGCTATGTACCAACGGTCCCTGCCGGATTAACGAACAGAAAGGTCCTGAAAAGGGCGCCTGCGGAATTGGTCCCGACGCCATGGCAATGAGAAATCTCCTTATGAGAAACATCATGGGAGCTGCTACTTATGCCCATCATGCCTATGAAGCATTTCGGACACTGAAAGAAACAGGAAAGGGTAATACAACCTTTCAGATCACTGATACGGAAAAACTAAAATGGATGTGCGAAAAAACAGGAATTGACACCAGTCAGTCCATTAATGAGATGGCAACCTGTCTTGCGGAGCTGTTAGACCGGGAAATGAAAGTAAACCCGGATCAGCATAGCATCATGGTGGAGGCTTTTGCTCCGAAAAAAAGAAAGAAAATATGGCATGATCTAAATATTTATCCTTCCGGAATTGAACATGAAGTGCAAAACAGTATTGCAAGCTGCCTGACCAACGTGGATGGAGACTATGTCTCTCTTGCAAAAAAGGCACTGAGGCTGGGGTTGTCCACCATCTATACTGCCCAGATCGGTCTTGAAATGACCCAGGACATTTTATTTGGAACTCCTAAGCCTCACGAAGTTGATGTGGATATGGGTATTATGGACCCGGATTATGTAAACATTGCATTTAACGGCCATCAGCCCTGGATTGGTGTTGCTGCCCTTATGAAAGCGAAAACAAAGGAATTTCAGGATCTGGCAAAGCAGTGCGGTGCAAAAGGAATCCATATCGTGGGATCCATTGAAACGGGACAGGAAATGCTCCAGAGATTTGAAATGGATGATGTTTTTGTGGGACTAATGGGAAACTGGCTGGCAATTGAACCGTTCCTGGCTACCGGTACCGTGGATGCCTTTGTCATGGAGGAAAACTGCTCTCCGCCTGCTATTGATCAATATGCGGAAAAATACCAGGTTGCCCTTGTCAGTGTCAGCACCATCATCGGAGTACCCGGAACTGAGCATGAGATGCCTTACTATCCTCAAAAAGCGGAAGAAATGGCGGATAAATGCATTCATATCGCAATTGAGAACTTCAAAAAAAGACATGGCAAAATAAAACCCATGGTACCACGGCATGTTCAGAAAGCAATTGCCGGCTTCTCAACGGAAGCCGTACTGAATGCAATCGGAAATGATTTACAGAATCTTGTAGATGTCATTGCAAAAGGACAGCTCAAAGGAATTGTAGCGCTGGCAAACTGCTCAACCTTAAGAAACGGTCCACAGGACTGGAATACTGTAAACCTGGCAAAGCAGCTGATTAAGAGAGATATTCTGGTTGTCGCCGGCGGCTGCGGAAATCATGGGCTAGAGGTGGCTGGTATGTGTAATCTGGATGCCATTAACCAGGCCGGAGATGGTTTAAAAGCTGTCTGCAGTGCACTGAAAATCCCACCGGTATTAAGCTTTGGAACCTGTACGGATACAGGAAGAATCTCCATGCTGGTAACAGCCCTGGCTGATTATCTGGATGCAGATATTTCGGATCTTCCCATTGCTGTTACGGCACCGGAATGGATGGAACAGAAAGCTACCATAGACGGTATATTTGCCGTCGCATACGGTGCTTTCACCCATCTTTCACCGACTCCCTTTATCACTGGTGCACCCAAGCTTGTGAAACTGCTCACAGAGGATGTGGAAAGTTTAACAGGCGGTAAGGTGGCTCTGGGAGATGATCCTGTGGAGGTGGCGGAAAAAATTGAAAGCCACATTATGAAAAAAAGAAAAGCTATGGGGCTGTAATATAGAAAAAGACCGTGTTATTCCTGATGGGAATGATGCGGTCTTCTAGTCTCCTTCTATTGCTGTCAGAAAAAATTATAGATTCCACGTAAGGATGAATGAGTAAATATAAACGGTACGAAACAAGGATTGAAGTAGTCGGATTTATGATATATAATAGCACGGAAGTATGATTACTACCCTTTCTACTACTGGAGATAACTTATGAAACAACCTATTTTATTTATTCAGAAAGAACCTGTTCTGACTGCAGCATCTATTCTGGCTCTTATTTCAGTCTTTTTTGTCCCCCCGGATTTGGCCTATCTGACTTATATTGATTTTAAGACCCTGCTTTGCCTGCTCTGCCTCATGACCTCACTGAAAGGGATTGAGCGGGAAGGATTATTAAATGCAGTCTCGATAAAGCTGTCATCCGGTATGAAAGATTTAAAACCGCTGATTTTTCTCCTTGTTTTTACCAGTTTCTTTGCATCCATGTTTATGACAAATGACGTCGCTTTAATCGCTCTGGTTCCTATCACCTTGTCTGTACTCTCGCTGTGCGGTCAGGAACGCCATACTGCCCTCGTTGTGGTCCTACAGACAATTGCCGCAAACATTGGTTCCAGCTTTACGCCTATCGGGAATCCCCAGAATCTTTATCTGTTTACCCGGTATGAGTTTGATCTTCCTTCTTTTCTAAAAGTGACTTTTCCTTTTGTTTTATTTGGAGGGGTGCTGCTTTTGCTGGTGTGCTTTTTTATTCCACGCTATCCCATAAGCCAGGAGACAGCTACCGTTCCTGTTATACGAAAAAAACAGGTCATAGCCTATGGTGCCATGTTCTTACTGGCTGTAGCTGCGGTTTTAAGGTTGATTCCTTATCAGGCTGCTGCACTGATCATTCTGGCTGCTACCGCAATCCTTGACGGACGCACGCTTTATCAGGTTGATTATTTCCTCCTCCTTACGTTTGCCGCAATTTTTATATTTGTGGGAAACTTAGCTAGGATTGACTGGGTTTTTCAGACCGTTTCCGGATTAATCAGAAAGGATACCATGGTAACGGCAGCTTTATTAAGCCAGTTTATCAGCAATGTTCCTGCAGCCGTCATGCTGTCCGGTTTTACAGATAATGCTCCCAGTCTGCTTACCGGAGTGAATGTAGGAGGTATGGGCACTCTGATCGCCTCGATGGCAAGTGTTATTTCCTATAAACTATTTGCTGCTGCCTATCCCAAAAAAACTTTGTCTTTTCTAGGTATCTTTACCGTTCTCAATCTTGTTTTTCTCATTGCCCTGCTATTGTTTGAAGCAGTCCTTATGTAAATTAATAACAGCCAGCGGCTTATGTTAGCCATTGGCTGTTTTATCATTTATTATAATCTGGAAAGGATGTAGGCCGCCTTTTCCTGATCTTTCTTATATACAAAAAGTCTGTAAAAATCTTTTACGTTCCCGGTCCTTCCTAAGATTGGATTCCTTCCATTTAAGTTATTCATGGATAAGCGCAAGTTGTTATTGGTGGTTTCAGTCATATAATAGATATTATTTTCTCTCAGCGTATTTTTTACATGATATAACTTTTCAAGATCCTGTGTACTGTATATCTCTGTTAATTTTCTATTAAACAGCATATTTCCGACCTTTCCTTTCCAATCATCTCAGGAACCGTGTTTTTGTTTCATTCCTGTTTATTATAACAAAAGCGGCTGTCTGTTACAAGCAGGCAGCCGCTTTTTATATTATTTATATTTTTTTAACCGGATAACAAACTTCTGTTACCAATTCCTCTGGATTTTGGGTCTGAGCAGGACTGATATGATAAATGCAAAACATGGGACCGTTAAATTCATATTCATTGTCTCTGACCCAGTTTGCCACTTCCAGATTTACATCAGTTATCTGATCGTAGCTTCCTTTGTATACCGCTGATGCTATTTCCACCTTAGGTACTGTTTTAAATACCACGTGCTCCGTATTTTCATAAGTGCCTTTTACAGAAATCTGAATCTCCACCTCCACATCACCATCTCTAAAATCACGGTCATGAAATACCGCCAGAGAGTAAGCGGGATCGGACATCTGTAAGTTTATGTCATGGGTCTCTTCTCCAAGCCTCTTCCACAGCAGTCCTTCCTGGTCATAAGCTGGAATAATATCTCTTACACTGGCCACGTACCTTTGTGGCATGGTTTTTAATGCTACGCTATAATTCATTGCCATATCATCCTTTCTCAGCCTTTGAATGGCTGCATCAAGGAGCTTAAGCCGTTGTCCGCTTTCTTTCATCTCTTCCTGGACTTCTACTTTCCGGACCGCTAAATACTTTGCCAGCTCTTTTGGATCATCATAGTTATTCAATATCTCCCCAATTGCGGCAAGGCTGAATCCCATATCTTTTAAGGAATTAATCCTGACGGCTTTTAAGAGCTGATCCTCGCTGTAATAGCGGTATCCGGTAAAATGATCGGTGCTCCATGGTGTCATCAGTCCGATCTCGTCGTAATGGCGGAGCATTCGGATACTGATTCTTGACAGTTTAGAAAAATCTCCTATTTTCAGCATGCTTTTTTCCTCACATATATGTTTTTTTTGAGCTCACATTTAGTATAGAGTATATCATAATGTGAGAGTCAAGCAACAAAACAAAGTTCTTTTGAATTTACTCAAGATAAAGCAGTTAAATTCATTTAATCAGTGACCCTTTTTAGTTCGAAGCATGATGCTTCTAATACCAAAATAAGACTATCATTATTAACAACAAAAAAACCTAGTGGTATGCCAAATCCTGTAGAAGGGTCAGATACTTGTATTTCTTTTATTATATCATTCATATCGATACCTGGCAGATCCATTTTAAAATTTCTATAAAAATCGTCTCTGTTATAACATATTATAGTAATTTCATAGAGTGGGTTTTTAAGTTTATATTGATAATCACTATAGTTTTTTAGCCCATCTGAGGAAAACCAGTCTTTATTAATTACAATTTCATCATCAATAATTTTTTGCCCTGTCGGATATTCAGAAGCATCATTATATGAATTTGCAAATCCCAAAAGCTTTTCAACCTTCCAGGTTCCATAGAAAATTTTTTCGGTTTCACTATCCAAAGCCATTCTGCCTGCAAATAGTTCGGTTGAATTAGTTGGATTAATAGTACCATTGTCTTGACTTTTTAATACCGATACATTACTACATCCGATTAAACAGTCAGATAGAATCAACACGATCAGTAAGATTAACACTTTCCCTCTCATCTTTACCCCCATTTTCTCTCTTAATAGATGATATAAATATCTTTCTAAATTTACACTACCTCAAACAACAAATCAAGAATACATATTTTTCATTCTTTATGTTAAAACTGTTTTCTATAGAGAAAGGAGCGTGATTTAAATGCTTTTAGTCACTACAGATTATATTCCAGGAAAAGAGCTGACACTTTTAGGTATGGTAAAAGGCAGCACAATACAGTCAAAAAATTTGGGGAAAGATATTTCTCAGGGGCTTAAGACCTTAGTTGGCGGAGAATTAAAGGCGTATACGGAAATGATGGATGAGGCAAGAGAGCTTGCAACCAAACGTATGGTACAGGAAGGTGAAGCTATGAATGCAGAAGCCATTGTTAATATTCGTTACGCCTCCTCCTCTGTCATGCAGGGGGCGGCTGAAATTCTTGCTTACGGAACTGCTGCCATATTTAAGTAACTGATAAAAAAAGAGTCGTTATTGGGGGGCAATATGAAAAAATTTGCAAAAAACCTTTTGTTTATTTTAGGGTTATTGTTTCTGCTTCTTTTTTTCGTTTTGATGTTCTACGAATACTGCCAGTTTAAAAACAGACTGTTACTTGTTCCAGATATAATTTTTGCCAGTTTTATCTTTTCCGGGTTTTTATTTTTAATTCCCGGAATTTCTTGCATGGCCGCTTCGTATATGCTGAAAACGTAATGGTTCAAATAAAAAACATCGTTTCTTTGGAAGCGATGTTTTTTTATAAAAGCTGATAAAACAGGCCATGCTTCGTGCTGTACCAGATCAGCATTCCATGCCCCATTCTTGGTATACGAACATTAATATACCATTCCGGATACTGCTTAATTACTGAGACGCGATCTCCTGATGCGAAGGCCAGAAAGGAAATGTAGTGCTCTTTATTCATCGGATGGGCACTGGTAATAAACCATTCATCTTCAATCACAGAAACGGACAGCTTCTCTTCTTCCTCTGCCTTTTTCGGCTCCAGTGCAGTAAGCTTTCTTTTGCAGCAGGAAATCTCCGGCTCTCCTGTGGAAAAGCTGATGCTTTTGCAGGTTGGACAGACAAAATATTTGATCTGCTTCATATTTCCTCCTGTCATGTCATTGGGTGTTAAATCCCCATTTAACAAATTTTGTATATCAACTCCAAAAAGTCTGGATAGTTCTGAAATAAGTGTAATGTCTGGAAGACCTTTGCCTCTCTCCCATTTGGATACTGTTTTATCACTGATATGCATCTTATCTGCAAGCTGCTTCTGTGTCATACCATGCTCACTGCGAAGCATTCGAATTAAGGTTCCTATGGTACTGTCAGGCATGGACGTCCCTCCTTTCCGTGTATAATAATTCACTCCTTAGTATGTGCTTATTTTTATTATTGTAACTGACTTAATATTTTTTTTCAATCGACGTTTCGTAGAGTAAAAAGGCAGCCCGGATTTCATACACCGGACTGCCTGTCATTTTTATCTGAAATACTGAGGAAACTGATTTACAATCCCCTTGGTCATCATATCGGCCATCTCCAGTGCACCACGCTCTATATCTGCAAAAATGTTGATACTGTCTTCAAAATTCTGGGACATTGTTGCGTCAATCTCTTCCTTTGTCAGATTCATGTATTCGCTTATCATTCTCTGTAAGTCCGCAGCCGACCAGTTTGGATTAATGGAGGTCAGGAAGGATATCATCTGAACAGCATTGTTGTTTAACTGATTCTCTGCATCTGCTGCTGCCTGAGTGTTGCCATCCCTTGTTGCCATTACATAATTAATGACCATGGTCAAATGATTCGTCAGGAGATCTGCAAACTTTTTGGCATTTTCATCCCCATAAAATGTTTTGAGTGCCATTTGGAAATCTTCCGGGTTTTCCATGAGACGATTCATTACATACTCTGCATCTGATAGATTCCACAGTTCACTCTGAATTGCCATTCTAAGCCAGTATACCTGTTGAAGCCACAAAAACCTTAAGTAATTGCCTAAATTCTGCTCAGCTTTGCTGACCCACATGTACGTAGGAAGCTGGGGTTCGGGACTGGGCTGAGGATTGGGCTGGGGACTGGGCTGCGGGCGGTTTCTAGGAATGCAGATCACCTGCCCTACAAACAGATTGGTGGGATTTACTCCCGGATTTGCAGCCATGATTGCTTCTACTGTGGTATTGTAACGCTGGGACAAGAGCCAGAGTGTATCACCCGCTTCAATGGTATAGGAACGGGTTCCCTGGGGACAGATCGGATACTCAGTTTCAGTCCTTTGCTGCATGGTATTGTCCATGGACTGCGCCCATGGCGGAAGATTCCGGAACTTATATCCTGCGGGAATCCAGATTACCTGGCCAATCATTAAATTACCTGGTTTAATACCTGGATTTAATGCCATTATGGCTTCAACATTGGTACAATATTTCTTGGCTAGAAGCCAAAGGGTATCCCCTTTCTGAATGGTATAGGCACGTAAACCTACCGGGCAGCGGGTTTGGTTTCCAGAAACAGCCTCACTTCTTAATGGGTTTGTCGACATTTGAGAAGTGTTGCCAGGTACGGTCTGTTGCTGAGAAGGCTGGGTTGGCTGCATGCGGGGCTGGGCCGGTTGAGTTGGCTGAGTCGACTGAGTTGGCTGGGTCGGCTGAGCTGGCTGGGCTGGCTGGGTCGGCTGGGTCGGTTGGGTTGGCTGAGCCGGTTGAGTTGGCTGAGTCGGTTGGGTTGGCTGGGTCTGTGGCTGGGTGGTTCTGTTTCCTGACGGAATACAGATCATCTGACCAACCTGAAGATTGCCAGGATTAATACCAGGATTTGCTGCCATAATCGCTTCAACGGTAGTGTAGTGACGTCTGGATATCAGCCAAAGTGTATCGCCGGATTGAATTGTATAGGAAAACAATCCTTCGGGGCAAGAAGTCATCATAATACTGCCTTTCAATTAAACAATTTGTCTTATTTTATGATGAAAAAACCGGAAAAGTACCTGTCAGCCTAATAAAAATATAATTTTTTATGATTTATCATCATAATAACCCCATTGCTATCCCCATGAATTTCACACACTCTCAAAATTGGCAATATAATATTGTACATGCACATTGTTTCAAATCCTTTTCATTGCAATTGCAACAAACATCTGATATTATTTTATTACAATTATTTACCAAATATGACAATATTTTCAACAAGGCAAAGGGGGTCCCATTATGACAAAAGAACCTTTCGATCAGGCTTTCATGAAGCTGCCGTTGGGCTATGCCCGCCATACCATTATTTTCAAAGAGGATTCACAAACAAGGGATTATATTCTTAGTGAAGCGAATGATACATTTTTCCGCTATCTGGGTTTAAAAAAAGAAGATGCCCTGTTAAAAAACATGTCGATGATTCTTTCTTCATTATCTGACCAACCAGCCTGGCTTGAATTTTACAAAAATCCGGATCAATGGAATCAAACCCCCATTATGGAGGCAGGAAATCATTTTTATAAGATTACTGTAAGCTATCCAGATCCCAATACTTTGATAACAATTTTTGATGAAGTAACTGAATTGGTCAGCGAGCTTCAAAGCGTAAAGAAAACAAATGAAAAACTGGTACGCGATATTGATATCTTTTTTAACAGCACCCAGGACGGATTATTTCTTGTCACATACCAGGGCGGTGAATTCCGTTATATAAAGAACAATGCGGTACACCAGCAGCTGACGGGAATTAAAATCCCTCTCCTTGGCAAAACCCCGGTGGAAGTGCTGGGCGAGAAGGTGGGAACTTCTTTAAGAGAAGGCTATGAACGGTGCTTCGCTTCGGGAGAGGGTCTGACATATGAAGAGACCGTTGATTTTCCCGAGGGCACCAGGGACTGGCTCGTACGCCTTACTCCTATTATGGAGGATGGGCAGATCTCCTATATCATTGGCTCACGCCTTGATATTACCGAGCTTAAGCGGCTGAAACAGGAGCGGGAACAACTTTTAGATAATTACAATTCTATGTTTACGGAGCATTCTGCTGTTATGCTGATCATTGATGCCTTAACAGGAAAAATACTGGATGCCAACCCTCAGGCCTGCAGTTTTTATGGCTATAGCAAGGAAGAGATGCTTCGTATGAGTATTGATGAAATTAATGCAATATCAGACCAGGCCACCAAACAGATGCGTATCCAGGCATTCAACAGGGAGCGGCAGTATTTTCTGTTTCCCCACCGCCTGAAAAACGGTGAGATTAAAATGGTGGATGTGTACTCCAGCCCTGTCACTTATGGAGATGAGACAAGACTCTATTCCATTATTTTTGATGTATCAGACAGGGAACAGTTTAGAGACGATCTTTACCGGGAAAAAGAGATGTTAAGCGTTACCTTAAATTCCATTGGGGATGGGGTCGTGACAACGGATTTAGATGGAAAAGTGACTTACTTAAATCAGGCAGCCGAGGAAATTACCGGTTGGAACAGTAAGGACGCATGTTCTAAATTCTTTATGGATATTTTTGATTTGCGCAATGAAACAACCGGAAAGATTGTACCAAATCCCATTAGTGCAGTACTGGAAACCGGCATGATTGTGGGGCTTGCAAACCATACCGTTCTGTTAAATAAAAGCGGGGATTTAATTCCCATTGCGGACAGTGCCGCACCTATACGTGATGAGAACGGCCATGTTTACGGTGTTGTCATGGTATTTCGGGACGTCAGTCAGGAGAAACGACAGCAGGAACGAATCCTTTATTTAAGCTATCATGACCCGCTGACCCAGATATTTAACCGCAGATATATGGAAGAAGAATTAGAACGTATGGATCAGGCTTGCCAGCTTCCAATTGCAGTTATCATGGGAGATGTGAACGGGCTTAAAGTCATTAATGATGTATTTGGACACAGAACTGGAGATCAGTTATTAAAAGAAGTTGCCAAAACACTTCAATATACCCTTAAAAACATGGGCATTGCTGCCCGTTGGGGCGGAGATGAATTCCTGGTTCTTCTTCCCCATACGGATCATAAAAAGGCCCAGGATATCATCGGACGTCTGGAAGAGGCCTTCCGAAAAAGCAGCAGACTTCCGTTGGAAGTAAGTGTGGCTCTTGGATTTGATGTGAAAGAAGACATATCCCATTCATTAAGCCAGTCTCTGCAAAAAGCAGAAGAAAAAATGTATCATAAGAAGCTTTTAGAAGGAAAGAGCTACCGCAACAGCATTATTACCACACTTCTTGCCACGCTTTATGAAAAGAGCATGGAAACCGAGGAGCATGCTGTAAGATTAGAAACCTACTGTATGGCAATTGCCGAAAAGCTGAATCTGTCTTCTGAGGATAAAAACGAATTATCTCTTCTGGCAATCCTACACGATATAGGCAAAGTAGGTATCAATATTGAAACCTTAAACAAACCAGGACCTTTAAATGACGACGAATGGAAAGAAATGATGCGCCATCCGGAAATCGGCTACCGCATTGCCCAGAACACCCCTGAGCTTTCCACTGTATCAGAATACATTCTCTCTCATCACGAACGATGGGATGGAACGGGTTACCCAAGAGGTCTCAAAGGAACCGAAATACCTCTTCTCTGCCGGATTCTGGCAGTCTCTGATGCCTATGACGCTATGACCAATAACCGCTCATACAGGAAAGCTCTGGATTGCCAGACTGCGATGGATGAAATCGGCCGCTGTTCCGGAACACAGTTTGATCCATTTATTGTTACTATTTTTTTAAGCCTGAATCAGGTTTTTTAACCAAACGTAAAGACAGACGCATACGACCGTGCCTGATTCATTCCACGGTCAGATATGCGTCTTTTTATTTTTCTAAAAAACTATTGACATTTCAAATTTAATTGTGTACAATCTAATTTAGTAAAACAAATAAATCAAACGCGAGGTGGCAGATATGAATTTATATGATATCACAGTTACAGACAGAAAAGGCAACCCTGTTACTCTGTCCCAGTACAAAGGAAAAACACTACTGATTGTTAACACTGCAACAGGCTGTGGGTTTACGCCTCAATATGAAGGCTTAGAAGCACTTTATCGCAAATACAGAAATCAGGGCTTTGAAATTCTTGATTTTCCATGCAACCAGTTTGGACACCAGGCTCCGGGAACAGAGGAAGAGATTCACCAGTTTTGTACGATGAATTATGAGGTATCCTTTCCCCAGTTTGCAAAGATCGATGTCAATGGTCCCTCAGAATCCCCGTTATATTCTTATTTAAAATCACAGCAGTCGGGAATTCTGGGTTCTAATATTAAGTGGAATTTTACAAAATTCCTGGTTGATAAAAATGGATCTGTAACAAAGCGCTACGCTCCTACCGATAAACCAGAAAAATTAGAAAAAGATATTCTCGCACTTCTATAAAAAATGCGGATTAAATAAAGAGCCAGACAGGCAGGAAAGGAAGTATTCACATGGAAATTAAAGCGGTTAAATTATATGAGGGCGGTTTTATGACACAACCATTCGCACTGGGAGGCGGAGTCAGCGAACCGGTTTTTGATGAAAGCAGGACCTATGAATCCAGTCTTCAGAATTATCTTATTGATACAGGGAGCGAAGTCATTTTAATTGATACCGGCATCCCAAAGGAGGCTCCCGACACCCCTGCAAAAGAAGGGCAGAAAATCTATCAGGGAACACGGATTCATGACTATGTAACCGCTCTTTCCCATCTGGGCTACAAGCCAGAGGATGTGACCCGGATTCTTCTGACTCACAAGCATCCGGATCATTCCGGCGAGCTTAGAAGCTTTCCTAACGCAAAAATCTACCTTTCCAAAGCAGAGGCAGAAGCTTTAAAGTTAAGCGGAGACAATATTGTCCCTGTGGAGTTTCAGGATGGTCCCTACCATAACTTTGAAGCAAGTGAAAAAATCACTGACGGAGTTTATTTCCTTCCTGCGCCTGGACATACAAAAGGCAACAGCATTGTGATTGCAGAAAATGACGGATTGTTTTATCTCATACACGGTGATATTACTTATACCGATGCTGCCCTGATCGAAAACCGCCTGTCTGTGGTTTTTGAAGATCTTGAGGCTGCAAGAGAAACTCTGGCAAAGGTCCGTTCCTTTATCAGTCAGAATCCAACGGTTTATTTATCTACCCATACACCAGAGGGCCTGACCAATTTAGATGAGAAAAAGATCATGAAGCTGTAAAAGCTCCTCTCCGGCACCAATTGCCTCCTTCCTTAATACCATGGTAGTAGGAAAGGAGGCAATCAGTATGAGCACCTGCAGTTTTGACGGTCTGACCGGCCGTGTGGTAACTCCAGATGATCCTTTCTATCATGAGGCCAGACAAGTCTATAACCGGGCTGTCAACCGGTTTCCTCTGGCCATTGTTTACTGCCGGAATAGTTCCGAAGTCAGCAATGCTGTGTTATGGGCCAGAAAACGGGATATCTGTCTTCGCATTCGAAGCGGAGGCCACAACTATGAAGGATATTCTACAGGCAATGATGTTCTTGATATTGATCTTAGTGAAATGAATCAGATTTCTATTGATGAGGAAAACCGCACTCTTACCATAGAGGGCGGTGTAAATAACAGACAGCTTTACGAATTTGTATCTTCCAGAGGATACCCATTTCCTGGGGGTACCTGCCCCTCAGTGGGAGTCAGTGGTTTTGTCATGGGGGGTGGCTGGGGACTCTCCTGCCGCTATCTGGGACTAGGATGTGACAGCCTTTTGAATTTTACCATGGTTAATTCAGAAGGCAGATTCATTACTGCCAGTTCTGAAGAAAATCCGGATCTGTTCTGGGCGTGCAGGGGCGGTGGCGGCGGCAATTACGGAATTATTGTCTCCTTGACCTTCCGGCTTCCCAAAAAGATTGATAAACTTACTCTGGTTGAAATCATGTATCCTGTTGCCGACCAGGAAAAGCAGGCTTACTTTCTTCTTGCCTGGCAGGAATGGCTGGAACACGCTGATCCCCGAATTACGCTGGTTGGGAGAATTTTTAATTCACAGGAAGAAGGTCTCTCCATTCTATCCAGAGGTTTTTTTTATGGACCACCGGAAGCTGCTCTTGGAAGCATCGCCCCCCTTCTGGAACTTGGCGGGGTAAAGTACCGTTTAAAATACGTGACGTTTTTAGAAGCAGTTACTATAATCGGAAGCTTTTATCCTCCTTTTGAAGCCTTTTTATCCGCAAGCGGTTTCGTCAAAAGAGAGCTGACCGAATGTGAATGTCTGAAACTGGCAGGGCTTATTAACAAACGCCCCACAGGATCCATTTACACCGGGCTATCTCTCTACGCACTGGGCGGCAGGGTTTCAGAAGTGCCAACAGATTCCACTGCTTTTTATTATAGAGATGCCAGATATATTGTCTGGCTCAATACGGTTTTTGAAAACAGCAAAGGGGAAAATGCCCTGTGGGTGGCACGCCAGTCTGGTTACCTGTCTTCTGTCACAACGGGCTCTTATGTGAATTTTCCATATGAAGGACTCCCCTGTTATCTGGAAGAATATTATGGCAGCCATGTCTGCAGATTAAAAAAGGTAAGAAAAGAATACGACCCCTGCAAGATATTCACCTATCCTCAGGCAATTGGCAATTCCTGCCGGTGTTCCCATTTATAGGATGACAGGAAAAACACAGACGCCACTCCGGGCAAACCGCCCGCAGGGCGTCTGTTTTCATGAATCTGATTGTGTTTTTTCATATGATCAGATATAATACTGATACAATTTATTAAATTTACTGCTATTCCTCTGTTTTGACCCTATACAAATTCGTGCCAAAAAAAGGAGATATTACAAATGAAAAATTTCAAAGACTACCCCATTTCTAAAAAGCTGCTGACAGGATTTCTTTCAGTGGCTCTCATCACATTACTGGTAGGCATTGTAGGACTTGCCAGTATGCTGTTTATAAACAGCAAGGATACATATATGTATCGTTCAAAAACAGCCCCTCTTGACGATATGTTCCACACAATCGAAAGTCTGTATCAGATCAGAACCGATTCCAAAGATATTATAAGCAATGCCGGCAATAAAGAACGGATTGGGGAACTGGAAAAATCTTACGCTCAGGAAAAAGAACTGTTTTTAAACCACTCTGCAGCTTATAAAGCTTCCATTCCCGCAGGCTCTCAGTCCATGACTTTATTTGAAGAAGCAGTTTCTCTCTTCTCCGGTTCCTATGACCCTGCCATGACAAAATCCATCGAATTTGCAAAAGCCGGGAAAAAAGAGGAAGCAGAGAAAGCCATGACCGATCAGCAGGTCAGCATACAGAAAGTATATGATAACTTCGATGCCATCATTGATCAGCGTATGAGTGAAACAAAGGAGCTTAGTGACTTAAATGAGCTTGTTGCGCTCATTGCCACAGTGGTTCTTGTTCTCTTAATCATCTGCGGTGTTTCAGCAGCTGTCTTACTGGGTGTTAAAATTTCCGGAATGATCAGCAGACCAATTAAACAGGTGGTAAAAGCAGCCGAGCTGATCTCACTTGGTTATGTAGATGTTGACTTAGCCGATCTTGATTCCAGGGATGAGACCGGTCAGCTGGCTGATGCATTTTCCAAAATGCTGGAAGGAATTAAGGATCAGGCCCGATCCGCCACTGCTATCAGCAACGGTGATTTCACAAGCGTCATTCCTCTTCGTTCGGAAGCCGATGTGTTAGGGCTGGCTCTTCAGAAAATTGAACGGGATTTAAATCAGGCACTTCTTATTGTCCACGATGCAGCTGACCAGGTTAACAGCGGTGCCGGACAGGTGGCCTCTGCTTCCCAGTCACTTGCTTCCGGAACTACAGAACAGGCTGCTGCCATAGAAGAGCTGACTGCCTCCATTGCCACAGTGGCAAAACAGGCACAGCAGAATTCAGAAAATATGCAGATTGCAGCCGGATATGTGGCCGCAGCTGATACAGGTGTTAAAAAGAGCAATGAACATATGAACAGACTGAATTCATCCATGAAAGAAATCAGCACTTCATCGGAAAAAATCTCCAACATCACCAAGGTTATTGAGGACATTGCATTCCAGACCAACATACTGGCACTGAATGCAGCCGTGGAATCTGCTCGCGCAGGCAGCGCTGGAAAAGGCTTCGCTGTTGTTGCAGATGAAGTAAGAAACCTGGCTGCCAAATCTGCGGAAGCTGCAAAGCAGACTGCTGGATTAATTGAGAATTCCTCAATCAGCGTCTTAGAAGGTGAGAAACTGGCAAAAGAAGCCTCTGATATACTTCTTGAAGTAGGGGAAAAGGCTAGACTTGCAGAAGTTTCCATCAGAGAAGTGGAATCCACGTCATCGGTTCAGGTGGCCTCCATGGAAGAAATCAATCAGGGGATCAATCAGGTATCTGCTGTAATTCAAAGCAACGCAGCCACCGCAGAAGAAAGTTCTGCTTCCAGTGAAGAGCTTGCTGCACAGGCGCATGCCTTAAAGCAGGAAGTTGGAAAATTCAAGCTGTCACACAACAGGTAAATAAAAAACTCAGGAATGGCTTCGCGGCCTTCCTGAGTCTTTCTTTTATTCCAGATGTTTAATTGTATTACCAAGTATTTTGTATAAAAGATGGTAAAGTTCTTTTGCTTCTTCCTGGTTAAGAGGGACACACTTAGAAATTCGTTCAGGTATGGTTACGGCCTGCTCTTTTAATTGTTCCCCCTTCTCAGTTAGTTCCACAATGACACTGCGCTCATCTTCCTTGTCCCTGTTACGGGTCAAAAGGCCTCCGGCTTCCATCTTCTTTAGCAGGGGAGTCAGCGTACCGCTGTCCAGATAAAGGATCTCACCCAATTGCTTTACAGTGACTTTCTTCCTGTCCCACAAAACCATCATGGCAATATACTGGGTGTAGGTTAAGTCAATCTCATCGAGAAACGGCTTATAAAGCCTGACAATCTCCCGGGCAGAGGCATAAAGCGGAAAGCAAAGCTGGTTCTCTATTTTTAATCTGTCATAATTCATCACGTTTCTCCGTTCTCCTGCTGTCCAGTATTTTGTTACAGCAATTCTTTTATGCTTTCTTCCACCTGCTTCATGTCAGCAGTTGGTTCAAATCTTCTTACTACATTCCCATCTCTGTCAACAAGAAACTTTGTGAAATTCCACTTAATATCCGGCTCATTCTTATAATTGGGGTTTGCCTTCTCAAACATCTCTTCCAGCACACTGGTCAGCTTGTGCTCTGGATCAAAGCCATCAAACCCTTTTTCCTTCACCAGATACTGATACAGTGGAATCGCATCCTCACCATTTACATCAATCTTTGAAAACTGTGGAAATGTTACACCAAAACGACCAGTACAGAACGTATGAATCTCCTCATCATCTCCAGGTGCCTGATTGCCAAACTGATTGCATGGGAAATCAAGAATTTCAAGACCGCTGTCCTTGTGCTCTGAATAAATTGCCTGAAGATCGGTATAATGAGGAGTAAATCCACAGGCTGTTGCTGTGTTCACAATGAGAAGTACCTTTCCTTTGTAATCAGATAACTTTTTATCCTCTCCGGACATAGTTTTTACAGTAAAATCATAAACAGACATTGTAATACCTCCTTGTATCTATGATAAAAGCTTATTTTTTAAGTTATTTTTATTATAAAATACTTCTGCTTTTCTGTCAATAGTTTTATAAGATTTAATTGCAATAAATTAATTTGGGTGAATTACATTTTTTTATTGACAGTGCTTTTTCAGAGTGATATCATTTGTATGTACAAACAAGAGAGGTGATGTTTTGAACAAAGATAACACAACAGAGGAACAGGCCTGTTCTCTTAATGGCTGCCTGTTTTTTACCACCGTAAAGCTTTCCAGAGTTTTTGGCAAAATTGCAGAGGAAGCTTTTTCAAAAACCGGACTCTCTCCCAGTCACGCTCTTTTGCTCTATCTGGTTAACCAGAAAGAAGAGATACTTCAGAAGGAGCTGGGGGAAACGCTGCATTTAACGCCTTCCACCATCACCCGGCTGATTGAAAAGCTGGAACACAAAAGTCTTGTTTCCAAACGATGTGAAGGAAAGTCCGTAATTTTAAGCACTACGCCCCAGGGTCTTGCACTTCAGAAACACATTATGGAATCCTGGAATTTTCTTCATAAGCAATATCAGGGGATTCTGACAGAAGAAGAGACAGCCCAGTTTCTGACCCTCAGTAAAAAACTGCTGGGTAAACTTGAAAACAATTAAGGAGGATTTTTTATGCAGGAGATTTTTAACAGACGGAGTATCCGTAAATTTACCACTGATGCCGTAGAGCCAGAGAAAATTGATAAAATTCTGAGGGCAGCCATGCAGGCACCGTCAGCAGCCAACCAGCAGCCATGGGAATTTATTGTGGTAGAGGACAAAGAGAATTTAAAGAAGCTGGCTGACGTATCTCCCTACGCAAAGCCAGTGGCAGGATCAGCTGTTACCATCGCTCTTTTGGGAAATGAAAATGAATTTAAGGTTCCAAAGGGCTGGGAAGAGGATTTAGGTGCAGCCTCCCAGAATATGCTCTTGGAAGCGGTTCACTTAGGGCTTGGAGCTGTCTGGCTGGGTGTTGCCACTTCTGATGTTGTGACTGAGCAGGTACGCAGTTTCTTTCAGCTTCCAGACCATATCAAACCATTTGGATTAATTGCCATCGGTTATCCCGATGGACAAAAAAATGAATTTACAGACCGATATAAAGCAGAACGCGTACATTATGAAACATGGGCGTAAACAAAGGAGAATAAAATGATTAAGATTGTTGCGAAAAATTATATTAAAGAAGATAAAATCAATGCATTTATTGAAGTTGCCACGGAGTTGGTAAAGCAGACCAGAGAAAAGGATGCCGGCTGTATCCGTTATGAGCTGGTTCAGGACGTGAAAGATGCTCATATTTTAACTATACTTGAGGAGTGGGAAGATCAGGCCAGTCTGGCTGCTCATGGAGCATCTGAACATTTTAAAGATGCCATTGGTGCGATGAAAGAAATGGTTGAAAGACCAGGAGAAAGCAATTTTTATAAAACTCTTATATAAAAGAAAGGACAAAATCCTATGAAACCTGTTTTTCCCGTGGAAAAAACCATCAGGGAGCGCAGCAGTATCAGATCCTATGACCCCCGCGCTCTCTCACCAGAGGAAACAGAACTGTTCCATGATTTTATTAAGACTTTAAACAATCCCTTCTCTGTGGATGTAAGCTTCCGTATTCTTAAAAGCAATGACGCATTGGACGGAGAAAAACTTGGCACCTACGGAGTCATTAAGGGTGCCAGGAACTTTATTGGCGCCTCTGTACCAGATTGTGATCTGGCACTGGAGGCGCTGGGATATTCCATGGAACATTTGGTTCTCTACGCCGTAGCACTTGGATATGGTACGTGCTGGCTGGGAGGCACCTTTGATAAAAGCGCCTTCTCACATGCCATGGACTTAAAAAAGGGCGATTTATTTCCGGTTATTTCCCCCCTTGGATATCCCACCGGTAAAAAAAGGCCTATGGAGTCAGTAATGAAATGGGCCACCAAATCTGATCAGAGAAAAGACTGGAACCAGCTTTTCTTCAAGGATGACTTCTCTTCTCCTCTGGCAAAATCCGATGCGGGAGATTTTGCTTTTGCCCTGGAAATGACAAGACTGGCACCCTCCGCTGTAAATAAACAGCCCTGGAGAGTTGTAAAAAGTCCGGATGCCTATCATTTCTATGAAGCTAAGACATTAAAGGAAGGGAAGAACTCTGTTGATCTCCAGAGAGTTGATGTGGGAATTGCTGCCTGCCATTTTGGTCTGGCTGCTGCAGAGAAGAAGCTGCCAGGTGAGTTTAAAAAGCTGCCTGTTCCTGAAATTAAAACTTCTTCTGAAATGAAATACTTATTTTCCTGGGTTCTTCATTCATAATAAAATCGGAGGTAGGTTAGTTTGAACATATTAGTAGTCACAGGAAGTCCAAGAAAAAATGGCAATACAGAGATCATGGCGTCTGCTTTTGCAAAATCAGCAAGAGAGGCCGGCCATGAAGTCACGGTCAAAGAGTTAAGTTCCTTAAAGGTAGAACCATGTCTGGCATGCACCTATTGCTTTACTCATGACGGAGTATGTATTCAGAATGATGATATGAACAGCATCTTAACAGATTTAAGTCAGGCAGATATGTTAGTACTGGCATCCCCTGTGTACTGGTTTGATGTATCTGCACAGACAAAGTGCTTCATTGACCGTATGTACGCATTTGCAAAAAAAGGATTTCATATCAAATCCATAGCCATGCTTTTAAATTCCGGCTCTGACGGAGTATACGATGCAGCCAAAGCCCAGTTAAATTCCATTTGCTCTTATTTAAAATGGGAAAACAAAGGTGTGATCACCATATCCGGCATGGTTGAAAAAGGAAGCATGCTTAAATCAGAAAAACTGGCGCAGGTTCGGGATTTTGCAGCCAGCCTGTAGATAACAGCCTGTAGTACCATTATCATTTTATGTGACTCTGTCACAGACATTTTTCTTCTGACGTCCTATACTGAGAGTGTCAAAAACATAACAAGCTTATTTTATTGAAACTTTTCATAGATCAGGAGGCGCACCATGAAGAAAACTGTTATAATCGGCGGAGTCGCAGGCGGAGCCAGCTGTGCAGCCAGACTCAGAAGACTGGATGAAGATGCTCAGATTCTCATTCTGGAACGGGGTGAGTATATTTCCTATGCAAACTGTGGTCTCCCTTACCACGTTGGGGATGTGATCAAATCCAGAGATGCTCTGCTTTTACAGACGCCGGAAGCCATGAGAAAGAAATACGGGGTTGATGTCAGAGTAAAAAATGAAGTGACAGCCATAGACAGGGAAAACAAAAAAATAACGGTCCGGAAACTGGAAACAGGGGAGACCTATGAAGAATCCTATGATACTCTGGTCATTTCCACAGGTTCCTCTCCAGTCCGCCCGCCTATTAAAGGAATCGAATCTTCCCGCATTCAGACTCTTTGGACCGTTCCGGATACCGACCGCATCCGCGGTCTGATTAAAGAAAAAGGGATCAAAACGGCTGCGGTTATCGGCGGAGGCTTTATCGGACTTGAGATGGCTGAAAACCTTCGTCATGCCGGTCTTAGCGTATCTCTCATCGAAATGCAGGATCAGGTACTGGCGCCCATTGACTTTGAGATGGCTCAGATGCTTCATGAAAACATCGTCCAGAACCAGGTTTCCCTTTATCTTGGAGACGGAGTTTCATCCTTTGCGGATGAAAACGATTCTGTGTCCATCACCTTAAAAAGCGGTAAGATCTTAAAAGCAGAACTGGTAATTCTTTCTATTGGTGTCCGTCCAAACAGCGAACTGGCCAAATCCTGCGGTCTGGCTGTCAATGAGCGGGGAGGAATCATTGTTGATGATACCTTAAAAACCTCAGATCCTGATATTTATGCTGTGGGTGATGTGATCGAAGTCAGTGATTTCACCTTCGGAGATGCTGCCATGGTGCCGCTTGCAGGTCCTGCCAATAAGCAGGGACGTATTGCTGCGGATAACATAGCTGGCGGAAAAGAAACTTATAAAAAAACCCAGGGAACCTCTGTTGCCAAAGTATTTGATTTAACTGCTGCTTCAACTGGTACCAATGAAAAAGCGCTGATAAAACGAGGTTTGAAAAAGGGAACTGATTATGAAAGTATCATAATTACACAGAATTCTCATGCCGGTTATTACCCCGGGGCAGTTCCCCTCACATTGAAGCTTTTATTCTCTATAGATGGGAAAACTATTTACGGTGCCCAGATTGTGGGTATGGATGGCGTAGATAAGCGGATTGATACACTTGCCGTTTCCATACGCCTTGGAGCTACAATTGAAGATTTAAAATATTTAGAATTGGCTTATGCACCTCCATTTTCTTCCGCCAAGGATCCGGTTAATATGGCGGGATTTACCGCTGAAAATCTTCTGAAAGGAAGAGTTTCCTTTGCTTCCTGGGATTCGCCGGATAAAAGCACAGGCGCACAGCTGCTGGATGTCAGAGAGGATGCTGAACTGATGGCTTTTGCACTGCCTCAGGGAACACACATTCCACTTGGACAGCTGAGAGACCGGTTAAATGAACTGGATCCCTCCAAAGAAATCATTACCTTCTGTGCCATTGGAGTCCGTGCCTATAATGCAGCACGTATTCTCATGCAGAACGGGTTTGCCCACGTAAAGATCTATCCGGGCGGAGTAAGATTTTATCAGTCCACCCACTACCAAAATGACACCACGCCAAAGATTTCCACGCCAGTCTCATTTTCAGATAACGGGCAGATGGATACGAAGGATATTCCCACAGCAGCCATGCGTTTGGATTGCAGCGGTATGCAGTGCCCCGGCCCCATCATGAAGGTGTTTGAAACCATGAAAGACATGAAGGAAGGTTCGGTAATGGAAGTCTCCGCTTCTGATCCAGGTTTTGCAAGAGATATCGGAGCATGGTGCCGCAGAACAGGTCACACCCTTTTATCCAATGAACGGCGGGATCATGATTATGTGGCACTGGTAAAAAAAAGCTCTCCGTCCCCTTCTGCCCCACAAAAAGAGGCTGCTGACGGAAAGACACTGATTGTATTCTCCGGTGACTTAGATAAAGTTCTTGCCAGCTTTATCATTGCCAACGGTGCTGCTGCCATGGGAAGACCGGTTACGATGTTCTTCACATTCTGGGGACTGAATGCCTTAAGAAAAGAAGAGAAACAACCGGTTAAAAAAACTCTGGTGGAGTCCATGTTTGGAGTTATGCTCCCCCGGGGAAGCAAAAAACTGAAACTGTCTAAGATGAATATGGGCGGAATGGGAACTGCCATGATGAAAAAAATCATGAATGACAAAAATGTGGATTCCCTGGAAACACTGATAAAGAAAGCCATGAAAGCTGGTGTTCGTATTGTTGCCTGTACCATGAGTATGGATGTAATGGGAATTCGTCCGGAAGAACTGATTGACGGTGTAGAACTGGGTGGCGTAGGTGCCTATCTGGGAGACGCAGAAGAATCCAATGTAAACTTATTTATCTAATAATAATGCGGAATCGGAGAATTAATCTCTGATTCCGTTTTTGATTAAAGTGTGTTATACTAGCCTTATTTGAAATGAGGTGACAGATAAGATGGCCAGACCCGTAAAGCAGCGACGTGTATGTGAAATGCCAGAAACAATGGAATTTGCCCCCTGCAACAAAGAAAAACTTATGACGATAGAGATGTCAGTGGATGAATATGAAGTGATCCGCTTAATTGATCATCTGAAGCTTACCCAGAATGAATGCTCCCAGCAGATGAGTGTGGCGAGAACGACCGTACAGGCGATCTATGACAGCGCCAGAAGCAAGCTCGCAGATGCTCTTGTTAATGGGAAGAAGCTGATTATTCAGGGAGGAAATTATACTTTATGCCCGGAATCCAGGTACTGCTGCGGGAAAAACTGTTCCCAGAAGAGAGGTCTGCTTGGACATTGCACCGATCAGAGCAGGGCAGATATCTGCTGTGGAAAAAACCAGTTCTGCAAGAAAGGAAACGGATCTCCCGATTAAATAAGAATAAAAACCGGAATCAGACAGTCCAAAACGCTGGCCAGCTGGTTCCGGTTTTATAGATGCTCTTTTCCTTCTCCTTTATAAAAAGCGTATCCTCTTTTGCTGTTTTGTTTTATGTAGTACATCGCCTTGTCTGCAGCATTATATAATTCTTCATAGCTGCTTCCGTCCTTTGGTGCAATTGCAATTCCAATGCTGGCAGTAACACGGATAACCGTATAATATCCCTCTTCTGTATGATCCATAAGATCAAGAATGGACTCTGCCATATCAGTGATCTGGGAGTCTTCCCAGTTCTCCGTAATAAAGACAACAAACTCGTCTCCGCCCACTCTCGCCACGATTCCGTCTTTTCCCACCAGCTTTTCTAAAGATTCCGCTACTCTGGTTAAAACATGGTCTCCTGCCGCATGTCCGCAGGAATCATTGATCTCCTTAAAATTATCCAGATCTATCATGAAAAAGATGCCGCTGCACAACAGGGAAAGCTTGCCATCAATAATCTGCTCTCCCGAACGGTTGTATACACCGGTTAAGGGGTCTTTTCTAGCACGGTTTAAGAGCATCTCTTCTCTTCCCAGCTGGTCGGTAATATCCTCCAGCTTCCCAACCATTCGGGATTTGCAGCCGGGCTGCCCGGGAAGAATCTTATACTGACAGCTAAACCACCGGTATTCCCCTGACTGCCCTTTTAACCGGATTCTGCAATACCTTACTTCATCCGGCTTGCTTCCTAGCAGCGCCCAGCGAAGACGTTCTCCCTTCTGCCAGTCCTCCGGGTGCATTAAATATTCCCCCCGGTTCAGTCTTAAAACCCCTCTTGCCTTTAACTTTTCCAGGAACAGTTTTCGTCTGGCATTGGATGTAAATTCAATGGTATCTGTTTCATAATCATACTCGTAAAGCAGCGTATCGGTAAATTGGGATAGAACCGAATAACGCTCCGACTCCAGCTGAAGCTTCTGGTTTTGTCTGTAAAACAAATGGAATATCCAGCTGCATCCTGCAATTGTCAGCAGGATCAGCAAAATTGCCGTACCGAAAAACATACCAAATACATATTCTGACTGTAGCATAATATCCGGAGAACGGACATAGTTAATCAGACTCCAGTCATTGATCCCTACCTTCATTGCCGAAATGTAATAGTTCTTTCCGTTCATGGCAATAGAGGTAGTGAATGAATCTTCTTTTTCTATCTGGGTTTTAATGAATTTGACACTCTGGTTTTGTGCTTCCTTGGTATCGATCGACGAAAACAGATTACTGCCGTGTGTTAACTGATCACTATTGCAATAAAGAATGCTGCCATCCGATTTTATGATCTGCGATTGGATCTTTTTAAAGGGCATATGATCTTTAGCAATTTCTCCAAACTTCTCCGTTTTAAAGGTGAAAAATAAAACTCCTGCCACTGTACCATTGACGTTAAGCGGCTCCGCTACTAAAAATATGTATCCGTTTTCATTTTCCATGGGGCACAAAATATCCAGTACATCTGTATTATTGTTTATAACCTGTTCAAAAATCCTTCGTTTTCCTTCTCCGGATATTATTTCTTTCCAATTGCTGCATGAGACATATTCCAGTTGATAATCCGGATTTTCTCCCTCCATTTTTGTCAGGTAATGATTCATCCATTGATCTTCCGGAGACAGACTGGCCGCCTCTATCATACTTTCCATGCCGTATTTTATAGTTCCTGCATCATCGGCTAACTTTAAAATCTGATTTTTTTGTGTGTCTGTAAAGGAAGTAAGACTTGAATAAATCAACTGATTGAATTCCTGATTCAGCTTTTCCTGCTGACTGGATAAGAAAATAAAAGCAAGGACCAACAAAATAAGAACACTGAACATGCTCGCGATCACAGACGTAATCCTGGAGTCTTTTCCGTAGTTCATATAAGTGATCTCCGTTCTGAAAACACGTTTTCTGAAAAAAGCCAGTGGAAACTTTTCCAACCGGCTTTTCTCACTTCTAATATTCATTATATCTCTGCATCAAAGGATTTACAATATGTTTCAGGCTTCAATTCCTCTTAATTTTATATAATCTTTAATCAGCCTGGCTGTTTGTTCCAGATCAATCCTGCTTGTGTTAATAATGAGATCGTAATTGTTCCAGTCTTCCCAGTTTTCACCGGTATAGTAGCGGTAATATTCTTTCCGTTCCCTGTTAACCTTCTTCACCCGCTTGGCGGCTTCCTTCTCATCAATCATATCAACTTCCATGGTTCTCTGAATCAGTGTAGGTGTATCTGCATAGACAAAGATCTTTACAAGCCCGGGAACATTCTCTTCCTCACGGCTTAAAATATAATCCGCGCATCTTCCTGCGATTATACAGGATTCCTCTTTGGCCAGTTCCTTAATCACCTGTGACTGAAAACGGAATAAATTCTCCGGTTTTACAATATCCGCATCTGTGGAAGGCTTGCCAAGCTGGGGTTTTAATCCGCTGACAATCCGGTATAAAAGATTATTGCCGGCTTTTTCATCTGCAAGGCGGAAAAAAACTTCTCCAACCGCACTTTGTTCCGATGTGATCGTCAGAATCTCCTCATCATAAAAATGAATCCCCAGTTCCTCTGCAAGAGCTTTTCCCACAATACGTCCACCGCTTCCGTACTGTCTTCCTATGGTGATGATCAGATTACCTTTTTCTTTCATAATGCCTGCCTCCTTTTCCCTTACATGATATATGAAGGTTTTCTTGCTTCTATTGTACTCTATTATGGCAGGATTTACAATTATTATTGCTCTGCAACTGCATTAAAACAGATGGAACCATAAGGTCTGATGCTCATACGGTAAGCATTGCCTTCTCCCATTGCCGTTTCCATATAGGAGATGTATTCCTCTGTGATTTCATTAGGAAGAACAGCCATAATAACCCCTGCAAATCCGCCTCCGTGAATCCGGCATGCCCCCTGCTTTTTACCAGCGATAAACAATTCTGTAAGAGCAAGAGCCACCGTAATTCCCTGTTCCTGGAAACTGGTATTGGTAAAGCAGTTCTGAAGCCATTTCCAGGAGGAATTTCCGGAAGCAGTGATATTTAATAAGAACTCGTCAAATCTTCCTTCTTTTAAAGCAGTTACTTCTGCATCCACACGCTTATTTTCTTCAAAGAAATGAAGTGCCCGGAGTACAGAACGGTCTCCTGCAAACTCCCGAACCGCACTTAACTGACCAATCACATCTTCTTCCGTTATATCTGCACAGACTTCTTTTCCGAAAAACTCTGCCACTTTCTTCATCTCTGCCGGTACGGACGAATAATCAGCACTTAAATCCGCATGTCCCTTTCCTGTATTGACAATAATCAGGCTGTGGTTCTGGGAAGCGAAATCAAAATCAATCTGCTCCACCGCAGGCTTTAAAGGATCCTTAAAATCAATGGTAATCAGGCCGCCAACCGCACATGCCATCTGGTCAAGGAGACCGGAAGCCTTGTCCCAATAGACATTTTCCGCATATCTTCCGATATGTGCATAAGCCACTGTATCCATGCGGCCGTCATTAAAAAATGTGTTCAGGATTGAACAAAGAAGCATCTCAAAAGATGCGGAAGAGCTGACACCTGCCGCACTGATTACATTGCTGGTTATATAGGCATTAAAACCACCGACCTCATAGCCTTTTTCTAAAAATCCCTTTAACAGACCCTTTACTAAATCAATGGTGCCGGCTTTTTTATCACTTGGCGCCAGATCCTCAAGATCAATGGTAAAGCTCTGGTTGTAAGTCACGCTGACAATATTAATAAGGTTGCTGTTGTTTTTCGCAGCCACACCTACGCAGTCTAAGTTGATGCTTCCTGCCAGAACTTTCCCGTGATTATGATCGGTATGATTCCCGCTGATCTCTGTACGCCCAGGTGATGTAAATAAAAGAACATCTTCTTCCGGAAAATGATTTTTAAAGTCCTTTACCAGGTTCTGATATCTTAAAATATTCTCTCCTGCCGCTTTTTCGCCATACAAAGCAGTCATTAATTTTCCTGCCTTTTCGGATTCTAAAAAACGGATTGTTTCATCTGTTTTCATGCTGAAAAATCTCCTTTTCCCCATTCATTGGCATACAAACGCCATTATCTCGAGTATAACATAAGTGCCAAAGTTTTCACAATATAATATTTTACGAAAAGCTATAAAATAATTTGACTTCCCTCAATCCCTCTTCTATAATGAAACAATCAAAAAACAGGAGGTCACCATGTTCTGGAACGATAAGCCTTACCACGCTTTAGATTATGAACTGAAAATGCAGTATGGACAGAAAGTCTATAAGCTTGCACTGGATGGCGGTATGACCTGCCCCAACCGGGATGGCTTACTGGGAACAGGGGGCTGTATTTTTTGCAGCGGAGGCGGTTCCGGGGAATTTGCAGAAGCCAAAGGACTTCACACTTCTGTGGAAGAACAGATTCGCTCCGCTAAGAGGAGGGTATCTCTTAAGATGAACGGGGAAAACGGTCTCTATATCGCTTATTTTCAATCCTACACCAATACTTACGCGTCAGTTTCATATCTGCGTGAACTCTTTATACAGGCTATTTCCCAGCCTGATGTGGTTGTTTTGTCCATTGCCACAAGACCTGACTGTCTTCCTCCTGACGTAATTCTTTTGTTAAAGGAACTAAACCGCATAAAACCGGTGTGGGTGGAACTGGGGCTCCAGACGATTCACGAATCCACAGCAGAGTTCATTCGGAGAGGATATCCGCTGTCCGAGTTTTATCATGCATGGCAGAATTTAAAAGAAGCTGGAATCACGGTGATTGCCCACGTCATTTTAGGACTTCCCGGAGAATCCAACCATATGATTTTTGAGACCATCCGCTATCTGGGGCATTTGGGTGATTGCGGAATCGACGGAATCAAACTGCAGCTTCTTCACATTCTGGAAGGAACTGACCTGGCGGATCTTTACAAGAAGGGAACTGTACCGGTGTATTCTCTCTTAGAATATACGGATCTTGTCATAGACTGTCTCTCCCTTCTGCCCCCATCTGTGGTCATTCACCGGCTAAGTGGCGATGGTCCCAAGGAACTTCTTCTCGCCCCCTTGTGGAGCGGCAACAAACGTCTGGTACTGAATACCCTGACAAAGCGTTTAAAAGAACGAGGCATCTGCCAGGGTGACAGATACCTCGTCTGAATCAATTACCGTTATTGTGAATGACACCATTGTCATCGATTGTAATTCCAAAAGACAGGTTTTGAAAATACTGATAAAATCCGTTTACCTCTTCCGGTTTTGTCAGTGTTTTCGTAAATCCAGCACCTGAGGTTCCGGGAACAAGAGAAAGAGTGGTGGTATTGTCCTCAAAATTTACATCTGCCCTCATAAGGGCAGTCTTTGGAATGCTGCTGCCAAAGATAAAATTACCCAGACTGTAGCAGATTGGCTTTCCCTTGTAATATTCCACTCCCTGAAGAACATGGGGATGGCTGCCCACAACCAGATCTGCACCTGCATCAATCAGCTGCTGTCCCAGCTGCCGCTGATATTCTTTCGGCTTTTCTTCCCGCTCTACTCCCCAGTGAACATAGACCACCACATAGTCACAGATACTTCTGGCCTTACGGATTTCCTCAAGAAGTACGGTTGGATCGTATCCACTTACCATACCTGGCTTTTTGCTGTTGGCCACCCAGTTGGGATCGGGATAAACTCTAGATGCGGCAAGAAATCCGAAGGTTTTCCCATTTACCTCCATGGTTTCAAGCTGTTTTGCACGGTTCATATCAGGGCCTGCGCCTACATAGGGGATTCCTGCTCCATCTAACGCCGTACAGGTATCTAAAAGTGCATCCGTTCCGTAATCCAGTGTATGATTGTTGGCGATTGTTACGATATCCACACCGATTTCATTCATCATGGAAACCCGGTCCGGATTTAAACGGAATGTAAACTGCTTGTCCGGTGCTGCTGATCCCCGGTTGCTGAATGGAAATTCCTGATTGGCCATAAAGATATCCGCCTTACTGATTTCCCCCCGCATCCCCTCATCAAGCACGCCATTAATACCGCCATTTTTATCATATGCTGTGGTAACATGAGTAGAAAGTAATATATCTCCTGCAAACAGGAGATGTACCACTGGATTTGTCTCCTGATTTGCACTGGATTCTTTGGTTTCTTCCGTCACAGTCAGAACTTCCTGGCTGCTGCTTTCTTCCCGTGCACTCTTGGTATCCTGCTGTGTAACAGAAGACAGATTTGTATCTCCTGCTGCTTTACTGACTGTTTCTTTTGTTCCCTGTCTCTGCTTCCATTCTGTTCCTCCAATCCACCCCGCCAGCACGACGAACAGCAATACGGGAAGGATAATCAGAAACTTCATGGTTCCATTGTTCTTCTTCATTTACTCCTCCAGATTGTTAATAATTTCCACATACTTTTCGCTGGTTCATAACTTTTTCCACAATTATTTATCTTTTTTCCCCATATACGACTGAACAGCTCACTTTTCCACAGTTTTTTGTGGATGATTCATAACAGATCCCTTATCGATTATCTGGGATTAATTCCCATTTTTACATCTTACACTGGTTCCATGTTTTTGTCAAATCAGGGGAATTCCGCATAATTTAAACAAGTATAATGAAAAAAAACCGGTTTTGCAGAAAGGATACACGCATCCTATTCTCTGCAAAACCGGCTTTAATCCTGTATATGAACGTTGTCACGCCTAACTTACAAGGTCATAATAATCCCGCCGTCATTGGCATATACTGTGGCTACACCAGCTGTTTCTGTAATCATTATGTCCTTAAATATGCCTCTTTTTAACATCTCCTGCTTTACAACTTCCGCCCGCTCCGGATTATTGCAGTGAGCGATTGCTAGTACCTTATTCCTGGTATCTCCGGCTTCCTTCATGGCAATATCAGCCATGCGGGTCAGTGCTTTGTTGATTCCCCTTGCCTGATCCAGCTTAATAATCACTCCCGATTCAGCTCCCATAACAGGCTTAATATTAAGAGCAGTAGCAAAGAATGCCTGCAAACCGGTAAGACGTCCGTTCTTTCTTAAGGTATCAAGACTTTCCAGCACAAAATAGGTTCTCATGCTCTTTATATACGCTCTCACCTTATCTTCAATCTCTTGAAATGGAAGTGATGCCTGACAAAGAGACTGAATGTAAACAGCAATATTAAGCTGTCCGCAGGAAGCAGAATCGGATCCGAATACAGCAATGTTCTTGCTGTCTTTTCCATGCTCCTCCTCGTACAGCTTCTTTCCCAGTACTGCACTGTTATAGCTTCCGCTTAAATGCTCGGAAAGAGTAATAACAAAGACCTGGTCCTCTTCACACTCGAATGCCTCTTTATATAATTCAGGAGACGGACATGCTGTCTTGGGAGATTCACTGCTACTTTTTACCAGCTCAAGAAACCTCTTCTGATCAAACGTCTCGTCATCAATTATCTGTGTATTACCGACCTGTAAAATTAACGGAATGATCTGAAAGTGGGGATCTTTCTTCAGATCCGGCGTCAGGTCCGTACAACTGTCCCCAATGATTTTATAGCTCATATCTATATTCTTCCTCCTGGCACAAAACTTATCATGTAGTATTCATTACTATATATTATAGAGAAACAAAGTTGGTCTGTCAATAGAATATATATGAAAAAAATGGATGTCAAAAACAGCCACCTCCCTTTGAAAGGCCTTCTGTTTTTGACACCCTTTTTTCTGCTGTATAAAAAATCCTTATTCTGCTGCCATTACCAACATCAGCTCATTGCTTCTTGCAATAAAGCCTGTCATACGCTCTGGTGTGAGAGATCCGTGGCTTAACGCTGCCAGATCGTAAAGCTGCTCACAGATTGCGTTGGTATGTTCACCATCTTTATGTCCTAATACATACTGAACCAGTTTGTTGTTATAGTTAAGAACCAGAGTCTCGCCGCCTGCTCCAAACATAGAAGCATCCATACCAGGCATGGTGTACATCTTCATCATTTCCTGCATACGTCTTGATTCTTCAGAAACAGTTATCATGGAAGAAACGTTATCATTCTTTAACTTTTCTACCTTAACCTCTAAATTCTCTTTATTTAAAGCCTTACGGAACAGTTCGGTCAAAGCGTCCACATCAGCCTTCATGGCTTCTTTGTCCTCTTCCGTTACTTCTTCTTTAAAAACATCAGATAAATCGGAGTTAATACATAAGAACTTCACATTCTCATTCTTCTGCTCTAAATATCCCACAAACGGATTATCGATATTCTCTGTTAAATAAACCGCATCAAGACCTGCTTCTTTAAAGAGGTTGATATACTGGCTCTGTTCTTTTTCATTGGTAATATAGAATACTTTGTTCTCATGTTTTTCCTTATTCTCTTCCAGACATTCTGCCAGTGTTAAATACTTGCCTTCCAGATTCTTAAAGAGAATGGAATCATTGATCTTTTCTGCAAATTTCTCATCTTTTAGGCAGCCGAATTTGATAAATGGATTAATATCTGCCCAGTATTTATCATAATTCTCACGATCTGTCTTAAACATTCCAGTCAGCTTATCTGCAACCTTCTTTGTAATATAATCTGAAATTTTCTTAACAAAACCGTCATTTTGCAGCGCACTTCTGGATACATTCAGAGGAAGATCCGGACAGTCAATAACACCCTTTAAGAGCATTAAGAATTCCGGTATTACTTCTTTAATATTATCTGCGATAAACACCTGGTTGTTGTACAGCTTAATGGTTCCTTCCAGGCTGTCATAGTTTAAGTTCAGTTTCGGGAAATAGAGAATTCCCTTTAAGTTAAACGGATAATCCATGTTTAAATGAATCCAGAATAACGGCTCCTTGTAATCATGGAATACTTTGCGGTAAAAGCCCTTGTAATCCTCTTCGGAACAGTCATTTGGATGTTTATTCCACAGAGGGTTGGTATCATTGACTGCCACCGGGCGCTTATTAATCTTATATTTTTCTTTGGCCGGAGATACTTCCACTGTTTCTTTTTCGCCGTTTTCTTTTTCTATCTCTTCTGTTTGGGCTTCCTCCACAATGGTCTCAACCACAGTATCCTTCTCAGTCAGTTCTTCCTTTTCAATGGTCTCATACTGAGGCTCTGCTGTTACATTGGATAAGTAGATCGCAACTGGCATAAAGGAACAATATTTTTCCAGAACTTCTCTTGCTCTGTATTCGTTACAGAACTCCAGGCAGTCTTCATTGAGATAAAGCTTAATGGTAGTACCAGATTCTTCTTTATCCCCTTCTTCCATCTCATACTCTGTACCGCCGTCAGACTCCCAGTGAACGGGCGCTGCACCTTCTTTGTAGGACTTTGTATCGATGGTTACTTTATCTGCAACCATAAAAGCAGAGTAAAAGCCAAGTCCGAAATGTCCGATAATCTGATCTTCGTTGGTCTTGTCCTTATATTTTTCAAGGAAATCCTTTGCTCCGGAAAATGCGATCTGATTGATATACTCATCAACCTCTTCCATGGTCATACCAATACCGTTATCTTTAAAGGTAATCGTCTTTTCATTGGAATCTGTAATTACTTCAATCTTAAACTCCAGATCATCCGGCTTCTGCCACTCTCCCATAACATCAAGCTTTTTCAGCTTTGTGATGGCATCGCTACCATTGGATACCAGCTCACGGTAGAAAATATCATGGTCTGAGTACAACCATTTTTTAATAATCGGAAAAATATTTTCGCTGTTGATTGTCAAACTTCCTGTTTTTGCCATATCAGAACACTCCTTACTCTCTTATTCTATTTTTGTTCCATGACCATCATGGAATTTTTACAATTTATACCTGCAAAGAGTATTTTAATACGCAGAAATGGAATTGTCAATAGAAAATCAGCACTCAAACCGTTTGAGTGCTGATAATGTCATTCTTCCAGATAAACAATCTGGTTTTCCTTTAAAAACTCCTTAAACTCCTGGTCCCATTCCTGATCTAATGTCTTGTCCAGAGTAAAAACAGATACTGAAGTACCTGTCACACAGATCAGGCGCTCTTCCTCGTATCGGATATTGATATACAGTCCTTTGACCTCATTGGAAGTGAAAGGAATCTTTCGTTCAGAAAGAAAACGCTCCGTATCCTCTTTGGGCATCTGCATCACAATCTTAAAACTTCCAGGCAGCCGTTTGCCCTTGATCAGTGAAAAACAAAAGGGCTTCATCATGGCCCAGGTGGACAGTTCTCCTAAGTTCAGGGTCTCCTTCTCCTCTGCAGTATAATAGGCAGACCGTATGGCTCCATCAATGGTAAAGGTATTAAAGGTAGTGATGGTAGCCTCTTTTACAAGAAAATGGTCAAAAACTTCTCCTACAAACAACTTTGTGGTAAAAGGTTTCATCTCTTCTATATTTAACGCAATCATGGTTTCATTCTCCCCGTCCGTATTTTCTCCGTTAACTATACAACGGAAGCTCTTCCAATGTCAACGCAGGATTTCATACTCTCTGTCGGTATTCCAAACCACCCTCTTCTATGCTATAATAGATTCAACGGTTTCAGTCAGAAAACCAATTGAAAATCAGAAAAGAGGATCATGATATGAATCATATGAAACAGCTGGAAGAACTGATAGCTGCATCGGTTTCTCCATACCACTGCATTCAGGCTGCAGCAAAACAGCTCTTAGCAGGTGAATTTAAGGAATTGCCTTTGGCAGAATCCTGGGAATTAAAGCAGGGGGGCTCCTACTATATAAACGCATTTGACTCCACCTTAATCGCATTTACCGTCGGCAGTGAGCTGACAGCTGTCCCCCAGCTGAAGCTGGCCGCTTCTCATACAGACTGGCCCTGTCTGAAGGTAAAGCCATCTCCGGAAGTGACTGCTCTGGAATACGGAAAGCTGAATGTTGAGGTCTATGGCGGCCCTCTCTTAGGTACCTGGTTTGACCGTCCTTTATCCATGGCAGGAAAAGTCAGTGTAACAGGCGACACGCTTATGAATCCCAGGACTATCTTCGTGGATTTCTCCCGCCCGGTACTTACCATACCCAATCTTGCCATCCATATGAACCGCAATGCCAATGAAGGATTTGCCATAAATGCACAGGTGGACATGCTTCCTTTAATTGCCCGGATCACGGATGAATTAAACAAAGAAAGCTTTTTTATTGATGCGCTTGCTAAAGAAGCAGGGGTAAAGAAAGAAGACATTCTGGACTATGAAATCTACATCTATAATTATGAGTCCGGAACCACTCTTGGTTTGCAGAACGAATTTTATTCTGCTCCCAGACTTGACAATATCACCTCTGTTTCTGCATGCTTAAGCGGCATTCTTTCGGATACACACGAAAGTGGAATCCATGCCATTGCCCTGTATGACAACGAAGAGATCGGAAGCCACACAAAACAGGGGGCAGCTTCTGCACTGACTGAACATATTATGGAAAAGATCTACGCCTCCCTGGGTTTTACCAGAACTGACTTTTTAAATGCTTTGCTAAGCGGATTTCTTCTTTCCATGGATGTGGCTCATGCCATTCATCCAAACCACGGAGAGAAATGTGATATCAAGAACCAGATCATGATGGGAGACGGAGTAGCCATCAAACTGGCGGCAAGCCAGGCCTATGCAACCGATGCCACCAGCACAGGTGTGATTGAGGGCATCTGCCGCGCCTTAGATATCCCTTATAAGAAGTTTTCAAACCGTTCCGATGTAAGAGGCGGATCTACTCTGGGAAGCATTTCTTCTGCTTTGCTGACCATGCGCACAGTGGATGTGGGTGTTCCCATGCTGGCCATGCATTCGGCCAGAGAGCTTATGGGTGTTAAGGATCAGGAAGCACTGGTTAGACTTGCAGAAGGATTTTTCAAAGCTTAAATAAGTTCTAAAAAAATACGTCTTGACCGGATTGAATTCCGTATCAAGGCGTATTTTTATTACATCCAATTATCTGATCTCTTTGCACCCGGTTCTATTCCTATAATAAACAACAGATACCCCAGTTCCTATCATCGAAATTCCTGCCAGCACCAGATAACCATGGTGGATGCTGAACGCAGAGGCAATGTTTCCGGTAAAGATGGGAAACGTAGTCATGCCTATGGCATAAACTGCCTGAAAAAGGCCCATGGCTGTGGAACGTTTTTTCGCTTCAATTCCACACATTGCCTCTGAAGTCAGATAAGAAAACAGGATTCCGGTCGACATTCCGGGAAGTATCTGCAGAAATAAAAGCTCTGCAGCATTTTTCACCGAAGGTACCATCACACAATAGATTGATATAATTACAAAGACGGTTGGGATCCAAAATCTGGGACCTCTCTTACAGCAGTAACCGGCAGATGCAACGGCTGCAAATCCTACTGCCGAAACCATATAAATAATTGAGGATAATCCAACCATTCCATTTGCGGCTCCCAGATCCTTCAGAATCTGATTTGTAAACGACATGGCAGTCGTAAGCTGAATCCCCTGCTGAATTAAAGCCAAAATGGAGAATAGCCACAGCCGTTTATTTTTACATACGGAAATAAGTTCCTTTGTATCAACTTTTCCAGTCTTTGTGCATGGTTCTTTGATTTGAAGTGAGAGAAAAAAGGCAAGCAGACCAGCTAAAACACTGAGAATACAGATTCCTGTCATTCCGATCCTGCTGTACCCCATGGTACTTGCTAAAAAGCCGATGAGCATACCAAAATTATTAAACATCACGATTCTGCTGGTAGCTGCCTGCTGGTCTTTTTGTGAAAAATGATTGGTGTAAAACACCATAAATGAAATCCACATGGCGGAAGCAATTCCGGAAAAAAGATTTGCTGCCAAAAAGCCCGTCCCATTCCCCCAGAATATCCGGAACAATGATGCCAGGCCCGAAAAAAGAGTTCCTGCCTGGATGAAGCACTTATGCCTTCCAATGGAATCCGCACATAGCCCGATTGGGAAACGAAATACCAGCTGGGTAAGTCCATAAGCCCCCAGCACCATTCCGGTAAATGCGCTGCCGACTCCTAACAGAGTCAGATAGGTCGTCTGATATGGAATGTATATGTACTGCGCAAACCAGAACAGGGAAACCATTGCAAGAAAGCGGATTTCCTGTTTGCGCGTAAAAATTTGTTCGTTCAATTTATGCCTCTATTTCTTATTTTGATGGGAGTATTCCTCTAATATCCGATGAATATGGACCGTTAAATACATTTCCTCCTGCCTGGATAATCTGGAATCAAATTTTTCCTGAATAAAAATTCCGATTTTTCTGACACAGTCATATTCTCTTTTACAGCTTTCAATTACATGGGTATAAAAAGAATCTTCATATTCATATAAATCCTGACTGCCATTTACAAGCCGCTGTGCGAAAAAACGCAAATGAGTAATGAAACGGGTATAACCGATCCCCTCTTCATTGTAGAGAATGGAGAAATTATATTTAACGATATCCAAGATTCCCTGAACGGTTTCAAATATGGTCTGGTTGTCTGAACTATAAGAGTTATTTGTTTGTGCATTGATAAAATGAAAGGCAATATTTCCGGCCTCATCCTGGGGCAATTCCACTTGCAGCTGCTCCCTCACAAGCTGCAGGGCATATAATCCCACCTGAAATTCATTGGGATTAAAACGCTTCAATGTCTGTGTATAAAAATTCTGTATTAAAATCCCCTCTTGATATCTTTTTACAGCAAAAGAAAGATGATCTGTAAGTCCCAGATAAATGTGCTCCATCAGGACCATTCCATAGGCTTCAATGGCATAGTCTATCACCTGCTTTGCCAGTTCAAAATAAGTGCTGTCAATTTCAGATGCGAGACGGATAATATTCTTGGATAGGGACCGGTCTTTTAAAACAAACACTTTCTCAATGTCTTCACTTTTTAAATGATGTCCGATGGATTTATTAAAACCGATTCCCTTCCCCATCAGAATCACCTCCCTGCCGCTGTCGTCAAGCGCCAGCAGCAGAGAATTATTCATTACCTTAACAACCCTCATAACCAAACCCCATTTCTGTTATTTAGAGTTCTTCCCCGTTCGTTTCGATAACCCGTCGATACCAGTAAAAACTGTCTTTTTTTATCCGGCTCATATCTTTTAAGTCATGATCGTCACGATTGACATAAATGAAACCATAACGCTTCTTAAATCCTTCGTGGGAGCTGAGCAGGTCCATAAAGGTCCATGGGGAGTACCCCAGCATCTCAACTCCGTCTTCGATCGCCTGGCTGCAAGCCAGAATATGAGCCCTTAAGTAATCAATTCGATAATCGTCATGGACTTTTCCGTCTTCTGTCAGTGTATCCGCGGTGCCCAGTCCATTTTCTGTAACAATAAGAGGAAGATGATATTTCTGATAATAATTATTTAATACGGTTCGAAGGCCCAGCGGGTCTATCTGTGCTCCGTATTCGCTGGAAGCAAGATGTTCATTTTTCAGATGATGGAAATATCCATACTGATCAAAATCAACCTGATTGATGGGGAACGCTCTCTCTCCCACCGGATGAGTATCATCCGCCGGCAGATACCGGACGCAAAGGGTTCGGTAATAATTCAGGGCAATAAAGTCCATCTTTGCACCCTTTAGTATTTCCTCATCCTCTGGCATCATAATGGGAACGATATTTCTCTCCTCCAGGTAACGCATGTAGTATCCTGGATAACAGCCGTTGTAATGCATGTCCAGACAGTAATCCGTCTTAAACCAGTCATTTAACCGGGCGGCCCATACATCTTCTGGACGGTTGCTCTCCGGATAGGTACAGGTGGAAGAAACTGCCGGACCAATCTTGCCTTTTGGAATGATAGAATGGCACGCCTTCACTGCCAGTGCATGAGCCAGGAACATGTGATAATCCATCTGCGCTCTCTGACGGTCAGCCTCCCAGCTGTCTTTTGCGGTAATATTCACTCGTTCATCTACACGGACCATGAGGTTTTGTTCGTTATGAACCTGCCAATAGATCACTCTGTCACCAAAGGCTTCAAAGCAGACCTTTGCATAGCGCTCAAATGCTTTTACACATTCTCTGGATTCCCAGCCATTGTATTTTTCAACCAGTGCATAGGGAAGATCAAAGTGATATAAGGTTATAAATGGCTGAATGTCATTGTCTAACAGGCAATTAATAACATCATTATAAAAATCAATTCCTGCCTGGTTAATTTTCCCGTCGCCATCTGGTATGATTCTTGCCCAGGCAATGGAAAAACGGTAAATATTAAGTCCCATCTCTTTCATCAGAGCGATATCCTCTTTCCAGTGATGGAAAAAATCGCTGGCAACTTTACTGTCGGCCTGTAAATGAGAACGCTTAAAGGAGTTTATATCTGCAACCGTGGGTCCTTTTCCGCCTTCATCCCAGCCACCTTCAATCTGAAATGCAGATGAGGATGCTCCCCATAAAAAATGATCAGGAAACTTCGTTTTCAATTTGTTCATTTCAAAACTCCTTTACTGATTTTTTTTGATGGCAATAACAGACTTCTCAAGAGTAGCCCCTTTTCCTGTAATTCCGGAAACCTGCTGAAATGCAGGAGTATTGCTTACGATAATCGGAACAATGGTATCGTATCCTTCTTTTTTTAATGCATCAATATCAAAGGACAGAATTTTAGTTCCTTTTTTAATATGACTGCCTTCTTCTACAAATTTTTTAAAATGCTTTCCTTCTAACTGAACCGTATTAATTCCAACATGAATGATCATCTCTACTCCGTTATCCAGCATAAGGCCAAGTGCATGAAGAGTCGGATAGATTAAGGTTACGGTACAGTCTTCCGGAGCTACTACTTCTCCTTTTTCGGGGATAATAGCAATTCCGTTTCCTAATGCCATAGAGGAAAATACTTCGTCATTAACTTTTGTCATGGAAACGGCTTCCCCTTCAATGGGTGAAGATAGGAATAAATCAGCTTCTGATGGATCCATTTCATGATTCTTTGTTTCTGCTGTTGTATTTGATTCTGTTGTCTGGTCAACTACGGTTGCATCTGTTTTCTTTTTCTTATCTCCCATTTCATCAAAACCAAACAGGTAAGTAAGTATCATGGCACCAAAGAAAGAAACGCCTACGCCAACCAGATAATACACAAATGGTTTCATACCAAATGCCGCATACGTTGCAAAGGTAAGAATTCCGTTGTTTGCAAAGGAATCGCCATATACACCGCCAACACCCATGATCGCTCCGCCAATGGCACCGCAGATGATGGCGTAGATCATTGGTCTTTTTAAACGAAGGTTACATCCGTAAATAGCCGGTTCCGTAATACCGCAAACGGAAGCAGAGATTGCTGCTGAAGCCGCTACAGTTTTTAAATCTTTATTTTTTGTTTTTAACATAACACCCAGGGCCGCCCCACCCTGTGAAAAGTTAGCAGCGCCTGCAAAAGCCAACAGATTCTGGTGTCCGAACTGAGCAACGTCATTAATACCAATTGGAAGAAGTGCTCTATGCGCTCCAAAAATAACAAACACGCACCACATACCGCCGATAAAGGCACCACAGATGGCCGGACTTAAATTCATCATACCAGTGTAAACAAAAGTAATTGCATTACCGATGTAGATACCAATGGGACCAAATACCATAAAGGTTGCCGGAAGCATAACTAAAAGTGATAAACCAGGAACCAGAATGATTTTTAAGACTTCTGGAATTACTTTTTCTAAAAATTTCTGTACATAGGAAAGAATGAAAACTCCAATGATAATCGGAATAACGGAGGAAGCATAACTTGCTTTGGTGATGGTAACACCAAACATGCTTACTATATCTTTCCCGGTCATCAGCGCTACGACTGACGGGTAACACATGGTACCGCCAAGAGCCATGGCAATAAATTCATTTGCCTTAAACACCTTGGCACTGGTATAAGCTAAAATAACAGGCATGAAATAAAATAAGGCATCCGTACCAGCCATAATCAGCGTATATGTCTGATTTACCGTAATATCAACACCTTGTTTCGCTGCCATAATTTTTGCAATGGTAAGGAAGCCCTTTAAAAGTCCGGAAGCTGCAATCGCCGGAACCATAGGGGTAAACATAGCAGAAACTGCAATCAGAATCCGATTCCAGATAGACACCTTCTCTTCACTGATTTCTGTTGTTTCATCTATGGATATCATAGGTATGATGGCATCATAAACCTGGTTTACTTTGGTTCCCAGCACTACCTGAAACTGTCCTCCGCTTTCTACAACAGAGATTACTCCTTCCAGATGCTCGATGGTTTCTTTATTTGCTTTTTTGGAATCCTTTAATTGAAATCTTAATCTTGTAAAACAATGAGTCAGCCCTTTTACGTTTCCAGAACCGCCAACATTCGTCAGGATATCTTTGGCTATTTGATTATAATTCATATACAAAACCCCTTTCAAGTATTTTCTTATCTCCTCATCCGGCCGGAATGACAAAATAAAAAGACCCAATTAAACGAACTCTTCATAAGACAAAATACCCCATCCGTCTTATAACCATTCGTCTAATCCGATCTTGCCTGCATTACCAGTAACACGTCATCATAAAGATTTATTCAGTTGTCTTCAACCTAATCATAATATATCATTATTTTTACAATCTTGCAATAGCATTTTATTCTTTTCTTAATCACTGAGGGAATGGAAATAAATTCCCTCAGTCCGCTCATCCGATCCCCCAGCCAATCCCTTTTTATTTTGGCAGCTGACCCATGGTTTCCGGTAATACCTCTCTGCTGGATTCCAGGGTTTCAGGAGAAGTTTTATCTCCCTGAATATACCGGTACCCAAACATCCCTCCTGCAGTCAGTACAACCAAAAGCAGAAAGAAACATAAAAACACGATAACTTTTATGAACGACTCCTGTCCCCGTCCAGCCCTTCGCCTGCGGCTGCGTTTTCTACCACTTCGAACTTCATCCTGCTTCATTGGTATTCTACTCTTCCTTCCTTATGGGTCAATCAGTAAAATATTTTTTATAGATTTCAAAAAAGCTGGTGGTTGTTGTTTTATCATCTTTGGAAAATGTAAGATCCTTCCAGATATGATTGCCAAACGTAACGGGGTTGTCCTGTTTAAACTGGGCATAAATCTGGTCAAATGCTTCTTTTTTCCGGCTGGTATATAAGCCGGATTTTCGTTCCTGGGTGGCTGCTTCATCGTAATCACTGACGCACCGGATAATATAGTATTTACCCTGACTCTCTGTCACCTGGCTGATTTCACCTTCAGCCAGACCAAAGGCTGCATCTTCTAAAGCCCCTGGGTGTTCCCCTCTTCCCATCTTACGTTCAACTATACCATTTTCCGAGTATTCTCTGGCAATAGCAGAAAAATCAGCTCCCTGCTCCTTTAACTTTAAAAGGACTTCTTCTGCCGCAGCTTTGTCAGACATTACGATCTCTTCCACATCAATTACCTTTGCCTCACTGTCACTGATCTCCAGATTCATATCCCTGGTCAGCTCCACGACAACTTTATTGGACAGATAATACTCCTCATACATAAATCTTACATCTGACTGGCTCACTCCCATATATGCAATATCGTCGGGAGTCAGCGAATTATAATATTCCTCCGAAGCCTTGCGCATCTCTTCCTTCTCACCGCTGGTCAGGGTCACACCCTTACTTTCAGCAAGAAGATTCATCATCTTCATCTCCTGAAGAAATTCTCTTACCTGATCCATGAGATAGGTTTCAAATGTTTGTCCGCCGGGAAGCTCCACCCCCCAGATCTGGCTGGTGTAAAGCTGTTGATATTTATTTCTCTCAGTCGCCAGTATAATCATGGACTGGGGAAGTGTGTATAGCTTTGTTTCCTTGATTTCCGATACAAGGGGGATCTCCGTCTTGCAGCCGGAAAGCATGGCGGATACTGCCGCCGCAATTATAAGGAGTCTTCCCCAGTATCTGCGCAGATTTTTCATACGCACCCCTCTTTCTTATAAAAGCAGCTTCAATATTTTTAATACGCCCTGATTCAAATTGGTATCGGTCTGAAACCGTGCTGCCTCTTTTACTTCTTTTCTGGCATTGCCAACAGCAAAGCTGTAGTATGCCTGATTTAACATCTCAATATCATTTAGCTGATCGCCAAATGCCATGGTCTCTTCTGGTGTGATAGACAGACTCTCCTGAAGAAGCTTTACCGCCTCACCTTTGTTGGTCCCTGGCCTCATACAGTCCATCCACATATCTCCGGCAATGGTAATCTTTAACCGGTCCCTGTATTTTTCTCTTAACTGTCTGGTATGGCTTTCTACATCTGTTTTCCGGTAGACACTGATTTTAATAAATTCAGACTCAACTTTTGTTAAATCCTCTACCATTTCCACCCGAAATTTATAGCTGTTAACCATCCAGTCAATAAAATCCCTGTCTTTCGTCTCTAAATACACCACATCAGGACCGCTAAGCATCACTTCAAGTCCTTCTGTCTTCCTCACATCTTCCACCATATCCATGGCAGTCTTACGTTCAATTGGATTTAGAAACAGATTTCTGCCGTGACAGCCTATGTAAGCACCGTTATCAGAAAGATAGAATATTTTTTCTTTCACCGGATCAAAGATGGATTCAATACTGACCCACTGCCTTCCGCTTGCTGCTGCGAACTGAATGCCCTTTGCCCGTAATTTCAATATTACCTCATGAAGCTCAGCCGGAACTTCATATCCTCCGTCTGGCACCAGTGTTCCGTCAATATCCGATGCAATCAGTTTTATCATGCTTTTTCCTCCTGCTCACAGATCTGCTTTAATTCCTGATAGACTCGTCCCACAGGCAATCCTACTACATTACTGTAATCTCCGTCAATCCCTTTGATAAAAGCAGCAAACCGTCCCTGGATTCCATAAGCACCGGCCTTATCCATAGGCTCCTCATCTTCTGCATATAAACGTATCTCTTCCGGAGTCATAGGGTATACATGAACATCGGTCCGTTCTGCAAAACTGCGGACTGTTGTTCCATTCTTTCCACAGTAAATCAAAGTCACACCGGTAAAGACCTGATGGGTTTTTCCCTGAAAGGATTCAATCATCTCGTATGCTTCCTGATGGCTCCCCGGTTTTCCAAGAATCCTGCCTTCTGCCGCCACTACAGTATCTGCTCCGATTACAATTGTACCAGGCTGCTGATGTCTTGCCACATCTTCTGCTTTTTGCAGAGACAGCTCCATCACCGCATCTTCAGGAACCCTGGAAGTAATCACCTCAACAACCGTACTTGGTTCTATCACAGGATTCAGACTGATCTGGTTTAAAAGTTCTCTTCTTCTTGGTGATGCCGAAGCAAGCACAATCTTATAATCTTTTATCATTGGTGCCCTCTTTCTTCTATTATAATTCCTGACTCATGAAATTGCAAACAGGCGGGACCCATAACGAATCCCGCCAATCTTTAATATACTTTCAGGCGTCCCACTAAGGACGACTCCTCTTCCTCACAGTCTGCTTTCAGCTGCATCCTCATGGTATATACAAAATCCGTTGCATAAAAAACCAACAAAAATATACCTGTAATGCGTTGAAAATCATCTGGAATCATACCTGCTGCCTGATTCACAAATCCACTGAGGAAGCGGAAATAAAAGATTCCTAAAAATCCCCAGGCAATACTGCTCTCCAGACAGATAATTCCTTTGTAGTTAAATGGCTTCCTGCTATAATCCCACCAGAATGATCCAAACAGCTTAATCATCATATAAGCCGTAACAAGCTCCATGAAAGTTGCCATCACCATAGAGGCGAAATACAGGCGCACCGGACTGTCAATGAAAGGGCTGAGAAGTACTGTGGCCCCAACAGATCCAAATCCATATATGATGCAGAACGGTCCGTGTCCAAATCCACGATTAAAAACCAGTCTTTTGTTTTCATAGCTAAGTACAGCGCATTCAAGAAGATAACCCAGAAAGCTGAATAGGAAAAAACAGTTTATCCTATGATAAATTGACATATCCAATTTGCCTCCAAAATTAACAATTTTTTAACTTGTTAAAGTATAATATGGATATCTAAAGAAATCAAGGGTTATTTTCTTACGATTCCCCGAAATTTTTCTTTTTTATTAATAATATTGCGCCATAAGAACTGCAAGTAAAATGCCAAGTATGGCTCCTGCTCCAACCTGCAGAGGACTATGTCCCACGTATTCCTTTAATTTTTCCTGTAAAATCTCGCCGCTCAGCTTCAGGGGATTTTCTAAGAGAATGCTGTTTAGCAGCTTTGCCTGCTTTCCTGTTTCTCTTCGTACTCCCATAGCATCATACATCACAATCATGGAGAGTACGAAACTGATTGCAAACTCAAAAGAACCGACGCCATAACGGTAACTGGCGGCGGTCGTCAATGCACAAACCGTAGAGGAGTGGGAACTTGGCATACCGCCGGATCCCACAAGCCTCTCCGGATTAAAACTTTTATTAAGAGCCAGGTCAATCAGTGTTTTTAACACCTGCGCCACCAGCCAGCCGGTAACAGCAGTCACTAAGACCTGATTCTTTAGAATCACTTCCCAAAATTCCATGGTTTCCTCCATCTTATGCCGCACTCTTCCTGCCAAAACCGTACAATATCCAACGCTTAATCCTTGCAGTAGTTTCCACCAGACCACATAATTTATCTGCATAAATTATTACCATTCCGCCTTTCGTCTTGGGCGGAACCGGTGTAAGTGGCCACATATGCCGCAGGATCATGTCCTTCTCATTCTCAGTTAAATCAAAATGCTCCACTGCATTCTTCAAAGCAGCCCTCGGATGAGTAAAACCGTGGAAACGTTCCCCGGTCTCTCTGGCGTGAGTATGCCAGTCATATAGAAAGAAATCATGAAGCAGACCTGCTCTGGCTGCTTCTTTATATTCCCAACCTAATTTTCTGCATATGCAGTAGCTTAAATAGGACACCTTAATGCAATGAGCTTTGCAGGTAGTATCTCCATGCTGCATATAATGATCCATGGACTGGAATACCTTGTGGTCTAAAATATCCTTCACACAGGCAAGGTATTCCAAATCCATATTATAATCTTCCCGTTCCACCCAGGAGGCATCTTCTGCCCACTTTATCGCTTCCTGCTCTTCCTCTGGGGTTAAATACATGTTTTTCATGGTTATTCTGTCGCTTCCTTCTTCATAGTGTGGCCCGGCTTAACAGCCAGTCAGCCAGTCATATAATTCCTGATACTTCATGGCTGAAGTTTTCCAGGAATAATCCTTCGACATAGCCCGGTCGATAATTTTGTTCCACTCACGTCTCTTATCATAATAAATGCGCTGTGCATAGCGGACGGCACCTAACATCTCATGAGCATTATAGTTGGAAAAGGAAAATCCCGTTCCCTTACTCTCATACTCATTATAGGGTTCTACCGTATCTTTTAAACCTCCGGTTTCCCGGACAACAGGTACAGTGCCGTATCTGAGTGCCATCAGCTGGCTTAAACCACAGGGTTCAAACAAAGACGGCATCAGGAACGCATCACAGGCAGCATAAATCTTATGAGACATTGCCTCCGAATAATAAATATTGGCAGAAACCTTATCCGGATACTTCCATGCATAATGGCGGAACATATTTTCATACCGCTCTTCTCCGGTACCAAGAATAACCAGTTGGATATTGTCCTGACATAACTCATCCATAACACACTGGACTAAATCAAGTCCCTTCTGGTCAGTCAGTCTGGAAACGATTCCAATCATAAACTTACTTTCATCCTGCGCCAAAGAAAGTTCCTTTTGAAGCGCAGCTTTATTTTTTTCTTTCTCCTTGCGGAAATTACGCAGATTATAGTTTTCTACAATATACGAATCCGTCTCAGGATCAAACTCGTCATAATCAATTCCGTTTACAATTCCTCTTAAACTGCCTTCTCTGGCCCGCATCAGACCGTCAAGACCTTCCCCATAGAAAGGCATCTTTATCTCCTGAGCATAGGTCTCGCTGACTGTTGTGATGGCATCTGCATAGACAATGCCGCCCTTTAATAAATTTCCATCCTTGTAGGCCTCCAGTTTATCAGGTGTAAAATAATAATCAGGCAGACAGGTCAGTGCCTGTATCGTCTTTACATCCCACACACCCTGGAATTTTAAATTGTGAATGGTAATTACCGACTTCATGTTCCGGAAGAAATCTCCTTCACGAAAACGGTCTTTTAACAGAACAGGTATTAAGCCGGTCTGCCAGTCGTGGCAATGAACCACATCCGGCTGAAATCCGATTACCGGAAGAGAAGACAAGACGGCTCTTGAAAAAAAGCAGAACTTTTCTAAATCCTGATACCAGTCTCCATATGGCTTTGGTCCCTGGTAATAGCCTTCATTATCAATGAAATAGAAAGTGATTCCGTCCCAGACACACTGAAGAATCCCAACGTACCTGCTTTGTCCCAGATAATCCATATAGAAATGATCCACATAAGTCATCTGATTTCTCAATTCTTCTTTGATACAGAGATATTTGGGAATCATAACCCGCACATCATAATACTCCTGATCAAAGCACTTGGGAAGGGATCCCACTACATCTGCAAGACCACCCGTTTTAACAAAAGGTACTGCCTCCGATGCAACGAACAAAATCTTCTTCATCCAAAAACCTCCCTTATCCTTATCCCTTCCGGGCATTGTCTGTTATGCTATAGTATACTGCATTTTCAGAAAATAAGGAAGTATCTTTCCCTTAAGTTTTATGAAAGTTTTTTGTAATCAAGCCTTATTTTATCAGCAATGAGTGCAATAAACTCGGAATTGGTTGGTTTTCCTTTTCCTGTACTCACGGTATATCCAAACAGCTCGTTGATGGTATCCATCTTTCCACGGCTCCAGGCCACTTCAATGGCATGGCGGATGGCTCGCTCCACGCGGCTGGGTGTGGTCTGATGTTTCTTTGCAATGGAAGGATAAAGAATCTTAGTCACAGAGGTAAGCATCTCCTGATCCTGTACCGATATCACAATGGCATCCCGTAAATACTGATAGCCCTTAATATGCGCCGGAATTCCGATCTCATGAAGCATCTGTGTTACATCGTTTTCTAAATTCTGCTCCATGTATTCTGTCTTATTGACATAAGGTTTCACCTTTTTCATACCCTGAAGACTGGGCACTTTCGTCTTTCTCTGCCCTACTCTTCGCACCTTATCGACGATAACTTCCTTGTTAAACGGCTTCATTATGTAATAATTCGCCCCCATTCGGAAAGCATCTTCGGTAATATTCTCACTTCCTGCGGCAGTTACCATAATAAATGAGGGAATCTTTGTCACAGCACCGTTTCCTCTTACCCGCTCCATTACTGTAATTCCGTCCATTCTCGGCATAATCACATCCAATAAGACAACATCCGGATTTGTTTTGAGGATCATGTTATAAGCGTCTTCGCCGTTATCCGCTCTTCCCACTACATGAAAGTCCTCCTCTCCTTCCAGTATATCATTCAGCAGATTTAAGGTCTGCAGGTTATCATCTGCAATAGCAATACTGATTTCTGACATATTGATACTCTCCTCCTGATTCTTCAAAATAAATGAAAACTAGTGTATAGCCATTATAATCTTGCCTCAGCTTATGCCGCAACGTGATTCTATCGCATTATTCGACAGGAAAAACGTTTATTTTATCGAATATGGGATTCTGTCCAAACTGTCCCACTGTCGAATGAAGAAAAGGTCTTGCCCGGTATGAATCCGCGTTTCCCCCTTTTTTTTACCGGTGTTGAAAAATGAAACTACTTGTCGTCAAAAAAACGTCAAAAACAATGCTACTATCTCTTATACTAACACATAAGAAATGGGATGAAAAGCTTTTCACAGAGTTTAGATATATTTTTATCAATGATAATTTAAGCATTATGCTGATAAAATTATTATTTTATTTTTTTTTATTATCAAAAAAGCACAATAACACTTGCCCCTTCATAAATAAATGGATATAATTGGTACTGTATAAAAATTTTAGGGGGAAATACAAATGAAAGAACAAAACGAATTCAGACCGTACATACCGGCTGAAAAGGTCACACCGGAATTAACTGTTACCTCTATTGTTCTAGGTATCATTCTGGCCGTTGTCTTCGGTGCTGCAAATGCCTATCTGGGTCTCCGTGTTGGTATGACCATTTCCGCATCAATTCCTGCCGCAGTCATTTCCATGGGTGTGATCAGAGTCATGATGAAGAAAAATTCCATACTGGAAAGCAACATCGTTCAAACGGTGGGTTCTGCAGGAGAATCTCTGGCTGCAGGAGCTATCTTTACACTGCCTGCTCTTTTTTTATGGGCTGCAGAAGGGAAAATGGAAACACCTGGTATTCTGGAAATCACACTGATCTCTCTCATTGGCGGTATCCTCGGTGTCCTTTTCATGGTTCCGCTTCGAAATGCATTGATTGTAAAGGAACATGGGATTCTTCCATATCCGGAAGGAACCGCGTGTGCAGAAGTTCTTTTAGCAGGTGAAGAAGGTGGTGCCAATGCCTCTACCGTATTTGCCGGAATGGGCTTTGCCGCTTTCTTTAAATTTATTATTGATGGTATCAAACTGGTTCCAGGGGAAGTATCCTTCCGGGTGAAGGGTTATGCAGGTGAGATTGGAACACAGATTTATCCGGCAGTCATGAGCGTGGGATATATCTGCGGGCCAAGGATATCTTCCTATATGTTTGCGGGAGGAGTTATCAGCTGGTTGGTATTTATCCCTGCAATTGTTCTATTTGGAGCCGATTTAACCCTGTATCCGGGTTCTGTCCCCATTGGGGAACTGTTTGCTGCCAAAGGAGCTGGCGGTATCTGGGGAACTTACATCCGTTACATTGGTGCAGGAGCCCTTGCAGCAGGCGGTATTATCAGCCTTGTAAAATCTCTTCCATTAATTATTCGCACATTCCGCGATGCCATTCAGGGACTGGGGCAGAACAATGCAGGCAGCGGACTTCGTACCGAACAGGATTTAAGCTTTCAGACAATTCTTGGAGGTATCGCCATTCTTACCATTATTGTCTGGCTGGTTCCGGTCATTCCGGTAAGTCTGGTAGGAGCCATCCTTGTTGTAATTTTTGGATTTTTCTTTGCCACGGTATCTTCCAGAATGGTAGGTCTGGTAGGAAGCAGCAATAACCCGGTATCGGGTATGGCAATTGCAACACTCCTCATTGCCACCATCACATTAAAAGCCACCGGAGATAACGGAATTCATGGAATGAAAGGCGCAATTGCCATCGGTTCCATCATCTGCATTGTTGCTGCCATTGCTGGTGATACATCCCAGGACTTAAAAACAGGTTACCTGCTTGGAGCTACTCCGAAAAAGCAGCAGATTGGTGAGCTGATCGGTGTGGTTGCTGCTGCCTTTGCCATTGGTGGGGTTTTATACCTGTTGAATGCAGCATGGGGCTTTGGTTCTGAACAGCTGGGTGCACCTCAGGCCATGCTGATGAAGATGATTATTGAAGGTGTTATGGATAACAATCTTCCATGGGCGCTGGTATTTATGGGAGTCTTCTTAGCCGCAGCTGTGGAAATCCTGGGAATTCCCGTTCTTCCTTTCGCCATTGGCGTGTATCTCCCTGTCCAGTTAAATGCATGCATTATGGTAGGCGGACTGGTACGCTTATACTTTGACAAAATGAAAAAAGATGACAAGAAAGAAAAAGATCAGTTAATCAGTGACGGAATGCTTTACTGTTCCGGAATGATTGCAGGTGAAGGCCTGGTAGGTATCCTGCTTGCGCTTTTAGCAGTATTTGGTTTGGACAAGGCTCTGGATCTGTCCTCAAAACTAAATCTTCCTTCTTTTGTTCTGGATTTAGGAAGTCTGATTTTATTTGGGCTTGTGATCCTGAGCCTGCTTAAATTTACAATCTGGAAGAAAGTGAAGAAATGAGTCAGACAGATAAAAAAAGCGAAAACTATTTAGACCGGATTCCCATTCGGACAGAACATATTCACTGGTCTGTTGAAGAAAGCGGTCTGGTAACACTGGACGTGGAAAACAAAGGCGTCTTTCACCGGTTTGCACAGAGATTTTTTCATAAACCTAAAGTCAGCCACATTCATCTGGATCCAATGGGAAGCTTTGTATGGTGTCTTATTGATGGCAGCCGGGATATCCTTAGCCTTTCTGCCTTAGTAAAGGAACAGTTTGGAGAGGAAGCATCTCCACTATACGAACGTCTATCCAAGTACTTTCATATCCTGAACAGTTATGGATTTATTACCTTTAAAAAATAAATAGGAAAAGAAAAGGACGGCACCGTAAAACTCTTACGATTCTGTCCTTTTATTTCCTGGCAAATACTGTTAATGATTGATCATATTTTCGATAAAGATACCATAGCCTCTTGTTGAGTCCTGGATAAAAACATGGGTAACAGCCCCTATCAGCTTTCCATCCTGTAAGATCGGACTGCCGGACATACCCTGAACAATTCCCCCGGTCAATGCCAGAAGATCGGGGTCCGTGACTTTAATCACCATTCCCTTGCTTTTATGAGTGGTGGAGTAATCAACCCGCTGGATTTCTATTTCGTAATCACGCACTTTTCCAGAAACATCACTTCGTATATAGGCTTTTCCCTTTTTAACATCCTGCCGATAACCGATGGGTACGGCATCCTGGGAGATTCCCTGCTTAAAGCGGTCATTTACTGTACCGAAAATACCTTCTTCTGTATTTTCTTTAATTGTTCCCAAGTTGGATCCCGGACCATAATAGATGATTCCGCTCATGACACCTGGTTTCCCAAAGGTTCCTTTTTCAATTCCGAGAATTGCTGTTTCATAGAGAGAACCATCTGTGATCTGGACTACATTACCGGTATCACTGTCGCTGATTCCGTGGCCAAGTGCACCGAATTGTCCGTTCATGTCCACATAGGTCATGGTTCCAATTCCCTGAGTGTCATCGCGAACCCAGACTCCCAGTTTATAAGATCCATCCTCTGTTTCTATGGGATTCATCTTAATATCAATGTTATCATCACCTCTTCTGACCTTTAAAACAGCTTCCGATGCGCCTATTTTATTCAGCTCATTCATCAGTGTTTCCTTGTCGCTAAGTGGAGTTCCATTGATTGATTCCAGATAATCCCCTGATTGTAAAACTCCAAATGCAGGCTCTACAACCATTCCATCTTTTTTCGTTACGTCTCCTGTACCGATTACCATGACTCCATTTGATTTCAAATAAATTCCAACTGGAGTACCGCAAGGAACAGCGTATTTGGTATCAACTACATTTACCTGAATATCTTTTAACTGTATCCAGCCGAACAGCTTCAATCCCAGCTTATAGCTTCCCAGATTCTTGGAATACACGGAAAACGGCTGATTCACCTGTAAGTGAATTTGATCAGAAGGAATATTGGAACCGTTGTTCAGTACCACTTCCTCGCTGTCGGAATGCAGCGTCACATCAAAAGGCATGGAGAAATGAAACTGTTCTTCTTCTGCTGCAACGATGTTCAATTTGTCCGGAATGACCCGTTTCATATAGAACCAGGTGAATCCGATACAAAAGATCAGGCTGATCCAGAACGCCCTTACAATTAGTTTATGAAATTTCTTTTTTGCCATCTCACATACCTCCTTAGAAGAATAAAGGAGACAATTTTTTGACTCCTCTCATAGTATGTGAGAATTCGTTAAAAACACTCTGTCATATTTTAGTTGAATTCATTTAATTCTGGTGTTTGGACCAGTTATGACTTTTTTAACTTTTTTTCGGCCGCAAGACGCTTCATCTCTCTGGCATTTATTTTTACTGCATCCGTAATCTCAGCTCCGCCAAGCAGCCTTGCAAGTTCTTCCACAATTTCCTCATCCTGCAATGCCTGGATTCCTGTGGTGGTTTTTCCAGCCTCTGCCGATTTTTTAATTTCAAAATGAGCATCTGCCATGGCGGCAATCTGGGGCAGATGAGTAATACAGATTACCTGATGATTGGCTGCTATATAGGAAAGCTTTTCTGAAACCTTCTGTGCGGTTCTTCCGCTGATACCGGTATCAATTTCATCAAAAATCAGGGTTGGAATATCGTCAGAATCAGCCAGAACTGTTTTGATCGCCAGCATGATTCTTGACATCTCACCGCCGGAAGCCACGGATTTTAAAGGCTTTAAGGCCTCTCCGGGATTGGCGGAAATCATAAATTCCGCTTCATCAAAACCGTTTGCCGTATAGTGATCCAGTCTGCAAAATTCCATATCAAAATTAACATCAATAAAATTTAAATCATGTAAGCCTTCTTTGATTTTTTCCGTCAGTTCTTTTGCAGTTTCTTTCCTCATACAGGATAATTGTCCGCATAAACCTTCTAATTTATCCTCAGTCAGATGAATCTCCTTTTCTGTCTGCTGCTTTAAACGGTCATAATCTTCCAGTTCACCCAGCCTGATTTTCTTTTCTTCCAGATTTTTGAAAATGACGTCAACACCTTTTCCATACTTTGCTTCCAGATTATGAATTAAGTCAAGACGTTCCTCCATTCTCTGATAATCCTCTTCATCAAAAGATAAGTCCTCCAGATAGGAGGTGATTTCATGATTGATGTCGCTTAAAATGGAATCTACATCGAAAAGCTGGTCTCTGATGGCAAGCAGGCGTTCATCATAGACAGCCGCTGATTCCACTTCTTTTAATGCCCGCCCTGTGACATCGGAATTCACTGCATCATAAGCCACAGAAAGACTTTCCATAATTTTTTTTCCATGAAGAAACAGACGGTACTTTGAGGATAGTTCTTCCTCTTCTCCCTCTCTTAACCCGGCATTCTCAATCTCTTCTATCTCATAGCGGATAAAATCCATCTCCCGAAGTCTGGTATCCTCATCAAGCTGAAATGACGCAAGCCGTTCCTTTAACCGGACGTATTCTCTGTAGGTCTTAGCAATATTCGTTTTTAGCTCATGGGACTTTTTCTCCTGGTAACGGTCCAGGATCTCCAGATGTACTGACTTGTAGAGTAAAGACTGATGTTCATGCTGTCCATGAATATCGATAAGAAGACCGGTGATATCCCGCAGTTTCCCTGCCGTTACCGTTTCATCATTGATTTTGCTGAAACTTTTAGACGGCATGATTTTTTTAGAAATAATAACAATGCCGTCCTGATCGGGAAATACATCCATTTCTTTTAGCAGATGGATTTTTCTTTCATCGCTGACGGTAAAGATCAGCTCTATGTAGGCATATTCTGCCCCGTTTCTGATCATATCCTTTGGCACCTTGCCTCCTAAGGCAATGGTCACCGAGCCGATAATTATGGATTTTCCGGCACCAGTCTCACCGGTTAAGACATTCAGTCCCTCTTTAAACTCCACATCAGCTTTTTCAATTAATGCTAAGTTCTTTACGTGTAATTCTGAAAGCATAGCTTGCCTCCTTTATCCCGTAATGAGTTTTTTCAGTTTGTCCATCATAAGTATGGTGTCATCTACCGTTCTGATGGCACACATGATGGTATCGTCTCCTGCGATACAGCCTACCATTTCGCTGAAATGAAGGGCATCTAACGCTGCTGCCACTGCCATGGCCATTCCGGATACAGTCTTGATTACCAGTATATTCTGTGCCATATCCATGGATAAATAACCATCTCTTAATATCCGGATGTATTTATCGCTGAATGATCCCTGATTCTGAAGTACCATATAACGCTGTTTCCCTGATTCTGACTGCACCTTTGTCAGCTTTAACTCCCTGATATCTCTGGATACAGTCGCCTGTGTTACTGCAAAACCAGCCTGATTTAAATAATCCGCCAGTTCTTCCTGGGTTTCAATTTCATACTTCCCAATCAGTTCTACTATTTTGCTATGTCTTTCCAATTTCATCGTGTCACCTCCTTATATACCCGCCATTTTGTTTCGAAGATTATCTAAAAATGATAAATTTTTTAATTTGACTAATATGGTCTTGATCTGGGCACGCTCTATATCAATGAAGTCCCCAGGTAAAAGACTGACTGCCGAATCTCCGTCAAATACCGCTGCCTGGCTGATCCCTTCCTGTCCTATAATTTCAATCCTGATTTTATCTTCTGCAGAAAGCACAATACTTCTGGCATTGAGGGCATGGGAACAGATGGGTGTAAGCACCAGCATCTTGGAATCAGGGACTATAATCGGCCCGCCTGCCGATAGATTATAGGCAGTAGAGCCTGTGGGTGTAGCTGCTATCAGCCCGTCCGCTCTGTACTCCGTTAAGAATTCTCCGTTTACATATACTTTAAACTGAAGCATCTTCAAGTATTCGCCTCGTGTTATGACGATCTCGTTTAGAGCGATATCCCGGTAAATTTCTTTTCCATCCCTGAATGCGCTTCCGCTTAGCATCATCCGCTCTTCCAGCTTATAGTCATCGTAAAACAGGGCTGACAGCGCTGATTCAATGTCTTCTGTTCTGGAAACCTGGGTTAAATACCCCAGAGTCCCTCTGTTAATTCCAAGAATGGGTAAATTGCGTCCGGATAAATCTCTGGCTGCCTGAATTAATGTTCCGTCTCCCCCCAGAGTAATCACGCATTCCGTTTCCTTTGGCACCATGGCTGAGTCCGTGTAATGCTTTCCTGCCTGCCATTCTACCTTTTCTCCTCTGCCGATCAGGCAGACTGCTCCCCTGGCAGTGAGAAATTCCCGGATCTGCTCCGCGGTTTCACGGGCTCCTTTTTTATCCGGATTCATGATTACGTAAAAATGTTTCATTTCAGACTCCTTATTTGCCTTCGCTTAAGTCTTTGTGAGCTTCTTCCACTACTTTTTCCGGATTAACACTATAATCAGGAAAGCTTTCGCCAGCGGGATGATTTTTTAAATGAAGCAGATATTCGATATTTCCTTCCGGCCCCTTAATAGGAGAAAACTCCAGGTGCAGAATTTCAAATCCAATGCTGATTGCATAAGAAATCACGGACTGGATTACTTCCAGATGAACAGATTTTTCTCTTACCACGCCCTTTTTGCCCACCTTTTCACGGCCTGCTTCAAACTGAGGCTTAATCAGGCAGACGATCTCACCGTCTTCTGACAAAAGGTTTTTAACCGGCGAAAGAACTTTTGTAAGGGATATAAATGATACATCAATGGAGGAAAATCCAATCCTGTCCTTAATATCCTCCGGCGTTACATAACGGATATTGGTCTTTTCCATACAGACCACCCGTTCATCGTTGCGAAGCTTCCACGCAAGCTGCCCGTGCCCCACGTCAACTGCATAGACTTTAACCCCGCCATTTTGAAGCATGCAGTCCGTAAATCCTCCGGTAGAAGAGCCTACATCCATGCAGACTTTCCCCTCCAGCGTAACGTCAAAATGGGTCATGGCTTTTTCAAGTTTCAATCCGCCCCGGCTCACATATTTTAAAGTGCTGCCTCTTACCTCAATGAGTGCAGTTTCTTCAAATGTGGAACCTGCTTTGTCCTCTTTGTCACCGTTCACGTATACGATTCCAGACATGATGATGGCTTTCGCCTTTTCTCTGGACTCTGCATGTCCCTGTTTTACTAATAGCACATCCAATCGTTCTTTCATTTTACTTCATCTTATCCTTCCATTCCCTGTTCTGCCGCTCCATATCCAGATATTCCTTTTTCATGCGCCAGATTATGGAATCGCTGTCAATACCAAGTCCTTTTCGAAGCAGAGAAACGTTGCCGTGCTCCACGTATGCATCCGGCAGGGCAATGTTTAGTACCTTTACTTTTGGATAGTGTTCATGTATATAACCATTGATCAGGCTTCCATACCCGCCCTGGAGTACATTCTCCTCCATGGTCACAATCAGCCAGTGATTTTTCGCCAGGTGATCAATGAGTTTTTTATCAAAAGGCTTAATAAAGCGACCGTTTGCAAGAGTACAGTTCCAGCCTTCCGCTTTCAGCTTCTGCCTTACATGCTCTCCTGTGCTTACCATACTGCCTACTGCCAGAAGGGCGATGTCGGATTCTTCATAGATGATTTCGCCTTTCCCGTATTCAATGGGTGCCTTAAACTCTTCCAGTCCCTGATAGGCTTCCCCTCTGGGATAGCGTACCGCAATGGGACTGTCAAGGGAAAATGCAAACTCCAGTCCGTTTGCCAGCTCCCAGTCATTTTTAGGTGCAAAAATGCTCATATTGGGTATGGCACTTAAAAAGGACAGATCAAAAATTCCCTGATGGGTCTCTCCATCGCTGCCTACCAGTCCTGCCCGGTCAACTGCGAATACAACAGGAAGATTCTGAATACACACATCATGAAGTACCTGATCAAACCCTCTCTGCAAAAAAGAGGAATAAACAGCCACTACCGGTTTCAAACCGCCTGCTGCCATTCCTGCTGCCGAAGTCACTGCATGCTCTTCTGCAATCCCCACATCAAAAAAGCGGTCCGGATACAGGTTTGAGAACCGTTTCAATCCGGTTCCATCCGGCATCGCGGCGGTTACCGCTACAATCTTATTATCATCTTTTGCCAGACGGCAGATGGTTTTAGAAAACACATCTGTATAACTTAGATTCTTCTTTTCTTTTTTAGGCTTGCCAGTCAGGATATCAAAGGGATCAACCCCGTGAAACTTGGACGGATTTTTTTCTGCCGGAGCATATCCTTTTCCCTTTTTGGTAATCACATGAACCAGTACGGTGTGATCAAGTTTCTTCGCCTCTTTCAGGGTTCTTGTCAGAGCCTTTAAATTATGACCGTCTACCGGTCCTAAATAGGTAATCCCCATATTTTCAAACAACATTCCCGGAATCAAAAGCTGCTTAATGCCATTTTTAGTCCGGCTGATCTTCTCAATCAGAGGTTCTCCAATAACCGGAATCCTTGAAAGGGTATTGGTAACATGTTTCTTTAAATCCAGATATCCATTCCCGGTCCGTATACTGTTTAGGTAGGAGGACATACCGCCTACATTTTCAGAAATAGACATATTATTGTCATTAAGAATAATAACGAAATTTTTCTTCATCTGGGCTGCATTATTGAGCGCTTCATATGCCATGCCTCCCGTCAGGGAACCATCTCCGATGACTGAAACCACAAAATGGCCTTCCCCCAGCACATCTCTTGCCTGGGCAAGTCCCAGTCCGGCAGAAATAGAAGTAGAACTGTGCCCGGTATCAAAGGCATCACAGGGGCTTTCCTTTCTCTTCGGAAAACCGCTCATGCCGCCGTACTGGCGCAGTTCATCAAATTCCATTCTTCTTCCGCTTAAGATCTTATGGGTATAGGACTGATGCCCTACATCCCAGACAATCTTGTCCATTGGCAGATCAAAAGCAAGATAAATTGCCATGGTCAGCTCCACAACTCCTAAATTGGAGGCCAGATGACCGCCTGTGGTACTTATCTTTTCTATTAAAAAATCACGGATTTCCTGACTTAATATGGTCAGCTCCTGTTTGGAGAATTTCTTTATATCGTCAGGTCCGTTAATCAGTTCCAGCATCATAATGTTTTAATCCTTTATTTTTCCCGGTTAACCAGCATCCGGATCAGTTCTTCCAGAAAGAGGTTCTCTCCCGGCAGCTTTTGAAGGCAGGCAACTGCTTCTTTCGAAATTCTCTCCACAGCCATCTTCGCCTGTTCCATTCCCTCCAATGTTACATAGGTGGTTTTATTGTTTTTTTCATCGCTGAATACGGGTTTTCCTAATACTTCGGCATTGCTTGTTACATCAAGAATATCATCCTGAATCTGAAAAGCAAGTCCGATTTTTGATGCCATCTCTTCCACTGCCTTTAACTCGTCTTCACTGGCTCCGCCAAGGAGGGCTCCGATCATCATGGACGCCTCTAAAAGCGCTCCGGTCTTTAACCGGTAGATAAAGTCTAGCTTGTCGCCAGGAATCGGCTTTCCAGCCAGTTCCACGTCTACCGTCTGTCCGCCTATCATTCCGAATATGCCTGTCTTTTGGGCCAGAATACCCATAGCCCTGGCGACCCGGTCCGGCCTGTCCGAAAAGTTAAGTGCCTTCGCTGCCGTCTCCATGGAATAAATTAAAAGACCGTCACCTGCCAGCACCGCCATATCATATCCAAATTTCACCCAGGCAGTGGGAAGCCCTCTGCGAAGGGTATCATTATCCATACAGGGAAGATCATCGTGAATCAGAGAAGAGGTATGAATCATCTCTATGGCTGCCATAAATGGTTCTATCTCTTTTCCCATGCCTCCAAAAAGGCAGTATGTCTCCCTCATCAGCATCGGACGCAGCCGCTTTCCGCCTGCCCGCATACTGTAATCCATTGCCTCAAGAACAGTGCTCTGATGTCCCTCTACAGCCGGAAGAAAACTTTCCACAATCTCCCACACATCTTTGGTCCGTTTCAGCAACTCATCCTCAAAGTTCATGTTCTTCACCGTTTTCCTCCACTACAATTATCTTTTTTTCCACTTTATCTATTTTATCATTGCAGGACTTCACAAGTTTCATACCTGTTTCGTAATATTCAAAGGATTCCTCTAAGGAGCTCTCACCGCTTTCCAGCTTTTTGATCAGCTCCTCTAAGTCCTTTAAGGTCTCTTCAATGGTTCTTTCTTTTTTTACTGCCATAAGCCTGTTTCTCCTTATTTTTCTGCCTCTGACACTGTTAGTGGCTCCACTCCTGATACCAGAGCCTGGATAGTTCCATCCCGCAATTTAAGACGAAGAGCATCTCCAGCCTTTACCTGCATGACAGAATCAATCCTGTGATTCCCTGAATCAGTGATAAAACCGTAGCCGCCGCCTATTTTTGCAAGCGGGGAACAGGCATGAAGGCGTCCGGCAAGAAGTTCCAGCCTGTGCCTGTCTCTTAAAGTCTGCTTCTCCATCAGCTGACTCATCTTAACAGCGGATTCGTCAAGTTGCCTGCGCTCTGCCTCAATCTGCTTTAAAAGCAGGCTTTTCAGCTTCTCTTCCAGATCATGAAGACGCTGGCGCTGTTCTCGAATACTTCGCTTTGGATCAAAGTACTTTAACTTTAATCCATATTGGTTTACAGAGAAACGATACCGCTCCAGCTTTCGCTCCATCATGGTTTTTAATGTATACCGGATGCTCTCTGTCTGTTCTTTCAACTGTTTATAATCAAATACTGCCAGCTCTGCAGCTGCCGAAGGGGTGGGTGCACGCATGTCCGCAACATAATCCGCGATGGTCACATCGGTTTCATGACCGACTGCAGAAATTACCGGTACAGAGCAGTTAAATATTGCTCTGGCAACCGCTTCTTCATTAAAAGCCCATAAGTCTTCAATGGAGCCGCCCCCTCTTCCCACTATGAGAACATCAAGTCCCATCTGGTCTAAGGTCTCAATTCCTTTTACGATACTTTCTGCAGCACCGCTTCCCTGCACAAGCGCGGGGTAAAGATAGAGCTGCACAAAGGGGTTCCGCCTGGCGGATATATTCATAATATCCCGGATGGCAGCGCCTGTGGGGGCAGTTACCACACCCACACGCCTTGCATATCCAGGAATTTCTTTCTTGTATTCAGGGGAAAACATCCCCATCTCTTCCAGTTCATTACGAAGTTTTAAAAAACGTTCGAATAAATCTCCCATTCCCTCTTTCGTAATTTCCTGGGCGTAAAGCTGATATCTTCCGTCTCTTTCATAAACCTCAACGCTTCCCTTTGCAACAATCTGCTGTCCATCTTCCAGATGAAAGGAAAGACCTTTTCTGGATCCGGCAAACATCACTGCCGAAATAGAAGAGGCTTTGTCTTTTAAGGTAAAATAAATATGACCGGAAGTATGATATTTGCAGTTGGACACTTCCCCTTTGATGGAAATCCGGTTCAGTGCAAAATCCTGAGCAAACATGTTTTTAATATAACCATTGATCTGGGTTACGGAATAGACACCTGCCATACTTACACCAGCTTTGCAAGAACTCCGTTAATGAAAGCCGGAGCTTCGTTTCCGCCGTATTTTTTACCCAGTTCTACTGCTTCGTTGATGGCTACCTTTTCCGGTACCTCTTCATCGAATAAGATTTCATAAAGAGCAAGGCGAAGAATGGTTAATTCCGCTCTTCCCATACGTTTTGTCTTCCAGCCTTCAGCTACTTCATTGATTTTTTCATCCAGTTCCGGAATTTTATTCATAATTGCTTCTGTCTTTTCTTTTAAGAAAGCAGAATTCTCTTCACTCATATCCACATCATGAACGATCTCTTCCACACCTTCCGTATTGAGATCATCCTCTTTTGGTTCCTCAAAATATTGATTAATCTGCCAAAGTTTCTCCTCTGCGGGGTGAAAATCAGCGCAGAAAAGCATCTTAAAGCAGTGTTCACGCATTTTACTTCTGGTCATTTACCATGGTCCTCCTATTGGTGATTTAACTGGACGTTTGGAATTATTATACCTTAACAGGGTTTTTTATACAATAGAAACTTTTCCGTGCCTGTATGGAATGTTAATTGGTAACAGCATACTGGTTTTTGCCTTTCCCCTTTGCCTCGTACAATGCCTGATCTGCCCTTCTTAAGATGGCATCGTATTCGGTTTCATTCTCTCCAATCAACGTAATTCCAATACTGGCATGTACTTTTCCTGAAACATGAAACGCATTAATAATACGCTGGGCAATTGCTTCCGGCTGTTTTCTTCCTCTCATTCCATAAAGCCAGATACAGAATTCATCTCCTCCGAACCGGACAATTACATCCTCCTGTCTGGTGCAGGCACTTAATATCTGTCCCGCCTGAACAAGAACCAGATCCCCTTTATGGTGACCAAAAGTATCGTTTATTTTCTTAAAATCATCGATGTCAAGGAACATACATGCATAAAAGCGGTTTTTTCCGCCGGCTTTTAATCCATGCTCCACCAGCTTTCTTGCTGTTTCTCTGGTATAAACTCCTGTTAAATAATCCTTCTGCAGTCTTTTTTCTTCTTTTTTTCTGGTGTGCACAATTAAAAGAATAAGGATCACTCCACAAAATAGAAGGAAGGTTGATCCTGCAATAAATTTTGCAGAAAGGGATTTGATCTTATGAAACGTATTCTCATATCCTTCTGTCTCCACAAAGGTAGCCATATACCAGTCATTGATCCCCATGGGCTGGTAATAAAGAAGGCGACGGTAATCATTTTCATAATAAGTAATATAACCGGACAGCCCCTGGCTGATTCCGGCTTCCATCTGTGAAAATGTCTGACCCGGTCCAAATTGCCTTGTTTTAAGCATCTCAAACAGAGAAATCTGATTTTCACACGCCGTACAGGAAATCACAATCTCTCCATCTTTTTGAAATATCATATTGGCACCGTAGTGGCTTAAATCCGTATCGCTTAAATACTGCTTCAGCTTATCGGAAGACAATTCCAGACAAGCCGCACCCTTAACAACACCGTCTCTGATAATGGGGACGGTTAAAATAATACTGTCCTGGCCCTTAAAGCTTTCTTTCAGCAATCCGGATATATTCTTTACACCGTCTAACGCTTTTTTATAATAGTCACGGGAAGAAATGTCCTGGGTTTCACGATTACCATAATAAAGAGTACCTGACGTATCTGCAACACCAAACCGGGAATCTTCTTTTTCGTAATCCTGAACCTGCTGCCACCACTGTTCGTTGCCTGAGCCATCCGGCAGATCGCAGTAAAATGCAAACAATTCCAGCCATTCGAATTTGGTCTGTATCATGGATTCTATATAATTCAGTGCTTTATCATTCTTCTGCTTTAAATCCCTGTGCGTCTGCTGAAACAGACTCTGTTCCACTTCATGAAAATAATAGAAGTTTAAAACGCAGATTCCGATAATCACAGATATTACAAGACTTGCCAGGATCAGCAAACCCGGTGGATAGTGCCCCCCGTTTCTACGATTCATCATATTTAAAAACACCTGTCCTTAAGAATCTTTCGATTCACAATATCGTCCATTATAAATCCTGTCCTATATCATTACAAGGATAATTTCTTCTTTTCAGTAAAAAAAACAGCGGGAATGAACCGTCTGACCGGTTATTCCCGCTTTAAATTATAAATTTATTTGTTTTCATCCAGTGCAACACCGGCGATCCGGATGTTCACATCCAGAACGGAAAGGCCAGTCATGTTCTCAATGGCATTCTGCACCTTTTCCTGTACTTTTTCACTGACGGTTGGGATACTGTAACCATATTTTATGTTTAAGGACAAATCTACGGAAACATGTTCCTCTGTCAGTTCCACTTTGACACCTTTGGATAAGTTTTTCATGCCCAGCTTCGCCACCAGTTCGTTGGTGATGTTGCCTGCCATGGAATCCACACCATCTACTTCCGTCGCAGCAAGACCTGCGATGATCGCGACTACATCATCTGCGATCTGAACTTCGCCGATTTTATCTTTTTCATATACTTTATGAGTATTTCTGTTTTCCAATTCTGCCACTTCGATTCCCTCCTGTTTAGTATTTCTGGGTTCTGAAATCATTATAGCAAAATTGTCAACTGTTTGCAAAGGCTTTTTACTCTTCCAGTTTCATGAGAGTAATAACAATGCTCTCTGCTCCCACTTCGGTTTTTCTCTTTACGATATCTTCAATCTGGGCACGCTGGGGATCTGAAATGCTGGCGGCATTGATGACAACATCAACTTTTCCGTTTGAAATGCTGACAACAGGATCTGCAAATCCTTTTGCAAGAAGAAGGGTTTCTGCTGCATTCTCCTTTTCTGCAATTGCTGTCATATCAACCATCTGCTGAATCGCCTGCTGTTTGGCAGCCTCTTCAATGTTTGGATTGTTGATTAAATTCATCAGAGTTTCTTTATTTCTTGCCCTTACCTGTTCTCTGTTTAACTGCACGCTTGATATGTAATCTGCTACGTTCATACCGCTGGTTAAAACAGCCTCACCAGGATTGTCAAGACCGGTATCAGCTGCCTGAGTCTCACCTTCTGCAAGGCTGGCTGCTGCTGCCTGGGTCTCACCTGTTGCAAGACTTTGAGCTGTCTCATTCCCAGCTGCTACCTGGGTACCTCCGGCCGCTGTCTTATCTGCGCTGCCCGCAGAATCGGCTGCTGCCAGTTTGTCAATATCTGCGGCATCCTGATCCAGACTGGCGATATCCTTGCTGGAATCACTGCCATTTAATGCCTGGTTCTCTGCTAAAATGTCTTCTTCGGAAATGTCAGTCACTCCGGCTTCATACACATCGGTTCCGGAGGCTGCATCCTGCTTTCCGGCATAATTTAAATATCCGGCGGCAGCAATCATGACTGCCAGAGTTGTAATAATAATCTGGTTTCTTCGAAACAGTTTCTTCATATCCATTTTCTTTGGGGTTTTCGGGACATTGGGTTCATTGCTTGTTTTCCAACTTTTCATACCTGACACTCCTTTTTATTCCACCCTCTTTAATACTTTTATTTTATGTGGGGGGAGGTTAAATAATGCTTCCATGGCACTGGAAATTTCAGCTTTTACCGTAGGACTGCCTCCGCCCTGGGCACTGATAATGATTCCTTCTATTTCAGGACGTATTTCTTTCTCCACAATGGGAGCCGTATTATCTCCCTGACCGGTAAGAATGGTACTCTCTTTTAATTCTGCGCTTGTAATCTTTCTCGATCCTCCTGATGTGTCATTTTCTTCGGTGGAGGAATTTGAGTTATCTTTATCCACTCTCAGTACCTTTTCCCCTGAAGATTTTACTACAATGAGCACATCAACCTGACCGACTCCATCCACGGTTTTTAATATTTTTTTCACCCTGGCTTCCAGTTCTTCTTCATAAGTGCGGTCAGCGGAAACGGAAGCGGCAGCATCTCCGTCTGCAGGCTGTGTTACAATTCCCTGCTGTAAAGTGGATTGCTTATTATTTTCTTTCTGCGCAGTCTTTTCCACTTTCTTTGCAATTCCGGGACCAGAAGGAAATGTAAGGATCAGGATCATCATTCCAACCGCCAGCAGGATTAACAATTTATCCTTACCCATCTTCCATTTGAATTTCAATATCCTGTTCCTCCAATCCATAATATTCCGCAATCCTCCTTCTAAGACCAGATAGACTGGAATTTTCTTTCTGCTCTTCTTTTTTTCCATCTTCCGGCTTTATTTCAGCACTTTGATCCGATTCTTTCCCAGTTATTTTAATATTTTTTATTTTATCAACCTTCTTAACAGGATCCATTTTACTTCCAACAGAAGCTGCTTCCTCTGCCTGCATTTCCTCTTTTCCAGAGGTGAGAACAAGAGAAACCTTTTCCACATGACCAAACTGGTCACTGGACTGATCACTGTTAATTTCTGCATTGGTTACTTTGCAGGAAAAACCTGCCGTCTGCGCCATGGTCTCCAAATCAGTTCCCACTGCTTTTTCGTAACCGGATATCATTCGTTTTAGTCTTGATTCCTCCATTTTTGAAACTTTCCCGGTTAACTCGCCTGCTTCCTTTTTAAGGCTTATTGCTTCAAATGAATAGGCCAGTTTATCATCCAGTCTTAATCCGCCTGTAACGGGCTTTAACACAAGAAGAATAAGCACCATACCGGCAAAGAATTTGACGTATTTTTCATACTTTTTATTTGGCAGAAGATTTTCTACCACAGTGATAAAGATCAGGTAATAAGTTATATTTCTGATCCATTCATATAATTGATCCATGCCACTCACCCTGAATAATAGGTTACATTGGTAGAAGCACACACAAGTGCTATGGTAACGATAAATAAAATCATGCAGGATATAGCGACGGACAAAAGCATTTTATGCCCCTTTGCCATATCGGAAATGCAGGATATAATACGTTTATCACAGACTGGCTGCAAAAGAGCTGCCACACATTGATAAAATAACATTAAGATAACAAGCTTTAAAATGGGAACGATGGTAAGAATAATGAGAATCAGGATACCGGCTGCTCCAATGGTATTCTTAATCAGTACACCGGAACCTAACACCATCTGGGCCACAGAGCTGACCCCCTGTCCAATCCCTGGAATCGCGCCCACCAGTTTCTGAAGTGCTCCCGTCTTTAAGGAATCCACATAAGGAAGCACCATGGACTGGATCATCTGAAATCCCAGTACCAGTCCGATTAAAGTCTTTAAGCTCCAGGAAACCACCTGCTCTAACAGTTCAGTCAGTTTTGACAGCATGTCTTCTTTTGCAATATGACCTGCCATAACCAGAAGAGCGTATACACGGATCAGTGATAACAGAACCGTTCCTAAAAGCCACTGGGAAGCAGATAAGATGACCAGAGTAAACTCATAAGATGCCACTGCGGTGGCACTGCTACCCGCAAATGCCGCCGCCAGAAAATACGCTGGCATCAGCACTCTCATAAATCCCAGTATCTGGTTAACCACGCCGCTTACAATGGAAATGCTGGTAAAAAAGCTGGCTGCCAGATAGGTGAACAGTAATAAATAAGTAACAAAAAACCCTGTTTCGGAGATCTGACTTCCTGTAAATACACTGGAAAAATTAGAAAAAACAGCCCCGATAATGCCAAGTACAAGAATCTGGCCCATCATATGCCCGCTGCTTTCGATTTCGCCCATCAGCATTTTTTTAAGCGCTTTTCCAGTCTGGCTGAGTACATCATTTAACTTCCCATCCATAAGGCTTTTCATTAAATCCTGAAAGGAAAGATTAAGCCCCTGATTATCATTTCTCTGATCCAGAAACTTCTGAATGTCAGTCAGATCATACTGATCCAGATCAAGCCCCTGGGTGACCTCTGTTTCCTGCTCTTTTGCCGGAGCCTGTGCTCCCCAGGAAATACTGCCGGGAAAAAGAAAACACAGAAGACACAGAAGAAATAAAAACCTTCTTTTCATGTTCCTTCCTCCTGTCATGATAAAAATACCTGAAGCGTTTCAATCAGTGCCAGAAGAATTGGCATACTGACTGCCAGCACGGAAAGTTTTCCAAATATCTCAATCTGCGTTCCCACTGCACCGTAGCCTGCATCTTTACAGATTCCTGATGCAAACTCAGCAATGTAGGTAATTCCTATCATCTTTACCAGGGTGGACAGATAGACGCTGTTGATTTTTATGTAGGACTGGATTTCTTTCATGGTATCAAGAATTGTGCTAAGCTTCCCTACTCCATAAAAGAAGATAAAAAACCCTGCTGCAAGGACCAGAAAAGTTCCGTATTCCCCCTTCATTCCTTTTAGGGAAACTGCCAGAAGCACTGCCACAATCCCCACAACAGCTATGGAAACAACCGTCATATTCTCACCTACAATGCAAACAGATTTTTAATGGATTCAAACAGCTGATAAATGTAAGGTACCAGCCAGAACAGCACAAGAATGAGCCCTGCCAGGCTTGTTAAGAATGCCTGTTCTTCCCGTCCGCTGTGTTTTAATACCTGGCAGATGACGGAAACCAGAATTCCCACTGCTGCAATTTTAAATATCAAATTGACTCCCATGCTATCCTCCTTAATACATTACAATGGTCAGGAATAAACCTCCCATGATGCCAAGGCTTGTATAAAGCCGGCTCTTTTCCTGTTTATGATTTCTTAGATAATCAATTGACAGATCCAACTGTTCCAGATAAAGAAGGATTGTCCTCTCCTGCATTCCGGTATCTAAATATCCCAGATGTTCCCCAAGGCCCTTTAAATTCTGCTTATCCTCACTGGACAGGCACACCTCTTTTGAAAGACCGTCAATTTCTTCCTGCCAGATACCGTAAAAGCTTTCCCCTCTTTGCCCCATCAATCGTTCTGACACCTTAAAAAACAAATCTCCCATCTGCCCTCCTGCTTTCCTGCCTGTCCGCTCAAAGGCTTCTGCCAGGGGAGAATTGGCATAGACGATTTCTCCTTTTAAAAGGAAAATCATTTTTCTTAAATGTTCCACTGTTTTTAAATGCTCATTCCACTGGGATGCCATATAAAAACCAAGACCAGAACAGGATCCAATTACAAGGGCTGCCCCTGCCAGTCTCAACCATGTATTACCCATAAGCCCTGCTCTCCTGCCTGTCCGGCCGGACCCCGGTTCCAAATATATTTGCCTGATACAACTGGGTTCCTCTGGAATCAAAGATCTGATCAATATTTCCGATTCTGCCTAAGTTGTTTAAGACAATATACCGTTCAAAAATCCGTTCCTCTAAAAGAGTTCTCAGCACCGGCTTCTGTCTTAAATCTTCTATGGAGCTGCCGTGTACCGTTGCAATCAGTTTACATCCGCAGTTCATTACGTATTCGATGGCATCTAAGTCTTCCCTGCTTCCCACCTCATCCACTGCAATCACTCTGGGAGACATGGTGCGGATTAACATCATCATCCCCTTTGCTTTTGGACAGCAGTCTAAAATATCAGTGCGGATTCCCAGATCATTTTGGGGCGCTCCCTGGTAACAGGCTCCGATCTCAGACCGTTCATCCACCACTCCTACGTTCATCCCCTCAAACTCTCTGGAACCATCTGATATCTGCCGGATCAAATCCCGAAGAAGTGTGGTCTTTCCGCATCTGGGCGGGGAAATAATCAGGGTATGACAGACCTCTCTTTGATTTTTATAGACAAAAGGCAGTATGGGAGAAGCACAGCCCTTTACCTGATGGGAAAGGCGGATATTAATAAAAGATATGTATTTCATGGTTTTTATCCCGGACTCATCAAGGATTGTCTTGCCTGCAATCCCGATTCTATGCCCCCCTTGTACAGTAAGGAAGCCCTGCTTTAACTCTTCTTCAAACGCATACAGGGAGTAGTTGCTCATATACTCCATGGTTTCCTTCAATTCGTTTTTCGTAATGTGATAGGCTTCTTCCAGTTTTTTGCTGATATCCCCTGATCCGGTTAAATAATACTCTTCGTTTCTGTACACCAGCATAAGAGGGGCAGCCACACGGAGCCTTATTTCCTGGACTTCGTCGAAATTTAAGGCTACCTTGTTCAAGATTTCTCTTACGTTTTTAGAAAACAGATTGATCAGCTCGTCTTTTCTCTCCACTCTCATCCCTCCTCTTACCTCAATATATGAAAAGTGGGACAAATTATGACTTAAAAAAAGTCCGTTCTTTGCGTCATAATTCTGACGTAAAAAACGGACTTCCTATGGATTCTGTTATTTTTACATGCTGCTTCTCAGTTTAAAAGTCTCCACTTCCTGTTTCAGTGTCTGAGCCAGGGAATCCAGTTCCTCACTGGAAGCTGAGCTTTCCTCGGCTGTAGCCGCATTATTTTGTACCACTGTGGATACCTGGGACAGTCCCTGGTTAATCTCTTCCATTGCCTGAACCTGTGCTTCCGAAGCCATGGCAATCTCATGAATAATGTCATCCACCAGACCTGCTTTTTCTTCCACTGTTTTTAGAATTCCCGCAGACTGGTCAGCCAGTTTTCCTCCTTCTGAAATGGTAGCCACGGAATAACCAATTAATTCTGCGGTCTGCTTGGCCGCTTCTGCAGATTTTGCTGCTAAATTACGTACTTCATCAGCCACCACTGCAAATCCCTTTCCGGCTTCTCCAGCACGGGCTGATTCCACGGCAGCGTTTAAAGCCAGAATATTGGTTTGAAATGCAATATCTTCTATTACTTTTGTAATGTTTTTAATCTTTTCGGAAGCTGCACCGATTTCTTTCATGGAGCGGTCCAGCTGATCCATACATTCATTGCCTTCCCTGACCCCTGTCACAGCTTCCTTTACAAATCTGGTGGCATTCTCCACCCGTTTCGCATTTTCCTCTGCCTGACTGGAAACATTGGAGATAGCAGCATTTAACTCTTCCACAGTCGCAGCCTGTTCGGTTGCCCCCGTCGCTAGAGACTGGGAAGCACTGGAGATCTGTTTGGACCCTTCCGCTACCTGATCAGCGGATACACGGATGTTTCCTAAAACTGAATTGAGATTTAAAATAATTCCCCTTAAGGAATCCTTGATTAAAACGAAATCTCCTTTATAATCCTGGTTTACACTGACGGTACAGTCTCCTTTTTCCAGACTGGTAAGTATGACAGAAATTTCATTGATATAACTGTTTAAGGTAGCAATTGTACCGGTAAATGATTTGGAAAGGGTCTCCAGTTCATTTCCCGTATTAATCTGGGGAACAGGGGAATGAAGATCTCCCTCTTCTAAAAGACGGATCCGGTTAACCAGATTTAAAATAGGTTCCACAATCGGTTTCGCAATCCTGAATGCAATTACAAAAGACAGAATGATCATAAACAGAGTAATCATCATAGTAGTGAAAATGGAGGTCCGAAAGCTTGACATCATCTCTGATTCCTTTGTAACCACACCGATTGACCAGCCGTCTGTCCCCTTTATGGGAGTATAACCAGTGGTCATATTCACCCCTTTGAAATTAACCGTCTGTATTCCTGTCTTACCCGCTATCATGTCCTTCATTTCATCGGATGTACCCTGATAGTTTTTATCTGTTTTGGCCATTTCAATATAGTTTGTCTGATCGTTTACCCGGTCTCTGTTTTTGTGGGCGATAATCTTACCCTCTTTATCAATAATAAATCCATAGCCAGACTTGCCAACCTCCACACCATCAATCATCGTGCTGAAGGTATCAGAATCCAGTGTTGCAATGACGATTCCATTATAATGATCACTTTTTACCTTTGCGGATACAATCAATACGGTTTTACCGGTTACTTTGCTTACAATGGTTGATGATATGTATGTATTTCCCGCAATGGACTGTTTAAAATACTCCCGTTCGCTGGCATCCCCTCCATCGCTGGTTTTTCCGTCCCCACCGGCAATGGAAAGCGTTGCAAATCCGTTGTCTTTTGCAATCTCAGCCAGTAACTGGGTTCTCTGATCCTTACTTAAGGATGGATCTGTAATCTCCTGATTCTGTGCAATAAATTCAATTCTGGCTTTGTAAAGATCAATGGAATTCTCCACAGACTGACTGTAGGCAGTGGCACATTCTGTCAGTCGCAGCTCAATATTATTTTTGGCATCCCGGTAAAACATCATGCCGTTAATTAATCCGTAGATGGCTGATATGGAAACTGCCATACCGATAATTCCATAAAGAAGCCTCTTTTTTATTGACTTGTTTTCCAATTTGTCCGTAATTCTTCTGCCCACTGAGTTCTTTTGTTTCAATGTTCTCTTGTTTTCTTTTTCCATCATATTGCCCCTTCTTATTTATTCTTTATAGTAATCGCCATCCCGCCAGCCAATTACTGCATTTATGACGGTGGGAAGGATGAGTGTAAATAAATTAATATAGGATACCAGTGTAAGCCCTTTGGAGACAAGGCTGGTAAGCCCTACCTGTGAGACACCCCAGGTAAGAATAATATAGAACAAAGTGAGCAAAGCTCCTCTTTTGTTTCTTTTTGCTTCTGCTGCCTGGGCATTCTCACCTGTTTTCTTTTGATACCAGTTAATCACACGGTCATTAAAGCCCTGAGCATAATTAATTGCTGTGGAAATGGTAGCAAAAAAGATGGAAATGGTAATGAGGGTCAGTAAAACCGCTTTCACCTTTTCTCCTCCGAATCCGTTTTGCACCACCAAAATGGTGTACACCGCTTTTCCCGCTTTCCAGCCTTCTAAAACCTCAGAATAATTGGCGGCTAAATTGACCACGGTGATTTCAAGGAAAATCCAGTTTAAAATAACAGACAGAATCACAGACCAGCGCAACGTACTTTTATTTTTAAACAGCTGCGCGTGATTTACATAGGCTCCAAAACCGCCAAGATTCTGACCGGAAAATATGTAGGCCCAGCATAAAGCAGTCAGAAGGTAGCTTAAAAAACTTCCTGCCCCTGATGCAATTCCCTGGTTTAAGGATTCTCCCATCACTCCCAGTTCTTTTGTCAGTCTGCCGCAGCTGATATTGTAAATAAGATTGGGAACGTGAATTGCCAGTAACGTGACGAAGATCACTGCACTCATGAAAACCGCATTTTTCCTTACAAGACCGGCTCCTTTCATGCAAAGCAAAAACATAATGATTCCGACTGCAAAGGTGGTAATCAGGTAGGGCATTCCGGAAAGCTCTGCTAACGCTGATCCGGAGGAAGAATAGGCAAGAGCCATGCATACGATTAAAAGCCAGTTAAAGTTAAACTCGTATACAACCTGCATTGGTTTTGCAAACCTGCCTCCCAGAAAACGGGAACCGTATTTCTTTAAAAACTCACCATAGTCAAAGGTTTTAAAATCCATTGCAAACTTCATAAAAAAATAGATAATAAAACAGTTGATTGCCGCTACCACAAGGGGCATGAACAGGCAGAAATAAGGCTGTGTTACTTTAGGCAGCATCCCATAAAATCCCGTATTCATAAAAAAATAGGACCAGGGTGTTGAACCGGCGGCAAATCCGCCCCCGCACTGGGAACTAAATGCAATGGAAACAAATACGACTACAGTTTTCCAGTCTACTGCACTGGTTTGATTTCTGTTACCTGCAATTCCGGTGCTCATAATACCATCCTCCTTTATGACGACCCAGTCCCCCTCTCCCCGTGAAAGTCGAACTATGTCGTTTTTTTAACAATATAGTCATATTATAAAACATGTACGAAATAACATCCAATCGATCCCTCCTATATGTAAACGCGGATCAATAGTTTTTGACCATATATTTATTTACCGCTTGTACGCCGGTAAAAAAGTATGATATATTGCAGAAAGTACAAAAATTCTTTTTATAAAGAAGAGGAGGAAGACCAAATGCGTGAAGAAATTATGGAAGGAATCCGGCGTCACATCCTCCCTTTAAGCGGTGTGGAGAAAGCCGAACTTTTAGAGGTATGGCCGGGGCACTCAAAAATCACTTTAGAAATTACAGAAGGTGCCTTAAATCTATACGGAAATCTCCATGGGGGCTTTATTTTTACCCTTTGTGACATTACATCGGGTATGGCTGCCTATGCTTACGAATACGCCAATGTCACACAGCATGGGAATATTGATTTTTTAAAAGGAATCAGCTCCGGCCAGATCTTTGTGGAAGCAAACGCCATTCATAAAGGAAGACGGTCCGTGGTAAACAGAGTGGAAGTCACATCTTCCGATGGAATACTTCTGGCTGCCGGTTCCTTTACCATGTATCTGCTTTCCGCTCTATAGAATCATTGGGCGGCTGATTATTAATCGTATTATTTTTTCTCTTAAACAGCCGATAGTATAAATAGCATAGTTTATACCTAGGGGGGAAATAATATGATGATTCGAAGCAACAACCATATGACGGATTTCAGAACCAGGTTTCAGGCCCAAAACGTACAGTTTAAAAGTGTAATTAATAGCATAAACACAAACTACAAGCCAAAAAAGCCCAACTTTGACCTGGTTGAACTAAGCCTGGATGCCGTAAAATCACAAAAGACGGAAAACAAAAATACAGATAAATTAATTGACTACAAAAATTCTCCTTTCAGTGGAAGCCGGACGGAAGCAGAGTGGGCTGAAAGTTCTCTGACCCAGCAGCGGGACGGATTAAATTCCATTAGAAATGAATTAGAATATCAACTAGAGCGTTTGAATACTACCCTTTCTAAGATTGGTGAATATGAAAAAATTGCAAACGGAGATTCTTCCCAGACAGAGCGCTCTGTTATATCACAAAATAGAGCTGCTGAACTGGTAAACCAATACAAAGAAAGCATAAAAACTGATTATTCAAAAGAGATTGAAACAGTTACTTCGTTTTATAGCAGCTGGACAGACACCTATGATAAATATTCCAACGGACTGGCATCAAAGGTAATGGGCAACGGGTTGAAAGATATCTCCGCCAAGTCCCTGGGTCTGAAAGATCTGTCTGATGATCCGGATACAATAAGAGCCGCTTTAAGCAGCGCAATCGATCAAGTGAAGGATCTTTCCAAGTCTGTCGAGGACCAGTTTTATCAGGCATCCGGCAAAAAGATGGCGGCGGAGGTTAATTCTGATCCAGAAAAACGAAACAAAAGAATGGAGTTGGAATATGCTTCCCTGGAAATGGCTGTAATCAAAGAAGATACCTCCTTTACGGGGCAAATAATAAAAATTGATGATACGATAAAATTTAAATAAAAGCATTCTAAAAAGCCGCAGGACATGTAATCGATTCCTACGGCTTTTCTTCTACTGATATAAAATTCTTCTCACCGACTGAATGGGCTGAAAATCCACCTTGGATATCTTAATCCCATCCTCTGGACCGCTGGCATGAATCAGCTGGCCATTACCTATATAAATCCCGATATGGCCTATGTATGAAACAAGATCTCCTGGTCTGGCATTTTCGATCCCGCCTGCATCCACTCCTGCAGCTGCCTGATCCTGAGAGGTTCTGGGTAGATTGAATCCAAAATTTTTATACACACTCTGTACAAAACCGGAACAGTCTGCACCCTCTGTCAGGCTTGTCCCTCCATACCGGTAAGGGTTCCCTAAAAATTGTCTTGCAAAGGACACCACCTGATCTCCTGCAGCTGACTGGTTGGGCGCAGAGGGTCCATTTATTCTGGCACCCGGTCCATTTGCAGTATTTATGATAAGAGGCTCTATCAGCGGTATAGGTTCGCTTGCTGAAACAGTGTCAGCCTTTGCCGGGAAGCTGACTAATCCCGCAATTATGACCCCCGTAAATAAGACTGCAATTAATGTTTTATTATGCATGGTTTCTCCTCCTGTGAATTTTAAAGTCCCATATCTTTCACGTCTTCTGACAGAAATCTGTGATATGTCCCATGATTATCATGAAATTTAATAAAATAATGGTATGAATCCCTGGAGGGGTCTTCGAAATACAAAATGAAATCGCATTCTTCCCCATCACAGCTTTCGCAGATATATCTGCCGTCTGAATATCTGGAAAATACATTTTTAATATCTTCCAGCTGTACACCAGGCTTTTCAATAATCTCAATAAATTCTCTTAAAAAACCACTCTTCTCTTCCTTCTCCCAGACATACTGAGCACCTTCCGGGGGTATGAGAAAGCAGAACCGATCCTGACTTTTCGTAATTTTTATTTCTCCCAGCCGCTCTTTTACATAAGCTTTGAATTCTTTCAGTGCTGTTTTTATTTCATCATCCGAATCTCCTGCTTTCAGGATATTAAGCAATGCTTTTTCAGGATAATAAAACCGGATTACTTCCTTTTCATATCCCAGTTTCATCTGTACTTCCATGATTGAATTAATGAGCATACGCTCCAGAGCAGCAACCTGCATGTCCGCTCTCCTTTCCATTCTTACCGGCACATTATTCATGAAGCCGCCGTATGATTTTAAAAATAATTCCCCCCTCAGTAACGAATGGCTGGGAATGGGAAAAGAATACGATTCCTTCCGTAGGCGCAAGAATCTGGCTTATAATCTCACCTTCATAAGGATCCAGAATATCTGCCAGAATCTCCCCCCTGCTTACTTCCTCGCCCGGATTTACGTGGGGGCGGTAAATGCCGGCACAGTCTGTCCTGACACTGGTTAAATCGCTTTCATGAAGAACGGTTGCAATATAGCCGCTGTGACTGGTGTAACGCACCATTCCCATGCGGGTTAGAAACCGCAACACAGAAGCCACCGCCATACGGGCAGAGGGTTCATCAATCTGATCCGTTCCGCTGGTATAGATAGAGAATGCGCTGGTATTATTTAACTGCCAGTTATAATTCAGTGTTGCCTTATCAAATGGCTTGGCATCCCGGACCACTACATAGGGAAGCCCAAAGAGATTTGCAAGACTGGGGTTTTGAAATCCGGTATCCATCATACGCACATGCGGTACGAAATTACCGGGTATATAAAAACTGGTAAACTGAATTCCATAGCTGTATTCTTTCACTGCATCGAAGATGCCTGCTGCAATCCGTTTCGTCGTTTCACCCCTACCGTCTCCTGGATACATGCGGTTAATGTCCGAATCATCGGTTGGCCAGAACCGTTTTCCAACGTTTAATGAGGCTGTATTCACTGTGGGAATCACCATAATCTCATTGCCTTTAATGATGGCTCCCCGCTCCTCTAACTCTTTCAGCTGTTTGATTAACTGGGAACAGATATAAAGCTGCTGTACCTCGTTGCCTCTGCAGGCGCCTACGATACAGGCTGACTTTTCCCCTTTGCCGAAATGATAGCCATATAGATTCATATCGTCTCTGTAAAGATTCTTCAGTGTAAAAATGGTTTCTTTTCTCATGCCTGCTCCCCTCCTAACACCCGCGCCAGCAAAGATCCTGCCGATACTACCGGATATTCCCTGAGGGTAAATACCAGACCGTCTATGGGAGAAACCACTTCCTCCAGAATTGTTCCGGTTAAAGGATTTAAGATCTGCCCTATGGGCTGGTTTTCTCTCACCGTACCAAGATGTTCCACCAGAGGCATAAATATTCCCGGACTTTCCGCATGCAAAAGTCCAAGCTTCCGATTATAGGAAATCATGGGTTCTTTGGGAATTACAGTTTCTCCAGTCCATATTCCCAGTTCCTTCATCAGGCAGAGGATTCCTTCTGTCAGCTGCTTTCCATAAGTTTTAGTAATCCGCATTCCCACACCCATCTCAACTACAAAGGTAGGAACTCCGATGCTGTTTAAACCATGGGACAGGGTGGAATCCAGCACTACGGCATTTTCATAAACCCAGACCAGATCCACATTCATCAGCTTTGCGTAGCCGATCAGCTTGTCTGCATAAGATTCGCTCATGCGGATCTGGGGAATCTCTCTTAAAAAGATATTACTGGCATGTAAATCCACGCAGAAATCAGAACCGGAGATGTCTGCCATGATCTCAGAAGCAATATGTTCCGATACAGCTCCCTCCTCATCACCTGGAAAAATCCGGTTCATATCAATGTCATACCCGGGCAGACCTCTGGTAATGGAATCGATTCCAAGTGGGTTAAGTGCCGGATATATATCAACAATTCCTTTTAAATGATTCTTATTTTCTCTGATAATACGGTTAATTTCATAACATACAAACTGACCTTCCAGTTCGTCCCCATGAACGCCGGTGACAATACTGATCCGCTTTTCTTTACCGGTTACCGTCTCTGGTACCAATCGGTTTTTATATATATTCCAGCTTTCTCCTACAGGCAAACCTACGGATGCAACTGTTTTTATCATATTTCTCATCACCCTTGTTCTTATACTTTATTACATTATAAGAATAAATCAGCATGATTCAAACGTCAAGCAATTCCTGCCTGATGACCTCCTCCTTTTTTATCTGTATCAGCATTCCGTCAACGACTCTTGCTCTTGGCAGAAGAGTCTCCTGTCCTGCTATTACAAGCCCGGTATCAAACCACTTTTTAATCTGGCTTCTTGAGACTTCAAGCGCACCTGCAAGCAGAACATCTGCTCTGAGTTTTAGTTCCGACGGATTTTTTATCTGTATTTCCAGACAGGATTCTTTATCTATAGGCGTGATAGTGGGTGTTTCAATAATATGAAATCCTGTTTTTATTTCCATGATTTCCGCTTTGTTTTTTATAAACAGGTCTCTGTTACTGCCATAACTGGCAGCCAGCTGTGGGCTGTTACTTAAAAAGCCTTCATATTCCTCTTTATCTATATTCTCCGGGTTTTCCCGCTCAATAATGGTCATATTCCATGAGGTATCACAATGACTGCAGCGGTAAATCAACCACACATCAAGCAGTCTTCCATTGGCATTTACCCTGAATTTTCCACTGTTTTGAAACTCGGTTTTTTCTTTGCATTTGGGACACCTTCTTATCACAGAGGGCAGCTGGTCCGGTATAATCAGCCACAGTTTCCGTAAATTACGATTCATATCTTCCTCCATATTATCATATTTACGGATAACTCTACTATGAACCGTGCTGCCTTCCCACCTCACTTTCAATTATAAATAAAAAAAAGGCAGTGTATCATGATCTATGACACACCACCTGTATTCATCTTCTTTTCCTGGAGTACGATCCTTTGAATGCTCTTTTCTGACAAAAAATAACGCTCCGCCAGAATCCTTACACAAAATCCGGATTCGTAATCTTTATAGATGGAACGATCCCGCCGTTTCCGTTCTTCTCTGGCTCCCGTTCCTTCTCCCCAGTTTCTTTTATTTTCCTGTTTTCTTGGGATGTAAACATACTCCCCGTCAATATAATTCTGAATCAGTTCCACCAGCTCTTCTGGCAAAATTTCATTGGCTCTCTGATAGCGCATCGCTGCCTCCTAAACAATTTTCTGTCCGGATTAGCAAAGGCTATACAATTACTTATTATTTCACTGCATACCCCGTGCTATGCAGTCTTTGAGGGTTCCATCATAAATAACCCGCCTCCTTTTCATCACTCATTCACCCGCTGTATCTCCAGTATTTTACCACAAAATCGTAAAAATAGTACCTTATACTTAATATAGAATTAAAAATGATCACTCCTTAGCTTTTTACAACCACCCCTAAGTACTTTGCCAGCTCTGCTGCCTGATATAAATCCACCACTGCCCCTTTTAATTCCCTGCACTCATCGGACAGCACAAGACCGTGAATGGTACAGGTGGTAAAATCCATCCCTTTCAACATCGTCTTAAAAAAGCTGGCATTATCTAAGTTAACCTGATTCCATAACAGATCCTTCATGCGGCACTGGGTAAGAAATCCTCCCTCTAACTGGGCGTCAGTAAGGTACATGTGTTCCATCTTGGTACTGTCAAAATTGGCATAGCGGAAATTACAGTCTGTTATTCTGGTATGTAGTATGGTACTGCCACAAAACCTGGCACCCACTCCTTTGGAAGAAATGAATTCTGTCCGGTTAAAATAACAGTCTTCCAGACCGCAGTTGGAAAAATCACAGGAACGGAAAATAACATCGGTAAATTCCCCTTTTTCAAAGGAACAGTCCTGAAACAGACAGTTTTCAAAAATCGAAGCGGAAAACTGCATACGGGAAATATCCTCCCCGCTCATACGGACGTTTCGGATTAATGCATCCCGGATTTCTTCTTCTTTCTCTTTTTTTCTATATAATTCCCCTTCTTCTATGAGGATCAGTTCCTCTTCCCCTGAAAGAATCGGTGCAAGCAGCTTGTCTTTCATCCTTCCATACTCCTTTTTACTCTTATTGCTTTTATTATGCCACACAGCTTCATTCTGGACAATCATAAAAATAACAAAGATCAAATTCCATGCATAGGCACCGGCTATCAATGATTGAAAAAAGGCCGAATAGAGCCGATTGGATTTTTACAGATACAACGCTTATAATAAAAACAGCAAGATTGTTAAAAAAATAATTATTTATAACCAGGAGGAAGGAACTATGAGTAAATTATCCAAAGAAGAATTCAAATCCTATTTAATGCAAATCCGAGAGCTGGCGGAAGGACCGTTAGAAGAGATCCAGAAGGAAGTCGAGGTTACTAATAAATTTCCAAAAGAATTCTACGATCTGTCAATTAAAAATGATTTATACCGCTGCGCACTGCCAGTAGAATACGGCGGCTACGGTCTGTCCGAGCTTGAGATTTTACAGGTACAGGAAGAATTCTCCAGAGGACCAGGCGGAATGAGAATGCATCTTCACTATGCAATGGATTTAAACTGGAGAATCATTGATGATTACGGCAGCAAGGAACTGAAAGATGAATACATGAATAAGTTCCAGGACAAATCCGTATTCACCTGCTTTGCTCTGACAGAGGCAACCGGCGGTACCGGAGCCGATTTACATACCATGGCAGTAAGAGAAGGCGATTCCTATGTATTAAACGGAGAAAAAACCTTAATCTCCCATACAGACTGCTGCGAATTTGCTTATGTAATTGCAGTTACCAATCCTGAGTCAAAGAAAGACGACAGACTTTCCGCATTCTTTGTTCCAATGGATGCTCCTGGATTTGAAGTAATCAACATGCCTCATATGATGGGCTGCCGCGGAGCCGGACATGGCGAACTGAAATTTACAGACTGCAAAATCGACAAGAAATATTTATTAGGAAAAGAAGGCCAGGGTCTCGAAATTGCCATGCATTCCTTATCTGTATCCCGTGCCCATATTGCAGCAAGCAACTTAGGTATGGCTCAGAGAATGCTGGAACTTTCCTTACAGTATGCAAATGACCGTGTCACGTTTGGAAAACCAATCGGAACCCGTCAGGCAATCCGCTGCAAAATTGCTGATATGTCCATGATGGTTCATGCACTGCGCTGCATGGTTTATGATTTTGCTAAATCTTATGAAGAGAATCCTACCGGCGAGTATATTGAAGAGAAAGCAGCAATGTGCAAGCTGTACAGCATTGATACCACAAGAAGAGTCAGCGATGAAATGTTAGAGATCTTCGGTGGTGTGGGCTATTTTGAAGACTGCAAATACGGTCCTGTAGAACGTCTCTACCGTGACTGCCGCGCAATGTGGCTGGAAGAAGGCGCTCCTACCGTTCAGCGCATCACCATTTCCAGAAATACCATTAAACATGGCGCACAAATGGAATACATCATCTAACAGGAATTCACCTTGGGGTCATCCGGTTCCGTATGGGCCTGATGACCCCAGGTTTTTGTAAAGGAGGAGGATCCGCATGAAACCTTTAGAGGGAGTAAAAGTAGTAGATTTAACCACATATCTTGCAGCCCCTACCACAGTCCGCGTTCTCGGAGAATGGGGCGCCGACTGCATTAAAATCGAGTCCGCCAAGGGTGATCCTGCAAGAACACAGGGCGCAGTCTTTAACATGCCCTACGAAGACGATGAAAACCTGGCATTTGATGTTGCCAACATGAACAAACGCTTTATTACCCTGGATTTGAAATCGGAGAAGGGTCTGGAAATCGCATACAAACTAATCGGAGAAGCCGATGTCTTTGTCACCAACACCAGAACAAAGTCCTTAACAAAACTGGGTCTTGACTATGAAACATTAAGCAAACGTTTCCCAAAGCTTGTTTTTGCCCAGGTCTTAGGCTATGGGGAGAATGGCCCGGAAAAAGATTCTGCCGGATTTGACGTTACCTGCTTCATGGCAAGAGGCGGCGTGTTCGGAACTACCGTAAACAAAGGGGATGCTCCCATGATCCCAACCAACGGCTTTGGGGACTTTCAGGTTTCCCTAAGTCTTGCTTCCGGGATCTGCGCTGCTCTTTATGCCCGGGAGAAATCAGGAAAAGGCGATAAGATCACAGTCTCCCTCCATCATGCCGCAGTTTACGCACTGAGCACAGGAGTGATTTCTGCCCAGTACGGCAATCAGTATCCAAAAAGCAGGAAGGAAGTTCCCAATCCATTTAACAACGTATACCGCACCAGTGACCAGAAATGGGTGGTAATCTGCTGTCCGGAGTATGACCGTGACTATGAAAAGATCATGACACTGTTAGGAAGACGGGATATGGTAGGAAACTCCCGTTACATGAGATGTGCAGACGTAAATGCAGGTCATTTAAACCATGAGGTCATTGATGTTCTTGATGACGCCATTGGCAAACTCACAAGAAAAGATTTAATGAGCATGTTTAAAGCCAACGATTTGGCCTGCGAAGCGGCCTATGAACCTCTTGATATGTACGAGGATGAACAGGTTTGGGCCAATCACATTATTGCAAAAATCCCCTACCCTTCCGGGGAACGGTACCTTCCTACAAACCCGGTAAACTTTGGTTCTGTTGGGGAACCGGAGTATCAGATCGGCGGCTCCCAGGGTGCTCATACTGTTGAGATCCTGAACCATCTGGGATACAGCCAGGGTGAAATCGGTGAGATTCTTGCCTCCGGTGCAGCCACCGGAGAAACAAAGCTGAAAAAATAACCACGATAGAATGGAAAGGTGAGATGACATGAGTTTACTATACACCGAAGAACAAAAAGAGCTTCTTGCTCTCGTAAGAGAGATGGCTGAAAACGAAATCAAGCCTTACGTAAAAGAAGCAGATGAGAAGGGTGAATGTCCCAGAAAACTCTTTAAATGGGGTTTTGATATGGGACTTCACATGCTGGAAATTCCAGAGGAATACGGCGGAACTGGCTTAAGCTATGAAACCACTGCCATGATATTTGAAGAGCTGGCAAAAGTAGATGCAGGCTATGCCATTACCTTTGTAACCACCTTTGTTGCCTTAAGAAATGTAATTCTTGCAGGGACCAAGGAGCAGGGACAGTATTTTGCTGACAAAATCAGACCAGGATCATTTGCAGGATTTGCCTTAACTGAGCCCAATGCAGGCTCTGATCCGGCCGCCATGCGTTCCACCGCAGTCCTAGATGGGGATGAATATATCTTAAACGGAACAAAGACCTTTATTACAAACGGAGCTCTCTCTGATGTATTTGTAGGATTTTTCAAGACCAGCCCGGCTGCCGGGCACAAGGGAATTTCCGCCTTTATTATTGATGCGGATGCACCTGGCGTTACCGTTGGCGCTCATGAGAATAAGATGGGACTTCGTCTTTCCAATACCACTGATTTAATCTTTGAAAATGTGCGGGTAAAAGCTTCTGCCATGGTTGGACCGGAAGGCTCCGGCTTTAAGCTGGCTTTAAATGCACTGAACTTATCCCGTGCATTCGTGGCAACCCTGGCAGTGGGAATTATGCAGAGAGCCCTTGATGAATCCGTAAAATATGCAAAAGAACGCAAACAGTTCGGGACTCCGATCATCAAGTTCCAGATGGTTCAGGCACTGCTTGCAGATATGGCAATCAAGGTTGAAGCATCCCGGTGTCTGGTTAATAACACCATGCGCATGATGGACCAGGGAATCATGGTTCAGAAGGAAGGCTCCATCTGCAAAACCTTTGTCTCCGACTGTGCACAGGAGGTTACCTCCAATGCAGTACAGATCTTTGGCGGATACGGATTCAGCAAAGAATATCCCGTAGAAAAGCTGATGAGAGACTGCAAAGTGTTCCAGATTTTTGAAGGCGCCAACCAGATCCAGCGTATGACCATTGCAAATGTGCTGGATAAGGAATACAGATAGGAGGACATAACAGGATGAATATCGTTGTTTGCATCAAGCAGGTACCGGATACAACAGAGATTAAAATCGATCCGGTAAAAAACACCCTGATCCGTACAGGTGTACCAAGCATCATGAATCCATTTGACAAAAATGCCTTAGAAACAGGGCTTACTTTAAAGGATCGCTACGGCGGAAAAGTGACTGTAATCTCCATGGGGCCTCCTCAGGCAAAGGCTGTATTAAGAGAAGCTCTTTCCATGGGAGCTGATGAGGCTTATCTGGTAACAGACCGTGCATTTGGCGGTTCCGATACCTATGCCACCAGCTATATCCTGTCTCAGGCCATTAAAAAGCTTGGTGACTTCGATGTGATTCTGGGCGGAAAACAGGCCATTGACGGGGATACAGGACAGACTGCACCCAGTATTGCAGAACATCTTGGAGCTGCAAGGCTTACTTATATTCTGGATTTAGAGGCAGACGGGGATAAGGTAATTGCCAGACGGCAGGTAGAGGAAGGAATCGAAGTAATCGAGGCCCGCTTCCCCATTCTTTGTACTGCCACGAAAGAAAGCAACAAACCCAGATATGCTACCATAAAGAGAAAAATCGCCTCTTTAAAAGCAGAGATACCGGAAATCACTCTGGCTGATTTACCAGATGCGGATGTGTCAAAAATGGGACTCAAAGGCTCTCCCACCAAGGTAAAAGCTACGTTCACACCAAAACGAACCGCATGCGGCGTGACCATAGAGGGAACTACTCCCGGTGAAATTGCTAACGCACTGATCGGCAAGCTGGCCGACGGGAAAATACTGTAAAAGGAGGCCGAAGAAAATGAGTTTTGAAGCATGGAAGGATGTTTGGGTATTTGTTGAATGTTTTAAAGACCAGCCAAAAAGCGTGGGACTGGAACTTTTAGGTCAGGGCAGAAAGCTGGCAGAGGGATTAAAACAGGATCTTTGTGCAGTGGTAATTGGAAAAGATACCAAAGAAGCAGTAACAGCTGCCGGAGAATATGGTGCGGATAAAATTTATGTGGTTGAGGGAGCGGAATACGAAGATTACTCTGCCGATGCCTATGGAAATGTATTTTTAAAACTGTGTGAAAAATATCAGCCTAATACGATTTTAGTTGGTGCAACTGTAAACGGCAGAGACTTAGGCTCCAAAATTGCGGTAAGCCTTCGCACCGGTCTGACTGCAGACTGTACTGCTCTCAGCGTTGATGAGGAAACCGGCAATGTTGTCTGGGAACGTCCTGCTTTCGGAGGCAATTTATATGCTCAGATTCTTTGCAGTGAAACCAGACCTCAGATGGGTACCTGCAGACCGGGAGCATTTAAAAAACCGGAAAAGAATCCAAACAATCAACCGGCTGTGATCCGGGAAGAAATCTCCACTCCGGCCCAGGAGATACGGACTAAGGTCATCGACTTTATAAAAGCCTGTGAAGACAATGACATCCGGCTAGATGAGGCTGAAATTATTGTTTCCGGCGGCCGGGGTATGAAATCTGCCGAGAACTTTTCTGTATTAAAGGAATTGGCTGATGTGTTAAATGGTACCGTAGGCTGTTCCCGCGCTGCTGTTGATGCAGGCTGGATGCCTCAGAGTAAGCAGGTCGGTCAGACAGGCGCTACAGTTACCCCTAAAATTTATTTTGCCTGCGGCATTTCAGGAGCGGTACAGCATGTAGCCGGAATGAGTGAGTCAGGAACCATCATTGCCATTAACAAAGATGAAACCGCTCCTATTTTCGAGGTTGCGGACTATTGCATCGTTGGCGATTTATTTGAAGTGGTGCCTGCTCTGGTCAAAGAGCTGAAGGCGAGGCAGCAGGGATAAACGAATCAACCCTCTGCTCTTCATTTCCAAGGAGAAGGGTTATGCTTGATGAAATAAAAATAAATCCTGAATTAAAACTTCAGTATTTAAAGAATGGATACTGGTCGGACCGGACACTTGCTGACTGCTTTCATGAGTCAGTGAGAAAATATCCGGACCGGGAATATGTAGTAGATGACAGAGGATGCCGATATACATACAGGCAGATGGATGAGGCCGCTTCCAAAGTGGCGGCCTTTCTCCGTTCCCAGGGAATTGGCCCGGGTGATGTGGTTTCCTATCAGATTCCGATCTGGAGTGAATTCGCAGTAATTACCATTGCCTGCTTTAAGGCTGGTGCCGCTGCCCACCCAATTGCCATGTCATACGAGGAAAAAGAACTGGTCCGCTGCTTAAATTTAACCCAGTCCAAAGCTTATTTTGCTCCTACCTGGTTTCATAAAACAGATTATGAGGAAATGATTCAATCAGCACTTCCTCATATTAACAGCCTTCGTGCAGTGGTTTTGCTGGATCAAGCCAGGGAGATAAAAAGCGACTGTTATGCCTGGAAGAAGATTCTCCATGATTACAATCCATTAAAGATCGAGGAATGTGCCCGGCAGACTGGTCAGGATATTGCCGCCATTCTTGGGACCTCCGGCACCACCTGCGGCTCAAAGGGTGTGATTTTGACTCATGATAACATCCGTTACAGTGAGGAAACCTTTAACAGGGATCTTGGAATATCAATGGATGATATTATGTTTATGCCAGCTCCTCTCAATCATGCAACGGGCTTTCACCATGGGATTATTGCACCCATGCTCACAGGCGCAAAGGTGGTTTTGCAGCAGAAATACTGCTGCCGGGAATCCATTGATTTAATGAACCGGGAGAAATGTACTTATTCTATGGGCGCCACTCCTTTTATCTATGATATTTTAAGGGATTTAGAGACCAACGGAGGTGCTATCCCCTCTCTTAAATTCTATTTATGCGGAGGTGCACCTGTTCCGGGCTATATGGTACAGAAAGCGTGGGATTATGGGATACTTCTATGTGAGGTGTATGGTTCTACAGAGAGTGTTCCTCATGTTTTTGTCAGACCCGGTGATGCATTAAGGCTGAATGGAACTACTTCAGGAAAACCGCTAGAGGGAGTTGAGATCCGTGTGGTAGATGAAAACGGCACAGATGTTCCTTTCGGAACTGCAGGAGAAGAACTGTCAAGAGGCCCCAATGTATTTGTAGGATATTTAAAAAACCGTGGCATTACCGATGAAGTCCTTGACGACGACGGCTGGTTTCACAGCGGAGATCTCTGCGTTATGGATGAGGATGGGAACATCCGGATTATCGGACGAAAGAAAGATATGATCGTCCGTGGCGGGGAAAATTTAAATTCCAATGAAATCAATGATAATTTAGAAGGCTGTCCCGGAATTCTGGACCATACCGTCATTGGTATGCCTGACGAACGTCTGGGAGAACGGATCTGCGCTTTTGTGGTTGTTGCAAAGGGGTTTGAAAACCTGTCTCTGACAGATGTAATAGATTATTTAAGAGAGCACCGCATATCCAAACGCTTCTGGCCGGAGCGTCTGGAATTAATTAAACGAATTCCCCACACAGGCAGCGGAAAAGTAAAAAAATATCTGCTGCGGGAAGAGCTGTTAAAACGGATGAAGGGGTGACAGGATATGATTGAACAGACATTCGGACCCAGAAGATGCCGTGATACAAGAAAACCTCCGGCGAGCCAATGTCCGGAAGTATCCTTTTACCGGTGTCAAACATGCGGCGGACTGTTTCCTGTTATTGCTGCATCTCCCGCTGGTGATACAGAAATTTTATGCTGCGGCTCAAAAGCGGTCCATTTAATACCGGAATCACCAGACCTGGTAAACAATAAGATTCACTTAAGCTACCGAATCACCGGCGGTTACAATGACAACGCCGTGGAAGTATTCTGGGAAGCATTAAAACCCGAATATATGCCGGAGTGGATGTATTTAAAAACGTTTACCGGGGGGTACTTAAAATATTTACCTAAGACAAAGCGTCCTCCTCTTGTTTTTTCCCTGGCAGACACCGATGCCTTTGCCTATTGCGATGAAGACCCATGCCTGGAATGCGTCTTCCGCTGTAAACGTGGATTTGTAATCTATTCCTATTCCAGGGAAACAGGGCTGACTGCGATTCCGCTTGACAAAATGACGGCGCAGTGGCAGTCCGGTGCTAACGAGAAAGCTTAATAAAGAGTTTTCCGGACTGACAGACTATATAAATATTGGAGGGAACATTATGTTAGCTACAATTGGTCTTATTTTTGCCATTGCACTTTTAGTCGTAATGATTATCAAGGGCATCGATATGATAACAGCGACGGTAATCACGGCAGCGATTATTCTGGTCACCAGCGGACTGAATCTTAACGAAGGGTTTCTGACCACATTTTCCGGCGGTGCCGGTGGCTTTGTAGCCTCCTGGTTTTTAATCCTGGGACTTGGCGGCGTCTTTGGCCAGCTTGTTTTAGAAACAGGTCTGGCAACAAAAATCGCCCAGACACTGACAAAGAAGCTGGGAACGAAAATGGTAGGTCTGGTCATCCTGATCTGTACATTTTTCATCACTCTGCTTGGTATCAACGGTTATATTATGGTATTTGTCCTTTACCCCATTGCCGATAACCTTTTATATGAAAATAAAATGGATCGGCGGGTGCTTCCCTTCCTTCTTTTGGGAGGCGGTGCTTCTGCCAATGGCTTTGCCTATTCCTTAGATATCTGCAATGTACTGCCAAGTAAATATTTAAATACCTCTCTTGGATCAGCGCCTCTTCTTTCCTTTGTATTTACCGCGATCCTTGCTGTTTCTTACTTCCTGTATTTTAATTATGCACAAAAGCAGAGTCTGAAAAACAACACACCGGAACAGCTGCTTGCCATGTATAAGACACAGCAGACAGCCGTTTCGGAAAAGGAACTTCCCGGAATCTTCATGTCCGTTCTTCCCTTTGTCCTGGTTTTAGGCTGTGTAGTTGCGACCTCCAGCTGGGGAACTTCCCCAAGCATTATGTTTTCTCTGGTCATTGGTATCCTGTTAATTATCTGCACCCAGTTTAAACGGATTAAAAACATGAAAACTTCCATTAAAACCGGAAGCAGCTCCGGCTTAAACTCCATGCTTACGGTTGCTGCAGTTATGGGACTTTCCAAGGTTTTAGGCGCTTCTCCTGCTTTCCAGCAGCTGCAGCAGGCAGTGCTTGCCATGAATATGCCCGCATATCTGAAAGCATTTTTCGGCACAACGGTGCTCACCGGACTGACCGGTTCCGCAATTTCAGGTGAAACCATCTTCATGGAGAGCTTTGGTAAAGCATTTGTTGATATGGGAGTCAATGTTGCTGCTCTTCACCGCATTGTAACAGAATCTGCCCTGATCTTAAATAAACTGCCAAACTCCTCCGTTGCAATCCTCACTATGTCCATCTGCGGATGCAGTTTAAAAGAAAGCTATAAACATATTATTTTAGGTACCATGATCCCGGCTTTTATTGCTGGACTGGTAATTGCACTTATGGCGACGGCAGGGATTGTATAACCTGGTGTGGATCCATCGTCTATGGCAAAGAAACAGCGGTATGCGCTCTTGTGGCAGCATACCGCTGTTTCTTTAGATTTTAAGCTGATTATGGGCTTAATCCTTGTTATAAGTGTTTAAAAACGTCTGAAAAAACTGAAGAAATCCATCTTCTACCGCTACTGTATCAAGTTCATCTTTATCCAGATCGTAATAGTACTTACCAGTTCTTCCGGTATCTCTATGTCTAAATCTTTTAGCCCAACTATCTCTAAGTCAAATCCCCACAACCGTTTCTGCATTGCTGATAATTTAGCTGGATTTCCAGTTCCATAAATCAATCTCATATTCTGCTCCATCCTGTCTGTCCGGTTACGGCAGATTCATCTCATGCGCCACAATGAAATCTGCAAATGCTTCTACAGAGGAGGAAACGAAATTCTTTCTGCTGAATGTCATATAAATCAGGCGGGTATCCTTTGGTACATCTGAAAGAGGAATCAGTACCAGGTTATCAAATTGTTTTAAAAAGGGAGTGCGGGCAACGATAGCTGCCAGATTTGTCTCTGATATCACACCTCCGATGGAAATTTCATCGTCATAGGAAAACGTAGCCTCTACCTCATGCTGCTGCAAAAGATTACGGACCACCTTTCCAATAGGTATGGACTCACGATATGTAGTAAGATTATAATTTTTTAATTCGCTTAAACAAACTTCTTTTCTTTCTGCAAGGGGATGGGCGTCGTTCACAATCAGAACCAGCTCCTGTGCCATAATGGGAACGAACAAAAGATCAGGCTCCTCTTCCACCATAGAACAAAAACCTAAGTCATATTTCCCGGCCGCCACCCCATGAGCGACTTCAATAGACATCCCCTGAAAGATGTTAAATTTCGCCTGGGGATTCTTTTTCATGTAATTTTGAATTGCTGTCGGAAGAAAATCGCCTAATAAAGTGGGGATACAGCCTACATCAATGGTACCTCCCAACTGACCAGAATGCATCTTCATGGTGGCGATTCCCCGCTCCAGTTCGTTTAGCGACTGGGATACATGGATATAAAATTCTTCTCCGTATTTTGTCAGTGCTACATTGCGTCCTTTTTTCTGAAACAAGGATATACCAAGCTCACTTTCCAGTGAAGCGATTGAGTCACTTAATGAGGGCTGAGCGATGTAAAGTTCTTTTGCGGCTTTCGTATAATGCTGTAATTCTGCTAATTTTATGAAATAATATAACTGCGGCAAATTCATACAAATCCCCCTTATATTTAGTTTAAAATCCAACAGCTTTATCTATCTATATTATACAAAAAACGACAAGATTTGACAACCTTTTGTGTAAATTATATTCAGTATTTTTACACTTATTTAGGCGATATAATTTATAATAACAGAACAAAAAAACTTATTGAAATTTCAACATAATTATTCTCAACTTTCATGTTGTAATATCCGTAGATTATTATTATTATATTTATAATAAGACAAGGAGATAGTATGGAGTCTAATTTGTTAGGTGTACCAAAATATAAGGTTATTTTAGAAAATCATAATGAAAAATGGGCAGAAGAGTTTGAGAAAACGAAGCAGACTCTTATTCATATTCATGGTGATAATATTCTAGATATTCAGCATGTTGGCAGTACAGCTATAAATGGTATCGTAGCAAAACCGATGTTAGATATTGCTGTTGTATTAAAAGCTATTACAGATACTATTTTTAATACGATGAAGGTAAATGGATATGAATATTATGGTGAAGTAATAAGTGGAAAGCATCTCTTTATTTTAAGAGGTGAAGGTGAGGTTTCTTTGCAACATATCCATTGCTATGAAGAAAAAAACTGTGCGCTATTTTGGGACTAAATAAAGTTTAGGGATTTTATTCGTTCTCACTCTGAATTTGCTAAAGAATATGGATTATTAAAGCAGGAGCTTTATAAGATGTACTCCGATGATAGAAAAAAATACACAGAAGGTAAATTGGCGTTTTTTGATAAAATAAAACAGCTTGCAGATAAAAACTATACTGTATAGATTGATATCAAAGGGACTGGATTGCTCAGGCAAATGAGGTGAATATAGATTGTTATGATTGTCAAGGAATTCTGCATTAGAAAAACTAACAGACTAAGAGAAAGCAGGAATAGATAACCAGGTATAATCATTGTTCAAAATATGAACTTTTCATACCAAAATTCTATTTGGAATATAATTCAAGCAAACATAACGGAAATAAATGATTATATAAAAAACGTAGAAAACAAAGAAAATAGTTCATCATTTATTAATTACACTAACGTTAGGGAAAATGAGTTAAACTATGGCCAAAAAAAAATTATTGTTCGTTATTATCATTGTTTTGATGTTATTAACCGGATGCAACAATGAAAAAAAGGATAGATACTTTAAAGGAATTGTTTCAGAGGTTACTAATACTTACTTTATAGTAATTCCAAATGAGAGTGAACCCATAAAAGACATGGGCGATAAAGTCTGGGTCCCTAAAAAAGTAGTATCTGCAGATGGAATCCCAGATATTTCTGTCGACGATAGAATACAGGTAATATATAAAGATGCAGAGAAGTCTGACGAAGGAATAAAACTGAATGTAGTTTTTGCAATTTATAAAGAGTCGGAGATTGAATAAAAATCCGTATGATTCATTTAGGCGCATATGGCAAACTAAGAGTACTTTGTTGCATAACCATGAAATAAAAAAACGCTCACGGCAATCCCCTTTCGTACGAAATAAGCCAGTGAGCGTATCCGTTTCTACATACCTGCTAAATAATACTCAGTTGCATCTATTTATGATACGGTTCCCCATTGATAATCCGATAACTCCGGTAAATCTGTTCCAGCAAAATCACACGCATCAACTGATGGGGGAACGTCATGTTAGAAAAGCTCAGTTTGTAATCAGCCCGCTTTAACACAGCATCAGCCAGCCCAAGGGAACCGCCGATAATAAATACAATCTGGCTTACTCCACCGACTCCAAGGGCCGCGATTTTTTCTGACAGCTTCACCGAATCCGGTGTATCTCCGTCAATTGCCAAAGCGATCACATAAGCACCTTCCTTTATAGAAAGAAGGATTCGCTCTCCTTCCTTCTCCTTAATCTGCCGTTCTACCGTCTCACTGGCATGATCAGGTGTCTTCTCATCCGCCACCTGGATCACCTCCAGCTTGCAATATCGACTCAGTCTTTTGCTATATTCGGCTATGGCATCAGTATAAAACTTTTCTTTTATCTTCCCCACAGTCACCAATGTGATCTTCATTCGTATCTCCTCTATCCATTCAATTCTTTCTTCATCATGGCAATTAAAAAGTCAGTGATATCTCTCGCAGACCGTTTTTGCCCTGTCTTCACTTTCCGGACAACTTTCCCTTCCGGTTTTATACTAATATGATAAACAACCCGTAAGAATTCTTCCGCTTCCTCCCAGGCTTCCCGGCTCTCAGGGATTAGATCCAGCCCCATCTGGAATACATGAAACATTCCTTCAAAGACAGATATCCGGCATTTCACGCCAGCTTTTTTTAACTTCTGCCCCACCATCAGGGTGTCACTTAACAGTACCTCGTAATTTCCCACCTGCATGAGTACGGGAGGAAAACCGCTAAAGTCTCCGAACAGCGGTGAGATATACGGCTCCGTGGGATCTGCCTCTCCAATATACGCAGAATCATAAAGCATGTTGTGGGTGGAATTGCCAAAAAGGGGATCCAGCTCATAATTGACCTGATAGCTTTCCCCGCTGTTTGTTAAATCCGTCCAGGCAGACATGGTAAGAAAGCCTCCAGGAAGAGGCAGATGATTGTCCTTTAAATAAAGCCCCAATGCAAGGCCTAAACCTCCGCCAGCCGAATCGCCTGCTATAACTATATTTTCTGGAGCATACCCCTTCTCCTGCAAAAGCCACTGGTAAGCCGAAACAGCATCCTGCAAAGCAGCCGGGTAGGGATCTTCCGGGGCTACCCGGTAATCTGGAGTCAGAACATCTCCTCCATAGCTGATCTTGGAATAGCGGACTGCAAATCTCCGGTAAATATTCTTCATGGGACCGATATAACCGCCACCGTGAAGCTGAAGAATCACACGCCCTGTAACCACTCCAACAGGTCTTAAATATTCCATCTTTAAATCACATTTTTCTATAATTTCATATTCATATCCAGCCGGGCATACCCAGGCCGGCTCCACCGGATTTTTTCTCAGTTCACCACTTTGGAATGGCTGTTTAAAAGAAGTTTCCATCACATTCTGCATCATATCTCTCACCAGATTTCCCATCACACTTACTTTTTTTCTTCTCATGTTCATACCTCCTTTCCAGACAGCATGTTCTATATATGGAACCGCCGGATCAGCTCATTTTTAACTCTCCGATCTCCTAAAACTATAGTTACGGCAAGAATAATTACAGTCAGTACCACTGTAACAATTGAAAGAAGCGGTCTGGAAATCAGACCTGCTGCCCATAAAATCAGCGGGATAAAGCTGAAAACGGTAATTGCAATCTGATACATGAAATAACTCTGCCAGTTCATACGGTTAACCAGAATTAAAAATACCACCGCCAGGTCTGCAAACAATATGGTACTTGGTATTCCATAGTTTACAGACCAGCCGCTGTACCCGGTTACGTGATCAATGGAAAACCATACGATCTCTGCCGCTATGGTCTGCATGACAACTTTCCCTGCAAGATTGGAATGACGCATAAACGAATACCGGACTGTCAAAACGGAATAAGCCATTAAGACAATCGCTATTACAGACCATATGGAACCGGAATAGGTGGCAAAGTTAATGATCCCGAGAATTACAGCTGCAAAAATCATAATCCCGTAAAAGACATTGGCAATCTTTTTCATACGTTCCTTGTCGTACCGGATCTGGGGATACTGCCCCTTATCATCTCTATGATCCGGTACCCCATTGCTTTCCTGTTCAACCGGAATCCCTTCTTTCCTTAGGAAACCAAAAAACGTGTCCGCAAGCCTTGTATCCTGAAAAACAGAGCTGAAGGTAACAATCACCTCATCTGCATAGGAACAAACTCCGCATTTCATGGGCTGCCTGCGGGAAACTCCGATCATCATGGTAAAGCGCTCAATTTCTTTTGCATATTCTTCATCCATTTCAATGGGACCGATGTTTGATAATGTCATGGTATATGCCCCATTATTTTTCCAGAATATCAGATTTAATGCAAGCCATTTTATAACAAGAGGGGTAATGCGCAGATACCATTTCTTCTCACTGGAAACATTGTAAGAAATGGTCTCCTCCATCTTCTCTTTAGTAATCTTTTCATCCATCTGGGTGCAGACCACACGCAGTATTTCCTCAAACGTATGATTCTCTCCGGAAGAAAGAAACTCCACTAACGTCACGGCAAAGAAATTCGCCATAGTCTCAGAACCGAAAAAATTCCTCAGATTGATGGGGATGCTGATTCCTATGGATTGCTCGGACGGCTTCTTTTTTAAATATTCCTGGTAAATAGACCAGATCAGTGCCGCGGTTAAAAACCGTGTTATACTGACGCCGTAGCCCTTGCTTACCGCCTTCATCTCTTTTAAACCAATATAACCATGAAGTATATTCTCCTCATCCAAAGAAAGAAGCTCCCCGGTAATATGATAGGCTTTTGCCGAACTGTACTTCTGTTTCCGGATCTTTCTATAGTTACGGACGTAACTGTCCTCCACATTCATGGAAACATCGGAAGAAATCTTCTGGGGCGCTTTGTGACCGGTTCTTGAATCCTTTACCAGATCCAGATAGCGGTAAACCAGTGCCTTCAAAAAATTAACAGCACCCAGTCCATCTGTGACCGCATGAAATACTTCCAGATTGATCCGGCTGCCAAAATAAGTGACCCGGAATAAAAAAAGCTGGTTGCTGTGAGGGTCAATATACTTACAGGGGTAGGTTGTCTCCCGTTCAATGACGGGCATCCGGCTGTTGTGTTCAAAATAATACCAGAAAAAGCCTCTCCTCAGTTTCACGGAAAATCCTTCAAACTGTGGCAGTACTTCCTCTAACGCTCTTTGTAAAGTTCCAGGTACCACTTCACTTTTTAACTGGGCACTGATCCGGAACACATTGCTTAAATTCTCATCGGCTATGACAGGAAAAATCTTTGCCGTATTGTCAAGCCTTCTCCATCGTTCCCCCTGCGGGCTTTTCTTCATCGTTTCGGCACTCCTTAATTTAAGAAAAGGCGGATCTCTCCGGTCTCCCGGCAGAAATCCTCCTTTTTTTCACTAGACGCGGAAATAATATCCTACGCCCCATTTCGTATGCACATATTTGGGATCGCTGGGGCTGGGCTCAATTTTCTCCCTCAGACGCCTTACATGAACATCGACAGTACGGACATCACCTGTGTCCATCGCCTTGTTTCCCCAAACATAAGTCAGCAGCTGTTCTCTGCTGTATACTTTGCTGGGATTGCAGGTTAAAAGCTCTAGAAGATCGAATTCCTTTGCTGTTAAATTGATCTCCTTCTCTGCAATAAAGACCCTTCTGGCATCCCGGTCCAGTTTTAAATCACCGGCTGTCACCAGATGGCTGTCTTCCTTTTTATCCCGTCTCCCCTTCTTGGCGTTTCTACGCATAATTGCCTTAATTCTTGCTTTTACTTCCAGAATGTTAAAGGGCTTCGTAATGTAATCATCAGCTCCATACTCAAGCCCCAGAATCTTATCCATATCGTTGCCCTTGGCCGTCAGCATAATGATGGGCATCTCGGAAAACTCCCGGATCGCCTGACAAACCTCATATCCATCAAACTTTGGAAGCATGACATCCAAAAGCACTACATCGTATTCCTTCTGTTTTGCCAGATTTATGGCTTCCTCACCGTCATAGGCACAGTCCACTTCCATACCGTCCTGCTCCAGACTGAATCTCATTCCCTTTACAATCAGTTTTTCGTCATCTACTACTAAAACACTTGCCATTTTGCACCTCTGTCTTCTATTTAAACCGTGATATCGTCTTTTATCTTCTGAAAGGCTGCCTCCTTAATCCCTGATATCTTCATAATGTCTTCAATCTTTTGAAATCCACCGTGACTCTCCCGGTAACGAATGATGTCATCAGCCTTCGCCTCTCCCACACCTCTTAACGTCATGAGTTCGTCCTTTTTAGCCGTATTAAGATTCACCTTACGCCGTCCTTCCGGTAAACTTCCAGAGACGTTAGCTCCCTCATTCAAAAGCTTTTGGGCTTCTTCCTGATTTGGAACCTGAATCTTCATCCCGTCTTTCACCGGTTCCGCCATGTTTAATGAATCAGCAGCTGCATTCTCCGTAAAGCCTCCGGCTACTGCGACAGCCTGAAAAATACGGCTTCCCTCCTCCAGCTCATAGACGCCTGGAGCAGCCACCTCTCCACATATATGTACATAGCAAATACGTAACGGTTCTTTTGATGTTTCTTCTAAATCCCCGGCTAAAGATTCCTCTTGTGACGATGCAGTTGTCTCCTGAATGGAAACAAACCCTTCTTCCCGGTATTTATGATTTCTGTTTAAGCCATAGCAAATACTGCATATGATTACGCAGAAAGCTATGGCTGCGATCTTAATCCTATGATAGTTCATGGAATCCTCCCTTTACAAAATTTTGCAAAAAAGGATCCCATCCTCAGCCCTTGTACCTATTCTACCTAAAGAAATAAGTAAATACAAGCACTATTTCCAAATTAGTTAAAGATTATAATTCCTATAATCGCTACAACTGCTCCAATCAGTTTCTTCCACTCAAATCCAATTTTTTCTACGCCAAATAATCCAAATACCTCCACTGCATAAGCTACTACGATCTGGGATAACACTATTACCAGTGCTGCTTTTGCCGGACCTAACGTGCCCATACTTTTTACAACTGTGTAAGTAATAAATGCACCGATAATGCCTCCGATCAGCATGTATTTGGGGTGAACCGAAAGAAGGGCAGATATATCGTCCCTCCCTGAGAAATACCATAAAATGAGGCAGGTTAAAAAAGCGGTCAGCTGAACCCAGCCTGTAGATACCCACATGCTTGTCTGTTTGGACACTCCCGTATTTAATACTCCCTGTATGCTCATTAGCGCTCCTGATATCAGGGCAATGATAAAGCCTGTCATAGATACAACCTCCGCATCTGTATTTTTTAATTGAAAAAATGCTATGATGCACTGCTTTACTAGGTTGTGCTTAATTTACTTTTTTATACTTATTTTACAGGCTTAAATCACTTGACATTCCCTTTTATTTCAGTTATACTCACACCGAAACGAAAAAAATATGACACGCTGGGGGAGCCTTAGGCTGAGAAGGTATTTACCTGACCCTTACTACTTGAACCGGATAATGCCGGCGGAAGGAAGCAATAGTAGTAGTCCCCTCCTGTGCATACAAAGGAGGTTTTTTTATGTCATTTTTTCTAACCTATTCTCAGGAATCAGGAGAATACCTTTTAAAACCAGCCGGTTATGGACTGGTGATTGCTGCACTTATTATTATTTTACTGGGAATTCAACTGCTTACCGGCAAAACACTGCCCACCAGACAGCTGAAAACCCGGCAGATGGTAACCTGCGCAGGCGCGATGGCTCTGGCTATGGTGGCTTCTTTCATCAAATTTGCCTCACTTCCCTTCGGAGGTTCCATCACCTTGTTTTCCATGCTGTTTATCTGTCTGATTGGGTATATCTACGGCGTTAAAGCCGGAATCATGACAGGAGTGGCATACGGAATTCTCCAATTTATTATGGGGCCATATATTTACGCTCCCGTTCAGGTTCTCCTGGACTATCCCATTGCATTCGGCTGCCTGGGTCTTTCCGGATTGTTTCATAACAGAAAATACGGACTGATTCCAGGATATATCACAGGTGTTTTAGGCAGATATCTATGCCATGTTATTTCCGGTTACATATTCTTTGCTTCCTATGCGCCGGAAGGCATGAACCCGCTATTATATACCTTTGGATATAACGCTACCTATATTATTCCTGAAATGGTTGTAACTATCGTAATATTATACCTGCCACCGGTCATCGAAGCCATAACACAGATGAAACGCCAGGCAGTAAACGGTTAAGTCAGGAGTATCCATTTTCTCTGCCTGATTTATAAGTAACATTAAAGCCGCAGATCCATGTGTGATAATCACATATGAGTCTGCGGCTCTTAGATTTCAGAGAAGCTCATGAATGTCCTTTGTCTCATGATCCTCATACTTGACTACATTACCTTCCCAGGTTCTGAATTTTACATAACCCGGACCTCTGGAAATAATATAATTAGGGAATATGGGGGTTTTGCCCTGCCCCTTTGGCGCATTGACAATAAATGTGGGGATTGCCAGACCGGAGGTGTATCCTCTTAAATATTCCATAATCTCAATGCCATCCTCGATGGAGGTATTAAAATGGGCGGTTCCCTGTACGTGCTTTGCATGAAAAATATAATAAGGCCTTACCCTGCACTTTAACAATTCATGATTGAGCACACGCATTACAAATCTGTCATTGTTAATACCATTTAACAAAACTGCCTGATTTCCAAGAACGATTCCTGCATCTGCAAGCCTTTCACAGGCTGCTTTTGATTCTTCCGTAATCTCCATGGGGTGATTAAAATGTGTGTTTAAATAGATCGGGTGGTATTTCTTTAACATATCGCAAAGCTCTTTGGTGATTCTCTGCGGCATGGTTACAGGAATTCTGCTGCCAAGTCTTATGTAATCCACATGAGGAATCTCCTTTAACTGGCTGATAATCCATTCCAGCTGCTGATCTGACAGAGTGAGCGCATCTCCCCCTGTGATAAGAACATCCCTGATTTCTTCATTCTCTCTGATGTATTGAATTGATTCCGCAATCTTTTCACGGGAATTGTGGACATCCTGTTCCCCAATGTTGCGCCGTCTCTGGCAGTGCCTGCAGTACATGGCACATTCATTGGTTACATTGATAATCAGGCGGTCCGGATACCGTCTGGTAATACATCCGGCTGGATTGGTATACTCTTCTGCCATAGGATCCAAATCCGTACAGCTGTCTTCCAGCTCCTTATAATTTGGGACGCTCATCAGACGTATGGGATCAAAGCTGTTGTCCGGATCTGCAAGACTTAGGTAATACGGGGAAACTGCCCACCGAAACTTTTCCCCCACTTCCTGTATCAGCTGCTTCTCTTTTTCGCTGACAGGAAGAATCCTGCTTAAGCTCTCCACATCTGTAATTCTGTTTTTCAATTGCCATTTGTAATTATTCCAGTCCTCTTCCGTTGCCGAATAAATATGAAGTATTCTGTTCTTCCGTTCCTTCAGCACATCTTCTTTGCTGATACCAGTCGAAATTGATTTCCTTGCCTCAAGAAAATCTTCAATCCTCCCCTTCAGTTCATCTGCCCTCTGTAGTGATATTTGACGTTTTTTTTCTTTTTCCATATATTTATTCTCCTTTTGCTCCAAAAGAAACAACTTCATTATAACAAATAAGTTGTTACTACGTCAATAAAATTTATTTTGGCAAAAAAAAGAAGTCCGCTTTTTATAAGCTGACCTCTTTACTTACACTAACAGATTCTTGGAAGACCTTCTCCATATAAAAGATCGATGGTTCGCAGTCCATTAAGCCTGGTTTTCATTCTGACTCCGTTTCCTTCAAGAATTGCTCCAATTATTCTGGCATTTGTCCCATATTTACTGTTCTGCACTGCTTTTAACGCCTTTTCGGCCTGATTCCCCGGGACAACGGCTATCATCTTTCCCTCATTTGCCATATAGAGAGGATCCAGCCCCAGTATTCCGCAGAAGCCTTTCACCTCGGGACTAACGGGAAGAGCCTCCTCCCAGATCTCCACACTGCATGAAGACTGCTCTGCTGCTTCATTTAATACAGTGGCAAGACCGCCTCTGGTGACATCCCGCATGCAGTGAACCCTGATCTGGCTGTCCAATAAGTTCTGGACGATGGAATTAAGGGGTGCACAATCACTGGCAATCTGATTTTCTATTCCCATGCGGTGGGAAAGAATGGCCGCATGATGCTCTCCTAAGTTTCCGGATAGAATAATGGCATCACCTGGTTTACAGTGAGAGATACTGATGCCACCTTTCTTCACTTCCCCGATTCCCGATGTATTAATAAAAACCCCGCCATTGCCATCCACCACCTTGGTATCGCCTGCAACAATCCGGACCCCTGCTTCTTTTGCAGTTACAGCCATGGTGCGGGCGATCTCCTCTATGGTTTCCAGCTCAGTCCCTTCTTCTATAATAAAGCCTGCAGTAAGATATTTTGGAACAGCTCCCATCATGGATAAATCGTTCACGGTCCCGCAAACTGCCAGCTTCCCAATATTTCCTCCTCTAAAAAACAGAGGGGTAACAACAAAGGAATCTGTTGTGTAGGCAATCTTCCCCTCAACAGACAGCACCGCCGCATCTTCAAGCCTGTTTAACGTTTTATTATTGAAATGCTTTAAAAAAACCTGATTAATCAGATCACCGGTCTGTTTTCCACCGCTGCCGTAAGACATATCAATTTTCATAGCCTCTGTCCTGACCTTTCGTCTGTTATTGTGAATGGATTTGTTATGAATTCTGATACCAGATCCCGCAGGCTCCTTCTGATGACACCATACAGGGGCCAATCGCGTGAAGCGGCGTACAGGCAGTCTTAAACAGCGGACATTCTGCTGGATTCTTACGGCCCAGAATAACGTCTGTACATTTGCACCCCTTGGGCATTTCCTCGTTTACACCCTCAATGCGGCTGCCCCCGTCAAACATCTCATATTTCTTCTTCAGCCTTAAAGCGGAATCTTCAATGATACCGATCCCCCGCCAGAAATCATCTCCCTGTTCAAAATACTCCGAAAGCAGGGCACGTGCTTTTTCATTGCCCTTTTCCTTTACTGCAGTGGCGTACATGTTTTTCACTTCATATCGGTCTGTTTTTAACTGCCTTATGATTTCATAGACAGCTGCCAGAATATGTTCTCCCTCAAAGCCTGCAATTACAAAAGGCTTCTGGTATTTTTCTGCCAGTTCCCGGTAGCTGCCAGCTCCCGTAATTACGCTGACATGGCCAGGGCTTAAGAATGCATCGATATTTTTTTCTCTCTCACAAATATAAGAAAGGGCCGGTACGATAGTTTTTACAGAAGTTAAAAGCTTCAGATTGGTAATGTTTTTTTGCTGCATTTCCTCAATCATAAGAGCATAGATAGGGGCAGTCGTCTCAAAGCCCACAGCTGCAAACAGATACTGGATATTTTTATGCTCCCTGGCCTCTGCTAAAGCCATTAATGGAGAATACAGGATTTTTACTTTTCCTCCTGCTGCCTTTGCTTCTGTTAAGGACATGCTGCTTCCTTTCACTTTCATCATATCTCCAAAGGTCAGAACGTAGTGATCCTCCTTTAAGGAAAATTCTGTCAATCGGTCGATATAAGCAGCTGAGGTAACACAAACCGGACAACCGGGGCCGGAAATCAGTTTGATTTTAGGAGAAATCATACTTCTGATTCCGTTTTTAAAAATACTGGAAGTATGGGTTCCGCACACCTCCATGATCTTCACCGGTTTCCCGTCATAAGATTTCAGTTCATCAATCACTTCCTGGATCTTCATACCGGTCCTCCTGAAGTTCTGCAAAAAGGCTTAAGATATCCTCAGCCATTTCCCCGCTTATTACTTCTATGGCACAGCCCGCGTGGATCAGAACATAATCTCCGATTCCAGCATCCACAAGCTTTATATTCACATCGGTGATATTATCCATTACATTCACTCTTGCATAATCCCCCCGTATTTCTATGACTTTTCCTGGTATTGCAACGCACATGAGATTCTCTCCTTTCTTCCAGTTACGTGTTGCCTTCCTTCCAATGTTCTCTGCCTAAATAGATCTGTCCAAGACTGAGTCCGCCGTCTCCCGGAGGAACAAGGCGGTTTACGTATACGCGAAAGCCTCTTTCCTTTAAAAGGGTAATCGTCAGTTCTGTAAGTACTGTGTTCTGAAATACGCCTCCGCTCAGTGCCACCTCACTGGTATGGTAACAGCTTCCAAGCATTTCACAGATTTCTGCAATTCCTTTTGCTGCTGCATGGTGAAAGCCCAGAGCCAGCGCACCAGTTTTCGTTCTATCCTTGCAGTTTACTGCTGCCTCAAAAAATGGTCTGGGGTCCAGCTTTAAAACGCCCTCCTCTTTTGTTATCAGAAATGGCAGGGACGGAGGTTTTATATGTTCTCTTCTGGCAATTTCAGCCTCCCGTTCAAGCAGTATGGCGCATTCTCCCTCATACCTGTTCTCATGGGCAATCTGAAGGACAGAAGCCGCTGCATCAAAGAGCCTACCCATACTGGAAGTTAAAACGGTATTGATTTTTTGATCCAGAGCAGCCGTTATCAGCTGCTTTCTTTCATCCGGAAATGAACTGTCAAGACCTGCATGATGGAGATAACAGACTGCAGTCTTTTTCCCATCCCGCATGGACTGATCACCTCCAAGAATTGGGAACGGGCTCAAATGAGCAGCCCGTACAAATTCCGTTCCTTCGCAGATTAAGAATTCCCCTCCCCATATGCTCCCGTCGGTTCCATAGCCGGTTCCGTCAAATGCCACGCCTATTACAGGTCCTTTCAACCCATGCTCCGCCATAACAGATGCAATATGGGCATGATGATGCTGAACTTTTATCATAGGGAGCATCAGGCTTTTGGTAAAATGGGAAGAGTAATAATTGGGATGCAGGTCACAAACTGCCAGCCTTGGGTTGCTGTTTAACAGGCGCGTCAGATCTTTGTAGGATCTTTTATATTCCTCCATTACACTGCATTCTTCCAAATCACCGAAATACTGGGATACAACTGCTTTTGCCCCGCGACTGAGGCAAAAAGCCGCTTTCAAATCTCCTCCCGCAGCAAAAATCTGGGATTCCCCGGCTTTTTCTTTCTGCAGAAAAACCGGATAGGGAACATATCCCCGGCTCCTTCTGATAAGCTGGGGACTGCCTGCCACGATCTTAGCTACAGAATCATCTACGGATCTTACAATTCTCCTCTTATGATACAACACTCCATCAAGGTATTGATCCGAAAAAGAACACATACAATTATCTTCACGGATAATTGGCTGTCCTGATACATTGGCGCTTGTCATAATAAGGGGACCAAGTTCTTCCGTCAGCAGATGCTGGAGGGGAGTATAGGGCAGAAATGCTCCGCAGTACAAGCTTTTCTTATTGGTGGACGGAGCCATGAGATCTTCCTGCATGGGTAGCAGTACGATGGGTCTTGCTTTGGAGGTAAGCAGTATCTCTTCTTCTTTTGAAACATCACAGTACTTCTTTATTTCTGTAACAGAATGAAACATAATGGCAAAAGGCTTTTCTTCCCGTCCTTTGCATTGACGCAACCGGACTACCGATGTCTCCAGAAAAGGCGAACACACCAGGTGATAGCCACCGATTCCTTTTACTGCCACGATTCCGCCATCTCCCAGCACTTTCATGGCTTTTTTTAAGGCCTCCCGGTCGGTAAGTTCTTCTGCCTCCCGCTGCCTGTTATCCTGGTATAAAAGATAGGGTCCGCAGTCATTGCAGGAAATTGTCTGCGCATGAAACCGCCTGCTTTCGGGAGAGGTGTATTCCTTTTTACAGGCACTGCACATGGGGAAATCCTTCATGACAGTGTTGTCTCTGTCATAGGGCATTTCTTCTATTATGGTGTATCTGGGACCGCACGCCATACAGCTGATAAATGGATTGCCATATCTTCTGTCCGATGAATGAGCAAGTTCTTTTAAACATTCCGGGCAGACAGGCAAATCTGGGGGTATCATGGAAACTTCTTTTGCTTCACCGCTGGGTATGATTACAAAATTATCAAGAGCAGAGACCGGCAGATCTTCTATCTCCATATTTATAATCTCATATCTTTGATCATTATTTTCTTTTAAATCCCATAAGAACTGGTCCAGTGCTGTTTTTGATGCCTGTGCCACAATTTCCACATCACCGCCAACATTTCGTACCCAGCCTTTTAAACCCAGTTCCCTGGCTGCACGATAAACAAGGGGCCGGAATCCAACCCCTTGTACAATACCGCAGACTTTAATTTTTACTGCTGTTTCTTTATTTTTTCCATTATCCATTCTGCTGCCTTTTCATAGCCTTCTCCGGTCTTTCCCGAAACCTTGATCACCGGAGCTGTTTTATTTAATGCCCGTACTCCCCTCATGAAAAAGTCTTCATCGAAGTCCACATAGGGCAAAAGATCACATTTGTTTAACAGGATCATATCTGCCTTTTCAAATGCCAGGGGATATTTATAAGGCTTATCGCTTCCCTCTGTTACAGTGGAAATCAGCATTTTTGCATGCTCACCAATCATAAATTCGGCAGGACAAACCAGATTTCCGATATTTTCAATAAACAGTACTCCATCACTGATATGAAGATCCTCAACCGCCTGTCCGATTAACGGAGAATCCAGATGGCAGGCTCCGCCGGTGTTGATCTGAATCGCTTTTACTCCCAGGGATTGTAAGGTCTTTGTATCAAAATCCGCCTCAATATCACCTTCAATTACATAAGCGGTTACTTCTTCCAGACGTTTGATCAGCTGAATCAGAGAGGTGGTTTTTCCCGCTCCAGGCGCTCCCATCACATTGACGGCAAAAATTCCGCTCTCTGTCAGGGAAGCCTGGATCTTAGCCGCAACCTGGTCATTTTTATCATAGACAGACTGCATGATTTCAATTTCTTTATTTTCTGACATGACAACCTCCAGCTTTTTGTAAGTAAGCCGCTTCACGGCTTATCCGTATCCTGTACTTCTATGGATTTAATATAAAATTCCTGTCCTATTTCAGTGGGTGTTCCTTCTCCCTTACAAAGGGGGCATTCAAACGTAAAAGGCTTTCTGACAAACAGCTGGCCGCAGCCTGTGCACCGCAGTTTGGGAACTACCCTCTCGATATGCAGCTTTGCGTGCTCACATGGAGTTCCTTCCGCTATCAGCTCAAAATAGAGTTCAATGGAGCTGGCCACATAACCGCAGTAATCTCCCACAACCAGATTGATTACCTTTACCTTACATGCGCCATTGTCCTTTGCAAATTCTTCGGCGATTTCTATGATTCGCCTGGTGATTGGATATTCGTGCATTTTACATATTCATCCCTTACGTTCCCATATGATGGTGCTGTATACTGATTTTCCATGGTAAGGCATTTTTTCGGGCAGACCTCACTGCAGTAACCGCATTGGATGCATTTTAGCCGTTCAATGCTCCATGACGTCCTTGCCTTATCTGTCTGAATCGCCCCGGTAGGACATCTTCTTTCACACATACCGCAGAAAATACAGTCATCGATGGAAATTCCAATTTTTCCTCTGGTCCGTTCGTAGGTTTCTTTCTTCTTTGCCGGGTATGGCACGGTATAGGGACCATGGAATATATTCTTTAACAGTGTCTTAGACATCTTAAATACAGACATAATACCCTCGATTCTGCTGCTTATGACAGCATTTACATGTTATCCTGTTACCTGTTTGGCTGTACATCTGTTTGTTACCGCTCCGTACAGCTGATACAGGGATCTATAGTAAGAATCAATATGGGTACGTCTGCCAGTGAGCAGTTCTTTAGTGTTTCAAGCAATGCAGGTAAATTGGCAAAGGTAGGAGTTCGGACTCTTACCCGGTCCAAAAACTTGGTTCCGTTTGCTTTGGTATAATAAACAACCTCACCGCGAGGCTGCTCCAGCCGGATAAACTGTTCTCCGTTTGGAGTTCCTTTCACTTTCACGTTGATATCACCGCCAGGAATTAAGTCAATACACTGTCTGATCAAATCAATTGACTGGAACATTTCCTTGATTCTTACTCTGGTTCTGGCATAACAGTCCCCGCCATTATTGGTAATTGGTTTTAAATCCAGTCTGCCATATGCACTGTATCCCTGTGTTCTCATATCCATTTCGATACCGCTTGCTCTTGCCATAGGACCTACTGCGCCTAAATCAAATGCCATCTGTTTTGTCAGAACTCCCACGCCTTTGGTGCGGAGCTTCACTGTGGTATCGTTGATAAAGACACTGGTTGTCTCTTTTAATTCCTTTTCCATCTCCGTTAAAACTGTTTTAATCTTGATTAAAGTCTCGGAACTGATATCTTTTCTTACTCCTCCGATATCACAAACGGAAAAAATGACACGTCCGCCTGTGGTCTCTTCAAAAATATCCAGAACCTGTTCCCTTAACTTCCAGGACTGCATAAACAGACTTTCAAATCCAAAGGCGTCAGCCAGAAGTCCAAGCCAGAGCAGATGGCTGTGAAGCCGTGATAACTCTGCCCAGATTGTTCGTAAGAACTCGCCCCGCTCCGGTACCTCTACATCCATAATACGCTCAATGGACATACAATATCCCATTCCATGCATAAACGAGCAGATTCCGCAGATTCGTTCTGCCACGTAACAATACTGCTGATAATCTCTTTTTTCCACCAGCTTTTCCAAGCCTCTGTGAATGTATCCAATTCTAGGAATTGCTTCTATAACCGTTTCATCCTCCAGCACCAGATCCAGGTGGATCGGTTCCGGAAGAACCGGGTGCTGGGGACCAAACGGAACAATTGTCCTATTTCCCATAAATAACCTCCATACTGATGCAGGCTGCCATAGCCAGTTATTCGTTCACGCCAAATGGTGTCTTCACCGGAATCTTATAAAGATTATCATTAAAATCCGGCATGATGCCTGTTATTTTTACTCCGAACAGTTCCTTTATCTCATTTTCATAGAGAAATGAATAGGGATAAAGAATGCTGATACTAGGCAGTTCGGTTTCTGTATCTGTGGTCAGCCGAATATTCAGCAATTCATAATCCTTATCAAAGGAATAGGTTAATTCCATTCCATTTTTATTGGTGCAGGTAATCGCTACCAGCCGGTAACCATCATTTTTTATTTTCATAATCTCCGGCAGCAGATCATTGGGGGAGATTTCTTTTAATATCTGTTCTTTCATTTTTCTCCAATCCGCTTTTTCGGCATCGCTTTTTTCTTCTCAGCCAGAATATCAAGGGCTTTCACTACGCCATCAATAATGGATTCCGGCCGTGCTGCACATCCAGGCACATATACATCAACAGGAATTACCTTATCAACTCCACCAGCTACGTTATAGCATTCTGCAAAGATTCCCCCTGATGTCGCACAGATTCCAACTGCCACCACTGCTTTGGGTTCCGGCATCTGTTCATAAAGCTGCTTCACAACCGGAATATTCTGTTCATTGACGCTGCCGGTAATAAGTAAGATATCCGCATGCTTGGGATTCCCGGTATTGATAATCCCGAAACGTTCCACGTCATATAATGGTGTCAGACACGCCAGTACTTCGATATCACAGCCATTGCAGCTTGTGCCGTCATAATGGAGAATCCAGGGTGATTTCTTAACCACATTTAAGTTCATACGCACTCTCCTCAATTTTCCCGGGATTTTATTTCATAAATAATGAAAGGATCACCAGATTCACCGTACCCATCACTCCCGTAACAATCCATGCAGAATTTAGTGCATGCTGCCATTTCAGCCTCGCTGCACAGTTATCCACAATTATTTCAAATAAATACACACCGAGACACACAATTACGGCAACGACTGGGCTGCCTGGTGAGGAGGTGGCAAAAAATACATAAACAAGAGATAACGATATGATTACTTCATACCAGTGGGTTACCTCAATCACAGCCAGATCCTTTCCGGAATATTCGGTGGTAATCCCCTTGACGATCTCCTGATGTCCATGATGGGACATGCTTAAATCAAAGGGTGATTTTCTCAGTTTAAATGTCAGAACAAAGACCAGTCCGATGAAAACTCCGGGCAGATAAAGGATGGATGGTTTGTCAGCCATGACAATATCTTTGATAAAGAAGCTTTTTTCCGCATAATAAAGACCAATGCAGGTAAGAAGCACCATTGGCTCATAAGCCATAATCTGTAAAAGCTCCCGTTCCGACCCGATGGTGTTATAAGGAGAATTTGACGCGTATCCTCCCAGAACAAAGAATACAGATCCAAGTGTCAGTGCAAAGATTGCCAATAAAATATCGCCGCCTGAAAGCATGATGACTGTAGTGAACACAGCAAATACCATGGATACATACACGAAAAAACGGTGCATGGAATTGACTTCAATGGATTCCTTCTGCATCAGCTTCAGCACATCGTAAAATGGCTGTAAAACGGGGGGACCCTGCCTGCCCTGCATGCGGGCAGTGATAACACGATCGATACCGGTCAGCAGGCCGCCCACCACAGGTGCGAGAATTATTATTCCGATAATTTTAAGAACGCTCATCATGATGCAATCCCTCCGATCAGCAGTATCACTCCCCAAATAAGAATGACAAAAGATAAAATGTCACTTACGAAGGATAACCTCTTTGCTCCAAAATAGCTGTCCATATACCAGTTATGAAGCTCCACCTGACGCTTAGCCCCGCAAGCACCGTAAAAGGTTTCATTGTCTCCCGTATTTTCTCCTGCCATATAAATGGGAACTCTTCTTCGTTTATCATTTTTATAGACCGGTATAAAGCTGATTGGCAGAATGATTAGCATACTCAGCATATACAGCATTAGCTTGATATCTCCTTCTCCAATCGGCATGGAAGCCTGCCCCTTAAAAACTTGGTTTAAATAGGGAATCAGAGCATATTTCGATACGATTGGAAAAGTAAAGCAGGATACTACCACCAAACCTGCAAGGATGGCGATTGGAAACTTTTCATCTAAGTAGAATTCGTTTTCACTCTGCTGTCTCATATTTGCTTTTGATACCAGCTTGCCCATCCACTTCGTCCAGTAAAACAGAGTGGCTGCGCTGCCATATGCCAGGATAATAACGATTAGAATATTATTGGAATCGATAAATGCTTTCATGGCCACCCATTTGGAAATCAGCATACCAAAGGGAGCGAGGAACATACCTGCAATACCAATCATCATACAAAGTGCCAGCTTTCTTGAAATTCCAAGAAGCAGATCCATATTTTCCACATTCCTGTTTCCAATCTGATGTTCTGCAGAACCAACCGATATAAAGAGCAGGGACTTTGATACTGCATGAAAGATAATTAAAAGGATTGCTGCCCAGATGGATTCTTCTGTCCCGACGCTGGCGCAGATAACAATCAGTCCAAGGTTTGCCAGTGTGGAATAAGCCAGGATCTTCTTGGCATCGCCTTGGGAAATCGCCATGAAAGAGCATGCCAAAAATGTCACTCCGCCCACAAGTGTAACTGTTTTACCCACTGGAGAAGCCCCAAGAAGCGGAGCCAGTCTGATGATTAAATACACTCCCGCCTTAACCATCGTAGCCGAATGAAGCAGAGCCGATGAGGGGGTAGGTGCAACCATGGCACCAAGCAGCCAGGAAGAAAACGGCAGCTGTGCGGATTTGGTAAGTGCTGCCAGAGACAGCAGAAATACGGGAATCATAAGGTATGCATCTGGCTTTTGTGCTGTAAATACAGATAACTCCAGTGTATGTCTGCCCATGCCGATAATAATGATGCCGGCAGCAAATGCTGCTCCTCCTAAGAGGTTAATGAAAAGTGCACGAAACGAATTGTTTCTTGCCTCTTTCGTCTTTGTATACCCGATCAGTAAATAGGAGCAGAATGTAGTCAGCTCCCAGCAAAAATACATCCAGGTAAGCTGATTGCTCAGTACAATACCAAACATTGCGGAAAGAAATAGGAATAAAACTGCAAAAAAGAAACCCTTGCGATCCTCATACTCGGTATGGTGCATATGATAAGTTTTCATATAACCCACCGCATAGATACAGATCAGGCTTCCTACCACCCCCACGATTACTACCATGATTGCAGTAAGTTTATCAAAGACAATCGCATTCTCCACTTCAATCTGGCTCTTTGCGGTCAGTTCAAAACAGAGTATGGCTGCAGTCTGTAGAAAAGAAAGAACAGAAATAGCATAATTTTTATAACGGATACCAATTGTAATAATATAAGCGGCAAGTACCACTTCTACAACCGCCATTATTAAATCGATTACAGTTTCCCAGCGATAGGAATAAGCAATTCCCTTATGGAAAAACAAACATACAACAACCATTGTCAAAGCAGCTGTTATGACTGCACTCACCCGGACAATTTTGTTTCTTACTTCGTCCTCTTTTACTAAAAGCACAGCAAGCGCTGCCAAAAGAGGAAATAATAACAATACCGTAATCGCACCCATACATTCATCACCTTACTTTTTATAATTTCTGTCAAGAATAGCGTAAAAACTATTTTTTAGTTATATAAAATGTCGAATCCCAAGATGTCAAATTAGATAATTGATCAATTCGTGCTCATTATATCACACGAAAAAGGGATGTCAATGTTTTGTTTTGTGTACAATTTATACATATTTAACGTATAAAAGCGAAATATGGAAAACCATTCCAGAAGAATATGAAAACTTACTGTTTTGAACAAGTTAAATATTTAACATGCAGAATTTTAACTATTTTTCGACATTCTTTTACGTTTTTTTAACAACTATACGCAAATATATGCGGATTATTAATACGGGATAAATGATGAGACTGGATTTTTTGAGTATAAAGAAACTGTTAAATAAATACGGTTTTGCTTCATAAATGGTAATTGATCAGAAATCTCATTGATTGAACTAAAAAAGGACGCTCATCCGCTGTGAGTATCCTTTTTAGATTCTGTTTCATACATACTTATTCTTCTTCATGGAAGATAAATAGTTCCTCCACAGTGGCAGAAAATACTTTGGCTATATCCATGGCTAGTTTTAGTGACGGATTATACCTGCCTTTTTCCAGATTAATTATTGTCTCCCGCCTCACTCCAACCAGTGCAGCAAGTTCATCCTGGGTTAAATTCAGCTTTGCTCTGTATTCTCTCATTTTAGTAACTAATGCCATGTTTCCATCTCCCGCTGTTCATTTATTTCCAGTACTACCAGACTGATTGTAAAACATACCATTGAAACAACATAGCATGAGACCAGCGCTATATTGACTGGCAGAATGGCTGGAAACAGGAAGTGCAAGACAATGGCAAGGCTGGTAGCCCCTGCACCGGAAAAGAAACCAAAACTAGCCGCTTTTGTGACATTTTGCTGGAACATCTCATCTGGTGTTACAAAAAAGTATCGGACGTATTGGGCAAAACCGAAGAAGCCAAAAAACGGTACACTGACAGTAAAACCCATAAAGCCCAGCAACGCGAGAATGGATAAGAAACCTAGTTTGTTGACTTTCATGATAGACCTCCAATAGTGATATATTTATAACTTTATGTTACAAATATATCACTATTATATTTTCTTGTCAACGTAAAGTGAACTAACTCACCTTATTTTGCATAATACGTATCATACGTATCATACATAACGTAACCGCTTTCCTTTTTTCTCGTAATTTCCTCATTAATCATAAGAAACCTTTCTTTTGTAATTTCCATGTAACTGCCACAAATAGGACATTCAATACAATATACTACTTGGTAAGGAATAATTGGTATGAAAAATATAGTAAACCAAGTTGTTCTTTTACACAACTCCCATACTAAATCCACATTACAATGTTCACATTTTTTTTTGAATACTCCACCAATTCTATTTCTTGTAACTTTTCCATATCCCCAAATAATCATTTTCTAAACACTCCTTTTTCTTAAGTAAGATAGCTTATTTTCCTGTATGGCGTAATCACAGGCTTAATATACTATACTACGAAAAATAACAAAAATGTGCTTAATGTAATAAATAACACGATTCATGTAACTTTTAGTAGAATTATGTCGTATTGTTTAATATATCTGGTCAATTGCATTCCGAGCTTCCCTTTTTGTAAACGAGTTTCACATTTTGAAAT
>CAURBV010000009.1:0-216540 GCA_963523055.1 uncultured Paenibacillaceae bacterium | reverse complement strand
TTATTAGAATTTTCAGGGTTTTACATACTGTTCAATCTTCTGTTTTCAAAGTGCTGTTTGCATCTTGCAGAAACGCTTGTCTCTTCTCAATGCTGACGCAGAAGGAGGGATTTGAACCCTCGCGCCGCTACTAACGGCCTACTCCCTTTCCAGGGGAGCCCCTTCAGCCGCTTGGGTACTTCTGCAATTAGCTGATTTCTATAATTATTAGCGGCTAAAACCTGCCAACGGAGAGGGTGGGATTCGAACCCACGCGCCCTTGCGGACAAACGGTTTTCAAGACCGCCTCGTTATGACCACTTCGATACCTCTCCAAACGCGCTTTTACATTTTAATAGAAGTTTGTGTTTTTGTCAAGCACTTTTTTCTATTTTCTTTCAAATCTCTTGGAGCTTTTTTTCTCTCATTTACCGTCTTCATCAGCGGCAACTTGGATAGTTTATCATTGTTTGTATCATCTGTCAACATTTTTTTACATAATTTTCAAATTATTTTTAACCCCACTACAAATGCTCTAAAAGACGTTGCTTTGCCTGCTCAGCAGTGCTAAAGTTTTCTTCTATTCCTGTTATATAATAAAGCGCATCCTGCCATACTTTTACTGAATAATCAATTGCGGGAATATCAGAAACGACGATCCGGAATCTTGCTTTGCCTGTGCTTCCCCGCAGATCCGATAAATACATGCAGCCTAATTCTGATGCAATTCGTTCCAGCAAACCTTCCCTGGTGCCTGTATCCGTTTCATTCCTGGTTTTTCCAGTTTCCATCTATTGTACCTTCTTTCCTACTTTTCATCTGACGAAACAGCTGATACTATCTAATAGCCATGTAATCCTAATAACGGATTTCTTAGCCTGATCATACATTAAATACTCTATATAAATAATAATATTGTAATGAATGCAACATGTCAAGTGATGGAATGCATTATTTACTACACATATTTCATTTAATGCAATACTATGGAATCAGGAGGAGTTACCCATGTATATAGACTTCAATTTTTCCAAACGCCTCTCAGAGCTCAGGGCTCAAAAGGGTGTGTCCGCACGTGATATGAGTCTTTCTCTCGGACAGAATCCCACATATATCCATAAAATAGAAAATGGGCGGGCGCTTCCGTCCATGATGGGTTTCTTTTATATATGTGAGTATCTGGATATTGAACCAGCTGAATTCTTTTCCCGCGATGTAACCAGTCCTGCCAAAGTCAAAGAACTTATGGAAGATGCACAGCATTTAAATCGAGAGCAGCTTGAGCACCTACATCTTATAGTTAAGGATCTATTAAAAACAGGTGGAAAAAAATAAAAAGGAAGCTGCTCCTACAGCATTCCTTTTATTTTTTTCCATATATTCTGTTAAGAAATACGCTTGCGATCTCTAAGTCCTCCGGTGTAGTTACCTTTATATTGGTATAATCGCCCTTTATTAACTTCACCTTTTCTTCTGTCATGGATTCCACCACCATAGCATCGTCCGTAACCCCTTTTTGAAAAGATTCCGATTCCATCAGTCTTTGATATGCCTTAAAAACCAGATCATATCGGAATGCCTGAGGTGTCTGGATCTGCCAGAGGCTTGCGCGATCCGGAGTTAATGCAGCATAGCCATTTTCATCAGATATCTTAATGGTATCCTTAACAGGCATGCCAATCACACAAGCTCCATATTTTATTGCCCCAGCTTTTGATGTATCAATAATTTCTTTGGTAACACAGGGTCTTGCCCCATCATGAATCAGAACGTAGGAGCAGTTCTTTAATGCTTTCAGTCCGGCATAAACGGAGTGATATCTCTCTTTTCCGCCTTCTGTTACGTCTGTTATCTTGCGAAACCCATAACGGTCCACAATCTCCGTCCTGCAGAAAGAAACCTCGCCGGGACCGGTTACCAGAACAACCTCATCTACAGAGCTTTCTTCAAAGGCTCTTAAAGTATGATAAAGAAGGGGTCTGCCGCACAGCTCCATATACTGTTTGTGGATTGTACTTTCCATGCGGGAACCTTTTCCTGCTGCCAGGACGACTGCTGCTGTTCTTTCCATAGTCCGGTTACCTTTCTCCCAGTTTCAGATTGGGAACTGCATTTAAATCCCAGCCAGCCCTGGCTCCATTAATAAATTCATAATAAGCCGCTGTTCCAATCATGGCAGCATTATCAGTACAATAAATGGGAGAAGGATAATAAAATTCGATTCCATTTTTTTCACAGGCTTCTTTCATGCCTTTTCGAAGGGCAGAGTTAGACGCCACGCCCCCCGCTATGGCAACTTTTTTAAAGCCATATTCTTTTGCAGCATCAACGGTATGGGATACCAGAACATCAACCACTGCATTCTGGAATGATGCCAGAAGATCGGGCACATTGATTTCCTCTCCCATCATATTGGCATGATTAATGTGATTTAATACTGCGGACTTTAATCCGCTAAAGCTAAAATCGTATCTATTTCCGTCTACTTTTGCTCTCGGGAATTTTATCGCCTGTGGATTTCCCTCTTTTGCTGCCTTGTCAACTTTTGGTCCACCCGGATAACCAAGCCCCACAGCTCTGGCTACCTTGTCAAATGCTTCGCCTGCCGCATCATCTCTGGTTCTTCCAAGTATCTCAAACTCTCCGTAATCCCTTACGATCACCAGATGTGTATGTCCGCCTGATACAATCAGACACATAAAAGGCGGTTCCAGGTCTGGATGCTCAATAAAATTAGCGGATACATGACCTTCTATATGATGGACTCCGACTAATGGCTTGTTTGCTGCATAAGCCATTGCCTTTGCTTCCGCTACTCCAACTAAAAGTGCTCCCACAAGTCCGGGTCCGTAGGTAACCCCAATGGCATCCATATTCTCAAGTGTAAGCCCAGACTCCAATAGGGCGGACTCTATGACCTGGTTGATCTTTTCTATATGCTTTCTGGAAGCAATTTCGGGAACAACTCCGCCATATAAGGTATGAAGATCGATCTGGGAGGAGATTACATTGGACAATATCTCCCTTCCGTTCTTCACTACCGCTGCTGCCGTCTCGTCACAGGAACTTTCAATTGCAAGTATATAGACATCTTCTTCTGTATGATTTTTCTTCATCGCCATTCCCTCATTCCTCATCAAATTCCAGTTCCAGCGTCCAGGCATCTCTTGCTGCTTTTGCCCTGGGGAAAATCTCACGGACCTTGTCCATAAAATCCTCCGGTCTGGTTAAAGAGGGACTGTAATGGGTCAGCCACATCTGTCTTGGCTGAGCTTCTTTTGCAAGTCTGGCAGCCTCATAAAATGTCATATGGCGGTATTCCCTTGCCTTTGCCTCTTTTCCATCTTCGCCGTACATGCCTTCGCATATGAAAAGATCAGCATCCTTTGCATACTCAGCAATCACCGGTACGGGTCTGGTATCTGTACAGTAAGTCACCTTAAGGCCACGCCTGTCCGGTCCTAAAACAAGGTCGGGCGTCAGAATTCTACCATCATAATCAATGGTTTCTCCTTTTTGAAGACGGCTCCAGAACTTTTGGGGTATCTCAGCCGCTTTGGCCCGGTCCACATCAAATCTTCCGGTTCTTGGAATAGAAATGGAATAACCATAGCAGACAACGTTATGATTGACGCGGTATGCATCAATTACGTAAGGCGCCATGGTTATCTGCTCTCTGTTTTCGGAGAGTTCAATGAATTTAAGTTCAAAAGGAAGCTCCGGCGCAATGGTACGAAGTGCTCCCACCACCCGCTCAAGCCCTTTCGGACCAATCAGAGTTAAGGGTTCTGTCCGCTCTGCATTTCCCATTGTCAAAAGAAGTCCGGGCAGACCGCTGATGTGGTCCGCATGATAATGGGTAAAGCAGATAATATCAAGGGGTTTTGGGCTCCAGCCCTTTTCTTTTAATGCAATCTGAGTTCCTTCCCCGCAGTCAATCAAAAGATTGCTGCCATCACACCGTGCCATCATGGCTGTCAGCCAGCGGTATGGCAGAGGCATCATGCCCCCGGTTCCCAGCAAACATATATCCAACATAGAATTTCCTCGCTTTTGTCTCATTCAGTGGGCAGAACAAAAAACTGCCACATAAAATCATAACACAAAGCAGAGGGAATTAGCAACTATAAATATTCCAGCTGTTCCTCTACCTCCACTGGTATCTTAAACTCAGATATCAATGCATCGTAACAGGTTTCACATAAATCAAAATGATGGATCTCCCCATCTTTCTCTGAAAAGAAGTCCCACGCGTGATTGATGCTGATAACCCCTTCCCTGGCAATCCCTTCTGACACAATAATTTTTTTGCCGCAGCAGTTGCAAACAACTGTTTCTAGCTGACCGCCGTTTTTGTACTTTCTCATCTTACTCTCACCTTTCCTTTTACCGCCCATGCTTTTCTTTCCGGGCATAATGGTATGCCTGCAAGGCGTTCCTTTTTCACATTTTCCAGAAAAATCCCTTTTTCCCCCTCCCTGCACACCAGGATAGAAAAAAGGGCATCCTTACTGGATACCCCTACATTATAAACGGTGTTATGCCCTATTTTTAGTGGTAAATGTTTCAAATACGGTGACAGACCATAAGGACCGCATTTTCAGTGGGATTGAGGTAGTAATGCTTTCTGATCCCCTCCTCCACAAATCCATAGGATCTATAAAGGTTTCTTGCCCTGTCATTACTCTCTCTCACTTCTAAAAATATGGATTTTACTTCTTTTTGTCTGGAATAAAAAACCATCTGGTCCATAAGTTTCTTGGAAAGGCCCCTCCCCCTGAGTTCAGGACGGACTGCGATCCGAAGCAGCTCGCATTCATCTGCTATTGTCCGGTAAACACAGTATCCCGCAGCTCCTTCTTCCTCAAGCACCAGCCAGGTATCAAGACTGCTTTCTAATCCCTTTTTAATCATCTCATAAGACCACGGATCGGAAAAGCACTGCATTTCTATTTCCAGTACACCTAAAACATCCTCCGGCATCATCTCACGAACCATCTTACTCTCCTTTTAATGCCTCTTCTCTTTCACGCTCTGCCTGGGGCTTTCGCAGATAATCAGGAGCATGCTCCGCTGCTGTTACCGTCTTTCCTTCCTGGAACAGGCGAACTCCATAAGCTGCCACTGCACCTGCCCGCTGTCTGCTTAAATGAGCAGGTGCAAATTCAAAGGGAACCTTCATGAAATCTTCTATACTCTCTTTATATGCCGGTACACCGTCTCCTGAGAAAATCACACGTTCTCCCATGGAATTAAGCTCTTCAATTAAATCCCTGATATCCATGGCGCAGGATTCCTTCACGATGGAGAATCCGGTGCGGTTATCATAAATACCGGTATAGACCTGGTTTCTTCTGGCATCCATAATTGGGCATATAATAGAAGCACAGCCGTAGAATTCATAGGCCATTGCATCGATTGTAGGGACAGAAATAAGCGGTTTATTCAGCGCAAGTCCCAAACCCTTTCCTGTGGCAGAACCGATGCGAAGTCCGGTAAAGGAGCCTGGTCCTGCTGAAACTGCGATGGCATCAACGTTTTCTAAGCTGACTCCTGTCATGGTTACAATCTCATCAAGCATGGGGAGCAGTGTCTGGGAATGGGTTTTTTTAAAATTGACCGTGTATTCTGCAGTCAGTATGTCATCCGTAAGAAGGGCGACCGATGCAACAAGAGACGAACTTTCAATTCCTAATATGTTCATTTACATTCCCTCCACGGTGATTTTTCTGTAGTCAAATCCTTTTTCCAAATCTTTTTCAATGGTTACTGTAATAACCTGTTTGGGAAGAATCTCTTGGATCAGTCCGGACCATTCAATTAATGTAACACCTTCCCCGTAAAAGCAGTCTTCATATCCGATCTCGTCCATTTCACTGACGTCACCAATCCGGTAAACATCAAAATGATAAAACGGAAGGCGTCCGTCGTCATATTGCTTTACTATGGTAAAGGTTGGACTGTCCACAGGCTCTGTAATGCCAAGCCCGGCGGCAAACCCCTGGGTGAATACGGTTTTTCCCACTCCCAGATCTCCATTTAAGCAGAATATGGTGGAAGGAGCCGCTTCCTCTCCCAGTTTTTTTCCAAGTTCAAAGGTATCTTCTGGTTTCCAGCTTTCTATTACCATCATTTATATCCTCTTTCGCCTCTCCGGAGGCAGATTTTCTTTCATTAATGCCATTATTTCCGGCGCTTTCTCGCCTGCAACAGAATCCGGAAGCAGATAGGCATGAATCCGGTCCATATAAATAATCAGCAGTTTGCCGATTCGTTTTACCACCATCACATCTTCCCATAATAATTCCAGCTTTTCCTGCCCCTGGGTTACCACAATACCTTCTGCTGAAAATGAAAGGGTCATACCATCACGAATGGCAGATTTTTTTGCCTGTCTTGCTGCCTTCGTGTAGAGGACGAAAGGCTGCCAGACCGTGAACATCAGCGCACAGACAAGAATCAGAATCCGGTAAGGGCGGGATGATGTCGTCCAGGTTGCAATGAGCACATAAAGAGCAGCGACACTGAAAAGTAAACTGAAAATCCCCTGGAATCCCCGGTATGAATGGTACATGGAAAATTTCCAGAGATCTTTTGCAGTCAGTCTCACATCTAATACAAGCGGATTTTTCTGTTCCACATTTTCCTCCTTTTATACAGCATTTCACTTTCACTGTATCTGCTTAGAATTTCATAGTAAGAGCGATTCTCTTTTTGGGAACATCTACACTTATTACCTTTACTTCAACGATGTCTCCTACGCTGACAGCTTCTAAGGGGTGTTTGATAAATTTGTCTGATATCTGGGAGATGTGAACCAATCCATCCTGGTGAACTCCTATATCCACAAACGCACCGAAATCAATTACATTTCGAACCGTTCCCTTTAAAACCATCCCGGGCTGTAAATCCTTCATATCCATAACATCCGTGCGTAATATGGGTTTTGGCATCTCGTCACGGGGATCTCTTGCCGGCTTTTCCAGTTCCTTTACAATATCCCGGAGGGTGATTTCACCAATCTCTAATTCTTCAGCCAGTTCTTTATAGTTATGAATCTTTTTACTGATTCCGTTTAATCCCCCGTTCATCAGTTCTTTTGCCTCATATCCCAATTTTTTCAGCAGCTTTTTAGCCGCATCATAGGACTCCGGATGAACACTGGTTAAATCAAGAGGATTCTTTCCTCCCTGAATTCTCATAAAGCCGGCACATTGTTCGAATGCTTTAGGTCCAAGCTTTGCAACCTTTAACAGCTGGCTTCTGCTTTCAAACGCACCGTTCTCCTCCCGGTAAATAACAATATTCTTTGCTATAGGCTTTGAAATACCGGATATATATTCCAGAAGAGAAGCAGAGGCCGTATTTAAATCAACACCTACTTTATTTACGCTGTCTTCCACAACTCCCTGTAATGCTTCACTTAAATGCTTCTGGTTCATATCATGCTGGTACTGCCCCACACCAATGGACTTGGGATCAATCTTTACCAGCTCTGCAAGAGGATCCTGCAGTCTTCTGGCAATGGAGGCTGCACTTCTCTGGCCTACATCAAAATTGGGGAATTCCTCTGTTGCCAGCTTGCTGGCAGAATAAACAGAAGCTCCTGCTTCATTCACAATAATATACTGAACCGGCTCCTGGATTTCTTTTAACAATTCTACAATAATGGCCTCTGATTCTCTTGAGGCAGTTCCATTTCCCACAGAAATCAGAGAAATTCCGTATTTCTTAATCAGCTTCTTTAAAACAGTCTTGGCTTCTTCCACTTTATTTTGTGGGGCAGTGGGATAGATTACAACGGTATCCAGCACTTTTCCTGTTTCATCCACTACTGCCAGCTTGCAACCGGTACGAAAAGCCGGGTCCCAGCCAAGAACCACTCTTCCTACAATGGGAGGCTGCATAAGAAGCTGCTCTAAATTTTTACCAAATACACGGATTGCTCCATTCTCCGCTGTTTCTGATAATTCGTTACGTACCTCACGCTCAATTGCCGGTGCGATGAGACGGTCATAGCTGTCTTTTACAACTTCCTTTAATAGGGGAGAAGTAACAGGATTGTCCCGAATGATCACCTGCTTTTCCAGAAAACGAAGAATCACTTCTTCTGGTGCCGTCACCTTCACAGTAAGGATCTTTTCCTTTTCGCCTCTGTTAATGGCGAGAATCCGGTGTCCTGCTGCCTTCTTTAAAGGTTCTTCATAATTATAATACATTTCATAGACAGACTCTGCTTCCTCATCCTTTGCAGCAGATAAAAGGCTTCCCTGATTCATGGTTGCATTCCGGATATAAGTGCGGTACTCCGCCTGATCGGAAATCCGCTCTGCCAGAATATCTTTTGCTCCATCAATTGCTTCCTGTGCAGTGGCCACTCCTTTTTCTTCCGAAATATAGTCTGATGCAGCTTCTAAAAGCGGAGTCTTCATCATCTGAAGAATAATGAGATCTGCCAATGGTTCTAATCCTTTTTCTTTGGCGATGGTGGCCCTTGTCCGCCTTTTTAGCTTATAGGGGCGGTATAAATCTTCCACTGCAACCAGCGTCTGGGCCTCCAGAATCTTCTTTTCCAGTTCCGGTGTCAGTTTCTCCTGTTCTCTGATGGAGGAAAGTACCTGTTCTTTCCGCTCCTCTAAATTCCTTAAATAACGAAGCCTTTCATCTAAATTACGCAGAACTTCATCATTTAAAGAACCGGTTACCTCTTTACGGTATCTGGCTATAAAAGGAATGGTATTCCCCTCATCAATTAGTCTGATTGTCTCTTCCACCTGATTTCTGGAAATGGAAAGTTCTTCCTGTAAAATCTTTATTATATCCATGCTGTACCTCTTATTTTTCATAGTTGGTTCAATTCAACTATTATAATTCATCATTCCCCGTTATGCAATACCCGTCTGGACACAGCGGTCTTTTCGTGCTACAATCATAAAATACAGATTCAGTTCAGGAAAATCCTGGATGACTTCCGTACTATACACATACGAGGTAAACACCAATGGGAGAAAATTATAACAGCAATAAAGGAATGCTTCCGCAAACTCCGAATACAGGTTCGTTCCTGGCATTCTGGTCTGTCCTTTTAGGAGGCCTGGGACTGCTGACAGACTGCCTTCCCTTATTCAGTATCTGGAATCTGCCGGCAGGTCTGATTTTTGGTCTCACAGGCATTGCTCTTGCTATATTATCAAAAAAAGGAAAGCCCTTCAGCCACCAGGCACAGCTTGGACTGATCCTTTCCATTATATCTGCTGTCTGTGGCCTGTTACTGGCATTGTTCATTATATTTGTCTATGATGTCATGGATACCAACACCCCGTTGGGGTTGTATTTCAGACAGGTATTTGAAGCGACAACCCAGGCACTGATGCCCACTGGGGGCGTAGGCAGATAAATTATTATAATGGGGGTAAAAGATCAATCCCTTTCACCACCAGCATATAGTTCTTGAAGATCCAGTTTATCACTACAATTGCAGCTCCAATAAGAATAAGTATCCGTTCCCTTTTTTTATGGTCCAACGGGTGCTTTCTTTTTTTTGATAAAAACCGGATGGTACCTTCAGCCAAAACAGCGATAACAGTATAAAGGACCAGCGGATGATACTGAACGCTCATCCGCAGGTCCCCCTGTAACAAAGTCCGCACTGCTCTCGTTCCCCCGCAGCCGGGACAGTAGAGCCCGGTGAGGGAATGAAAGATACAGACGGATCCTATTTTCCAAATTTTTCTTAACCAGATCATTCGTTCCACCTTCGTTTAATCTGCAAGATCAAAGGCATCGTGAACCGTTCTCATGGCGCGGTTTACGTCCTCTTCATGAATGAGGACCGTAATCCTTATTTCAGATGTAGCAATCATTTTGATGTTAATATTGGCATTGTAAAGGGCTTCAAACATCTTTGCAGCAACTCCTGGATTACTGGTCATCCCTGCGCCGATGATAGAAAGCTTTGCCACATCCTCTTCACTGGTCACATTCTGGGCTGTAATCCCATCCTTATGTTCGTTTAAAAGATCCATGGTTTCTTTTAAATCCTGCTTCGCCACCGTAAAGGAGATGTCTTTTCTTTCTTCTCTGCCAATGGACTGGATAATGATATCAACGTTAATGTTGTGTTTTGCCAGAAGATTAAATATTTTAAATGCGACTCCAGGCTCATTCTTAACCCCGATTACGGAAATACGGGCTACATTTTTATCTGCGGCAACTCCGCTCACCAGCATTCTTTCCAATTTTGTTTCCTCCTTGACGATGGTACCTTCTTCTCTGTTCAGACTTGATCGTACAACCAGCTGTACTCCATAGCGTTTCGCCATCTCTACCGAACGGTTGTGAAGCACTTTGGCTCCCAGAGAAGCAAACTCAAGCATCTCATCGTAGGAAACCTCCACTAGCTTTCTGGCATGGGGAACAATTCGTGGATCAGCGGTGTAAACTCCGTCCACATCTGTGTAAATCTCACATGCATCGGCATGGAGTGCGGCAGCCAGAGCCACAGCCGTGGTATCTGATCCCCCTCGTCCAAGAGTTGTCAGATCCTCATATTTATTAATACCCTGAAAACCTGTGATGATAACGATTTTCTTTGCTTCCAGTTCATGCTGGATCCGCTCCGTATCAATTTTCTTTAATTTAGCCATTCCATAAGCGGAAGAGGTATGCATCGCTACCTGGGACGCGTTTAATGATACAGACGGTATGCCGAGAGCATTCATGGCCATGGACATCAATGCCACGCTCACCTGCTCTCCGGTTGCCAGAAGCATATCCAGCTCTCTCTTTGGAGGATTGGGGTTTATCTCATGAGCTTTGGCGATCAGACCGTCTGTTGTCTTTCCCATAGCGGATAAAACCACAACTACCTGATTGCCTTTTTCATAATCCTCAATGCAGCGTTTTGCTACATTGAATATTCTTTCTTTGTCTGCGACGGAGCTACCGCCAAATTTTTTAACAACTAACATTGATGCCTCCTGGCGAAAATTAAATTTCTGCGCGGATGCGCTGTCTGATTCCTGACAGCTTTTTCGCTCTTAAACGGTATTCCTCCTCAGTCATAACCTCTGTCATGACTGCAAATTCATCCATGTGGTCCAGTTCTGTAACTTCTACCTTTCCAAAAGCAGCCTCTGCTTCAGAAAGCCGCTTTGCAGCAATTCCCTTGATTCTTACAAAATACCGGAAGGAAACACTGTCCATGGCAGAGATGTTAAGGCGATTTCCATCCCAGCCCATCTTCACATGATGACCTGGGTTTTTAAGGGCTTCAATAATATCTGCTACAACTGCACTGGCTGTGGGAAGTTTCCCGGCTCCGCTTCCATAAAACATGGAAGTACCCAGCATATTTCCCTTTACCAGAATGCCGTTGTATACGTCGTTTACAGAATACAGCGGATGATCCTTTCCTATCATAACCGGAGCTACAAACGCATGAACTCCCTGATCACTGATTCTGCTGGATCCAAATAATTTAACAGAAGTTCCAAGAGCGTCTGCATAACGGAAATCCACATCCGTTATATTAGTAATCCCTTCTGTATAAATATGCTCGTAATTCACTTCGTGTCCCGAAGCCAGAGCAGTTAATATGGCAATTTTCCTGCAGGTATCATGTCCTTCCACATCTGCCTCCGGATTGCGCTCTGCATATCCCAGTTCCTGGGCTTTGCTCAGTGCCTCTTCAAAAGTCTCTCCGGCTTTGTCCATTTTAGTCAGTATGTAGTTGGTGGTACCATTTAATATACCGGTTATTTCTTCAATTTGCTCACCAGCAAGTGAAGTATACAAAGGACGGATTATGGGAATACCGCCTCCTACGCTTGCCTCAAAGAGAAAGTTAACCTGATTCTCTTCTGCTATTTTTAAAAGTTCCGTTCCATATGCTGCTACCAGCGCCTTGTTGGAGGTGGCCACATGCTTGCCTGCCTGAAGGCTTGCTTTCACAAACGGATAAGCCGGGTTTAAACCTCCCATGGTTTCAATTACCATGGATACCTCCGGGTCCTTTTCAATGACGGAAAAATCATGAACAATCTTTTTTTCAATCGGTGTACCGGGGAATTCTCTTAAATCGAGAATATATTTCACATTCACCGTGTCACCGGTCTGTCTGGCAATGATTTCTTTGTTCTGTTCCAGAATTTCAACAACTCCTGATCCGATGGTACCATAGCCCATAACTGCAACATTCATCATATTCTCACTCCCTGGCTAAAATTTTTACGTAGTGGACTCCATCCTTTTCTTCTATATCCTCAACCATCTTTGAAACATTGCCTGTTGTTTCAAGAACCTCCACGCTAAGTGTGAGGGTGGCAACGCCATTGACCGGAATACTCTGATGAATGGTTAATATATTCGCGCGGTACACAGCTACCACATGAAGCAAATCCGAAAGAAGACCAGGTTCGTCATCCATCTGCATAACCAGTGTAATGGTCTTTCCCTTGGCATTGTCATAAAACGGAAAGATATCATCTTTGTATTTGTAAAAGGAACTGCGGCTGATTCCAACCCGGTCAGTTGCCTCCTGTACGGTGATTACCCGTTCCGACTCTAATAATTTTTTTGCCTCAACAACTTTCAGCAATACTTCAGGTACAGCTTTCTGCTTTACCACAAAATATTTACTTTTATCTTCCATAAAAAAATATCTTCCCTTCTGTGTCCGCATCGGAAATACATCTGTGCTCATAGGGAAGATATTATCATATTTGTGCATGGTATGCAACTATTTTTGAGTTTATTTTATTCGGTATTTAAAAAAATGCATGAAAAAACTAGATTTCTGCAGAATCCTCACCAGCTTTTGCTCCGGTACTTAACCATCGCAGATAGGCGTACATAAACTGGTCTAACGCTCCGTCAAGGACACTGTTTACATTCCCTGTCTCGGAATTGGTCCTGTGGTCTTTCACCATGGTATAGGGCTGCAGTACATAGGAACGAATCTGGTTTCCCCAGCCGATCTCCGTTACGTCTCCACGGATACCGGAAAGTTTTTCCGCATTCTCCTGCTGTTTTAACATATAAAGCTTTGCTTTTAACATCTGCATTGCTTTATCCTTGTTCTGGAACTGAGATCGTTCATTCTGGCACTGCACCACAATTCCCGTAGGAAGGTGAGTGATTCGAATGGCGGATGAGGTTTTATTGATATGCTGTCCACCTGCTCCGCTGGAGCGGTAAGTATCAATTCTTAAATCCTCATCGTTAATATCAACATCAAGATCCTCTTCAATATCCGGCATAACATCGCATGATACAAAGGAAGTCTGACGCTTTCCAGCCGCATTAAACGGAGAAATACGCACCAGACGGTGAACCCCTTTTTCTGACTTTAAATAACCAAATGCATTGACACCATTAATCTGTATGGTTACGGATTTAATTCCAGCTTCATCACCGTCAAGATAATCAAGCACTTCCGTCTGAAAGCCCTTTTTCTCAGCCCAGCGGCAGAACATACGGTAAAGCATGCTGCACCAGTCGCAGGATTCGGTTCCGCCAGCACCGGCATTCAGTTTTAATATGGCGTTGTGGCTATCATATTCACCGGAAAGCAGCGTATTAATACGCATCTCTTCCAGATTTTCTTTCAATTCAGCAAGCATCTGGGCTATTTCCGGAATCAGGGAGGCATCGTTTTCTTCGTTGCCCATCTGGATCATGACCCCGATGTCTTCATACTGCTGTTCTAATTCTTTGTAGCCTTGTACCGTATCTTTTAAATTCTTTGCAAGCTGGACGATCTTACCCGACTTTTCCGGATCTTCCCAGAAGCCTGGCTCTTCCATAGACTTGTCTAACTCATCAATTCGCTTTAACTTGTTATCCAAGTCAAAGTGAATCCCTCACTTCCACTAATGGTTTTTCATACGATGATAATTCGTATTTGTACTGATCTAACTCTACCACTGTGTCACCCACTTTCGTTTTTTAATTTATAAATACAAAATTGGGGTCCGATCCCGTAAAAGGGAGCGGACTCCAATCTCATAAAAATACTATACTAGTTTGCGTCCGCAGCACTGCTTATATTTTTTGCCGGAACCGCATGGACATGGATCATTGGGATAGACCTTATTATCAGCCTTTTTCACCGGTGCTTTCACTGAGCTGTCATCCTTGTTGGTTCCTGTCACTTTGGCAGCCGGTTCACGTTCCACCTTCTGCTCAACTCTGATATGGAAGAGGATACGTACAGTATCTTCCCGAATTGCTGCTGTCATCTCATCAAACATCTGATAGCCGCTCATCTTATATTCTACAAGAGGATCTCTCTGGCCATAAGCCTGAAGACCGATTCCCTGGCGCAGCTGGTCCATATCGTCAATATGGGACATCCATTTATTATCAATTACCTTTAAGAGAATCACCCGTTCCATTTCACGGATCTGCTCTCCCTCAGGGAACTCTGCCTCTTTGGTTTCATAAAGCTTAATGGCTTCTTCTTTCAGCATATGCTTCAGCTCATTCTTTCTCACTTTTCCATCTTCGGGAATGGTGATTGGCTGAAGAGGGATAACTGGCAGAAGAAGAGTATTTAATTCATTTAAATCCCATTCTTCCGGAGTCTGTTCGTCACTGATAGACAGATCCACAGCATTCTCCACAATATCAGTAACCATCTTTAAGACAACGTCACGCATGTTGTCTCCGTCAAGAACTTTTCTTCTTTCTGCGTAAATGACTTCACGCTGTTCGTTCATGACCTCATCGTATTTTAAAAGATTCTCACGAATACCATAGTTGTTGGTCTCAATCTTCATCTGAGCTTTTTCGATAGCATTAGAAAGCATCTTATGCTCAATCTGCTCGCCTTCCGGTACACCAAGTGCATTAAACATGCCTACAAGACGTTCGGAACCAAACAGACGCATTAAATCATCTTCCAAAGAGATATAGAACCTGGACTCACCCGGATCTCCCTGACGGCCGGAACGACCACGCAGCTGGTTATCAATACGGCGTGACTCATGGCGCTCAGTACCTATAATCTTAAGACCTCCGGCAGCTTTGGAATCATCATCAAGCTTAATATCCGTACCACGGCCTGCCATGTTGGTGGCAATGGTAACTGCTTTATGCACACCTGCGTCAGCTACAATCTCAGCCTCAAGCTCATGATACTTTGCATTTAAGACTTTATGAGGGATGCCTCTGCGTTTTAACATACCGCTTAACATCTCAGATGTATCAATGGTTATGGTACCAACCAGTACTGGCTGACCCTTTTCATAAGCAGCGGCCACTTCGTCGCATACTGCTTCAAATTTTTCCTTTTTCGTCTTATAAACCGCATCTTCCTGGTCAATACGGGCGATGGGACGGTTTGTGGGAATTGAAATGGCATCCATTCCATAGGTATTTCTGAATTCCTTCTCCTCTGTAAGAGCAGTACCCGTCATACCTGCTTTTTTGTTGTATTTATTAAAGAAGTTCTGGAAGGTGATGGTCGCAAGAGTTTTGCTCTCTCTGCGGACATTCACATGCTCTTTCGCTTCAATAGCCTGGTGAAGACCGTCGGAATAACGTCTGCCTGGCATAATACGTCCTGTAAACTCATCTACAATGAGAACTTCATCGTCTTTTACCACATAATCCTTATCCCGGAACATCAGATAGTTGGCACGGAGAGCCAGAATGATGTTATGCTGGATCTCTAAGTTCTGTGGATCTGACAGGTTCTCAATATGGAAGAACTGCTCTACTTTTTCCACACCCTGCTCTGTTAAGTTAACAACCTTGTCCTTCTCATCCACAATAAAATCACCGGACTCAGTGATTTCTTCTCCCATAATGGCACCCATCTTGGAAAACTCGCCGGAAGCTTCGCCCTTTTCTAACTGGCGCGCAAGAATATCGCAGACTTCATAGAGCTTTGTGGACTTGCCGCTCTGTCCGGAAATGATAAGAGGTGTTCTGGCCTCATCAATTAAAACAGAGTCAACCTCATCAATGATACAGAAATCTAAATTTCTTAAAACCATCTGTTCTTTATAGATGGCCATGTTATCTCTTAAATAATCAAAACCAAGCTCATTGTTGGTTACATAGGTAATATCACAGTTATAAGCATCACGTCTCTCGTCTGAGCTCATGTCGTTTAGTACAACGCCTACTGTCATTCCAAGAAACTCATGGATTCTTCCCATCCACTCCGCATCACGCTTTGCCAGATAGTCGTTAACGGTTACAATCTGTACACCGTTGCCTGCCAGAGCATTCAAATACGCCGGACATGTGGATACAAGAGTTTTTCCTTCACCAGTTCTCATCTCCGCGATACGACCCTGGTGTAAAACTACACCACCGATTAACTGCACACGGAAATGTTCCATATTAAGAACTCGCCTGCCGGCTTCTCTTACAGTTGCGAACGCTTCAGGCAAGATATCATCAAGAGTTTCCCCTGCTGCCAGTCTTTCCTTAAAAAGCTTCGTGTTGTTTTTTAATTCCTCATCCGTAAGTGCAACCATGGTCGGGCGCAGAGATTCTATTTTATCCGCAATGGGATTAATGATTTTCAATTCTCTTTCACTATGAGTTCCAAATATTTTTTGAACCAAGTTCATGATTTATTCTCCTACTCTATCTTTCAATATACACCGTACAATCCTGTATATTGTAGCACTAACCTGCCTTTAATTCAACGAATTCATAAAAAATTAACATTCTGGTAATAATCTGACCTTATATTACCAGGTACTGCCATTTTCTTCGGCAACCTCCAGCAAATTTAAGTTAAAATTATGGTTAACCTGACACATTGCACAAAAAATTTGTTCGATTCCCGACTTTTCCACATTATCCACATTGGATTGTGTATTTTTCCCCCATTTTTATCCCCACCTCCAAACCTCGAATTTGCGAAAAAAATCAGTTATACACCAAGTTATCCACATTATCCACATTTATTCTCCACATAATACCAGCATTCCCATCACAATGACAAATACGTTAATTTTTGTATACTTGTCATAAAATTTTCTTTTTCGACGAAAAAATCCATTTTTCCCTTGACTTTTTTTTAACCTGATCTATAGTTTTTCAATAAATTGATAAAATATAAGAAGAGTCTTTATACAAAATCTTTTCTTAAATTATCTTAATACTTTACAACATGATTGAATTATTCTAATAAATATGCTATACTATACCTATCTCAAGAAAAAGGAGCTGATGACTTATGCGTTTTACAATTACAGGAAGAAATATTGAGGTGACAGCAGGGTTACGGGAGGCAGTTGAGGACAAGCTTGGAAAACTGGACCGTTTTTTCGCACCTGCTACAGAGGCAACAGTAAGACTCAGCGTGCAGAAAGATATTCAGAAAATTGAAGTTACTATTCCAGTGAAAGGACATATAATTCGAGCTGAAGAATCAAGTAATGATATGTACGTTTCCATTGATCTGGTAGAAGAGATCCTGGAACGCCAGTTGAAAAAATATAAAAACAAGTTAATCGACAAAAAATTAAACGCTCCCTCCTTTTCAACAGCATTTTTGGAAGATGAAAGTGCAGTCGATGACGATGTGGAAATTGTCAAAACAAAGAAGTTTGCTGTAAAACCCATGGATCCGGAAGAAGCCTGTGTACAGATGGAACTTCTTGGACACAGCTTCTATGTATTCCTCAATGGAGATACCGATGAAGTGAATGTGGTATATAAAAGAAAAAGCGGCACTTACGGATTGATTGAGCCGGAATTATTATAGGAAACTATTTATATATAAAAATGCCTCAGGCCTGTAAAGCCTGAGGCATTTTTTACTTACTCTTTTAAAAGAAGATTTCCCCATCGGGCGGTTGACTGCCAGGAATTATCAGAATCATCATTAAATTTTGCTACGCTGATTCTTTCTCCCCGCTCATTGCTGTCATTGATCTGGACATCAAATCCCATAACTTTCCCTTTTTCAGCTGTGATGGTAAGTGGAATCTTTGCTTCTACAAGATATCCATCTTCTGTCACTTTCACTGATGACTGGAATCCTTCTCTTTTCCCATTGCTCCCAAACGTCACCATGTTTTTACAGGATACGCGAAACTGCCCGTCGTCTTCCTGATAATAGTAGGATTTGTCATTGTTTTCATCTAAGAACAGTTCCACAGAATCCTGCTCATAAGCATTTTTACTATCAGTATTTAAGGTTTTATCTTTAACACGAACAAGAACATAAATATTTTTTTCATCCCAAAGTGTTTTTACGGTACCAGTTGCGCCCTGCCAGGCCATTGTCATAATACGAACCGGTTCTTCCTTTGCCTGATTCCAAATTTCATCCACTGTTCCATCAATTACTGGTGTACCTTTTAATGCGTTTATGGTGTTTGGCTCTGGAATCTCTTTCAGAGGGTGTTTTTTTAAATATCCGTCAGGATCTGCAACTGCATAATAAGCTTCTTTAGCTTTGTAATTTCCGTCAAATAAGCAGGGGAAATTGGAGCTTCTCCAACTGCGTGTATCCGCATAGCCCCAAAACGTCACTCTTTGAATAACATCCGAATATTGATTATAAAGACTGAAAAGCTGGGCATACGTCTGCCCCTGAGCGATCTCCTCTTCCTTGGTAAGCCCGGTTGCCTTCGCCTGACTGACTACTACATCAAGTTCTGTTATTGAAATTTCAGCCCCAGTCTTTTTAAACAGTTCCAGGGAATGTTCTACCGTAGCCACTGGCAGCGTGGTACTGTAGTGGGCCTGCATACCGATTCCGTCAATGGGTACACCTTTTTTCTTTAAATCAGTAAACATAGCGGCTGCTATTTCGGCTTTGTTGTTATCATTTAAATTGTAATCGTTATAATATAATTTTGCATTGGGATCTGCCTCATGGGCAAACTGAAAAGCCAGTTCTATATAATCAGTTCCAATATTTCTTAGCCAGGGAGTATCACGTAAACAGGATTTCCAGTTTCCGTCTGCTGGAAGTCTGGCTCCATCCTGAATGGCTTCGTTTACTACATCCCAGGATAATAGTTTTCCACTGTAATGTCCTGCAACATTTGAAATGTGATCTCTCAGTCTGCCAATTGCTTCTTCTCGTCCGCATGAAGCATTCATCCAGTCAGGAGTCTGACTATGCCATGCCAGTGTATGCCCGACTGTTTTTAAACCGTTCTCCTGGCAGAATCCGGTCATGGCATCTGCCGACTCAAAAGTAAATACGCCTTTTTGCAGCTGCATGGCATCTGGTTTCATCATATTTTCCGGTGTAACCACATTGAAATGATGAAGTACCATATCTCTATCCGCTCCCGTAAGGTTAAAGCTGTTATAAATGTTTCCAATCAGGAATTTCCCCTTATAAATATCCTTTAAGGGAGTGAGGTTTTCTATGTGGACTTCTTTCTTCTCCTGGTCTTTCGTAGCCTGTTCGTCTGCCAGAGACATTCCCATTGTCATATTAAGGCAGACCAGAATACTCACACAGACCGCCCCGGTTTTCCCCAGTAATCTTTTCATCTCTTATTTTCCCTCCTTATTATTTTGCCGCAAAGAGTTGCGTCTTACTAACAATTCTATCAATTAAAGCGTATTTCACAACCGGATAAATCATATAAGAAAACATGGTTAATTATATGGTTAAATTTTTTTTGCCTGACATATCAATTCAATCTGATTGCATTTCGCGACATTCCACTTGAATTTTTTAAGCATCAAAGGTATTCTTAATGTGGCTTTTTATACTATTTGATACTGAGGTACTGATTTTGATTAATATTGCTGTATGTGATGATAATGACAATATGATACTTGAGTTAAGAAACAGGATATTCGATTATATGAGTGAAACCTGTTATAAAGCAGAGGTTCATTCATTTTCCTGTGCTGAGGACCTACTTAAAAGTGATGAATTCTATGATATTATATTTCTGGACATACAGATGGAAAATATGACTGGTATGGAAGCGGCAAAACAGATCAGGCAGTCCGGTTTGGAAAGCTTTCTTATATTTGTTACTGTCCTGAAAGAATATGTTTATGATGCTTTTTCCGTAGAAGCTTCGGATTATCTGTTAAAGCCCTTAGACAGTCAGCGCTTTCAATCCACAATGGCCCGCGTTCTTCAACATGTCCAGGATAAAAAAACAGCCGTTTTAACCATTCAGAAAGGGGCCTGGTGTAAATCAATCCCTTTCTCGGATATTTTATACTGCGAAGCAATTAACAGAAAAATCTTCGTTCATACAAAACAGGAAATTATCGACTACTACTTTAAGATTAATACATTGGAAAATCAGCTGGAACCTGATTTCTTCTGCTGCCACCGCAGCTATCTTGTTAACCTTAAGGCCGTATGCGGATATGAAAATGGCCAGGCAAGACTGGTCAACGGGGAAAGCATACCCGTTTCAAGACTACGTATGCAGGCGTTCATGGAATCAATGTTAAACTATATGAAGAAAGGAGACAGATAGATGCCATTTACGGAACTGTTTAACAGGTGGTTTGATTTTATTTACTTTTTTTGCATTTTAAATGCCTGTCTGGCTTGTATGGAAGTCTGGTTTTTCAGCAGATTTTCAAATCAGAAAGTAAAATGGTATTATTTTGCTTCTTACATACTGATCATATACCTGTTGGCTTCAATCGAAATATCCATACGGGCTGCATTTCCTCTATCTACCCTTATGGAACTGGGAGCACTTTTTTTATTCGGCTGGCTGGCTTTAAAATGTGCACCGGCAATGTCCGCAACTGCATCCATACTTGCCATCTGCATTATGCAAGTTGTTAACGGCATATTTCAGTCGTTGTTAAGTCTCCTCATAACAGTCCTGTTTCCCTATACAATGGTTCTTACAGCAATAAGCGGTCTGTTGGTCATGATAACTGTTTTTTTCTCCTATTGCCTTGTCCTGACATGGCTGAAAGACAGAAAAGTTCCCATGCTGCAATATATCCTGATACTGATGCTGCCAATCCTCTTTGTGCTTCTGGTTATGCAGCATGTTTTTTCAGTATATGGAAACACAGTTACTGTCAGTACTGATGGAACCAGGATTTCTCCTGAGGTAAATGACTGGACCATGCTGATCATTCAGATAGCAGCCTATTTGTGCCTGTTTGCAGTTCTTTTTGCTTATAAAGAATTATTGAAAGGTTTCGCTCTTCACATGCGCAATAAGCTTCTGGAGCAGCAGGTAAATGCTCAGGCCAACTCGGTCCAGGAAATGCAGATGCGATATGAAATGACAAGAACGTTCCGGCATGACTTAAATGGTCACTGGACCGTTCTTGGCGGCTTTTTAAAAACAGGAGAAGCAGATAAAGCATTGGAATATCTTGGAAAGCTGACCACTATATCCGATCAGCTTACCTTTCCATGTCAGACAGGAAATGCCGTAGTAAATATCCTGTTAACAAATAAATTGGGAATTGCGCATCAAAAGGGAATCGATGTAGACTGCACCGTGAAAATTCCTGACAACTGTATGCTCAATGATATGGATTTGTGCATCCTATTCTCAAATGCTGTAGATAATGCTGTTAAGGCCTGTATTGCAGGAAATCAGACCAGTCCATTTCTAACTCTGAAAACAATTCAAAAAGGCGATTTTTTTATGATTGAAATCAAAAACAGCCGTTCTGACGTTTTTTTGCCCGTCAGTGGTACCGGAATCGGACTTCAGAGTATAAAGGCGGTTGCCGAGAAATACCATGGTACAGTTCAAATTGAAAAAACTCCCGATACATTTCGATTAAACGTACTTTTTCTCATTCCACAACATTCAGACAGCATCTCAATGCAACTTACTTGAATCTCTATGATATCCCCTATATATTCATAGTATCTCAGGAAAAAAGGAGGCATTACGATGAATATCAGCAGCATAGGGATATCCCAACCACAATTCCCGTCTGAAACAGCCCCTGTTACACAGCCAGAACAGGACAGTACCGACGATGTTAAACAGCAAATAAAAACCCTGGATAAGGAAAAGGGGAAACTGGAGGGGCAGCGGGATAAAGAAAGAAATCCTTTCGCTTTGCAGCAAAGTGAGAAATACAAAGAGCTGGAAAAGAGGATCAAGGAATTAGACAAGCAGATACAGCAATTAAAAGCAGAGGCTACCTCCTCGCAGAAAAAAGCAGGAAGCCAAAACAAGGAAGCAGTTTCTTCCAGAAATCCTTTTGATACTTATGAATCTGAAAAACAGGAATTTAACGGTTAAAAAAATCCTCCGGTAAAGGCAATACATACCCTTATCGGAGGATTTATTTTAATCAGTTTTATTTTCCGTATCTTGTCAGATAACGCTCTACGCTTGTAATTGCATTGGCTCCGTCTGAAACAGCCGTGGATACCTGTCTTAACTGTTTGGTCCGAACATCACCTGCCGCAAAAATACCAGGAACATTGGTTTCACAGTCCTCAGCTGCCTTGATGTAACCATGATCCATTTCCACAAGGTTATCAAAGGCTTCGCTCTGTGGGTTAATTCCCACTGCAATAAACACACCGTCAACGGAAAGTCTGCTTGTTTCTTCCGTTTTAGAATTCTTTATGGTAAGAGACTCAACCTGGTCTCCGCCTTCTATTTCTTCGACTACGGTATCCCAGATGATTTCAACATTCTCCTGATTAAATAACTGTGTCTGAAGTGTCTTTGCTCCACGCAATTCATCTCTTCTGTGAATTAAGTACACCTTCTTGCACATTCTGGAAAGGAATATGGCGTCTTCGATTGCCACATCGCCTCCGCCTACAACGGCGGCTACCTTGTTTCGGAAAAATGCTCCGTCACAGGTTGCACAATAGGAAACACCCATTCCGGTCAGTTCTTTCTCCCCAACGACGCTGAGCTTTCTGTACAGAGCTCCTGTTGCGATAATAACTGATTTTGTCACATAGGACTTTTCCTGACCTACAACGGTAAATTCTCCGTCTGCTGCCTCAATACGAAGCACTTCGTCTGTAACAAAATCTGCTCCCAGTTTTTCTGCATGATCCCGAAATTTCATACCCAGGTCAAATCCGTTAATTCCGGGAAGCCCCGGATAATTATCGACTTCGTAGGTATTGAGAATCTGGCCGCCACTGGCGACTTCTTTTTCAATCACTACCATCTTTAGTTCAGCTCTTTTTCCATATACTGCAGCAGTAAGACCTGCCGGACCTGACCCTATAATCACAACGTCATAAATCTCATTCATTTTATCTACCTGCTTTCTTTATTTTGTAATACAGATTCTTTTGTAATCATTATATCTCACCCATCTTTTTGTATGCAATGCCCTCGTTGCATTTTAAAGCAGAATTTGTTAAAATAATAGCATCACATAACGACAGAAAGGGTGGTTTTATGTCTAGAAAAACAGTACTTGTAACTGGCGCTTCCCGTGGAATCGGGAAGGCCATTGCTGTCAAATTTGCAAAAAAAGGATACAATGTGGTCATTAACTGTCTTCATAATGAAGACCGCCTTTTGCAGACCAGGAAGGAACTGGAGTCCTATCAGATCTCCTGCCTTTCCTATATGGGTGATATGGGAGATATGAATCAGTGCCAGGAACTCTTTCAGATGATAAAAAAACAGTTTGGTTCTCTGGATGTACTGGTTAATAATGCAGGGATCTCCTACATCGGACTCCTTCAGGATATGACGACAGAAGCCTGGGACCGAATAATACGGACCAATTTAACCTCTGCCTTTCATTGTTCCAAGCTGGCAATTCCGGGAATGCTGGAACGCAAGCAGGGCAAAATCATAAACATCTCCTCTATCTGGGGTGTCTCGGGTGCATCCTGTGAAGTAGCCTATTCCGCCACCAAGGGTGGGATTAATGCATTCACCAAAGCTCTGGCCAAAGAGCTGGCCCCAAGTAATATTCAGGTCAATGCAGTGGCATGCGGAGCCATCGATACGGAGATGAATCAGTTTTTAAGCGAAGATGAGTTAATCGCTCTCATCGATGAGATTCCAGCCGGAAGACTGGGAAAAGCGGAAGAGGTAGCAGATCTTGTCTATCACCTGGGTTATAAAAATTCCTATTTAACAGGTCAGATCATCGGTCTTGACGGTGGATTTATTTAAAAAGCCCTCCACATTCTGATTCATGATTGAAGCGGTGCGGTGAAGGATTTTAAGATCTTCTTCGGGAATCTCCCTGTGAAGTTCTTCCACAAATTCCTTCCTGCACCGCCTGATCCGCTCCACAATTTCCCCGCTTTTCTCCGTAAGCTGGAGGCGGACCAGCCTTCTATCATTTTTATCTCTGTCTGCTGTTAAATATCCTTTCTCACTGAGAGAATCAACAGATCTTGCGATCAGGCCCTTGGAAATATTTCTATACTGGGCAATCTCCGAAGCACTTTTCAGTCCCTCACTATTTGCCAGAAACATCATAACTACTATCTCATTGGGAGTGAAACCATATTCCGATACAGACTGGCTGCAGAGCTTCTGGTATACCTTATCGATTTTTACAAAACATGCCAGACAGCACTCTTCTTCCTGTCTCATTTTTTCTCCTGGCATACTGGTTATAGACTCATTCATAACAACACCCTTACTAAATCATATGAGAAAATTTCCGCACTGTATACTATGGCAGCTATTACAACGCTTTTAATAGTTCATTATTGAACCGTTTACTTTTGAAGTATATCTCATAGAAAAGCACCTGTCAACCCCGTATAGAAAAAACCCGGAAAAAGAAATCCTTTTCCGGGTAATAATTTTATGCTTCTGGCTTTTCAACCTGTGCAATTTGTGACTTCTGCATAGGAATTCTGCAGTTTTTGTTGTTGCCAAATTCAACGATAACGGTATCATCAGTCATATCGATAATAACTCCATAAAATCCGCTGCTGGTTAATATACTGTCACCGACTGCAATACTGGAGAACATCTCCTGCTGTCTTTTTTTCTCTTTCTTCTGTGGTCTGATCGCAATAAAATACATGAAGCCAAAGATTACTGCAATGTAAATTACCCAGAAACCCATGCCCATCGTACCGCCTGTTGCTAATAACATAACCGTTTCCTCCTTAAATATCGATCTGCCGTCTGCCTGTCCTAAAAGGGGGCCTTATGCCTGGGAACTACCGGCCATCATGCCGGAAAGCTTCCTCTCCTTATACTCTCCATAACGGTGATTCTCGATTGCTTCGCGAATCTCTTCCATCATTGTATTATAAAAATACAGATTATGCAAGACACATAATCTCATGCCCAGCATTTCTTTTGCTTTTAACAAATGCCTGATGTAAGCTCTGCTGTAGGAACGGCAGGTGGGGCACTGGCACCCTTCTTCAATCGGCTTATGATCCAGCTCAAATTTGGAATTAAATAAATTTAATTTTCCATGGTTCGTATAAACATGGCCATGCCGTCCGTTTCTTGACGGATAAACACAGTCAAAGAAATCCACTCCCCGATCCACAGCCTCCAGGATATTGGCCGGAGTCCCCACTCCCATCAGGTAAGTGGGCTTATTCTCAGGCAGATAAGGCACCGTTTCATCAAGAATCCGGTACATCTCCGAGTGGCTTTCTCCTACTGCAAGACCGCCTAGGGCATATCCGTCAAGATCCATGGCAGATATGGTCTTTGCATGGGCAATCCTGATATCTTCAAACGTACCGCCCTGATTAATACCAAAGAGCAGCTGATCTTTATTAATGGTATCAGGCAGCTCATTTAACCTTGCCATCTCTGTCCTGCACCTCTCCAGCCATCTGGTGGTACGGTCCACACTGTTTTGCATATATTCCCTGGTAGCCGGATGAGGAGGGCATTCATCGAATGCCATAGCAATGGTAGATGCCAGATTGGACTGGATCTGCATGCTCTCTTCCGGACCCATAAAGATCTTGTGTCCGTCAATATGGGACTGGAAGTACACACCCTCTTCCTTAATCTTCCTGAGACCAGTCAGAGAAAACACCTGAAAGCCGCCAGAGTCTGTAAGAATGGGGCGGTCCCAGTTCATAAACTGGTGAAGACCGCCAAACTCCTTAATTAACCGGTCGCCTGTACGCACATGAAGATGATAGGTATTGGAAAGTTCCACCTGGGTTTTAATTTCCCTGAGATCATCGGTGGACACAGCCCCTTTAATGGCTGCTACCGTTCCCACATTCATAAACACCGGTGTCTGGATTGTTCCATGCACCGTAGTCACTTCCGCCCGTTTTGCACGTCCGTCTTTTGCAATGATTTTATAGTTCATTTACAATTCCTTACTTTTATATTTTGCTTTTTTTTGCAGTTGCTTTAACACCAGAATTCTTTTTACCCTTATTCACAGTCATAATATACCACAGGGATCCTGTGATGCATACGGAAGAATAGGTACCGCATACAATACCCACCATAAGTGGAAGGGCAAACTCCCTAATAGAGGAAACACCCATGATATAGAGAACAAATACCATGATAAATGTGGTAAGAGAGGTATTAATACTTCTGGTAAATGTCTGAGTGATACTTAAGTTAACGATCTCAGCAAGCTCCAGCTTACTCTGAGTCTTTAAGTTTTCACGGATACGGTCAAAAATAACAATGGTGGCATTGATGGAATAACCTACAATCGTAAGCATGCAGGCAATAAATGTAGAGCCTACAGACCATTTTAAGATTGCATAAAAAGCAAGTACAACCAACACATCATGAACCAGTGCCAGTACCGCACTGCTTGCAAACCGGATATCCTTAAACCGGAACCAGATATATAGAAGCATACAGATGGTAGCTATAATAACAGCCACAATTGCATCACGCTTCATTTCCTGGCTGATTGCTCCGGATATGCTCTCTGCAGTGATCTTTTCTGATTCTACTCCAAAATGCTCTACCATGGATTTATTCAAAGCTTCTCTTTCATCCACAGTTAATGTTCTTGTTTTAATAATAACTTCGTTTGAACCTGCTACCTTCTGAGTCTGTACATCGGCATCTTTGGTAATCTGCTCAACCACCGGAACCACATCGGCTGAGATCTTTTCCAGATTCATGTCTTCATTAAATGTCACATTGGTAGAAGTACCGCCTTTAAACTCCATGCTGTAATTTAAAATACTTCCGGTCTGGGACTGATTCACTCCAAGCCATGCAAGACCAATAACAATAACAATGAGAGAGGCAGAAAACCAGATCATACGCTTTGAAACAAAATCGATGGGCTTTCTATCCTTTTTGATACCATACATTTTTTCATTTTCAAATCCCAGTTTAAACAGACTGTTTAATACAAACTTTGTCACAAACAGTGCAGTTATCATGGAAAGTACAATACCGATGGCAAGCGTGGAAGCAAAGCCTTTTACTGTACCAGATCCTCTCCAGAACAATACAGCTGCTGCAATTAATGTTGTAACATTTCCATCGATGATCGCAGACAACGCTTTATGAAAGCCAGCCTCGATGGCACTTTTAACATTTTTTCCATATCCAATCTCTTCTTTGATACGGGTAAAGATAATTACGTTTGCATCCACCGCCATACCAATGGACAGAATAATACCCGCAATACCAGGAAGAGTAAGAGTTACCTCAAACGCCTCTAACAAAATCAAGATTACGCCTACATAAATAGACAGTGCGATAACGGAAGCAACTCCCGGAAGCAAATAAACAAGAATCATAAATACAGCCACAATTGCAAATCCGATAACACCTGCTTTTAAGCTGGTATTGATGGCTTCCTGTCCCAGTTTTGCACCCACTACATTGGAACGTAATTCTTCCAGCTCAAGAGAAAGAGATCCAATGCGAATGGTAGAAGCCAGTGTTTCCGCTTCTTCATAAGAGCTCATTCCGCTGATCTGGCACTGACCCTGGGTAATTGGTTCCTGAACAACGGGGTTTGAGTACATCTTTCCGTCATAGATAATCGCAATTCGTTTCCCAACGTTAGCAGTGGTCGCATCGCCAAATACCTTTTTTCCGTCATCAGTAAACGTTAAATCCACCATATATTGCTTGATGCCGTTAGTTTCAGTAATAACAGGTTTTGCAGTGGACACCTGATTACCATTTAAAATAACTTTTCCAGCTTCATCTGTAAATGTTAAGGAACCAGGTTTTCCAAGTTCTTCAAGAATTGCATTGGCATCTGATACGCCTGGGATATCAACGTTAATACGGTTGTCACCCTCCTGATATACCTCTGCCTCAGTGCTGTAGTTTTGAACTCTCTGCTGCAGCTTGTAGATGGTATCCTTCATGTCCTCTTCACTTGGTTTTTCTTCTTTTGCCTGATAGGTAATGCTGACGCCCCCCGCCAGATCAAGTCCTAGCTTAATGTCACCCATGGTAGTATATCCAAAATAACCGAATAAACCAACCATCACCAGTGCAAAAATCAGCCCTAACAGGCCCTTGCCTTTGTTACTTTTCATGACTTTTCTCCTTCACTTTTGGAATAAAACAAGTTTAAGTCTGAAAGCTGGAACTTTCAGTCTTATTCTTCAGCCAATGCTGCCTTAATCATGATCGCACACTCAATCCGCTTCTTCTGCATCTCGCAACCAGTATCATACGCATCTGTAATGCTTCCATGAAAATTATAGGAGTTAGCTGCACAGCCCCCGCTGCAATAAAACCTTGCGAAGCAATCCCGGCATTTGTCTTTTGCATAAACATTGCAAAGTTTAAATTCATCGCGGATCTGTGTGTTTGTCACACCTGTATCTACATTGCCCAGAAGAAATTCTTCTTCTCCGACAAATTGGTGGCATGGATAGAAATCACCCCATGGCGTAACCGCCAGATACTCGGTCCCTGAACCGCAGCCAGACAATCTCTTAGCCACACAGGGTCCCTGAGTCAGATCAATATTAAAGTGGAAGAAATTAAATCCTCTTCCTTCCTTCTGTCTCTTAATATACTCAACAGCCAGCTTATCATACTCCTCTAAAATAGCGGGAATATCCTCCTGTCTGATGGAATAATCCTCTTCATCCTGAGCCACAACCGGCTCAATGGACATGCTCTCAAACCCCAGATCCGCAAACTCCAGAACATCTTTTGAGAAATCCATATTATTCCGTGTAAACGTACCCCGGATATAATAATCCTTTTCCCCTCTCATTTTTGCAAATTTCTGAAATTTAGGAACAATCAGCTCATAGCTTCCCTTCCCATTCCGGAATGGCCGCATCTGATCATTGACATCCTTCCGTCCATCAAGGCTTAACACCACATTGCTCATTTCCCCATTACAGTATTCCATAATCTCATCATTTAAAAGCACGCCGTTAGTAGTCATGGTAAAACGAAAGTTCTTATTATATTCTTTCTCTTTTGAGCGCCCGTATTCAACCAGCTGCTTTACAACGTCCCAGTTCATCAGCGGTTCGCCACCAAAAAAGTCCACTTCCAGATTCTTACGGTTGCCGGAATTCGCAATCAGAAAATCCAGTGCCTTCTTACCAATCTCAAATGACATCAGTGCACGGCGTCCATGATACTCCCCTTCTTCCGCAAAGCAGTACTTGCATGCAAGGTTGCAGTCATGAGCAATATGTAAGCAAAGAGCCTTCACAACTGTCTTTCTCTTTTTAAAATCAACCACATAATCATGGTAAATATCCTTGGTAAACAGTTCCCCTTCGTCGATCAGAAACTGAATTTCTTCCAGAGCCTCTCTTACCTCAGTCTCTTCATAGGTACTTAAAAGCCCCAAAAGCACTTTCTCTTCCACTTCCTTTGGAAGCGCTGCGGCCTTCTCCATATCCGGCACCAGCGGTGCTGCAATCTTCACAGCATCATACATAACCGGATCAACCGAATGAACAGACCCGCTGTTGACATCCATAATAATATGGAAGCCATTATTAATATATTGATGGATCACTTGTATTCTCCTTAATTAAGATTTAAACCCGTAATCATATTTAGCAGACAAGCGAAGCAACCCCTACCGTCTAACGACCGCAGGGGCATGTGCTTATCTGCCTTATGGCTGTACTATACAGTTTTATACTAGCGATTGCTGTTCTCGCAGCTCTGGTTACCTACTGTACAGGATGTTTTACAAGCTGACTGACAGGAAGTCTGGCACTCACCGCAGCCGCCTTTTTTCATAGATTCTTTTAATGTACTGGAACTTAATGTTTTAACGTGTTTCATAAACTTACACCTCCTGTATTTGCCTAATTCTTTGAGATTATACCACATGTTTTTAACCAGTGCAAGATGAATTGCCCCCTCAGGGAGGTGGCGAAACATTTTTTTCAACCGCCAATATATTCGAATATCCTCCCTGATGGACGAATATACTGAACCAGAAGACAAGACATAAGGAGAAAAAACATGGAAAAATCAAAGCTTCAGGTCACACTTAGAAATCTGCTTGTCACCTACATATTGACCGGAGTCCTGCTGGTGATCCTGGCCTTAGCGCTTTATAGATTCCGGCTGAAGGAAGGTCAGATCCGGCTGGGTGTCAATGCAGTTTACGTTATCACCTGTCTCTTTGGAGGGATTCTCATGGGGAAGAGCATAAAGCAGAGGAGATTCTTCTGGGGCCTGTTACTGGGTCTTTTGTATTTCCTTGTGCTGCTGGCAGTTTCCTTTATGCTGAACAGAGGGATTAACGGGTCGATGAATCAGATACTGACTACCATGGCGATCTGCGCAGCTAGTGGGACTGCGGGGGGGATGCTTAGTTAGTGGGGAAGATGAGTTTAGAGATGGAGGACAATGGGGGGCTGGCGGAAAATGAGGAGTCCGGTCCCCGGATACGCTCATGGTTTCGGGCGGGATAGGTGTAAGGGCGAGAAAGCACAAAAATAAGGACACCGGCACCATTCGTCGGGTTTTCTTGATGAAAACCCGACTCAGGGCGCCTAAAAAACGGACTTTGTGAGTCCGTTTTTTGTCCTCATTTTTGCACTTCCTCTCCCTAACACCTATCGACACCCTCCACAAATCGCTTTATCCGGGAACCGGACTCCTCATTTTCTGTTCAACTTTGTTTCTCCATCTGGAATAATCGTCGCAGACCAGATGAGATAATAAGCACCTGTACTTCGTTAAGATTGAAGACGTGGTGGAGTTTTTTTACAGTGGTGGTTTCTGTGGCGTCGAGGGAAACGGGACAGAGCAAGAGGGGCGGAGACGGTTTGGAGGCGGGGTTAGAACTTCTTAGGCCGGAGAGGTGCAAAAAACATGGGCGGAAATTGGCTTCAAAGCCAATTTCCGAGGAAACCCTGAGCGCGAATTTCTTTCAGAAATTCGGGTGAAGTGTTTCCGATCCCATGTTTTTTGTGCCTGTCCGGTCTTAGAAGTTCTCCCGCCGAAACTCCGTCTCAGTCCCTCTTGGTCTGTCCTGTTTCATCAACCCCCAGATACATTCTCACTTTATCAATTCGATTTTTGTCCAGAGATTCCACTACAAGCCTGATATCATTACAAACTACTTCTTCTCCCTGCTCGGGTAGACGGTCTAAAAGTCCGATGATTAATCCGGCTATGGAATCGTAGTCCTCTGATTCCAGTTCAAGATTAAGTCTGTCGTTTAGGTCGTCAAGTTTCATGGAGCCTTCCACAAGATATTCCTGGGGGGCTACTTCTACCAGGTCGTTCTCTTCGTCTTCATCGTATTCGTCCCGAATCTCTCCTACAATCTCCTCCAGTAAATCTTCCAGAGTGATCATGCCGGCTGTGGCTCCATATTCGTCCAGGACGATAACCACATTGTTGCAGGTCTGGCGCATCTCTATCATGAGTTCAGCTGTTTTTTTGTACTCATATGTATAGAGAGGCTCTCTTAGGAAATTGCGGATATTGAAATCCGTACTGTTGTCGGTTAAAAGTAGGTCTTTCATGTTGATGATTCCAATTACATTGTCATTGGTTTCTTCGTACACAGGAATTCTGGTGTACATCTCTTCACGGAAAATATCGATCAGCTCTTCGTATGTGGCATTTACATCTACTAAGGTCATGTCAATACGAGGGATCATGATATCCCTGGCTACGGAATCACCGAAATCAAATACATTGTTGATCATCTTTCTTTCTTCTGATTCAATTACACCTTCTTCATGGCTTACATCTACGATGGTTCTCAGTTCGTCTTCTGTAATGGAATCCTGCTTTTTGTTGGGGTTCACGTGAATGAAACGCAAAAAACTGGAGGAAAGGATGTGTACTACGTAGATGACTGGTGTCATAATTGTCATAAATGCGTAGACGATTTTTGCATATTTTAAAGCAATCGTTTCGGAATATAAGGTTGAAATGGTTTTAGGGGAAATTTCACCAAAAACCAATATTACGAGGGTCAGAATGCCGGTTCCAATGCTGATCGCCTTATTTCCCCATATACTCATGACAAGTGTGGTGGACAAAGAAGAGGCGGTTAAATTTGCCACATTGTTTCCAACGAGAATTGCGCTGAGCATCTTGCCCTGGTTTTCCAGTATCTTTGTAAGCGTAATGGCATTCTTGTTGCCTGCTTCTGCCAGAGTTCTGACCCTGATCCGGTTCACCGTCGTAAGTGCTGTCTCAGCGGATGAGAAAAATGCTGATAATGAAACTAATAAAACTAACATAAGCAACTGTATATAGTCACTCGAATCCAAAAAAATCAACTCCTGTTTTTTATATTTTATGAATGATTGTACAATAGAAAAACGGCTGTGTCAAGAAGACAGCCGTTTTTTTTGGTTTAGCGCTCTTTGAATGCACGTATGGTTTCAATGATGATAATGAGGCCGGCGCCTAGAAAGATGAAGAAATCTCCCAGGTTAAAGACCACTTTTTTCAGTTTGCCGTATTGAATACTGAAATAGTCTACTACGTAATGACGGACCAGACGGTCGTACAGATTGCTGATTGCGCCTCCGAGAGCGATGGAAAAGGCCAGCTTTTCTGCTGTTTTTCCTTTGCTTTTTAAGAGACATGCCAGCATTCCTCCGATGAAGGAGGCTACTGCCAGGGGAATCATGGAAACAAGTTCCGGGTGGTCTTTTAAATAGCCAAAGGAAAAACCGGGATTGTGATTCTTGTATAAAAGGATCTTACCGCCGCTTTTCTGTAATTCTTTGGGGAAGTCTGATTCGTTTTGCTGTTCTATGGCCTGCTTGATGAATAAGTCGAGAGCCGCAAGGATACCTATGATACCGATATATAGCATGTTTCACTCTCCTTTCTTCTATCCTCTCATCTGGATGAGAGGGCCTCCGTTTTTGTCTAAGTAAGCTCTGGTGATGATCACGGAACCGATGTTGGGGTCTTTGGGGATCTCATACATGATGTCCAGCATGAAGCTCTCTATGATGGCACGGAGGGCTCTTGCACCGGTCTTTTTTTTCAGTGCCTCCTCGGCAATCCACTCCAAGGCATCGTCTTCAAATACCAGTTTTACCTCGTCCAGTTCCAAAAGCTTCTGGTACTGTTTTAATATGGCATTCCTTGGCTCGTTTAATACCCGGACTAATAGTTCTTTGGTTAAGCTTTCCAGGGTGACTGTGATGGGGAGTCGTCCGAGAAACTCGGGTATCATACCGAATTTTTTTAAGTCTTCGTTGGTTACACGGGAGAGTATGTTGGCATCCTTGTCGTACTTGTCTTTTAATTCGGAGGAAAATCCTATAGAGGTCTTTTCTTTGAGACGCTCTTTAATGATATCTTCCAGATCAGGGAAGGCACCGCCGCAGATGAACAGGATGTTCTCGGTGCATACAGTTGTCATGGGGGTCATGGCATTCTTCTGGTTTGCGCCTACAGGTACTTCCACAGTGCTTCCTTCCAGTAGCTTTAATAGTTCCTGCTGAACGGACTCGCCGCTTACATCTCTGCTGCTGGTATTCTTCTTTTTTGCAATTTTATCGATTTCATCGATGAAGATGATTCCTCGTTCTGCCCGCTCAACATCGTTATCTGCGGCAGATAGAAGTTTTGAAACTACACTTTCAATGTCATCGCCAATGTATCCGGCCTCTGTTAAGGAGGTGGCATCTGCGATTGCAAGGGGGACGTCTAAGAGTCTGGCCAGTGTTTTTACCAGATAGGTCTTGCCACTGCCGGTTGGTCCGATCATGAGAATGTTGGATTTCTCAATCTGGACGGCATCTTCGTCATTTTGAACTGTGTCTGCAAGGTATACACGCTTATAGTGATTGTAGACCGCTACGGATATGGCTTTTTTCGCCTGCTCCTGGCCAATGATGTATTCGTCAAGCTTCTGACGGACGGTATGAGGGGCTGGGATGTCTTTTCGCTCCAGCTGCTTTTTGGGCTCTTTGTCGGATCTTTTTTTTATCTTTTGTTTCTTTGGAATCTCCAGATCTTTGTTTAGGCTTCCCAGATCGTTGAGGTTCAAGTTCATGTAGGGCATTCCGGGGAGCTTGCTTAGGTCGAGACCTCCCTGAGTGACGGAATCAAAGGCTTTCTGCATACAGTCGTGGCATAAATTCATGCCTCCTGGCATGGATACCATGGAACCTGCCTTGCTTTCCGGTCTGCGGCATACGTAACAGATTTTTTCGTATTCTGATTCGTCTTCTTTTACTTCTTTATCCATATCAGAGTTTTGGATCTTATTGTCTTCCATCTTCTCCTCCAGAAAATCTTTATCGTTCAAAGTATAATCTCCTTTTGTCTGTAATTCTATACTGTATATCAGATTATTATAAAGCATTTAAAAGAGTCGTACAAGAGGAGACAGACAGTTTAGAGTTTTTTAATGAAATGAAAAACTCCCGGAATTCCTCTGAGGATTCCGGGAGTCTGATTTTTTATTTGTTATTGCTGATTGGCGTCTGCTGGTTTTTTGCCTAAAGTGATGTCAACGTTTCGTTCTACATACTGGCCGTTATCAAGAGACTGTACAGTCAGAGATACTTTTGTTCCTCCTGCATAGTATTTAAGCATGCTTGTTAAGTCATCATAGGTTTTGATTCCCTGTCCGTCGAATTTGGTGATAATGTCTTTTTCACGAAGATCTGACTGGGAAGCTGCTCCGCCTTCTACAATTTTGTAGATAAATACACCCTGAGGCATGCCCAGCTGCTGGCTGGTGGTGGAGTCAATGTTCTTGCACTGGATTCCTAAATAGCCCTGATCATTGTCTGCAACCTGAGTTCTGGTCTTCCTGGTGATCAGACCGTCTATGATTGTCTGGGCTTTGGAGATGGGAATGGCGTATCCCATACCTTCTACTTCTGTAGAGGAATATTTAGCTGAGTTGATGCCAATTACTTCTCCCTGCATATTTAAAAGTGCACCGCCGCTGTTACCTGGGTTAATGGCTGCATCGGTCTGAAGCAGATCACGGTTTGTTCCGTCTTCTGTTTGTACAGCACGGTCAAGTGCACTGATATAACCTACTGTTACGGACTGGCCGTATCCAAGTGCATTACCGATGGCAATAACGCCCTGACCTACTTTTAATGTTTCGGATTTTCCAAGTGAGGCAATGGCTATTTTGGATAATGTGTCAGAAGAGATATTTTTTAATGGAACTGCTATCACTGCTAAGTCACTGTCTGCGTCAGTTCCTTTAATGGCTGCATCTACAGCTGTCTGGTCGATAAAGGTGACTTTTAACTCCTTGGCTCCCTGAACTACGTGGTTGTTGGTGACAATTAAAAGCTCATCGTCGTTTTTGCCAACAACAATTCCGGAACCGCTCCCTTCTCCCTCCTGCTGCATGGGGCCAAACCATGTCTGGCTTTCATAGACCACCTTGCTTGTTATGGCAACGACCGATGGCATCGCTTTGTCAACGATAGGAGAAACGTCATTGATTGTGGAAATACTGGATGTATTGGAAGCTGGAAGTGAGTTGTTTGCTGGTGTTGTGGGAAGGGTTTCCGCACGGCTTATCTCTACTGATTTATTTTGAGCATAGGAGCCTGCTGCCCAGTTAATTCCCACAATGGTGCTGCCGGCAACGATTCCAAAGACCAGAGCACTTCCAACAACTGCTGCTGCCTTTTTTCCGAAATTGCCTTTTTTCCGTTTCTTTCCTTCTTCCTCATAAGGGGTCTGGTCCGGTGTTCTCTGATAACGGTATTCCTGATAATGGGGAATGGTGTTCTGAGACTGTTCCTTTTCCGGTTCGGGATCTCTCATTATAAAATTGGTTGTTACGGTTTCTTCTTTATTGGCTTCCGGGTTTACCCGGCCTGTTTCAATATTGTCATTTTCGTCATACATAACATCAATCTCCTTTCATGTATGTTTGTTATCTCATCTGATAAACAAAGTCTACCAATGAAATGTGACCATTCTGTGATAAATCTATATTGAATATGTGAATTGAAAAAATCCCTGCATAAAGAGCTTTTATGTAAAGCGCTGTGTGCAGGGATTTTGAATTTTATTTTAAATTTAATTGACTGGAGGTGCAGGAACTACAACTGTATCTGTATTACCCCCTGGAGCTGTTGCTGCTGTGGTGGGAGCCGTACCGGACTGCTGTTTCGTAGGAGTTTCACCAGGGCCTGTCGTCGTTGTTTCCTCGGGAACAGATGCCTTGGTTGTCTCGCTGGTTCCAGGTCCTGCCGATGCAGTAGTTGTCTCAGTGGTTCCTGAGGTGGTTGGTTTTGTTTCTCCTGGTTTCCCAGTGCCTTTGGTGGTTTCTGAAGGCTTGGTTTCTTTTGTGGGACCTGTGACGTTTTCAGAGCTTTCAGTCGTCTTTACAGGGTTTCCGAATTCGTCAGTGGCTTCCACAGTTTCCTCTTTGCTGGTCTCTTCTGCCTCTGTACTCTTCGTCTCTTTTACCGCCGGTTTGGTTTTGTCTTCGCCATCATACCCCTTATCAGTAGGCACATGATCCACGCTTGTTCCCTGCTTATACATGCCGGAATCAGCCGCAATCTTGGCACTGATCTTTTTCACCATATCGGAGGGTTCATAGCTGTCCTTGTCAAAAAGGAATTTATGCAGCTGTGCCACGTTTGTTTCCAATGTCTGAGGTATTACACAGTCACCTTTTTTACCTATGGTCATATCTCCACGGGCATATGGGAAGCCGCCTGTTTCACCAATGTGATATTTACCAATATCTAATAACAGTTCAGTAAAATCACTGAATGTTAAATTAGAGCCGATCTGGTCAACTTCCATAAGAAGAATCCTGTTAAGCAGTCCCAGATCCGCTTTCTTTGCCTTTTCAAAGGATTTCTGAATTACAAGACGCTGACGCTCTGTTCTTGCAAAGTCTGTATCCATCTTTCTGAGTCTGGCGTAGGCCACAGCCTGAACACCGTCTAAATGATTGAGACCAGCTGATTTTAAATGAACGGATGGGACTCCGGTTTTCTCAACAGTCTCTGTAATAAAGGAGTTGATATAACGAAATTCTGCCTTGCTGATATCGATATCCACGCCGTCTAACATGTTAATTCCATCTGCTACAGACTTCCAGTTGAAGGTCACATACTCTGTGACATCTAAATCTAAGTTTCTGTTAATCGCTGCAAGTGCCTGGGCAGCACCGCCGTTTGCATAGGCTGCATTAATTTTATTATAAGTATTTCCTTCATTGATGTTTAAATATGTATCACGGAAAATGGATACAATTTTTATTTCTCCAGTACCTCTGTTTATATTACAAAGCATAATAACATCGGCATTGGTTCCTTTACTTACATTGCCATCACGGCTGTCAACACCAAATACTGCGATCGTGCGATATCCAGTCATATGTTTCTTCTGGTCTGCAGTCATCACTTCGTTACGTACCTGATTTGCATTAAAATTATCGGGCTTCTGGATGGAACCCATGAGTCTCGCCACATATGCATAGGAGAAAATAAGTGCGAGAGTAAATATTTCTGCAACTGCAAGGATTATGAATTTACGGATCCGTCTCTTCTTTTCTGTATGAGCAGCTAACCGGCTGGCTGCAGCGGCCTTCTCCTGAGGAGAAATCCTTGGCTGTTGTCTGGAAGCACCGTCTCCAATCACGATCTGATCTCTCGCGGGAGTTCTTCCTTCCTCTTTCGCGGCACGGCTTCTACGGTTTTCCTGTTCCATGGCCGTTCTGGCCCTGTTTTCATCCGGCTGCCTTGTACCAGTCCTTTGGGGCCTGGCCGCATCTTCCGGCTGTCTGCGTGTTGTGCCTGCCGATGCCTGCTGTCTGCCTGCTGATGATTGTCCCTTAAACATAGGCTGCCCGCTGCTGCTGGCAGAATCTGGCTTCGAATCAGAACCGCGTCTTTCTTTTCTTGTGCTTTCACGGTTTAATTCATCATCAAAATCATTTCTCATTTACTTATCCTCATCCTAATTGTGTCGTATCCGATATCAGTACGCATTTTTATTAATAAACCCCTTGAACATAGTTAGGAACAGGATCTTAATATCAAATCCCAGTGTCCAGTTTTCAATATAATAAAGATCATGTTCAATCCGTTTTGTAATGGAAGTGTCTCCCCGAAGCCCGTTTACCTGAGCCCATCCTGTGATTCCGGGGCGTACCTGATGCTTAATCATGTACCTAGGAATTTCCTCTTTAAATTTTTCTACAAAAAGAGGACGCTCGGGTCTTGGACCCACCAGACTCATATCTCCCCTTAACACATTAAGAAACTGCGGCATCTCATCGATACTGGTCTTTCTGATAAAACGCCCCACCGGGGTAACTCTGGAATCGTGTTTTGTAGTCCACTTCATCTTTTCTTCTGAAGGAGCCTGTACCACCATGGACCGGAATTTGAACATATGAAATGACCGGTTGTGAAGCCCGACTCTCTCCTGTTTATAGATAAGAGGACCGGGAGCAGTAAGCTTAATTAATATGGCAGTAAGAAGCATAATCGGCGAAAACACCAAAAGAGCAAAGGCTGCCCCAAATATGTCTACCGCCCGTTTTAACATGGCGTTTACCGGGTCAGTCAGCGGCACTCGCCGGATATTGACCACTGGAAGCCCCTGGAGGTCTTCGATGTAAGGCCTTGTGGGAATCATATTATTATAATCAGGTATAAATTTTGTGTGAACTCCTGATTTCTCACAGGAAGCCACAATCCGTTCTAAATTCGCATATTCGCTGATGCTTAGGGTGATCGCAATTTCGTCAAGGGAATTGAGGGCAAGTATCTCATCTAAATCACTTACCTTTCCTATGACATGAATTCCTTTAAACTCATAACCCCACTCTTTCTTATTATCAAGAATTCCTTTGATCTGATAGCCCCATTCAGGATTCATACGCACCCGCTCAATAAAACCTTCCGCTGCGCGACTGTACCCAATCAGAAGAATATGCTTCTGATTGTATCCTTTGGTACGCATGGAATGAAGGGCCATACGAATTAAATTTCGCTCCGCGGTCTCCAATATGACATTGGCAGCAAAGAAATAGAATACCATTCTGGTAGAAAACTCACTGAAATACGGGTTTTTCTTAACCAGGAACAGACTGAGGGTAAAAAGCAGAAGCCCCAGCACGTTGGCTTTTAAAATATTAGTAAACTCGTATCGCCTTTCCTGAACCCGCTTCGGTGCATACAGCTGGAAAATGCCGTAGAGGAGCAGATAAGTCGGCAAAATCAGGAGAAGCGCCGCAAAATAGTACTGAGGTGGCAGAACCTGCTTATAGGGGCTGAATAACCAGTTACCCAGTAAAAGAAGCAGCCAGGCAATCACATAAGACAAAATTATGACCAGTCCATCTAGTACTACATGAAACCCATTAAATTTTTTTTGATTATCTTTAATCATAGCAGCAAAACCTTCCTACTTGCATGACTCCATACTCTTCCATGATAATTTCCCGTTTATTATACATGATATGTCAATATGATGCCATTAAAATATTCTTAAATTGACCTGTCAATTTTTAGTTTCCTTTTCATAAATTCCCAAACATAGAGAAATGTGCCCAAAATCAGCTCTCCCTCAATTCTTATATAATTACCAAGGCGGGACATTTGAAACCTGACTTTCTTTGTTTTTTTCAAAGTTTTCAGCCCTTCCTTCACTCCTTCTCTATAATCAGAAGCAAAGCCAATCCGACGGAAAAACATATATTTAACTGCCATTCCGGCGAGAATGGGAAGAAAGTTCAGTATTAATTGCAGCAGAGGCATATTTTTATAATTCAGATAGAGATTATTTCTTGCAGCCAGCTTTACTTTAAAGGAATTGTATTTGGAACCGCTGGTTCCGCTCCCCACATGGTATACCACAGCTTTGGGACAATACCAGTTTTCATAGCCGCAGATCTTTGCCCGATACCCCACGTCGATATCCTCCAGATATGCGAAATGGTCCTCATCAAAGCCTCCGATCTTGTCAAAAACTTCTCTCCGGTAGATGGCCGCGCCAGCACAGGCAGAAAATACACGGCAGGCTTTATTATACCCGCTGCTCTTTTGTCCCACCCCCCGTTGATAGGCCCAGCCTAATACGCTGTACATATCTCCGGCATCATCCATGAGACCTTTATGGTAAAGCTGAATCATCTTACTGCTGACGGAGAATATCTTAGGAGAACGCTCGATGGCTTTTACCATCTCTTTTACGTAATCCGGCTGAGGTTCTGTATCATTGTTTAGTAGTATGACATAGGGGGTCACGGATTCACGGATTCCGATATTGACGGCACCGGAAAATCCTGTGTTTTCTTCTAAAAATATGGACGGAATCTGATGGTCTTCCAGCCATTTTACACTGCCGTCAGTGGAACCGTTATCCACCACAAGAAGCTCAAAGTTCTGATCACTTTGAGCTCTTAAGGCCTTAAAACAGGGTTCCATAAATTTTAACCCGTTATAATTGGGAATAATGATTGTTACTTTCTTTTGCATCTTAAACCTCTAACTGATAGGGTTCCCCTATTTTCTCTTTCTTTAAATCCCTCAGTGCAAAATTGGATTTGCGAAGAGTTAAATTGGGGTTATAGTAAGGATCACCGTCCCGTAAAATATCCGGCCATTTTTCTGAAAATTTCTTAATCTCCCTGTTGAAGCGTTCCACCTTTTCTGGGGTGTCCTCCAGTCCTCTGGACTTTGACTCATAATGGTAGAACAGGGCATAGGGTGCGTAAACAACCAGTTTATTTAAGGAACGAATCTTCATACAGTAATCAATGTCATTAAATGCAACCGCCAGATCTTCGGAAAACCCTCCCACTTGATCAAACAGGGACCGCTTGCTCATCATACAGGCAGCGGTAACCGCACTGTAATTTCTTGCGCACATGGCCTGATTGAAATAGCTGCTCTCCGCTTTATGAAGACCAATAAAGGTATGGCCTGCGATTCCGCCGAATCCGACAACGACTCCGGCATGCTGAATGGTATCATCGGAATACAGAAGCCTCACTCCCGTAATTCCTACATCCTCTCTCTGGCAGTATCCTAACATCTCTTCAATACTCTCGGGATTGATCAGTTCCGTATCGTTATTTAAGAACAAAAGGTACTCTCCCTTTGCAAACGTAACACCAAAATTATTAATGGCAGAATAATTGAATTCTCTTTCCCATGTTACAACATGAACAAATTCAAATTCTTTCTGAATCTTTTCATAGTAGGCAAATGTTGCCGGATCGGCACTGTTATTTTCCACTACAATGAATTCCAGATTTTTATAAGTTGATTTTTCTATCAGGGAACGCATGCATAAATCCAGGTCTGCACTGTGGTCCTTGTTTGGAATAATCACAGATACCAGAGGATCTCCTGTAATTTCAAATGTTGTGCGGTAGATGCCGTAGTCTATCCCCTTTTCAACAGACTTTACAGGGATTCCCAGCCGGTCATAATGGGCTTTCACGGCTCTGGCACCGGCTTCAAAGGCATAGAGTTTGCTTTCCGGATTACTTGCTGTTGAATCCTGATGGCACCGCCAGTGATAAAGTGCTTTAGGAATATGGTAGATTTTCCTGGCCTTCTCTGTACACCGTAAGATAAAATCATAATCCTGAGCTCCGTCAAACTCTTCCTTAAATAATCCTACTTCCAGAAGCAGTTCATGGTTTACCACAAACAAATGGCAGATATAGTTGACACTGGTTAATAAATCCGGATTGAAGTCAGGTTTGAAATGAGGCTCAAACAATTCCCCTCCGTCGATATCGAGCTTATCTTCATCGGTATAAACCACATCAATCTCAGGATCCTGATTAATGGCCTTGACACATTCAAACAGTGCGTCAGGTGCCAGAGTGTCGTCATGATCTGCGAGAACAATGAAATCACCGGTAGCCATCTCAATGGCAGCATTGGTATTGCCGGAAATGCCCTTGTTTTCTCCCAGTATCACATAACGGAACCTTTCATCCTTCATGGCGTAGCGCTTTAATACCCGCTCCACACCTTCTCCCTTTGGACTTCCGTCAGCCACACAGACCTCCCAGTTTGTATAGGTCTGGGCAAGAAGAGAATCAAGCATTGCAGAAAGGAAACGTTCTGGTGTTTTGTAAGCAGGTATGACAACGGAAAGTCTTGGCATATAGTCAAATACGGTCTCTTTCTGCTGTGCCAGCTCTTCCTCTGTTGTTTTTGTAAGGGATACCCATTCCGGATAATCGTAATCGCTGTCAATGCCCTGAAGTTTATGTCTGGATTTAATGACAAAGGCTTTGAGTCCGTTTTCCACAAGAAAATCCATGGCTGACTGCAGGGTCTGCTTATTCATCATACTCTTTAATTTTGCTGACTTTTTGTGGGAAGAACTGTTCTGCTTTTCAATAATATCTGCATTCAGCTTTACCGCCACTGATTTGTTTTCACATTTAATCACCAGAGTCCGGTCTTTTTTACTGTCCCTGACATATGGAATCCGGATGTCAAATCCAAGATCTTTCTCAACCGTCTTCTTAAAATAAATCTGGCTTACATCGTCTCTGCGTACCGGTACGTATTTAAATTCCACAGGGGTATCCTGCTCGTCAAGCACCTGGAGCTGTACCTCTTCTTCCGGAGTTCTTCCGATCACCCAGCCGTTTAGTACGATGGAATTGTCCCGGATCCTCATAACATCTATCTTATATTTCATCTCTGATTCCCATCCTCCATGGAGGCTGCCATAAGAAGCAGGTCCTCATCTGTATCTTCCTGTGCACCGCAGGTAAAATTAATCCGCTCTTCTTCAATCACAAGTGGACGTTTCATAATACGGGCATTGATGGAAAGAATGTACTCACCCACAAGACCAATAAAGAATATCTGAACGGATCCTAAAAAGCACATGCCAATGAGGAGAGGTGCCATTCCGGCAGGGAAACGGTCCCAGTAGATCAGCTTCATGATCAGATAAACCAGGGCAACCATCATACTGGCAAAAGAGCAGATGCTTCCGAAAATCGTTGCCAGACGAAGTCCTACCTTTGTGTAAGAAGTAACACTTAACATCGCCGCATCATAGAGTTTGAAAAAGTTATTGCTGGTTTTTCCAGCCCGTCTTTTGGGCTGCTCATAAGGGATTTCTTTTCTTTTAAAACCAAGCTCTGCCACAATTCCCCGAAGGAATGGAGTGGGATCATCAAGCTGCCTTAAAACCTTGATAAATGTCTTATCATAAAGCCCGAATCCGGTAAAATGTTCAATCTGCTCCACATCGGAGAGTTTTTTAATCATCTTATAGTAACAGCTTCTCAGCCAGTACATGATCTTACTTTCTTTGCTGGACTTTTTAATACCGATTACGATTTTATAGCCGTCTTCCCATTCCTTTACGTATCTGGGAATCATCTCCACCGGGTCCTGAAAATCTGCCGCCATCAAAATCGTACAGTCGCCGCCGGACTGAAGCATGGCATAGTATGGGGAGTTGAACTGTCCAAAATTTTTCGCATTAAAGATTCCCTTTACCCCCTGGTCCTTTGAGCATAAATTACGTATGATCTCCCTGGTCCTGTCCGCGGAATCATTATCAATAAAAATCAGTTCATAACGGTATTTGTTTAATTCCCTTTTAAAAACGCCTGATATGGCCTGATACATGGCTTCTACGTTTTCTTCTTCATTATAACAGGGAACTACAATGCTTATTGTTTTCATCTGTTCACTTCCCATCTGTCTTAACCATCACTTTTACTAAATCTGCAGGTTTTTCTTTCATCATCTGGAGCGCAGTCTCCACTTCATCCAGTCCAAAAAGGTGATGGGTCACCAGCTTCTGGGGATTAATTCTGCCGTACTGTATCATCTTTAAGAGGCGTTCTATCCGGATTCTGCCGCCTTTTGCCAGTTCTGTATGAATGGTTTTCCCAGCCATACCCCTGCCTCCGGAAAACTTAGGGAACGCAAGACTTCCGGTACCTCCGAAATAATTTACGTTGGAAATGGTTCCAATTCCATATCTGGCCATATCAACAGCCTGGGTAAATACCTCATCACCGCCTCCGCAGATGATAACGCCATCGGCGCCCAGACCTCCGGTCCGTTCCATCACCTGATCAACGATGTTGCCGTTTTTATAGCTTAAAACCTCAGTCGCCCCATATTCCAGGGCAAGGCTGGTACAGACAGGTCTGGTTCCCACTGCGATGATCCGGGCTGCCCCCAAATGTCTGGCGCCCTCAATGGCCATCAGACCAATGGGACCAATTCCCATAACCACTACCGTGTCGCCAAACTGAATATCTGCATATTCCGCTCCGGTAAAACCGGTGGTCACTACGTCCACACACATCAGCGCCTGTTCCAGCGTAACTCCCTCAGGAATCTTTGCCAGTGTGGTATCCGCATCCGGGATCAGGAAACGTTCCGCAAATACGCCGGGAATGGATTTGCCCAGCTGATGACCGGAAAACGGAGCAGATGCATGCTTATAATTCCCTTCCTGAATGCCCATGGCTCTCCAGTCGGGTGTAATGGCAGGAACTGCAACAATTTCTCCAGGCTTAAAATCTTTTACCAGATCTCCGGTTTTTAAAATCTCCGCCACACATTCATGGCCTAAAATAAGATTCGGTGCTTTTCTTGAACCTCCGCCGTAAACGGTATGAACGTCAGAGGAGCAGGGTGTCACAGCAACTGGGCGAAGAATGGCCCCATAAGGCGTAAGCTCCGGCTCCGGCGCATCATGCCAGCCAACGACTCCCGGTTCAACTAAAACAAATGCTTTCATACTTTTTTCTTATATCCTTTCCAAATGATTGGATTTCAACGCTAAAATCTCCACATTCCGTCCAAATTTTTCCACAATGGATTTAGCGATCTCTTCTGTATAGCCTGGTGCCACGATTAAAATAGCATCTACCGGATCCGTAAGGAAGTGATCCGGTGCCACAATAGGCAAATGGGAAGCAGGTGCAAACCGCCCCTGCTTAAAGGGTGCTGAATCAATGATATATCTGGCGAAATTCCCGATTACCGTTGTGGATGCCAGGGTAAATCCCTGATGACTGGCTCCCCAGATCCCAAGACTTTTTCCTTCTGACTCTAATTCATCAACCAGACGTTTCAGTTCCTCATCGATGATCACCCGGCTTTTAAGCAGACCGGAGACATCCAGTCTGTCGGGATTTTTCCTTCCCGCGTTCTCTTTTACAGTCTTTTTCTTTCTGACAATCACGGACAGGGTGTCCCGGTTAACCATCTCCTCTTCAAGCACTTCGAAACCGGCCTGATCCGCTGCAAAACGAAGCGTGTCAAAGGTATAATAAGCGATATGATCCCGGATCAGTTCGTAGTAGCCATCGTATTCCAGAATATATTCAAGGCTGGGCACGGTAATCAGTCCCACGCCATCATCTGTTAAATTATCTGCAATGCAGCAAAGCATCCCCACCGGGTCCGGCTGATGTTCCAGATAGTTAAAGGACAAAAATCCATTATAAGGGCCACTGGTGCTTCCATCGGGAGATTTAAGCATCTCTCCCACCCCTGCAAACTGTTTCCAGACGTTCAGTCCTTTTTCTTTTCCAAGTGAGACCAGGCTCTCCCTGTGCTCAATCCCGCATGCAGTAACGGGAAACTGGGAAAGAACAGAAAGAAATTCTCCCTGACCGCAGCCAGCCTCAATCAGTCTTTTCCCTTCCAGGTGGCAGAAATCAATAAAATGCCGGTACTGGCGTTTTCTTAGCTCCACCATAGTAGTGCTAAATCCGCCTGACCGGATAACGTCCTTATAATATGGTACAGGTTCACAATCAAACTGAACCAGACCGCAGCAGCTGCACTGATGCAGATTTAAACTGATTCCTCTGTCCTCTGCCAGATCCTCCATACCCGGAATATCCTGGGCTGAAGCCGGCATGTGATCCAGCGTCATCAAAGGCTGCCCATCAAGATCCTGTCCGCATACAATACAAATCCTATCTCTCATACCACAAAATTTCCTCCATGTCAATCCCTTTTTAATAGACGCAGGTCTTCTTCACTCCCTCAGAAAAGCTTACAAGAGGGGAAAATAAAGTGTTTTTCTCCAGCTTACTTATGTCCGGAATCAGATTTGCAAGTCCCTCTGCATTGGGACGTCTTCTTCCGTAGCTGTAGCTGCCATGATATCCCATGGTTTCATACATCTGTCGTATGTATTCCCGCAAGGGCTTTGTTTCCCGTTCCGGCGCTGCTACATTATAAATTCCGGAAACCGATTCTTTTTCCTGTTCCATTAAAAGTATCAGCGCCCGGACACAATCCTCCAGATATAAAAAATTCCACATTTGGGTGCATTCCCCAAGAGAAATGTATTCTCCTCTTCCAAATGCCCTTAAACAGCTTTCCACCAGAGACCAGGGATGATCTCCCGGTCCGTATACGCTGAAAATTCGTGCATGGATATACTCCATGGAAGATATCCCTTCCTGCTGCCACTGGTTCGTCTTCTCTGTTGCCAGTTTTAAAAAGTCCAGCTTTGCCTTTCCGTATTCAGAAACCGGGCTGCAGTCAGTTCCCTCAGAAAGGGGGCCTTTGTGAATTCCGTATTCTGCCTGGGAACCGCTAAAGAGAAAACGGCTGCAGCCTAAACGCCTGGCTCCCTCTAATGCCTTTAAAGCAGCCACCACATTCTTCTGCTGGACTTCCCGTTTCATCCGGTTCTCACTTCCGGATCCATCCCAGCCAAAATGGTAAAAGGCCTGACAAGGTTCATCAATTACCTGATCCAGTGTATCAAGCTCACCCAGTTCCCGTTCAATTATTACCAGACTTTCTTGATCTGACGGAAGATATCTTAAATTCTCCGAACCGGGGCGAACCACCGCATATACCCTGCTGCCCTGCTCTAATAGGCGGTTCGCCACAGCTCTTCCCAGGAAGCTGGTCGCTCCTGTTACAACAACGTTCACCTTATTTCCTCCCTGTATAAAAATCTAGTCCCTGATCCTGGGAATAATCATATTTCGGTCCATCTCTTCCTCGGAAAGGAACGGAGACAAATCCTCTAAGGGAGGAGAAACCATGGTTCCATCTGGAAGCCGCTTTGCAGCCGATTTGGGTTCAAAATTCTGATCTCTGCTTACAAATACTTCACAAATCACCGGTCCGTTTAAAGACAGGGTGCGAAGTAGTGCCTGGTCAATCTCACCGTTGTGGCGGGCACTGACATAGGGATATCCGTATGCAGCAGAAAGTTTCTCCATGTCGGGGAAGCTTAAATCTCTGCTGTCATCTCCGATTCCCACAAGCGGTTCTCCAAAATAATTCTTCTGGGTCTGACGAATAGAATGATAACCTCCGTTATTAATTACAAATATCTTAATGGGAAGGCGATGATGTATAATCGTCTGCAGTTCCTGCAGATTCATCTGTATACTTCCGTCTCCTGTTACCAGAATAATGTCTTCTCCCGGATCGGCCTTGGAAATACCAATGGCTGCAGGCAGATCATATCCCATGGATGCCACTGCGGAATTGGAAATAAAACGCTGACCGGGCTTTATTACATAAGCATGACCACCTACCACACAAGCAGATCCATTGCCAACCACGGTAATCCTGTTTTCAGGAATGCGGGAGCTCAGTTCCTTTATAAATGCATAAATGTTTACTTCCTTGTGTCCATCCTGGCTGTAATGCTTTGGAAGAACCACTGGATAGGTCTCTTTCCACATGCGGCATGTCTCATTCCAGGTAAGGGATTCAATTCCTGTTCCACCTTGAAAGAGAGGATCCTCCCTGGTTGCCATAAATTCGTGATCCAGAAGATCTTCCATCACTGCCAGCAGATCTTTCACATCTGCATGGATCCTCATATCGGAATGTACCGATGGTTTCTTTAACTCCTCGGGATCAATATCATTTACAATCACATACGCTTCTCTGGCCCAGGTTGCAAAATTATATCCAACCTGACGGATGCTTAAACGGCTGGCAAGGGAAAGCACCAGATCACTGTTTTGAATGGCAAAATTACCGGGACGGTCTCCCATTCCACCACCTCTGCCGGTGTAGAGCGGATGGTCATCATACATGCAGTCCTCGCTGTTCCAGCCGGTTACAACCGGAATTCCCAGCTTTTCTACCACACGCATAAATACGTCATGGGCCTGTCCGATACGAATACCATTGCCTGCGTTAATCACGGGACGGGAGGCAGCTTTTATCTTTAAAAGGACCTCACGTACTGTATTCTTATCCGGTTTTGGAGGCAGTATCTGACGTTTTTCTCCAAGGCCGCTCTCGTCCTCAGTTATCTTAGCATCACTGACAGAAATCCAGCCGTCTCCCCCATTTTCATAATCTTCCGGGTCAAAGCCAATGAGATCGCCGGTTTCTACGTAAGCGCCCTGAACATTCAGAGGGATATCTAACCAGGCAGGTCCCGGACGGCCGGAATACGCAAGATAAACTGCCTTTTCCAGACAGTATCGGATTCGCATGGGATCAATCACCATCTCGCTGTATTTGGTCATGCAGTCAACTGCTTTTGTGATGTCAAATTCCTGATCTCCCATGGCACGGATTCCTACGCCGGACCATCTGGCTGTGGTATCGTAGCGAACCTGTCCTGACAGAATCAGCATGGGAATGGAATCCAGCCAGCCGCCTAACACTCCGGTTATGGCATTGGTACCCCCCGGGCCTGTTGTCACACAGACAGCGGCAATCTGGCCTTTGATTCTGGCGTAGGATTCGGCAGCAATGGCGCATGCCTGCTCATGATGATTATAGAGACAGGTAAGCCCTTCCTGATGTCCCAATGCATCGTTTAAATGCATGGCACCTCCTCCTGTTACCGTAAACACCTGGGAGATCCCAAGCTCCACCAGCCTCTGGGCTATATAATTGGATATTTTCATTCTCATGTTATTTTCTCCTTTATTAAGGAATGGTAATTATCTGTCTGTGATTATACCACACCGTACTTTATTTTCCTATTAAAGTTTTCTTACTTTCTAAAAGCTTCCATTTTTCCAAAAAACATGCTTTCTTTGGCAACTTTACCAGTTATGTAACCTTTGTTTCCCCGCTCAGCCTTATTTTACAGGCAACTGCCGGTGCTCTCTGCTTTACAGCGTTTTGGCGCATTCCGGGTAACCCCTGCCTGTCAACAACTTTTCTCCTGTTCTGTTAGCTCCTTCCATATCTGCCATCAAACCACACTTTCTTTGTTCCGTTGGTTTACGTTATAATCGCAGAGTAATGCAACTATGGATTTTCGGCCACGATAACACTTACTGCAAAAAAGGAGAGAACATATTTATGAAAAAGCAAATTAAATTGATGGCTGTATTATCCGCTGCCGGTATATTAACTGCAGCTGCCCCACAGATGGGCATCTTAAACACAGCCTCTACTGTCTATGCCAAAGCAACTGGCTGGGTAGAAGAAAACGGTACATGGAAATTCTATGAGGAGGGTGATTACTACGCCACTGATTCCTGGAAGAAGTACGGAGAAGACTGGTATTACTTAAATGAGGATGGCGAAATCGCTGTCGGTCAGAAAGTTGATGAGTACTATGTAGACGAGAGTGGAAAGAGAGTATCCAATTACTGGGTTTCTGTTACCAACGACAGCTACTGGGACTCCCCTGATTCACCGGAAAATTACTGGCATTATTACGGAAAAGACGGAAAAGAAGTCGTTTCCAAATGGCAGAAGATCAATGACAACTGGTATTATTTTGACGAACAGGGTCAGATGCTTACTGGCAAGGTAGAAATCGCTGGTTCTACTTATTACCTGGGTAACGAAAATGACGGCGCGCAGAAAACAGGCTGGTTTGAGCTTGAAAGTGCGAAAGAAGATTCCGACCATACAAATGCTTGGTACTATTTTGACAAAGACGGCGTTATGGTTAAAGATCAGGTAGATAAAAAAATTAACGGTTCTTACTTCACCTTTGTAAATGGCGAAATGCAGACCGGCTGGTACAAACTTCCTGTAACAGCAACTCCTTCAGAAGCGGCCGAAAATACTGACAACAAGACTTCCGCAGCAGGCTATCAGTACTACGATGAGAGCGGTGCAAGAGTCGATGGCTGGAGAGAAATCGAAGGCATCGAGGGCATCAGCGCAGAAGGCGAACAGCACTGGTTCTTCTTTAAAAACGGTGCTCCTTACTTTGCGAAAAAGGGTATTGAATTATTCACTGTAAACTCCCAGAAATATGGATTTAATACAAAAGGTGAAATGCAGACCGGTCTTAAGGTTGTTAATCTGGAAGACGGAAATACTGCAAACTTCTATTTCGCAGACAACGGCGTGATCAACACTGGAAAACAGTCCATTACGAATGAAGATTCAGGCGACAATCAGATTTGGTACTTTGTAACTTCTGGAAGCAAGAAAGGTCAGGGCTTCCATGGTATTCTTGACGATACTCTTTACGAGTATGGTTTAAGAAAACAGGCTGATGCGGATTTAAGAGTTGCTTCATTCGCTCTTAACGGCAAAAACTATCTGGTGAATACCAACGGTGTTCTTCAGAAAGCTTCCTCCACATCTAAGTCCACAGCAAAACCAGAGCTTGGCGCAGGCTTCAGAGATTTCAAAGACACCAATGAAAAAGTTTATGTTGTTGATGTAAATGGTATTATTCAGTAAATAGAACACCTTTATAAATGAAACATCCGTTCAATTGCCAAAAAGCCCGCAGTGTAACAGCTGCGGGCTTTTATTTGTTTTTAACAATTATAAGAGTTGTAACTATACAAAATGCCTAAATAGTAATTTTTTTATCGATATTTCTGTTTTTGCGTTATATTTTTGTCGATTTAACGTTATACATATAGGAGTAGATTGTTTATCAATCTATAAAAAAAGGAGGAGACCAATGAGAGAACTGTCCGTGTACTATTGTTCCAAATGCGGGTATTATGGTTATTATCAGCTGGAGAGGAATGCGGTATGCCCAAAGTGCAAGGTGGACATGCTTGCGTTGTCCATCAGCTATCAGGCTTTCATGGATTTGTCCTGTGAAGAAAGGGACGAATTACTTTCCTCTCAAATCATTGCTTCATCGTCTCCCTATGTAAAGCGCATTCTTGTGCCTCACAAAGTGAATAATAACCGGGAAATCATTGCCCGAATGGGAGACCGCATCACCGAACTGGAGATTGAAAATGAAAAACTGAATAAAACCATTGAATGGATGCACCAGACAATTTGGGAAATGGTACGTAAAAACAAAGGATTAAATATAAGTGATCAGGGTGAATCCCCTAAGGGGATTGATCCCTGACAGGGACATTCCGGGAGTGCCCCCCTGCACTCCTTAGCCATCCCCCTGTCAGGCGATTTTGTCAGTACTTATGTAACGTCCGATCAATCTGTTCAGCGTCTGATTCAACCTTTCAATCACTTTATGGAGTCTCGAATTTTCTTCCATCAGCTTCTCATTCTCCATCTCTACAATCCGCAGTTTCTCAGCATCTGTCATAAAGATACCCCCTCCTTCTTCTGCTTTTCTTGTAATCAATATAAGTCCTTTCTAAGTGTTTGAAAAGTGAATTTTATCGCATTATTCGACATTTTTCACTTAATTTTAGCCAATTTAATCTTTTAATCTATGATCTTTTTAAAAGAAGTACTACATATGCCCTGTCCATATCAGTCTGGCACTAGATATGCGATTGCCATCAATCTTATATTGTCGACATAATTGATATTAATTATAAAGGTTTTCCTGATAATTTTTCAATTTATCGCACACACTTTGAATCTCGTCAGATTTTTCACATATATAATGCTATATATCTATTTATTGATAGTCCAACTTCAATAAGCCGGCACTAAGTCCGGCTGAAAAAAAGAGTTCTATTTTTCTGTACTATTATACTCACGAGCTTTTAAGCCTCGTCATGAGAAGAGGGAGTTTAAGCTCGTCTAGCACTTCATTAATATGAAACAGCACTGGAACCGTTCCGTCCGTCTTTCTGTCACCAGAAAGGAACCAGCAGACAACTGCATCATTGGGAAGAGATGCAGACAACGCGTATCCCGCTTTTTTCAGCAGATGCTGTATTTCATCCATTCCAAGACCAAGAGAAATGGCAATCGCCAGTAATGTTTCCTTTGACGGCTGTTTATGTCGTTTAATGTATTGCAGCATTCGTTCACTGACGTTTGCCGCATCACAGATGGACTTGCACCTTCCTCTCCTGCCATTTAACAATTGTCTGAAATACCCGCTAAAATCATGATCACTGTTTAGTGAAAGACCTGCCTTATTAGCCAGAAGCTCGGTTTCGTCTGCTGTTAAATGAAAAATTTCCGCACAAGAGGCGATCAACTGTATCTTGGACTGCCTTGTCTGGGTGCTGCATGGGTGATTTTTCCACCAGGAAACAGCCTGCTTATTCACTCCCAGTTTCTGATAGACTTCCTCGAGAAGCCTTAAATCATTTGTTTTCTTATAATCTTTGGCCAGATTATTTAATGCAGTATAGAAGCTTTCTTCCAGTATTACGCCGTGATCATCCAGCCATTGTCTGGTTTTTTCATAATCCATTTCATTCCCCCGCCTTCCTGAAACGGCTATTTTGTGTGGTTTTCCTGCACAAAAAAAGCCAGCTGATTTGTAACTATCAACTGGCTAAATTATATCTGCTAATTTTCCATAGGAGGGTAGATATCCTTAAGATGCAAAAAACAGTCACAACTGGTAAATCGGGGTGGATAAACGGTTTATCAGGGTTATCAGAACACACATTAACCCTGGTATCCCTGGTAATCGACCGTGCCAATACAGGTTAAGTTCAAGGTATTCTTTAACAGGTCTCCCGGAGAGATGAAGTACTCATACATATCCTTTAACTTTTGCAGATAAGATACTGCATCCTCGTTGCCACGGTCTGTTTCATTGGAAAATGTCTTAACGAATTGAATACAGAAACGAGTTACTTCTATAATAAGGTCATCCGGCAGTTCATAAGAAGCAGAAAGTTCCTCTTCATTCTGATTATTACTGAGCGCTTCATATAGCTGGTCAATTGCTTCATCCACATTTTCATCGGATACAGGGCTGTTTTCCACATCTGACTGAAATATACGGCTGTTATAGCTGGAAGGATCTTTTTGTATGATTTCAATAATCCGATCAAGCAAAGGAAATCCTGGAGTACCCTTTAATTGAATCTCATACTCGTCTCCTGCTTCCTTATAACAATGATAAGCAAACTGGGAGCACATCATCGCTTCTCTGCCCTTGTATATTAAGGCATCTTCAAGTTCCATCAGAATACCCATGGAAAGCTTCACAATCCTTGTTACAAGGCCCTGAAGCCCTGTATCACCCAACATGTTGTTAGCGATACAATAAAGGCCGATAAACGGAAGCTGGGCATGTGCATAGGGCAGCTTCTCACTGACATAGCGGGCTGCAATGTCCATGACTGGCTGGCAATTGCTATTCCCTGGATTTAACCGCATCACATAGGCGGTCCTTGCTGTTCTGGTAAGGATGGTGTCCTCAAGTGCATTGGGGGGCGTTTCCTCAATTACGGTTCCTACAGGCTTGTCCGGCCCGCAGCTTAATGCGGTATGGCTTACTTCTGATCTGGTTACCCAGGCAATAATTTTAGATATCTTTTCGTTATTCGGCTCCAGTAAAAGGATATCTCCTGCCTTTAGCTCACTTACTCTGACTTTTTCACCCATCGTATTTTCCTCCTGAATTAATTGAAATATTGTTTCAGTTCTTTTACCTTATTCCGACTAACCAGTATCACATCGGAAATGTCCTTAAAATACATATCATAGGTATAGTTAATCCGCGGCCGAAACCGATCTGCTCTGGATAAATTAGCCAGATAGCATTTATGAGTGCGGAAAAATGAATTCTTCTTCAGCTTCTCCTCATAAAAATTCAGTGTTTTATTTCCACGGAATACGTGATCCCTGGTATGTATCATACAAATCCCCTGTAACGCTTCTATATAAAATATATCAGCCGCCGGTATCAGAACAATGTCTTCCTCGTTAAACCCGCAGATCATATCTAAATTATAATCATACTGCCCGCTGATCTCCTGGTATACATTTTGTCCGGTGGTGGTAGTCTCTAATTTATTCAGGCATTTATAAAGCCGTTCTTTCGAATAAGGCTTTAGCAGATAGTCCACTGCATTCAGTTCAAATGCCTTAGCTGCATAACCATTATAAGCAGTTACAAAGCAAATCTTAGTCTTGGGGTAAAGGCTGCTGATTTGCTCTGCAATGTACATGCCATTAATTCCAGGCATGTCTATATCCAAAAATAGCAGGTCACAGGGGTGCTTTAATAAATATGCCAGTCCCTCTCTGGAATCAGAAAAAGCCCCAGCCAGAGTAAATTCCTCTTTTTTCTTCAGCAATTCCGTAAGATATTCAATTGAATTTTTTTCATCATCAATGATTACAACCTGCATACCTGCACATTACCCCCTCTTTGGAATCTGAAAACTGATTTTCGTTCCCTTTAAGCCCTGACTTTCAATAAACAGTCTGCTTTGAAAACATATGTTAAGCCGGTAATTGATATTGCTGATCCCAACACCGCTTTTTGAGGTGCTGCTTTTTGGAGTGCTGCTTTTTGGAGTGTTGCTTTTATAAATGGTCTCAAGCGTTTCCGGGCTAATTCCCCTGCCGTCATCCTCTACACTGATTACCAACCTGTCATCAGCCTCCACCACCCGTATCAGAATATTCAGTTCACCAGACTTATATCCGTGCTTGATGGAATTTTCCACCAACGGTTGAATGGTCAGTGGAAGAATGTCATTTGAGAGGAGTTCAGCCGGTGAATTAATCTCAAGCTTTAAGGCACCGTTCATTCTTACATTTTCCAGTTCCACATATGCATTTACCAAATCCAGCTCTTCCTTTAACTGATAAAGAGTATAGGTTCTATAATCGAACCTGTATTTTACCCTTAGAAAATCTGACAGGCTCATGAGCATATTTTTTGCCATGTTCACATTGGTGTCCATAAGGCAATATATGTTGTGGAGAATATTAAATAGGAAGTGAGGGGAAATTTGAGCCTGCAAAGAAGCAATCTCCATCTCATGGGCAAGTTCCGACTGGCGGAAGGTATCCTCTACATTGACTGCCAGAACATATCCCTGACTAAGAAGGAAAAAAAGTACTCCAAAATAGTAGAAATTAAAATCCCTTAAGAATTTTACATCGATATTATGCTGGATATCCACAATCTGCAGGACACATGACACAATATATACACAATATCCCAGGAAAACAGGCCCGGCGCTGGGCTTTTTCAACTGGAACGCCCTGTTAATCTTTAAAAAATAGCATAGCGCATTTACAAATAGAATTGGTATGAATACCATATCGTCATACAAAACCGGCATAGTCGGCAGACAAATAAGAATGGCAGTATAGAATAAATCTAAAATCTTTAAAAAGCGGAATGGGTGAGTTTTCCCCAGCTCCGGATACATTCTCCACAGAAAATACTGTATGGCGGTGATCTGAACCATAAATGACACATACTCTGTCTTTAAAACTGCATCAATGGTGAGAAAAGGAAAAATACTGACCAGACTCTCGCCATCTATAATAGATGCAGAAATTAACACAGAAATACAAAAAATCCAGAGGTAAACAGACTGGGCTTTTTTATTCAGGCACCAGTTAAAAACATACAAATAGCACGCCATTCCGGCCAGAATTCCTATAAATCCAATGTTTTTCATCAGGTTAATAAGGTGGAAACGAAACAAAGGAACCTGTTTCCCAATATAGGCAGGAAGGACAATTCCCCCATTGTTACAATGAAAATTGGATACCTTAATTTTAATTACGAGATCGTTTTGATCTGCATGGAAGTAAACAAACTGAGGAGCCCAACTGGAAATTTCTGAATCCTTATCAGCTCCAATTTTTCCATTCTCAACAATTTTTTTATCATTTATGTAAAGTTCATATGCACTGGAAACATAGTTAAGCTCCATACAATATTCACCGGGAGAGGGTAATTTTACACGCAGTTCATATACGCCTATGCCATGCTTACCCAACTTTTTTCCGTTTATTAACTTTCCCCGCCAGGATCCAGGAACCTCTATGCTGACTGCTGTCTGTGAGCCGGTATCTTCTAATGTACCTTCATAAAATTTCCATACACCATTTAACTGAACAGCCTTCTTCTCCAAATTTTCTTCTGACAGGTTTAAAAAACCATTCGCTATAGGATAAGAAATATATGGATTCCGGATGCTTACCAAACCTGATATCAGACAGACTGACAGAATTAAAAATAACAGGGCTTTTCTGTTCTTCTTGTATTTTTCTTTCATTAATTGTTTAATTCTTCCCCCGGATCCGTTGCCGATCACGCATTAAATTTCATGTATTTTTATTTATTTTACTATTTATGGAAAAATATAGCAATAATAATATTTTTCATTATACAGCAAAAGAAAGGGCGCAAACAGGCTGTTTTTATGCTGCATGCGCTCTTTCTTTTTTTGCATATGGGGAATTTCATAATCTATTACGAAATAAATAGTGTATGGGCTTTTTAAATGTTATGGTATTAAGAAATACGTTCTCCATTGGGTCCTACCCGATGTCCGTCAGGTGTTATGGTATCTTTGAGCATGGAACCTTTGGTAACATCTGCTGCCTCACTGAAATAGTACCATTTTCCATCAATCAAGTTCCAGCCGGTATACATATATCCCTTTTTCCCGTCACTAACCGGATTTAAATAATACACACTTCCTTTGTATTCAAACCAGCCAGTTACCATATATCCGTTTTCATCAAAGAAATACCAGTCATTTCTTCCTTTCCAGTCCGTATACACCCAACGTTTTACCGGTCGGCTACCATCTTTTCCGATTATCTTCCAGCCATTTTCATCTGATTGCCAGCTTCCTGGATAGTAATGCTCATTGTCTCCGCCAGTTCGTTTTCCAGGCTCTGTGGTCTCTCTGTCGTCATCGTCATCACTATCGTCTCTAGGAAGCGCTTTTACTGTGACTGTGAAATCATCTGTGAACTCTTTCTCATTCCCATACCTGTCAGCTGCATAATATATAACCTTAACTGTCCGGGTTCCTGTTCCGGTAAGATTGTATTCCAGATCATACTGCCCTTCTGATAAAGCTGTTTTTCTGACCGCATTGGAGGGACTGGCTTTCTGATATTCAGTTACTTCAAGACCCTGTGTATCCAGGTCTTCTCCCAATGTATAGCTGACTTTATCCGGCCTTTTTGTCACTTTGATTCGGAGTGTATAATACTCCTGTTCTGCCTCTTCTTCCATAACCGTCAGATTGATGGTTACTTCCAATGGAATACCGTTAGGATTAATAACGTGGTCTGGCAATTCCACAATTCCTTCAACAGAAAATGTTTGTTCTTCACTAATGTTGGGATCATAGGAACTGGAATCCAAATCCCATATCACATCAGCCTGAACATTTCCGGCATCGGTTACAAGCGTGACTCTGGCTGGTATCCCGAGAGCTGTGACTGTTTTGGCCGTTCCGTTTGTAATTCCTTTTATAGAAGACAGAGGATTAATTCTTTCCAGAATTTTATCAGTCGTTGATTGTGCATCCACGGTTACCTCAATTGTAATATTAAGGGATACTGTGTTGGGATTAACCACTCTGGCCGGAAGACTCACGGTTCCCTCTACCTCGAAGGTCTGTGCCGTTTTCTGATCTGGATCATAGGAGCTTAAAGCTACTGCCCAGGTTACATCAGCAGATACATCTCCCTGATCTGTTACAAGAGTCACACGCTCAGGCAGATTTAGATCTGAGGCCGTTTTGGCTGAACCATTTGGGATTGCTGTAACAGGAGGTAATGGAGCAATGCTCTCCAGAACCTTATCTGCTAAAACCTCCGCTTTAACGGTTACATTTACAGTTACGTTAAGGGATATTCCATCTGGATTATAGACATCATCAGGAAGAATCACCGTTCCTTCCACATCAAAATTCTGCTCTGTCTTACCGGTTGGATCATAGGAACTGCCTTCTACATCCCAATCTACATCAGCCAATATTGTCCCCATTTCAGTATTAAGACTTACCTTTCCGGGAAGCCCCAATGCCGAAGCTGTTTTTGCTGTACCGTTGGTAATTCCTATAATAGGATCAGGTGCTGCAATTGATTGGACAGGGTCTTTTGTAGCATTAAAGATTATTGTATAGGTTTCTGTGGAATCTACCATTCCGTCATTTGCTTTAAAGACCAAAGTATGGGTACCTGTAGTGGCAGGCTTATAAGAAAAGATATTGTCTGCTGTCACTTCAGGTCCATCATCAACCTTTACCTTGTAGGTAAGAGGATCACCGTCTGCATCCTGAAACATATGCATTAAGGTGACAATAATTTTAGTATTAACTGGTTCTTCGTATGTTACCGTATCTTCTACTCCGCTCTTTCTTTCGGGAGCGGTATTTGGCGCTTTCACATTGAGAGTTACGGTGTAAATATCAGTTGAATCACTAATTCCGTCATTGGCCTTAAATACCAGTGTATACGATCCAACTATTGTCGGTATGAAGGAATAGCTCTCATCAGCTTCCTTTTCGGCTTCCTCGTTTACTTTTACTTTATAGCTGAGAGTGTCCTTGTTCTCATCTTCAAATATTGTACTTAAATCAAGCGTATAAGTGTTATTGATTGAGATATTTCCGGAATGGACAGCTCCTACACCGCTTTTCCTGACTGGGATGGAATTAACAGCTAAAAGAGTTATAGTATAGGTGTCAGTGGAGTCCGCTTTTCCATCATTTGCTCTAAATACCAGTGTATCCGTTCCTACAGAGGCGGGAGTATAGGAATAACTCTCATCTGCGGCCGCTTCCGTTCCTCCGTTAATTTTTACCTTATAGGTTAAACTATCGCTGTCAATATCCTCAAATATTGTATTTAGATTAATCTGAAATGTCTTTTTAACTGCTACACTGCCTGTTACGGTTGCATTAACACCTGATATTCTTGTGGGAGGCGTATTGGGCGCTTTCACATTCAAGGTTACGGTGTAGGTATCTTCTGAATCTTCAATTCCGTCATTTGCTTTGAACACCAGCGTTAGCGTCCCAACAGCATCTGGAGTGAAGGTAGGTTTATCACCAATCATCTCCTCTGGCTGTTCATTTTTTCTAACCTTATAATTTAAAGTATCCCCATCCGCATCTTCAAATATTGTACTTAAATCAATGGTGAATTCAGTATTCACTGTTATATCTTCCGTTTCAGACGATGCCACCCCACTTTTTCTGACTGGTGCGGTATTAATAACAGTCAGTGTTACTGTATAGGTGTCTGCAGAATCAATAGTTTCGTCATTTGCGGTAAACACAAGGGTGTATGTGCCTGCGGCAGGAGGTGTAAATGAATAATTTTTTGTTGCTGTCACTTGAGAGTCTGTATTAATCTTGACTTTATAGGTCATGGAATCTGTATCGGGATCCTCAAATATTGTACTCAAATCCAGGGTAAATGCAGTTTTAACTGGTAAGTTTGCTGAGGCAGTTGCTCCTACACCACTTTTCCTGACTGGTGCATAGTTTACCCCCTGTACATTAACAGTTGTATAGACGGGTTCAGTTGCATTGGTGTTATCTGCTGCTGATACCATAACTGTTCTTGGTTTTGTATTGGGTTTTACAGTATTGGTGTTTTTGTAGGTGATTGCTTTTATTAATGCTGCGACACTGGTATCATTAGCATTTGAATTCAGCAAAATTGATAAATTAGTTCCTGAAGTGCCTCCAGAATACGTGCCGATTGGTGTTACACTGTAGAGGACATTGTCTCCGGACAACGTAATGCCACCTATTTGAGCAAGTTCCAAGACATCTTCTGCTGGAACACCGTTAGCAGTCATGGAGGCAGTGACCAAACCGTTCTCATAAGTTCTGCTGAAATCGGAATCTACCTTAACTGTAACGTCGCTATCTTTATCCAGCGCCACTGGGTCTCCACCCTCCGTAAATGTCACAGAATCGCCACTTAAATTGGAAATAATAGGAGGTGCAGCTGCGGACCCAAGTGTTGCACTTAAACCATCAAAATCAACATAGTCATTTGAATCGTTTAATTTTGTGTAAGCCTCTAAAATAATCCGAATCATTTTTGCGTGTGATGTTACATACAGATCTTTTATTGATACAGTATCCCATTCTCCGCTCTTATATTGTGCTGCAGCTACTGAACTATTAATCGGAGCTCCCGTTCCTGTGGTATTATCATACACTTCTATTTTTAACTTTGCTGCATCCTCGGGGAATTGAAGAAACATCTGACAGGAAGCCGTCAAATTAAAATAGCCAGTACTATTAAGTATATAATCCTTATGGATAGTGCCTTTACTATTGTCTCCGCCCAGGAAATAAGAGCAATACTCTATAATATTTTCATTGCTGTCTAAAACATCGGCTGGAGAACTTTTTCCGATAGGATTCTGCATATTGTACTGATACCAACTTTTAACCGGGTCACCGTCAGATCCAAAAAGATCACTCCGTCCATCAATGCTTTCTCCAACCCAGCCACTAATTGTTTTTGCGTCCTGGTCATTTTCGTTTAATATCTCTCCTGTGTCTGCATATACACTCATCGGAATTGAAGACATTAGTACAGCTGCAATAAGAATTCCGCTTAATAAACGCTTTTTTTTCTTTAAAACCATTCTATCACTCTCTATTCATTTCAATTTTTTTTATTTACCTTAAAGACATAAATTCTGTTATCAACTCCTGTTTTTGAGGTAACAGCTATATTAATCGGATTATCTCCAATACTCAGAGGAATTGACTGACCTTTATTATAGACTACACCATTTAAGGTAATCACAACTACTGCCTCAGAATCTTCCGTCGTGGGAGTAACTGCAGTACTGGTAAGCGTACCAGCGCTTAAATTATAATTATACGTTGTCTTCACAAATCCGGAAAATCGAATTCCGGTAAATTTTACAGAGGTCATATAAGGACTGCTGGCTCTTGTTACAGTTACAAGATAGGTCACTGTATAATTGTCTGGTGAAGTTACCTTAATCTCAATTCTATTTGATCCTGTAATCAAATCAACAGACGCTTTTCCCTCTATCAATTCCAGTCCGTTGACTGTAATAGCTGCGTTAGTAGTTGATGCAACAGGAATCACTGTGATACGTTCTGAATCATATCCTACATTGGTAGTATATGACAGCGTATCAGAATGAAACGCAGGAGTCAGGGTTGCTGTATGCTCTTCCTTATCCTTTATTATTAATGAAGTCAGAACGGCTACTTCCTTTTCTATCAATTCCAGTTCCATGACGGACGCTACTGATTTATTGGCCTGTAATCCCCCATCATTATTTGCATTAAATCTGAAATATCTGGCACATACCGGGATACTCAGCATACGGGTACAGTTATTATCTGTATTACCAAATACAGTATCTACTGTTTTCCAATTATTTCCGTCTATACTGCTGTCCAGGCAAAATGATGTCATACAATAATTTACCGGCCAGCCAGCATTGCCCCCAATACTTTTAACTGTCCACTGACCGATCCAGCAGGATTTTTTTAAATCAACACACAGCCACCCTGGAATCGCAGCACACAGCCATCTGGAGGTTGGATCACTGACAATGCCATTTACAGCTCTGTCAGGTGAATAAGGTTCGATATAACTGCTTGCAGTTATATCTGCATTCAAAGCCAAATTTTTGCCCATATTTATCTCATCAATCCTTTCCGGGAAGTTGAAATGTGATTATTGATTGGTCCCAGCCAGATGACTAAGGCCGCTCAGGATAGTAACCATCTATTGCAATCACATAATGAATACCAGGGTGCGGTTCAAAACCCTTTAGATTAGGCACACAAAATTTAGAGGAACCGTTGCCCCCAAATGTATAACCAAGCAAAGAAAACAGCGTCTGGTATTCCTGAACCGGGTACTCCTGACCATCACAGTACAGCGTTCCGTAAGGTGCAAACGTATAGGGTACCATTATAATTTCTCCCACAAAAAAATCTTCCATGTATCTTCTCTCCTTTCCTATCCATGAATCAGAGTAAAATTACGGTCTCACCGGATACAGACCTTCTACTGCTATGTAATATTTCATCTGGTTGGTTGTGGCGAGGGGATTGGCGTTTCTTAAATCCGGCAGCTTAAACTCGGTAGTTCCATTGCCTCCAAATGTGATGCCTATGAGAGAATATAACGCGTTGTAATAAGCGATTTTCAATGATCTTCCATCACAGAGCATCCAGCCTCTGGGTTCAAAGTTATAGGGAAATAACTGAATCTGGCCCATATATGGATCCATAAATAATTCCTCCTTAATCTAATTGTTTTTGTCGATCGGTTGATTGAAATAAGCTCCACTTAATTGGGTGGATTGGCAACAGGGGGAAAAGCGGTATCGGGATGGACTCATAAATTGAGCCTATCTATAGCGTTTTACCATGTTGCGCATAACTTATCATACCGCTTAGGGAGGTGTAAAACCCGAAATAAATTATGACTTTTTATTTTAGAACGGATTTTTATAAGAAATAGGAACGCCTGATAGTATGCGCCAGTTTCTGGATCAGCGAATCCCAGAGCATGTATTCTTCCAGATATTCAGGATATTCCATGAACGATGTTCCGGGAATATCACCAAGAATAAACCGAATGTATTTCATAGGACTCAGCCCATTGGCCTTTGCTGTTTCAATCAGGGTGTATATACCAGCACTTGCCTCAGCTCCTTTGGGGCTGCCAGAGAACAGCCAGTTCTTTCTGCCAATTGTAAAAGGACGAATGCTATTTTCGGCCAGGTCATTTGAGATGCTGCAGTTCCCATCCAGCAGGTAATTCATTAGTCCTGCTTTCTGATTGTATGCATAGGTAAATGCTTTTCCAAGTTTGGAACTTGGCAATACTTTAGGGGTGGTTTCCTCTATCCACGACCAAAAGGCATCCAATACAGGTTTTTCCTGTATCAGACGCTGTTCTTTTTTTCCTTCTGGAGAAAGGACTTACAATTTATTTTCTATTTTGAAGAGATGGTTAATATATTAATCGCGGTGGCTGGTAGTGTTGCATCGGGACGATCGATATCTTTTGGAAGTGCTTCTACAAAATATCTCCTAAGATGAGACCAACAGATACAGCGGGTAATACCAGTCACTTTTTCATATCCTTTGTAAGCATCGGTATGAATAAATCCGTGAAAACCTTCCAAATGGGATTGTGGGTATTTTCAACTTCGCCCTGGTTGGTACACGAACTGCCGGATTGGATTTTGTGCACCTTTTATGGAACAGTAGACCCACATATAAGAATCGGTCGTATTCTTTCTTCCGGGCTCATTCATCACTTGCACCGGTGTTTCATCGTTGTGTAAGTATTCCTGCTCCAATAGTTTTTTATAAAGCAGCTCCACAATTGGTGAAAGCCAGTTCCGGTAGCTGGTAAGTATCCAGTTTGACATGGTTGCACGGCTTAAGCTCACTCCAATTGCTTCCCACTCTTTTTCCTGGCGATACAGGGGAAACAGCCAGCTCGTATTTATGATGGATTTACCCATGCAACTGCTCCTGATGGAGCATAGGAGTGCTGGATGACAGGATACGGCATAGGGGATTTTTCCATGTATTCTTTTCCTTCTTTCCTGCACTTGCGGCATTCGAAGGTCTCTCGGTAATAATCGATGACACGAACCTTTGCAGGTATGAACTCGATTTCGGCCCAGACGAATTCTTCTCCTACCGAGATGAGTGATGTTCCACACGTCTCGCAGAATCGATCTTCCTCTGCAAGGGTACAGAGCTTTTTTTTCATGAGGGAGATCTTTTAGGAGTTCTTCCTTCTGCCCTTTGTGCTTTCTCCTACGATAGGACGTGACATCATTTAAATCTGGTTCTATGCCGATGGATCTGCCGACGTTTCTGCTTCATCAAAAAGAGACATCTGTCCCTCAAGTCCAAGAGATGATGTCTGTTCGGTAGTTCTGCCATAAAGTTTTTTTGTCAGGAAATCCATCTTTTCTTGAAGAAGAAGGTTCTCTTTTTCTAGTTCTGTGATACGGTTTTCCAGATTTTTCACCTGATTGGTCCCATTTATGACAGTTCCTTTACTTTTTAACTGCCATAATTACACCATAAAAACGCCTGAAAATCCAGTAAATATGGTACTTTCAGAACTTTAAAGAACTAATTTTTGCGATACTTTTTTTACAGCTTTGGACTGATCGATAGATAGCCCCTCCAGGAGCCAGCGGAACTCCTGGTCAGAAATCAAACGAACCTCTTCTTGTGTTCGTGGCCATTGATACCGCCCGTTTTCAAGTCTCTTATATAAAAAAACAAATCCGTCGCCTTCCCAAAAGAGAGCTTTGATGCGGTTAGATTTGCATCTGCAGAAAAGAAAAAGGCTGTTGGAAAAAGGATCAAGCTGAAAGTTTTGCTGAACGATTGCAGATAAGCCGTCAATAGATTTTCTCATATCCGTATTTCCACAGGCAAGGTAGGTATGTTCTGCTCTCCAATATCCCCTAACATAGGCTCTTTATGACACGGAGCGTATTTTCTATCGATACTGCCTCCGCTCCGTTTTGGATCTCTAATACGGTACCACCAAACCGGATCAAAAGTAAGCGCCTAGTTTCGGGGTATGACCCAAAACTTATTTCCGGATCCTATTGCTAGGATCCGGAAATGCAAGCATTTTACTCCATTTTGTTCTTACAAAATTCTTGGACTGTTTTATCCCAAGGAGCAAGTTTGGCTATCTCGTCATCTGACATGCCCTTATTGGGACGATTCTCTAGTAAGAACTTCACATATTCATATAGATTTAAGTCGTACGCCTTTGCCATCTCTATGATGGTGAGATAGAGCGAATTAGCTGTCGCTCCTTCCGGAGTATCTGAAAAGAGCCAGTTTTTCCGGCCTACAGTTACTGGGCGGATTGAATTTTCGCTAAGGTTGTTGCTCAGGCTGCATCGACCATCTTCCAGATATATCATAAGAATGTCTCGACGGTTTTTGATATATGTGATGGCTTTCTTAAGTTTAGCATTATCTCCAGGAGTGACTTGATTTGCCCACGCCAAGAAGCCCTCAACGACTGGTTTCTGGTCTTTGAGGCGACGATTTCCGATCTGTTTGCATGAGAGCCCTTTTTCCTTATAGATCCGCTCATACTCGAACAGCTTATTACAATACAAGACTCCCTGTACCGCCGGATGACTGTAATCCTTCTCATGACCTTTTGGGATAGCTTCCAATAAGTATCTCCTGATGTGCGCAAAGCAGCAACAACGCCTGGCTTCAGTCACCTTGTTGTAGCCCTGGTATGCATCTGCCATTAGATAAAATCCAGGTTCAATTCCCTTTAGGAATTGTTTGATATTATCGCCTGCTCTTGTGGGCGTGTAATTATACAGGATGATGGGATTTAATCCATCTTCACCAGTTCGGACAACCCATAAATAAGATTTTGTCTGTGCTCGCCGATCCTCCTCTTTTAATACCTGGATTGGTGTCTCATCTGTCATTAGGAATCTGCGCTTTAGCAGTTCCCTATGAAAGTAATCATACAGCGGCTTTATATATTCAATGCCAACTATGATAATCCAGTGTGCCATAGATGTCCGCCCTATTGGAGCGCTCATCTGCAGGAAATCCTGTTCCTGACGATAAAGAGGGATGTACAATCCATACTTTCGATAAATGATATATGCCAGCAGAGATTCTGAAACATAACTTCCGGGAATCAATGCAGGCATTCCATTATCCTTTATAAACTGTGGTTCCTCCGTGTCCTTACACTCTGGACATGAATACGTAGTTGCCATGTATTCAATACGCTCCAGCTTTGGTGGAGTATAAACGATTTCGCTTCGGATCAGTTCTGTTCCAATCGGAATCATCCCAGTTCCACAGATTGGGCATGTTTTTTTCTCTTGGGTCAGTGTATCTACCTTTATCTGTCTGGTCGGAATGTCCTTAAATTGTTCTGCTAAAGTAGGTTTCTTTTTCCGAGATTTCTTTGGAGCAAGGACAACTTCCGGCTCGATTAGCTCCACCGGTTTCTCGTCCTCTGTAAGATTGTCAAAAAGGTTCAATTGCCCCACGACGTCATCCACGCGGCGTTCACTGGAAGCACCAAAATACTTCTGGCGAAACCAAGCCAGTTCAGACTTAAGATTATCATTTTCAGCCTGCTGTTTATTCAATGCTTCTGCAAGTGCTTTGATTGTAGTATTTAGTTGTGAAATCATATCTTTAAGCTCAATGAGCTGGATATCTTTACTACTGTTCGCCACGTTTTTGCTCCTTAGTTTACTATAAAAAGTATACCATAAAAAGAGCGAAAAATCCAGTAAAATCAAGGGTTTCAGCCGGTTTTAAGAGCCTTGGGCTGCTCGATTTCAAGCCCCGTCATAAGCCAGTCGAATTGTTGCCAAGTGATATTTTTTGCCTCATTGCTATTTCTTGGCCATCGATACTTGCCTTGAACAACATCAAGCCGTTTATAGAGAAGAACCATTCCATCAGGTTCTCGGAGCAAAACCTTGATTCGGTCACATCGTCTGCCACAGAATAGATAAATTGATCTGGCATCCGGCTCTGCTTTTAACTGGTCTAGAATAATGGCGTAGAGACCATCTATGGATTTACGCATATCAGTATAGCCTGTAATGATATAGATGTTGGTTGCTGCGGAAATATCACCTAGCACAACATAACACCTCCCAAACATTTGAGAGTCGTCTCGATCTGGCTCTTGTCTGTGCGATTGAAAAAGCGAATTGTTGCATTGCCAATCAGTATTTCAACAGTAGGCTGTTCTTTAGTAGCCAGATCCGGAATAATGCAAGTATTTTGCTCTACTTGCAAAGGAGCAGGCATTGATGCCGAATCTGGCATTAAGTTAACCTTGACCACTTCCTGCAAAGGAGCTGAAGCTTTCTTTTCCTGATCAGATAACATGGGGATTATCATTCCACGCTTACGAAGTCTGCTGATCCAGTTATAAAAGGTGCCTGGATTAATATCATTCATTTGGCACCATTGATAATCGGAGAGGCCGCTTTGTCGGCATTCCATGATGAGTTGAAACTGCTCATTGGAAGAAATTCGTTTTGCTCTCATAATTGCTAGTCTCCAAAATAGAGTAAAATGCTTGCATTCTCGCAAAGGATTGGAGTAAAACGCTCGCATTTCCTGATAACAATTATAGCGATAAATGGCTATAATTAAAATCCACCCTTAAACTATGCGTTTACGATCAAAACTGCAGTGCCTTCTGTCGGAGCTTTACTCTGTTTTGGAAGTTCAGCAAAAAAAGTATTGTTTAAAGGGGAAACAGAAGCTTTAATTTTTTTGTTTCTCTGGCAGAGTCTCGAATGCCTCGCGTTTTATCTTGCGCATCCAATAATAATAAGATTTGATACCAACCCCATTATGTTTGCACCAGCAAGAAACTTCCAGCCTACTTGCTCTGCAATCGCGGATTCGGGAAAGCCAGAGTTTGAGGTTCCGTTCATGGGTAGTTAAAGTTAGGGACTCCATAGATAGTCTCCAATCCCTTAAGGTGCTAAAGAACCTCAAGCTTTTTTAGAATATGGATTATCATCCCATAGGTAAAACAAAAAATCTATACACGTACTTATCAGACGCTTACAAATAAGGTTGGAAAGAACCTACTATGCGCTTACCAAATATCTATAATAAAAAATCGGTCAGACAGTTCACCACAACTATCTGACCATCCTAATCCTTATTCCGTCGGTACTTATAGTATGCCCCATCTTTTCCTAATAATTCCAGAGGTCGGGTGTGGCAGAGCCCACAAAAAGAAAGCTATAGCTAACGACCATTTTTTGCTGTCTGAAAGTATATAAATTTGGAATCAGGAGAAGCTACTGATAGAAACTTATTTCCGACATTGCCAATAAGTTCCCAATCATATGAATTTACTACATATCTAATTCAATTCCAGATAGTTGTTTACTCTCCGGACATAAGAAATTTTACGCTCTCATCTTATTCCTGGCTTACTTTCTTTCCAGAGACGCAAAATTTATTACACTTTCCTTTTTATGGTATACTTCTTATAGTAAACTAAGGAGATTGTTAAAGATTTACTAGTCCAAAACGATGTATCCCACAATTACTTTATTTAGATTATGTAACTCCTCTATCTCTTTTTCAATATATTTGATTTTAGAATAATTCCGTTTTTCAATCAGTATAATTTTATTATACTCTGATATAGAATTAAACGTAGTCACATTATTAATCAGATCAGATCCACAAGCTATTTTAACATTGTGGAGATTCAGCTGCAGTGAATTGGCGACCTTATTTAAGAGACTTTGTTCAATACAACCAGTTAAATAAATAGAATCTTCTTTAAAGATATATTTAGAAATCTTTACAGCTATAATAGCATAAATTAATTCATCAGAGTTAATTGATTTTGCTTGCAGCTTATTTATCCAGAAATCAAAAGCTGAGAATACTTTTTTCTCATTCTTTTCTGGAAAACTGCCTAAGAATTTTAGTCCATAGCGATCTTTTAATTCATTATCGATATTTAATTTGCCATTAAATAGAAATCCTAAGCATATAATAAAGCATGATAACAATGCACCCATTACACTACCCATTATACCGTTTTTAATAGATTCTTTTATAATAGAACGATATGATAAAGCAACTGGCAATTCGGGTTTTTTTATTTTCACTAATGCATTTTCTGCATCATTCAATGCCTTATTAGTAAGGTTTAAGTCCTCAACTTTCTTCTTTTGGTATTCTATAATAGTTTGGTCTGCTAGCATCCCTACATCTTTATTCATCACTACAAGAGTATGCTCTCCCAGATTTTGCTGGACACTTAACTGCATTAAGCTTATGCCATCAATAATCTCATTAATAATTTGTTTTGCCCCTGCCAGATCAGAATAGGATACAGTAACGTTGAACATATTACTATCGTAATCTGCATTTACTTGTACCAATTCTTTTAAATAAACAATATCAATTGCTTTTTGCTTGGCTAATTCAGCCAGATCTTCTCCATTCTGAATCGATGAGACGTAGGCTCTAATCACACTATCGGCATAATCTACAGAAGTAAAAATGTTACTATTACTCTGATTCACTTCAGACATTCTTATAAAGACATCAACTGAAGCTGTACATTTATTATACGGATCTAATTGTAATAAAATTGAATTCTCTTTATATTTCTCTTGATAATCAATACTAACAGCTAAATTTTTAATATCACGTTCATAACCACTTTTTTCTTGTTCATATTTAGCCAAATCTGCTTCATACTGTTCCTTTAAATTTTGTATATAAATACTATCATTTCGGTGCTTAATTTCGGTTACCATTCTAGCTCCAGTTAGCAGAACACCAAAAATGACAGCTATAACTATAACTTTGCGCCATTTTTTTAGAATTACAAATAGTAATTCACTTATTTCAATCTTAACATCATTCAAACCATTATCCATTTTTCACTCTCCTATAAATCTTATACCTAATAAAAATTATTTAATTTAAATAATATTCCAAGCTTATTTATAGCATCTTATTTTATTAGATCCAATGGTTAATATTTTTTTAAATCTATATCATTATAGTAGCTACTTAGTCACGATTTCCTCGGTACAGTGCTAATAGGGCCTAACTACCCGCATTAAATTTGACAATACATTTGCCAAGGCCTTGCCTCTAAAGTCACCCTAATATTCACATAATACTAATATTTCGCTAAGATTTTATTTTTATGTTAATCAGTATTATTTGAACATCATTAAGTTACAAAAAATCATACCTACCGCTAAAAGTGTTCAGTTGATTCATACTTCTTCTTTCCCACTCATTATTAATTCAATATTCAACATCATTGTAGTGTATGACTTAACTAGCGCAGATCCAATTACCTACACTTAAAATCTATAATTTTACGGCAAATAAAATCAATTTCATCGTTTAATAAATATGGATGCATAGGTAATGATAATACTGTTTTACATAGTTTTTCTGAAATATTAAAGCTTTGATAGACTTTTACACCATTAAAAGCAATTTGTTGATGCATAGGTTTAGGATAATAAACCATAGACGGTATACCATAAGTATTTAAATACTGCTTAAGCTCATCCCTTTCAAGTTCAGATGTTAATTGAATCGTATACTGAGCCCAACTAGATAGAAAACCTTCTGGTACTACAGGAGTTTTTACATAATTGCTTAATGTCTTGGTATATTTCTGAGCTATCATGTTAACTGCCGTTAATTCATCATTTACAAAAGCTTTCAACTTTGTTAATAGGATTGAAGCTTGTAATGTATCTAGACGTGAATTGCAACCTATAATTATATTATCATACTTTGTTTCACCTTTGCCATGTGCACGAATAGACTTTATGTGTTTAGCAGTCTCATCATCATTAAGAAAGATAGCGCCACCATCCCCATAACATCCCAATGGTTTTGCAGGAAAAAATGATGTAGTACTTATATCGCCAAAACTGCATGCACGTTTATTACCAATCTCTCCTCCGAATCCTTGGGCCCCATCTTCTAATATCCGAAGATTATACTTGGATGCTATAAGCCGAAGCGATTTGTAGTCTGCTGGCAATCCAAATAAATCTACAGATATAATGACTTTTGGTACAAATATTCCTTCGTCCAGTACTTTTATAATTGCCTCTTCCAATCTTTCAGCCTTTATATTAAAAGTATTTTCATCTACATCCACGAAAACAGGTGTTGCCCCACGAAATGAAACAACTTCACCAGACGCAAAAAAAGTGAAATCTGGTACAAAAACAGCATCACCTTCTTTTATCCCCCACGCCATTAATACCATATTTAATGCATCCGTCCCATTTGCACAAGTAATACAATGTTTTACTCCTATGTATTTTGCCAACTGTTGCTCTAACTCCTCAACCTGTACTCCACTGATAAAATTCGCATCATTAATAACTGCTTGTATTCCTTCATCTATATCTCTCTTTAAATGTTGATATTGTGCTTTCAAATCACGAAATTGCATATTACTTCTTTTAATGATATATCTAAATTAGATAATCATTTTCCTTTCTTTATATTTTGTTCATTGATATAACTTATTTTTTAATATGAGTTACTAATTTTAACATTATTACCATATCTATTAATAATCATTTAAATATTTTTTCCTAAATATCACGAATAAAAACAAAGCCATGGAAGCATAGATACCAATACTTGCTAATCCAACACCTATAGCACCGTAATATGGTATAAGTAAAATATCTAATATTATTTGGATTAATACTCCAATTATTGATATATACATATTATATTTAATTTGTCCCATGGCGGCAAGAATATTAGCGACCGTAAATCTCAAACCACAATTAAAAAAAGCCGCTATCAACAAAATTCGCATTAAATAAACTGTATTTTCATACTGTGATCCATACATAAACAGAATAATTTTATGTGCAAATATTGCTAACAAGAGACATAATATACCAACACATACTGCTGTAGTAATATATACATAGTAGAAATTCTTTTTAATCCATCTTTTATCATGTTCATGTTTTACAAAATACGGGCAAATAAAAGTTCCAATAGCACCGCTTATAAGAGATACATTTCCTGGTAGAACGTAGGCAACTTTATAATCAGCCAAAATAGATGGGTCAGAACACATTAGCCCTATTAAGAAAGTATCATTTAACATAAAAAATGCCCATAGACTATTTGTTATCATATATTGAAAAGAGTAGTTATTAATTCTTTTTGTATCTGAATTAGTTAGTTTTATTGCTGCGACATTTTTATAATTATATTGATAACACATATATGTTAATAATATTCCGAAAAATATATTAACAAATAATCTGGAATATATAACACCCTCTATTTTATAAATATAAGCTCCATAAATTCTAAAAACTATCAACGATACTGATACCAAAAAAGATATAAGAGCAAAACGTTTATTCGCAAATAAAGCTCTTTCATTCAATAAATTGGCATCTATTAAGTATTGTGGTATTAAGGTTATAACTAACAAATCTATGAAATATTTGTAATCAATATATTCTAATGGGTGAGGATATATATGATTTAACATTATAAAAATCGTAACTATGACTATATTTATAAAAGATCCTTTAATAATAACGTATTTATAATAACTATATTTCTCATTTATATCTTTTCCTAAAATAACAAATCTTAACATCGCATTAGATAGACCTAAACCTGCAATTAAGTATGCATAGCTATAGATATTTTCCATATACCCCAAAATGCCATATTGTTCTTTACTCAATATACGTATTATAAATATAGAGCCAAAAAATGCTACAAATTTAGTAAAAAAACTACCAAAAAATATATACGCAGCACCTTTGTTAATTAATATATTTTTTAACTTTCTTAAATTACTCATCATTTATTCCTTTTCTATATTACAAACTAACTAAATCTTCATTTCATTGACTCCATTTTTTCTTGTATAGAAAATTAAAATTAAAATTAATATCATCCAAGGACCAAAAAATAGCGAATCCAATAAGTGCCCATCACTCAAATCAAAAATTAAATATATACATGTTCCTATCGCAATTGAGTAACTCGTCTTTTTCTGATATGAGTCCATTAATCTAAGTAAAAATGAGAAGAAAATTATGCTTATTATAGTGCCTAATATACCAAAACGCATATATCCTTCTGCAAAAAATCCTGTATTACTGTTCATTATAGGATTATTATAATATTCATTTGCGATTATATGCCCTATGCCTTCGGGGTATTGATTTTTTATGTTTACAAGCCATTGTGGAAAAATGCCGACTATACCCATTTTAGCATGATGACTGAAAAAATCATAATAGTTAAACTTATTATTTGCTGAAACTATCATTACTCGACGACCAATAAGACTATATATTTGATAACATATATTAAGTTTCATTGAAAATAAAACCAAAACAGCATGTACTATACTAAACACAATTAAGAATTCATTAATAAACTTTTGTCTACGACTCCAGACTGTACATATTATGATCAATGGTATAGAAAACAAAAAAGTTTTATGTCCAAAGTATAAATAGTAACTTATAATAATCGATGATAAAACAAGTGTTATTAAATACTTTCTTAATTCTATAGTTTTGGCAATCCAAAATGGAAATATCACCCACATCATCCAATTGAAAAAATATGATAGATACTTGCTAAGTGTTATGGCATTCATTTTTCTTATTTCATATACTTTATATATGTTAAAAGCTTTTAAGCTAGGTATCCCCCCCAAATTAACAATATGCAGAGTCATAATAAAAGCTATTAATGATAGACTAAATATCATTATTAAGCTTAATTTAGGGATTACTTTATAATTATTAATTTCAGGCAGCCAGCCAACTAATATTTCGCACAATCCATATGATAAAAGAAGAATATTATAATAATAAAAATTTTGATTACTAAATGCGTATATTGTAGTAATCGGTATTATTTCTAGTAGTATTTTAAATAAAAGAAAAAAAGAAGAAACTAACCTCCTATCAAAACGAATTAAATGATAAATTATTACACACCATATTAATCCATTTATATATTTTAAGTAATTAAAATCTCTGATATAAGTGGTTGCATCTTTTGATAGAATGTAAAAAAAACCTAAATCAACAGAAATTTTAAATATTAGAAACGATATAAAAGAAAAAATATCCATCTTTCTTTTCAAATTAATCATAAAAATTTATCCCTTTTCGATATGCTTTAATGCATCTATTAAAAGCTCTTTTTCATTTTCCCAATTCAACTCATCTTTAGCTAATAATAAGTTTTTTTTAAAATTTTCTATTATTGTTCTATCAGACTTCATTAAATTAATTAAGTTAGCAATTTGTTTTTCATCATTAGAATTACATAAAAAACCTATTTCATATTTATCTATAAGCTTTTTTAATTCTGGAAAATCACTACAAATCATAGGAGTTAATGCTTGTATATTCTCAAAAAATTTATTTGGTAATGTATAGTAATAGCTTTGAGTTATAGCTTCAAATGTAAGCATTCCAATATCAGCGGCACCAACATACTTATATAATATATCAATTGGAACAGCATCATGAAATATACATCTATCTCCAACATTATATTCTTTTATTAATCTTTTTAAATAAATTATATATTCAGGGGTATGAGTATATCCTAATATTACTAGCCCAGTATTCTCAGTATAACTTAGGGCTTTTATGGATATATCGATACCATTTCCTTTACATATTAGGCCATGATACATGATAATTAAACCAGATTTTGATATATTCAAATGAGACATTAAATCATTTCTACAGCTTTTAATCTCATCTTCGTCTAGAATCCAATAGTTCGGTATATTTCTAATCACCAATGGTTTCTTATCCAACCCATATATTTCTTTTACCTCTTCAGCAATTGTGTCATTTACCATTATAGCTAAAGCTACCTTCTTTATCAAAAATCCTTCTAATCTTTTTATTAGCTCCTTTTGAAGCTTACTACGTTTTGTATTACGAGCTATTTCGAATTCATGAGAATCATAAATTAATAGAGGTTTTTTAGTTGATGGCATGAATATAATTGACATATAACCAATAAATAATGCTATCAAATCATGACAACTAATAATATCTGCATTATAAGTTCTTATATATTTCGCCCATAATATAGCTGCTATAACTCTATTCAATGAATTAAAGCGTTCTGGTATTTTAAGAGGGCGAGTTGAAAAGCGATAAACAATATATCCATCTACTAAATCTTTTTTATATTTTTCATTACGCTCACCCTTAGCAATAACCATTACTTGATATCCCAATTCAGTTGCGACAGATAATTCTCGTTTATCCCTACTTGCATTTTTCCAATCATTTGGTACTATTTTTAAATATGTCTTCATACGCCACCAATCTTTATTACAAATTTGCAATAATGTTACCAGTATTTTCATAACCAAGGTTAAATAATAAATCAAGAATAGACAAATTAGGAGTAAACTCTCCCCACAATTGCTTATAACTCATAAATTCAATATTTAAATATTCTACATTTATTTTGTTTTTCTCAAATAGTAATTCATCTTGATAATTTTTCCCACCTAAGCCAGATACATAAGTAGTTCCATTACATTGGCCAATAATATTTATCAATCTCTCAGTAGATACTCCTAATGTATTTAATTCACTAGATAACAAAAAAGTTCTGTTAATATTTAATTTGGAACAAATACATTTAATTAGCTGTATGTTGAATGTACTTAATACTTCATAATCATTATAATAGATTTTTTCCAAATCTGAATATATTTCATTATAATAACATGACTTTTTATAGTTCATACTTAGTGTTTTCAAATGTTTTTCTTTCCAACCTAATTCATTTTTAATTCGCACATTATTATAATTTGATTTTGAGTTTGGAAGCTCAACAGGAATTTTTAAATAGCACTTACCTTGAGGAGTTTTTATAGAATTTCGATCAGAAAAGCCATTTTTTTCATATTGTACATCATCTAAAAAAACAAATACTTCGCTCTTATATATTTTATAAAAATAGCCAATCCAAGGAATATAATTGGGTTGGTGAATACCTACTTTCATATGCTCACTCCTTAACAACTTCATTATATAATTCAACATATTTTTGACTTATTATTTCCCAATCAAATTTTTTACTAGCTTTAATGCATGATTCAAACATTCTATATCTTCTGATGAAAAGTGATAATATTGCATCAGCGATTTTACTTACATCATTGGCTTCTACAGAACATCCTACCAAACCATCATTAAATTGCCCATCAAACCCTTGGCCTTTAGAATAAATCACAGGAAGTCCTTGAGATAAAGCCTCAGCATATACCAAACCAAAAGTTTCATTATAAGATGGCATAACAAAAATATCATTACACCTATATAATTTTAATAATTCTTCTTTAGGTTGAGCTTGTATATATTTTGCAAAATTGAATTGCTTTATCTTATCTAGTACAGAATAATCTTCAATTTTACCTACTACGGTATAAATAATAGAATAACCTTTTTTTATTAATATTTCACATGCTTCAATTGTACTCAGAATGTTTTTATTTTTGTTAATTGCACCTGCATATATTATATTAATAACACCATCATTATTGCTCCGAGGTTTTCGAGGTGTATTTTTAAGCCAAAACTCGTCTATTCCATTCGGTATAATGACAGTCTTCATATTCAACAGATAATAATTATTACTTGTTAAATACTTTGTATATAATTGTTCTTTACTGATCGGAGATAAAAATATAATTCTTTCAGAATTTTTCAATATCTTTACACCATGATTCCTTAGAAAAAACATATATTTAAAGAATACATTAATATCAGTATTACGAACAGCTATAATATAAGGAATTCCATATTTTTTCTTTAACCACATTGCAATACCCCCATCTGTAAAAACGGTATGGGCATGTACTAAAGAATATAGATTTATATCAACCCTATTATTGATTGCTCGTTGAATTTTTTTTTGCTTATACCAGTAAAGAAAGCGATCATTAAAATTAAAACACTTTAATATATTGACATTTTTATCTGGAATAATAATTTTAGTTTCTTTATCAAAGCATGGCACAATTATGGTGTTTTTAATTCCTCTTTGCTCTATAGTACGATTCATCAACTGATGTAAAGTAGTTGCTAAATAGTTGACATTTATATGTAATACATTCATAATATTATCCTTTATATTATAACTAATAAAAGTAGCAGATACAGTATTAATATACTAACCTTGGTGTTTCAAATATCTCCGCATAATCTGTTCCTATCTGACTACCATGTATACTTAATAGAGATCTTATATAATCAGGTGATGTATATATTCTATTCTTTTGAGATACATATTGTTGAAGCGCATTTATTTTTCTTTCTACATCCTCTTCTGTTACTTTAACAAAAACTTGATTATTAAAAGTATAATTATTCCATGGTTCTTCATAAGCAAAAATTGTAATATCTTTAAACGCTCTCAACCCTTCCATAGCAATTGCATTATGATCTTGATGGATATCATTAATTGAGGGCATAAAGACAATATCTGGATTTAGTTTTCTTTTGAATTGTATCATATCATCTAAAATAAACTGACGCTGTTCACCAAAATGGCGAACAGGATAATGTAATACATGAACATTTTCGTGCAGAATACCTATCTTACTTGTTGCTAAATATAATTCTGTTTTTAATATATCTTTAGGTAATCCTTCTGGAACAGATTCTTCACATATTGAAAAAGCTATATAATGCACTTCAATATTGCTTTTGAGAAATCTTGAAATTGTAGCACCACATCCCAATTCTCCATCATCAGTATGTGGTGCTAACACTAACGCCTTTTTGAACATATCCGCCCTCCAATCAGGTCTGTTTAATTAAAACACCGAATTCATCTATATTACCCACCACTTTAGCTGGCACACCAACAACAACTGAATAATCAGGAACATCTTTCGTTACAACCGCTCCAGCTCCAACTAATGCATACCTTCCAATGGTAACCCCGCATACAATTGTTGCATTAGCGCCTATGCTAGCTCCTGATTTTACCAAAGTACGTTTATAATGTTTTGAACCTTTAGGATAAACTGCTCTTGGTGTTAAGTCATTTGTAAATACACAAGAAGGACCACAAAAAACTCCATCTTCTAGTTCTACACCTTCATAAATAGATACGTTATTCTGTATTTTAACACCATTACCGATTACAACATTATCTGATACGTTAACGTTTTGACCTAAAACACAATTTTTCCCTATCCTGGCACTGCTTTGAATATGACAAAAATGCCACACTTTCGTACCAGTACCAATAATTGCACCTTCATCAACGTAACTACTTTCATGGATATAATAATTATTAATCATAAAAATTCTCCTACCATATCTGTACTTGAAAAATTATTTAATGGTAATTTAATAGCATGTCCTTCTTTCTGACTTTTATAAATAGCAAGAACTAATTCTAGAGCATTTCTTCCTTCACGAGCATCTATATAAGGTTTACTATTTTGTTTAATCGCATTAATAATATCGGCAAATAAACTTGTATGTCCATTACCATACACATTGCTAGTTAACTCCTGTAACCCTCTGTTTTTCACATCTTCATTAGTTTCTTCTAAAAAATCCCAAATATCAATATTGTTGGTTGACTTACCACCAAGTTTTACAGTTCCAGTCTCTCCAAATATATATAATGTCTCTTCTAAATTTTGCGGAAAAACATTAGTAGTTCCTTCAATAGTGCCAATTACACCATTTTTAAATTTTATGACAGCCATACCTAAGTCTTCTGCTTCAAGATAATTATGAAATTGCTGTCTTGTAGCACCATAAACTTCGTCGATTTCAGGTCCTAAAATCCACCGCAACAGATCAATACCATGAATACATTGGTTCATTAAAGCACCACCATCCTGCTCCCAAGTACCTCTCCACGGTGCTTGTTCATAATAATCTCTGTTTCGATTCCATCGTATATGTATAGAGCCATGTGAAAGTCGTCCAAAACGCTTGTTATCCATTGCATCTTTTAATCTCTGTACTGCTATGTTAAATCTATTTTGATGACAAACACAAACTTTAATGCTTTTTTCTTCTGAAAGGCGAATAATTTCGTCTGCCTCTCTTAAATTCATAGACATGGGCTTTTCAATGATAACATGAATTCCATGCTCGATACAAAATAATGCAATTTCTGCATGAGACCCACTTTCAGTGGCTATACTAATTAAATCTATTTTATTTTCTAAAATCATATCTTCATAATTAATATATCGTTTAATAGTAGAGTCCATAGTTAATTGGCATTTCTCTAGCAGACACTCCATATGTACTGGATTTATATCGCATATTGCTGCTATGACTAGTTTATTATTTATTGCTGCCTTTATATGATTAATGGATATTCGTCCACAACCTATTAATGCATAATTCATAGATCTTTCTCCTTCTATAATACCTCAATGTTATCTCTAGAAGTAATATTCTTCATTGCATTCTTTGTGTCGAATATTGCTTTTGCATTTTTTTGAATCATTTTATAATCAAGATTGCTGTGTGCAGTTGTAATAATTATTAAATCATAAGATGATATTATCTCAGACGAAATCGATTTCAGCCCAAGAATAGTTCTCCCATGCTCACTGTATTCCGATACCCATGGATCATAAAATTCAACAAGCGCCTGAGCTTTTTCCAATTCTTCAATTACTCTTATGGCTGGACTTTCACGATAATCATCAATATCCTGTTTATAAGCAACGCCTAAAACTAATAATTTAGAACCATTCAGAGATTTTTTATAATTATTTAGTATTTTACCAGCACGTTCAGCACAATACGCTGGCATATTATCATTAATCATCATAGAACTTTCAATCATCGAAGTATGAAAACCATATTCTCTTGCTTTCCAAGATAAATAATATGGATCCAATGGAATACAATGTCCGCCTAACCCTGGTCCAGGATAAAAAGCTTGGAAACCATAAGGTTTAGTTTTAGCTGCATCAATTACTTCCCACATGCTAATATTCATCTTATTGCAGAGAATTGTTAACTCATTAATCAAACCAATATTAATATTTCGATAAGTATTTTCAAGAATTTTTTCCATTTCCGCAATTGCAGGTGATGACGCCTCAAACACATCTCCTTCCAAAACTGCTCGATACATTGTTGAAATAACCTCTGTAGCATCTTTACCGATTGCTCCAACTACTTTAGGAGTGTTTTTTGTTTTGTATATTAGATTACCTGGGTCAACGCGTTCTGGAGAAAAACCTAAATAAAAATCTTCTTCACATTTAAGACCTGAACCAGATTCAAGAATAGGTCTAATTAATTCTTCTGTAGTTCCGGGGTATGTTGTTGACTCTAAAACCACCATAGTTTCTTTTTTTAAATATTTTGATACTGCTTCCGTTGATGACCTTACATAGCTGATATCAGGCTGTTGATGATTATCTAATGGAGTTGGGACACATATTGCTACAAAATCTACATTTTTTATAAAGCTAAAATCTACAGTCGCTGAAAGCATTCCTGTTTTTACTAATTGTGCTAAATCACTATCAACCACATCTCCAATATAATTGTGACCTTCATTTACCATTTTCACTTTCGACTCTTGAATGTCAAAGCCTATCGTCTTATAACCTGCTTTTGCTTTTTCAACTGCCAGAGGTAGTCCAACATATCCTAAGCCCACCACTCCTACAATAATCTCTTTGTCTTCAATTTTTTTTAGTAGCTTTTCTTTCATATTCATATTATAATCTCCTTAAAATATCTCTTCGAATTTTTTTGCTAATGCTTTATAAGTAAAATTTTCTAAAACTGCTCGACGTCCATTTTCTCCCATTTCAATTAATTCTCTTGTTGATAAGTTCATGATTGTATAAATTCCATTTATTATAGAGTCTATGTCACCTGGATCAGTTTTTATTCCGCAACAATATTTTTCTATCGGAAGCTCAGGTGCACTGATTGCGCATAGAATAGGTTTTCCACTCATCATTGAATCAAATATTTTATTATAGCAAACCCCAAAACGATAAAGTGGTGAGGATAAGCTTCCGATAAATATCAGATCAAATTCTTTAAGTAGTGTAGGAATTCCCTTTTTAGATATCGGAGGTAAAAATATTACATTATTAATTTTTTCATCAATTACCCTTTTTTGAAGAATATTTTTATCATTACCTTTTCCCACTAAAACAAAAGTAATTTTCTCATTTGACAAACTTGCCGCCACATCTAAAAGAATGTTTAATGCATTTGATAAAGCATGGCCACCAAAATATCCCACAATATAATGGTTGTCATTTTTTAACTCATGTAATGTTCTATAATGCTCATCAGGTAATGCTTCAGGTTCTTCCCATTCGTTTAAATCAATACCATTAGGTATATAAACAAATTTATTATTTTGCATTCCATGACTAATCATATAATCTTTTGCTGCGGGTAGTAATGAGACTACTTTATCAGAATGTTTATATGCAGAATCTTCTGCCCTCTGCAGCAAACGCACAAATGGATGTTTTTTAGACATATTTCCTATTTCAATTAGAGTCGCTGGCCACATATCATGAACCTCATGAATTAACCTAGCATTTGATAATTTAGCTATTTTCTGTGCTGCAAATGTATCTAATGGATATGTAGATGATGCAATAACAATATCTGGATTTAATTCTTTTGAAATCTTTTTTCCTTCTAACCAAATCTTACTTACAAATTTAAACATAGAAAATGCTCTTTTTAAACCATTCCCTTGGTATTCACCAGTACGAACCCAATGATAATTAATTCCCTCGATCATCTGCCTTTGAAAATTATATAATATTTTAGGATTATTAACTCGTAGGTGAGAGAAATCACCTGCAATTATGTCAACTCTATGGCCTAGTTTAATCCATTCTTTAGCAATGTAAAATGGTCTAAATTCCATACCCATATCAGGTGAGCCCGCATAATGATTAATTATCAATATTTTCATATACACTACCTCTGTTTTTAATATAATACCTAGTAGTAAACTTAAGATATTACTTCGATTTCAAAATTTTATTATATATTTTCAAGTAGATTAATTGCTAACTTTTGCTTCTCTTTATAGGTTTCAATATCCACCACCCCAGTATGCAATAAATAATCACCTAAATCTTCTGCTGTATCCATTCCATTTAATGTTATATCAGCTCTTTTTATCACTTTATAAATTGTTTTTAAAGTAATAAAACAATCTACTATAAACGAAATTTGATTTATATATTCTAGATCATAATTGATTTTATCTTCCCATAATATATTATTTCTTCCATTTACTTGTGCTAGACCTGTTAATCCTGGTAAAACCGCATGTCGCTTTCTTTGCTCTGTTGACATAAATACCAAATCTCTTACCAACTGAGGTCGAGGACCAACAAAACTCATATCACCACGTAAGATATTAAACAATTCAGGAAGTTCATCTAAGCTAGTTGATCGTAATAATTTACCGAAATTGGTAATTCTCATTTCATCTGTTAAAAGATCACCATTGATGTCTTTTGCATCAGTCATAGTCCTAAATTTATACATTAAAAATATTTTTTCATCTTTTCCAGGACGTTTTTGTTTGAAAATCACTGGACTCCCTAGTTTAAAATAGACAAACAATGAAATAAGAAACATAACCGGCATCAATATTAAAATTGCTATAAATGAAAAGATAATATCTAAAATCCTTTTTATATAATGACGATACATTCTATCACCTACAAAACTTATTTTTAATTATTTGAATTATACGATCCATATCTTCTTCAGTATTTTTTATATCACTTGGTAAACAAACTCCACGATTAAAGATATCTTCGCCAATACATACTCCATTATTTTCTTCTACCTGTATAAAATCACACTCAGAATATACTGGTTGTAGATTCATAGGTTTCCATATTGGTCTGCTTTCAATAAAATCCGACTCCAAAGAAACCATGATATCTAATGGCGTTAGTCTGCTTCTCTCCGATAATAAGATGCATGATAGCCAATTATTTGCATCTCCATCCGGATTCATTGGATTCATCTCTATCTCATCTAAATTGCAAAAAGCCTCTTTGTATTGCTTATATATCTTCTGTTTCTTTTCCTTAAATAGATCTAGAGATAACATTTGACCACGACCTATACCCGCAACAATATTACTCATTCTATAATTATAGCCTATCTCATTATGCTGATAATGTCTTGCTGTTTCTCGAGCCTGAGTTGATAAAAAGCGTGCCTTTTTTATTGCTTCCTCATCATTCGATACCAACCCTCCTCCTCCAGATGTTGTGATAATTTTATTTCCATTAAAAGAAAAAGCTCCAAAGGTTCCAAAGCTCCCCGTCTGCTTTCCTTTGTATGTAGAGCTTAATGATTCCGCTGCATCTTCGATTAATATAGAATGATTTCTCTCACATATTGATCTGATTTGATCTAGTTTTGCAGGAGTACCATACAAATTAGCCACAATAACAGCTTTCGTGCCAGGATACTTCTTAAAAGCCTTTTCTAGGGCCTCAGGTGACATATTCCATGTATCTCTTTCAGCATCAATAAATACAGGTACAGCTTTCTCATATACAATTGGATTACATGTCGCAGCAAATGTCAAAGAGGATGAAAAAACTATATCTCCTTGTTTTATACCAGCTAATTTAATTGCCAAATGAATAGCCGCTGTGCCTGCATTTAATGCTGCCGCATACTTTACACCAATATAAGAAGCTAGCTCCTTTTCAAATTCATCAACATTTTTTCCTAGTGGAGCAATCCAGTTTGATTCAAACGCCTCATTTATGTAACCCATTTCATGACCATTGACAGTCGGCGATGATAAATATATTTTTTTCTTTTCCATAGTTATCCTTTATTTACAATTATTGGGCTTATATGTTGGTACTATATTTCTTACTTCTTCTCTTATTATGTCAGTATCTTCATATGCTACCTTATATAGGTTTTGCAGTTGTTGTTCAAATCTTTCCTCATCAAATACTATGGGTTTGCCAATATGAATTAGTTTATTAGGTGTATCTTGCAGTCCTTCTTCTGACATCAGAATCTCCTCATACAATTTTTCTCCGGCACGAAGTCCAGTAAAATCTATTTGGATATCTACACCAGGCTCATAGCCTGATAATCGAATTAAATTTTTAGCCATATCTAATATTTTGACAGGTTCTCCCATATCTAATATGAATATTTCCCCGCCTTTTGCATACGCACCAGCCTGTAACAGCAAAGATACAGCTTCAGGTATAGTCATAAAAAAGCGAATAATATCCGGATGTGTAACTGTCACTGGGCCCCCTGATTCTATCTGCTTTTTAAACAATGGTATAACAGAACCACTACTTCCTAGCACATTACCAAAACGTACAGCTACAAACTCAGTTTTATACTTACGATTGAACATTTGAATGATCATTTCGCACATTCTCTTTGAGGCTCCCATAATGTTAGTTGGATTTACAGCTTTATCTGTTGATATAAGTACGAAACGTTCCACTCCAAATTTACCTGCAGCTGAAGCTGTTTTATATGTACCAAATACGTTATTTTTTATAGCCTCATTTGGACTATCCTCCATTAGAGGTACATGCTTATGCGCTGCTGCATGATACACAATATCTGGTCGATACCTATTAAATACATTCTCTATTCTATGAGTATTCCTAACAGATCCAATTAAAACTATCAAGTTTAATTCAGGATGTTCTTTATGAAGTTCTATTTGCAAATCATATACATTATTTTCATATATGTCAAAAATAACTAACATTTTAGGGTGATGAGTTGCTAACTGTCTGCAAAGCTCACTTCCTATAGAACCACCACCACCAGTTACAAGTATAACCTTATCTCGTACATAACCAAGTATTTCATCCAAATTAACTTGAATTGGTTCACGTCCAAGTAAATCTTCAATTTGTACTTCACGTAATTTAGAAACATTAACTTCCCCATTAATTAATTGATAAAGTCCAGGTAGTATCTTAATTTGGCAATTTGTTGTTCGACAAATCTCAATAATTTCTTTTCTTTCTCTTGCTGACGCTGATGGTATAGCTATATAAATATCTGTAATGGAGTATTTATTAATTAACTCAGGTATTTTATCACGATTACCCTCAATTGGAATATCATTCATATATTTTCCAATCTTATTTTTGTCATCATCAACGAAACAAATTACTTTTCCTACAGCCCTATTACTCGTTTTGAGTTCTTTTAAAATTATTGAACCCGACGATCCCGCTCCAACAATCAATATTCTTTTTGTTTCCTTATTATGATAACTGGGCCTTAGTGCAAGCCAAATACGATAAGACAAACGCATAACCACTTCACTAGATGTTAAAACAGTAAAACAAATAATAAAAAAACTTCTTGGAACCCTATGTTCTAAAAGTGTCATTCCTGCAATTTGTAGTAATGTAGCTAACATACATGCAATCACAATATTCCAGACCTCACGTATTCCTGCTGTCCTCCAGATTGTTGAATATAGACGTAATAAAAAAAAGATGATAATTGTAATAAAAACATATACCCAAATGTAATTGCGAACAGCTGATAAATATTGTGCTGGGATCTTAGTCCAATTTAAATCAAATCTTACTAATAAACCCATATAAGAGCTAAAATGGATTATAATTATATCAATTATCAATAGTATTAGCGTACTAATTCGTTTATCTTTGGGTATATATTTATCAATACTTGTATTCATTACAAACTTTCCTTTTCCTGTCATAATTTTGTTTAAATACTCTAGAACTACTTTTATAATAAACATTAAGCAAATTAAAATCAATGGTATTCTTTTACACTTTTACCTGATTTTATATAAGCATATATCTATTAAAAGTTTTATCCAGACTAAACATAATAAATGACTTTCTTTTTATTTTCATCTTCTTTGTTATCAGATAAATTGTCAAGGCTAACCACTTAATGGCTAAGCCTTGACAATTTATTAACTCTATATCAAAATATGCCAGTTTTACTAAATAAAGTAATAAATAAACTAAGATCAAGTATAGCATTTTAGTTTAAATAGTACAACCTGGAAATAAGCATAAAAGCATATAAAAATTTTAAGATATTATTAATTTTTATGATTATTACTAATTATATTGTATATAAAAATATAATTATATTTAACGGTTACGTCTATCGTAAGCGCAAAAAAATCATACGAATAATATTTGGTTAACTGTATTGATGAAACAAACAACTTATAAAAAACTTGTATCCCTTATGAACTGGGTCAACCAGAAAAAGTGGACTTTGGTTATGCCCGAAATGGGGTTGCGTATGTTTTTATGATTTCGAACCACTGGCAGACAGGAGGGAGACCGTTGTCATGCAGAGCCCGCAGGAATTGAATTTTGCAGAAATTTTCCGGTACATTTCCCATACCCTATATCTTAAAATGGAAAAGATAGTCCTTGTTACCAACAATCTCAACACGCATGCCCCTGCATCTTTGTATAAGGCATTTGCGCCAAAAAAATGACAAAAACATTTTGAGTAGCATTACACACCAAAACATGAAAGCTGACTGGATGGCGAAGATTGAGATTGGCCTTCTGAACAGGCATAATGCAAAACACACAAAATAAATTTACATTTAAATACAAGACACAAGTATCAAGTTATCTAAGCTGTATCCTGTCATAGTTTAAAAGCTAGCTGGATACAGTACTAGTAGATGCAATTCCCAACAGAAGCCATAATACAGGAGTAACTATGGGAACATTTAAATTAACAAACGCTTGTATACAATAACAAATAATTCCAAATATAACCGCTATTATATAGGGATTATTCTTTCCAAATTGAATACCTTGTTTTATAACTGCTATTATAAAAGTTAAATAAGACAACAACCCTGCAATTCCAACTGTAGTTAATAAATGCAGATACTCATTATGCGCACTGTCAAATATTTCGTTATAAGGATTATTTGCTGTCTTTTGTAGCATAAAAATACCAAACGTTTCGGGACCATAACCAACGAGCTTTTTCCACGGTGAAAAATCAAAGTAACAATCTATAGCATTTCTCCAAATATAACCTCTGTTTGTTCCCCATCTATCATTGAATAAAACATATGAAGCCACACTATTATATTTTTCTGTATTGCCAACAATATTGCAATCATAAAATATATATAATACAAATAAAGCAGAACAAATGAGTAATACCAACCAGAAGAAACGAGGTGTATTTCCATATTCTAACTGATTTTTTCCTTTACGATAATCAGTAAAATACCATATACCCACAATCAGCCACAACCCCTTTATCACTAGGTCAAATCCTCTAAGTCTTACTATCATATTAAAAAAACTATTAATCCCAAGGACTCCATCTCCAAAATACCCATTTATCCAATTAATACATTGAATCACAGAGAAAAATGTTGCCACTATAATGATATAGCGCTTTATTCCTTCACTATTTCTAAATAAATAGAATGGTAAAAATGCAAACAATGCCCCTAAAGATAAAAATGCATTATCACTATTCCCCATAATAATAGCCAAGAAACTAATAACTAGGCAAATATAATAATAAAATACTCTTTGAAGGGATTTTGCCTTAGAAAAAAGGACCGCAGTAATAGCTACAATCATACCGACATATGCCGTATAAGTATTAATGTTTCCAATTGTCGATGTGAAACTTTTTTTCTGCTCAACAACTATTAGTTCTTTAAAACTAAAAATATCTAATTTAAAATAATCCGTAATGCCAAATAAAGAAACCACCACTCCAGTTATAAGAATAAGGTCTATATACCATATTTTAAATCTCCAAATCTTACCTATGCAAAAATATGAAACTATATACCACATAATTAGAAAAAGTCCGGTAAACCTACCCTCATTTCCCCAGAAGGCTTCGTAAACGTAATCTGAGGTGAATGTAGACAGCCCTGCAACAAATAGAAATAATAATGCAGAATAATCCGCCCAAGTTAAATGTTTCAATACAGATTTAAGATAAACTCTTTTCTTATTTTTCACTTGTTTCCAGCTAATTAACAGGAAATTAAAAACCAATAAAATCACCATCACTACAGTGCAAAAGCAATAATAATAATATTTAATAACAAGAATATCAAAATATTTGTCTTTAACGACCAAAGGAAGTCCCAATCCAATCAAAACAACGTACACTCCCAAAACAATGGAAGTAAATGTATTATTTTTTTTCTTCTCATAGTCACTTATATTGTATTCTTCCATCATCTACCGCCCTTTCAATTACTTTCACTAGTTATCCTCAATCATTCATATTTCACTAGTATAGCATTTCATAGTTTATAAAGCAACTTAACACTTATAAAAATACAATTATGAAAATTGAAAAAGTAAATTCCACCACGACTTACCCAGGTAGGTTTTATATTTACTCATTCATACATATATGGCATCTTTATAACTCCTTCTGGCAGCAGTAGAAGGAGATTTTATGAGTAAATATATTCCTGGTGACCAGATACATCTCACTCTGAAGGATGGTATTTTTATTGAGAAATCTCTAAATCGAAATCATATATTTAAAGATATTGCAAAATACCTGTGCAAAGATCCAACCACCATCTCTAAGGAAGTGAAGGCCAGCCATTCCTCTGACTGGTATCATAAAGGCATCTTTTACAATGCCAAGAACTTCTACATTCACAGGTTTTGCTGCCGAAAGGTAAATATCTACAAAAAGATTCTTGTATGTGGGGTCAAATGTGCTTCCATCCGACCTGTAATCAAACCTGCCGGAATTTGAGAAGGAACGCTGTTCCCGACTGGATAAAGCTCCCTGCGTCAGCAATGGCTGCGACATGAAGATCTCTCACTACACCATAGCTCACAAATACCCATGGAATGCATGGTTTGATGACCTCAAATATCATCAGTTACTCACTAATTCCAGAAATGGTATCTGCATGATAAAGCACGAACTATATCAAAATGATATGATTGTTTCCCCTTTGATGAGCAGGGCTATCAGATCTCCGTAAACATCCAGAACTGGATATGTCTGTCCGCACATTTTATCTACAAAACCCATTTTTATTTTCATTCTTTGAGCCTTGAATACTTTGTAGAAATGGATACGGTTCATTCTTCATGTGAATTAAAAAGACTCTGCTTACGTTCTATTTTACAAAGGAAAAACTTTTTCTTGCATTCCTGATGAACTGATGCACCAAAGGTGCTGTACAACTTGTATTTGACCATCTTAAGAAACCACTGGGAACCTATTAATCCCTTTCCTTAGTGTATCCTAGTTGATCCTAAAAAACACCGGATTCTGGATATTCTTCCAGACCGCATTCAGATCCATCTGGTTGATTACTGGAGAGACATACCAGAAAGGAAGGTTGTAAGTAAAGTTCTTGTCTGTGACAACGTGGCTCTTCTATGTTGGTTTTAAAGTTTACCACCAAAAAACTGCACCATTTGAACAATATCGAAAGGTCATGGGATATGGATAGAACCATATCTGCAAATCTTCCTTTATAGTCAAATAGTGCAGTTTAACCAACAAAAAAAATCTCATAAATAACGTCATGGCGAAGTACACCCTTCGCTCTTTTGCTATGCTATTTTTTATTCCAATACTATTATACACTATTTTTGACTATATGCGCAATTTCCTATAAAGGGACAAGTATCATTTTATTCGCCAGGTCACATGGGCTATCGAAAATGTTCGCAAACAGCCCCAGAAATCCAAGCCAGCTAGACTCCTATCGTAACAACAGCAGGAATTCAATGATTGGATATCCAATACAAGAGAATGCGGTATTAAATAATTCTAGAAATGTGCAAAAACGTTCCAGTCTGGAGAAAAAAATATTAAATACTTTCAAGTATGGCATTATAAACGGTGTCACAGAAGGATTTAACAATAAGATTAAAGTATTAAAACCAAGTTCTTATGGAATCCGAAACTTTAACCGGATCCATAGCGGATACTTCATTGTACATCATAGGAAAAACGGTCGGGATATTGAGGCTTATTTTGCATCCCAAAAACAGCGTACAGTAGAATGAACTATTGAAACATCTCTAAACGCAAGAAAGGGGTGGGATTCATACGAATCCCACCCCAACAATTGACAAAGAGCCATAAAACCGAATTATTTCTTAGTATAAATTCTCTCAATATTTTCGGATTTAACCTGGAAATAGTTGTCTTCGCCATCTTTTGCAGCTGACTTGCTAGACTGAATAGAACCAGCAGTATTGATTAACTTAAATTTAGCACCATCTGCCTTATCTGCATCAATAACATATGCTGCGCTCTCATTATCCTTTGTTGCATCTTCTTTAGTATAATCGCTAATAAATGTCTCAGAATCCATAATTGAGTAGTATTCTTTACCATCAACAGTAACAACCTTAACTACTGCATACTTATCATCCTTATCAGCCTTTAACAGCATACCACCCATGTAAACTTTATCTTTATCAATTTCGTTTTTACCAGCTCCTCTGGAAGCACCAGATTTAGCTAAGTTAAAGGTAAAGCTCTCTCCATCAATAGAAAGAGTCTGCTTTCCAGTTTTCATAGCTCCGTCATCGCCACTGCCAAAATTATACAGTTTATATCCTTTTAATAACCAAGCATTGATATTAGCATAGAAATCATCCTTAGTATCAACTACTGTCTTATTAGCATCATCATCAATTTTGCCATCAAGCCCACGAATTTCTGCAATTTCAGTAGAGCTATCGCCTATTTTGATCAGTCTGAAGCCATCTTTCATTCTGCCCTTCTCATCAAACGCATATCTCTTACCATTGATTTCTTTGATCTTGTTAGCGTAAATTGAACCCTTACCATCTGCATAGAACCAAGCATCTGAATCATCATCATAATCATCTGCATCAAGAAGTTTATCAGGCACTACCTTAAACCAACCCTTAGTAACTCTAGCTCCATCTTCGATGGAATTGAAATATCTCCACTCACTAGTAGTTGCTACACCAGGAGTTGCACCTTTCTTGGTAATCCATTCAGCGTTCATTCTACCATAAGTATCGAAGCTGTATTTCTTACCGTTAATGCCTTCTCCATCTTCATCAGATACCTTTTTACCATTAGATTTGAAGTAGAACCAACGAGTCTGATCTTCATCATCAAATATATTTCCACTTGAGAAGTTAGGTGCAACACTATCTACATCATAATCTTCATCAGTGATTGCAAGGTACTTCCAACCAACAGCCTGTGAACCATCGTTCTCGTCTCCACAGTAATAATCAGCAGTCTTCCATGCATCATCAGCTGCATTTCTCTTACCGTTCTCATCAAGCCAGCCATACTGCATCTTGCCATCTTCGTCAAAGGTGTACTTCTTGCCATTGATGGTTTTGAAGGAAGCTTTTTCACTGCTACCAGTATAAGCCTTACCATTGGATCCAAAATAATACCAATAATTAGCTGGCTCATCTTCGCCGTCATAATCTTCATTCTCTACAGAAACCCATTTATTAGTTACCATAGCGCCATTTTCGTCTACATAATAGAAGTTGTCTTTGTACTCAACAACCAGATCGGTAGACATTTCACCGTCATCATTTAAGTAGAACCAGTTGTCACCAGATTTTTCCCACTTCTCTGTTTCTTTGTCTCCGCTCTTGTCATAGTACACCCATGTACCGTTTTCTTCCTGCCAGCCAGTAGCTGCGAAAGAGGACATGGAAGCGCCTAATGCCAGCAGTGCTGCTGTAGATAAAACAGCAACTAATTTAGTCTGCTTTCTCATAATTAATGCACTCTCCTTTTTTCTTTTTGAAATATTTTCTGAAATTCCTAATAGCATTACGAGGTAATTATACTTCCTATAATGGAAATTATCAATACTTTTTTTACTTTTTTTGCATATTTTGCATATTCAAAAAAATATTAACAATTCCGGAAGAAGCTATCAATTCCTCCATCACATGGAACATTATAATACATTTTTTGTAAAAATGCTATAACATTTATCTGTTCAATTTCTTACAGAATTATTACAGAATGGCATTTTTTAGGATAAATTGTTTTTTAAAAATACACAAGCCCAATTTGAAGCTAAAATCCTTGTTTTATCTGCTTTTTCTACAATTTCTGCAATGTTAATCATCTATTGATTTTTACCAGTTCAATGGTATAATGTTCATATAAATTTACACTATTATAATTTTGAACATCAGATTATACCCAATTTAATATATGTGGAGGTTATACTACTATGAATCGTAATGTTATTATCTGCCGTCTAATTCTGGAAAATCCGGCAGTCACACAAAGAGAGATATCACAGGAACTTATGGTTTCTCTTGGTACCGCAAACAGTCTGGTTAAGGACTGTATAGAAAAAGGATTAATCGCACCTGGTAAGTTGAATGAATCCTACGAATTGCTTCCTGCCGGAAAAGCTCTTCTGAATGAACATAAAGTTGATGGCGCTGTAATCATAGCCGCCGGCTTCGGATCACGTTTCGTTCCGCTGACCTTCGAAACGCCAAAAGGACTTTTAGAAGTATTCGGTGAGCGCATGATCGAACGCCAGATCCGTCAACTCCATGAATCCGGTATCTATGACATCACAATCGTCGTCGGATACCTGAAAGAGAAATTTGAGTATCTTATAGATAAATATAAGGTTAAACTTCTTTATAATCCTGAATACTCCAAAAAGAATACTCTGGCCACCATTTACCACGCCAGGGAGTTATTCAAAAACAGAAATATGTACCTCCTATCCTCTGACAACTGGATGCGCCATAATATGTATCACTCCTACGAAGGAGGCGCCTGGTACTCCTCCTCTTATATGGAAGGAGAAACTTCTGAATGGTGTTTTGATTATAATAAGAAGGGACGCATTTTAAATGTAGCAGTTGGTGGTCAGGATAAATGGGTAATGTACGGTCCAGTCTTTTTCTCCAAGTCCTTCTCAGACCAGTTTCTGCCTGTACTGGAAGCTTATTATGAAATTCCCGGAACCGAACAGTTTTATTGGGAAAATGTCTTAATGGAGATGCTCTCAGGTGAGACCGCAAAACGACTTCCTGAATTTTCTGAGGCAGGAAGTGAAATTGAGCTGTATATCAACCGGAGACCAGCTGACGAAGTTTATGAATTTGAAAATCTGGAAGAACTGCGCCGGTTCGATATCAAGTATCAGCACCGTTCTGACAATGAAGCTCTGGAACTGGTTTCCAAGGTTTTCTCTGTCTCAGAGTCTGAAATCACAGAGATCAGATGTTTAAAAGCAGGTATGACCAACAAATCCTTCCTGTTTAAGATCAAAGACCGTCATTATATCTGCAGAATTCCCGGCCCCGGTACGGAGCTGCTGATTAACAGGCAACAGGAAAAGGCCGTTTATGATGCGTTATCTCAATATGATATTACGGAAAAGGTTATCTATTTTAATGGTGAGACAGGTTATAAAATTGCAGAATATTATGAAGGTGCTCACAATGCCAACCCCAATAGCCTTGAGGAAATCGAACGCTGTATGGCTCTTGTACGGGAATTTCATAAATCGGGAATTAAAGTTTCTCACACCTTCGATTTCCAGGAACGGATTGATTTTTATGAAAACCTCTGTAGAAAATACGGAGCGATTCCCTTTGAGGATTATTCAGATGTTCGTGGCCAGATGTGTGAGCTTCTAAATAAATTAGAAAAGCTGGATCATAAAAAAGTTCTGTCTCATCTGGATACGGTAGTGGACAACTTCTTAATGCTTCCAGGCGGAACCGTCCGCCTCATCGACTGGGAATATGCTGGCATGTGTGATCCACTTGTTGATATATCCATGTGTGCAATCTATTCCTATTATAATGAAGAAGAAACTGACCGTCTCATTGAAATATATCTGAAGCGTACTCCAACCACGGAGGAACGTTATACCGTTTATGCCTACATGGCTCTGGGTGGCTTCTTATGGAGCCTTTGGGCTATTTATAAAGCATTTCTGGGAGAAGAATTTGGTGAATATACCATAATCATGTATCGGTATGCAAAAACATATTATAAAAAATGTATGGAGCTTCCGAATATTTGACATTTTTGGAAATTTGTCTGCAAATCGTAATAAAATGTTTAGGTATTATGATTTGCACTATGTTATAATGTCCCTATGTGTAAAATAGTAATAGCTGGAACAGGAGGAAGAGAACGGTATGCGATACGGAAAGAAAACAGCGGCTTTGCTGCTTGCAGGACTTATAGGAACCGCAGCTTTGATACCGGCTAATACAGCCTGGGCTGCGACGGGTTGGGTTAAGGAAGGTTCTCAGTGGAAATATTTTGATGCGGATGGATCCGTTCACAAAGGCTGGGTTAAGACATCTGATGGCACGTTTTATTATCTTGATTTAACTACTGGTATCATGGCAACCGGTTGGAAACAGATTAATGGAAGCTGGTATTATTTCCATTCCAATGGTTCTATGGCTACCAAATGGATCAAGGACAACGGAAAATATTATTATCTTATGGACGATACCGGAGTTCTTGTAAAAGGCTGGCTGAAGATTGGTAACAGTTACTACTATATGAAGGGTGACGGTGCCATGGCTACCGGCTGGAGAGATATGGATAACGGCTGGTTCTATTTTAAGGAAGACGGCACCTGCGTCATCGGTTGGGGTCAGGTTGGCAATGACTGGTTTTATTTCGGTTCTGATGGAAAGATGATAACCGGTTGGAAACAGATTGACAACGCCTACTATTATCTCAATGCTGATTCCAAGTCAGTATTAGGAAAAATGATGACCGGATGGCTCAGTGACGGTACCAATAAGTACTATATGGATACCAGCAACGGAAAGATGGCGCATGGTTGGAAACAGATTGAAGGAGCCTACTATTATTTTGGCGATTCAGGACATATGACTACCGGTTGGATTCAGCTTTCAGGCGTTTATTATTACTTGGATCCTTCAACTGGAAAGATGGCTGCGAATACTACACTCACAATAGATGGAAAGAGCTATAGCTTCGGTTCCAACGGAGCATATCAGAACGGCTCCTCCGGAACACCGACGGGATCTTCTAATAGTAATACCCCCGGTGGTTCAGACAACAGCAGCAGCGCCCCAGGAGGTTCTTCTACAACAAATTCCGGAGGACCAGGCGGATCATCTACAGGAGGGGGCAATTTAAGTAGTCCTCCCACCAGTCAGTCTAATGACACACCGGGTGGAACCTCCAATTCTTCCGGCAGTGGTACCTATCAGTTATCACCTGGATTAACCAGCGGACCAGGTTGATCATCGACCGTATTTATTCTGTGTGGGTATCTGCACTTTTCCGCAGATGCCTACACTTATTTTTTGGGTTTTATGTACATAGGGATAATGGTATTAAAAACACTTAAGCAACAAAGGAGGATATTACATTGAGACACACGAAAATCAGCATGCGTTTTGCCACAGCTGCACTCAGCGTTTTAATCGGCATGTCTGCCGGGTTTTCACCGGTTATGAATTCACAGGCAGCACCGTATGAACGGGTTAATGGTTATTATCAGTTAAAAGACGGCACAGTTATAAAAGAAGCAATTGCAAGAGGAATCGATGTATCCCGCTGGCAGGGAAATGTAGACTGGACAGCGGTTGCTGCCAATGATGTCAGTTTTGTCATGCTTGGAACCCGCTCCAAAGGGGTGACTGATCCTAACTTTCACACAAATGTACAGGGTGCCTCGGCAGCAGGTCTGAAGGTTGGTGCCTATATCTATTCCCTGGCTACCACCCCGGATATGGCTAGAGCAGAGGCGGACTTCGTTCTTGATCTTGTTAAGGATTACCCTATTTCTTTTCCTATTGCATTTGATGCAGAAGACAGTTCCACGCTGGGTACTCTTCCGCCTTATCAGGTAAGCCAGATCATCAATGCGTTCTGTGACCGTATAAGAGAAGCCGGATACCATCCCCTCGTCTATGCTAACGATTACTGGCTGTCAAATAAGATTGATTTATCTCAAATGAAATATGATATCTGGGTTGCCCGCTATGAAGCAAAGCATACGTTCCAGAATCCGGTTATGTGGCAGGTCACCAGCACCGGACAGATTCAGGGAATTAACGGAAATGTGGATATTGACTTTCTGTATCAGGACTTAACACCGAAACTTCCAGGTAACCTTTGGAGAAAAATCGGAGACAAGACTTACTATTATCAGAATTACGCCATGCAAAAGAACACCTGGATCAATGATGGAACAGGCTGGTTTTATATGAACAATGAAGGACAGTACTCTACCGGATGGTTTGATAAGGATGGACAGCGTTACTATCTTGATGATACAAACGGACGTATGTTTACCGGTTGGAAACAGCTTTCTGATAAATGGTATTTCTTTAATGCAGGCGGCTCTATGAACACCGGCTGGCTTCTGGACAACGGTGCTAAATATTACCTGAATTCTGACGGCTCCATGGCCACCGGTTGGGTTGATTTAAATGGGCAGCATTACTACATGAGCGATACATCAGGGCAGATGAAGACCGGATGGATGGATCTGAATGGGAAGCGTTATTTCTTACAGGACAGCGGTGTTATGTCAACAGGTTGGCTAGATTGGAATAATAAGCGATATTATTTAAATAATGATGGTTCTATGGTTACAGGCTGGCATACAGATGGAATGACAAAGTATTACATGGCGGAAGACGGCAGTGCTGCTTCTGGATGGAAACAGCTGGATAACAGCTGGTATTACTTTAATACCAATGGCAGCATGAGCACTGGATGGGTCAATGCAGACGGAAGCTGGTATTACATGGAAGGCGATGGTAAGATGCATTCCGGATGGCTTGATGACCGTGGCGCTAAGTATTATCTAAGCAACTCCTCAGGTAAGATGACCGTTGGCTGGAGACAGGTGGACGGCAGCTGGTATTATTTCGGAGAAAGCGGCGCTATGTCTTCTGGTATGATAACCGTAAACGGCAAACAGTATTATTTAAATCCTTCTGATGGTAAGATGAAAGTATCAGAAACATTCACGATTGATGGTGTTTCCTATACTGCAGATGCAAGCGGAGTCTGCACCTTAACACCTGCTGAAACAACTCAGGAGACAACTGGTGAAACACAACCTGCTACACCTGGTACCACACCACAAAATAATTCTACTGGGTCAGGTAACACGAACTCAGGTAATTCAGGAACTGTAAGCGAAACTGCTCCGGGCAAAGAGATTGGACCTGGAATACATTAAATGATGATATAGGAAAAGGCCTGGGAATTGGAATCCCAGGCCTCTCTTATTCTTTGATTTTACGTAAGATCAAGTTGCTCATACGGCTTTTACATTATCATTCTTTAATAATCTTAAGATCATTATATCAATTTGGCAAAAAGGGATCAATGAATGTTCTTGGTCTCTTCAACTATATAAATCGGCCTGTCCTTTAGTTCTGCAAACAGGATCGCAATATAATTTCCAATAATTCCAACGATCAAAAACAGGACTGAAAACATAAAGCATATAAGAACGATAATTGTGGCATATCCGCTTGGCGTTCCCACTCTAGCCCAACTCCATATGGTATAAATCATCATGATGATTCCCAGAATACCAGCACCGCAGCCAGCATAAATCCCGAGTTTCAGAGGGAGATTGGAAAAACACATAATGGTATTTACTGAAAATGCGATTAATTTCTTAATACTGTATTTGCTTTCGCCTGCAACTCTGGTTCTGGCTTCATATTCAATTGTAGTCCTGGGATAGCCGATGTTTTGTACGTATCCTCTTAGAAAACGGACCTTTTCTCTGTAGTTGTCTTTCAGCACCTTTGCAGCTTTTCCTGATATTGCAAAAAAATCGGAAGCATTGGGCTCAAATTTCACATCAGAAAGCACATTGATCAGACGGTAAAACGCAGAGGAAGCAATATTTTTAAACCAGCCTGCGGATTCATTTCTGGTACGGACCATGTTAATTACATCGAAGCCCTCATCCAGTTTTTTCACAATCTCAGGTAAATATTCCGGGGGGTGCTGTAAATCTGCATCCATACACACAATTCCGTCACCCTGACTGTAATCCAGACCTGCAATCATGGCTGCTTCGTGTCCAAAATTTCTGGAAAAGCTTATTACTTTTACCCTTTCATCTGACTGGGAAAGTCGGGTAAGTACAGAAAGGGTCTGATCCTGGCTTCCGTCATTTACAAAGATAAGTTCATATTTCCAGCTTAGTTTTTTCAAAATACTGGCAGTTTCCTCATAGAACCGGTCAAGAGCCAATTCTTCATTATAACAGGATACAACCACCGATAATGTCTTATTCATATATTTGCTCCTTAGCTACTGGTTACCCTCTCGAAATACACTGTAACCATTTTCTTTTAATATAGTCAGTGCACTTCTTACTTTTTGTCCGCTGTCCTCTCTGCTGGGTCGGTATTCGAAATTAGCGCGGAGCTCATCGTCAGTCAGTTCTTCAAACTTCAAAGCCATTTTAGCCCGTTTTTCATAAGCATTAAGCCTATGGGGGGCTTTTTTTATCTCGATATAATTGGTATAACCATTTCCTGCTAAAAATACAAAACAGGCAATTCCAGCCACTAATTTTACAGCCGAACCAACCCGGTATCTCTTCTTTCTGAAAAGCAGTGCAAAGGTAAGTATAATACCAAGTATACCAGTCTGAAACTGGAGGGCATACCTGGAGCTGAGACCGTAGTTCTCCTGAAGAAAAATCCATCTGGACAGTACGATCAGCACATGATTCAATCCACCCGATATCAATAAAATGACTGGAAGAATTGTTTCTTCATAAAGGCGGTAATACCAGTTATACCACAGCGCAAGCACATAAAATGCAATCACCAGAAGGCCCAGGAACAGGAAGGGACCATTGGTACGAAAGATCTCTTCCGCTCTCTCTCCTTCAATTACCATGGAAGAAAATGATTTCACAAAAAACCGGACAAAAAATCCGGGAGTGTCCATAAGCTGGGTAAGAAGTGACACAGTCGCAGGTGCCGCATGGTCTTCCACCGCATAACTGTTGCTCCACAGATACAAAAGAAAGGGAGTCAGTGCACTAAGTCCGTAAACGACTGGCCAGCTTCCCCGTTTTTTCCGTTGATGAAAGAACAGCATGACACAGGATAAAAGTACGGTAACGGAATAGATTGCACAATATGGTCCTGCTACAAGAAGGGTTGTTGCAAACGGAATTACAATCAGGCAGATCCGGTCGTATACCCGGTCACTCCCATTCCATACCCGATCGAAAACTTCATAATGCCAGTAAAAAAGGACAAATGACAGAAAGTGGGCAAATCCACTTCCGTTATTTAACATCTCCCATTTATTCAGGCTAAACAGTACAACCATAAGCACCAGAAACCAGCCAAAAGATAGCTTCTTTCGGACGCAATAGGCAGTAATGGGGACACCGGAAAGTCCCAGTGCCAGTACGCCCAGTACACGATCAAACATGATGTTGTAATTAAAAAAGGTAACATTTATAATTCTTGCGACATAATTCACCGGAATCCGCGTCAGGATATCCGGTACAAAAAAGTGTCCTGGATCAAACACATCAGGAAGATAGCTGTTTACCAGACGGACATAGTCTGAATAAATCCCGTCGCAGCTTGCCGTAAAGATGTACCAGAGGCAGAATATGGTTCCCACAAGAGGGACTGTATAGTAAAGGTATTTTTGCTTCATCATTTCACCTCTGTCTCTTAATCGGCTGTAATTTCAGCAACGACTGCCAGATGCTTATCGCTCCGCTGCTCGGATGCTGCCTGGTAAAAAAAGTTACTTTCAAACCTTAATTCTGATACTTTATACGCAGGGACATCGATCTGGGCTGTCGCAGTGCTGGAATCAATGGAAACAACTGTTTTTTCTTTTCCTTCTACGGTTACTGTGATGTGTTCCAGTCCGGTTATCACTCCGGGATAATAGAATTTCAGTTTGATCTTTCCCTCTTTGCCTGCCATGATTCTGATCTTTGCGTCTTCATCAAGCCAGCCGTCTTCGTAACTGCCGTAAACCCGCTGAAATTTCAGATCTTTTACAAATGCAGTAACATCCTGGAAGGCATTGTGCTCCGGATCTTCACGCAGGATGAGCATGTTGGGAGTAACAAGACCAATATCTCTGATGGAATCTATAAATATGACTTCAGTTCCTTCCGCCAGTCGTTTGCTGTCAAAGGTCTTAAAAAAGGTGCGGGCTGTGAAATCACTCATTTCATAAGTATTGCCGATAATATAGATCTTTTTACCGAATATATTGTTCCCATACTTTCCATAAGTCTCTTCTGCCAGAGAATTGTATCGCAGCTGAGAGGACCAGTAGTAAAGATTAGGGTATTCCCCACGGTAAAAACTTTCAACCGGGAGCATCAAAAGTCCATAAAGCACAAAAAGACCGCAATATAAAAGAGGTTTTGCAGTAAGTATCTGTCCCTCTTTCAGCGGTACTGTTTCTCCGCATAAATACGCAGCAAACAGCCATGCGGCAGTCATGGAAACGTAAATCCATCTTGTTTCCACACGGATGGTAACGCTTGAAGATCCAATGCACAGAGCTATGAATACAACAAATAATGTAATAATCGGAAGCCGTACTTTTAATTTTTCTCTGTCTTTAAATAACACGATTAGAAATCCTGCAATCATGATCACAAGAGATAAATTGGCAAGCATAACAAGTACACGTACCCAGGAAGGCGACTGGCTCCAGCTTAAACCGCTTAAATAATCAGGACCTGCATTGATACCAAATATATAAAGCACCTGGTTGAATGCATATCGGATGCTTTGGGATACGCTGAATGTGTCAGCTACTGTAGTTCCTCCGGTTCCCGCGGGAGAAATGCTTCCAATGGTGAGAAAGCGGATAAACTGAACTGCCAGAAATGCTCCGGTTATGCTAAGCCAATAGGTAACTTTTTTTTCCCTTTTCATTAGGAATGCAATGAAAAACAAAGGAAGAAGAACCATATAACGTTCATGGACAAAACAAACGCTAAAATACAGCCCTACCGCTGTCCAGACATATCGATCTTTTTGCTCTTCTCCGGATAAATACTGGTACAAAGAGTAGAGGATTCCGATTGCCATCCAAAGAGCCATACTTTCCATAAGACCGTATACCTGGCTGATCTGATAGTAAGACATTCTGGAAAGTAGATATAAGATTCCGCAGCCAAGTCCAACAAACCACCGATGGGAAAGACGTTTCCCAAAACGGTATATGGTATACGCAATACAACTGTTTAGCAGAATATTAAAGGGCACGAACCATTCCGTATGACTTCCGAGAGCCATCATTTCCAGCCAGGCCGCCAGATAATAAACAAAGCGGAACCGGGTACTTCCAAGTGGAATTACAAACTGCCGAAAGGTTTGTTCCCCATAGCAGGACCATAAATAGAGATCATCCATATAAAGCCCATTTATTTTAATGCCTCTGTTAATGAAAAAGGCAAAGGAAATCAAAAGCAGAGCTGCAATGACTTCGTTTTTCCATAACGCTTCCTTACCCATCCATTGTCTCTCTTCCATATTTTCCTCCTTTTCCCGTAAATATTAGAAAAACCGTTCTTCCAGCATCAGACATAATGCATGATATACTGGCAGATGAAGCTCCTGGATTTTAAAGGTTTCTTTCTCTGGCACCACGATGGATACGTCAGCCGTCTCTTTTAACTCACCGCCGTCTCTTCCGGTCAGGCCAATGGTTTTCATACCGATTGCCTTGGCTGCCGTCATGGCATACATAATATTTTTTGAATTTCCTGATGTGGAAATGCCAAGTAGAACATCTCCCTCTTTTCCATAACCGTATGTCTGCTGGGCATAGATAAGATTCCCATCTACATCATTTAAATAAGCAGTGGAGAGTCCCGGGTGGCCTGTTAAGGCAATGGCTGGAAGTCCTCCCTGAAGTTTAACCGCAAGTTCTCTGCCGCGAACCGGATCTGCCTCGATAAGCTTTTCTGCAAATTCCGCTGATACGGCTCTGGGTTTTACGAAGCCCTTCATCAATTCTCCGACGATGTGTTCCGCGTCTGCACAGCTTCCTCCGTTTCCGGCAATTAAAAGCTTTCCTCCGTTTTTATAACAGTTCTCAAGAATCTCATAAGCTTCCTTTATGTCATCCTTAATACTGGTTAATACCGGATAACGTGTAAGAAGCTCCTCCAAATAATTCATGGGTTCCATCAAGCTCACACTCCTTCTCTTTTTAAGATCCATTCTGCTGCCGATGTCATATCTTCCGCATAAGCATCAAAGGCTTCCATTTTTTCTGCTTCTGTCAGTTCCTTATATAATTCTTTCCCATACCCGGTACCCACAAGAATAGATTTTACGCCATATCTGCGCCCCGCCTCTGTATCCAGAAGCTTGTCTCCGATCATGTAGGAATGGGACTTATCCACCTTAAAGCACTTCTCTGCCATCTCAAACATTCCGATATCCGGTTTACGGCAATGACAGGACTGTTTATATTCCCCAATTCCATGAACCGGATGATGAGGGCAGTAAAAATAGCGGTCTATCTCTGCTCCGTCTTTTGCAAAAAGACGGTTCATGTATTCATGCAGCTGTTCTACATCTGACTCGCTGTAATATCCTCTGGCAACTCCCGCCTGATTGGTCACAACAACCAGACGAAAACCCTGTTCCTTTAATCGTCTTAATGCAGCAGAGACACCGGGAAGAATCACTAAATCCGAAGGTTTGTGTAAATATTCCACTTCTTCATTGATTGTCCCATCCCGATCCAAAAAAACTATCTTATCCATTCTTATTCCTTCCTCTGCTGCCTGTTTTTCCACTCTTTATTTTAAATTAAAGTTATACTGTCCGCCAGGTATGGTAACCTTAACGTCCTGATAATCCCATCGTGCTTCATCCGTAATCCAGCTTTGGGCGCCTCGTAACTCAAAGTTCCAGTCAGTCAGCTGGCCTCCCGCTGCTTCCATTCTAGCAGCCACTTTATGGCGTACATTATAGGGACAGTAAACAAGTAAAAATCCGCCGCCGCCGGCTCCAAGAAGCTTTCCGCCCAGTGCACCGGCTTTTAATGCCTCTTCATAGAGTTCATCAATCTGTGGAGTTGTGATCTTGCTGCTCATTCTCTTTTTGCTTTTCCAGCCATAATCCAGAAGCTTGCCAAAGCTGTATAAGTTGCCCTTTAAAAGTTCATCCTTCATGGCATAAGCAAGGGCCTTCACTTCACACATCGCCTCAAATGGATCCTTTTTCTCATAGTTAGAGACCTGATCCTTGATTATGTTGGCAGATACATGAACGTTTCCTGTATAGCAAAGCAGAAGGTTATACTGCAGTTCATGAATGATTTCCTTTTTAATTCTGAGCGGATTGACTACCACGTTGTTGCGTCCGTGGAATTCTATAAAATTAAAACCTCCGAAGGTAGCGGCATACTGATCCTGATATCCGCCGTCTATCTTTAAGTCCTCTCTCTCCACCTGATAAGCAAGATCAGCCATGGCGTAGCTGTCAAGCTCCACACCTTTCCATCTTGCCATGGCAGTTAATAGCGCTACCATCACAGTAGAAGAAGTACCGAGACCAGATCCGGGAGGTGCGTCACACTGTAAGTAAACCTCGCAGCCCTGTTTGATGTCCATTGCTTTTAAGGCAGCCGTAACAAGATCCAGCCGTCCATCGTATACATAGTTTTCTTTTGTGTTATACTTGACTGTCATGTCAAAATCCAGGGAATGGACGATGATCTGGTCATCTTGTCTGGGAACAATGGAGCAGTATGCATATTTGTTAATGGTACTGCCGATTATGGCTCCTCCCTGCTCGATGCAGAAGGGAGCAACGTCTGTTCCTCCACCTCCAAAGCTGACACGTAGGGGGGCACGTCCTCTGATTATCATATGATCACCCTTCCTTCCTTAACATCTTCCATGAAACGGTAATAATCTTCAGGAATTCCGATATCAATGAAATACCCGTCATTTACCAGTCCTCCAAGCTTTCTTCCCTCCGAAAGCCACAATGGAATCATATCATGCTCAAGAGATACCTTTCCTTCCGGTATGGTATCTAAAAGAGCTCGTTTTATTAAATAAAATCCGCCGTTGATGGTTCCTTCTTTGGACTCCTCTACCTTTTCGTCAAAGGCGGTCAGACGGCCGTTTTCTAAGACCGCCTGTCCATAGCGGGATACATCAGAAACTTTCCGGAGAACAAGAGCCATATCAAGGTCCTTTTCCTCCATCAGTTCCGTAAAGCTGCTGCAGTCGATCTGATAGAAGGTATCTGCGTTTAAGGCGAAGAACATGTCTTCTGTCACCTGTTTACCGGCATTCTTTATGGCTCCTGCCGTTCCTAACAGTTCCTCCTCGTAAGCATAAGAAACACGGATTCCCCATTTGGATCCATCTTCAAAATAATCTTCCACCATAGAACCTTTATATCCTACTGCAAAGATAATCTCTGTCACACCATACCGGATAAGCTGTTTCACAACATATTCCATAAAAGGTTTCTCTTCTATCAGCGCCATAGGCTTTGGCCGGTCACTTACTACGGATCGCAGTCTGGTACCAAGCCCGCCTGCCAGCAAAACTGCCTGCATCTTAATGTCCTCCCTTGTTATCTATTAAAAATCCTCTCCCACTACGCTCCAGGCCGCATCAATGCTGTGATACGTCCGGATGTAGTTCTGGGTATTCTGGCTCATCTGTCTTAGGCTGTCCGGATCATTGTAAAGAGCAATTACTTCCGCAGCAAATGTTCCCGGCTCATCTCTTACTACCATCACCTGATCTGCCTCAGGGATTCCTTCGGCTCCGATGGAAGTGGTTACAACAGGTGCTCCATAATAAAGTGCTTCAATTACTTTTCCCTTTACACCTGCCCCGTATCGAAGTGGAACCACCACGATCCGGCAGCTGGCATAAAGATTTGCCAGTTCTTCTTCTGTAACAAAACCTTTTACAATAATTCCGTTATCCGGCTGCTCCAGTGCTTTGATCTCGTCGGTAACCTTGGAACCTACAATGTAGAAATTAACCGGTATCTGCTCTCTGATTAATGGGAATATCTCTCTTGCAAACCACAGTACCGCATCTGCATTGGGCGGATGGGCAAATCCGCCCACAAACAGCAGGCCTTCCCTCTTTTCGAAGTCATTGGGTATTTGATTTAAAAACCGGTCAAATACGTAAGCTACAATTGCTTTTACAGGAACAGAAGGCTCAATTTCATGAATGGCCTCCCGCTCAACATAAGACGGGTAATAGGAAACTGCCGCTTTTTTCATCAGGCGCAGCTCCATAGATCTCCAGTATTCGGAAGCTTCCCGTTTCTTAGGATCTCCGGTAAGCTCGTATTCTCTGCCTTCCCGAAGGAAATGAAGGTCATGCCCGTAATAAATCAGCTTCATGCTGGTATTTTCCCGGAGGAAATCAATGTATTTCTGAGCGATATGGGGGCGGTTTAAATAAGCTGCCTTTATATCGTCTCCATGGGTTTTTAACCAGTCCCAGATGCCTGCCTGATATTCCCTGCCGTAAAGAATCTCGATTCCCATCTGCTGTAATGCGGTGGAATAAGGCTCTTCATGAAGGAAATTGTCTCCCAGGAACTTGACCACATATCCCTTATCAATAAACATTTTTAAATACTGGAATGTAGTTTTGGAACCTGCATCCCGGTCGTAGGTAGGTACATAATGATCCACCACTAGGATGATATCCTTCCCCTGGCTTCTTTCTCTGGCACGGAATGGGTCAGGGTTGCCGTTATTTTCGCTCTGGCAGCTGAATTCAGCTGCCCATTTTTCTTTCAGCTTTTTACTGTTTTCCACCTGATAGCGTTTTAAGCCAGAACCATTGACATCGGTTCCATTTGAAATGCCTTCAAAGTGAATCACTTTAGAAAGAGGCTGATAAACCACCCGGTAGCCGGCTTTGCGTACCTCAAAGGCAAGATCGGAATCTTCACAATAAGCCGGTGCAAAGCGTTCATCAAATCCACCGATCCGTTTCCACAGATCATTGGAAAGAAGGATTGCAGCGCCGGAAATATAATCTACGTCTTTTACATAATTGTATTCAGGTTTCTCCGGATCATCCAGGCGTCCGTAATTCCAGCCAGAGCCATCACTCCATAAGATTCCGCCAGCCTCCTGAAGTCGTCCGTCAGGATAAACCAGCTTGGAACCCACCATTCCAATGGAGGGGTCTGACTCAATCAGATTAACCAGACTGTCCAGCCAGCCGTCGGTTACCTGAGTATCATTGTTCAAAAACATGATATACTTTCCTCTTGCCGACTTTGCCGCCTGATTACAGTTTTTTAAAAATCCCTGGTTGGTTTCATTGCGGCAGATTACCACATTCTCTGTGAATTTGGACAATTCTGCGGTGGCATCCGTTGATACATCATCTGCTATGATTATCTCATAATCCACATTTTTTGTATGCTCTAATATGGACAGGAGGCATGCATAAGTATAATGGATCTGGTTGTAAACCGGTATAACAATGGATACCATGGGGTGTCCTTCTTTTACAAAACGAAGCTTTCCATGGATCCGGTATGCCGCTCCGATTTTCATGTCACCTTCCATGAGATTTCTTCCCTCATCTGTTGTATAGAGGGAAATGGATTTTACAGGGTGAAGAATGGTTTCCTTTATATAAAACAGCACTTTCCGTTTCTTTGTGCCTTGAGGGAATTTCTCATTAAAGATTCTTTTCAGCCTGCGCAGTACCTTATAGGAGAAGGATTCATGCTTTCTTAACTGTTCAATAATCCCCTGCATGGTTTCACAGTCTTTTCTAAGGGAAGCAATAATCATGTCCTGGTTGGCAACATGGTTATCCGTTAAGCGCTTTTCCTCCTGCTGTTTTGTAATGGTCAGATCCTTTTCCTTTAATTCAGCCTTCAACTGGGCAATCTGATCCTTGGTATCATCAATAATCTGAGATACCTCAAACATGCTGTCCGGAAGGGCAAATGTCTCATGCATGTAGTTTAAGAGATAGATCTGCTGGTTCTCACCGTGAACATATTCCTGAAAATGGCGTTCCATCTCTTCATAAATACCAATCAGTTCCTGATCCACTCCCTGCTCTTCCATAAATACTTCCATGGATTCATAGCTCAGGATGCTTTTATACTGCTCATAAAAATAATACAGCACCCTGAATTTTACGAAATTAACGGGAACAGGAAAAGAGAATACCCATTCATAATCCAGACAGTAAGGACCGTCTTCAGTCATCATGATATTCTCAAAAAGGCAGTCTATATTGGAATGTTTAAATGCCCAGTCTCTTCTAATCTGCTCTGCAGTATCCGGAAGCACACCGAATACTTCTTCAAACTCCGGCGTCATATGGAACGGCGTCATGTAATCATCATGTACCTTTAAAATCATGGAGATTCCGTCTTCCAGAGAGGCTTCCGAAACTTTTCCATTTACGAGCTGCCGGCCAAGAATCTCAGCATACGTCTCTCCTTTTAAAAATGCAAACCGGGCGGTTGTTCCATCTGAGCTGACCGTTACGTCTGCTACATGTAACCCCTGATTTTGCTCCGTTAAATTTTTGTATTTTTCTTCAAAGGAACGGATATGAGGGATTCCCTCAGCCGTCAGGGCAGTCTTTTCCACATAAGGCAGTCCATTTTCTTCCACCAGACTGGTGCGTATCTGAAAAGCTTCTCTTCTTGTTTTATTATATTTTACAAAATTAATTTTCTTCATGACGGCTCCAAATGGTTAAAAATGAATTGGCAAATGTCTCAAACTGTTTTCCTTCACATACTTCATCAAACATCTTACCTAAATCGAAACGTAAGTACTTGGGATAATCATAGGCAAGAATGGCATGGGTTAAATCTCCCTTACCGGGAAGATATCCATCGGAATATAAAGTTACAGGAAGGCGGTAATCGGGCATGGGATAGTAAAATTGCACATTCCCCTCGTTTCCTTCACTTCCGCATAAAAGTTCCTTTAACTCTGTTCTGGAAAGGCAAAACTGCTCCGCCTTTGCACCAGCCTGATACTTTAATCCCAGACGGTTTGAGATTGCAGTAATCAGCATTCCGTCGGGCTTTAAAAGTTCTTTGGCCTTTTGAATCATGTCCTGATACGGTTCGCAAAGAGAACCTGCAATAACGATATAGTCAAAACCCTCTTCACTGGTAAAAGAATCAAAATCATTGTTTACGTAGTGGATATTGTTTTGTTTCTGATTACGAAGGCGGTTAAACGATAAATTGTTGTGGCAGGGGTCTAATACGGTTACTGCTTTTACCCGCCTGCTGTATAAGCCTGTTAACGCGCCGTAGTCAGATCCCACCTGCAAAAGTGTTGCATCTGGTTTAAATTCAAACCAGTCCAGCAGATTTTCTCTAATCTCCGATAAGGCATATAAATAATCCAGCCTGGGATTTTCCTGAAGCAGCTTTTTGATATCTCCATTATAATTCTGATACAGCTTTTTAAGTTCAGGGCTGATATCATTCATGCATCATTCCTCCTTACCTTTCTGCACGCATAAGTGTTAAGCTTACATCCGGTTCCATGTCGTAAACACCAACCGTATTCTTGTTGGATATAACGGTGATATTTACAATATCATACAGACGGTGGTAAACCACATGCTCCCCGTTTTCAAATCCGGTACAGCTCATGGACAGTAAGTATTCTCCACCCTGAAGAGTCATCTTCTGGGTAAATTCCACGACGTATTCATCACCTTTTTTAACAGATTTTACATCGGAGGACTCAAACATGGTATTGGTACCGGTCAGATCAGCCCCGCGCTTGTCCTTGATGGTATAAGTAAAAATCGGTGTTTCGATTTCTCCATGGAAATGAATCCGTTCCTTTATGGTAAAACGCTCTCCCTTTAACAGAAGGTTAGTAATATTTCCTCTCTCATCAAGAAGGCCAAAATCTATGATCTCTGCCCTCTTATCCCCGTATTCTGTACGGTTTGGATTGATGGTCAGCTTATCCTTCATCATTCCGCCTGCTGCCGCCCTGCCTCTTTCCGCAATTGCCTGATCCCCGGAAAAATCATTATACAGCCCGTTATCTGCAGCCTCCAGTTCTTCATTCAGATCATCCATCTGGTTTGCCAGAATCTTTTTATAAAGATCCACCATTTTTCCCGGCTCGCCTTCTGCGATGAAATTGCCTTTGTTTAACACGACTACACGGTCACAATACTTGATGATAGCACCCATATCATGGGTAACCATGAGAATGGTGGTGCCATTTTTACGGATTTCCTCCATACGGCGATAGCATTTCGCCTGGAAGAAAACATCTCCTACGGAAAGCGCCTCATCAACGATGAGAATCTCCGGCTCTACATTTATCGCAAGGGCAAATGCAAGGCGGACAAACATACCGCTGGAATAGGTCTTTACCGGCTGATAGACAAAATCTCCGATATCCGCAAAATCCAGGATATCCTGCAGTTTTCCATCCATCTCTTTTCTGGAAAATCCCATCATGGTACCGTTCATGTAGATGTTTTCAATCCCAGTATAGTCCATATTGAATCCTGCTCCAAGTTCCAAAAGAGCAGAGATCACCCCGTTTACCTGCACATCTCCAGTAGTCGGGGTCAGAACTCCGGTAATAATCTTTAAAATCGTGGATTTTCCAGAACCGTTGGTACCGATAATACCTACGGTCTGTCCTTTTTCCACATCAAAAGAAATCCCGTTTAGGGCATAAAAATCACGGTGGTAATTTTTATGCGTCAGGCTCATGGCCTCTTTTAACCGGTCAATGGGTTTTTCATATAATTTATATATTTTGGTTACATTATTAACCGTCAATGCTTTGTTATTCGATTCTACGGACATTGAATCCTCCATGGTAACTGCCTACAGCACATCGGAAAAATGCGGGCGCAGCTTTTTAAATACTTTCAGTCCTATTAAAAACAGGACAATAGTGACAAACCAGAAATAAAGACCAAGAGTTGGCCGTTCAGTAACCCAGTTCCCATATAACATGCTGTCACGGTATCCAGCAACAATATAATAAACCGGATTTATTTTCAGCACGCTGGGGAGCCACTCAGGAGCATTCTTAAACATCTCCGGAGCCCACATAATCGGCACCATCCACATACCAAACTGCAGGCAGATACCCACAATCTGTGCCATATCCTTGAAAAATACATTGATGGCACTGGTAAAATAGGTAATAGCCAGAGACAACATGGAGGCAGCAAAGGTATAGTAAATGATCTGAAACCAGCTGGCCTTTGGCAAAAAGCCATAGCATAAAAATACTACAAACATAATAATAGCAAATATTCCATGTACCATCAGACAAGATAACATCTTAATAAATGGAAGGATTTCCACACGGAAAACTACCTTTTTTACCAAATAATTATATTCCTGCAGACAGTTAGTACCCATGTTTAAAACCTCACTCATAAAAAACCATGGTACAATGCCTGGTATTAACCACAGTACATAGGGATATACCGCGATTGGTGGCACACTTTTAAATCCCAACTGGAAAACAAAAAAATAAACAAGTATCGTGGCAATCGGCTGCAGAAACATCCATGCAATTCCGAAATAAGAGCCTACAAACCGCTTCTTAAAATCTGCTTTTGATAGATCCAAAATCAGTTTTCTTTTTATATAGATTTCTTTTAATAAGGAAACCAGATAATTCATGGTTTTCTCCTCTCGTTAAAATTTAAACGTATCCCGGATTCCGTCCCACTTCTTGTCTTTATCGGAAATAGTAAGCTCCATTCCTTCTGAGATGGGCCATTCAATTCCGATTTCGGGATCACTCCAAAGAATTCCGCCTTCGTCGCCCGGATGGTAGAAGTCCGTACATTTATAAGCAAATTCCGCTTCATCAGAAAGAACCAAAAATCCATGTGCAAAGCCTTCTGAAATATAAAACTGCTTTTTGTTTTCTGCAGACAGCTCCACACCGAACCACTTACCATAAGTTTTGGAAGAAGCTCTTAAATCAACTGCCACATCAAACACAGTTCCTCTCACTGCGCGAACCAGTTTTCCTTGGGGAAACTGTTTCTGAAAATGCAAACCTCTTAATACACCTTTTACAGACATGGACTGATTATCCTGTACGAAATTCATGGTCAGTCCTGCTTCGTGAAAATCATTCTGGTTGTATGTTTCCACAAAATATCCTCTGGAATCTGGAAATACGGTTGGTTCAATGACATAAAGCCCTTCTATCTCGCATGCTGTTACTTTTATCTTTCCCATATTTTTATGCTCCTTTACATATCAAAACATTCTTTTACTTGTAGCATTCTACCACAACTCAGCCAAGATTTCTATATATAGGAAAATTTTTATTGGTTCTGACCTGGTTGGGAGCCTGTTTGTGATGCATATATGCATAAATACCGCCCGACTGAAGTTTTTCAGTTGAGCGGCAGCCTTATTGTTTTATTTAGTACTTACAATTATAAATATAGCAATTGATCAAATTTCTCTCTTTACAATCATAACTGCAATGTGGTATATTTATATTATAAAAGAGTAACCGCCACACAAGGTGGAAGCTTCCAAGATTGCTTAAATACTCATCTAATGATGAGCATGCCTATCCTGTTTGCGGCAGGGTAGGCTATTTTTTTCCTATGTAAGTCAGCAATGCAATTAGAAACGTACCTCCTAAAAACAATATGCTTAAAGTTTGGTATATATCCATCTGCACACCTCCCATCCTGTTACGACATAAAGACATAAAAGTTGGAAGGTTCCACCCTGTATTCGATTACTTCTAAATAAATTTTACCATATATTCCCATATCCCACAATGTTAATTTGCCGCAATCAATCCCCTATATTATAAATCAAAAACGCAGGAACAGGACGATCCAGAGATGAATCTTCCCGCTCCCACGCATCACTACGCTTTTCAATCAGGCTTACTGCTTCACAATAAATGATTTCCTCTTACTTACCACATCAAATATAACTGCCGCCAAAAGAACGGTTCCCTTTACCACTTTCTGAAGGTTCTGATCCACACCCATAATGCTCATGCCCAAGTTTAAAACACCCATTAGCGTGGCACCAACAATAACACCTGGCACAGTTCCTGTTCCGCCGTATGCAGAAGCTCCGCCGATGAAACAGGCTCCGATGGCATCCATTTCATAGTTATTTCCTGCTGTAGGATTGGCGGAATTTAAACGCGCCAGAGTGACCATGCCTGCTACGGCTGCCAGAAGACCCATATTTAAATATGCAAGGAAATAAACCTTATTGGTATCAATACCAGAAAGTCTGGTTGCCTTTTCATTTCCGCCCACTGCATAGAAATAGCGTCCTGTGGTTGTTTTGGAAGATATGTAGCTGTAAATACCGATGATTACCACAACCCAGATAAGAGCATTGGGGATTCCTTTGTAGAGAGACAGCTTATACATGAAGAAAAGTATCACTGCAGTCATCAATACCATTTTAATAATCATACTGTTTAAGGGATCTACCCGGTATCCCTTTTTCAGTTTTCTTTTTCTGGTGATCAGCTCTGACGCAATAAAGATGCAGCAGGCTGCAATTCCCACAAGGAAGCAGGTGAGGTTAAAGCCCTTCATGCCAAATACATCGGGAACATAGGTATTAAACAGATTTAAAAAACTGTCCGGTACGGGAGACAGGGTCATTCCCTGAAGGACGACGTTTGAAAGTCCGCGGAAGATGAGCATTCCTGCCAGAGTTACGATAAATGGCGGGATCCGTACGTAAGCAATCCAGAAACCCTGCCAGGCTCCAGCCAGCATGCCGATAATGATCATGGACAGAAGGGACAGATAAGGATTCATTCCCATCTTAATCATCATGCTTCCGCCAATGGCTCCTACGAAGCAGACCACAGATCCAACTGATAAGTCAATGTTACCGCCTGTCAGAATACAGAAGAGCATTCCGGTTGCCAGAATAAACACATATGCATTTTGTGCGATTAAGTTGTTTACGTTCTGGGCAAGAAGCATTTTCCCTCCTGTATTTACCGTAAACAAGATTACGACTACTGCCAGAACGATTACCATCGTATATTTTTTTAGTGCTTCCGACATTTTTAATTTATTCTCCATCTTCTACTCTCCCTTCCTCTTCCATGCCCATGTTATCCGGGGTTAAAGGTATTCCCGAAGGATGCTTATCTGATTTTAAAATGCATGACATGATTTTTTCCTGTGTGGCCTCCTGGGAGCTCATCTCTCCAACAATGCGCCCCTCGTTCATGATATAAATGCGGTCAGACATACCAAGAATTTCCGGCAGCTCTGAGGATATCATGACAATGGATTTTCCGGCTGCAGCCAGGCGATTTATAATGCAGTAGATTTCATATTTGGCGCCAACGTCTATTCCTCTGGTTGGCTCATCTAGAATCATAATATCCGGTTCTGCAAACATCCATTTGGATAAAAGAACCTTTTGCTGGTTTCCTCCGCTTAAGTTTCCCACGGTCTGTTCCACAGAAGGGCACTTGGTCTTCAGCTTATTAATATAATCTTCAGCAGCCAGAACTTCCTTGTCTTTGTCAATAATGGTTCGGAAGCTGACTGCACGCAGATTGGCAAGGGTGGTGTTGATTCGTATGGGATTACCAAGAATCAGACCATTGCCTTTCCGGTCTTCCGTCACGTAAGCCAGCTTATGACGGATGGCATCCCGCACGGAACGAAGATGGACTTCCTGACCGTGAATCTTTAACGTGCCGGAAATATTTGCTCCATAGCTTTTTCCAAAAAGACTCATGGCAAGTTCTGTTCTTCCTGCCCCCATCAGGCCGCAGATTCCCACTACTTCTCCTTTTTTTACATAAAAGGATACGTCGTTTACTAACTTATGCTCTGAATAAAGGGGGTGACTGGCATTCCAGTGTTCTACTTCCATGGATTTTTCACCGATTTGAATGTCCGTACGTTTGGGGAAACGGTCTACCAGTTCTCTTCCGACCATTCCTTTTATGATCCGGTCTTCTGTTACATTATCTGTCTTCCTGTTCAGTGTTTCTATGGTTGAGCCATCGCGGATAATTGTTATTTTATCTGCTACATAGGCAATTTCATTCAGTTTATGAGATATGATGATAGAAGTCATACCTTCTGCTTTGAATTTTTTCAAAAGGTCCAGAAGTGCTTTTGAATCATCTTCATTTAAGGAAGCAGTCGGTTCATCAAGAATCAGCAGTTTTGCCTTTTTTGCAAGTGCCTTTGCTATTTCTACCAGCTGCTGCTTTCCTACTCCGATATCCTTAATAAGCGTATGGGAGGATTCGGAAAGTCCTACTGTTTTTAAATACTGATCAGCCTCCCCAAAAGTTTCATTCCAGTCGATTGCGAATTTCTTTCCTTTTTCATTTCCAAGATACATGTTTTCAGCAATTGTCATATAGGGAACCAGCGCCAGTTCCTGATGAATAATGACAATTCCCTTTTTCTCACTGTCACTGATATGACTAAATTTACAAATTTCTCCGTTATAAATGATATCTCCTTCGTAAGAACCGTAGGGATAGATACCGCTGAGTACATTCATCAGAGTGGATTTCCCCGCTCCATTTTCGCCCACCAGAGCATGGATCTCCCCTTCTTCTACCTGAAGGTTTACTAAATCCAGGGCTTTCACACCCGGAAACGTCTTGGTGATGTTTTTCATTTCCAAAAGTATATTTGCCAAGAATATCCCTCCCTCTTTATATATTCAGAGGACGGCTTTCATTGATAAAAGCCGTCCCCCATAAGGAAATCCGCCTGATTACTTTAACTGATCCTCGGTATAATAACCGGAGGTGATCAGCATCTCTTTATAGTTGTCAACGGTAACAACCACTGGATCGCAAAGATAGGTTGGAATGATTCCGGTTCCGTTGTCATAGGACTTACTGTCATTGATCTCAGCTTTGCCGCCCTGCATAACGGAATCTACCATCTTAACTACCTGGGTAGCCAGAGTTCTGGTATCCTTAAATACGCTCATGGCCTGTTTTCCCTGGATCATGTTCTTTACGTTTGCAATATCGCAGTCCTGGCCTGTGATAATTGGATATTTTCCGGTGTAAGAAGAAGCAAGTGCATTCTCAACACCAAGAGCGGTGGAATCGTTGGAGCAGAGAACTGCGTCAAGTACGGTTCCGTCTGAATAGTTGCCTGCGATAATGGTATCCATACGGTTCTGAGCTTTCTCAGAATCCCATTTCTCGGTTGCAACCTGCTCAAATGCTGTCTGACCGGATTTAACAACCAGTCTGCCGTTGTCTACATATTTCTTTAAAACATCCATAGCTCCTCCGAAGAAGAACTTACAGTTATTATCAGCAGGATCGCCTGTGAAGAATTCGATATTTTTCGGATCGCCGGCTTTGTCAAGTCCAAGAGATTTCTCTAAATATTCACCCTGCTTCTGGCCTACTTTGTAGTTATCAAAGGTAGCATAATATGTAACTGCATCTGAGTTCATGATCAGACGGTCATAAGCGATAACCGGAATTCCCATGGATTTTGCCTGGGAAAGCGGCTCTCCTAAAGAACTTCCATCGATGGAAGCGATTACTAACATTTTGCAGCCATTGGAGATCATGTTTTCAATCTGGGAAACCTGAGTCTGAACATCGTTGCTGGCATACTGTAAATCTACCTTATAACCTGCAGCTTCCAGTTCTTTCTTCATGTTGGAGCCATCCTGATTCCATCTTTGCAAATCCTTGGTCGGCATGGCAACACCGATTAAAACTCCGTCTTTCTTTTCTGTTTTTGTTGCTGCAGCTGTAGTTTCTGCTGCTTTGGTTGTCTCAGCAGCTGCTGCCGTTGTGGTGGTTTCTGGAGCTTTCGTTTCCGGTGCCTTGCTTCCCCCGCTGCACCCAGCCAGCATGCCTGCCGTCATGGCAAGAGTCATTGCGACTGCTAAAAGTTTTCTTTTCATTGATAAATCCTCCTCCAATACTTGTTTTTGATATGCATATTTTAGCATGAAGGAATCAGGACTTGTTTGCCAACCGTTAGCACGGATTTATGCATATAAAAAAAGCCCTGAAAGAACAGGACTTTTTAATATGGCAAAAAAATGCTACTGCTGTATGACATTTAAATACACATCTTCCCTGGCATGGAAGCCTCCCTGGATAATTACAGAATCCATGTTATCCCGGGTCACCGCCACCGGCTTCAGCTCCAGATACGGTACATCATAGGTTCCGTCGTGAATGGTCTGGTCGATTCCCGTTAAGGGCTCCCCCTTCCCCAGCTTGACCGCATACTCCGCCGCCAGTCTGGCCTCCTCCTCCACCGATTTAAAGGCAGTCATATTCTGGGTGCCCTCCACAATCCGCTGGCAGGCCATTAGCTCTCCGTCCTGACCCACAAGACACACCTTCCCTGCCAGCCGGTCCTCGGAAAGTACCTTAAAAACCTGGGCGGCCAGATCATCATTTCCACACATGATTCCCTTTATATCCGGATACTTTTCTAGTGCTTCCTTGGCAAAATCGTAGGCATGCTCCGCAATCCAGCCCTCACAATTATTCTGATAGACCACATCTAAATTTTTATCTTCTAAAACAGAATAAAAACCTTCACGGATCATCGCCACATTATGATCGGATTCCGGTCCCTGAATCATGATGATTTTGCCGCCCTCAGGTATGTTCTGAACCAGATTTTCTGCCATCAGGCTCCCCACGCCTTTGTTGTCAAATGAGATATACATATCACTGTCTGCATTTAGAACCAGGCGGTCATAGCTCATGGTCTTGATTCCTGCTGCCTTTGCTTTCTTCATCACATCTGACAGTGCCTCGCAGTCGCCCGCCACCACCACAATGACGTCCATCTGCTTCTTAATAAAATACTGGATTTGCTCGATCTGTTCATTCACATCACCGTTGGCATTCTGTACATTGACTTCCGCTCCCATTTCTTTTGCAGCAGAAACAAAGACATCCCGGTCTCTGATCCACCGCTCGATGACAAATGAATCAATGCTCAGACCGATCTGCAAAGGCCGCTCTCCCGCCTTTTCCTGCTCCTGCACTGCAGTCTCAACCTTTGCCTGTCTGCACCCTGACATCAGAATACAGCAGGCCAATCCCATCAGTAATAACCTCCCGCCCCACATTTTCATAACCTTACCTCTCCCTGTATTCGGTTGGTGTCATCCCTTCATATTTCTTAAAAATCCTGCTGAAATAATTGGGATCACTGTAGCCGGACATCACGCAGATCTCTTTGATGCTGTATCTGGGATCTTCCAGCAGCCTTCTGGCGTTTTTGATTCTGGTTCTGGTCACATATTCAATGAAATTCTCCCCTACCTCCTGTTTAAACAGCTTGCTGAAATAATAGGGGCTGATGTCCACCATGCGCGATACGTCGTCAAGAGAAATGTCCCTGGCGTAGTTCTCGTCGATATACCCCTTGACCCTTGATACCACATTTTCAAATTCCCGATCCCTGGAGGTACTGATCTTATCGCAGATATCCCTGGTTTTACTTAAGAACCAGCGCCGCACCCCTTCTCCGTCAGCTGCTTCCTTTAATTCTGCCATATAGTTTTCCCGGTAACGGAATCCGTAGCGGACATTCCCGGCTTCAAAAGCCCTCCGCTCCAGTCTCATCACCAGTTCCAGAACCTTGATTTCAATGTTGGATCTCATATTACCGTCATGCACCAGCATCCAGTCGAAAAATTCATTGGCACAGGATAACGCCCCCTCCCGGTCTGCTTTCATGCCTCTTTGAAGATACTGGTTCTCCAGATCCAGAGGATATTCCCCATCGTATTCCGCCACCGCCGGAATATCGGTAATATGCACCACATGACTGTCACTCTCTCTTAAGGATTTTAATGCCTCCGTATAGGAATGGCGGATTCCCCCCAGAGGTTTCACAGATCCGATACCGCCTCTGCACTTAATGTCCATACTGTTTTCCAGCTTATGAATCATGTTCCTGGTCCTTGTGATCACTTCCACCCGCTTTTCATACTGCATCTTTTCCTGATCAAAGGAAAGAAACAATACCAGCCTGTTCCCCATGGCAGGACCGATGACGCATTCAAAATAGTCTTTAAGAATCTCCCGCACCATGCTGTAATATTTATTGACCTTCACCCCCACTCCGATGGCATTGGTCATGGTTCCCCCCTCCATGCTGTCCCCAAATTCCAAAACCACGATGAAACCATAAGGTTTTCGGATATCAAGCATCTCCGGGTACCCGCTGTGAAGGGGATCTGAATCTTCCTGAAGTATGGTATAAATAAACCCGCTTTCGATCATGGGAACGACGATTTCCAGGCGCTCCCTTATCTTTAAATCATCACTGATCTTCTGCCTTGCCTCCTCCACCTGGTGCATGGCCTTCACGCAGACATCGAGAATCTTTTTTTTATTAACCGGCTTCATAATAAATTCCATTACGCCAAGATTCACCGCTTCCTGGGCGTAAGAAAACTTATCAAAGGCTGTCATAATGATAAATACCATGGTATGGTTGAATTTACGTATCTCCCGGATTGCCTGAATTCCGCTTAATCCAGGCATCTGAATGTCTACAAAAGCAATATCCGGGCGGAACTGACCCGCCTGTTCTATTACCGCCCTTCCAGTCTTTACACAAACAATCTCACACTCACTTTTGAAGTTTGATTCAATAATACTCCGTATGGATTCCAGCATAATCCCTTCATCATCTGCAACCAGTATCCGAAACATGTATCTCTTCCCCCTTTTTAGGAATCCGTAAAATTACTGAAGTCCCCTGATCCTCTCCTTCACTGACAATGGAAAACAGTTCCTTTTGATTATAGTAAAGTTCCAGACGGGAAATCACATTGTAAATACCAATTCCTGTAGATGCGGTATCTTCCTGGATTCTTACTCCTTCCTGCATCCGCTTTAATTTTTCTTTCTCAATTCCCTTTCCATTATCATCAATGCGGATTTCTATGGCGTCTTCCAGATTTTTCACAGAGAGACGAATATTTCCCGGCCAGCTGATATTCCGGATTCCGTGTGTTACTGCATTCTCTACCAGCGGCTGCAGGGTCATGCTGGGCATGGAATAGTCCAAAGCATCTTCCTCCAAGCTGGATTCATAATGAATATCACCTGCAAACCGGACATTTAAAATGTAAATATAGTTTTCAACCGTGCCCACCTCTTCCCGAATGGTGGCATCTTCTGCACCTTTTTTCACATTATATCGAAAGAAATCTGCCATCTTTTCCATGAATACCGAGGTTTTCTCTGCATCCTCCATCATCGCCAGCTGTACGCCTGCATTGAGGGAGTTAAACAGAAAATGAGGATTAATCTGGGACTGCAGATATCGTAATCGGGCTTCCTTTAGATGGTTTTCCATTAAAAGCTCCCGTTCCTTCATCTCCTGCTCTTTTTCAGCACTCTCTTTAATTTTATTCACATAATCGGCCAAACTGTCCACCATTTGATTAAATGTCTTAGTTACAATCCCCAGTTCGTCCCCCGAGCGGATGTAAGGTACCTTCACATGAAAATTTCCCTGTCCAACCAGCTTTGCCGTATGGGCCAGACTGGTGAGCGGGGTAACAATGTCCCTGGTCATCATCATCATGACTGTGAGGCTGATAATCATAACAATGACCAGTATAACAGAGCTGATCACCTCCAAATACTGGAGCGCAGCCTGAAGGGTCTGATAGCTGGCGGAGTTGTTCTTAAACTGTCTGCTGTTAAGAACATCAATATCGTGGTTTATGAACTGGTAAAGCTTTAAGGCGGATTCATAGGAGCTTTTGTACTTTTCTACATTCTGTCCCCGCTTTGCCTGTACCGTCTCATCTGTAACCGCCAGATAGCTGTCAGACATATTCCGGATATTTTTCTCCAGAAGCTGAACAGGATTGTCCGTTACCAGCACATTCAGTCCATCTAAAAGTTTTCTGTAATCCTGCTCTGAGCGGTAATAATCCGTTAATGACTCGGAGTCTTTTACCTGTAAGTATTTGTACATAAAGTTCTGAACATTGGTCAGCGCATCGGATAATTCGTTTAGATTCACGTTGCTCATATAAACGGAATTCATCCGTTCCACCATCTGATTGATCTGGGCATAGATAAACAGGTTGCTGGCAAAGAGAACCACTGCTGTTACCGCTATTTCCAAAAAAAGCTTTCTGGTGATGGGTAAATTCTCCCAGATCGAATTCGGCTTATTTTTCATGGGCTTTTCGCTCCTGCCTCTTGTATTCTGGAACCTGTTCCGCTGTAACAAACTGCAGATCTACACTGTAAAAGGAATTGGTACGCCCATCCTTTATGGATTCCGTCAGTGCCTGTACGCTGTATTTGCCCATCTGACTGGTATCAATGCAGAGAGTCATGGCCATGGTCCCCTTCTCTACTGCCTCTAACGCTGCTTTTGATTTGTAATAGCCAATCACCTGGGTTTTTCCCACTCTGTTATAATCTATCACTGCCTGGTAAACCGCTTCCGTATCCACCTCATCCATGCACACAATCACATCCGGCGGCCCCTGTGCATTCTGAAAAAGGTTGCGGACAATCTCTTCTGACTCAAAGGCTCTTCCGGAAGGAATCCTGATTTCTTCCACTTTAATTTTGTCTGCATTTTCTTTTGTAGTCACCATGCGGTTGTTTATCTGATTAAAGATCTGTGCCTGATTGCTGTCTATGGAATTATCGTGCAACAGCATCATGACACGGGTAATACCATCGTGGTCAGGGAGAATTTTTAAGATCTGATTGCCGTATTCCTGCCCAAGCTGGTAGGAATTGATGCCTACGTAGCTTTTCCGCTCCGTATTAGGGGCATCATTTAAAATAGTTACCACCGGAATCCCGTTCCTGGCTGCTTCATTAATCCGTTCTTCCAGCATTTGTTCTCCGGTAAATTCAAGTAGGATTCCATCCACTTTGGCAGCGATACTCATATCCATAAAATCCAGGGTGGAATACTCCGACGACTGGTTTCTTCCCTTCAATTCCACAAAAGCATCGTATTGTGCTGCTTCTTCTTTCACACTCTGGTATACGTCATTCCAGAACTTGGAATCTAAATTGTCAATTATCATTACGTAATGATACCGGTATGTTACCGTGTTTTCCGCATGCTCCACTCCGATTTTTTTGAGCACATATCCATAAAAAGAGGAGGTTAAGAGTGTAAGAAATACGATTCCGGATAACCCTGCAAGCATTAAAAAAAGCAAACCCCTTTTTCCGTTTTGCATAGACTCCCCTCCTTGTCATTCAACTGTATTATTTCATTATACTAGAGAATATCGTAAAACAAAAGTAGGATAAATTTGCAATGGAGTAGCATTTTTTTAATAGAATGCAACGATATCACCCTTTACTTGCCTATGAAGCACTGTCAAATTTTTTTAAAATATTGTATAATAGTCCTGTATTCTTATTTGGAAAGTAGGTAGGAACAAATGACTTCTTTGCTGCAGTTATGTACACAGTTTACGACAGGTGCCGCCTCACACCTGCCAAGTGATCACCCCATTGGTAAAAGACTGGTTTGCCCCGAATACTCCAAATCAGGGCAGGAGGTTAAAACTTATCCTTTTCTTAATAACGACAGACTATTCCTGGTCTGCTGGAATCTGGAAAAAGGAGGAAGTTTACTAGCCACTATGAAGCCGTCTCCCATATCATTTTGCTATCACCGCACCTATCAGCCAGGAGATAAGACCCAGCTCCATACACATGACTACCTTGAGCTTGCATATATTGTAGATGGGAGTTTCAGTCAACGGATTCTTGGAAAGGATATCACATTTTCAAAAGGGGAATTATGTCTGATTGATAAGAACTGCCTACATCAGGATTACCTTCTTGACCAATCAGCCACCGTGCTCTTCCTGGGTCTGGCCAACGAAATATTTGATGAGATCATGGTTTTAAATATCACTACAAAAAAAATCATCTCCTTCCTCCAATCCGCATTGCTAAAGCAAAAGAGTCTAAGGCAATACCTTCATTTTAAACCGACCGGAGATGTTGCTGATCAAATGACAGAATGCCTGATTATGCTCTTAAGGGAGTTAGATAGAAATGACACCGGCTCTCCTTTTATCTGCAAGGGACTGTTGATCCGTGTCTTCCGGCTTTTAAGCACCAGGTATGAATTTTCTTTATCCAGTGAACAGCGCCGTACCATGAACTCGGTCATGTTTGAGGAAATTTCTGATTACATTAAGAATCATTATGCAGCCGTCACCATCAATGATCTTGTAAGCGCCTTCCATTTCCAAGAGGACTATTTTAACCGGCTGATCAAGGATGAAACCGGACTGACCTACTGCGAGTATGTTCAGCAGATTCGCCTGTCAGCTGCCAAACACATGCTTCTTAGTTCTACAAAAAGCATTGAAGATATTATCGAATTAGTAGGATACCGTAACAAGGGGTATTTTTACAAGATATTCAGGGAGAAATATGGCACAACCCCTTCTGTTCTTCGAAAGAAATATGGGCAATGAGTCCCGGAGATAACGAACAAGCCGTCTAGAATTACATATTTTATAATTTATCATATAAGTTCAGAATCATAACGGTCCTTCCCAAACTTATTTAATCTAGCTTGAGAAGGACCTATCCTATTTATTGCTTACAGTAAATATTACATTACACTCCCTATTTTTTTATCACGATTATTTGCCTATTGATTTTTTGTAATCATCCATGTTCTTCTGGAGTGACTCTTTAACTTTATCATAACCGGCCGCTTTGAGCTTCTCTCTCATTTCATCGATTGCTGCCTTGGGGTCAGCATATTTACCATAGGCCAGCTGAGGGATGTATTCTGCAAGTACGCTTGACATCGCCGACATTTCTGCTTCCACAGAGTTTTTATCCACTACCAAACCTGTGTAAGGATTGTCATAGGCAAATGTGTTGTAGTGATCAATCATATCCTTGGTTCCAACCCACCACTGTACATCCTGTATTTCCAGATCATCGTTTCTGCCGCACCAGAAATTGGAATCCAGAGAATCCTTACTCTTATCCCAGCCTTCCGGGTGATCCAGCTTTCCATCGCTTGTGATCACATAATCCACGCCTTCAATTCCATAATTAATCAGACGGTAGCACGCCTCATCATTACGAAGAAGGTCATAAACCATGAGCGCACGCTCTGGGTGCTGGGAATTTGCACTGATTGCTGCCGCACCATGAGTTTTTAACGGTTTAGATACATTGTTATTTTCCATTCCCCACCAATACATCTTCGCATCAGAACCAGACTGCTTACGGTCCATATTTGGTCTTATTTGAGAATAGAATGTCATGGAATGATGTTCATCCGCACCTGTGGTTCCAGCAAACATCTCTTCTCTGGTCTCACCATCATAGTTTAATACATCTTCTCTCCAAAATCCTGACTTATTCCATTTCATCATCAGTTCTGAAGCATCATAAATCACATTGCTTTCCATATAAGGAGAGGTCACTGTAAAAGGATCATCCTTAGAAACTCCCATCCAGAATTCATAATTACCTACATTAATACTTGGAATCACAATGTTATCCGACTTGGAATTAATGTATCCGCCCAATAATCCGCCTGACAAGTTCTTTCCAGCTGCATCCCAGGGAATGACCTCTGGCTTGTTGTCTTTAATCCACTGGAAATAAGTTCCCAGCTGTTCCACCTCTTTAATATCGCCATTTTCAATACCGGATTCTTTTGCCCAGTCACCGCGATAGAATAATCCGTGATTGGTATACTGTGTATAATGATCTTCTGGAATGAAATAAATCTGATCCTGGTATTTGCAGTACTTCCAGTCATCCATGGAAGAGACCTGCTCGTATGTTTTTGGAGCGTAAGCCTTTAACATATCCTCCGACAGAGGAAGAAAGGCACCCTTTTGAGTGTTCTCCCATGCGTAAAGCCAGTCAGTTGCTGTGGTGATAATGTCAAGGTTCTTATCCCCGCTTAAGAGCTGTACGTTGTACTGGGTCTGCCAGTCCGCCCATTCCACATAGGTAAGCTTAAGCTCTGCATTTACTTTTTCCTTCAAGATAGCATTCAGTTTTTCCAGCATGGCTTCACAACGGCCATTGCTTGGCTTATTACCCAGGACCAGCATGGTGATAACCTCGTGTTTTGATGTGTCAACCTTTCCATCTGTCCCAATCGTATTGTTGCTCTTTTTTCCACCGCAGGCAACCAGACTCATTGCCATGGCACCCGCCAGAAGCGCTGCCCCAATTCTCTTTCCTACATGTTTCCTCATATCTTAACCTCCCAATTTGAATTTATTTATTTCATCTAAAGACCGATACGGTATTTAAATGAATAGTTTACGCTTAACCTTTTACCGCTCCAATGGTGATACCGGTAATAAAATACTTTTGAACAAAAGGATATAAAAAAATAATAGGACCTGTTGCCACTACAGCAGTAGCCATCTTTAAAGTATTGGACGGCAGATCAGTAATTGTGATTGCCGCACCTGCCATGGAGTTCTTAAGCTGAGCAGCTGTATTGACGATGTTATACAGATAATACTGCAGTGGCTTATAGGTAACGGCAGAACCAAGATACAACATGGAATTGTACCATTCATTCCAGTAGCCGAGAGCTAAAAAAAGTCCCACGGTTGCAAGCGCTGGCTTAAGCATCGGAAAAATGAGTGACGAAAAGATCCTAAAGTCATCTGCCCCATCCATCTTACCGGATTCCGTAATCTCAAAAGGCACCGATTTGGCAAAATTCTTCATGAGAATGATCAGCCAGGGTGTCATCAAAAGCTGGAGAAAGACTGCTAAATAGCTTCCTTTCAAATTCAGATAACGGGAAACCCAGATATAAGTAGGTGCCATGCCTGCTGTAAACAGGGTGGTGAAATAAATAAAAAAGGAAAGGGCATTCCGAAACGGAAAATCCTGCCGCTGCAGGGCATACCCGGTCATGGCAATAATGAAAAGACCAATCACGGTCCCGCAGACTGTCATTACAATCGTTACCATATAAGAGCCTAGAATCATCTTGGGATACCGGAATACCCAGCTATAGGCAGTTAATGTAAATCCCTTAGGAAGCAGTCCGAACCCTTCTCTGCTGATTATTCCTTCATTACTGAAGGATGCAGATATCATAAGCAAAAATGGCAGTAAACACATTAAAGAGAACACTGTTACACAAAGATAAGAAATTGTTCGGACAACCGCTGTGCTGGCTGTCATCTTCACACCGTTTTTTTTCATACTTCTCCCTCCTAGAATAATGCATAATCCGGATCAATCTTTTTGACCACCCAGTTACTGAACATAACAAGTATTAAACCAAACATGGACTGGTATAATCCCACCGCTGATGAGGTGGCAAAGTTATTCTGGTTCATCATTGTCCTGAATACAAAGGTCTCAATAATATCAGTCGCTGGAAATAGCTGAGAGTTTGATGGTCCCACCAGATTATAAAATAGACCAAAATTTCCTTTCATAATGCCGCCAAGAGCGAACAGCATGAGAATGATAAAGGTGGGCTTCAAGCTGGGAAGAATAATATAAATAATTCTCTGCCAGCTGGTTGCGCCGTCTACTTCTGCCGCCTCTATGATCTGAGAATCAATTCCACAGATTGATGCAAAGTATACAATTGATCCGTATCCTGTCTGCTGCCAAATATTGCAAAGGAGTATAATAAAGGGCCAAATTCCTGCCACGCTGTATATCTTAAGCGGGTTCCCCCCCATCTCTCGAATCAGGGTATTTAACGCACCCGTATCAAAATTAAGAATATTAAACGCCAGCACTCCGATCAACACTGCGGAAATAAAATATGGCAGAAACATAATTGTCTGCGATACTTTTTTAAACCAGGTACAACGAATTTCATTTACCATAATCGCCAGCACAATCTGCAGGATATTTCCCAGAATGATAAATGCCAGGTTATAAAGAATGGTATTCCTCGTAAGAAGCCAAAGCTGACCAGATTTGATCAGGAATTCGAAGTTTTTGAATCCCACAAATGGACTTCCAAAAATCCCATCCCGGAAATTATAGTTGGTAAATGCTATGTATACGCCTGGCATGGGACAATATGCAAACACAATAAAGAAAAGTACTGCCGGTAAACACATGAGCATCAATACCTTATTGTCTCTTATTACCTTTCCTAATGGCTTCTTGTGGGGTTTCACCGCCACCCCCTGATTGTTTCCCTTTTCTTTCACTGCCTTCTCCTCCTTTACTTATGATGTAATTACTCCCCTATTTGTAATCGGTTTCAAATAAATCAAAGGTGATACCTACTCTATTCTTTATTCCCGGGCAGGAGACACGCCTTTATCTTTGGCAGTCCAATAAATACTCACCGTTTCTCTTTCCATCTAAAACCCGCCTTTCATAATTTTTCGATAAATTGTTTTGAAACCGGTTTCTTAATGAAAAAAAATAACTTCTGCTACATCTGTGCTAAATTAACTCACAAACAGCAGACACATGATCTCTGATTATTATCGAATGTCACCCAATGTTTTATACAATTTGTATTATTTATGTGGCTTTATTATAATTTTTTTAGTGAAAAATTATAATTACGTAACTCTGCAATTATATTACAAAAGTTACCTATTCCGACAACATTAATTAAATTAAAATTTCAGCTCATTTTCTTCCAAGCTTATTCAATTACAACTGATGTTAGAAAATCTTCTGGAAAATCTCCCTGAATGGATACCGTTATTTTTCCTTTTTCCGTTCTTCTTATGTATCCCATTAACCGTCCCTGATACGTCCTGCGTTCCGATTCTGTATAGGAAGTGGTATCTGTCAAATCTCCATTTTCAAGGCCAGCAAGTTCTCCTGCTCCAGACACAGACAGCCTAATCTTTTTATCATCCCAAACCGTAATATCTCCGTTTCTATCTAATAGCGTCATCTCCAGCTGGTATATGTATCCGGATTCTCTTTCCTTGTCACGGTGGGATTTCAAAGAATTTCCGACCCACAGGTTCGTTTGGATTCGCTCTGCTCCGCTGGTGGTCATTATAACCTCTTCCTTACAGAGAGTTCCATTACCATCATATGCGGAAGCGAGTAATGTTCCAGGCTTAAACGGGATGGAATAGCTATAATACCCCTCCTCATTTACCACATTCTTTCGGCCCAGCAAAACACCATTTAAGCTCAAAGCCACCTCTGGATAATTAGAATAACACATCACATGAACCATATCACCTTCTGAAAAATTCCAGGAATTTACAACTGGAACCTTCCAGTTTTCCCAATCGGATTCCCTTTTTACTCCGATAAATAGAACAGGTTCATCCGACCAGAAGGACTTTCTTCGATAGAATTCTGGTTTTTTAAAACCGGCACAAGTTAAAAAGCCCGCTCCCGAGCCATGAATTGGCCAGCCATGTGCTTCACCGAGATAATCAATTCCCGTCCATAAAAACTGTCCGCTGATATATGGGGTATCTCTAACGGTGCACCAGGCTTCATAGCTGTGTCCATTCTCACTTCCAAGAAATGGTTTCGTGGGAAAACGCCTGTGATCCTCCTCATATAGATGTTCTTTATAATTATAGCCGACCACATCAAGACAATCGAAAAATCCCAGTTGGGAGGACAGTTCCGGAAATGCCGCCGCTAACGTGACCGGTCTGGAGGAATCTTCTTCTTTAACCATTGCAGCAAGGCGTGAGGCCACTACCGGAAGCCGTATGGCACTGGGGCGGTTGGGATCGAACTGACGCTCTGTCTCTGGTTTACTGGCATCATTATTGCCCGTCATGATTTCAAAAAAGGGATGACAATATGGATCATTGGGATAGTCAATCTCATTTCCAATGCTCCAAAGGATGACAGAAGGATGATTCCGGTCCCGCCTTACCATTGCTTTTAAATCGGCCTCATGCCACTGGGGGAAATCTTCAAAATACCCCTGATGTTTTGGTGGATATACGTTGTGCCCTGTGGACCATTTATTTTTAGCATTTTCCCATTCATCAAAGGCTTCATCCATCATGAGAAAGCCCATTTGATCACAGAGTTCATATAGTTCGGGCATATGGGGATTGTGACTGCACCTGATCGCATTGCAGCCGGATTCTTTGAGTATTTCCAGTCTCCTTCTCCATACTTCTTTTGTCATTGCTCCCCCCAGACATCCGCCGTCGTGATGGAGACATACACCCTTTATCTTTGTTTCTGCCCCATTTAAGAAGAAACCTTTTTGGGGGTCAAACAGAAAGGTACGAATACCCACTGGCTCGGTATGTACCAGATAGGGGATTCCATCATCTACTGTATAGTAGGTTTCCATCTGATATTGATCGGGATGATCCGGTGACCACATTTCAGGAGATAAAACTTCTCCCTCCATAATGAATGTTTCTTGTTTTCCTTTCTCAAGTTCCAGACAGTGCCCGGCTGACATGACGCATTGATGTTTCTTATCTTTTAAAAGTGTGTTTACGTTGACACAAACGGTTTTCTCTGTATCATTTATTACGCTGTGCCTGATTTCTATTTCCGCCTTTTTTAAATCCGCTCTCTTTGTTAAAAAAAACACGCCATACTCCTCCGGGTGTACGGTTTCTTCCACTATCAGATGCACCATTCTGGTAATCCCACTTCCTGTAAACCATCTGGAATCTGCAAGGTCCGTATGGGTTACCTTAACACTGATTTCATTCTCTTCCTCTCCAACGTTTACAAAAGGGCTCAGATCATAAGAAAACGTGGTATAACCGCTGGGTCTTTTCCCCAAATAATAGCTGTTGCACCAAACCTGACTGTTTTTATAAACACCATCAAATACCATTCGAATCATTTTCCCCCGATATTCCTTTGGCAGCGTAAAGCGGAGGCGATACCAGCCAATTCCTCCTCTTACATAACCGGTTCCGCTGGAGCAATCCTGAGAAAACGGGTGCTCTATGGACCAGTCATGGGGAAGCATGACCGTTCTCCAGTCACTGTCGTCAAATCCCTTAAACCAGGCCTCCTCAATTTCTCCCAGATGAAACTTCCAGTTGGAGTTCATTTTTTTAATGATTGTATCCATGTTATCCTCCCGACTTTCAGGGTTTTATCTCACCGAATGTTTCGGCAAGATTCCTGCCTTATTTTTTTCTTTTGCTTTCTAACCCTTTTCAGCTTTACGCACGATGTAATTACTGCAATATTTAAAACCGGTTTCAATGGGTTCATAAATTTTAAGAATCTCTGTTTAATTTCCGGCAGGATTCTCTTACAATCAGTTCTGTGGGTATGATCTGAATTTTTTGAAGCTTTCTTCCTTCCAAAGCGGCAAGGGCCGTATCGATCAAAGTCTTTCCATACTGGTTATAATTGTAGTCCATGCTGGTCAGGCGTGGAAAACTGGTTTCAGCAAGCATTGTATTATCAAAACTGACCAGTGATATATCCTCGGGAATACGAATTGAATGTTCTCTTAATGACTGCATCACTCCAAGTGCGGTCAAATCATTAATTGCAATGACTGCGCTGGGCAGCTTTCTGGTACTCTCAATCAGAATATTCATCTCTCTATAGGCTGATTCCATAGAATAATCACCGGTTTCCACTATATAGTCAGGGCAGAATTCAATTTCATGTCTGCGCAGCATACTTTGGTAGCGGATCCTCTTTGTATAAGTAGAATCCACCTCTTTCCTGCCTCCGATCATACAGATATCATGATGCCCGTTGGAAATCAAATATTCCATCATCAGATCCATCGCTGCACTGTCATCTAAGTTTACCTGATAACAGTCGCTCCCATCCAGCTTTCCGGTAATCACCACAGGCATTAAATTGCTGATATGATTAATCCGTTCTGCGTACACTTCATCAGTAATCAGTTCATCAACCCTGCCTCCCATAATGATTAAGGCATCAATCTGCTGACTGATCAGTTTATAGAGACGCTGCTCCTCCAATTCCATATCGTTCATATAATTATTAAGCATCAGGCTATAATCTCTTTCATGTGCCGCCCGCTCACATTCCACCGCCAACCCCGCATAAAATGGATTGCGGATATCCGGTATCAGAACTCCTATTATTCCGGACCGGCTACTTGTAAGCCCTCTTGCCATTGCATTGGGGCTGAAGTGATATTTGGAAATAAGTTTTTCCACTTTTTTCTTTTTTTCATCGCTAACATTGGCTTTTCGAGTTAAAACCCTGGATACTGTAGCTGGAGATACGCCCGCCTCTTCAGCAATCCGATAGATACTTACCTTGTTTCTCTCCATATCAGTTCCGCTTTCTGCTATATTTCTGCTAGTTTAGATCGTGTGAAACCGGTTTCTAAAATGATATTGTTTTGTATGATACTAATGCCTTTATTATATTTTTTTTATTAAATAATTAAAATTACGTATTTCTGCAATTAAGATAATAAAGTTACCAAATCCGACAAATATTATAATAAAACAGCGCTTCAAAGATGATTGCGGGATCCTGACAGCATAGCTGGATTTTCCGGAGAGCATGATTGAAGCACTGTTTTTTATTCTTTATTTATTCTTTAAATATTCGTCAATCCCTTTTGCACCGGCCTTTCCTGCTCCCATTGCCAGAATAACGGTCGCCGCTCCTGTAACAGCATCCCCTCCTGCAAACACACCTTCTTTTGTGGTGCGTCCGTTTTCTTCATCTGCAATAATACATTTCCACCGGTTAATATCAAGACCTTTTGTAGTGGAAGAAATTAATGGATTGGGAGAGGTACCAAGAGACATAATTACCGTATCTGTTTTTATTTCATATTCTGACCCCGGTATTTCCTCCGGACGTCTTCTTCCTGATGCATCTGGTTCTCCAAGCTGCATCTTAACTACCTTCATGCCTTTAACATAGCCGTTGTCATCCACAAGTATCTCTTTTGGATTGGTTAGAAGGTCAAAGATAATTCCTTCTTCCCTGGAATGATGAACTTCCTCCGCTCTGGCTGGAAGCTCTGCCTCACTTCTTCTGTAAACAACGTGTACACAGGCACCAAGCCTTGCTGCTACTCTGGCTGCATCCATGGCAACATTACCACCGCCTACTACGGCAACATTTGTACCGGCAAATAGGGGGGTGTCATAGTTTTCATCGAATGCTTTCATAAGATTGGCTCTTGTTAAATATTCATTGGCGGAGAAAACACCATTTGCATTTTCTCCCGGAATTCCCATAAACATTGGAAGTCCTGCGCCGGAACCTATGTAAACAGCTTCAAATTCCTCATCTTCAAACAACTGATCTATAGTCGTTGATTTTCCAATGACCACGTTGGTCTCGAATTTAACACCCAGTTCTTTTACCTTTTCAATTTCTTTTGCTACGACTTTCTCTTTTGGAAGGCGAAACTCCGGAATTCCATAGACAAGCACCCCTCCTAATTCATGAAGTGCCTCAAAAACTGTCACATCATATCCCTGTTTTGCCAAATCTCCGGCACAGGTAAGGCCGGAGGGACCAGATCCGATAACAGCCACCTTATGTCCGTTTTTCTCCTCTGAAGCTTCTGGTCTGATATCATGTTCTAAGGCGTAATCTGCTGCAAACCGTTCTAACTTACCAATGGAAACAGGTTCTCCCTTAATCCCACGGATGCATTTTCCTTCGCACTGGGTTTCCTGGGGGCAGACACGCCCGCAGACTGCAGGCAGGGCAGAAGATTTGCTGATTACCTTATATGCTTCTTCTATATTACCTTCCTGCATTTCTTTCACAAAACCGGGAATATCAATTGCCACAGGACAGCCCTGAATGCATTTTGCATTTTTACAATTGAGACATCTGGACGCTTCCCTGACCGCTTCTTCCTGATTGTATCCTTCACAGACCTCTTCAAAATTTGTAACACGAACCTTTGCTTCCTGCTCTCTGACAGGTACTTTTTTTAACATATCAGCCATTAGTCATCTCCTCCGCAGTTCCCGCAGCCGCCGTGATGTGTGTTTCCTTCCTGCTGTTTTAACAGGACACGGCCTTCCTCTGTTTTATACATCTGGTTTCTTTTGATTGCCTGGTCAAAATCCACCAGATGTCCGTCAAATTCCGGGCCGTCTATACAGGCAAAGCGAACCTGATCTCCCACCATGAGACGGCATGCACCGCACATCCCTGTGCCGTCCACCATAACCGGATTCATGCTGACAACCGTTTTTAAATCATACGTTCTGGTCAGCAGACATACAAATTTCATCATAATCATGGGTCCGATTGTGACACAGGCATCATACTTCTTCCCCTGGTTCTTAATTAAATCCTCCATTACGTTTGTCACAAGGCCAGTTCCTCCGTAAGAACCATCATCGGTTGTCACATACAGATTACCAGAGACCTTTCTCAGCTCATCTTCCAGTATAAGCATCTCCTTTGTCTTTGCTCCGATGATAACATCTGCCTCAATTCCATGCTCATGCAGCCACTTCACCTGAGGATAAACCGGTGCTGCTCCCACCCCTCCCGCAACAAAAAGGAGTTTTTTATGTTTTAATTCTTCCAGATCTTCATGGATTAAATCAGAAGGATTTCCTAACGGTCCTGCAAAATCCCGGAAGCTGTCGTTTTCTTTTAATTCTGCCATCTTTACAGTGGAAGCTCCCACTTCCTGAAATACAATGGTAATTGTTCCTTCCAGTCTGTTATAATCACAGATGGTAAGAGGGATTCTTTCACCATTCTCTCCCATCTTAACGATTACAAACTGTCCAGGCTGGCAATTGGCCGCAATGCGGGGCGCATACACGTCCATAAGGTATATTTTATCAGCCAGCTTTTGTGCTTTTAATATTCTGTACATTATCTTCTCCCTTCTTTCGTAACCCATGTTTCCCTTTATGACTTTTCTTTCTTACCGGATTCGTTCTATCATAGCCAGTATAGATAATTTTTTCACAGATTGCATCGGAGCATCCTGACAAAAAAGCAAAAGCAGTTTATCCATCTTAGATAAACTGCTTTTGAAGACTATTTCTTATTAAAATTTTCAATCATTCGATAAACAACAAGCCCGATTCTTACTGCCAACCTTTCATTGGCATTATCGAAATCGATTCCCGTTATTTTTGCAATTTTACCAATCCGGTATGCAGCTGTTTTATAATGCACAAATAAATCCTGAGCCGTTTTAGAAAGATTCTGATTATAGTTTAAATAAGTTTTCAACGTTATAATAAGATCTTCCTGCTGAGGTTTTTTATAGTTAAACAGCTTCTGAAGGGATTCAGGGACGTATTCCATCAGTAAAGCCGGATCATCAACCTGACATAACAGCTTAAAGATTCCCAGATCTGAAAACATCATAATATAGGCATTACCTTCGTATGAGATATCTGCTGCTATATCAATAAAGGAAAATGCATCTGCTGCCTCTTTATAGGATCCCTCCAGCTGCATGATTCCCTCTACAATCTTGCCTGCACCTGCCTTTACCACAAGCTTTTTGTTATGTTGCGTCATACCTGCCTGAACCTTGCTCCACATCTCTTTTAAATCTTTGCGGTACTCAGCCTGAGTCCGGTTGGGATTGGCCGTTTTTATGGCAACTACCTTGTCCATATCTGTATGTACTTTTACATCGGTCAGCCTCTGTCTTACCACCTCTTCCAGCCAGTTAATCTGCTGAAGCTTCTCATTCATTTTCTTCTGGGTGCTTCCTTCGTATGTGACTCCAAAGACAATCACACGGTAATGGCCATTGGGGTCCATACCAAGGAGACTGGCATTCTTTTTCAGTTCATCTGCAGAGGTTACTTTCCCGTTGAGAATATTATTTAATAAGTCGTGCTGGTACTTTTTTTCAAGTTTTGAGACGGCGAACCTTCTTGAAAATTCATATTGGAGGGCAACAATGGCATTTTCCACCGCTATGCAGTCCATCATATTAAATTTATCGTATTTTTCGGTTATAACAAGATACATCTGTATTCCCACATTTAAATTCATTCTGACAACATAACAGGGGTATTCTCCCTCCTGCCTGGTATACTCGTAATTGGAGAAAATACCCGGATCAAACTCAGCTGCCTTCGGGGATAATTCAAATTCATATTCCTCTCCGCCGGTTGCTGCATAACAGGACATATCCTGATTATAAAGGGCAATGGGATTGCGGATCAGCTTATTTAACATATCAAGAATGTCCCCTACCGGATTCTTCTTAAAATTATTGGATAGAGATAACGCCATAAAATTATCATGAGTTGTTTTATAATACTTTAGTTTGGTCACTTCCTCATTAAATAGCCGTTCCATGACCAGTGACATAATGGTCTGGAACGAGACTTCAAAAGAGACTTCAATCAATGGAATCCCAAAGTTTTCTGCGTATTCCCGCAGAAGGACAATCTTGCTTTCCACGCCTTCTACCAGTTTTCTCTTTTTTAAAATCAGTCCGCTTACATTCTTCTTCTCAAGCTCGGAAATATAGAATTTAAATTCTTCAATGGTACAGGAGTTGAATGCATATAAACCGGTCAGCAGCAGTTCTCCTCCATTAATAAACTTAACAATATCCGGTGCCTCAATGATTGTCGCGCCCTTAATTTCTTTTCTTAAGCCACTCTCTCCGCAAATCAGAGTCATTTTTCCCAAGTTCTCCGTTTTGAGAAATTCTTCTACTGTAAATTTCATTTCCTTCTTTGCACAGCCCCTTCTTATTATTTTTTCTCCTTTATCAGTATAACATAATGCAGCAGTAACTGGTAGTTCATGCAAGAAAGGCCGGGCTTTCCTGCCCGGCTGATTCCCTGCTGTATATAAACGACTCATTGCCCCCCGGCTCATTTATATAAGCAGTTTTATTGCAAGTTCCTCCATTATAATAGAAGCTTTCGCGAAATCGCTGAATTTAGTAAATTCTACCGGACAATGACTTCTTCCCTCCTTGCTTGGTACAAAAAGCATTACAGTGGGGATTACCTGTCCGATTTCCAGTGCATCATGTCCGGCTCCGCTTGGAAGATACTCATAACTGAAACCATGTTTTCTGCAGCTTTCTTCCATTGTTCTCAGCATTTCCTGGGATAAGTTGACAGAAGTAATGGTAAGTTTATTGTCCATTTCGTAACTGCCCCCAATCGCTTTCACTTCCCGATCTAAAGCGGCACGGATTCTTTTTGCAATATCATTGATATGTTCGTTGTTTCTGGAACGGATATCAACGGTAAACTGGCATTCTTCCGCTACGATATTCATACCGCCCGGTACCGTATTGATATAGCCAACGGTTGCAACGGTTCCATCGGCTTTCTCTCTTGCCCAGTCTGCAATCTTTGAAATAACCTTGGAAGCTGCATCCACGGCATCTTTTCTCATGTCCATGGGAGTTGTTCCCGCATGGTCTGATCTTCCGTGTACGGTGACCATATATCTTTGAATTCCAACAATGCAGTCCACCAGCCCCAGCTCAATTCCTTCTGCATCAAGAACCGGTCCCTGTTCAATGTGGGTTTCCAGGAAATATCCGATGGAACCGATGGGCCATCGGGCTTCTTCCACTCTTTCAGGATCCAGACCATACTCTTTCATGGCGTCATAGATGGAAATGCCATCGGTATCTTTGTATTTCCTGCAATACTCTGCATTCCTGTTTCCTAACATTGCTCCGGAACCAAAATATCCGGTTCCAAACCGCATGCCCTCTTCGTCACAAAATCCAACAACCACAAAGTTTCTTTTTGGTGTCAGGTTTTTGTTCTTTAATTCCCGTGCAACTTCGATTGCACATACAATTCCGGCAATGCCGTCAAAATCTCCGCCATTTACTACGGAATCGTAATGAGACCCCATCATAACACAGGGCAGATCAGGATCTTCCCCCTCAAGAATTCCAAATACATTACCCGCTGCATCTTCCTGCACCAGAAGTCCGGCTTCTTCCATAACAGTTTTAAGATAATTCACCGCATCTCTGGACTCTTTTGTAAAAGGAAGACGGGTGCATCCTTCTCCCGGAGTCGCGGTAAACTTTTTTAAACATTCCAAATCCTTGGCAATTCTGCCTGTTTTTTCTGCAACAGCCATTTATTTACCCTCGCTTATTTTGATTTATCGTATTTCCGGCAATCGTAAATATACTTTTTACAAGGTGAATAAAGCATTGCAGCAATAATAATTACTAAACCAGAGAAGCACAATACTTTATTGGCATGATTAAGTCCAACTATTATTGTAACAAATGCAACCATAATTGCAAGAAAGGCAATGGTTAATCCCCCTTCTTTTGTCCGAAAAAAATCATTCTTTTTCATCTCACATTTACTTTCACTTTCTATGTATTTCCTAAATTGCCAGCATTAAGAACAAAAATACTCCAATTGCAATTGTTACCGGGACTGTAACTATTAAAATTCTTTTTAACACTTCCCCTTCGCTTCCAAGAATATTGGCTGTTGTGGTTCCCAGTATGATTTTGCTTGGACTGACCGCACTTCCGATGGAACCGCCGGCTGACTGCGCCCCCAGAACCGCTGCTGGATTCACATGCAGAAGATTGGCTGTGGTCATCTGGAAACCTCCGAACAAAATATTGGAACTCATATTGCTTCCAGTCATAAATGTTCCTAAAAGACCTACAAAAGGCACCAGAGCAATATATGCTTTTCCCAGCACTTTTGCAATTCCATCTGCCAGCACGGCAGTCTGTCCCGTTCCATCCATGATCTTAGACATAATGACCAGACCAATTACCGCAATTCCCGAAGGCATGGTCATAGATACCGATTTGACAAATACACGCTTTGTTCCTTCCTTTTTAATCCAGCCATTCTTCCTGTAGTAAATCAGCCCGGCAAGGGATGATACCAGCAGGAAAAAGCTTGCATGGGTAAATGGGGACAAGGGAGAGAAGCTGCTGCTCGCTTTGTTTACATGTCCGTATCCGGTTATTGTCTCCGGAAATGCAAAACCAAATTGAAACTTTCCCAAAAGATCATGTACCGGTTTTATGGTAAGAACAATCAAAGTAATCGCTGACAGAAGAAAATAGGGAACAAATGCCTGTACCAGACTCATACCCTGGGGAAGCTCTTCCCCCTCCTGCTTTGTAAATTCCCGGTTCATAATTGGACTGTCTTTCAGGCTCCATTCCTCTTTGTACATTCGGGTTCTTCCCAGTAGAAGAATAACAATTAAAGAGATGCAGGAAGGAACAAAACAGGAGATGGTAGTGTTAACCTGTGTCAGCAAAAGCTGTCCGCCTCCCTGAATCAGGGATATTAACATTACGGCAGCCAGACCTTTTTTAACAGCCCTGCCCTTTCCGTAAAACCAGCATACTACAACTCCTCCCACGACGTTCCAGAACCAGATAAAAACAGCGGTCCAGAATGCAGTTAATAAGTATTCTTTGCTTCCTGCTTCCAGATTTACGCTCATTGCCAGAGAATCCCATGCAACTCCCAGTGTTCCGAAGGTATTGCCCCAGGCTTGTCCAAGCAGAGGGATAATAACTGCCCAGATTGGCTGGACACCGATTCCGATTAAAAGGGGGGCACCCACTGCAACAGGAACGCCAAATCCTGTAATTCCCTGAAGAAAGCTTTCAATCACCCAGCCCATGGCAAATACCAGAAGCAGCTCGTTAGGCAGAAGCTTTCTCATTCCATCCCGGATCACCAGAAAGGCTTTTGCTTCGTCTCCCACCTGATACAAAAGGATTGCGGTCCAGACTATAATGAGAATAATCAGTGCATTCCAGATGCCCTTTGCACTTTCCGCCGCAATGACTGTGACACCTGCCTTAAAAAGAAATACTCCTGTAACGACTGTAATCATAAGACCCATTGCCGCAGCTTCCGTTGCACCCCAATGAAATTTAATCATCAGGATTATGAGTGCAACAATTGGCAGAAAAGCCATTGCCCATGTAAATAGATTTACTGGTATATTCATTTTAAATTTCCTCGTTCTTACTAAGCATGAATAACAGTTCCTGTCTTCCCGGCAATGCCGTCAGCGGCTTTATCAAGCAGTGTAATTAACGTTTTTCTGCCTTCTCCTGATTCTGCAAACCGGAGAGCAGCTTCTATTTTAGGAAGCATGGAACCTTTGGCAAACTGCCCCTGGAAAATGTATTCCCTGGCTTCCTTGGTACTCAGTTCTGACAGCCATTCCTGGTTTTCTTTTCCAAAATTAACTGCAACCTTTTCCACTGCTGTTAAAATAACCAGGTAATCCGCATCAATCTGGGAGGCCAGCAGACTGCTTACATTATCTTTATCTATGACTGCATTGACACCGGTAAGCTTTCCTTCTTCACTTACTACCGGGATTCCACCGCCGCCACAGGTGATGACAACATGGCCTGCACTCATTAAGGTTTTGATTGTTTCCAGTTCCCGGATTCTCACCGGCATGGGGGAGGGAACTACGATACGGTAACCTCTGCCTGCATCCTCCATACAACGGATTCCTTTTGCCTCATTTATTTGGGCTTCTTCTTTTGTAAGAAATCTTCCGATTGGCTTTGCCGGATTATGAAACGCTTCATCATCCTTACTGACTTCAACCTGGGATAGAATGGTAGAGACTTTTCTGTCCATGCCCCGTCTGTGAAACTCATATTTAATTGCATTCTGCAAATCAATTCCTATGTAACCCTGGCTCATTGCCACACTGGTGGGAAGGGGCACCTGTTTCATGCCTTCCTGCACCAGGGTAAGGTGATCCATGGCAGTCTGGATCATCCCAACCTGGGGTCCGTTACCATGTGTGACAATAATGGACAGCCCCTGCTGTGCAAGATCTGCAATTACCTCTGCTGTCCTGGCGACAGCTTCTTTTTGTTCTTCGATATCATTGCCCAGGGCGTTTCCGCCCAGAGCAATTACTATTTTTTTATTTTCCACAACGTTCTCCTAAAATCTACTGGACATATCCCAGTTTTTTTGCATATGCTGTGATTGCTTTTTCAAAGCATTCCATTGGCGGATGGACGGTTCCCGCTCCAATTTGTCCATATCCTGCAACTTTATGGGCGATTCCTGTATTAATTACCGGTGTAATGCCTTTTTCTACTACAAGTCTTGCATCAATTCCCAGAGTGGCTCCCTGGAAATTCCAATTTGGAATGATAAAATTGGGGTTTCTGTCTATGGTGATCTCTGCCATCTCTGTACTGGTGCGCAGGGCATCTTCGTATCCGCCCGCGCCCACAAATCTGGTAACAGCAGGAGCTGCAATCATTGCCATACCGCCTACTCCAAAGGTCTCAGTGATGGCGCTGTCACCCATATCCGGACAGCCGTCCTCTTTGTCATATCCGGTAAAATACAGTCCCTGAGGTGTATTAACCGGCCCTGTAAACCACTGATCTCCCATACCTGCAATGCGGATTCCAAATTCCACACCATTTCGGCACATGGCAGTCACAATTGTACCGTCAGTTACAGTACGTGCCGCATCCATAACGGACTTACCGGTTGCCATCATAATATTTAAGAAGAACTGGTCAGTGTCGGATAAGAATTTAATGACGTCATAGCGATCCTGATCGGATATCTTCATTTTTGTAATAACAGGTGCAACTTCTTTTAAAAATGCCAGGGAAGCAGCTATATTTCTCTGATGGAACTCGTCTCCCATCGCAATGGCTTTTGCCACCAGGGGATTCACATTGATTCCCCCAAGTTCTTTGATTGCAGCCTGTAGTACTGGTCCAAGAACATCTCTCATCCAGCGGAGTCTGTTAACAACTTCTTCGGAGTAGGCACCAAATCGAAGTACCTTTCCGATTCCTTCATTCATGGTGCAGTAACCTTCATTGCCGTCTGTCTTATTTTCTACAACGAATACCGGCATGTTTGCAGTGGTAATTCCGCCCATTGGACCTACTGCTCTTACACTGTGGCATGGCAGGAACTTCACTTCTCCTGATTCCAGAAGCCGTCTGGCATCTTCCTCAGTATCAGCCCATTCTTCGAAAAGAACTGCTCCCACACAGGATCCCTGCATGGGATCCGGCATGTCTTTATAGGCAACCGGCGGGCCTGCATGAAGAATCACTTTTCCGTTGTTTAATTCAGGAATTACATTTTTTGCCCGTGTATTATCTTTAATGACTGGCTGACTGGTAACCACTTTCATGATTACTCTGCGGTTTGCCTCATCAATATTCAGATCTTTATTGTTTCTAAGGAAATTAAGGATTTTGATCAATTCCACATTTCCACCAGCCGGAGGCATCCAGTCGTACTGAACCACTTCACAACCAAACTCCTTAGCAACTTCAGAAAAGCTTTTCAGTCCGATGTTGATGATTCTTGGTTTCTCTGCCAGCATCTGCAGCAATTTATTGGAAGCCTTTCCGGGAATAGTATCAGAAGCTTTCTTTGACCGGATCTCTTTTTTCATCTCATCAAAGTCAAGACCGATTGCCCAAATCGCTGTGCGGACAGCCAGTTTATTGGTTTCGCATACGATTACTCCGGCATCAGTCAGCTTTTTCACCGCCTCATCATACCCCTGGAAATCCTTTCTGGTCCCGCATACAGTTGCAATAAAGAAAACCTTTCTGCCTTCTCGTTCTGCCTGACCGCCAAGTTCCCTGATTGCAGGAAGCAGAGCGCCTGCCATATCGGCATGGGAGCCATATCCCAGCATGACATCAAGAAGAATGACTCCTGTTGATTTGTCATCAATGGCTTCTTTCATACATTCAATTCTCTTAGCCGGATCAATCATTGGGTGGGGTTTTCCCTGCGTATATACATCATCGCCAAGATCAACGACAATGTGTCCTCCGGTTTTTAACATGTAACCTTCTGCCTTTTCAGGCGGGATCTTTAAATCCAGCGCATCTTTGATCAGCATGGCAGCTTCTCCCGCAAGGGTACCGCCTGAATAATATGCCTTGATTGTCTTCTTTTCTTCCCTGCGGTAAAATAAAGATCGATCCACAGTTACTTCGCCCTCTTTTACCGTCTCTCCCCGTACCAGGCTGACTGCCAGACGGGCTGCTTCATCGAGGGTATAAGTATGATAGAAATTTTCCTCATGATACTCTGGTTTTTCTCCCAGGAATAAAGTAATAACCGGCTTTTTGCATATACTGAGCCTGGCTGATACTTTTTCCCTGACTGCCTTTGCCGGCGGCTTGGAAATAACAATCATGACAGCAACACTGTCATCGTCTTCCATTGCATCAATCATATCCATCATGGTGATTCCGCCCACCTGGGTTGATAAATCACGACCTCCAGTACCAATGGCATTTTTTACACCTTCTCCAAGTCGGTCTATGATGGTAGTCAGTTCCTGGATACCAGTTCCGGAAGCACCTATAATTCCAATGGCTCCCGGTGTTACACTGTTGGTAAATGCGACAGGCACACCCTGAATGATGCTGGTTCCGCAATCAGGCCCCATAACCACAAGCCCTTTTTCATGAGCCTTTTCTTTTAATTTCTTTTCGTCCTCAATGGTGACGTTGTCGCTGAACATGAATACATTCATGCCCTCGTCAAGGGCACGGTCAGCCTCCAGAGCCGCGTAAGCTCCTGGTATGGAGATCACTGCAAGATTGGCATCCGGCAGCTGGCCAAGTGCCTGATCCCATGATCTTGCACTTTGGGCTTCTTTCCCATTTCCTGCTGATACGGACTGCTTTTTAAAGAATTCCTCTGCCTCTTTCATAATGGTATCCAGGAGACTTTCCTCTTCCACGTCAGCAACGATAACCATATCATTGGCTGTTGATTCCATTAATTCCTTTGTATCCAGGCCGCTCTGTTTAAAGATATCCTTGTTGGCAGGTGTGGCCATCATAACAGAAGCCTTCTTTACTCCCTGAATCGTTGAGATCTGATTGGTAAGAAGCATCAGTACTACAGAATCGTGATAACTTCCCTTTTTTACTGCTGTTCTTAACATAATAATATTTCTCCTTATTCTGCAAATCGGTTCTTGTGGTCATATCGGTTAAAATGAATGGCATCACTCTTTAAGTACTCATAGATTGCATCTACAATTTCAATTCCGCCATTGTTATAGTATTTATCTCTTCTCATAACGGCTCTTTCGCCTGGATAATAAACTTTGTCATATCCGTCTGCCGGTGGGATTGCATTTAATTCATCACAGGTAACGGACATATTTTTCATAAACTCTTCGATGTTTGTAAAACGCTTTGGATCCATAACAATATGCAGATGACCCAGTTCTCTGCCCTTTGAGCAGTCATGATACATGGAGCTTACATGCTTACCAAAGGGTACTCCCAAAAGAATACCGGAAAAAATATCAACCATCATCATAAGACCATATCCCTTTGCACCGGAAATAGGAACAAGTGCATTTACTTTGTTTGGATCTGTAACCGGATTTCCTTTCTCATCCACAGCCCATGTATCCGGAATGGATTCTCCTCTGGATCGTTTATCCAGGATTTTCCCCCACGCCTGTACGGTTGTTGCCATGTCAAATACCACTTTTCTCTCATCTGCAGTAGGAGCTGCAAAGGAAATAGGATTTGTTCCGTAATACGGTTCTGTACCGCCAGTTGGTACTGCCATTGGATCTGACTGGCAGAAGGAAATGGCAACCAGGTTCTGGTCTGCTGCCATCTCTGTATAATAACCAAGAGCACCGCTGTGGGATATGTTTCGGACACCGACTACTGCAATGCCGTTTTTCTTTGCCATTTCAATTGCATGTTCCATAGCTTTTGTGGCAGCCACATATCCGCAGCCATTGTCGCCTTCAAAGATTGCAGAGCAGGGACCTGTCTCTTTAAATTCAAAATGAGGATCTACGGTAATGCCTCCCTTTGAAATTCGTTCACTGTAATACTCCACTCTTACTGCTCCATGGGAGTGGTATCCCCTCTCATCTGACCATGTAAGAATCTCTGCTGTGATATCAGCATGATCTTCTTTCAAACCGGCTCTCATTAATTTTTTCTTCATCAAGTCTTTTAGTTCAGCTCTTACAAGTTTCATTTATCCATCCTCGCCTTCCTGATTTATGATTATTTTTATTCAGCAAATAGCTGCCAACCAGCTTTTCTTTATCTATTATGGCTATTTATTAACCCCGTTTCAATCAAATAACTAGATAAATGTAGGTTTGATTTTTATCCACTTTCGTGGTATTTTGAAAAAATCAACAAATAAAAAAACTGGCTTTCCGGTATGAATCAGACACCGGAAAACCAGTTTTTTGTATCTATAAAAATTCTTAGGAAGAACATCAAAAACAATGGTTACAGCTTTACATCCCTGTTGCAGTCCTTGGAATAGATATAAGTTAAATCTTCTTCCCGTCCTACTGCGTAGCAGGCCTGTGGGCAATAAGCATCCATAAATACATAATCACCCTTTTTCACCGGAACCCAGTCATTATCCAGTCTGTACATCGCACTTCCCGTAAGGAAATACATGCCATGCTCCTGAATATGAGTCTCTATGTAGCCGTGGGAAGCACCTAAATGGAATTTCAGAATATGCATATTCATATCGAATCCAAAATTTTCTGCTGCAGGCAGGAAATCACGGATATAGCAGTTCTCCATACCTTCGTATGGAATCCATGGAAGATCATTTGCATTCCCCACTATAGTATAGGCGCTGTATCCAGCCAGCTGGTCATATCTGCGTTTATAGGCAAAGAGCTTTGCATCCTCTTTTCCTGTATTTACAAAAGAAATGGTGTTGCTGGCAGGGGAATAAATATATCCGCCCTCTGTAAGCGTCTCATCTTTGTCCGCATTTTTAACCGTAATGGAACCTTCCATTACATAAATGAATGATTCCAGTCCTTCTCCGCCGAATGCAGGATTCTTTCCGCCTTCGTGGACAGTCACTAAGTAATCCGCAAAGGAAGCTCCCATCTGAGGAGAGCCAAGAATCGTGACATCACATTTCTCATATCCTGGAATCGCATTTTTTACAATTCCGTCCGGCTCAATTAAAACATAATTTTCTTTTTTAACGACGGATCTGGTGGCTAATAAGTCATCACGGTATCCTGTCTGCCCGTTTAAATAACTCATAATAAGGCTCCTCACTTTCCATTAGGTCATATTCATTCAGTCAACCAATTTATACCTGTTTATTATGGCAGGTATTACAAAGTATTTCAATTATATTATGAGATAAAATGCCGTTCCCGTTTTATCCACTTTTCCCCTGCTTGTTTATTTTTTAACAGTTATAATGATCTTACATTCATATAATTTTATCAAAAACAGAAAGGAATAACTACGATGATGGAACAAATAGAAATGACACTCAACGAATTAACTTACCCGGTTAATGTTACGGTATATCATAATACGGCAGTTGTACCTAAGGCCTGCATCTTATATTTTCATGGCGGCGGTCTTTTATACGGCTCCCGTCTGGACCTGCCCCAGCTGCATGTGAACAGCCTTACCAATGCCGGATATCTTATTATTTCCTACGACTATCCCCTTGCTCCCGCCGCCAAAATTGACATGATACTGAAATCTGTAATTGATTCCATCAATCACTATATTTTAAATCCGTCACTTTATGTTTCCCAGGAACTTCCCTACTTTCTATGGGGGCGTTCTGCAGGAGCATACCTATGTCTGCTGGCTTCAAAAGATAAGCGTCTTCTGATTCCTCCAAAGGGAATCCTGTCTTATTACGGTTATGGTTTCCTGTGTGACAGCTGGTTTGATACTCCAAACAGCTACTATTGTTCTCTTCCACCCATTAACAGTTCCTGCCTTGATGTCGCATCGGATCAGGTTCATACTGAAGGCAATTTAGATACCCACTACAGCATTTATGTTTACGCCAGGCAGACAGGAACATGGAAATCTCTTTTTTACGATGGCAGGGATAAATATTTCTTTCTGGACTATTCGCTCCGAACCTGTGAAAAACTTCCCGCTCCTTTATTCTGTGCCCACAGCATGAATGATACAGACGTTCCATATACAGAATTTCTTAACCTTTGCAGCATGTATCAGGCAAAACCGTTTGTTGTCCAAGGTTCTGTACATGATTTTGATAGAAATGAAGCGGACCCTGAGGCTGCTCAACTTTTAAATTCTACAGTTGAATTTTTAGACAACCACACGGACCGCTTCTTATAACCATAAACTTCATTGCGGATTCTTATGAATCCGCATATTACAGTTTTTTAACCAGGTTTCCGAATCCTTTTTCACCTACAAGTTTTCCGTCTTCTGCCACTACCTCACCTCGGACAATGGTGCAGACCGGCAGTCCTTTTCCCTTCATTCCAACGAAAGCAGAGATCTTGTTTACGTAGAGAAGGGAATCTTCTGTTATTTCCCATTCCTTATCTGCATCTACAATAATGAAATCTGCATCAAATCCGGTTCTGATGTCTCCTTTTTTTCCGTAGATTCCAAAGGCCTCTGCTGGTTTCTTTGCCATCGCATTTGCAAGAACAGAGGGTGAAATACCCCGTTTTACACAGCCTTCATGGAAACTTACCTGAAATCCACTCTGGATTCCACTGATTCCTCCCCATACATCAAATGGAGTTTCGATTTTATTACCCAGAATTTCCTTGAATTTTTCATCATAGGAACACGGGGAATGATCACTTGCAATACCGCTGAAGGTTCCATCCTCCACATAGCTCCACAGCCTGTCCACTTCTTCCTGGGAACGCAGAGGCGGAGCGCATTTAAACAGCGGACCGTTCTTAATTACATCTTCCTCTGTCATGCTGAGATAATGAGAACAGGTTTCTGCGGTAATGTCGTAACCCTCCTGCTGCGCTTCCTTAATTTTCTGAGCTACATCAGGACTGCTTACGTGACAGATGTGCGCTTTGCAGCCTGTGGCTTTTGCAAGCTCAATTACATCAACTGTGGCTACCATTTCTGCAACGACCGGCCTCGATTCTAAAAAGCCTTTCCAGTCCAGTCTGCCCTCTTTTTTCATTCTCTGTTCCTGCCACTTTATTGCGGCAAAATCTTCGCAGTGGAAACCGGCACGTCCGTCAAACTCATGGATGATCTGCATTGCCTCATATACCTGTCCATAATTTAAGGAGCTGTAATCAGGGGATACAGGGCCGATAAAGGATTTAAACGCAACGCACCCCTTCTCATCCATTCCTTTTAAATCCTGAAAATTATCAGGTATCAAACCACCCCAGAAGCAATAATCCACATATGCATTGGGAGATACCTTTTCGTACTTCTTATCAAAAATAGTTGCGTTTGTCATGGCTGGCTCGTTTTGCAGCGGCATATCGATAATGGTTGTATATCCGCCTACCGCAGCTGCAGCAGTTCCGTGCTCATAATCCTCACGCCATTCGTAACCGGGGTCATTTAAATGTGCATGGGTATCAATTGCACCCGGGAAAACATAATTTCCTTTTACATCAATTACCTTTTTTGCTTCTGGCTCTTCTCCTGCAAGAAGCACCGCTGCAATTTTACCCTCTTTTACTGCAATGTTTCCCGAAAACACACACTCCGCTGTTACAATTTTCCCATTTTTTACTAATAAATCATACATACCTTCTCCTCCGTTTCTGGTTAATGAATGATAACTGACTGATGAAACATTTCATTATTTTATTAAATAATGCCTGGGAAAACAATGCAAAATGAGGTAAAATTTCGTTATAATTTTTGTCCAAGATGTATAATTTATTTTATTGTATTTGTGTTTTTTTCAGCTTTTTGCTAGAATTTATACTATCAGCAAAAGGAGAAAACAAGTGATCATGCATTTTAATATTTCAACCATCGGTTCTTATGCTCTGGAAATACTAAATTCTGGGTCAGATGGCCTGGTACACTCTGTATACCGAAAAACCATTAACATACAGTTCGGTGATTATTTACTTGCTTTACAGGCGGCTTTGTCGCCTGTATCACCAGTCAGTCTCATTACGGAACTGGACGCTGCATCCATGGAAACACTTTTTGTTTCTCCGGGTTTAAAGGTGAAGGTGCTTCCTGGTACCCTGTCTATATGCGGCTCTGTTTCTATTATAAATTTTTATTATTCAGAGGCAGATTTATTTGAATCCAAACTAATCAGTAAATCTCCCCAGCTTACACGGGATACGTTAAAGTCAGTACTGGACCATTCTGCCGCAGGAGGTTTTTGCACTATATTTGCTTCCTCCTGTGTGAAGGAGCAGGAAAATAATCTGGGGGCAGAACTGGTAGCAACAGCTGCAAAGAATCGTCTTACAGCCTGCAATACCTTTATGAAGGCAACGGATTATGAAAAAGCCTCAGAAGAGCTGGTTTCTCTGATCGGTCTTGGAGTGGGTCTTACCCCAAGCGGAGATGATTTCTTGTGCGGTGTACTGGCCGGGCTGATACTGACGGGAAACTCAGATCAAACGTTTACCTCCATTCTTAAAGAACGGATTAGCCTCAGACTCAACAATACAAATGATATCAGCCGTACATTCCTTCGATGTGCTCTTTCCTCACATTTTAGTAAACCAATAAAGGATCTTGTTTTTCCAGCATCTGCCGAAGATATCCAGGCTTCCTTTGAAGCTGTGGGGCATACCTCCGGGTTTGATTCTCTCTGCGGAATTTATTACGTTTATAATCTGGTTTTTAATTAGGAAGCTTCATAAAAAAGAAGCCTGCCAAGACAATTAATGACACGCAGACTTCTTTCTTTTTTTATTTCTTTTTTTCAAAATACTTTACCAGAACATAATAAACAATTCCTGCAGGCAGAATACTTGCCAGCCATGATATTTTTATAAATGTAAGGGCTGCCGCCATTCCTGCGATTAAACCTCCGATTGCGGCGAGGTTGATTCCCTTAAACGCTCCGTCCGGATTGTAATAATCATTCAAATCAATTTTCTGTTTTTTGATGATATAATAATCCACAACAAGAATTGCGAAAACCGGTCCCAGTACAGAAGAGGAAATCAATACAAACAGATTGAGTCCGGCTGCAGATGATTCCTTTACAAGCTCCCATGGAAATGTAGCATATGCAAGCAATCCCACGATAATTGCACTCTTTTTAACCGATACTTTTAAAAGATCTACCAGTACATAGATGGGGGGAAGTGCGTTATTAAGCATATTGGTAGTCAGTGTGCCGCAAACAATACAGAATAACGTAATTACGACGATTGCTTTATTGGGCATAATATATGCAAAGCCTACGATCGGATTGGCAATTCCGGTTACACTTGTAACAAGAAGTCCAATAACACCCATAAATACTACAGCAGGAATCATTGCAAACGCATAAGCGGAGCCTCGTTTCACAGGGCCGCAGCCAGGTTTTAGCTGCCTTACTGAATCGCCGATATTAACCAGAAGAGCGCAGTTAACTCCAATAAAGGTGGTTACAGCTCCAAAAAACGGAAGTCCCCAGGATCCCTTTTTATTTACTACTTCTGTCACTACATCGCCATGCATACCAAGAATTGTGACCAGCATATAAACCAGAGCAATAATAACAACAGCTCCGCCAACATTATTAATTACTTTAATTCCTTGAAAGCCCAGTGCAGAAAGTCCGATCTGCATTGCTTGGAACAGAATGAACCATAATACAATGCTGTCAAAGCCAATGACGATTTTACTGATTTCATTCAGGGCTGACGCGCCGATCCAGCTTTGAAAGCCATACCATATAACGGCTGGAATCCCTCTGCACAGAGCAGGGATAACAGTACCTTTATAGCCAAAAGCACCTCTTAGCTGCACCACATATGGAATTCCGGTTGTGTAACATAGTTTATCGTTTAGGACCATGCATATCACGCAAAGCGCTGATCCCAACGTAATTGCAATAATTGCCTGAACAAGGTTCAGGCCTCCTGAAACCAGATCAGAACCTAGTGTTAAGTTAGCCGTGGAAACACAGCCCCCAAGCCAGACCAGCCAGTAGGAAAAGGCCCCCATTGTTCTCTTACTAACAGGAACCGGCCCCATCCCATCCTGTTTTATTATACCTTCCAATGCCTTCTCTTCTGTCATCACACTTTCTCCCATGATTTTCTCCTTATATACGTTTGTGACTTACGACATTCTGGCAGGAGTGATCAGTTTTCCGCCTGAAACGGCTGTAATCTTTCCATCCTGAAAGATGGTTCTTCCCCGCACAATTGTCTGTGTAACCTGACCCTTAAACTTCATGCCCACATAGGGACTTACTTTATGTAAATAGAATAAGGAATCTGCATCCAGCACATATTCTTTATCCAGATCAACAATTGCAAAGTCCGCATCAAAACCTGTCTGAATTTTCCCTTTTCCTTCGATATGAAATACTTCATTTACATTGGAGGCAGTAAGTGCTGCAACCTTTGTAAGCATCAGCTTTCTATCGTGGTAACCGTGAGTTAAAACAGCCGGAAGTGTACTCTGACAGCCAGAGATGCCTCCCCAGGCTTTCATAAACTCTTTCTCTTTTAATATAGGATCGCTGGGAGAATGATCAGATGAAATAAATGTGATTTCACCATTAAACAATTTCCCCCACATTTTCTGCTGGTTTGCTGCGTCGCGGATTGGAGGAGAACATTTTCCAAGAGTACCCAGTCTTTCTACATCCTCATCTGTGAGAATCAGATAATGACCAATTGTTTCACAGGAGATATCAACACCCCGTTTTCTTGCCTCTGTAACCAGTTCCACGCCCTTTGCCGTACTTACATGGGCAATAATCAGCTTACAGCCTGTTTCTTCTGCGAAGGTGATCATTCTGGAAATGCTTTCGATTTCTGTAATGGGCGCATGAGCCTCAAAGTAATCCTTCACTCCAGTTTTATTCTGCGCATTTTTTAAACCGGTTACTTTTCCTGTGATACCGTCGTTTTCACAGTGAACCATAAGCGGAAGGTTTAGTTTCTTTAATTTCTCCATACCTTTGTAAGCCGTATAGTCATCAATTCCAGGAAACTCATCAATTCCGCTGAAGCAGGAAAACGCTTTAAATCCCACAACTCCACACTCAGCCAGCTCCTCCACCTTGTCTAGGTTTGTGGGACATAATCCTCCCCACAGACCAAAATCACAGACGGAATCTCTTTTTGCAATAGCAAGCTTCTTTTCGAAATTAACTCTGTCCAGTGTACAGGGAGAGCTGTTTAAGGGCATATCGAAAAATACACCGCCCCCCCCTGCCGCAAGAGCCTGGCTGCCATTTTTTATGGTTTCCCATTCCGTTCTTCCCGGATCATCAAAGTGTACATGACCGTCGGTAGCTGCTGGAAAAATATGCTTGCCTGCTGCATCAATTACTTCTTTTCCATCCTGAGAAATCTCCTGTGATATCTCCACAATTTTCCCGTCACTTACCCCAATATCAGCCTTTTCCACACGATCTGGAAAAACAACCACTCCGTTTCTAATGACAAGATCCATGCTTTTACCCATTCTGATACCTCCTCTTTTGCATTTTGTTTACTTTTTTAATAAATACCGGCTATTTATTGTGTTATTTGCATTATAGTTTTCGCCATAGTATAATTCATTGGTAAAAAAAGACAAAAAAATAAAGTATTTTTATCTGCAATAGTTAAAAATACTTTATTGATTGGTAGATTCTTATTCAGTTTTATGCTTCCCCCAGTAAGACTGGTTCATAGTACAGCTTAATATGAGCCGCCTGGGAAGAGTCCGATACCGCTTTCCCATAAGATATCCCATATATTTAAATCCGCTTTTTATAATCACTCCCGGAATCAGCCAGGGCTTCTTTTGCTTTGCCAGCCAGGCACAGGTATTTTTCACCAGCCGGATTCCCTCGCTCTCCGAACGGATTCCACCAAACACTTCCGGGTGATCTGCCTGAGACACCGCCAGGTCAAAGTTCCGCTTAAACTGGGCAATGCAGCCGTAATTATGGGAATGGATCACCTTTGCATCAGCCGCATACGCCACAGCCTCGCCTCTGTACCGCACTGCATTTCCAGCATAGATCATATCTTCGTTGAAAATAGTGGTCTTGGTGAAACCACCTGCTTCCAGGAAAATACTCCTGTCATAGGCACAACAAACATTGGAAGCAAAAAACGTTTTGATTCCCAGCTCTTTTAAATCTGCCTCTGTCTTAACCCGGCTCTCAGATGGATAATTAAAGGAACGGGTATATTGTTCCGCCAGGGCACAGTCAGGATTTGGCAGCTGTCTTGCATATGCCATGACTACCTTTTCCCCGCCTCTTCCTGTTTTAAGAAAGGCATTTACAAGAGCACTGATTAAATTTTTGTCTGCTGGAACCGCATCATCCGTCATAAATACCATGATATCGGCCTTGGAATAGCCGGCTCCTCTGTTTCTTGTTCCGCCATGGTCAAATTCTTCTTTTGTCACATGATGGACTTCTAAATTCTTCACATGTGCATACTTGAAATCCTCCCAGTAGGATTTCTCCGTATTCATCACAATGATTTTCCGTATGGGATAAGTCTGTTCTTCCAGCCTGCGAAAAAGCCGCATCAGTGTTTCGTCAGGCTTATAAACCGGTATGATCACGTCAACGGTTCTTTGCTCTGCCATCATATCTTCCATTGAAACTCCCTTCTTTCCTATCAGTAGCGCAGACACGACGTGGAGCAGATACGGATCAGGGCATAGATACTGACAAAGCACTCCAGATACCATGCACTTTTTCTTAAATCCACACCGATAACCAGACGCCGGTCATATATGGTCAGTAACAGCAGGGGCAGAAGGGGAATGAAATAACGTCCCTGGACTCCTGTAATATACGTTAAATTTCTGGGTGTATACCCCAGAAACATGGAAGTCAGAACCAGTACTGCACTTGTAAATACCAGAAACAGGATCCATAGCTTCTGACCGTCCGTCATTTTCACCACTTCCCCCTCTCTCTTTACCACGCTGATAAAGAGCGCATACCAAAGAAGGGTAAGGCAGACCGGAGGTACCGTTAAGTTGGGATCTAAATTCCCTAAAAAACCACCCAGCATAGTCACCAGATAATAGTCATACTGGGTTACCAGGGTTTCATAAAAGACCGTAAATACGTAAAATGGCCGCTGCCATACATCGGATAAATTATAACCTGCCGCTTCACTCCACCCCACGTAGCTTTCCGTAGCACCTGCCCAGGCAGAGAGAATCAGACGGTTTACCAGGAATACAGCAAGCAGCATGACCCCAAGGATACAGAAAAGAGAAATCCAGTAATGTCTCTGAGATTTAAATTTAGATTTTGGAATCAGCAGACAGATTCCAGCTGCAGGCAGATAAACGATTTTCCCCGGCTCTAACAGGATCAGTAAAAGTGTAAGAACCAGCAGATCTTTTAATTTTATCTCTTCCTTTTCGTAAGCCAGATGGAAACACCAGGAAAGTAAAAGCATGGACAGGCCAATAAATGCAGTATCATAAGAATAGGACGATGCCAGATGAAGAGTCATGGGCAGGCAGGATACCGCCATTAAAACTTCCTTTTTAAAGGGCATCAACCGGACAGAAACTGCTGCCATAGCTGCAAACGCCAGAAGATTCATCAAACGTCCCAGATACACCAGAGGAATATAACCAAGATGCAAAAGTCTGGCGAGAGTGATCCCTGCCGCCTGAGGCAGATAGACCACAGGAGTAGCATTCACCGGCACTTCCTCCCGCACCGTCTCTGACTGACTATGATCAAGTGAAAACAACTCTGTCAGAATACGGTTGTAGGTTCTCTGACCAGGCTCTGCATAGAGACCTGACACATCATCACCGCTTCGAACCAGGACATTTGCTCCTTTTTTCAACCGTTCCTTTTCTTCCGGTGTTGCATGCTTTAAAAAGTCTTCCCCAGCCACCGCCTGTTTTCCCATCATCTGACTGGAGAGGCGATAGGCAGTCACGAAGTGAGCTGCTTCATCGGGTGCAGTAAAAGGAGTTAAAGCAAACAGATAAAAAGTACCCAGTCCGATTACCACCATCGGGAACAACCACTGGTTAAAAATATTCTTTATCCACAAAAGAAAGGCTAACGCAGCAAGAAATCCACAACCGAAGACAATAAACCACCAGTAAAACCGGCGAACCGGCTCAAATTCCGGAGAAGGAATCCCAACGATGGTTTTCATATAGGTTCTGACAAACAGGAACATCAAAAGCAGAATGCTTCCGGCTGCAAGCCACAAGCCTTTCGTCCTTAACAAACGTTTCACAGTTTATGTTCCTCCTTCTCTATGGCTTCCTCCTTATCAAGCGCCAGCATCTGGATTAACTCCGTCACTCTGCGTTCTAACTGGGATATCTTAATCGACTGAAAAAAGACCTTGGTGAGCAGAATAAAGATCATCAAGGTAAAAATGAAATTAGCTGTGGAATAGGTTCCCACCATACTGGATATAAAATCAGCCACCTTCGGAAAGATGCTGAAAACCACTAACAGCATGGAAAACATGACCCAGAAAATGGAATCCTCTATCCTCATTTTGGAGTGGCGAATTCTTCCCAGTACATAAACAGTCAGTACCAGGGAAACGCATATCAGTACGCAGCGAAGTAAAAACGTCATATTACGTACCCCCTTCTTTTATCTTCTGTCCCGGATGCGAAAGCTCTGAACCAGTAAAATGGAAAACAGCATTTTTCCCATATACCTTGCCGCATTCAAGGGATTTAAGTAGCTCTCTCCCAGTATCCGCTCATCCATGATTACAGGAATTTCCGCAACTCTGGCACCATGGCGGATGAGATAGGAAATGGTATCTGGTTCCGGACCGTAATTTAATCCGTCTGCAAATTCCTTAATCATCTTTCGGCTGAACATGCGCATACCGGAAGTGGGATCGTTTACCTTAACACCCGTTGTAAACCAGATGGCACCGCTTAGCATCCGGCTGCCAAGCATACGGAGAGAACGGGGCTTTTTTTCAGTTACAAACCGGGAGCCAATCACAATATCATATCCCTGATCCATCTTTTCTTTCATGGGAAGAATAAACTCCGGACGATGCTGTCCATCACCATCAAACTGTATGGCGTAGCCGTAGCCCTTTCTGTGTGCATACTTAAGTCCGGTCTGAAATGCGCCTGCCAGCCCTAAGTTCATAGGCAGATCAATGATCTTCCATCCATGCTTCCTGCAGATTTTGGCGGTATTGTCCGTAGAACCGTCATTTATGATTACATAGTCATACATGGGATAATTCTCAATGACTTCTCCCACTACCCGCTCAATATTTAAAGCCTCATTGTATGCAGGTATTACTACCAGTACCCGGTCTGTCATATCCTCTGCTCTCTCCTTCCTTTTTCTTCTGTACGAATAACCCGGATTGCCTGTCCTATAAAGCACAGCATGAGAATCAGCATCTCAATCATGTAGGAATACGCACCACCGTTAATTCCGCCTATCTTCACAAACTGATAGGAAAGAACAAATGAAAGGAGGCAGACCGGAACATAACCAAAGAATATCAGTCTCTGTTTCTTCATAATTACCAGGACATAATAAAATAAATTCATCACTGCAAAAAATCCGCCGCCCAGGATAATCGCCAGTAGTCCCGGAAGGTAAGGCGCCAGTTCCACATTAAAAACAGCAGAAAGTACCGGAACGCCAATTATCCAGGCTCCGGCCAGCGCGATTACTGTAAGAAACAGGATGATTCCTGACAGCTTTCTCAAAACCCCAAGAAACTCCGTAGTCCTGTTTTCATCCCAGAGTAAGGAAAGTCTGGTAAGGAATGGACGGATTACAAAATTGGCTGCCAGATTGATTACGGAGGTAGGCATAAATATTGCCACAAATACAGCATTGTCTGCGGAAGTCATCTGAGAATCCACTGCATACTTTGCCATTGCAAAGATAAGTCCGTCTAAAAATACAGACAAAAACAAAAGGAAGCTGTCCTGTAAAAGCTGATTGTGTCTTCCTTTTGCATGTACATAATTAATTTCTGTTATTTTATCTGCAGTCCTTTTATCGAACAGCCAGATTCCAACTGCCTGAGAAGCAGCCGCAACCGCTGAAGCAACAATTAAATCCCGTGTTAATGCCAGAGTTCCTAAAAACAGGCACACAGAAAACAAGGTTCGCCAGGTCATGGCCTGTCCGGTTAAATAAAGCTTTCCTTTTCTTTGAAATTCCGACTCGTATACATCAGCAAATCCATCAAGCACCTTATAAAGAACCATGAAGAAAACAACCATGATTTTTTCATAGGTATAGTCGGAAGAAGAAACGAAAACCTTCCATAGAATGTAGCAAATGCCAAGAATCAGCGCCATACCGCAGGTGACCATGCGTGCCATACGGTATTCCCCAAAAGTATAGCTCTCTCTCACATCAGTACTCTGAATGGGTCTCATTCCAAAATAGGCCACAAGAAACATCTGCTGTCCGAATGTGCTGAAAGCAAAACCAAAATCGCCTCCCCGATCCGTCCCCACCAGATGATTAACCAGAGCTGTCAGCAGCATGCTGGATCCTGCGTAAACCAGGCTTCCGATCATATTCCATGCCACGTTTTTACGTTCCATTATAGTTCCTCTATTTCATTTCATTTAACAAGTTCTTTTTATTCTACATGATTCGCCTAAAAAAGTAAACCGCTAACGTCCATCTTACCTGCCCATGTTTTTAACTGTTCTGCATAAATAAAAGAAGCTTTCAATTCGAAACAGCCAGGAAAAACCTGCATAAAACAGGACTCCTGTGACGATCTGCAGAGTCAGTGTCAGCAGCGTTCCATTTACCAGAAACTGCACGCTGTATACCACACCGCACATGGCAGCCGACAAAAGCAGAGAAGGGAATACATCTCTCCATTGCTGAAGAAAGCTATAATGAAGAAGCTTCTTATTCGGATAGGCATTGATAAATGTACAGATAAAATCCGTCACCGCTCTTAACGCCACCATGGTATAAATTCCAAAGGGAATACTGATAATTAAAGCCACCACACTGACTGCTTTTTTAATAATCTCCAGTTTTAAGAAAATTTCACTTCTTCCAAGGGCATTGATTGCCTGTAAATTGGCCACATGAAGGGGCCAGGTCGCATAGGCAATGCAAAGGAGCCGGAGCATGGGAACACAAGGTAAATACTGGTCCGTCAGTAAAAGCTTTACCATAGGCTCTGCTACGGCAATCAGTCCTGCCATCATAGGAAAAACAAGATAGGAGCTTGTCACAATCGACCTTCTTACCATGCTTTTTACCCTCTCCCTGTCGTCCTGGCAGGCAGAAAAAGCAGGGAGCATAACCGACTGGATTGCTGCCCCTAAATTATTGGCAATGAGTGCAGGAAACTGATTTCCTCTAGAGTATTGCCCCATCATGGCCGAATTATATATTTTTCCAATCACCAGACCATAAACATTGGTAAATATCGTATCAATGAGACCAGACATGAGAATCTTCCAGCCGTAAGAGAATAACTCTCCTGTTTTTTCAATGGAAAATTTCAGACTTGGTTTCCAGGTCTTTAATAAATGCAGAACAATCATGAGAAAAAAACTATAAAAAAACTGCTGCATGGCAAGTGCCCATAATCCAAATCCTTTCAACGCCATCAGCACTCCGATCATGCCGGAACCTGCCGCAGCAAAAAGACTGGCCATACAAAGCTTTCTGAATTCCATATTTCTGGAGACGGAGGCGGACTGCACCGATACGACTGCACCGAAAAATAAGGTCAGGGACAGAATCCTTAACACTGGTACAAACACTGGCTGTCCATAAAAATCCCCGATTGCAGGCGCAGAAAAGAATAGAATTACATATAGAACAAAAGCAATCAGAAAGCTTACGCAAAAAGCAGAAGAATAATCTCTTTCATCCACTTCCTGCTTCTGAATCAGAGAAGTGTTAAAACCGCTCTGGACAAATACATTGCCGATGGTAATAAATATCATGATCAGCATGACTTCCCCGGATTCGGACGGCGTCAAAAGCCTGGCTAAAAGTACGGATACAAGGAACTGAATTCCCTGTGTACCCCCATTTTCCATGACTTTCCAAAACAGTCCGGAAAGCACTCTCTCTTTCATATTTTCCTGGTACATACTGGCTTTTCTCCTCAATCATCCAATTTACAGTTCCGCCTTATTGTACTATATTGCCCAATAAATGTAAATCGTATATAGCATTTTCCAGTTAGTTATGTTAAAGTATTATGGAATCACTATAAAATTTTTAATGATTTACAGGAGGTTTTTATCATGCGTAAACTGACACGCGGCCTGGCGGCAATCTGCCTGACAGCTGCTCTTGTCCTGGGACAGGCTGCCCTTACGCGGGCGGACGAGGCATATGGACCCGGTTACAAGAATGGCGTCGGCCTCAGCGACAGCAGTAAGTCTGAAAAACAGAGTACAGCTGCAAGCGAGACTGAGGGAGGCGTAACTACAGAGGAAGCAGAAACCGCTTTGGCAAATGCAGGAATAGATATCGGAAAAGAAGGAGCTGGAGGAGGAGAAGACGGTGTTGTTGATGAAGCGACACGGGCTGCTCAGGAAGCATTAAAAGCCAACTTCCCACGACTTCAGACCACTGTTATGATTGGTGACGGCAACTGGACACAGCCTTTTGTCAACGATGCCTGGATCACCAACGAAGGACAGGGCTTTCATGGATTATCTACATTTCTCACGAATATCGTAGGAAACGTACTCTACCGGACCTACACATCAGGCACTGGCTGGTCCCCATGGGTCATGAATGGACAACAGACAACCAATTACCCCAATGACGTGAATATTGAAGCCATACAGATGAGGTTTTCCGGTTATGTTAACAACCAGTTCAATCTCTATTATTCAGCAAAATTAGACGACGGTACCACCACTGACTGGGCAAAGAACGGAACCAGTGCGGGAACCATGGGAACCGGTCGTTATATCACAGGTTTTCGTATGGCCTTCTATGCAAAAAACTCTGCCTTCCCATATAAGACGGATAAGCCACTAATTTCCGCAACAAAAGACGGAATGCAGATTGTTGACGGCGGACTGCGCTACTTTAATGGAAACGGTACCCCTTTTACCGGCTGGGCATGGCTTGAAAATGACCGGTACTATTTTAAGGATTCTCTTCCAGTTGTAGGCTGGCAGTACATCGACGGCTTTAAGTACTATTTTGATTTAAATTCTGGCAAGATGCTTACTGATTTAGAGCCCATCATTGGAAACTCGGGACCATTCTTTATCAGCATCAATAAACAGATGAACTGCATGACAGTCTTTGCAAAAGACGGTGCCAACGGATTCATTATTCCGGTGAAGTCATTCCTTACCTCTACCGGTCCGGATACTCCGCTTGGAACATTCCAGACACCGGTGAAATACCGCTGGCGTGATATGGATCACGGAATCTTTACCCAATATGCAACCCGTATCTGGAAGGGCTTTTTAATCCACTCCATTCTTTACAGCCGCCCAGATAAGATGACTCTCGATCCCTCTACATATAATTATTTAAGTATCGCGGAATCAGCCGGCTGTATCCGTCTCCTCTCCGGAGATGCCAAATGGATCTATGATCACTGTGCCCTGGGGACTACGGTAACCATTTATGAATCTATCGTTCCCGGCCCCTATGAACGACCTGCCATTGAGCAGATCATACCGGATACACAGACCTGGGATCCTACTGATCCTAACATGTAACAGAAACGTGTAATTAACCATTCCTTCCGGTAAATGTTTTTCGCAGGAAACCATACAGACCGGGAGTCCGGTATTCAAACTGAATAAAGAACCTGGTCATAGGCGTAAGTTCCTTATAATACCTTCGGTATGCAGGATTTAATATCTCTTTAAAATCCCTGGTATTGACCTTCGTCTGGTAATAGGTTCGGTTAGAAGCACTTATGGCGGCCGCCTTAAAACGGCCGCCTGTTGCTTTGTCAAATTCTTTATAAACCTGTCTCATCCGCTCATAATAGGCCTGCTGCTTCGCAGCATAATTTCCCTTTTTTCCTTCAGCAGTCCAGGAACCGGATACGCCTACCCGGTATACACTCATGGGTTCATCCATATAATAACCATAACCGTGTTCAGCTGCCATCAGCTGCAAAGGAGTATCTCCTACCGGACAATCCGTATAGTAATCAGGAAGCTCTTTTACAAGTCTTGCAGGAAATGCCATGGAAGACATGGCATACCCGGAAGTTTTATCAATGATCTCTTCTGGCGTCAATACAGTCGTTTTCCGGTATGGCCTCATCTGGCTTTCGGTCACCGCTTTACCCATCAGCTGAATCTTTGCACTGTGGATACAAAGGGTGCAATCCGGATGGGACTCCATATAGTCCACCTGCTTTTGAAGCTTATCAGGCGAATCAAAGTAATCATCCCCATCACACATGAATATATATTTTCCTCTTGCACGGGGAAAATTAAACGCACCGCTTATGTTATCAATGCCCTGGGAATACTGGTTCTCTGTCTGAATTAGGGGCCGGATCTTATCCGGATACTTTGCTGCATATTCTCTGATGATATCCCCTGTCCCGTCCGTGGAAGCATCATCATGGACCAGAATCTCATACTCAAAATCCGTTTTCTGCATCAGAAAGCTGTCAAGAGCCTGGCGGATGAAGGCACCATGGTTATAGGTGACACAGTTAATGCTGGCCATGATTTCGCTATTTGATCCGTCTTTCATTTCTTTGTTCCTTCCTTATTAAGCACCTTCGTTACATATTCCTCATATTTTCTGGCAATATACATTTCCTTTACAGAGTCAGAAGGAAAAATATCCTTACCCTGAAAACACCTCACATGATTTAAGACGCAGTCATATCCAGCCATACAGGAAAATTCCACGCCGCCTGAAAACCTGGGATTGCATTCCAGCATAGAAAAGGTTCCATCCTCCCCTTCTATAAATTCAAAATTGACACAACCCTGAATTCCCAAGGCACTTGCTGCCTTTTTGCATACTGCTTCCAGAGTCGGATTTGAAAATACCAGAACAGATGTGCCAGCACCATTGGGGGTCCGCAGCAATTCCTTACGGCAGACAGCCGCTGCCCGCCCTGTGTCCGCCTGATGCACTACATCTACAGTAATAATACTTCCTTTAAAATAGGGCTGCACCACGTAATGATCTGCTTCCCCTCCGGCAAGAAACCGCTCCATTTCTTCCTGATTATGAAGATAGGAGAGCCCCTGGCTGCTTCTTCCATTATATGGCTTTACGACTGCCGGATAGGAAATGAATTCAGCAGAAATACCAGCCAGCATTCTGGTAGGTATCATAGTTCCAATCCCTCTCTCTGAAAGAAACTCGTAAAGTTTCATCTTATCTCTGCAAACCGTTATGGTATCTTCCGGGGACAGGCATAACGTTACTCCTGCTTCCTTTAATTTGTTTCTGTGACGGTTCCAAACATCTACTTCTGCATCGGTTAAAACGATCAGTCCGTCAGCCCCTTCGTTTTTGCAGATAGTCAGAATTCCCTCTACATATTCCTCTTCCTGTGTTGCAAGAGGAACCTGATAAAAAGCAGAAACACTGGAAGAATCAGCAATCCATTCTGCCGGATATATATCGCAGCCGATCACCTTAAGGCCCATATTTTTTAAATTTTTAATAACAATATCAGCGGAAAATGATCCGATTGCGGTTACAACTGCAGCTTTCATACGCTCTGTTTCCCTTTCTTTGCGGCACTTAAAATTATCTCGCATATCCTGTCCACATCTTCAAGAGGCAGATCTGCATAAAGTGGCAGGGTAAGAACACTGTCTGCTGCCCGTCTGGCACATGGAAGCTCAAGATCCGAAAAACGCTCCCTGTAACATTCAAAATCTGTAATCAGGGGATAGAAATATTTTCTGGCAAAGATATTATGGGATGCGAGAAGATCATATACCTGATTTCTGGTCAGTTCAAACCCATCAAACGATACAGGAAAGTATGCATAATTCTGACGGATTCCTTGCTTTATGGCATTAAGTCGAATTCCGGAAACTCCCTGTAAATGCTCCCGATAGCGCTCTGTAACCAGCCTGCGCTTTTCAATGTTTTCCTCTACATGACGCAGATTGCAAATTCCCATGGCGGCCTGAAATTCATTCATCTTTGCGTTGCCGCCTATATATTCCACGGATTCTTTTCCGGTTATTCCAAAGTTTTTTAAATAATTAAGAAGAATTTCTAAGGATGGATCCTTAAAAGTAACTGCTCCGCCCTCTATGGTATTATATACTTTGGTAGCGTGAAAGCTGAACATGGATGCATCTCCGTAGGTTCCGATTCCACGATGATTCACCTCTACCCCAAATGCATGTGCTGCATCATAAATCACCTTTAAGTTGTGCTTTTTAGCTATAGACTCTATTTTATCCACATCGCAGACATTACCATACACATGCACCGGAAGAATCGCTGTGGTTTTATCTGTAATCAGCGCTTCAATCTGATCAGCGTCGATGGTGTAGTCGTCCTCTCTGATATCACAGAATACTGGCGTGAGATTATTTCTTATAATCGCATGGGTGGTGGAAGCAAAGGAAAAAGGGGTGGTAATCACCTCTCCGGTTAAGTTCATCGCCTGCAGCGCCATCTCAAGAGCCATATGTCCGTTCACAAACAGCAGAAGATTTTCTGCTTTTAAATATTCCTTCAGCTGATCCTTTAATCTGTCGTGAAATTCTCCCATATTAGTCATCCAGGCAGTTTCCCAGATCGGTTTGATCTCAGCAATAAATTCTTCGTAAGAAGGCATGGAAGCCCTCGTTACCAGTATTTCTTTTTCATTTGGTATCATTCTACCATTCTCCTCATTTCCCATGTACGGCTCAGTTAAATAGAAAACATCTGTCCAAGCGTTCTGATACGGGTACTTTTAAACAATTTGTATTTTAAAATAGTCTTTATTTTTTCTGCCCTGCTTTTACGGCAAATAGTTATAAATTCTTCAAACAACTCTCTCTGAGCAGAAGTCATGGACTGTTTGTAAATTGAAAGAAAGGACTTCGCCTGCTCAAACAGGAGACGATAATTTTCCCGAACTTTCTCCTGCCTGCTCATTCTCTCCGACAGCTGTTTCATACCGCTTTTTGCACCTACCTGATTATTACCATGTTGCCGGTAGCGAACCAGCGGACGATCAATATAGGAAATTTTTCCAAAACAGCTTGCCACAAGACCCAGCCACCAGTCATGCATGACACAGGTATCCGGAATCTGCTCCGTCAGATTTTTTAAGGACCGGTTAATCATCATGGTATTGCCTGTGATATTATTTTCCACCAGATAATGGCTGGTTCTGTTATCCATAACTCCAATCTTCTGGTATCTTGCCATGGAAGGGTAAAGAATGGTTCCCGCCGCATCTGTAACAGACAAATCTGTATGGATCAGAATAGGCATATCCTTTCCCCATATCTTTTCCATCTTCTTCATCTCTCTTAAAGTAACCTCTACTTTATCCGGCAGCCAGATATCATCCTGATCACAAAACATCAGATATTCATCAGACGCAGATTTTAAAAGCCGGAAAAAATTGTCCCGGGCACTGCCTGATGGTTTTAAATTCTTTAAGCTTTTTATCCGGTCTGGAAATCTGCTTTCATATTCTGAGATGATTTCGGGGGTTCTGTCAGAGGAACCGTCATCGGAAATTAAAATGGTAAATTCCTGATTGGTCTGTCCCAAAAGTGATTCCATCTGTTCTCTTAGATATCTCTCTCCATTCCAGGCCGCCAAAAGTACTGTTATCATTCTATCCCCTCTTTCCATGTCATTTACCATGACATTCCCAGAATCTTTGTTAAAAACCAGATCTCAAACATGAGAAATTCCAGGAATACTTTTGCAGCAAATTCCTGAAACCGGTTTATTTTTAAATATTTTTTATAGTAATGAAGTTTACTTTTATGAAGCAGCGCCTGTTTTTTCAGGATTGAGCTAACGGATTTGTCAATGGAGACAGAATGAAGATGGAGATAAGTCCGGTCAAGAAGAAGGAGTGTTCGGTACCCCTTTTTCTTCAACTGATACCCAAGAATCTTTTCTTCATAATAGAGAAATACTTCCTCATCATAAAGGCCGCATGCCATCATTGCCTTTACGTCAGCCAGCAAAAGAGAGCCCGGAACTGCATCTGCCCACGCACAACGTTCTGTTGCCACAGGTGTTGTCAGTTGAAATGCCCGTTTCCCCGGATCATCCGTGAGCCACCGTTTCAATAACCGTCGTGTAACCAGCCCCGTATCAAGCAAATCTGCAAACAGACCAGTCAGTTTCCAGCCCATCAGTCCTTCCCTTCCCATTTGATCGACCGGCACGGCAGCAGTGACAGCAATTTGTTCGTCCGCCAGAAATGCGTTCTTCATGGCAGCAATCGTCTCCTCTGTAACCATGACATCGGGATTTGCAATTAACACGTGGGTGGCACCAAGTTGACTATAAGCATAACGGATTCCCAGATTATTTCCATAACCATACCCGCCGTTTTTTAAAGAGCCGATCACGTGTACCCTGCCGCCATCCAAATCCTTTAATCTGGCAGCAGAATCATCTGTGGAATGATTATCCACCACAACAATGGAATCAAGAGAAGAATAATCTTTCATCCCCTGAACCAGTTTTATTGTAGTATCGGCATCATTGTAGTTTAAAATGATACAACTTACATTCATACCTGCTCCTTTTAAGATCCTTTTCTGGAATTTACAAGCTTCATTCCAAAATGGTGGCTGATAAAATCACGAAAGGGAGGGCATAAATAGGTGCCGTAATTCATGAGATGATAAGCTGCCATATAATACCGATTTCCCTTTTCTTTTGGAGTTCCTGCCCATGGAGTTTTCGCCAGATACTTATCGTAAGCTCTGCGGTAATGATTTAAATTACCTTCCTTCCAGGGCCTCTCATCCCCCATAAAATGAAGAATCGCCGGATGTCTGCCAGCTTCCCGGAAGCCGTTTTCGGTAATGAGTGCGTACACCGGAGACAGTCGAACTAAATGTCTGTAATGGAAATACCGGTAGTTGGTAAAATAATTATAACGAGGAGAAAGAGGTCTGATTCTGCCCTTTAAACTTCCATTAATGGTATCCTGATCTCCCGCAAACAGTTTACCCCCCTTGGATCGGTAAAAATCAAGAAGCTTCTTTTGAACATTCTCTTCTCTCCAGCGGTTTAAATCAATTAAAAGCACCCCTGAATTAAAATAGGGTTCTTCCGGTCTTAATCCGATCTCTTCTTTAATACAAGGATAAATGGTTGGCTCCATGACAGCGCCTAACAGGAACGGACCTAAATCAGCCTTCCATAATTTTTCCAAAGAAGACAGTATCACGGTATCGCAGTCCAGATAAAGTACCCGTTCCACATGTTCAGGGAGCACATCTCCTAAAAACAAGCGGGCCATAATGCTTAAATCAAATCCTCCTGTGTCCACCTCATGGGAAAACCGTTCCTTTAAATTCCCCAATTCAATCACAGAAAGCTCACGATCAAATTCCTGTGCGATCCCGCATAAGCGGTCTTTTGATTCCCTTGATAACCCCATGGATAAAACCCAGACATCAAGCGTTTCAATCTTTTGATTCCGATCAAGAAGAGAATAGAGAGAAACTGCAAGGTGTCTGGCAAACTTATCGTTGGAAGCGTAAATAATATTCATAATAACCTCCCCGCATACCAATTTTATCGTTGTATTGTACTATATCTGATTAGAAAAGTAAACAGCCGGCGGCTAGGGGAGGAGGCCCAGTTCGGACTCAGCCATTTTGAATGCAGACTCAATGACTTTGTCCATATCGTAATATTTATATTCTGCCAATCTGCCTCCAAAGATAACCCGATCCTCTTTTTGGGCAAGTTTTTCATATGTCTGATACAAGTTCTGATTGGTCTCATCATTGACTGGATAATAAGGTTCCATACCCTCGCTCCAGTCAACGGAATATTCTCTGGTTATAACCGTCTTATCCTGGGTTCCAAATTCAAAATGTTTATGCTCAATAATTCTTGTATAAGGAGTTTCACGGTCTGTATAATTTACAACTGCAACCCCCTGATAATTGTCTGTATTAAGGGTTTCTGTCTCAAACTTCAGACTGCGGTATTCCAGTTTGCCAAACTGATATCCGTAGAAAGCATCGATCATTCCAGTGTATATGATTTTCTCTCCAAGACTGTCATACTGCTCCCTGTTATCTAAATAATCAACAGAAAGCTCTACATCACAACCTTCAAAGAGCTTGTCTGTAATTACATTATAACCGCCGATGGGAATGCCCTGATATAAGTCATTGAAATAATTATTGTCATAGGTAAACCGTACAGGGAGACGTTTTATAATAAAGGCCGGAAGCTCCTTACAATCTCTGCCCCACTGCTTTTCCGTATAACCCTTTACCAGTTTTTCATAGATATCCGTACCTACCAGGCTGATTGCCTGCTCTTCCAGATTCTTTGGCTCACTGGTAATCACCTGTCTCTGCTCATCAATCTTTGCTTTTGCCTGTTCAGGAGTCGATACCCCCCACATCTTGCTGAAGGTATTCATATTAAAAGGCAGGTTGTACATCTCTCCTAGATAATTGGCAACAGGACTATTGGTATACCGGTTAAACTCTGCCAGCTCATTGACAAACTGCCAGACCTTACGGTTGCTTGTATGGAAAATATGAGCGCCATACCGGTGTACATGGATTCCTTCTGTCTCTTCGCAATACAAATTGCCTCCTAAATGCTCCCTTTTCTCAATAACCAGGCATTTTTTTCCCTGTTTCCTGGCCAGATAGGCAAATACGCCGGAATAGAGACCGCCTCCGACAAGCACATAATCATATTTCTTCATCTTTACTCTCCTGACGTTTTATAAACTGAATTAATTATACTAGAGTCTTTCCGAAAAGTAAACGCCGGTTCTATCCGTGGTATTCTAAATAATGATTGTTTCAATAAATCGATGGGTTTATAATTATTATCAATGCGAGAGGAGATGAATTTAACCACTATGAGCGAGAAAAATAATATTCAAACATCACTTCAGATTATGGAGGCTGATATTAACACAGATGAGTCTCTGTCACTGCTAAAGAAATTATCCGGAAGTCTTAATCACATAACCGGAAACAGTGGCGAATCCTCATTTTCAATCAATGACATGGAAGAGGAAAAATCTATTTTTGTCATTGCAAGAAGTGGAAGTAATGCAGCAGGCTGCGGTGCAATACGCCCAATAGACGATTCCACTGGGGAATTGAAACGGATGTATGCAAAAGAACAGGGGCTTGGTGTTGGCACTTCTATCTTGAATTTCCTAGAAAATAAGGCACTGGAATTTGGATACAGCAGACTGATCTGCGAAACCAGAAAAATTAACGCAGGTGCATGCGGCTTCTATATTAAAAATGGCTTCCATATCATCCCAAACTATGGGAAATATCAGGGGCGGGATGAAGCTGTTTGTTTTGAAAAAAGAATCAGATAACGAAAAGGGATCCTGCCTCAAAAAAGACTGGATCCCTTTCATTATCTGATATTAATAAAATAACCGGTTTACCGCACTAAAGATACCCCGAATAGACGCTCTGGTAATGTTGGAACTGATTCCCACGCCATAAGTAGCCTTTCCGGTCTTTACATCAAGCAAATGGATGTATGATGCAGCCTGTGCTCCAGATCCGGAAGCAAGTGCATGCTCGTAGTAATCCAGCACCCGAATTTCGATACCAAGCTCCTTCTCCAGACCCTTTTGAACCGCATCGATAGGTCCGTTTCCAACACCCTCGAATACTTTCTCCACGCCATGGTCTGTATAACGGACTTTGGCAAGTGTTGAGAACTCCACATCTTCCTCTGCCTCTGTAATCTGGCTCTTTCTGAAATGAATGGGTTCCTTCCGCTCGGTATAGCAGCTTTTGAATTCTTCCAGAATCTGCTCTGGAGCAACCTCACCCTGCTTTTCGGAAATTGCCTGAATTACATCGGCAAACTCCTTGTGCATACCCTTTGGAAGCTTGAATCCATAGAAGGTATCCATGACAAATGCTACGCCGCCCTTGCCGGACTGGCTGTTGATTCTGACAATCGGCTCATACTGTCTGCCAATATCGGAAGGATCGATAGGAAGGTAAGGAACCTCCCAGAATGGATTCTTCTTCTCATGCATCGCCTGTATGCCTTTGTTAATGGCATCCTGATGAGATCCGGAAAATGCAGTAAAAACAAGTTTCCCTGCATAAGGGTGTCTTGGTTCCACTTCCATCTTGGTACATCGTTCGTAAACGTCCACGATTTCACGGATATTTTCAAGATGAAGTTCCGGATTGATGCCCTGAGAAAACATATTATAGGCAACTGTTAATATATCCACGTTACCGGTACGTTCTCCATTCCCAAGCAGAGTTCCTTCCACACGGTCAGCTCCTGCAAGAAGAGCCAGCTCAGTGGCTGCAATCCCTGTCCCTCTGTCATTGTGAGGATGAACACTTAAAATAATGCTGTCACGGTTTTTAAACCGGGAATTCATCCATTCAATCTGATCGGCATATACGTTGGGAGTTGTCATCTCCACAGTGGAAGGAAGATTGAAAATAATCTTCTTTTCCGGAGTGGCTTCCCAGGTTTCCTGCACTGCCGTACAGATATCAAGTGCAAATTGAAGTTCAGTTCCGGTAAAGCTTTCAGGAGAATATTCAAGCATAACTTCTCCCTTAAAATCCTGCATATACTGTTTCACCCACAGGGTTCCCTGTATTGCGATCTCCTTGATCTCATCCATCTCTTTGCGGAAGACCACATCACGCTGTAATGTAGATGTGGAATTGTAGATATGAACGATTGACTTCTTAACTCCCTCTAAGGCTTCAAATGTCCTCTTAATCAAATGCTCTCTGCATTGAACCAGAACCTGAATTACCACGTCATCAGGAATCAGTTTCCGTTCCACAAGCTGTCTTAAGAAATCAAACTCAATCTGGGAAGCAGCAGGAAATCCCACTTCAATCTCCTTAAAACCGAGTTTAATCAGAAGGTTAAACATCTCAATCTTTTCTTCCACTACCATAGGCTCAATAAGAGCCTGGTTTCCATCTCTCAAATCCACACTGCACCAGATCGGCGCTTTCTTAATCTCCCTGCACGGCCATTGTCTTTCCGGATAATCTACTACCGGTACCCGCTTATATCTTTCATAATTCAACATGTCTGATCTCCTCCATATTCCTTTTTTGTCTGTCTTTCTTTCATAAAAAAATCAGTTCAGGCTTTGGAGTCGATAAATCACGCTGTATTTTTTGACAATGAACAACGTGGGCTTTAAAGGTCTAACCCCATCTGTCATCATTCCTTTGCATTAAAATCACATGCCGTGCTCTGACAAACCACCACGGTAAAGTGTTATGCTATTATAGCACGAGTAAAAATGACTTACAACAAAAACTTTAAAAACCATAAAATCTTTTACCTGCTCATCTGTAAAAGCTTGGTCTTTAATTCCCCTTCCATACGGGCAAGTTCCACTTCTGCTTCTTTTCGTTTTTGTCTTCCCTCTGCCTGAATCCGCACCACTTCATCAAGGGTTGTAATCAGGGACTCATTGGTCTTTTTTAAGGTTTCCATGTCAACGATTCCACGCTCTGACTCTTTCGCCGTCTCAATGGTTGCAGTTTTTAACACTTCTGCATTCTTTCGAAGCAGCTCATTGGTCATATCAGTCACTTCCCGTTGTGCCTTCGCTGCCTGCTCCGAATGATTGATTCCGATGGCAAGAACCATCTGACTTTTCCAGAGAGGAATGGTATTGACAAGGGTGGACTGAATCTTCTCTGTCATTAACGTATCATTATTTTGAACCAGTCTGATCTGGGGAGCCATCTGAATGGAAATCATACGGGTGAGCTCCAGGTCATGGATCTTCTTTTCAAAACGTCCGCACATGGAAGATAAATCATTGGCTGCCTGGGCATCCTCCGGAAGACCGCTTCTTGCCGCCCGGTCCATTAAAAGAGGAAGCTCTTCCTGTTGAACTTTTGCAAGTTTTCTCTTTCCAGCCAGGATATACATAGTCAGTTCCTTAAAATATGTGGTGTTTAACTCATACATTTTATCCAGTAGAGCAATGTCCTTTAAAAGCTGAATCTGGTGATTCTGAAGAATCTTGCAGATCTGGTTCACATTGGTCTCCGCTGATGCATACTTTGCTTTCATGTTATCAAGGCGGTTAGCACTCTTTTTAAAGAATCCGAAGAAGCCTTTTTCCTCTCCTTCTGTTTCAAAGCTTTTTAACTCTGTCACCACATTGGTGAGCATCTGCCCCACTTCACCCAGATCCTTTGATTTTACATTATCAAGTGCGGACTCAGAAAAATCAGCGATCTTTTTTTGCGCTCCTGCGCCATACTGAAGTACCATATTGGAATCTTTTAAATTAATTTTATCAGCGAAATCAGAAACCAGCCGTTCTTCCTCTGGCGTAAGCTCTGGTGCGGGCACTGGCTCGGATACAGGTACTGCCTCGGTCAGTGCATGTCCCTCTTTCACACCTTCTGTCTGATCAAATGGCGTAAGAGTAAGCGTGGGGGCTTCTTTTATCATCTCTTCCAAATCTTTGCTCATTCTTTATTTCCTCCTGTAAAATCACTTTCGGCCCAGCCATTCTTTTTTAACATTGTCTGGAGTACTGATGCATCCGTGGTAATGTCCATAGCCGTATCCTGGTACAGATCATCAAGCAGCCGTTCAAAGGCCTGATTGATGGTATCAAGGGTTCCTTCAATTTCTTTTTTTGCATTGATAATATTATTGCCTTCTATACCCGTGCTGTCAAAATCCCGGTAAGCATTCACCAGTTTTACTGTTGTAGGGAGGTAGTAATCCATAAATTGCTCCATCTCTCCCATTTGATCCGGATGTTTTAAAACAGTGTCAAAAATCCGCTGTATTACGTCCTCCAGCATGGATATTTTTCGTGAAATCACTTCGCCCGGAATGGCGTCATTGGCTTCTTTTAATATTCTTAAATAATTTCTTCCCTGAGTCATCATTTCCTGTAACGCTTGATTTTCCTGGGTTCCATTATCTGAAATCTTTCTCAGTTCTTCCTCTTTTTCCCGTTCTTTTAACGCTTTCTGGCACTCCAGATACTGGTTATATGTGGCTTCACTTAAAATCAGGCAGGTTTTCTGCTCGTCTAAGTGTGCCTGGGGGAAAATACCCAGCCTCATCATTTTCTCCACGTCTTTTAATACATATTCCTGTGATTTGCCAATACTTGCAGCCAGTTCCTCCAAATTACAATACATTCGTTTTTCGGACTGTTTTGCATAGATTCTGGCTCTTTTTAATCTCCCATTTATGGCGATGCCGGTAAAAAGCATGCAGCCGGAGACAATTCCTGCTGCCAGCAGAAAGGTAAACGCACCAGCTGCCGCCCATGCCACAGGTTTTAAGATCATGGAAGCAAAAAGAGAGAAAAGAATCCCGATCAGATCAATTGCAAGAAAAAGACTTCCAAAAACGGTTAAAAGTACTCCGCCCACACGCCCCTGCTGGTTCATTTTAATCTCTTGTTTTCCGGCTAATGAACTGCCTGTCCGTTCTTTTACCGTGCGGCTGGTCTGAAACGCCCGGTATCCCGGTTCGTCATCTACCACCTTCTCCGCCTCACTATATTCGCCCCTGCTATCCCGTACCGGCGGCTGCGTCCAGCTTTTCGTTCCTTTTGCCAGCTGATTTTTTGCTTCATCCAGCGCAAAATTTACGGAATCGGATATGATTCGGTTCAGCTGGTTAAAATCTCTGGAATCAATGGCGCTTTGCACCGTACTGCGGATTTGTTCTCCTAAGTTTGATTTATCTTTTTTATCCATATTTCTGATCTCCCAAAATGAATTTGCAGATAAATACAATGATATCATGAATTGTCTTCATTTACAATGAGACGCCATTATTAAAACTGAAAAAGTCATTGAAAAACCGGCTGTTATCTTCGGTTTTCAATGACTTTGATTTACAATCAGGAAATGACGTGACCTTTTGATTTCATGACATCAATTACCTGCTCCACGTACTGTTCACAGGTTTTTAAATCTGCTGCTTCTACCATAACCCGAACTACCGGCTCTGTACCTGACTGGCGCAGAAGAATTCTTCCGCTGTCTCCAAGACTTTGTGCCACTTTCTCCACTTCTGCTTTAACCGCTTCATCATCCTGAGCCGCTGCCTTGTCATGAACCCGCACATTCTTTAATACCTGTGGAAAGATCTGAAACTCAGAAACCAGCTTTCCAAGGCTTTCTTTCTTTTCAAGAATTACTTCCATCACCTTTAATGAAGTCAGGATTCCATCTCCGGTTGTTGCATGCTTACTGAATATGATATGTCCTGACTGTTCGCCGCCCAGACAGTTTCCATTGGTTACCATGTTCTCATAAACATATTTGTCACCAACTGCTGTTTTTTCGTACTCAATCCCTTCCCGGTCCAAAGCTTTATATAACCCGAAATTGGACATCACAGTTGTTACCACTTTGTTATTCTTAAGAAGGCCCTGTTCTTTCATATATTTACCGCAGATGTATAAGATACCATCTCCATCAACTACATTTCCGTTCTCATCAACGGCCAGGCAGCGGTCTGCATCTCCATCATAAGCAAAGCCCACGTCAGCCCCTACTTCTTTCACAAACTTCACCAGCTGACCCATATGGGTAGAACCGCAACCCGTATTAATATTTAAACCGTTTGGCTCGTTACTGATTACATGAGTCTCTGCGCCAAGTGCATCAAATACATTCTTTGCAATGGCGGAAGCGCTTCCGTTGGCACAGTCCAGTGCTACCTTTTTATTTTTAAAGGATCTGGTTGCCGTAGAGATCAGATATCCGATATAGCGGTTTCTTCCTGCTGCAAAATCTACGGTTCTGCCAATCTTATCCTGTGTGGCAAATGGCAGTTCTTCCATCTCTCCGTCTAAATATTTTTCGATCTCCGTGATGACGGATTCTTCTAATTTCTCTCCCTTTTCGTTAATCACTTTAATACCGTTATCGTAGTATGGATTATGGCTTGCAGAGATCATGATACCACAGGAAAATCCTTCTGTACGGACAACATAGGATACACTGGGGGTGGTGGTTACATGAAGCAGATAGGCATCGGCTCCTGATGCAGTAAGACCTGCCACAAGAGAATATTCAAACATATAGCTGCTGCGTCTTGTATCTTTTCCGATTACAATCCTGCATACCTCATCCGGTTTTTTCTGTCCATAGTACCAGCCTAAAAAGCGGCCTACCTTAAACGCATCCTCAACAGTCAGCGTAACATTTGCTTCTCCTCTAAAACCATCTGTTCCAAAATATTTACCCATTTTATTATTCTCCTTTATAAATCTGCAGTGATAAAAAGTGATATGTACAATACCACATTTCTGCCCTTTCTAAATTAAGGGACTAATGCTGCATATAGTATGGTTCTTGCATCATCAAATTCATAGCTGCAGGTAACAAATGACCACAGAGTTTTAACCGGCTCTTCTGGTGCCTGATAAAACATACCGTTCTTCGTCATCTCATTTACATACAGGGAAAAGCTATCATCTGATTCAAATTTTGTTTTTCTTCGTATTCCGCCTGCGTCCGTGTAAAGCACAGTGACCGGCCGCAAATGGAATTCCTGCTGCGGAGTATAGATCACAATGTCCTGATGGGCACGATAAAAAGATTCCTCTTTATACTTTATGATATCCTTAAACATGGAACCATCTTTCATATGATGCCCATAGATTATGTTATGCCTTCCGGAAAAATCAGGTTCACTGTCACAGTCAAGAAATATGGTCCCTGACGGATTCTTTTTTCCATCGAAATCCGTATCCAGGTAAGTATCATTGTTGTCCGTGTGGACGATGGGGTAATCAATGCTCGTATCGGCAATGCGGATCCAGCCAACAATGTCAGGATTAATCTTTTTTAGTTCATCAAAAGAAATAGGAGATACGTAAGGTTCTTCTTTCTCTTTCTGTGTTTCCGACGGGGCAGTCACGCTCTCTTCTGGTTCCTTTGCCAGCTCAGCCAGGCTTTCATACAGGTTGTCAGAATACTGCCTGTCACGATAATCAAAGTAAAGCACTCCGGCTCCCACAGCCAGAAGCAGAAATGCAAGTATAAGAATTCCTGTAGACAGTTTTTTTCTGTTCATAGCAATCTCCTGCTTTCTTTTTCATATTCTTCTGCTTTAGTATAGCTTATTTTAATAAAAATCTCAATCTTTTATAAGCTGCGCTAGACTTTTAACGTTTTTTTCTATATACTAAGGAAAGAAAATGTTACTTTGGAGAAAATTATGAAAAATCAAGAGACGATCGTTTATGTGAACATGCTGGGGGGATTCTCCGTTACCATCGGAGACAAAATAATTGTTGATCAGAATAATCAGGCTAAAAAACCGTGGAGTCTTTTGGAATATTTAATCACTTTTCGTGGCAGGGATATTCCCGTAGATGAATTAATCGATCTGTTTTGGAAGGATGAAGCCAGCAATAATCCTGCTGGTGCTTTAAAGACGCTGATGTTCCGCGTGCGAAAACTTCTTGAGCCACTTGGGTTTCCCACTCAGGAACTGGTATTTCAAAACAGAAAGGCATATGGCTGGACAAGGGATCTTACCACCGTATGTGACACGGACAAGTTCGAAGAGCTTTGTCTGCAGGCTGATAGCAAGGAATTTCCGGAAGAGACCCGCCTGAAACTGTCAATGGAGGCATTTAACCTTTATAAAGGAAACTTTCTTCCAAAATCCGAATGGGAATCCTGGGTAATCCCGATACACACCTATTATCACACCCTATATCAGAAATTAGTGAAAAAGATCCTGGTCATGTTAGATGACAGAAAGGATTATCCTACGATGATAGACGTCTGCCAGCAGACAATCTCCATCGATCCTTACGGGGAGGAAGCACATTACTATCTGATCTATGCTCTGTACCAGAGCGGCAACCAGATGATGTCCCTGGAACATTACAAACGGGTAAACGACATGTTCTACAACGAGTTTGCCATCACTCCATCCATCCGCTTTAAAGAGCTGTATAAAATGATCAGTGACAAAAAGCATGGAATCACCATGGATTTAAGCACCATCAGGGAGATTCTTTTAGAGGGTGGAACCAATAAAGGGGCTTTTTGCTGCGAGCCTTCCGTATTTCGTGATATTTATCAGCTGGAGGCCAGAGCCATTGAGCGAACCGGCGATTCCATCTTTTTATGCCTGCTTACCATCAGCAATTTAAAGGGTGAGTTATTAAAGCCTGCGGTACAGACCCGTGCCATGGATGAACTGGGTTGTTCCATCCGCAACTCTCTTCGCAGAGGAGACGTTTACAGCCGTTACAGTGTAAGCCAGTATCTGATGCTTCTTCCTACTGCAACCTATGAAAACGGAGAGATGGTTTTAAAGCGTATCATTCAGAATTTTAAAAAGGAATATTCCAGAAAAGATCTGTCCATTACTTATTCTTTGCAAAGTGTTCTGCCGTTTTAAATGAGGTTCTACCACTCTTATTAATACCTACAACAGGAGGACTATGATGTTACAGGAAGATTTTATTACACTGACGCTTCAAAAACAAAAAAACATTGCACTGATTGCCCATGATAATGAAAAACGTTCATTAATTGAATGGTGCACCGAGCACAGGGAAATCTTAAAAAATCACACTCTGTGCGGTACCGGCACCACTGCCCGTATGATTACAGATCAGACAGGCCTTCCGGTAAAAGGCTATAACAGCGGCCCTTTAGGCGGAGACCAGCAGATCGGTGCAAAGATTGTAGAGGGAAGGATTGATATGATTATCTTCTTTTCTGATCCCCTGACAGCTCAGCCTCACGACCCGGATGTAAAAGCACTGCTTCGTATTGCCCAGGTTTATGATATTCCCATCGCCAATACCAGAGCCACTGCTGATTTCATCATTACCTCTCCTCTTATGGAGTCTACCTATGAGCATCAGGTAATTAATTTTAATAAGAATATCGCGGACAGAGCAAATTCATTATAAGATCATTCATATTAGTACAGGCTTTCCATGTTTTACATGCAGAGCCTGTACTATTTATTTTGGTTCTTTCCCAGTAAAATATCTGCAATTCTTCTACTCGCTTCTCCATCACCATAAGGATTATCTGCACTGCGCATCCTGTTATAGAGCGCACTATCATCCAGTAAACGTGTTACCGCTTCGTAAATACGTTCTTGTTCAATCCCAACCAAAAGCAGCGCCCCAGAATCAACTCCTTCCGGCCGCTCTGTTGATTTGCGAAGAACAAGCACCGGTTTTCCCAGACTTGGGGCCTCTTCCTGAATTCCCCCGCTATCCGTTAAAATAAGATCTGCTCTCGCCATAAAATTATGAAAATCAATTACATCCAGGGGTTCAATCAGACGAATCCGTTCCTCTCCCGCTAATACAGAACCGGCGATTTCCCTGACACGTGGGTTTAAGTGAATGGGATAAATAACCTTAACCTCAGGATGTTCATCAGTGATCCGTTTGACAGAACGAAAAATCTGCCTCATGGGTTCCCCTAAATTTTCCCTTCGGTGAACCGTCAGTAATATCAGCCGGCTTCCCAGAGACCACGTTAAAAGCTCATGGCTGTAGTCCGTTCTCACTGTGGTTTTTAATGCATCAATTCCTGTATTCCCTGTAACAAATATGTCAGCTGGATTCTTACCCTCAGAAATCAAATTCTCCCTGGCTTTTTCCGTTGGAGCAAAGTGATAGTTTGCAATGATACCAATGGCCTGCCTGTTAAATTCCTCGGGATAGGGAGAATAAATATCATAAGTTCTTAACCCGGCTTCAACATGTCCCACCGGTATCTGCAGATAAAAACAGGCAAGGGCACAGGCAAATGCCGTGGAAGTATCACCATGGACCAGAACCACGTCTGGCTTTTCTTTTTCCAGAACCTCACGAATGTTATTTAAAATATTTACAGTAATTTCAAAAAGTGTCTGCTTTTCTTTCATAATGGAAAGATCATAATCCGGATTAATTGAAAACGCATCTAAAACCTGCTTTAGCATGGATTGATGCTGACCTGATACACAGACGCAAACCCTTGCTTCTTTCCTGCCTTTCAACTCAATTACCAGAGGGCACATTTTAATGGCCTCTGGTCTTGTCCCAAATACCAGCATGATATTCTTCACAGCAAAAACTCCTTTTATGTTAATTTATATCCCTGAATCAGTCAGTCTGCTGGTTTTCCAGTATACTCGTAAGCCAGCATTGCCATAACCTGATCAAAAGATGTGATGCCGCTTCCATCTTCCATACCAAATGCACCGTAATAGGGATAAGAGGTATCCATAATCCTCATTTTTTCCATTTTCTTCAGAGCTTTTCCCTGAAGCTTGGAATCTCCTTGTATTTCCCCAATCATGGCAATCAGCGCGTAAACAGCCGTTGAATCATAATTATAACCTTCCACTACCGTACCATCTGTTTTGTATCGCGCTTTCACACCGCCTGCATCCATTTGCGTTTTAAGCCATGACATAGAATCATCCGCCAGCAAACCAGCCTCAGCCAGGTGAAGCAGTGTGACCATAGCTTCTGCAGTATTTAAATCATCAGAAACATAAGAGTTTTTATTAAAATCATACCAACTGTAGTACAGAGGAAATCCTTCACTTATTTTTCCCCCAAGAATCAATTTCTTTGCTGACTCATAAGGCTGTGTAAAGCGGTCATCCAGGGCCGCCAGCCGGGACATAACCGGTAAGTCTCCATAGCAGAGAGTAAAGCGGTCAGCGTATTTTTTATAACCGGAATCGTAGAAATCCACATAATTTCTATTATGAATTCCGTATTTTGCAATTCCTTCTGAATAATTGGTTATTAACTGGTCATAACCGCCCCATAAATTATTAGCCGAGAACAGTGCACCCACAATACGCAAGTCATCTAAAAGAGAATTCACTTCTGATGGCTTATTATTACTGACGCTCCACCCGGTTATACCATTTACCCGCAATACCTCATTGATATAGGAAAGAATCTTTTCAAATAGCTGCTGATCCTTCCTCAGTAATGCATATTCCAGCATCACACCCTGAGTTTCGCTAAGAACATCGCTTTTTATGGCACTGTCTGCCTCTGGATCATAAATTGTATGAACTCCTCCCCTGTCATCCATGAGATGATTCAGAACAAAATCCCCGGTCACCTTCCCGCTTCCTTCCGCCAGATTTTTTAAATATCCTTCCAATACAGAGGACTTTTCTATTGGCTTAATACTCCATGACCGGATCACTCCATGCTCGTCCAGAAACAATGTGGTTGGGATGGTATGAAGGCCAAGCTCCCGGCAGGCGGTCATACCTTCATCATAGTAAGTGTCTATGGCAATGCCCTGTTCAGACAGATATTTTTTTGCTGTTTCTCTGGTTTCCTTTTTATTATCTGTCCTATTTATAAGAATATAATTGATGTCGCCATAATTCTTTGAGGTATTTATAAATTCTCTGATATGAGAAAGTTCTTTTCTGCAATCCGGACACCAGCTGGCCCAGAAGGTTATAATGGCTGGCTTTCCCTCCAATTCTTTCATTGTCACTATGTCTCCTGATCCAGTGGTAACTCGGATGTCCGGAATTTTCTCATTGATGTTGCAGTATTCCGGCAAAATTGCCGTAATATCATCAAGAGAAGTTTCATCTGCACTTTCCCTCTGACTTTTTTGCAAGTCCTCCTCCTTATTGAGATAGTGAGACAGGAAAAGAAGACCCCCTGCAGTAAATACCGTAAGGATGCAGAGGATCATAATTAAAACCTTTTCTACCCTGCTTCGGGGAAGTGCTCTTTTCATACTGTATGTCCCCCTTCATCATGTTGATTGGGCACCTTTCCTGTCTCTGCAATCTCTTCCAGTTCCAGAATAAGCTCCTCTAAATCGGAATGTTCCAATCTGGCTGGCTCCTCCTTTGTCATTTTCTCTGTTTCTTCTTTCTGTGACATCTTTGGAGATGTCTCAGCGGCAGATCCCTCTTTTTTTTCTTTCATAAACCGATCAGGCTGCGTATAAGCTTCTGAAACAGTAACCGTAACATTGCCGTTTAAAATGGCCGACTGCATATCAAATGCATTGGTCATACTTTTATAGCGCTGCTCAATGGCTTTATGTTCTTCCAATTCAAATTGTTTTAATACGGTCTCCTCCCTGATCTGTTGTTCTTTTTTCAGCTGCCGTTCCCAATCTGAAGTATTTACAAATGTTACAGCATTTTCAAAAATATATTTTATTCCTACAGATGCAATAATTATAAATACTGGTAGAATATGAAAGTGATATCGATTCTGGCTTTCAACCATAAGATGCATGGCTGCTGTCCCTAGATAAACAAGGACCAGAACATAAAGAGAGGATGCCTTTCTTTGCAGCAGATAAATCAAAGTCAGAAAAGAAAAGAGAACAGCCACCATATAAACAATCTGGCTGGCATTTTTTGCCTGATTGAGAAATACTGCCCTGTCTGGAGTCAGTTCATTTTGCTCTTTTAAGAAAGCCAGATTCCAGTCGGCCCCATAATTATCATTTCCCCATAACAATTCGTATTTTTTTATAAACAGGTTAAATAAACCGCCTGGGTCAGCAGTCAACCGCTTAAATGCCAGATTCCGGCACGCACTCTGTGCTTCTACGGGCGAACCGGTGCGCTCCAGATTCTCATATAAATACCTGGAATCTTCTTCATTCCACCCCCCGCCTGATTCTTGATTCAGTCCTACCAAAAGATTATAGCCAAAGGATTGGCTAAAGGAAGGTGTTGATTTATCAATGGTAAGTTCTATATCTGTATTAAGAACACTGGACACCGACATATAGGCCAACACAATGAGTGCTGCCCTCATAAACCCCCGGGCCAGAAATCTTACCCAGACAGAAATGCTGTTATGTGGTATTTCCGGTAATTTGGTCTTAAGAGGAATTAAAAATATAAGGATAGCAATTAATAATATTACTGCCATTGGACGGATTGCCGCAGTCACTGCAATCAAACAGCCAAGGACTATATGAAGAAGAGCTCCTCTGACCCCATGCTTTGTGGCGCCATCATAATCCATGACCAGATGAAGAAAAAGCAGAACACACAAATATAAGAAAAATGAAAAAGAGTATTCGGCTGCAAGCATGTTGACGTAAAGGATCTGGGATGGCCAGAATGCCGAAACTGTTAGCGCCGTAAGCCCTGCCATTCTGCCTCCCAGCCTTCTGGCAATCCTGTAAATTAGATAAACCGTTCCTACAGAGAACAAGACATTGGCTATCTGTCCGTTCCAGATGCTGGTTCCGAATACAACAAATATAGTTTTTAAAATGTAGCAATAACCCAGTATATGGGGAAACATCCCAATATAGTTACAATAACCTTCTCCCTTTTCCTGCAGAACCCCTTCCTTTAACATCTTAGCTATCTCGTAATAGGTTTTATAATCAGATGCCGGTTCCATGGGCAGATTCCGTATGACGGAAAGTCTGGCGGCAAATGCCAGAATCAGAATAAGAATGACGTAAATTACTTCCATCGCCAAAAGGTAATTATGATATTTTTTAAGCTTTGCGGTTATGGTAAGCCTGGCAGACAGCAGTGCTAAGAAGTTTACTCCTGCCCAGGTAAGGAAGAAGATCAGAATGAGCAATCCTTTCATTGCATAAGGATATTGCTGATTCCCCTGTGCATCGGATACGCCTGTAATCAGAATGTATCCCATGCCTGCAATAGATAATGCAATACAGAAATGATAAAACCAGTTCTTCTCTAATCTCATCCTTTTCTTCACCCCTTTCCCATATTATCTGCTTATTCTTCATTCTTTTTTCTATATACCCGTATCCGCAGTAGAATAATAATTACAGCAAATAACATTAAAAACATAGCTGATGTTGCAATGACTGTAAAAACAAGAGATTTTTTATTCCGGACCAGTTTCTCTGTCAGAGTGGGACCTTCCTTTACTTCCTGAGCTTTTATAAACTTAAGAGTTGTGATATTCTGATTGGCATCTATCACCACACAGTCCTTTTTCAGTTCTTCTCTGTTACTGCTGTCTCTTAGGTAATCCTCAAGGTTTTTAAGGGTATCCTGGCTGCTTCCTGCCAGTACCAGCAGAGTCCTGTTAAGGGAATAGGGAGATTTTAGCAGCTGCATAACCCCGATCTTTCCTGCATAATCCCTGGACAAAATTAACTGATCATTGCTTTCAAAGGAATTACCATCCTGGGAAAACTGAAATGCCAGATTTTGATTAACCTGGGCTAAAAACGTATTTCCAGACAGTGTACCCGTTGTAATGATGTTATAATCCCCATCATCTTTATTAAATTCACCAGCCCGTTTCACAAGTATGGTTCCGTAGGGCTTTGCCTCCCTCCCATACATTGCCAGAGTCTGTCCCAGCAGATTCAGTTCAACAGAAGTTGGATTATCACCAAGTATTAACAGTACATCATTGAATTTTCCGTTCCGGCTAAAGGGAGAAACTCCGGAATCAAAAGACAATCTCAAATCTGCTGCAGGCGGCAAAAATATGGCAGATTCTCTGGATACATAAGCCCAGGGCATATCACTCTGCCTGGGAGTACAGATTAAATCAGGAATTTCCAAGTCAAATGCTATTTTCAAACTGGCAGCAGACGTTCCTATGACATCTGCTGGCATTTCAAAGTTCAGTTCATCACCGGACGCCTTTTTCTGGCTGAGGCGCTTGCTGGCGCAGGGAACATCGCCCCAGAATACAGTGATCAGAGATCGTTTAAAATCCAGATTTTCACTATAACGGAACTTTAAAACTACCTTTCCGCCCTGTGCCAGCACAAAATCCCTGGAAACTGGAAGGTAGACATATTTTTCCTGATGAAACGGTCCTACAAAGGAAAGTCCGCTTCCCATAATATCCTCCAGAGTATAATTCCAGGCAGTCAGATCACTTTGTTTTGCCACGTTAACCGCCTGCTCTCCGCTTCCCTTTTCCACAACTGCAAGATTTCCGGTTTCCTGCTTCCGGCGACTTTCATCCATAAGCATGTCAGCTGCTTCCTTTAGACCAGAGTCATCATTTGACGTAATTAGAAGAAGGGGTTTTAAATTGGAATCATCAATAAAATTAACAATTGCATTTCCTGACGAATCCGGCGCCTTTGTCATTTTATCTTTGTACTCGGCAGGCAGATTGTTATAATCCGATATGAGTATGGTATCGGAAGGATTCATTGATTTTAAATCAGAAATTCGGCATAGTTCAATTTCATTTCTTTTTCCGGTCTGCTTACTTAAATCGGCCATCAGGCTCATGGCAGCAGCCACTTCTCCTGATGCAGCCTCATCAGATACAGCAATGAAAAGTCCCTTGCCAGTGGGATTATAAGTTGACATAAACGGATAAGGATAAAATGAAATCTTGTGCTCAGGATCCCTGCTTTCATAGCCGCATCTGATATAAGATGTATCAGAAATTCCCAGCCAGTTGGCATCAGAATAATCATCTACACAGCCCTGCTGGTCAAAAAGTCTTGCATAAGCAGATATAGAAAAGGAATTATAACCGGAACGAACCTGGTCCATGGGGATTTTCACATACAGAATCTGGGAATTACCGTCTTTATACTCCAGCTTATAAGACTGGATTGGGACATCATTGATGGCAAATGTAACAGATGAGGCAGCGCTCTCAATGAGCTGGCTTACATCATACTGAATTTTTGCATATACATATTTTGTATCCCAGTAATCTTCCACATAAAAATACAGATCCGTGGATGAATAAATACCTTTTAGGGTTTTCCTGTAAAAAAAGTTATCCTGGGTATGACTAACCGGTTCATAAACGGGTTCTTTCTGATCTGGTAATGGAGCAGATTCAGGCTCCGCAACAGGAGGAAGATGGATCTCATCCTTTTTTTTAGAGTCTGTCTTTTCAGGCTGTCTTTTTTCCCGGGCATTACTAAGTCCCCCAGCATTGACGTTGGATGCGTACGCTGCCAGAGGGGTTATTGTCAGGACAAACAGCATCAGACAGGCTGCGGATATTTTTCCCGGCCTCTTTATTTTCTTTTTAATTATATCCATCAACGTTGTCATAGTCGTCTCTCCTTATTTTCAAACCTGCTTCGTATTTTTTACGGCTTTCTCTGTCATTTCCTCAAAGCGTTCCGTCTTGTCCCAAACAACTTCTTTTTGATAGAGCGCATCCCGGATTCCCTGAATCATGCCATTTGCTACAACCAGAACCCACATTTTTGCATAAGTAAACAGCATGACAAAGGTGAGAAGTATATTATTTAAATTGAATTCATTTCGTTCCACCGATAAGGTAATTGCTACATTTAAAATGAACAGCATAATTGCCATTTCCCACAGCAAAGAGGAAAATCCCCCTAAGGTTACATGACCAAGTCCCAGAATTCCAATGACAAAAATAATATCCGAAAAAATAAGGGAGCTGAACATCAGCAGGTATACCAGGGCGTAATAGATCACATCCAGCCTCATGATTCCTGCATGAGGATCGAAGGCATATTTAAAATTGCTTTTCAATACATATAAATTGCCTTTTACCCACCGGGTTCTCTGCTTAAACCATTGCTTCAGTTTCTGTGGCTCCTGCTCCCAGGTGACTGCCTGAGGGATAAATTTAATATAATAGCCCATTCGGTACAAACGAAAACTGATTTCTGTGTCTTCTGCAAGTGCATTTACATCCCAACCACCCATCTGGTCAATTAATTCCCGCCTTATCACGTAATTGGTTCCGGGAATGGTGCACAGTTTGAAAAAGAAATATCTCCCTGCCTGGTTCATGCACTGATAAGCCAAAGTCTCAATGTTTACAAATCTTGTCAGTAAGGAGGCATATTTATTTCTGGTTCGGAACTTGCCAATCACCGCCCCCAGCTTATCGTCTGACATCAGATTTTCCACGAGAATTTTAAGAGCCTGCTTCTCCGGTGTATTATCCGCATCATAGATAGCAATGACTGAACCTGATGCTACTGACAGGGCAATATTTAACGCATTGGATTTTCCTTTTCCACCCACTACCGGGTCTGTATTGATTACGATAATTTTTGCAGACGGATTGTTATGCTGAATAGTTTTTAAAACCTGGGCGGAATCATCGGTAGAGTTGTCATTAACAACAATAATCTCATACCGATCCTTGGGATAATCAAATTTTATTAAAGCTTCCATGGTTTTTTTCAGCACAATACTTTCGTTATGAGCAGGAACCATAACCGTTACGATTGGATACTCCAAAACAGTATGATGTCCATCTGTGCGGTACATTCTCATAATATAGATATAACCGCCTATAGAGAGCAGAATATTTATAAACAGCAGCCCCCAGATAGAAAAGATGGAATAGATTGCAAGAATATCAATAAATGACATGGCACTCTCCCTAATCACGAAAGAAAAAATTCTTTCTGTTCTTTAATCTGGCCCAGAAAATCAGGAACACAAAAAGTATGGAAGTAAGTCCTACTGCAATTACCAGTCTTCTGCTCTGGGTTGACAAATCTCTGGAAAACCGCTGAAGCATATTACGGCGGTAATTGTATTGGTCCGGATAAACAGTGGGGGTGAAGCTTAAATCCATTTTTTTACCATTCAGAATCAAATCTCCATTTTTATAAGCCATCAGCTGTTTGTCCAGCCAATAGCTGTGCTCCGCATCCCACAGACTTTTTAAGGGTACAAAGGAGTTTTGACAGACTCCCACTTTTCTTTTAATCTCCTCAAAATCCTCGTCCAGGCCAATGGATACTGCCGTAGAATAAACGGATAAATAACTGACTTTCGTATTATCAACAGGGATTGATGACCCCACCCATTGATGTCCGTCTTTATAAACCTCATTCTGTTTCATATCTTCCTGGCTTAAATAGGAATCCACCTCATCGGAAGAAAAAATTGTTTTAAAATGACTCATAATTTCGATGGTGTCTTTATGAAACATCCAGTTTTGTGGTACTTCTAAAGCCAGTGGATAAACTCCCTGTTTGTTGTATATGGTCATTGCCCGGGCAAGATAATCAAGCATTACCTCTTTGTCCAGCGGATTCATCTGGTCAATGGGGGCGTTAATAATTACTGCACCTCCTCCAGCCTGTGCGAAACGTAACACTTCACAAAAATGTGTCATGGAAGGATAATCTCCATTTACATACATTGGCATCACTGAGATCACAAATGGAATTTTTCTCTCTATCATCAGTTTTACCGTCTGTAACAGCTTTTCCGGATCTTCATAGGGATAAACTTTGTCAATTAAAATGTACTGGGCAAATATATGCGGATTACCGTTATATGGCCATTTCCACTTTGAAACTTCTCTGGTTATAGCCGCCCGAACCAATTGACTGCTTATATCGGCAATAGGGATATGGGTTAATCTGCCATCTTTTGCGCAAAAATATCCATTTTTATTATTGACTGTTGCTATGCCATTTTGGTAGGAGGATTTTTTTAAAAATATAAAATAATCTTCCCGGACCAGACCACTTTTACTCCCTGAACCATAGAACGAATATTGCAGCTGCCCCACAGTGCTGTTTAACAGTTCATACTGATCTGACCTGTTTGTGGCGTCCAGATAAGTTTTGAAATACTGATTGCCTATAAATAAAATATGGGGTGATTCCGTTTTCCCATCAATAGCGGTTTTGGTTTCATACCGACTGAGTCTGCTGGTAAATCCAGCCGGGCTCTGTTTTATATCATAGCAGATCACATAGGAGAACCCATCTATATACTCCATCCCCCAAGAAGCCGGGCCGTAGCTGATCTTAAAGCTTTGAAAGGTCAGGAGTTTTACAAGATCCTCCACAGCAGCCTTTGTATTATTATCAGCACTATCTTGATAGATAATCAGGATATCTCCTTTTGGTACCTCTTCTGCCAGTGAAGACACAGTTTTTCCCAAACATGCAAAAGAAATGAACAGGAATCCCGCTATACAAAATAAGATTTTTTTATACATCATACTGCAGTTCATTTTCTACCCTCTGTTTAAAGAGAATCATATTGTTTTCATAAATCTCTTTTTCGTATTCCAGACTTGCCATCTTTACTTCTATCTTGATTGCTTTATCTGTAATGCCGCTAAAAGCATCTCGTTCAGAAATCCGGTTTCTGATCCTTCTCATCGCTATCTCACTTCCCTCTTTGCCACAGGTCAGTATGACTGCCAGAGATCCTTTATGATCTATGGAATAGGTCTTATCTTCCACCCGCACCGTATCTACCACAAGTTCAGCCAATCTCTGTATAACAAGCTCATAATTTTGCCTGGACAATACGCTTTTTAGCTCCGCTTCATATTTCAGCATGATTATCATAAGTGAAAGTGACATCTGGTTTCTCTCAGCATAAGCGACCAGAACATTAAGATCATTGTAAAGACTTCTCAAATTATAGAGTTTTGTCAGCGGGTTCAGCACAACCAGTTCATCTACCTGCCTCCTTAAAATATCATTTTCAAGCTCCAGTCTGTTGGTTCCTGATACGAACAGATACATGGCTGCAGCTGAAATAAGCGGTATAAGAATCCAGGTATAGCTGTATAAAGGAATTTCAATATCATAGGACAGGAATAGGTACAGCCGGTAAGCAGTATAAAAGGTGACCTCTATTCCAGCCAGTATAAGGGACAATGAAAACAGCTTAAATCCTGAAAATAAAATCACGAAAAAAGTTCCAAGAAGCATAATAACGGCTTCAAACATGGTGGATTTTTCTGAGTAGCTGACTACCATTGCTCCTGCAAATAAGCAAAACAACAAAATTACCAGTCCAATATCCTGCAGCAGATAACCAAACGAATGTCTATTTGTCATTATTTTCCTCACATTTCAAGCACAAATGCTGGTTCTAAACGATTCTAAGCTTATGAAGTAACTCCCCAAACACACAATAGGTCATAATATCAATTGACAACCCTACCAGAAACAGTCTCTGAGCCATCTCGGCATCACCGCTGTTAACAATTACTATAATGGATTGGGAAAGTAAAAAGGCCAGAACCATTATAAGCATATCTAAAAATACTGTATTTCTTCTGTCTTCCACCCTGCGTAAGGAATACCCTTTATAAAATAAGATAATAACCGCCACAGTCAGCAGTATTAAATATCCCACCGTTTTTGGTGCGGATAATTCTTTAAAGCTGCTCCATAAGGACCAGAAAAGACTTTTTGCTTTCTTTGGAAATCCTGCCTCTTTCTCATAGTTTCCGCAATTACTCCTTCTCATATCCATCCCTTGTTTAATGGAAACATCTATCATGCCAATCAGGCTGTCCGGATGGCGCAAATAATAAATTCCGATGTCTGGAATCGTATATTGATCCATAAAGCCATGATATAAGGAATTGTCGCCGGATCTTACAAAAGGCAGATAATCATACGCAGATGCATCCGCCAGTAATTCGTAGGAAGGGTCAATGTTAAATTCCGTAAGAGTCTTTGCCGGATCGGCAGAACTGAACAATACTCCTCTTGTCATGGCATGTAATTTACTGGTCTCATTAAAATCAGATGGGTATCCCAGAATACAGACAAAGGAAAGCATGCTTAGCAAAAAAGCGCTGGCTATGCAGACTCCTCCCCAGATAAAGCTTCTGCGGACCGTTATCAGACGAATAATCGATATGGCAAGAATAAACCCCATCACCGCACATTGCCGTCTGGAACTTACCAGTATACTTCCCGATATCACAATCAGAACCAGGGCAGACAAATCTTTGTAACCAGATCTCTTTTTCTGAAAAGACATATATCCTCCCACACAATAAAGTATGGCAAGAAACCAGATCGCCTCCGGATAAAATGAATTAAAATAAGTCATATAACCTACATCTGAGAAAATAATCAGCCCAACTCCTGCAATTAATGCCCCTTCAGAAAAATTTTTTACCCGCTCACAGCTTTGCCGTATTATGAGGTACAGAGCAGGAAGATACAGCAAAAAATAAATCAGAGCTAAAAATCGGATATCAAAAATACTGTCTCGCGTAAACAGCTGATCCAATGCTTTTGCTGCCTTAAAAAAAATAAGCTGACTATTCCATACGTTCCCCTGAACTTCCTCTCCAGATGCAACTTCTGTATAAGTTTTTATAAAATAGTCTCCATAGTTAGTATCAGAATCTTTATTTATATAGTAGAAACCTGCAGATTTCATGATTCCATCCGTAGATCCATCATTTGCAACGCCAAGATAATTTGGCAGAAAAAGAATTAAGATGGTAATCAGTGCTGTAATGACTGTAACGACAGATGCAAGAAGGGCAGGAGAATATTTCCCTTCCATAATAGAATTGATTTTCCCAATTCTTTTTCTTATTCCCTGCAATCGTTTAATAAAGAAGTTGATATATGGAACAGGTCCTTTTTCCTCACGATTGTTCATGCCTGATCTCCGTTAAATGGTTTACCTCAATGGCATATCTTGGCCGTTCTTTTACTTCCACGTAAATCTTTCCTATATAAGTGCCAATCAGTCCCACAGATAAAAGCTGTACACCACCGATAAACCAGATTGATAAAATGGTAGAAGTCCAGCCTGCAACCACCTTTCCTGTGATATAGGAATAAAATGCGTAGATTGCTGCGCCTATACTGAACACCACAATCCCAAGACCTAAATCGGTTATCATCTGGATGGGTTGTATGCTAAAAGATGTAATTCCTTCAAACGCCATGGAAAGCATTTTGCCCAATGAATATTTTGATTTACCAGCCACCCGTGATTTCCGGTCATACCTGACTGTAGCTGATGGATATCCAATCAAAGGAACAATTCCTCTTAAAAATAAATTTCGTTCCTTATATAGAGAAAACTGCAGCAGTGCACGTTTGGACATAAGCCGGTAATCTGCATGATTATAAACAATCTTTATCTTCATCAGCTGCATCAGTCTGTAAAAGCCTAGAGCAGAAAACTTTTTAAATAAAGTATCTGTATCACGCCTGTTACGAACACCATACACGATATCATTACCCCGAAGGTATAAATCCACCATCTCTTCCATGACAGAAACATCATCCTGTAAGTCCGCATCAATTGAAATAACCATATCAGCATAATTCATGGCTGTTAAAAGACCGGCGGTCAAAGCATTCTGATGTCCTGTATTCCTGGCAAGTTTAAGGCCAAAGATCATGGCTGACTGTTTCCTGAAATTTTCAATAATATTCCAGGTATCGTCCTTACTGCCGTCATCCACATAAAGAATAAAACTGGTTTTATCAACCTTTCCCGATTCCACCAGTCTGTTCATAATTTTTATTAGTTCTGCATTGGTATATAAAAGCGCCTGTTCCTCGTTATAGCATGGCACAACAATACAAAGTTTGTTCATATGCCGTACTCCTTTCGGTAACAACTCATTTAATAAAGCCTTTATCTGGTAGTTTGCCTGAAAAGGAGGTTTTTAACCAAACCATTGATAAATAGCTTTATCCATGACTTCTCCGAAGGATTCAATAAAGTTAATGTTGGAAAAAATACGAAATGAAATGACTTTAAAACTACCGGATGAACATCGGCAGTTTATCGTAAATAATCAGTTAAAGAATAATTGCAGATAAAAATATAGAATGAATCTGTCAATAGGACAGAGTGCGTATTGAAACTTAATATTTATATTTCTTACTTATGGCTCTTACCAAATACTTGTTCACACAGAATTTTATACTCCTGATAAGCACCAAATTTTTCTAATTCAATTAAGAGTTCGGCTATATTTAAATAGTACCACGCATGCTGGGCTTTGTCTTTTTCATTGAAACGCTTCCAGATTTCATCACCCACAAGAAGGTAATCTCTTGCAGTTGATCTGAGATTACTTAGCTTGTCAGCCAATACAAGAATCTTAATCTCCTCAGAGGCATGTTCCAAGTGCTTTAATGTGGCACTCTTTCGTTCTTTCCAGCTTTTTGTCTTGTCTTCCGTTTCTTCCATAACCAGCTGTGCCACACGGCTTCCAAACTCTTCTTCCAGCTGTGATTTCGTGACTCCTGCATCTTCAATTACATCATGAAGCAGCGCAGCGCATATGAGTTCCTGGTCAGCAGTCATCAAAGACGCAATGACTGCGGTCTCCAAAGGGTGGACAATATAAGGGATGTGAGTCCCTTTCCGGCAGGTTCCCTCATGGCACTTGGCCGCAAATGCAACAGCTTTCTCCACCATACCTGATCTCCTTGTCTTTTTTTTTATATTAGCACAGATTTTAACTATTTAACAGACCACATTGTAAAATAACTTAATTATTTAAATTATTAGTAGTAATAAGATTCGCATTCAGACTGAAAATAGGGTATAATAATGGTTTAGATTAAAACAGCCTTAGGCTTTTTAATCATACAAAAGATAAAAGAGGTAAAGAGTATGAAAAAGAAATGGTTAATTCCTGTATTATGTGTGGCTTCTATCAGCCTGTCTGCCTGCGGCAGTAAAGCTTCTGCAACTGCCCCTGATAATTCCCAGGTGGAAAGTTTAAAGGCCCAGGTAGAAGAATTAAAGCAGGAAAATGCTGATTTAAAGGCGCAGCTTGAAACAGTCCCGGAAACCACAGTCGAAGAGACAAAGGCAGTCCAAAACGGAACGCCCATCGCGATCGGAGGCGTAATTACCACGGATGCCATGGAAATAACCGTTAATAAAGCAGAATTGTCATACGATGTTTTACCAGATGATACTTCAGGATTTTATACTCATTATGCCGCTGATCCAGGCAATGTTTACATTCATCTTGATCTTGATGTTAAAAACCTTGGTAAACAGAATTTACCGTGTGACGAAATAGTGAAAGCAATCGCTGATTACAATGGAGGCTATACCTACTCCGGACAGGCAGTTCCTGAAGATGGAAACACCGGCTTTACCTATGCCAACATTACGTCCATTAAACCGCTCCAGACATTAGGCATACACTTCCTGTTTCAGTGCCCGCAAGAAGTAGCTGAATCCCAGAATCCTCTCTCTATTACACTGGAGCCTTCTGGTACAAAAGACAGCTATGTTCTGACTATTAGATAACTTCAAAAGAGGGCGTCACAAAATCACTAAAATAAAGTTATGGAGTGACACCCTCTTTTTTAAGTAAAAAAGGGGAGCTATTGCTCCAATAGATTATTCATCTATTTTTGCAGCAGCCCCATCTAACGATTGCAGTTATATAATGTACCTCATCTTTGGAAACACATATTTTGAGTTTCCATAAGCGAGTATAGGATAAAAGATAAAGGGAAGGAATATCAGCCCCAAAATAAACTTTTTCCCTTTACCAAAAGAATATGCCAAATTTATTGAACATTTGATATACATAAATATACTTATCAAAGCTCCAACTATACGGAAAATTTTTATATCTGTAAAGTGTGCAAACAATTCAAGGAAATTACAGGCAATTATAATCTTAAAATAAACAGAATTACCGAATACAACATTTGATAATACATAATCTCCATAAAATGGGATTATAGCAGCCCAACCTGGTTCATGAGCCTTTAAATAAATTTTCCACTTGGAAATTGTAATGATTGCCAAGCTGATCATTACTAATATAGCAATTGCAATTATAGTTCCGTATAAGCTTTCCATTCGTTCGTTTCCCCTAATAATTTTTTTAATTGATTCATTTTCAATGCCAAAGCATCTGCAGTAATCGCTTTTTAATCTCCCCCCTTTTTCAATTACTAATTTTAACATATACATAGATGTTTTTCAATTTTCGTTACCAGAACACGTGCAATTATAAGCCAAAAGTCAAGGCAGGCATGCAGCAATGGTGCCACTAAAACACGCGTAATTACAGTGCTTCGTAAGAATAAATTAAATTATTACAATTTATCATATAAACTTGTAAGATCCCCCATTTTCTGCTATGCTAGGTAACGGAATAATTATCAGGAGGAATTTGAATTCATATGACTCAGTATAACAATCAAACCAGGCCGGATCGCCGCAGGACAAGCTCCGGATACCGGCGTGACAACGGAAAAAACGGTTTTCTTTCGGTCCTTCTGTTTTATGTGCTTCCTTTCATCGTAATTAACGGTATTATCTTTTTACTGGTAACAGCCCGTCCGAAGGCAGAGATTACCATTGGTGAAAGCAGCGATTTTATTTCTACCACGATGGAATTAAAGGTGAAATCCCTTCTTCCCATAAAGACTATGGAAGTTTCCCTGGACAGTACCCCCATTGAATTAACCAAGACAGGGGGAAGTACTTATAAAACCACATTAAAAAATAACGGAACACTGGAAGTAAAGCTGACTGGATTTAATAAGATGAAGTCCGTTTCCTATGAAACAGTTAATGTTCTGGACGATACTCCTCCCGATGTGAAAGACAAAGTACTGGATAATGGCATACTTTCATTCCGCCTGGAAGATACCCAGTCTGGTGTGGATTATTCCTCTATTACCGCCTCTGATGAGGATAATGCGGATATTCTTCCTCTTTCTATTGACCGCAGTACCGGACTTGTGACTTTTGAGATTAAGAAAGAGAACATCACCATTACAGCCAAGGATAAGATTGGCAATGAGCTTCATGTTACCTTTACACCTCAGGGAGAGAGTTTCGAAGATGCTGAGATGGAAAACGAAGAAGCTGCTGAAAATGGAGATACTGCTGAAACAGATGCTTCCTTAGAAGCCGATACGGAAAAAGAAACCAAAGCAACGAAAGATACGAAATCAGTAAGCGAAACAAAAGCGACAAACAATATCAAAACGACAAACAGTAATAAATCCTCGAAAGAGTCTGCTAAAAGTACAGACACTACGAAATCTGCTTCCAAGTTAGATAAAGGCAAAAAGAAATAATCTATTTGCTTATACGGCAAAAGCCGGATCCATGTTCCCCTGTAAAGGCATGGATCCGGCTTTATTATTTTCTTCCATACAAAAGTGCCAGATCTCTGCACTTAAGCACAAGATCCTCTGTTATCTCACCTGGTTTCAAGCGCCACTTCCAGTTATTCCCAAGGGTAGACGGTTCATTGATTCTCCCGTTCCTGCCAGTTCCCAGATAGTCCTGTACCGGTATTACAGCAAGATTTGCCACACTTGCAAGGGCGAGCCTGATGAAATCCCAGTGGATCTCATCACCAGAGGTATTATAGTTATTTAAATATCTGCGGCTGAAATTCCGGTCTGCTTCAGATAGATCCTCATACCAGCTTCTCAGAGTCTGGTTATCATGAGTGCCGGTGTAAACAACACAGTTTTTCGAATAATTATGGGGAAGATAAATGCTTTCGCCATTGGCATCAAAAGCAAATTCCAAAACCTTCATTCCCGGAAAACCTGTTTCTGAAAGCAGATCCAGTACTGACGGTGTCAAAAACCCCAGATCTTCTGCAATAATGTCAGGATCACCGAATCTCTCTTTAAACTGGGTAAACAGCTGGATTCCCGGCCCTTTTTCCCAGGTTCCCACCATAGCATCTTCTCTTCCTGCAGGTACACGGTAATACTCATCAAATCCCCGGAAATGATCCACCCTCACTGTATCATAGAGACAAAAACTGTATTCCAGGCGCTTCATCCACCATTCATAGCCAGTCCCTTTATGATAGTCCCAGCGGTAAAGGGGATTGCCCCACAGCTGGCCAGTAGCAGAAAATGCATCGGGCGGACAGCCGGCTACTGCCTCCGGATATCCTTTCTCATCAAACTGAAACAGTTCCGGATGTCCCCAGGCATCTGCACTGTCAAATGCCACGTAAATAGGCAGATCACCGATAATCCGGATTCCATGTTCACCGGCATAAGCCTTTAATTTCTTCCACTGCTCCCAGAACTTAATTTGCAGAAATATATAAAAACCTATATCATCAGCAAGCAGTTTCTTATAATATTCAACTGCCACTTCCTTTTTTAAACGAATATCCTCTTCCCAGTGAATCCAGCATTTCCCCTGGAAATGATCCTTTAATGCCATATAAAAGCAATACCATACCGTTTCCTCACTCAGCGTTTCTGAGATCGCTTCTGCTATATTCCCCTTACCTTTCCAGGATTCATATGCCTGCTTAAGCAATGGATAACGGTTTTCATATATCTTTTCATAATCTACAGATGAGGCATCCTCCCCAAAATTTAGCATATCGCACTGCGTGACTGTAATTAAATCTTCTCTGATCAGTTCCTCCAGATCGATAAAATAAGGATTCCCTGCAAAGGAGGAAAAAGACTGGTAAGGAGAATCCCCATATCCCGTAGGTCCAAGAGGCAGAATCTGCCAGTAATGCTGCCCCGCCTTTTTTAACAGATCAATCCATTCATATGCTTCTTTTGAAAACGCTCCGATTCCGTACTTGGACGGAAGGCTTGAAACCGGAAGCAACATACCGCATTTCCGCATAAACCAGTCTCCTTTTTCTACACATTTTTCCTATGTTTCAACGTTCTTATGGGTTAACAATATCATAAAGCCATTGGAATGGCAACCATTGCCTCCTCAGGATTTTTTTGTAAATAAATCATAGGAATTTCGACCCGGAATGTTAAGAGAAAAGAAATACTAATTTTTTGAATTTCATGTAGAATAAGGATGTAACAACATAGCAGCAACTACTACAACATTAGGAGGATTTTATTATGAGAAAAATGAATAAACCACTGGCAGCAGCTGCTGCAGCAGCCGCAGTAATCGGCTTAACCGCCTGCACCCAGGCCACCGGCGCTGCCCCAGCTCCCCAGGCAGTTGTAAATGCACAGAATCAGAACAATATACTGGTACAAAGTCAGGAGGAAGTAAAGGTTGTTCCCGACAAAGCTGAAGTCAGCTTTGCAGTTTCTTCCCAGGCTGCAGATCCAAAATCAGTTCAGGATTTAAACAGCACTGATGTAGATAAAGTACTCAGCTTTTTAAAAAGCACAGGCATTGATGAAAAATCCATTCAGACTTCCAGCTTCGGTCTTCAGCCTGTTTACGACTGGAATAACGGACAAAAAATAACCGGATATGAGATGCGAACAGGTATTGTTGTATCAGATATTCCTATGGATCAGGTGGGTACTCTCCTTTCCTCTTCCATCGAGGCGGGCATCAATACCATAGACCGCATTTCTTACCTGTCCAGCAAATATGATGAGTCCTACCAGGAAGCCTTAAAAAAGGCAGTTGAAACCTCGAAAGTAAAAGCCGAGGCGATGGCCGCTGCAAGCGGGAAGTCTCTTGGCGAAGTCACAAATGTACAGGAAATCAGTTCTTACAATGAGAACCGCTACACCACTTATAACGCCGACTCAGCCACGGCTTCTCTTGAGGCAGGTGCCAAAGCGTTAGCCATTGAGCCTGGTCAGATCAGCGTAACAGCACAGGTTACCGTAACCTACAGCATTAAATAAATATATAAAAGCAGCAGCATGCTCTAAGAAAAATTCTCAGAACATGCTGCCTTCTTTTTACCTTCCACCATCTTTAATATGAACATCCAGCTGGCTGTAAGGGATCTCGATCCCTGCCTCATCAAACTCCAGCTTTATCCGCTCTAAAATCTTCCACCTGGCTGTCCAGTAATCTTCCACTAAAGTCCAGCCTCTTCCCCCAATCGTCACAGAATTAGTCGATAACGCATTAACGAAAATATCAATGGGTTCGTCCTTTTTTACCTCAGGCTGACTGTCAAAAATCATTTGAAGCAGCTCCTTCGCCTTTTTTAAATCCGCTCCATAGCCAATCTCCACAAGAATATCAAGTCTGCGTTTATCCATGGCTGTTACATTGGTAAGCGGTGAGTTGGAAAGTGTCCCGTTTGGTATCACAACCTGCTTATTATCTGCTGTAGTGAGAACAGTATAGACCAGTCCAATGGTACGGACTGTTCCTTCTCCTGATTCTGACACAATATAATCCCCTACCCGAAACGGCTTCATAAGAAGGATTAAGACCCCTCCCGCAAAATTAGCAAGGCTTCCCTGGACAGCAAGACCGATGGCAATACTGGCAGAACCAAGAAGTGCCACGATAGAAGCGGAATTCACCCCCACCTGTCCTGCGATAATAAATGCCAGTAGGCAGTACATAACCGCATTTAATACAGAGAGAAGAAATTTTCTTACGCTGACCTCCATATCCACTCTTTTAAAAGAGCGGTTGAGCATGCCATGCAAAATTTTAATCACTCTTGATCCAATGAAAAAAATTAAGATTGCAAGTAAAATACTTATACCAAATGAAATGATGGAAGGCATCCAGCCTTTTATAGTTTCCAGCATAACATTGGGTTTTAATTGTTCCAGGTTTTCCTGTACTTCCTGCAGTGCTGCAATGGTTTCCTGGGGCGCCGCAGTGGTTTCCTGTGCCGCTGCAACAGCAATCAAATGTGCGATCATATCAGATTCTCCTGTTTGACTTTCTTATCCTTTTTTATTATAACACGTTTGGTGTTCTTCACTTTTACAGGCGTGCAGGAAAATATGGCTACACTGAGAGGAGCCACGGTAATTTCAATGGAATTTTCCCGCTCGTCTGCTTCTTTCTTTTTCGATATCTTTACTCTCTTATTCTGGTATCCTTCTCCACCGAATGCCTGGTCACTACTGTTAATCAGTTCCTTATATTTTCCTTCAAAAGGAACACCTATGCAGTATTTTTCATGAAGCATGGTATCAAAGTTGCAGACAAAAAGAAGGGTTTCTTCTTTCTTTTTCGTTTTTCTTAAGAATACAATGATACTGTCTCCGGATTTTGTGCATTCCACCCATTCAAACCCTTCCGGATCGTAATCAAGGGCATACAAAGCAGGCTGGCTTAAATAGAGATGATTCAGGGCTTTTACATACTCCCTCAACCGGCTGTGCAGGGTTCCTTCTAAAAGCCCCCAGTCCAGGCTTCTGTTTTCATCCCATTCCCGGATCTGTCCAAATTCCTGGCCCATAAACAAAAGCTTTTTCCCTGGATGCCCTGCCATAAATCCATAAGCTGCCCTTAGGTTCGCTGCCTTCTTCTCCAAAGTATCACCCGGCATTTTTCCAATCATAGATCCCTTTAAATGAACTACCTCGTCATGGGAAAAAACCAATATAAAATCTTCGCTGTAGGCATACAGCAGACTAAAGGTCAATTCACCATAATGGTGCTTTCTGAAATAAGGATCGCACTGCATATAGCCGGTAAAGTCATTCATCCAGCCCATATTCCATTTAAAATCAAATCCCAGCCCTTCCTCTTTTACATCTCCGGTTACTTTAGGCCAGGCTGTGGACTCCTCAGCGATCAAAACAGCACCATCCTTACGGTTCTTAAAAATGGAGTTTAAGTGCTTTAAAAATTCCACTGCTTCCAGATTCTCATTTCCACCGTACAGATTGGGGATCCATTCTCCTGGTTCCTTCCCGTAATCCAGATACAACATGGAAGCCACTGCATCCATGCGGATTCCATCTGCATGATATTTTTCCACCCAGTATAAGGCATTGGCAATTAAAAAATTGGTCACCTGAGGGCGTCCATAATTATAGATCAGAGTTCCCCAGTGAGGGTGTGCTCCCTGCCTGGGATCTTTATGCTCATAAACGCAGGTACCGTCAAAACAGGCTAGTCCAAAGCTGTCTCTTGGAAAATGAGCCGGAACCCAGTCAAGAATCACACCAATTCCCTCCTGATGCAAAAGCTCTACTAAATATTTAAAATCATCGGGCGTTCCAAAACGACTGGTAGGTGCATAATAGCCTGTTACCTGGTACCCCCAGGAAGCATCCAGGGGATGTTCCATCACAGGAAGCAGCTCTACATGAGTATAGCCCATTTCTTTTACGTATGATACCAGCTTCTTACCAATCTCCCGGTAATTGAGAAATTCCGAGCCATTTAAGGGCTCCCCGTCACTGTTATATTCCGCTTCCTTGCGAAGCCATGACCCAAGATGGACCTCATAGATAGAAAGCGGCTCTCTGGTAAGATTCCAGGATGCTCTTTTTTTCAGCCACCCCTCATCATTCCAGGAGTAATGTTCCATATCCCATATAACAGAAGCGTTGTCCGGCCGCAGTTCACAATAGCTTGCATAAGGGTCGCTTTTCAGCTGAATTCCCCCATCCATAGCCTTAATCTCGTATTTATAAATCATTCCAACATGTAAGCCTGGAATAAATAATTCAAAAATTCCGGAATCACCAAGCTTTCGCATGGGATACCTCCTGCCGTCCCACAGGTTGAAATCACCCACAACGCTGACTCTCATGGCACAAGGTGCCCAGACAGAAAAATAAACGCCTTTCGTGTCTTTCATAGTCATTGGGTGCGCTCCCATTTTATCGAAAATGCTGTAATGAATTCCGGAACTGAACTTTTTTATGTCTGTTTCCGTATAGTAAGGCTCAAAACTGTAAGGATCAATAAGTTCCTCAGTGGCATGGTTGTCATATGTAACCTGATAGAGATACTGGAATTTCGTCCTTTCAGGTAATAGCACCGCAAAAAATCCTGCATCATCTACCCGCTCCATGGGATGGAGAATGCCGTCCTTAATTCCTTTTACCGACACAGTTACAGCCGTGGGAATAAATGCCTGAATCAAAAGCCCTGCACCTGTCACATGGGGTCCCAATAACCGGTGGGGATCTGCGGCTTCCGAATATACGATTTCCTCAATACCGGCCCAATCCATTAAATCATATAAAGTTTTATCCATATCTGACTCCTCCCGCTTCTTTGATTCTGTACCGTAATTTTATCAAAGCAGAAAGTATTTTTCAATAGATACAGGTGGCTTTCCTCACCTTGTTCTTGCATAAGCAAGCATCAGATCCACCATTCTTCCATAGCTTTTTACTCCGTCTGACTGGCTGTTCATTTTTAAATATGTATTATTCATTTTATTAGAAACCTCTGCCGCTTTGCCTTCATACCGTCCCCAGAATTCGTTATTATCTCTTAAATCATCCCATGCTTTCTGATCGAGAAGATGGCAGATCTCCCTGTAAGAAACCAGATCGGTTTTAGACAATGCGTTGGTGGCATAGACCCAGCCGGTTAAATATCCGCTGTAGCGGAACGCCTCATTATCTGAACCAATACAGGCTAAATATCCGATAAAGTTTGCTTCGTCTTCTCTCATAAAGCCTCTTAAATGAGACAGCTCATGACAGACCGTATGGGGAATATTATAATCGGGCATGGAACGGTTGTAAGTTGCTTCTATAGTGAATGGCGAGTATTGACCGCATAGCTGCTGGACAGAGAAATACTGAGACAAAATAAGAGGCTTTGGCTGTGGATAATATCCGGATAACTCCGGGTAGGTCTCTCCCAGCTTCCTCATGGCCTTTACGCTTTCTTTTTTCACAACAGCCGTTTCCACCTGCTCGTTAATTCCTTCTTTACACATTCCGTTGACAATCTCTGTCAGAGAAAGGCAGAGATTCTTCAGTTCTTCTTCTGAGGACTTTTTCATCTCCAGCCCCGATGTTTTAGAAAACGGAGTTCTGTAATAATTAATCCCGCAGTGGAAGGTAAATAGAAAAAACAGACACCCAATTAAAAACAGGATCCGGATTAAAAGGCGCTTTCCTTCTCTGAAGTGTCGGATTCCATATACAAGGCAATACAGGATCAGCGCATAAGATAAAAATTCAACCACTGCAAAAGGAAATAAGCCTGATAATCTGCCTATACTTCCTACCATCACCGGATAAATCAGTTTCGCATACCAGTCACCGATTCCAGATACTGTTCTGGCCAGAATCTGGAATGTAAACGACGATATAAGTAAGACTGCCGAACTGATAATCAATTTTTTGTCTGTGCTTTTCCCTCTTTTTTCCATATCCAGTTTCCCCCAGATGTGAGTGTTTTTATGGAATAAACTTTACCACATGATTATGGACATTTCATGAATGATTGTGAATATTTTCTTACCATTTTGTGAAACCCCTTGCACAATTATCCAAACTCATTTAAACTTTGATACAGAACTATGAAGAAAGCAAAGAAGAGAACATTATGAAAAGAGAAGAAAACATGCCACAGGAACCATTTAACTGGAAAGAAGAGATTATCAGCTGGATTAAAATAATTATTACTGCAGCCGTTATTGCATTTTTGCTGAACAATTTTATTATTGCAAACAGCAGGGTTCCAAGCGGTTCTATGGAAAAGACCATTATGACCGGCGACCGGGTTATCGGCTCCAGACTTTCCTATTACTTTGAAGAGCCGGAACGGGGCGACATTGTCATCTTCCATTTTCCTGACGATCCTACTGGGAAGACTTATTATGTAAAGCGTGTCATTGGTCTCCCAGGCGACATCATTGATATCCGGGACGGAAAAGTCTATATTAATAATTCCGACACTCCACTTGATGAGCCGTATCTGCCCGAACCCATGGAGCCTGAACCAGCCGCTCATTATGAGGTGCCTGAAGATTCTTACTTCATGCTGGGTGACAACCGGAATTATTCCGCCGATGCCAGAAGGTGGAAAAATAAGTACGTGAAAAAGAAAAAGATTATTGCCAAAGTATTGTTCCGCTATTTCCCATCAATCAAACAGCTTCAGTAAAAAACGGGCGGAAGGAATCCAGGGATTATTTCCTGTTTTCCTTCCACCCGTTTTCTTATTCCATATAGCCGCCTTTCATGGGCGATACTGCATGCTGGGAAAAGATTTTAAGAACACCGGATTTTATTCTGTCTTCTTTTGGCTTCCAGACTTTCCTTCGTTCTTCTAAAATCCGGTCTACCTCCTCCCCGCTCATCGCTTTCCCATTTATTCCCATGATCCGAAGACTTCTCTTCGGTATATCAATCTCAATCAGATCGTCTTCTTCAACCAGTGCAATAGGACCTCCACTCGCGGCTTCCGGTGAAATATGTCCGATGGCAGGACCTTTTGTGGCACCAGAGAATCTACCGTCTGTTAAAAGTGCAATGGATTTTGATAAAACAGGATCAGAGGAAATGGCTTCGGTGGTATAAAACATTTCCGGCATTCCGCTTCCTTTTGGACCTTCATAACGGATTATAACTGCCTGACCTGGCTTAATCTTTCCCTGAAGCACTGCCTCCATAGCTTCTTCTTCGCTGTCAAACGGTTTTGCCTTTAATACTGCCTGGTGCATCTCTTCCGCTACTGCACTATGTTTGACAACTGCTCCATCAGGCGCTAAATTGCCTTTTAAAATGGCAACAGTTCCGTTTTTGCCAATGGGATCATCAAAGGAACGGATTACATCCGTCTGCTTAATTCCTATTTTTTTCAGATATTCGTCGCATCTCTCATAAAAACTATTTTTCTTTAAATCCTCCAGGTTCTGCCCCAAAGCCTTTCCAGTCACTGTCATACATTCCAAGTGGAGCATGGATTTTATCTCTTCCATGATTCTCGGTACACCTCCTGCATAGTAGAAGTACTGAGCCGGCCATTTTCCTGCTGGGCGGATATCAAGAAGGTAATGGGCGTTTTTATGAATCCGGTCAAATGTATGGGCATCAATGGTGAGCCCCAGTTCATGGGCAATGGCAGGAATGTGAAGCAATGAATTAGTAGAACCGGATATGGCAGCGTGGACCATAATCGCATTCTCAAACGACTCCACGGTTATCATTTCCCTGGGAGTTAAGCCATTCCTTGCAAGCCATACTGCCTGAGCACCTGCTTCTTTCGCCTTAATTTTCAATTCTTTTGAAGTGGCAGGCATAAGTGCCGTTCCCGGCAGCATGAGACCCAGGGCTTCTGCCATAATCTGCATGGTGGAAGCCGTTCCCATAAAGGAGCAGGCCCCGCAGGAGGGACAGGCATGGTGCTTATACCAGGTAAGTTTCTCCTCAGTGATTTCTCCTCTTTTACACATGGCACTGTACATTCCTATTTGTTCCAGCGTTAAAAGGTCCGGACCTGCATCCATGACACCGCCTGTTATAACGATGGAGGGAATGTTAATTCTGCCAATTCCCATCAGATGGGCTGGTACTGCCTTATCGCAGCTTGCCACAAATACCCCTGCATCATAAGGAGTTGCGTTATTATGTATTTCAATCATGTTGCAGATCATATCTCTGGACACCAGAGAATAATTTCCTCCGTCATGCCCCTGACTCATGCCGTCACATGTATCTGTGGCAAAATAACGTGCGCCCCTGCCCCCAGACTCATAGATACCCTTTGCTGCCTGATCCACCAGTTCCAGAAGATGGGCACTTCCCGGATGACTTTCTCCAAAGGTACTTTCAATTATAATCTGAGGCTTTTCCAAATCATCCACGGACCAGCCCATTCCCATTTTTAACGGGTCCATTTCGGGAGCAATCTTTCTTACCTGCTGACTTCTTAATTCCATCTTATTTATTCCCCTTTTTCGTCCATTATACGTATGACGTATTTTTATATAAAATTATCATTATACGATTAAAAAGTCAATATTTTAATTGTTTTTAAGGGCTTATGATTATTTTTTTACTATTATAACCCAAAATACATATGATGTATTTTTGATTTGAGAATAAAATGTTCTATACTTTACTATAATTTTTTGTTACTATGAAAGGAATTACATGGGATTAAAAAGGAGATATCCATATGAATATTGATAGAATAATTCCAGCTGATTTTCGTGGCTGTATTTCCATTTATCAGAATGATAAGATGTTATTTGAGAAAGCATACGGATATGCCGATCTGCCCAATCAGGTTCTGAATGATATGGAAACCAGATTTGCTACAGCTTCTGCAGGAAAGGTATTTGTGGCTGTCGGGATTCTGCAGCTGATTGAAAAGGGACTGCTTCACATGGAAGATCACATCGGTTCATTCTTTGATTTTGATTTAGAGCAGATTGATAAGGAAATTACAGTTGAGCAGCTTCTTACTCATACCTCGGGAATACCAGACTATTTCGATGAATCTGTAATGACAGAATATGAAGAATTGTGGCAGGACTTTCCAAATTACAGAATACGTTCCAATAAAGATCTGCTGCCGCTTTTTATTCACAAGCCGATGATGTATCCAAGAGGAAGCAAATTCCAATATAATAATACCGGTTTTGTGGTGTTGGCAATGATTCTTGAGAAAATCACAGGAATGGAATTTGACCGGTATCTGGAAGAATCCATATTTCTTCCCTTTAAGATGAAACATACCGGATATTATGAATTGGACAGACTGCCCGCAAAATGCGCCTTTAATTACATATTTGATCAGGAAAGAAATGACTTCCGTACAAATATATACAGTGTAGATGTAAAAGGAACAGGCGCAGGAGGTGCCTTTACAACAATCGGAGATATCCGTTTATTCTGGAAAAACCTTCTCTCCTGCCAACTGTTGTCTCCTGCCATGACAGAAACCATGTTGTCCAATCACAGCGGAGAACGTCAGTGTTATGGCTATGGAATATGGCTGAAAAAAGCGGGAAATGATTTTAATCCCTATTTCCAGGGTTGTGATCCAGGTGTAAGTTTCAAATCTGCCTTTGATAAGAAAAGTCAGTTACTGATAACGATAGTGAGTAATTATGGAGACAATGTCTGGAAACTATGGCGGGAAATATCAGATAATCTAAATCATTATTTTAATGAGAAAGGAGGCGATTTAAGTGAATCCTGATTTTTGGACTGCATTGGATCAGCTGGTGGGTGATTCTGAAATTGTTATAGACAGACCCAGGGGATCTGTTCATCCAAAGTATCCTGATTTTATATATAAAGTTGATTATGGATATTTAAATAACACAACTTCCATGGATGGAGAAGGCATAGACGTCTGGGTTGGTACTGGAAAAAAGCGAAGAATTGATGCGATTATGTGTATTGTTGATTTAATGAAACGGGATTCGGAAATAAAGATTCTGATTGGCTGCACAGAAGAAGAAAAAGGAATTATCTTTCATACTCACAACCAAACAGAATTTATGAAGGGAATTTTAATCAGACGGGATTCCGAATAAAAAGGGGGGTTATAATGAAAATTGAGCACGTTGCCATGTATGTAAATGATTTGGAAAAAACAAAAGAGTTCTTCACCAATTATTTGAACGGAAAAGCAAATGACGGTTACCACAATCCCAAAACTGGTTTTCGCTCCTATTTTTTAACCTTTGAAGACGGTTGCCGGCTGGAAATCATGAATAAACCGACTATGGAAGATCCACAGAAAACACTGACCCGCACTGGCTTTATCCACATAGCCTTCCAGGCAGGAACCAAAGAAAACGTTGACAATCTTACCATTCAGCTGAAGCAGGATGGATACGAAGTGATCAGCGGTCCGCGGACGACCGGTGACGGCTATTATGAAAGCTGTATTATAGATCTGGAGGGGAACCAGATTGAAATAACCATCTAATTCCCCTCCAGTGATTTAAGCATTCTCCGGTTCACGGTCAGATGCATATACATGGCGCATCTGGCCCCTTCCGGATCCTTTCTGATAATACAGTCCGTGATTTCTCTGTGTGTATCAATAGTCTCCGCTCCCAGTCTGGCATTGGTTAAATCCACAAACAGGGAGATAGATGAATTAATCACAGGAATCAGCTTTTCCACCACCAGATTGCCGCTGCATACGGCGATCTGCCGGTGAAAAAGAATGTCTGCGTGGGTATGATCCTCGCCCCGATTAATCAGTTCTTCTACCATGCCCTTTAATTCTTCCAGTTCCTTTAGCTGCTCTGGTCTGGCATTCACGGACGCCAGTGCCGCAATCTCTGGTTCCAGCATCAGACGGACGCTTAATAAATCAAGAGCCAGATTGGTTTTATCCTTTAGAAAGGAAAGCCCCAGGGGATCATCTAAAAGTCCCTGTCGTTCAGAAACAAACGTTCCCGCCCCTCTTCGTATGGTAAGAATCTCTCTGGAAACCAATATCTTAACGGCTTCCCTGATGGTTCCCCTTCCCACTCCAATTTCCTGGGCAAGTTCGAATTCGTTTGGGATTTTAGCACCGATCTCCAGGCCCTTTTCCACAATATCATTCAGGATCTGCTCTGCTACCCGTTCAGCCAGGGTTTGTTTTGTTCTGTTTTCCGGTTCGTGACTCATAAGCCTCCCCTTTCACAGAGCTTAATTTCTCTTTTCGATATCCATTACCATATCAACACGGCGCTGATGTCTTCCGCCTTCGTACTGAGCATCCAGCCATTCTTCCGTAATCATCTTTGCCAGTTCCACACCTACAACTCTTGCTCCAAAACAAAGGACATTGGAATCATTATGCATTCTGGAAAGCTTTGCTGTGTATGGCTCACTGCAAACGCAGGCACGGATTCCCTTTACTTTGTTGCATGCAAGAGAGATACCCACTCCGGTTCCGCAGATTGCGATTCCTAAATCTGCTTTTCCTTCTGTTACTGCACGGCCAACTTTCTCACCATATTCCGGATAGTCGCAACTTTCTGTGGAATTGGTACCAAAATCAATTACTTCATAACCTTTACTTTCCACAAACTCTTTAATCGCTTCTTTCATCTCTATTGCTGTATGATCATTACCCATTGCAATCTTCATTGTCATTCTCCTGTTTTACGTTAAAATAAGTCAGTAATATATCCGGCATTTAACATAGCATAAATGCCGGATATAATCAAGTTATTCAGTTTCCTGGTTATAAAAGGAAATAATACGATCCATTCTGGCAGATAAATTGGCAAGCAGCAGATCAACTGTTGTAAGAGCAGCCATTGCCTCAACCACCACGACCGCACGGGGTACGATGATGGGATCATGGCGACCCTTAATTTCAATCTCAGTTTCTTCTCCCTGTCTGGTAACTGTCTTCTGAGGCTGGGCAATGGAGGGAGTCGGTTTAAAAGCAGCACGGAAAATCACTCTGGATCCATCGCTGATTCCGCCAAGGATACCTCCGGCATGATTGGTCACTTTCTTCGCTCTGCCATCTGGATTCATGCAGAAACCATCATTATTTTCAGACCCCAGAGCACGGGAAGCTAAAAATCCATCTCCGATCTCAAATCCTTTTACAGCCCCAATGGACATCACTGCTTTTGCAAGAGATGCGTCATATTTATCAAAGACAGGATCACCGATTCCCGCTGGCACGCCGTCAATGATGCATTCCACCACGCCTCCTACAGAGTCTTTTCTCCCCATCATCTCTTCTAAATACTGTTCCGCCAAAAGAGAGGTCTCCTTATCAGGCATATAAAGGCGGTTCTGGTCCCGCTCGTTTAAATCAAAGCTTTGTTCTTTCACTTCATACGGTCCCACCGATCTGGTATAAGCCGTCACAGTGATTCCCAGGCTTCTTAAGAAACAGGCAGCTATGGCGCCCGCCGCAACTCTGCCGATGGTTTCCCTTCCGGAGGATCGTCCGCCTCCCCGGTAATCCCTGAAACCATATTTTTCATCAAAGGTATAATCTGCATGACCCGGACGGTAAACTTCCATAATATTACCATAATCCTTAGAACGCTGGTCCGTATTCCAGACAATCATGGAAATGGGAGTTCCGGTTGTCTTACCTTCCAATACACCGGATAAAATCTCCACCTGATCTCCTTCGTTTCGCATTGTGGTAAATTTGCTCTGTCCTGGCTTTCTGCGATCAAGGAAGCACTGGATATCCTTTTCTTCCAGAGAAAGGCCGGCCGGACAGCCGTCTACCACCACACCGATTCCTTTTCCGTGGGATTCTCCCCATGTTGTGATTTTAAATATTGTGCCAAGTGTGGATCCCGCCATAGTTGTCTCTCCTTTATTTGCTGACTTTTACGATTACACAGCTGTTAGGTTCATTCACTTTTAATTCTTTCCCGTTCATAATTAAAAGCCCCTTTTCGTAATCCACCGTAAAGAACGTAATGCTTCCAGTCTCGTGGTTAATGGAAGCAATGTGCTTGTCATCTGGAAATACACAAATATCTTTCGGATAGCTTCCGCTTATGGGCAGGCAGCATAAATAGGTTAACAGACCTGTCTGAGGATCACGGTTATACACAGTAACCGTATTATCTCCTGCATTTCCGCAAAACATGTGTGTTTCGTCGTTTGAAAAACGAAGGGCACTTGCTGCGGTTAACTGAGTCAGCGGTTTGGGACCGGTGGTCTTTATAGTCTGAACCTTTTCAATCTTCGGCTGGTGGTCTCCTGTTTCATAGGTAAATACATCAATAATGTTCTTAAGCTCATGAACCAGATAAAAGAACTTTCCGTCTTTACTGAACCGGAAGCATCTGGGCGCTGACTCTAATTCACTTCTGATGGCATCCACTAAAAGCATCTCTTCGTCCTTTTCATCAAAATGGTAGATCTTTACCTGATCAATTCCCAGATCGGCAACCATAATGAATTTTCCGTCCGGTGTCCGTCTGGAGCAGCTTACATGAGGGCGGAAATTTCTTTCAGCCACGCTGCCCAGTCCCTTATGGAACACACTGGTTACAATCTCACCAACGGAACCATCTTCATTTAAACGGAGTACGGTGCACTTTCCGTCATGATAGCCGGATACAAAAATATATCTGTCATCTTTGTCCGTAGATAAATGACAGCCTCTCATACCCTTAATATTTGCTGAGTTTAATCTTGTTATGGAACCGTTCTCATGAATGCGGAACGATACCACGCCTTCATCAGCTATGGAATAAAGTGTCCTGCCATTGTTGGAAGCTATTACATAAGAAGAATTGTCTACTTCCACCTCACATCTTGGGATAAAACGGCCCTTTTCCACATCGACATCATACACCGTAATGCCCTTGGCCTGTCCATTGTAGGAATAGGAACCTACATACGCCATATATTTACCTGTCATAACACTTTTCCTCCTCGAATCTTCCTTGTATAAACTAGAAATATCATATCATAAGTTTCCTCGTTTGTTAAGGAAAAACTTCCTTAAAAACTATTGACATACATGGAAAAACAAGTATAATGTATCTTGCTGCGTGTTTATTATTACTAAACTTTATAGTTATATTTATCGTCAGTTAGTATAAGTAAACTTTCAGCTTAACATAATAAGAAGGAGGAGCAAATGGATATCGGTACAAAATTAAAGGAACTGCGCGTATTAAAAGGACTGACTCAGGAAGAACTTGCTGACCGCGCGGAACTGTCAAAGGGATTTATATCTCAGCTGGAAAGGGATTTAACCTCCCCCTCCATTGCAACTCTTATGGATATTTTACAGTGTCTGGGTACCTCCATCGGAGAGTTTTTTAATGAAAGCCGGGAAGAGCAGATCGTATTTGGCAAAACCGACTATTTTGAAAAACACGACGCAGATTTGAAAAATGAAATCAAGTGGATTATTCCAAACGCACAGAAAAATATGATGGAACCCATCCTGCTGACCCTGGAGTCAGGAGGACAGACTTATCCGGACAATCCACACGAAGGAGAGGAATTCGGGTATGTACTGCAGGGAAGCATTTCCATTCATATCGGAAATAAAACATATAAAGCGAAAAAAGGGGAATCCTTTTACTTTATACCAGATAAAAAACATTACTTAAGCAGCAAGGCAGGTGCTTCCTTAATCTGGGTAAGTTCACCTCCAAGCTTTTAACAGGAGGATAAAGCTCATGGGTCAGTCACTCATTGATTTACGAAATATATCAAAAAGCTTTGACGGAACTATGGTTCTTGATGATTTAAATCTCTCCGTAAAGGAGAACACATTTGTTACATTATTAGGCCCAAGCGGCTGCGGAAAGACCACTACGCTTCGTATTATCGGAGGCTTTGAAACCCCTAGCAAAGGCGAGGTTATCTTTGACGGCCAGAACATCACCAATCTCCCGCCCAATAAGAGACAGCTGAATACGGTCTTTCAAAAATATGCTCTTTTCACCCATATGTCCATTGCAGAAAACATTGCATTTGGTTTGAAAATCAAGAACAAATCCAAAATTTATATACAGGATAAGATTAAATACGCCTTAAAACTGGTAAACTTAGACGGTTTTGAAAACCGCAGTGTTAGTTCCTTAAGCGGCGGACAGCAGCAGCGAATCGCTATTGCAAGAGCTATCGTCAACGAACCAAGAGTTCTGCTTCTTGATGAGCCTTTAGGCGCACTGGATTTAAAACTTCGTCAGGATATGCAGTATGAGCTGATTCGTTTAAAAAATGAGCTTGGCATTACCTTTATTTATGTAACCCATGATCAGGAAGAGGCTCTGACCATGTCAGATACCATAGTCGTTATGAATCAGGGTTATATTCAGCAGATGGGCTCTCCGGAAAACATTTACAATGAACCAGAGAACGCATTTGTGGCTGACTTCATCGGGGAAAGCAACATTGTACCGGGAATTATGTTAAGAGATGAGCTGGTAGAAATATTTGGTGCCAAATTTGCCTGTGTAGATAAGGAATTCGGTTCCAATGCTCCTGTTGATGTAGTCATCAGACCGGAAGACATCGACCTGGTTGCTCCGGAAAACGGCAGCCTTGAGGGCGTTGTTACACATTTAATCTTTAAAGGCGTTCATTACGAAATGGAAGTTACTTCACCGGACGGCTTTGAATGGCTGGTGCACAGTACGGACTTATTCCCAGTGGGACAAAAAGTAGGTCTTCATGTGGATCCTTTTGATATCCAGATCATGAATAAGCCGGCTTCAGAGGATGAGGAGGCCGTGGGAGTCAATGAATAAGAAATTATTGTCCGGACCGTATCTGATGTGGATGATTGGTTTCATTCTGATTCCACTTGCACTGATCGTATTTTACGGACTCACTGACAAGAGCGGAGCTTTCACACTTTCCAATGTTCTTTCTATTTCTACAGAGGAACATGCGAAGGCACTGTGGCTCTCTCTGGGTTTATCCCTTTTAAGTACTGTTTTGTGTCTGGTACTGGCTTATCCTCTTGCAATGATTCTCCGCACCAGAGGGATGGGCCAGGGAAGTTTTATCGTATTTATATTTATCCTTCCCATGTGGATGAATTTTCTTCTCCGTACCCTTGCCTGGCAGACGCTTTTGGAGAAAAACGGTGTGATTAACGGAATACTATCCACACTCCACCTGCCAAATCAGGGACTTATCAACACTCCGGGCGCCATTATCCTTGGTATGGTATATAACTTCCTTCCATTCATGGTTCTTCCGATTTATAATGTGCTGATGAAAATTGATGACAATGTAGTGAATGCAGCAAGAGACTTAGGCGCTAATTCCCTTCAGGTGCTCATTCGGATTCTTCTTCCTTTAAGCATACCTGGAATCGTAAGCGGCATCACCATGGTTTTCGTTCCTGCACTTACCACCTTTGTTATCTCCAATATATTAGGCGGAAGCAAAATTCTTCTAATCGGAAATGTAATTGAACAGGAATTTACAAAAGGGAGCAACTGGAACTTAGGCTCCGGCCTTTCTCTGGTCCTTATGATATTTATTTTAATCAGCATGGCGCTCATTGCCAAGTATGATAAAAATGGGGAGGGAACGGTACTGTGATAAATAGAAAAACAGCTTTTATCAAACGTTTTTTCCAGGATTTTTACCTGGTTCTTATTGTGGTGTTTTTATATGCACCCATTGCAACTATGACAGTGCTGTCTTTTAACAATTCAAAATCCCGTACTCAATGGGGAGGCTTTACGACCAGATGGTACACAGAATTGTTTTCCAGCAGCACGATTATGGATGCACTTTATACCACCCTGCTGATTGCATTTGTATCGTCTCTGATTGCAGTTATTATCGGCACTGCAGCCGCCATTGCAATTAACAGCATGAAACCGTTTCCCCGCTCTCTTCTCATGGGCATTACAAACATTCCCATGCTGAACGCGGATATTGTAACCGGAATTTCCTTAATGCTGGCATTTATCGCCTTTGGGATTTCTCTGGGATTTAAGACCATACTGATCGCACATATTACCTTTAACATTCCGTATGTCATATTAAGTGTCATGCCGAAGTTAAAGCAGACAGATAAAAGTACCTACGAAGCAGCCATGGACTTGGGAGCCACCTCGGTTTCCGCATTTTTCAAGGTAGTATTCCCGGATATTCTACCAGGTGTACTTTCCGGATTTCTGCTGGCATTTACCATGTCACTTGATGATTTTATTATCACTCACTTTACAAAGGGTGCCGGTATTAATACATTATCGACTTTAATTTACAGTGAAGTACGCAGGGGAATTAAACCTTCCATGTATGCACTTTCCACGATTATCTTTTTAACGGTGCTGGTTCTTCTCTTAATCACGAACTTTGCACCAAAGCGAAAAAAATAACAGGAGATCATTAATATGAAAAAAAGAATTCAAATGGTTCTGGCAATCAGCGCCCTTGCCCTGCTTTCCACTTCCCTGTTAAGCGGCTGTGGAAAATCCCAGGCCAAGGCAGGAAGCAATGGAGAGGTTTATGTTTACAACTGGGGCGAATACATCGACGAATCCGTTATTGAGGAATTTGAAAAAGAGACGGGTATTAAGGTAGTATACGATTTATTCGAGACCAATGAAGAGATGTACCCGGTCATTGAAGCGGGCGGTGTCAAATACGATGCAGTCTGCCCCTCTGACTATATGATTCAGAAGATGGCACAGAACAACCTTCTTGCAGAAATCAACCTTGACAACATTCCAAACTACAAGGAAATTGATCCCAAATATTTGGAGATGTCAAAGAGCTTTGACCCGGAAAATAAATATTCTGTCCCCTACTCCTGGGGAACCGTAGGAATTCTTTACAATACCAAAATGGTAGCGAAAAAAGATATTCCTACCAAATGGTCTGATCTGTGGGATGAGAAATTCAAAGACAACATCCTGATGCAGGACAGCGTCCGTGATGCATTTATGGTGGCTTTAAAATCACTGGGATATTCCATGAACACCACCAACGAGCAGGAAATTAAAGAAGCAAAAGAGCTTTTAATCAAACAGAAGCCGCTGGTACAGGCTTATGTAATCGATCAGGTTCGTGATAAGATGATCGGCGGAGAAGCAGCGGTTGGCGTTATCTACTCCGGAGAAATGCTTTATATCCAGAACGAAGTTAAGGATCTTGGTCTTGATTATTCTCTGGAATATGTAATTCCGGAAGAGGGAACCAATCTCTGGCTTGATTCCTGGGTAATTCCTGCCAATGCTCCCAACAAGGAAAATGCGGAAAAGTGGATTAACTTCTTATGCCGTCCGGACATTGCAAAGAAAAACTTTGAATACATCACATATCCAACACCAAATAAAGGTGCTTTTGATCTGCTTGATCCGGAGCTGAAGAACAACAAGGCTTTATTCCCAGATGACAGTCTGTTAAAGAACAGCGAAGTTTACAAATACCTGGGAGACCAGTCAGACAGCCTTTATAACGAAGCCTGGAAAGAAGTAAAATCCAACTAATCAACACCAGACGGAGGGGGAAAATATGGTAGGGAATCTGGAACTTTTGTTGCGGCAGGTGGTAGACATGGCAATTCTTCTCTTTGAATTTATGGGAGTAATTGTCATCATTGTATCGGGTATCAAAGGTATTATCAACTATGTCAAGCATAATCCTGCCATACGTCTGCATCTTGCCGAGGGGATGGCACTGGGACTGGAGTTTAAGCTTGGAAGCGAGATTTTAAGAACTGTGGTGGTTCGGGAGCTTTCTGAGGTTGCCCTGGTTGCTGCCATTATTGTTCTTCGGGCCGCACTCACCTTTTTGATCCATTGGGAAATCAAGGTGGAGAAAGAGGGAGATAAATAAAACTTTTTAAATATCGTTAATGGTTCATAAGCCCTTGGATCATTAGCGATATTTTTATGCCTTCACGTTTAATTGTTTGGATCAAATAGATAGGAAGAGCTGCATTGCCGAATAATTTTATCAGAGAGATCACCAGAAAAAATATATTAAAAAACATCCCCTTTCGTTTAAGCATATCCTTTATCGGAAGAAAGATCAATCCAAATAAGAGTTTAAATAATTAACAGCTTTCATTATACAAAAAAGCGGAGCTTCTGTGAAACGAATCAGAGCTTCCGCTTTAATTAATAATTTGTTATAAGTACTTCAACCGTAACTGCATCCCGTTCTTTAAACTGATAATTACAGTTGGAATAGGTTTTATCAATATAATGAATCTGATACTTCTGGCTCCAATCAATCAAAAGTTCATTGGATAGTCCCTTATGATAAAATACATTTGACAGAGCAAACCGGATTCCAGTCTGATTGAGCCTGTCAAGCAGCTCAAGCAGCTCCCGCTCTTCCTTTTCCTTCCAGTCTTTAAATCCCCGGTTACCATCGTTATAATTCCCCGTTGAAATCAGATAGGGCGGATCGCAGTAAACCAAATCCTCCGGTCCAAGTTTTAAATAATCCAGTTCTATAAAGTCCTTGTTGGTGAACTGGATATTTTTCTGTTGAAGTGCCAGGCAAAACTGTGTTAGATTCTTTTCAATATTTCCGTTAAAGGAACTTCGGTTTCTCCCAAAAGGAGAATTGAATTCATGACTGTTATTAAACCGGATCTGGTGATTGAACGCATAGCAGGTCAGAACAAAAAGCTTTGTTAAATCGCCGGTTTTGTTGTAATCTGACCGAAGCGCATAGTACCCGTCTTTATTCTGCTGAGTGAGCTGATAGGTGTTAATAATGTCCCGGATCCGTTCCAGCAGATCACCGATATCCGTCCCCTGAAACATCTGAAACATCTCAATCAGATAATGAATCTGATCGTTGCAGATAATCGTCTCGGCCTCTACATTAATCCCTACATTAAAACCGCCGGCAAATACATCCACAAACGTCCGGATATCCCCTGGAAACGCCTGAAAAACAGAGTCCAGAATCTTAAACTTTCCTCCTGTATAGTTCAGAGGACTTTTTATGTACATGGCGGCACCTGCTTTTCTATGTAAATCAAAAGCTCCTTTAAACGTTCCGTTTCTTTCACCTTCCGGCTCTTGTATCTGCGGTAAGGGATTTCATAAACGTGGTAGGTCTCTGGCTTTCCGTATTTTTTCATAACTGCTTCTATCTCTTCCATCGACATCAGCCCGTCTGTACTGTAGCTCAGTATGATATGGCAGTATCTGGCATTAGAAATCAGTTCTTCAAAGGCAGGAACTGCCTTATTTTTCATGCAGAACTCAGATTTCTGTCCTTCCGCTTCGGGTCTTTGTCCGGTGACTCCCCGCACGCTTGGATAATCATATCGGGCAGCGGTTTCCAACACATGATAATTTGAAAAATACTGTCTGGAATTGTAAGGAGGGTCAATATAGAGAATATCGCCTTCCAGTCGTTTTAATAAATCTGAACCATTCTCATTGTAGCAATGGTTTTCTTTTCCGTTATGAGTCACTGGAAGCCGGTATAGTTCAAAATGCTTATAGCTCCTTCTCTCCCATGACTTATGAAAAGCACCATAGGTTCCAGATGTATTGGAAACAAAAGGGATTCCCTCTACAATACAGGCTACCAGATAAAAATACTCTTCTTCACTTAACAAACCGGCTGTTTTCCAGTCCTCTACGGTACAGCGTGCAAAATCAATACGTAAAGCATTGTCATCATTTAAATACATCCGGCCGCCCACAGGCGCATATGTATTCTGGAAAAAACGACGTTCCACCGGCAATTCTTCCATCTCTTTTTTCTCTATCCCGTTAAAATAATCCAGAGGATCTTCAATTCCTGTTTCTGACTTCAAACGGGTAAACTCTGGCATCTGGTCGTTCTCAACGGTTGCCCGCTGAAGCACATAAGAAAAATACAGCAGGTCATTGGAACAGACCTGATACCACTGTTTAAAATATCTGGCAACCGCAGCGGTTCCAGAAAATATATCACAAAAGCTTTTCGCTTCCGGCGCCTTTTCATCTATTACATACTTAATCTGGTCCAGCAGCAGTGTCTTGCTTCCAATAAATCTCATTCTTTTCTTGCTCCCATTTCATTTTACCTGCCTATCATTATAATGTAAAACTACAAAAAACACAAGAAAAGATACGCCTGTCAGCTGCTGCTTTCGAAAGACTTCTTTTTTTACTTACGCATTCGTTTAAATTGATACATTTTTTCATCCGCTATTTTAATTGCAGTCTCAGGTAACAGATTCATTTCTTTTTTAATACAGACAATTCCATAACTGAAAGACATGGAATAACCCACCGGATTTGTTGCCAGGTTTTGATTAACTTCGGCTAACCGTTTCTCAGCCTCTTCTTCTGTTATGCCACGGTAGAGAATTACAAATTCATCTCCCCCAAAGCGGCATATAAAATCCCCCTGATTTACTGACTCTTTTAATTCCCGTGAAACACATGTTAGATACTGATCTCCGTTTAGGTGACCAAACTGATCATTGATTGTTTTTAATCCATCCAGATCAATCATACATAAGGCAAATAAAGGCTCTGCGTTCATATACTCATCAATGGTGCTGATACAGCACCTCCGGTTATTAAGCCCGGTCAGTTCATCTTTATATGCCATTACTTCCAGATAAGCCTCTGTTTCTTTCTGAAATGTTACATCAGTAATTAAATGAATGACTGCTCTCGTATCTTCCCATTGGACCCAGTGGGATTCCACCTGAAAGAATTTTTTCTGTTTGCATTGATACTCAAATTTCTGTTTATCTTCTATTTTACCTGGTGACTGAAGCCGGTCCATTAATCCACATGCTTCTCCGCAGATAAACTGTCCGGTCTCATCATTATAAAACCGTTTTTTCACAAGATCATTGGTATAGAGGATTTTACCGGTCTGTTCCTCTGTTACAACAACCCAATCCTTCAGACTGTTAATGATAGCCAGAAGCAGGGAATTAAATCCCCTGCTTCTGGTTACCTGCTGGTTCATTTTCAACATGCATCTGGAAAGATCGGAAACAGTGTCCTGAAGTTCCTTATAAACCGGAGTATCGCCCTCCAGCTGCCCCGTTACAGGTTTATTTGTAATAATACTCTGAATCTGCCCAAGAAGAACATGAGCATCTTTTTCCGTCATTACCTACACCTTCAATCATGAGTTTGCACTTGTTTTCAGTTTAAACTGGCTTATCAGGCTCATCATTACATCCGCCTGACTGTTTAACTCCTCACTTGCTGCAGCACTTTCCTCTGAAGTCGCGGAATTGGACTGAACAACGAAAGAAATCTGGTCCATTCCCCGGGAAATTTCCGTTACGGACAGGGACTGTCTTTCCGAAGCTTCAGCAATTTTACCTACCATGCTGATAATCGTATTGGCATGCTCTGCCACCTCAGCAAATGCCTGACTTGTACTTGAGGCGTATGTTTCTCCCTGACGAATGGTTGCAATGGAATTTTCTATGAGAGCCGAAATATTCTTGGCAGCTTCCGCAGATCCCTGAGAAAGCTTTCTGATCTCATCTGCAACGACTGCAAAACCTGCGCCTGCACTTCCTGCTCTGGCCGCCTCAATAGCCGCATTTAACGCAAGAAGATTTGTCTCAGCAGCAATTGCATTAATCGTCTCTATAATCTCTGTAATATGTTCTGAAACTTCCGATATGTTGCCTATGGCTTTTTTAAGATGTTCCATTTCAACAAGGCTTTCTCTTACTGTCTGCTCCGCCTGGTTTCCTATGGTATCCACATTCTGGGCATACTGGGCGCTATCCTTTGCCTGCGCCTGTACCTGTGCGATTGCTGCAGACAGTTCCTCTACACTACTGGCCTGCTCTGCGGCACCCTGTGCAAGGCTCTGAGAAGCGGCAGAAACCTGTTCTGCTCCCGTAGAAACCTGTTCATACCCCTGTTTTATTTCTGACAGAGTATGATTCATCTGATTCTGGAAAAATCCGATTGATTTCTGTATGTTATAAAAATCTCCTTCAAACTCTATTTCGCATTCACATGCAAAATTTCCACTGGCAAACTGGGACATGGCATAGTCGATTGCCTTTATGTAGTCTTTAATCGCCGATACGGAATCATCCAGAGAATTGCCTAAATCCCCCACCTCATTTGTGAGGCAGTTTGTAAATGAAACATCCAGTAAGCCTGCTTTCAGTTTTTTACATTCCTCCTGAAGCTTAAGTATGGGACTGACAATATGGCGGCTGACATAACGGAATGTTAAAATCAAAAGAACCAGTGTAATAATTAATACAGCAGCGCACATTGCCACTCCCTTAAAAATGGTAATCTTCATATTTTTAAGCTGCTGGTCAATATTAGCCTGCTTTTGTACCTTTGCAGAATCAAGTAACTGAACTAATTGCTCAATTTTTACACTAACACCGTTTTTCTCCAGTTCAACTGCTGCACTCTTATTGGTTTTCTCCAGATACAGCACCTGGTCGGCAAGTTCATGAATCTCTTTATGCAGCGGCTCAGCCTTTGTATAAAATTCAGCCATATCCTGTGAATTTTTCACTTTGTCACTGTATAAATACGTTCCAAAATCACACTTGGTTTCATCCTTTTGACCTGTAAATTCCGTACCGTAATTTAATGCATTACTTAAATTGCTCCCCCATTTGTAGTGAGCGGTCTGGGCAGATAAAAGCAGTTCTTTCTCTTCATAACATTCCGAAATTAACCCATTCACCTTATTAATGGACTGAAAGCTTAACGTTACAGAAATTACCAAAATAAGTACTGAAACAGTAATTGCAAGAAAATGCAGGATAAATGCCTTCTTCATCGAAGTTCTTTTCATAATTTTGTACCGGAGATATACCGGCTCCCCCTTTCATTGTTACTTAATATTGTTATAATCATCTTGTTTTCGATTAATATAACCGTTGTGCCATGAATTTTATTGTCAAAAAGGTGTACCTTT
>CAURBV010000008.1:0-216874 GCA_963523055.1 uncultured Paenibacillaceae bacterium | reverse complement strand
GTTAATGGCTCATGCTCTTTGAGCATAAAGGGATACCCGAAGGGTGCTCCTTGTTAATGGCTCATGCTCTTTGAGCATAAAGGGATACCCGAAGGGTGCTCCTTGTTGATAGCTTACGCTCATTCTTAGCGGTCGTGACTGTAAAGAATATTATCAATCAGTCCATAAGCCTTTGCTTCATCAGCAGTCATGTAATTGTCACGTTCTGTATCACGTTCAATCACTTCGTAAGGCTGACCGGTATTTGCTGCCATAATCTCATTTAAACGCTTCTTAATCTTTAATATATTCTCTGCAACGATGCGAATTTCAGTTGCCTGACCTTTTGCTCCGCCAGAAGGCTGGTGAATCATAACTTCTGCATTGGGAAGTGCAAAACGTTTGCCCTTTGCTCCGCCTGATAAAAGAAATGCTCCCATACTTGCCGCCATACCCATGCAGACAGTAGATACATCGCATTTGATATAGTTCATGGTATCATAGATTGCCATTCCAGCAGTTACAGAACCGCCCGGGCTGTTAATGTAAAGATTGATATCCTTTGTGGGATCCTCTGCCTCTAAAAATAACAGCTGTGCCACAATAAGGCTTGCCGAAACATCAGACACCTCTTCACCGAGAAAAATAATTCTCTCTTTTAAAAGTCTGGAATAAATATCGTAAGAGCGTTCCCCCTTACTGGTTGATTCAATGACATAAGGTACTAAACTCATCTTTCTTCCTCCTGTCTGTTCTTTCTCACTCAAAACCGAATAGACTCCGGACAGGATGTCTGGAATCTACCGGGAATAAAACTCTTAAACTAATTTCGCTTCTGCTACCAGGAAATCAACAGCTTCCTGTACTGCCAGATCTTCTTTCATCTGTACAATGCCGCTTTCGCCAAGATATTCTTTAATCTGTGAAACTTCCATCTTGTAGCTTTCAGCCATAGTTGCAATTTCTTTCTCTACTGCTTCATCAGAAACAACGATGTTTTCTACTTTGGCAACTGCTTCAAGAACCAGTCTTGTCTGAATTCTCTTTAATGCCTGTGGCTTCATCTGCTCTCTTAATGTTTCAATCGTCATTCCAGTAAATTTCATATACTGGTCAAGAGAAAGTCCCTGGCTCTGCATTCTTCTTGCATAGTCATTCACCATGTTATTTACCTGGCTGTCGATCATTGGCTCAGGAATATCCATAGCTGCGTTCTCTACAACCTTCTCTACAACATGATCCTCATTCTCAGTAGCTGCTGCTTTCTGTTTTCTTTCAGCAACTTTTTCCTTGATGTCATTTTTGTATTCTTCTAATGTATCATATTCAGATACTTCACCAGCGAACTCATCGTTTAACTCTGGAAGTTCTTTTCTCTTAACTTCCTTAACTGTAACCTTAAACATAGCTGGCTTACCAGCAAGCTCAGTGGAATGATATTCATTAGGGAATGTTACGTTAACTTCACATGCTTCTCCGATGTTCTTTCCAATCAGCTGCTCTTCAAATGTATCGATGAAGGAGTGGGAACCAATGGTAAGTGGATAATCTTCTCCTTTGCCGCCGTCAAACGGTTTTCCGTCAACAAAACCTTCAAAGTCGATGACTGTCTGGTCGCCATCTTCCACAGCTCTGTCTTCTACAGTAACAAGTCTGGAGTTCTGTTCCTGGACTTTCTTTAATTCTGCTTCAATATCCTCTTCTGATACTTCAGCAGTTACTTTGGTTACTTCGATTCCTTTATACTCGCCTAAAGTCACTTCTGGCTTAACAGCTACAGTAGCAGTGTAAATTAAGTTCTGGCCTTTTTCTACCTGAACAACGCTGATCTCTGGTCTGGAAACGATATCCAGTCCGCTTTCCTCTACAGCATCGCCATATGTTGCATCAAGAGCTTCATTAACAGCGTCCTCATATAAGACACCTGCTCCATACATCTTTTCTACCATGGCACGTGGTGCTTTGCCTTTTCTGAAACCAGGGATGTTAAATCTGCCCTTATTCTTATTGTAAGCTGCGGTAAGAGCCTTCTCAAACTCCTCAGCCGGCACTTCAACCGTTAATTTTGCCATGTTCTTTTCTAATTTTTCCACTTGTAAACTCATTAATGGGTTCCTCCTTGAGATATATGTGAACCGCCTTACCGACAGGGCGTTACACTTCAATTTAGCATTATACCATACTCGTCCCCTAAATTCCAGTATTATTTAAGATAAAATCAGGTTTTTCCTGCAAGTGCCTTCATCTTCCCGGCAATGTAAGGATCAAGGGGACGGATCTCGATTTGGGGCCTGGCGATATAGTATCCCTGGAATAAAAAGATGCCGCAATCCAGTAAAAATACCAGTTCTTCTTCCGTTTCCACGCCTTCCGCCAGAACGCAGATATCATTGTTTATAGCGAATTCAAGGAGATTTTTTAATATCATCTGTCTTTTTGCATCCTTGTGTATCCGCCTGACCAGGCTCATATCCACCTTTACAATCTCCGGCCGCATATGCAGAAGAACGGATTCGCTGTTATATCCGGTACCGAAATCGTCCATAGCCGTCTGTCCCTGCCACTTTCTTGCCATCTCCATCTTACGGGTCATATATTCCCGGCTGGCAGGCTCCCCTTCTGTCATCTCAATAACAATCCGGTTTAAAAGATCGCCAAAATTATCTTCCAGCAGTCCCTGCTCCTCTTCCGTAATACACACAGAAGCAATGGAGTTAATAAACAGCTTTTCTGACTCTCCTAAATGCCCTTTTTTCTTCTCAGCTTCCGCAGCCCTTAAACCGGCAAACCAGGTCAGTGATTCAATCTGAGGCAGCTTTGCCTGAGATCTTGCCAGATTCAAGACTTCACCGATCCCTTTTAAATTTGTAAAATGAGGTCTCATCAAAAGCTCATAGCCGTATATATTACCTTCTCTTGTTACGATTGGCTGAAATACAAAGCTTACATCTCCGGTTTCCAGCATTCGGTTCAGTTCTTCACTGCCTGTCAGCATATATGAATTCTGGGAATATTCTTCAAAATCAAATTCCCTTACATTGCCTTTCACACTGTGTTTTACCATGTACATGGCAAAATCAGCATAATTAAACAGGGTTTCAAAATCTGATCCATCACCGGGATACCAGGATAATCCTCCTGAAACACGGACTGGAAGCATATATCCACCTTCCATGGTAAGAGCTGCCTTTTGAATGTACTTTATAAAATCACGGACATCTTTTCGAATTTTCTCTTTGTCATCTCCATGCAAGTAGGTCACAAATTCATCACCGGAATAACGGGCTAAAATCCCCCTTCCGGCAAAGCTGTTTTTTAAACATTCTGCAAACAGGATCAGATAACGGTCTCCCTCATCATGCCCATATGTATCGTTGATATACTTTAAATTATCCAGATCCCACATGATGACTGCACCGTACGTCTCCTTCTGTGATGCCATCATGGATTCCACCTGTTCCCGGAATGCCCTCCTGTTATACAATTCGGTCAGCAAATCAAAATTGCGTTCCCATTCAAGTTTTTCCTTCTCCTGCACATCTGCAGTCACATCAGAACAGACTCCCAGAATGGTCCCTGACTTTGACTCATCTACAATAACCTGTATCCATCGTGTTTTGCCATTCATCTGGAAGCTCTGAATCACCCGGTCCCCCTTCATCTTCACTCCGGTAAACGTCTGTTCCATCAGCTTCTCAAATCTGTCAACTTCCAGATACCGGTACGGCTCCTCTATATTCCCCCAGCCAAGCATCTCAAATAAAGACTGGCTGCAGAAAACCAGGCCGTCTCCTTTGGCGTATTCAAAAACTCCGATCATAACATTGGCATGGCGCAGGATACTGGAAATCTTTGAAGAAGATTGCTCCACGTCACGGCTTAACTGCTCAATTGTTTCCGTAAGATCATCGATCTCACGGATGTAAACCCTTTTTAATGACAGTCCTCTGTTGCCGGATTTCCCCTTTAACTCGAAAGACAGTCTGCGTATGGGTTCCGTTACAATCTTACCAATAACAAACGTTCCCAGAAAGCTGAATAGAATCGGAACCAGCATGGTACTAAACAACATACGTCGAATGGCATTATAAAATGCAAGCAGATCTTTTTGCTTTGCCATACCCACAAGCACCCAGTCTTCCTTTTCCATTACACCGTTATTGGCATAAGCATCTAGGCTTTTAATACTGGCATACCACTTTGTTCCATCAGACGATTCTATTTCGCTGACTGATTTCTTATCGTTGTCTATATAAGACAGATTTTTATCATCATTAAAATACTGATTGTAGAGATAACCGGAATCAATCACTGGAACAATTGTTTTTGTCTCTTTATCCCGCATTCCAAGAAGCCAGCATTCTTCAAAGCTGCTGTTGGTCTGTTTCTCCGATAATATCTGTCCCAGCTGGTTTAAGGTCATCTCAAGTCCCCATACTCCCGCAACTGTCCCATCGCTTAAAATAACCGGAACTGAATAGGTGATAACGGGCATATCTCTTGGACTTAAGCGAAAAGGCTGACTTAAATAAGCCTGATTTAAAGAATCAGCCTTATTGGTTCCCGTCTGTAAGGCCAGGTCAAGAGGCTTCTGGTAAAACTCACTGTTTTTTAAATCTCCTCCGTTACTAAATCCTATCTCCCAGAAGGAATCCAGCGGAATTTTATATTTTTCTGCCACAGAGGGTAATCCCCGCTCCATCAGAAGAGAAGAATTGTCTGTTAAATATCCTCCCGTATTGGAGTTTCTTATGTAAAATCCCGCTTTTACATCATTGGAACTATTGGCTGCTGCCGGACCATCTAGAACAAAATAAACTCCGGTCGCATAACTCATATGAAGCATGTCTATGGATTTCTCTATAATCTGTTCCACAATTTCCCGGTTCAGCCTGTAGTCTTTTGAAATATCAGGTGGACTGCTCCCGTTTTTCTTTAGAATCTGCTCTACTTCATCAGAAACAAAGGATGAATGGTTCAGCATAACAATCCAGTGATAAAGAGTCTCCTTCTCTAAGTCAACCCGGATGTTCTCTGTATTCTGGCTTAAAATGTGGATTTCATTATTTTTTAATTTAACAGAAACTCCGCCGAAAAGCACGGTACCGGCAATCACTGCAGCCTGCACAACCAGCAAAATCAGCAGCGGTCCAAGCAAACGGGTTCGTATGGACTCACTTTTCTTTTCTCTCATAAATTACTCTCCGATGACTGTTTCCAATTGCATCCTGGTATCTTCGTACCATTGATTAAAATTCTCATCTGTTACGAAATCAGCAACCGCCCTCTCTCTGTCAGTCCCCTGCGTCACCAGTTCCTCAATCTTCTGGTAATCTTCTCTTGCCTTTAAAACCATGGACGTCTGAAGGATCTCTCTTGCACGGTCTCCTCCCTGAAAGGGTTTGGAAGTATAAAGTCTGTACCTGTTTGCTGTATCAAGCCCAATAATCAGGTTCTGTGACACCGCACTATTTTCTCCAGCCTCCTGTAAAAAAGGCTTTAGAAGTGACTGCTCCGCCGCTGCTTTTTTTACAGGCAGATAACCGGAGCCAATGGCAAACTTCATGTTCTGACTGGTATCGGTAAACCATTTTAAAAAGCAGACAGCTGCATATTCCCGCTTTTCCTCTGATTTTAGAACCATCATTCCTGCTCCCTGTGAAACAGCACAGGGAACCGTACCTGCAAATCCGGGAAGAGGATACAGTTTGCTTTCAATCTCATAGTTTGTTCCGTCTTCAAGGGTTACAGAGGTGGGAAAATAAGAGATTCCGCTGGTAGCTCCTACAAACGCCACAAGCTGTCCGGTTTTTACATCATCACTTCTAAATCTGCCGTAATCCCCAAAATATCCATTTACAAACGGGACATAGTAATTATCCCATAGTTTTTTCATGGCTTCTTCGTCGAAGTCCAGAACTGTTTTCCCATCTTTCACGGAAAATATCTCATGTCCCAGCTGCAGACTTCCAATAATCATATAGTTAGCAAACGCATCTCTGCCAAAAAACGCTTTTCCATCACCTGGAGTATCTGTCAGACTGTCCGTCCACTTGTAATAAGACTGGGATACTCTGGTGATCCCTTCCCAGGTGGAGAATGCATCTTCCGTCTCACCAGTAGCAGCTGCAAACTTATCCCAGTCCGTCTTGTTCACAGTCAGTATCTCAGTGGATTTGGCAATAGGAAATACTTTAACAGAATCACTATCGCCGAATCTTCCCTCTTCCATGTAGGCATCCACATATTCAGATGTCTCATCAGAGGTAAGGTACTCACTTAAATCTGCAGCCAGACCCATTCGGTCCACCTCATAAACTTTATCTGCGTAAGCTGAAAAAACATCTGGAAGGGGATCAGAACCAACCCTGTGTTCAATACTCTCATTGATGGTATTGCTCAGTTCGTCAATACTTCCTTTGTTATAAGCTTTCACGACAATTCCTTTTTCCCTGCCTTCATTTTCATTAAATGCCCTGACCAGATTGTCAAATTCTTCTTTCTGGACACCATTATAATAATGCCAGATTGAGATCGTAACAGGGTCCTTGGGAGAGAGTCCATAGGGGTCCTTTTTCTCACATCCGACAAGCAGAAATAAGCAGGAAACGAAAGCGATTGGTACTATCCAATTCTTTTTCATAAGTTCTCCTGCCTGTTACATGGGGTTCTGGTCGTATTGAATTGCCTCTTTTATTTTACGTGCATGATTTTTATCCACCAGCAATGCCAACAGCTCAATGCCCATATCAAGCGCATATCCAAGCCCTCTGGCTGTTGTAATATTACCGTCAGTCACCACACCCTGCCTTACTACGTCAGCTCCTTTTAATTCCTCTTCAAATCCAGGAAAACAGGTAGCTTTTTTTCCCTCCAGCATTCCAAGTCTTCCAAGAATACTTGGAGCCGCACAAATGGCAGCGATTCTGCGGTTGTCCTGATTCGCTTCGTTCAGTGCATATACTAATTCCTGGCAGGCTCCCAGATTCCTGGTTCCAGGCATGCCTCCCGGAAGAAATAGCACATCTGCATCTTTTAAATTGGTCTGCTCCATTAAAACATCTGCCTGAAGCTTAATTCCGTGTGCTCCAGTCACATTCTTTTTACCAGTTACTGATACAAGTTTTACATCCTGACCCCCTCTGAGCAGAACATCAACCACAGCAAGCAGCTCCACCTCTTCTGACCCATCTGCTAAAAACGCATAAACCTTCCCCATATCAATCGTCTCCTTTCCAATTTTGAAATGTACTGTTCATGGTAATCTTTATATAATCCACCAGATATCTTGTCTCGGCATCCTCTCCCCGAATCAGCCGGATCAGCGTATCGGCAGCAGTCTGAGACTGGCCCTGATGGTCATTTAAAACCGTTCCGGTGATCTTACCCTCTTTTATATATTCCACGGTTTCTAAAAGTGCGTCCACGCCTACTAAAGAGATATCTTTTCCTGGTACCATACCGGCTTCTTCCACCGCCTCCAGCGCTCCATTTGCCATGGCATCGTTGTTGCAGAAAATCACATCAATTCTGGGACCATACGTTGATAAAGCCTGCGCAGCAAGCTTTTTCCCCTCTTCCCTGTTCCAGTTTCCGATACCTGAAAAAAGCTCTTCTGTTTTTACTCCTGCCTCTGTCAGTGCTTTGATGGAATACTCTGACCGGAATCGGGCTGCATCACTGCCTTCCTCTCCCTTTATCATCACGTAAGAGACGATTCCATCGTTGTTTTTGTCACCCTTACGTGGGGTTTCAAGAATAATCTGTCCCTGATAGGTCCCCGCCTGCTTTGAATCCGTTTCCACACTGGAAACCGCCATATGACGGTCTTCCCACCGTTTGCGCTCTGATTCATTGGGCTCACTGTTAATGAAAACCAAGGGGATACCTCCCTGACTGCAAGTATCTGCGATTGTTCCTGCAGCCGAGGTCTCCACAGGATTAATTATAATTCCGTCACACTTACTATCTATAAATTCCTTTATCTGCCGGTTCTGTTCATTCTGATCTCCGCCTGCATTGCGCATGATGATCTGGGCATGATAGGTCTCTTCCAGATATTGTTTTAATTCAGACCGGTAAAGCTTCATAAACGTGTCATCGTAGCGATAGATGCTTATGCCGATTTTAGGACCTTCTGCCGCTTCAATTCCTTCCGTACCAGCTTCCTTGTCCGAACTTTCCCCAGATTTTGGCTCAGCACTTTTTCCTGCGCAGCCTGTTGCAAAAACCACTGCCAATACCAGAAATAAGAAAGCTGTCCGCCTTATCAAGCATTTCATATCATTAATCTCCTGATTTTTACTGTATTTTCCATATTACCACGTTTTTCTTCTTTTTGCCACTATCTTCTATTTTTTATCCTATTGTGGTATACTAACCCTGTTTTATAGTCCAATACATGGAATCAGGAGGTTTTTCATGGAAATCGAGCGCAAATATCTGATCACCAGTCCGCCGGAAAATTATGAGTCATTTCCCTATCATTTTATTGAGCAGGGATATTTATCGACAGACCCTGTCGTGCGGGTCAGAAAAGAGGATGAGTCCTATATTCTAACCTATAAATCCAAAGGTCTTTTAGCTAGAGAAGAATACAATCTTCCCTTAAACGAAGACTCCTATCGTCACTTAATCAGCAAAACAGACGGCTGTGTTCTTACAAAAAGAAGATATTTAATTCCGGTGGAACACTGCGATCATCTTACCATCGAACTGGATGTTTTTGAAGGCCGCTATGAAGGGCTGATGCTTGCTGAGGTTGAATTCGAAAGCCTTGAAGAAGCTCATTCCTTTACTCCTCCTTCCTGGTTTGGGAAAGATGTCACCTTATCCGGAGAATACCAGAACAGCCGGCTCAGCCAGATGCCGTAGTTTTTAACAGTCAGTGAATTTCAAAAAAGCGTCCTGAATCGGCAGTTGCTACCGGACAAGACGCTTTTTCGTAAGTATTTATTTTTTTGCAATATATTTTCTGATATCAAGAGCAATCGCAACTACGATAACGATACCCTGAGCAATGTACTGATAGTTGGTGTTGACTCCTAAATACTGGAGACAGGTCTTTAAAATTTCAAAAACAAGAACACCGATTAAAACGCCGGATACCTTACCGATACCACCGTTTACAGATACACCTCCGATGGTACATGCTGCAATTGCTTCAAGTTCCCATCCCATACCCATGTTAACGGAAGATCCACCTGATTTTGCACCTACCAGGAAGCCGCCCAGTGCGTAAAGTGCAGCAGCTGTTACATAGATAATAATCTTTGTTTTCTTGGTATTAACACCGGAAACTTCTGCTGCCTGTTCATTGCCGCCGATGGCATACATATATTTTCCATGAGGAGTCTTATTATAAACGAACCAGATCACAAGTCCTACTGCAAGGGCAATTAAAAACAGATAAGGCACGAAACCAAACAGTCTTCCTTTTGCCACTTCCGTATAGGCTGGACGGTAACCGCCGATGGGTGTTGCGTTGGTATAAACAAGGCAGGCACCATATACAATCAGCTGCATACCCAGAGTTCCGATAAAAGCGGGAACCTGCAGATATGAAATCACCAGACCATTGATCAGACCAAACAATGCAGCAACTAAAATACAGATTAACAATACTACGAATACCCACCAGATACCAAAGTCTGGAAGATTGGGGAAAAACTTGCCGCTGTAGCCCGGTTTCTGTAAAAGAGTCCCTGCAAGGCAGGCGGAAAGGCCTACAATACGTCCTGCAGAAAGATCAGTACCTCTGGTAATCAGGCAGCCTGATACACCGCAGGCAATGATGAAACGGGGCGCCACATTTAAGGCAATATTTTTTAGATTATCAGGTGTTGCGAATGATGGTTGCTTTATTGCCGTAAAAATGGCAAGCAGGATGAGGACAACGATGATTCCATTATTTATAAGGAAATCCTTCATATTTATCTTCTTAGCTGTCATGACTTAACCTCCTGTTTGGAATTATTTTCCGTTTTGTTTATATCGAATTTAGTGGCATATGCCATGATTTTCTCCTGGGTTGCCTCACTATCCTCTACTTCTCCTGTGATTCGTCCGCCGCACATTACGATAATCCGGTTTGACATACCGATTAGCTCTGGCATTTCAGAGGATATCATGATGATGGATTTGCCCTGCTTTACAAGGTCAATCATAATCTGATAAATCTCATACTTTGCGCCTACGTCGATACCTCTCGTCGGCTCATCCATGATTAAAATTTCAGGATTGCTTGCCAGCCATCTGGCAATAATTACTTTTTGCTGATTTCCACCGGAAAGGGACTGGATCTGCGTCCTGTCGTTTGGAGTTTTTATACTCAGCTTTGCAATGCTGTCCTTTACAACCGATGCTACTCTCTTCTTCTGAATCACTCCCGCTGTAGTATAATTGCGGTAAGAAGCAATGGCTGTATTGTCAGAAATGCTTAAGCATCCAAAGATACCGTTTCCTCTTCGGTCTTCTGTAATCATTCCCACTGAATCGCCTATGGCATCCTTTGGGCATTTAATCTCAACTTTTTTTCCAAGGACTTCAACTTCTCCCCCGGAAATATTCCTCATTCCAAATATGGCTTCCATTAATTCGGTTCTCTGAGCTCCTACCAGACCTCCGAATCCCAGAATCTCTCCCTTTTTCAGTTCAAAGGAACAATCCTGAAACGAACGTTCATGAATACTACTTAAATGGCTTACCTTTAAAACGGTTTCTTCCTTCCGGTAATCATCCTTTGGCGGATAAACATTTCCCAGTTCTCTTCCTACCATCTGTTTTACAATCTCTTCGTCAGAGATATCTGCCACTTCCCATGAACCAACGTAGGTTCCATCTCGCATGATGGTGATGTCATCTGCAATCTGTCTGATCTCTGCCATTTTATGGCTGATATATATCATAGAAACTCCGCGGGACTTTAAGTCCCTGATAATACGGAACAGTGCTTCTACCTCATTATCAGTCAGTGATGAAGTAGGTTCATCCAGAATCACCAGTTTTGCATTCTGGCTGACTGCCTTTGCAATTTCTACTGACTGCATTTGTCCGATTGATAAGGTCCCAAGTTTTGCTTTGGGATTGAACGTCATTTTAACATCTTTTAACCATTTTTCTGCTTCTGCATTCATGGTTTTATGATCAATTACTTTAAGCGGTCCTATTTTATATATTGGAAACCGTCCAAGATACATATTCTCTGCAATAGAGCGAGCCGGTACCGGCTGAAGTTCCTGGTGTACCATAGCAAGGCCTTTGTGAAGTGCCTCATCCGGATTGGCAATGTTCACCTTCTCACCATCAATCAGGACCTCACCTTCATCCATCTTGTATATGCCAAACAGGCATTTCATCAGTGTTGACTTACCTGCTCCGTTCTCTCCCATCAGAGCGTGAACGGTACCGGGACGTACTTTTAAATTGATTTTATCGAGCGCTTTGACGCCAGGGAAGGATTTGCTGATTCCAACCATTTCCAGTCTGTAATTCTCTGCCATCCCGCTTCTCCTTTCATTGATTCGTCCGTTTTTCCGGACATAAAGGGATACCTGTTAAGGTATTTCATTGATTCGTCCGTTTTTTGGACATAAAGGGATACCTCTAACTTTTAAAAATCGGGTGTGCCTTACCGACACACCCGCAATTTCGGCTGTTGGATATTATTTTTTTAATTTGTCAAGAGTATCCTGTGCATTTGCCTTGGTAACTTTGATATAGTCTACCATGTTAACATTCTCAACAGAATCACCCTTTAAGAACTTAGCAGCCATATCGCTTGCTGTCTGAGCCTGAGAGAAATGATCGTTAAATACGGTACCAGTCTGTTTGTCATCAATAACGTTCTGAACAGCTTCTGTTAACGCATCAACACCTACTAAATAGATATCTTTGTTTACAGTACGTCCTGCTGCTTCGATTGCCTGAAGTGCACCAAGTGCCATAGCATCGTTGTTACAGAAGATAACTTCGATCTGATCGCCATACTGTGTCAGAGCATCCTGAGCAATCTGCTGTGCTTTTGCCTGATCCCAGTCACCACGCTGTTTTAAGAGCTCTTTTACTTTTACGCCCTTGTCAGTGAGTGCTTTTACAGAGAATTCGGTTCTGTACTGTGCATCTACGTTCTCCGGGTCACCCTGGATCATGATGTAGTTAACTACGCCGTCGCCGTTGATATCGCCCTTGTTGGAAGTTTCAAGAATTTCTTCACCCTGATAGGTTCCGGACTGTCTTGCATCACATCCTACATAAGTTGCATTGATCTTTTCATCTTTCCATCTCTGCTCTTCTTCTGGATCTGGCTCACGGTTAATGTAAACAACAGGGATTCCTGCTTCTTTACACATATTTGTGATTTCTGGAGCGGAGGAAGCCTGAACAAGATTTAAAATAAGTACGTCATATTTCTGGGTAATGAAGTTCTGGATCTGGTTGGTCTGTTCTGCCTGATCGCCCTTACCATCCTGAATTACTACATTATCTTTCTTAAAGCCCAGGTCTTCAGTTAAATAGCGCTGAAGTTCTGTACGATAAAGTGTCATGAAGTTATCATCGAATTTGTAAATGGAAATACCAACTTTCTTATCAGCTAAATCCCCGCCTACTGCTTCTTTAACAGCTGCTGCAGTAGTTTCTGCTGATTTGGTCTCTTCCTTCTTTGTTTCTGCTGCAGTGGTGGCTGCCTCAGATGCTGCTGTTGTGGCCTTTGAGCTGGAACCGCAGCCTGCCATGGAAAATACCATTGCAGAAGCGAGACCTACTGCTACTACTTTTTTGAGTAATCTCATGATAAATCCTCCCTTATCATTATATAATTGTGTTCGATTGGCACTTTTACCTCATCGACATGCACATTATAACTTTATTTTGTGCACTATTCCATATAATTTTCTTGGTATATGTATCGATTTTTTTAGATTTTTCATGATTTACTCAGTTTTTTTATAATTTTTTATTGATAAATGCCAATTTTCCTGTTTTCCTATTTGGCAGTCAGGGTATTTTGTCTGCATTCATAATACTTATCCCGGCTTAAATCCACTGTTTCCTGTACATTTTTACCAAGAGCCTCCGCTGCCGCAATTTTAAATATTACTCCGGCATATTCATCACTGTCACATTGTACGGTACCAAACAGTTTTCCTTCCCGGACGCCTTCTATTCCCTGGGGAGTCCCGTCAATACCAACTACCTTGATTGGCCCGGAACTTCCCTTGCGTTCAATGGCATCCGCTGCTCCCAGTGCCATATCATCGTTATTGCAGATCACTACCTCAATTTCACCCGGATACTGGGTCAGCCACTGCTCCATCCAGGCAGAAGCCTGGCTTCTGTCCCAGTTTGCTATTGCGCCCGTAATCTTTTCCAGAGGAACCCCTCCATCCTTTAGCGTCTGGATAGACCACTCGGTTCTAATGAGAGAATCCTGATGACTGCTCTCTCCTTCCAAAAGGACATAGCTCACCTTACCATCTCCGTTTATATCCAGAGAAGTTGGATCAGCCTTGTAAGCTTCTACCAGCATATTCCCCTGAAGTGTAGCGGACTCTTTTGCATTTTCTCCTACATAGTAAAGCTTTTCCCAGCGCCGCATATCCTCTTCTACCGGCTCCCGGTTAAAAAATACTACCGGCGTATCTGCATCCATAGCTTTTCCGATAATATTTGATGCAGCCGACCGGTCAACCATATTGACGCAGATTGCATCATATCCAAGAGAAATAAAACGGTCTACCTGGCTGTTCTGGGTATTCTGGTTTCCCTTTGCATCCACGATTTCCATGACAACCTTAACCCCGGTGTTCTTTTCATATTCCTTGGCCTGATCTTCTAATTTTCCCCTTATGGTATTAATAAATGAATCATCTCCCCGGTATAAAGTTACCCCAATGCGAACTGCTTTGTTCCCTTCTTTTTTCCCGGATTTATAGTTCTGATAAAAAAAGCCCAGAACACATACAAACAAAAGAATAACCGCTGCCAGCACTCCATATTTTTTTTTCATTTCTATTCCCCCATTTAGTCAATCGGATATAAGATTTTTTCATATTTGCTCTCTCTTAAATCTTCTCTTCGGATATAATAAGAATCCAGTACAATCTGCTCCTTTTGAAATCCTCTGTGGACCGACTCAACCGCTTTTTCAATGCTTCTGTACCCCGCATCAAACTGATCACTTACCACCAGTCCTTTTATCACCCCATTGTCCAGATCAGTCAAAAGTCTGGTGGTACTTCCTACCCCGTAAAGACCATCCACATAACTGCCATAAACCGGACTTCCTGCAATAATTTCTGCCGTTTCATCCAGGCTTTTCGTATCTAATGCTGCTATAATCACTTTTTCGTTCCCTGGATAGACCAGTCCTTCTATGGCTTTGCGAAAGGTCTCTTCCATGGTCTTTTTATAAATTTTCACAGTAAAACCGGCATTTTTCAGTTCACTTTCTGCACCTGCATAAATATCCCGGTTGTATCCATAGTCTAACCCTTCCATAAAGATCCATACCGGTTTACCAGGAGAATTCTCTCTCGCAATTGCCTGTCCCAGCTTACGCCCTTCCTCTTCAAAATCCGGAGCAATCCCGCTTTTTACCTTCTCATTGGGAATTAAGTTACCAACAATAACTGCAGGGCTGTTTAAAACCATATCATCCATTTTTTTTGCGCATTCTTCCGGCTTTACCGGAACTAACACAACCGCTAACGCTCCGTCATTAATTTCCCGTTTTACCAGCTCCAGCTGCTGATCCTGATCTCCCTTTTCATAAAGGGTAATGAAACTGACGTCAACATTATATTCTTCCGCCGCCTTATCCGCTCCTTTTCTGAAATTAGCAAAATAATCATCAGAGGTATCGCTGATAATAATGGAAATCGGATAAATGACCGTCTTTTTTTCCTTAATGATCAAATCCGTGGAGGACAAAAGAAACAGGATCACAAGCACTACCGGCAAAATAACCCATAAAATTTTTTCCTGTTTTGTCATGATCGCTTCTCCTTTTCTAAAACGGAATCATAAGGAACAGCAGGGAGAAGAATGGTAATGGTGGTTCCCTCATCAGGCTCTGAATCAATGGTTAACCCGTAATTTTCCCCGAAATAAAGCTTGATTCTTTCATTCACATTCTTCACCCCAATACCGGAACCCTTTTTCGAGGTGACATGAACTTCATGGGAAAAGAGGCTTTTCACCTGTTCCTCTGTCATACCCAGGCCATTGTCAGAAACCCGGATAATCAGATCATCTTCCTTTCGCATCACCGATAATTTTATTTCCCCCTCCCCATCCATGAATTCCATGCCATGATAGATGGCGTTCTCCACCAGTGGCTGCAGAATCAGTTTTAAACTGGTTAATTCCATACATTCTTCCTCTGCCTGAATTTCATAGGAGAATTTATTTTTAAAGCGCATATGCTGGATCATTAAATAGCTTCTTACATGTTCCAGTTCATCCCGGACCGTAATAATGCTTTTTCCTTTACTTAAGCTGATGCGGAAAAACCGGGCAAGTGCTGTAACCGCCTTAACTGCTTCGTTCTTTTGTTCATTTTCAATCATCCAGACGATAATGTCCAGAGTATTGTATAAAAAATGGGGATTAATTTGTGATTGCAGGGTATCAAATTCCTGTTTCCGTTTGGCCTCATGTTCCGTCACGATGTCATCCATCAGGACGCGAATCTGAATTGCCATATTTTTAATGGAATTACCCAAATGCTGAATTTCATAAGAGCCTCCGATGGAAACTGCAGTTTCCAAATCCCCTTCTTCCAGGATTCCTACGGATTTTTCCAACTCCTTGATAGGATTTGTGATACGAGATGAGATATAGGAGTTGATCAGTACAAGTATAAATAAGATAAGAGTAATCATGAATACAATAAAAAGCCTGGTTTTGATGGTATTTAAGGAAACTACACTCTTAGGCGTAACCCCCACGATTTTCCAGCCTGTATAACCCACTGACTTTACCGTTATAATTCTGTTATCCCCTTCAAAAACTTCACGGTGAATTCCATCCTTATATCCGGATGCCACCTGATTGTTTTCCTTCAGCCGGCCTGAGTCAATTAACTGAATTCTTGGGTGATACAGGATCTCTCCGTCGCTTCCGATCAGGTAGACATAGCCGCCTTTACCTGTAGTGACTCCTTCAAATAAATGTTCCAGACTGGAATAGCTTAAATCCACCAGCAAAACGCCCTGGGTGGTAGAGGTTCCTTCCGTCAGCTCCACCGCTCTGGACAGGGAGATCACCCATCGGTACTGGTTTTCATTGTTTTCAAATATATACTGGACGTGGGGATCGGAAAAATGCTGGTTCTCCGTTTTTTCGAGAGCATTGGCAAACCATTTCTCCCCTGTTATATTAAGATTCTTTTTCAGTCTTGCTGCAGGAACAGATTCCACCATTGCTCCGCCCTGGGTGAAAAGGGCAATGTTATCCACATTGTCCTTATTGTTGTCGTACAGAAGAGTGATCTCATTATTAATGGACTGGGAAGAAAGGTCTGCATTTTTCACAGCCCCATAATAAAGAGAATCCGATAGTTTCATAACGGTCCGTAAATAGGATTCCACAGACCTTGCCACCTGATTAATCAGACTCTGATTTTCCTCCTGTACCACCTCTGCAACCTGAGAGGAAAGACGCTGGTATAAGGAAAGGGAAATAAGCAGGCCAGCGGCAAGGGCCGTTATGGTAAAATATACGAAAATGGTATAACGAATGCTGTTATTTTTCTTTTCCATTACCTCACTCCGCGAAATTTAGTAGGTGAAACTCCAAATTTCTTTTTAAACACATAACTGAAATAGTTTTGCTCCGGATACCCCACCTTTGCTGCAATGACATAGGTTTTATCCTCGGTTTTGTTTAACAGCTCCACTGCCTTGTTTAACCTAAGATCAGTTAAATAGGCGATATAGGCCTGTCCGGTTTCCTTTTTAAACAATGTGGAAAAATAAGCCGGACTCATATGCAGATGGCGGCAGATCATTTCAACCGATAAATCCGGATTCTGATAATGATCCATAATATACTGTCTCGCTTCCTGAATCACCTGTCTGGTGGTAAGATCACGTTCCTGATTAATCGCCTGATTGATTTTTTCTGCAGCCTTGTAAAGCCAGGTGCCAAATTCCCCTTTTTGCATCTTATCAAAGAATGTCATGGACTCTAAATCCCAGCCCATGATTTCTTCCAGATCAAGATCATACTGCTGTACCATCTGTATCACACTGTTTAATACTCCGAACATATAAACCTGCTGCTGTCTGAAATGCACTTTTGCACATTCCATTTTCTGAATAATCTGTGTCACAGCAGCTTCAATCTTCCCATCAGGACCAAACTTAATGGCTGAAATCAGATCTGCCTCCAACACACTGTCGAATTCCAGTTTTCCGCTTCCCACCGGTTCCATATCATTGATATAAATGGTACTGCCTTTTCCTGCGATTGCCTTATAGCCAAGAGCATCAATCGCCGACTGGTATGCGTATGGGATATTGGATAGTTCCTCACAGCTGTGACCGATTCCTATGGTAACGGGAACCTCCAGAATCCTTTTTGTTTCCTTGCAGATATCTCCAAATACGTCGATCAGTCCGGTGATAAAATCGTCATCGAGAGCTACCACCACTACCATCTCGGCTTCCAAAACAGACTGAAACAACGCAAATCTGCAATATCCTTCCAGCTTTTCCCTGATAATCTGCATAACGGATACAGGGATCAGCTCCTCCTCACTGTGAAGACTCAGAGTATCATTTACCTCACTCCGTTCAACTGAAACGGCTGCTATAATCCATTTCCATGCGCCTGCGATGGGGATATCGTATTCTTTTAGCTTTTGCTCTGCTATTTCGTTGGAAAGGTTCTTGTGTACCAGATCATTAAAGAACTGCTCCCGGAATACAGGAAGGCTCTTTCTGTAATTTTCCCTGAGCCTGTTAATATTTCGTTTTTCCTCGATTTCCCGGTCAAGGTTGCTTTTAATTCTTTTTAAAATAGAGGTAAGCTCCTCCACATTAACAGGCTTTAAAATGTATTCCGTCACATTTAGCTTAATTGCTTTCTGGGCATATTCAAAATCGTCGTATCCGGAAAAAATAACAACTTTCATAGACGGATAACGCAGTCTTACTTTCTCTGCCAGTGCAAGACCATCCATATAAGGCATCCGGATATCCGTCAGCACCACATCTGGCTCCAGCACCTCTATTTTTTCTATTGCATCTTCCCCGTTTTCTGCGTCACCCACCACTTTAAATCCAGCGGACTGCCATTCAATTTTCTTTATAATGCTTTTGCGGACTTCTTCCTCATCATCCACTAAAATGATACTGTATAGATCCATGCTGTTTTACCCCTTTAAGAAACCTTGCTGTTATGAAATCTGATAAAGCATTGCGTTGACAATTGCTGCTGCTACATTACTGCCGCCTTTTCTTCCTCTTGCCACAATATAGGGCACATCGGGAAGAGATAAAATCATCTCTTTGGACTGGATTACATTGACAAACCCCACCGGTACACCGATGATTAATCTGGGTTTTATGATTCCTTCCTGTATCAGCTCATGAAGATGAACCAGGGCAGTGGGTGCATTGCCAATGGCAAAAATACATTCCTTTGACAATCTGGACGCCTTATCCATACTGGCATGAGCTCTCGTCGTCTGCCTGTTTTTCGCTTCCTCTGCCACATCCTCATCCGCCATAAAGCAGTGGACGCTGCTGCCTGCACGTTCCAGTGCTTTTTTATTGATTCCCGCTTTTCCCATGTTGGTATCAGTAATTACCGGAATTCCTTCTTTTAATGCTTCTATTCCAAGCTTCACCGCGTGGGGCGAAAATATGAGCTGATCGGCATAATCAAAATCTGCCGTTGTATGAATCACCCGTTTGATTACCAGTTCCTGCTCGGGATCCAGTTTCTTATCACCCAGTTCCTGTGTTATGATTTCAAAACTTCTCTTTTCTATTTCTTCAGGGCGAACCCGTTCCAGTTCTCTAAATTCCATTCTTTCCTCCGTTGTTACCGGTTAATCCCATAAGGCTGTAAATCCGGTCCATATTAAGGCTCTCCCGCAAAAGGTCTGCCAGTCTGTCATACTGTTTTTCTTTATAATCCTTAAAGCTGAAAGCCGTGCCCGGCTGGCTGGGCAGGCCTTTTTTCTTTCTCAGCGCTCCTACAATGGTATCTGCAATCTGATCACTGTCAAAGAAACCGTGAATATAGGTTCCGTATACGTTCTTTCTCTGACAGCCGTCCATCTTTGCCAGATGGGAACCGGACTGGCTTTCCATCACATAGGATAAGGGCGGCAGGGCACGTTCTGTCTGACCCATGTGAATTTCATAGCCTTCTATATTCATTCCTGATAAATCTTCAAAGATTCCTTCCACTGCCGTACAGGAACCAGTCACTCTTGTTCTGGTTTTTTCTGCTCCAAATTCAGTCCGTATGGGAAGCAGCCCCATGCCCCGTACAGAGGAAAGACCGGAATCAGACTCCACTGCCAGCGGATCCTTTAACTGTTCTCCAAGCATCTGAAAGCCGCCGCAGATTCCAAACACCGGAATTCCTGATGAACTCAGCTTTAATACTCCGGCCTCCAGACCATTCTGACGCATCCAGAGAAGATCCTCTATGGTGTTCTTGCTTCCCGGCAAAATCACAAGATCGGGTTTTCCAAGAGCCGATACAGAATCCACATAGCGAAGAGCCACAGACGGTATGGTAGTGAATACAGAAAAATCTGTAAAGTTAGAGATTCTAGGAAAACGGATGACCGCTATCTCTACCTCTGCTCCCTCTGTTTTTGCAGCTATGGAAAGATGATTTCCAAGGCTGTCTTCGTCCTCGATATCCACATCCATATAAGGAACCACTCCAGCCACCGGTATGTGAAGCCGTTCTGTTATCATGTCAAGACCAGGTTCTAATATGGATTTATCTCCCCGGAATTTATTTACGATAAGACCGCCGATTCTGTCTCTCTCTTCCGGCTCTAAAAGCATAACAGTGCCATAAAGCTGCGCAAATACTCCGCCCCGGTCAATATCTCCCACAAGCAGCACTGGTGCATCCGCCATCTTAGCCATTCCCATATTGACAATATCTTCCTGCTTTAGATTGATCTCTGCCGGACTTCCTGCGCCTTCAATTACAATAATGTCGTATAACTCTGACAGTGTGTCAAACGCTTTTTTTATTTCCGGTATCAGTTTCTTTTTATATGCAAAATACTCTTTAGCAGGCATGTTGCCGATGGATACGCCATTGACAATTACCTGGGAACCGGTATCATTGGTGGGTTTTAGTAAAACCGGATTCATGGCTGCTACCGGCTTAACGCCTGCTGCCTCAGCCTGTACTACCTGCGCCCGCCCCATCTCAAGTCCTTCCTCTGTAATAAAAGAATTAAGTGCCATATTCTGGGATTTAAAAGGTGCCACCCGGTATCCATCCTGCTTAAAAATCCGGCATAATCCTGCTGTAATCAGACTTTTGCCTGCATTGGACATGGTCCCCTGAATCATAATTGTCTTTGCCATGTTCTCATTCTCCTTTTGTCAGTATGGATTTTAATACTGCAAGAAATGCATCATTTTCCATTCTCTGTTTGACACAGATTCGGTAATAAGCATGATCAAGCCCTCTGTAATTGGAACAGGACCTTATGAGTACCTGCCTGTCAAGCAATTCATTGTATAAAAGCTTTTCCACATTACGGGCTTCTTCTCTTGTATCTTTAAAAAACAAATAGTTTGCCATAGAATCATATACCAGAAAGCCCAGATCTTTTAAGTTTTTCTTTAAGTATTCCCGTTCACGGGAAATCAGCTTCCTTGTTTCTTTTACATATTCCGTTTCACCAAGAGCTGCTTCACCGGCTGCCTGAGCAAGAGCAGACACGCTCCAGGGCTGGCGGATCCGGTTCATGAGTTCTATGGTTTTCTCGTTTGTGGTTATCCCATACCCAAGTCGGACTCCTGCCATGGCATAAATTTTTGTAAATGCTTTCAAAACAAATACATGGTCATAGCCGCCCTTTGAAATTAATTCCAGTACGGAATGAGATTTTGGATCATCGAGAAATTCATTAAAGCATTCATCTATTACACAAAAGATTCCTTTTTCTGAGCAAACGTCAAGAAGTTCTTTCATCTCCTCTTTTGGGAGTGCAAACCCAGTGGGGTTATTGGGATTGCACAGGAATAACATATCTACTTCCTGATCGTTTTCTTTCAGCCATCTGGTTATTTCTTTTACAGATAAGTGAAATCCATCTCTCTCTTTTAAATCATACCATTCAATTTCTGCAGAAACCGTCTCTAAAGCCTGTTCATATTCCAGAAAGGAAGGGGCAATTAACAGAGCCCTTCTGGGTTTTAGAACCTGTACAATCTGAAAAATCAAATCTGCCGCTCCATTTCCACAAATAAGCTGCTTTTTGGAAAAACCATGGAAAGCTCCCAGGTCTGTGATTAATTTGCCGCAGCGGCTGTCCGGATAACAGGAACAGTTTTCTACCGCCTGTAATAATGCATTTTTAACACCTTTTGCAAGCCCAAGAGGATTGATATTCGCTGAATAATCCATGGTAACCTGGTTGGTGTAAATGTCTCCTCCATGCTGATATTCCATATTTATTTCTCCCAATTATGTGTATCTTCTAAAATGTGATAAAAAGCAGGATTCCAACAGGAATCAGCGCCAGTATGTAAGTAACGGTCATCAGTGTGTTAGTTCTAACGATATCTTTATACTCCACTGCCCTCACCGGATCTCCGATCACAGGTTTTTCATATAAGGTTCCAAAATACCATGCATTTCCAGCCAGTTCAATCTGAAGAATTCCTGCACATGCAGATTCTGTCTGTGCGGAGTTAGGACTTTTGTGATTAAAACGGTCACGTTTCCAGATCCGGAAACCATTATTCCCATTAAACTTACTGCCGAAAAACAGCTGGCATAAATAACCTGCCGCCAGCATGAAAAAAGCGGATACACGGGCCGGAATAAAATTAACCAGATCATCCAGTTTTGCAGCACACCGTCCAAACCAAAGATACCGGTCATTTTTATAACCTACCATGGAATCCATGGTGTTCACTGCCTTATAAAGAAACACACCAGTTCCTCCAAAGAGGGTCATGAAAATTAAAGGTGCAATCACACCATCAGAGGTATTCTCCGCAACAGTTTCCACCGCTGCTTTTGTTATCCCCATATCAGTGAGAGTTTTCGTATCACGGCCCACGATCATGGATACCGCATGCCTTGCCTCTTCGGTATCCTGTTTTAAAAATGCACGGTATACCTTCATACTCTCTTTCCTTAAGGAATGCCACGCCATCATCTGGAAACACATAATGCTTTCCAGAGCCACTCCGGCGATGGGCGAAATGCCGTAAGAAACAGCTAAGAGCGCAAAGGAACTTCCTCCTGCTGCAAGCAGGACCAACAAAACCAGCCATACACCTGCCTGTCTTTCCCCTGCTTCATTTTCAGGAAACCGGGGTCTTAATTTTTTCTCCAGCCAGCTTATCAGGTTTCCGATTCCACAAACCGGGTGCCACAAGAATAAGGGATCTCCAAGGCATGCATCCAGAAAGCAGCCAATCAGAACCGCTATTAAATGATATTTAAACATAAGTCAGTCCTTTTTCTCTTCTATTTTATCCGGGCAGGAATCCCACATACCATGCGGTAAACTTCGCCGCTGTGTTTTGCCAGTTTCACTGCCGCTCTTCCAGCGCTTTCCCTCCACCGCCTGTCAAATGGATCTTCGGGTACGATCCCGCAGCCAAGCTCATTTATGGTAATAATCACATCCGGATTATGATCCACAATTTCCTGAATCATCTGGTCGAGGTCTTTTTCTTCTTGTAACAGTCTTCTGACGTAATCATGAAAATTATGAATGATTGTGCATTCAAGAGCTGCCTCACAGGGATCTGTGGCGCCCTCTGCAACCTTTTCACTATCTTTCGTTTCTATATTTGCGATTTGCAGGGCATAGTCAAGCTTCCCCTGCCATGCTCCTCCGATAATTAATTTCATTCCAATTCCTTTCTGATACCGATATCATTTCATATGGGACAGAATAGCCAGTCCCATCACAAGAGCCAGCTCCAGGACCTGGAGAAAATATCCTGCAAGATCTCCTGTAATACCCCCAAATTCCCGTTTTGACATGTGGTAATAATATAAAAACACCGCAAACGATACGGCAAAAACGCATAAGACTGCCAGAGTTCCTGTCAGGAGCCATACTGCAAGCAAAGAAATAATAAGATAAAGAATCATAACAGTTCCAACCACTCTTTTATGAGCTCCATCTGAAAATACTGCAGCCAGGCCGCTTTTTTTCGCCATGGGGAAGGTAACAACAGAGAGCCCGCTTAGCGATCTGGTTATAACAAACGTAATACAAAATGCAGGGATCATAACTGGTCTCATTTCCATAAAAAATGCCAGATATAAAAGGAAATAGATTCCGCATCCAATGATCGCAAAGGCTCCTGTATGGGGATCTTTTAGTATCTCCAGTTTTTTCTCTGTTTCACCGTGAGAAGATTTTGCATCAATTACATCTAATAATCCATCCATATGGATTCCGCCTGTAACCACTACAGGAATAACGATAGGCAGTATCTGTGCCAAAAAGAGGAATCCCATGGTACGAAAAAGGAGGATGGCACCGTACTCCATTAAACCGATTACAGCTCCTATGAGGGGGAAAAAGCACATGGCATATTTCATCCGCTCTTTTGTCCACTGAACCTGGGGCACAGGAATCCTGGAATACATGGAAAACGCTATCATCATACTGCCTGGTAGATTCATGGTACTGCCCCTTTCTTTCTATTAAACAACTTAGTATTTAGCATCTTACAGCCATTAAAAAATATAATATCACAAAATCTGGTAAATGTCATTTCCTAATCATGTTCCAGTTTAGACTGAAGAGGTTCAGAGGGGTGCAGCTTAGGTTTTGAATATCTTTATAGGGCATAGGAAGAGAACTGTCTGCTGCTATGCCTCAAATAGTATAGAAAAGGACAATAAAAATGTGGATATTGGGCATGTGTAGGAAAAAGACTTTGTCTTGCCTCACGAGCTGCAAGACGGCGGGGCAAGAATAAAGAGTCAATTGCTTCTATGCCAAAATTAGGGATTAGAGAGGTCGGAAAGTCAGGAATACGTGGCAGGGGAGCCGAAAAGAAGTCATCTCTGCCCCTGCTCATAACGACGAGGCAAAAATAAACAGCAGTGCTTTCAACTTTTTCAACTTTCAATCATGGTTCTTTTCCTTTTTCAACTTTTATGATAAACTTAAATCATCAATTATACGGGGGAAAATGTATGTTATTGGAATTCACTTATACAAGAAATGAGTATGCAGACGGCTGGAGGAAATTTATTTTCCTGACAAAAGTAATTAGGAAATTTGATCTGGTCATTATGGCATTTTCTTTACTGATTCCGTTCTATTTATTCTATCAATACGGTTTTACCAGGGTTTATATCATACTGGCTATCGTTATATATTTTTTTAATATTACATTCGTTGCAGTCTTTTTCATACGTCCTTACATGTTTTATCAGGAGTATGAACAACTCCATCATCCCTATAAACTGCTGTTTGAAGACGATAAAATCACGTTTGATGCACACGGCATCCACTCTACCTTATCCTGGGATGTCTACAAGCACTATATGGAAAACAAGGACTATTTTTATATTATTCAGAAAAAGCGTACCTACACCTTAATACCAAAACGCATTTTTGCATCAGAAAATGAAATCAGCGCATTCCGACAGCTTTTAACCCATCATTTAACAACACCTTAAAACATTCAGGCTGCCGCATTCAAAGACACCATGGTCCTTAATGCGGCAGCCCTATTAATGAATCTTGCCTAAATCAGTTTTTCCAGATCCGGAAGCACCTCTAAGCTTCTTTTTAAAATCCCCTTCATATAAGCAATGGCAGTTCCATAGTTGGTAAAGGGCACTTCTGCATCCGCCGCTGTCTTTCTGCGGTAAACCATCTCCCTCTCATTTAACATACAGCTGCCGCAGTGAATAATCAGCTTATAGTCAGAAAGTTCTTCCGGGAACTCTCTGCCTGATGATGTTTCAATCACAAGATCCTTACCCGTAAATTCCTTCAGCCATCGGGGCAGTTTCACCGTACCGATGTCATCACACTGTCTGTGGTGGGTACAGCCCTCTGATATGAGAACTTTATCTCCATCCGTTAGCGTGCTGATTGCTGCCACTCCTTTGATCGCATCTTCTAAAAAGCCTTTGTATCTTGCCATCAGAATGGAAAACGAGGTCAGGAGAATGTCATCCGGCGTATCCTTATTCACCTGTTCAAATGCCTGACTGTCTGTTATAACCAGATAAGGTTTCGTCCCAAGCTTTTCAATGGTCTCCTTTAACTCCGTATCTCTAACAGATATGGCAACCGCTCCGGCCTCTAATATATCTCTCATGGTCTGCTGCTGTGGCAGAATAATTCTGCCCTTTGGAGCTGCAGAATCAATGGGGATTACCAGAATTACAAGATCAAAGGGCTTTAGCAAATCCCCTACAATTCGCATCTTCATGTCTCCTGTATTGACCAGAACTCCAATCCGTTCTTTCAGTTCATGAATCCGAAATCCCGTCTGGGCGCTGACAGAAAGACCATCTTCATAATCGCCCTCCCCTATAAGATCCGACTTGTTATACGCAACTACATAAGGAATATTCTTCTCTTTAAACAATCCGATCAGCTGCTCGTCCACTTCTGTCTTTCCTGCAGTTCCATCTACCACCAGGACAGCACAGTCTACACGGTTTAAGATCTGCTTCGTCTTGCGCACCCGCATCTCTCCCAGGATACCTTCATCATCAAATCCTGGTGTATCGATAACTACTACCGGTCCCATGGGAAGAAGTTCCATGGATTTGTGAACGGGATCTGTTGTGGTTCCTTTGATATCTGATACCACTGACAACTCCTGTCCGGTTACTGCATTGACTACACTTGATTTTCCTGCATTGCGGCGGCCAAAAAAGCCAATATGAATTCTCTCAGATGACGGCGTCTCATTTAATCCCATGTCTATCTCCTCTTTTATGTCGTCTGCGGGGTATCAGAACCGGAAATCCCGGATTCCAGCTTCAATCTTTTCCAGATGATCTTCACAGATCAGCCTTACCTTCTCTTTGGGGATATTATTTAATTCAGCAGCAATTAACGCCTCGCCTACTTTCCGTGTATCCTCGGAAGCGTAGTCCATTAAATATTCCTTTAATGTCATCAATGCGTTTGGCTGGCAGCAGTTTTGAATCTGACCGCTTTTACAAAGGCTCATAAAACGGTCACCGGTTCTTCCTTCTCTGTAACATGCCGTGCAGAAGGAAGGGATATAGCCTAAATCCATCAGCCAGTGTACCACCTCATCAAGGGTTCTCTGATCCGAAACGTCAAACTGCTCTGTATCGGTAGGACGAACCTCCTCCTCATATCCGCCTACACTGGTTCTGGAACCGCCGCTGATCTGGGAAACGCCAAGGCGAATCACCTTTTCTCTCACACTCTGGCTCTCCCTGGTGGATACGATCATGCCAGTGTACGGAACACAAACACGGATCAGAGCGCACAGCTTTGCAAAAATATCGTCGCTAATTCCGTTAGAAAAAGCATTGGGATCAATATCATCAGCACTCTTAATTCGTGGGACACTGATGGTATGAGGACCTACTCCGTGAACTGCCTCTAAGTGCTCCGCATGCATTAACAGGCCTGCAAATTCATATTTGTACCGTTCCAGTCCAAATAAAACTCCGATTCCAACATCGTCAATACCGCCCTCCATAGCCCGATCCATGGCCTCTGTGTGGTAATCGTAATTATGCTTTGGTCCTGTTGGGTGAAGGCTTTCATAGCTTTCCTTGTGATATGTTTCCTGGAATAATATATAGGTTCCGATTCCGGCATCTTTTAACTTCCGGTAATTTTCCACGGTCGTAGCTGCGATGTTCACATTCACTCTGCGGATTTCACCGTTTTTATGTTTGATGGAATAAATGGTATTGATGCATTCCAGAATGTATTCAATGGGGTTATTAACAGGATCTTCTCCAGCTTCAAGGGCAAGCCGTTTATGCCCCATGTCCTGAAGGGCAACAACTTCTCTGGCCAGTTCTTCCTGTGTCAGTTTCTTTCTTGCAATGTGTTTGTTCTTTAAATGATAGGGGCAATAGGTACAGCCATTTACACAGTAATTGGACAGATAGAGAGGTGCAAACATCACAATCCGGGTACCGTAAAACTTCTTTTTGATCTCTTCTGCAAGATCGTAAAGTTCTTTGATCTTTTCCGGGATATCGCAGGCTAAAAGAACGGAAGCCTCCCTGTGGGTCAGCCCCTTTAATTCTCTGGCCTTTGCAATAATCTGATCAATCAGCTCCACGTTGTTTTTGTTCTGTTCCGCATAATCAAGAGTTTCCAGAATTTCTTCATGAGAAATGAATTCTTCCGCTTTCAGCGATTTTGGATCATACATAGTAATTCACCCTTTCTTTTGGGTCAGCATCTGCTTTCCCGTCAGTGTTTTTTTGTACTTCTAAGCATTCACATTCTGATAGGCTGTTTTGGAACTGATTCCACTTAACTTCCCGATCTTTCCGGTAAGTGCGGAAATAGTACTTTGAGGAGCATCTACCGCAATGCTGATGACGCTCACTCCTTTTTTCGGATATGGAATTCCCATACGTCCGATGATGTAATGTCGGTATTCATGTAGAATTTCGTTTAAAATCTCTACAGAATCTTCCACCTCCACAACAATACCGATCACAGCAATTCTTGTTTCCATGCTTATCCCCTTCTTTCCGTCTTCCTTTTCTCCTTTGAACAAGAAAAGCCGCGCCTATCAGGCGCGGCAAACAAACAATTCCTCAATTGCCGAACCTTCTACCTCAAAACTGGTTTTTGGTATCAGGATGCTACTATGTGATAAATATAACATACTTGAGGATTTTTTTCAATTAATTCCTTCTTTGATTTTTATAGGGATCCCTGCCACTACTTCCACCACCATATGAGCCCTGTTTGCTACAAGCTGATTGATGCTACCAAGAACCTTGCGGTATTCATTGGTTTCAGGGCTGTAATGTTCTCCATCAGAAAAAACTTCATTTGTCACGATAACCAGATGATCGGTCTGCCGCTCTAAATTAAGGATTCCTTCTGCAATCTCCGCTGCAGCTGTTTTTTTATCAAGAACCGGCAAGTCTCCTTCTTCCCACAGGCCAAACAGCTCATTAGAAACCAGATTGGACATGCATTCCAGAAGAACAACGGAAGGTCTTGATTTAAAAACCAGATTTTTTAAACTACGGTAACATTCTACCGTCTCAAACTGCTTTTTTTCACGCATTTTCCGGTGTCTTAAGATTCTGTTTCTGCACTCCTCATCCCACGGTTTCATGGTGGCAATATAGACTTTTCTGTCTCCGCCCAGAGAAACCGCCAGATTTTCTGCGTATTCTGATTTTCCGCTCCCGCTTCCTCCGATAATCAGGGCAGTCATGACGGATCCTCCATGGGTTTATAAGCCTCGATTTCGATATCTTCAAAAGAGCTCATGGTACAATATACATCTATCGCCATCTGAAGCAGCGGAACTGCTGCAATCGCTCCCGTCCCTTCTCCCAGACACATTCCAGCCTGAATAAGAGGAGACAATTCCAGTTCTTCCAGAAGAATGTGTCCTGCGGGTTCTGCTGATACATGAGAGGCGATCATAAAATCCCGGCACCCTGGATAAATCCGTTCTGCCAAAAGTGCTGCAACTGCTGATATGAAACCATCTAAAAGTACAGGAATGTGGTAAATGGCTCCTCCTAAAAATATTCCCGTCATACCAGCCAGATCAAAACCGCCCACTGCTGACAGGATATCAATTTCATCCTGACAATTGGAACTATATCTGGCTACCGCCTCCTGAATTACCTTTCGTTTCTGCCTCAGACCGGAATCATTTAACCCAGCACCCCTTCCGGTCAGCCCCGTGGGGTCCTGCTTTAGCAGAAGTGCTGCAACCGCACTGCTGGTAGTTGTATTTCCAATTCCCATTTCTCCGGTTGCCGCCAGATCATACCCTTTTTCTGAGAGATCGCCCATTAGTTCGATTCCTGTTATGATTGCCTGCACAGCTTCATTTCTGGTCATTGCATTTGTCTTACTAAAATTTTTTGTTCCATATGCTATTTTTTTGTTTATTAAAGGATAGGTGGAACCGGACTCCAGATCTCTTGCAACCCCCATATCAACTGGAAATACGTCCACTCCTGCCCGTTTTGCCATAATACACACACTGCTGTTGCCTCGTGTCATGTTTTCTGCCACCACTGCAGTAACTTCCATACCGGTCTGGGTAACACCTTCTTCCACAATTCCGTTATCTGCACACAGAATCAGAAGTCCCCGTTTTTTTATGGTCACCAGTGAGTTTCCTCTGATTCCCGCAATTTTTACAATATCATCTTCCAACACGCCAAGGCTGTTTAAAGGCTTGGCTACATGGGCCCAGCGCAGACGTGCTGCCTCTATTGCTTTCTTATCAGGCGGCTGTATCAATGATAAATAATCCTTTAGTTCTTCATTCATTCTTATGCCTCTCCGGTTAAAATCTTTTCATAGAGTTCAAACCATGGGATTCCATACTCTCCGTAACCCAAATCCGCTTTTCCGGCAAAGCAGTAACCAAGCTTCCGATACAGCTGAATGGCAGGGGTATTCCTTTCATTGACATCAAGGCGGATTACGGTTCTTTTCTGCTCTCTGGCTTTTTCCTCTGCAAATTCCAGTAATATTGTTCCAAACCCTCTTCCAAGGAAGTCCGGATGTACTAAAAAGGTATGGATCACTGCAACATCCTCTGGTTTTGTCTCCTGACTCCAGGATACAGTTTCATATCCCTTTTCCTGTAACTGGTTAACGATAACGGAACCGGCTATTTTACCTTCTGCCCAAAGCACATAAAGGGTTCCCTCTTTCACACCTGACTGTGCATCTTCTTTAGTCGGATAAATTCCTTTTCTCCAGCCCGGATAATTGATATGACTTTCCAGGTAGTCATTTACCCCATCGTAAAGTTGTGCAATCTGCTCTATATCCTCTGATCTTCCCTGTACTATGGTAAATTCCTTCATAATTTCTTCCTCTGCTGTGTCATAACCTGTCCGCAGGCTTCTAAAAACCGTTTGGGAAGCCTGGGATTGGATGGGTAATAAAAATGAGGGAAGCCTGCCATTACATGATCTCTTATGAGAACACAATCCCAGCTCACATCCCTGCCAGGTTTTCGTGCCTGCATCTGTTCTCCATTGTTTGTACTGTCCCAGTAATGAAATTCATGTCCCCTGATGGACTCACCCTTTTTCAAAAATGGCATATCCTCTTTTGCCGCTGCTTCTATGTATCCAAACCGTTTTAATTTTCCTACTGAAAATGCTCTGCCCGGAATAATCCCTGCCATCAAAAAGACATCATGCTCCTGTGATTCCAGTTCCTCGTGGAGATAGAGGAAACCACCGCATTCTGCCAGTATGGGAATGTGATTTTCGCTGGCCTCCCGGATTTCCTTAAGCATATTCTGATTTTCAGACAGCTGTTTTAGATATAACTCCGGATAACCTCCACCCAGTATCAGCCCGCAGATTCCATCTGGAAGATGGCTGTCCCAAAGCGGACTGAAAGGGATCAGCTGTGCCCCCATATTCTCTAACATCTTTCTGTTTTCCTGATAATAAAAGCAAAAGGCCTCATCGACGGCAATTCCCACCGGTATCTTCTCCCCGTATGTGGTTGGTTCATCCCGTTCTTCTTTTCCAGTTTCCAAGGATAATTCAGGGGCAGTTTCTGATAACCGGAGAAGTCCGTCTATATCAACTGTTTCTTCCATCTTACCTGCCAGTTTTATTAGCTTGTCTTTCAGTCCTTCCACTTCCCCCGGTAGAACCAGCCCTAAATGGCGGCTGGAAAAATCCGCCTCGTCGCATTGGGGAAGATATCCAAAGACCCGGATCCCCAGCGCTTCTATCTGAGGAGTCAGCCGTTGTGCCATAACAGGTGAGATCCTGTTTAAGATCACACCTTCAATTCGGCTGTCATTTCTGTATTCCAAAAAGCCTTTACATACAGCAGCCAGGGACAGACTGGCACCCCTGCAGTCAAGAATCAGTACCACTGGTGTTTTCACCGCGCAGGCTACTTCATAGGAGCTTGCCCACGTACTGTCTCCTCCCATTCCGTCGTAATACCCCATGACACCTTCTATTACAGATATTTCAGCCTTTTTTGATTCCCTGAGAAAAAGCTCTCTCACCGATTCCTGATCCAGGAAAAATGTATCTAAATTTCCTCCATCTATGCCAAGAACCGCCTTATGAAACATGGGATCAATATAATCTGGTCCGCACTTAAAGGAACGGCAGGCAATGCCTCTTAAAAGTAACGCCTGTAAAAGTCCACAGGTGATCATGGTTTTTCCGCTGCCGCTTTTGGGTGCAACAAGCATGATTCTCTTATTTTCCTGACTCAAAAGACATTCCTCCTTCCCCTCCGAAGGAAATAATGGAAACCGGGTTCTGCCCCATCATCATATGATAGCTGCCTGCTGTTTTTGCTTTTGAAACCTGCATCTGAACGATCTCTGCTTCTATGGAATGTTTTTTTAGCCACAATAACATTTCAGATAAAGATTCCAAAGCAATGAAATTAGCAACTACCCGGACCTTAGGATTCTTTTTCAAAACAAGATCTAAAACCTCTTCTAAATTTCCTGATGTACCTCCCAGAAATACATGAGTAGCAGCTTCCAGACCGGATAATGCTTCCGGGGCAGTCCCTTTTATGATAGTAACGCGGTCTGCCGCGAATTTTTCTTTGTTCGCCTCTATGAGAGCCTGCGCTTCCGGCTTCTTTTCCACCGCATAAATCTTCCCATTGGTTAAACACCCCGATGCCTCTATGGAAACGGAGCCAGTACCTGCTCCGATATCATAAAGAATAGAGTCCGGACTCAGCTCCAGTTTGGATACACAGACTGTCCGTACCTCACTTTTGGTCATTGGGACATCGCCTCGGATAAACAATTCATCTCTCATTTTTACCTCTCAATCAATACTGCTGATAAGATATCAAACGTCTGATTCTTAAGCGTTACAGGTGTACCTGTGGTAATCCGCTCATCTTCGTAGGATAACCGCTCGCCTACGGATAAACGTGCATGCTCATATCCGTTCTCCTCCAAAAAGCTACACAACGCATTTACGGAATTACGCTTATCCAGCAGGGCGAATATTCTTTGATGATGGTTTAGTTCTTCCAGAAGATCCCAGTCTCTGCCATGAAGGCTGATCAGCCGCACGTTCTCCCAGCCGGTTTTCAGTCTTGCGCATAAATAGGATACGGAAGAAATTCCAGGAAGAATCTCCGTCTCATAAAGTTTGGAATACGGTTCTTCTAAAAGAGCTGCTGCCATTTTCTCCGCACCGCTGTAAAAACCGGCATCACCAGAGAAAAGAACGGCAATCCGCTGATACTCTCTATGTTCATTCAGCCAGGGAAGGATATCCTTGCTTAAATAATAGGGGAGCTTTAATATCTCAGGATTTAAGTCTCCAATATCATGAAGAATCCGCTTAGCCCCGAATACAACCTGACAGCTCTTAAGAGTTTCTAATGCTTTCACCGTCATCTGCTCCGGCCCGCCCATTCCGGTTCCTATTAGATAAATGGCCCCTTTGCAAAAAGAGGTCTCTGAGGACTTCCTCTTTATTAATATTTCCTTTACTTCGTCTAAGCCCATACCCTCTTCGTCGATGGGGCGTCCGATCACGACGGCTGTAATATTGCATATAGAAGCTGCCTGCAGCTTTTCTAAAAAGCCTCCTGCATGACCAGCCTCCTTTGTGACGAGATAACGGATCTCTAACTGCCGGATCATAGCCTGATTCAGTTCCGTCGAAAATGGCCCCTGCATCCCAATGATCCGGTTTCCCTTAAACCCCAGCTGTTCACAGGCAGCCAGAACGGAGGAAGAAGAAAGCACTCTTGCATAGACCCGTTCCTCCCAGTTCTTAACCTTTGTATACCAGTCAAGTTCCTTGCTTCCTGTGGTTGCCAGCACATTGCCAGCGTTCTGGTTTAAAAACCCGATAGCCTCCTCCATGGAATCCACCCAGACCACATGATCTCCATCCCCACTGTCTTTTAACGATTCCCGCAATATCCTTAAGCGTTTCGTTCCTGTCTGAGTACACGCATGGAAAATATTCCGGCTTACCTCCGCTGCATAGGGGTGGGTGGCATCTAATACAAGGGTAATTCCCTTTTCCCTGATAAATACCCCCATCTCTTCTGCGCCCATGGGAGTGTTGTGAATATGGAGAAACCGGCTTTCCAAAAGGAGCATCTTCCCATATCCGGTAGCAACGCTGACCCATGCTTCAAGCTGGTTTTCATGGCAGAATTCGGCCAGAAGCCGCCCCTCTGTTGTTCCTCCAAAAATCAGTATTTTACACATTCTTATATCCTCTCGGTGTGACCATTCGTCCATTGATCTCTCTGGTCATGGAATTTCCTATGTAAACGGTGGTAAACATATCCACATTGGTATCTTTTAACTGGGCAAGAGTTAAGACCTCCATCTCTTCCCCGTCTCTGCCAATGTTTCTTACAAGCCCGCAGACCGTCTCCGGTTTCTGGTGCTGCAGCACAATTTCGCAGGCATTTTTCAGATAATCCGCCCGTTTTTTACTTGACGGATTGTATAAACAGATCACCATATCAGAACTGGCAGAATTCTTCAGTCTGTCTTCAATCAGTTCCATGGGCGTAAGAAGATCGCTTAAACTGATCACTGCAAAGTCATGACCAAGAGGAGCGCCAAGCACAGCTCCGCCGCTTAAGGCAGCTGTAACACCGGGAATCACATCTATTTCTAAGTCTGGTGACTCTTTGGCCAGCTGAAGGATAAGACCGCTCATTCCATAGACACCGGAGTCACCGCTGCATACCATGGCAACCCGTTTTCCTTCCTGAGCCTTTAATATAGCCATTTGGCACCGTTCCTGCTCCTGGCGCATAGGGGTAGTAAGCATCTCTTTTTCCGGAAAATGTTCCCGCAAAAGATCCACATACACCGTATATCCCACAATGATCTCACTTTCTTTTAAGGCATTCACCGCCCTGATTGTCATATCCTCATAGGATCCCGGGCCGATTCCCACCACATATAATTTACCTGTTGTTTTCATATCCTTACCTTCCAATCTAAGACTGCAGCAGCCACTGTAACGCCGACAGCCGCTTCTTTATTAATGATCAGTTTTCCGCCCCCCAGTTCCTTTACACAGCAAAGTGCTGCCCGCTCGCATACATTGTCCACACCTGTAATCTGCTTTACAAAGGAAGAAGAGGTGAATTCCCCCTGGATTCCTGCAAGAATCTCTGCCGGATAGGTATAAAAGGGGACGCCTGTGGCTCTGGCAAATTCACGGAGTCCTTCTTCCTCTTTCTTTAAGTCAATGCTTGCGCACCCCGCAATGGCAAGAGAGGATATATTATGTTCCTTTAATACACGGGTTACCCCGTCTTTTATGGCAGTAACAGAGGTGTTTTTCCTGCATCCGATTCCCAGTATCAGAATCTTTGGAATAAGCCTTAGAAAATGATCCGTTTTTCCCTTCTCCCCAGAATCTGCAATTGTGATATACAGGCCGGTATCCGCTTCTGCTCCTAAGCATAATTCTTCCGGCAGACTTCCATCTATGGGAAAATCACTGTGAAAACCAACCGCTTCTCCCCTTAAAACGGCTGCTGATACTTTTTTAACCATATTAAGTTCTGAAATGGCAAGTCCCAGTCTTTTTGCAAATAAATCTGCTGCAAATTTACCATGTATATCGGTAGCAGTGGTAATCACCGCCTGACCTCCCGTAATTTTGGCACTACGTTCTGCCAGTTCATTGGCTCCCCCTAAATGACCGGAAAGCACGGAAATACTAAATCTTCCCTGATCATCTAATACCACCACTGCAGGGTCGACTGCTTTTCCTCTTATATAGGGAGCAATGGAACGAACTGCAATCCCCATGGCTCCAATAAACACAATTCCGTCTTTTTCAATAAACTGCTTTTTTGTCCACTCTCCCAAAGACGAAGTCAGGGGCTTTAATCCCGGTCCTTTTCCAAAGCCCTCACAAAGTTCTCCCTCTTTTAGAAGTCCTTCCATCAGCGTAATAGCTGTACTGGCCCCTGCCTCCGTAAAGCAAATGACAGCAATTCTCATTCCGTCTCCCCGGTTCCTTTCCGAAATTCAGTGGTAAACGATGGATCATAAAGAAGAGAACGGCTGTAATTGCTTTGCGACACCGCATCTCCCACCAGAATCAGAGCTGTTTTTCGTATCTGCTCCCTCTGTGCGCATTCTTCCAATGTGGAAACAGTACAAACAACGGTCTTTTCCTCGGGCCATGTTGCCTTATAGCAAATGGCTGCCGGTGTTTCCGGTGAGTATCCGCCGCGTATCAGTTCATTTGATAGTTCCTTTAACATTCCTGTACTTAAAAAAATCACCATGGTTGCACCATGGGCTGCAAAAGACGCGATGGATTCCCGTTCCGGTACCGGAGTACGCCCAGCCATTCTGGTAATAATCACACTCTGTGTTACCTCAGGAAGTGTATATTCCATCTTCATTGCAGAAGCTGCACCGCAAAAGGAGCTGACACCCGGACAGATTTCATAGGAAATCCCCCTGTGATCCAGCTCGTCCATCTGCTCTCTGATGGCACCGTAAATACAGGGATCTCCTGTATGGAGGCGTACCGTCATTTTCCCACCGGATTCTGCCTGTACCACTACTTCAATCACCTCTTCCAGGGTCATCTTTGCACTGTCATAAACAGCGCAGTCTGGCTTTTTATAATCCAGAAGAGCGGGATTTACCAGGGAACCTGCATAGATAATGACATCCGCTTTTTCTAAAAGTTCTTTTCCTCTGACTGTTATTAAATCCGGTGCTCCCGGACCTGCTCCAACTATATGTACCATATTTACCTCACTATGATTAATGAATAATAACCTGCCTCGTCGGGTATCTCCACAAGCGACTGGTAGACCCGCTCATCTGACATGCCGCAGTTCTCCACCATAACAGCCTCAAAACCCCCGGCACTGATCTCTTCCTTAACCGCTTTTATCTGTCTTCCTGCTTTCATAAGAACCTTAACACCAGGAAGTTTTAATGCATCTTTTATCTGATAAGAGGCAGGGATTACGTGAAGCTCTTCGGCTCCTGTTACCAGAGGAATCCCAAGCCTGGCGGCAACGGCGCAAAATGATGTGATACCGCTTTCCAGCCGGGTGGCATAGCCTTCCTTCCACAGCCTTTCTAAAAGATAACTGCAGGTGGAATAAATGGTCACATCTCCAAGGGTAATAAATCCCACGTTCTCGCCTCTGTCCAGCCGTTCCATCACCGCTTTTGCCGCAGAATCATGGCTGTCTTTTAAAACTTTCTTATCTTTTGTCATGGGCATGGGCAGATAAAGGCATTCCTTTTCCTCAATCTCAGGAACTGCTGCTTTTGCTATCTGGTATGCTGTACAACTATTTTTATCGCTGTGAGGGATGGCAATTACATCCATTTCCCGGATTCTTCGTACCGCTTTTAAAGTCATCAGTTCCGGATCTCCCGGCCCTACCCCAATACCATACATGATTCCAGCCATTTGTTATCCTCCTATGTCCAATTACTTATCTATCGTTTTATCATTTTAAGAGCATCCGGCGTCATGGAAAGAATACCAAGTGTATTGGAAAATGTGATTACTTCCACTGGAATTCCTCCTGTCCACTCTGTCATATATGCCTTTATTCTGTTTACCACCTGGGACATCACCGGCTTTAGGACTCCCATCTCTTTTAATATCCCAGCTGCCGTCTCCATGGTGTTGGATTGCAGAATTACTTCTTTTTTATCACTGCTTAAAAACTCTCTGGCACAATCCCAAAGCACCTCCATACGACGGTCTCCGTATCTGGAATGGGTGTTTTCCACCCCTCCCGCGACCTTAATCAGTTTCCCGATATGCCCCACAAAAAGGATCTGTTCAAACCCTTCTTCCTTCACCATCGTACAGGATTTCCGGATAAAATTACTGATGGTAACACCTTCCCCGATGGGAAGATTTAACTGATCTTTTATAAAAGACTCCCCATAATTGCCAGGTGTCAGTATCACCCGTTTCAGACCAGCCACCGCTTTCATATGAAGCTCCAGCGAAATGGTGGCAGTCAGGGCCTCTTCACTCATGGGTTTTACAATTCCCGTTGTTCCAAGAATAGACAATCCGCCGATAATTCCCAGCTTTGAATTAAAAGTCTTTTCTGCAAGTTCCCTGCCTTCTGGAATCCAGATGCAGATTTGAAGAGCACCTTTATAATCCGCTGTTCTTCTAACTTCATCCACTTCATCAAAAATCATGCTTCTGGGTACCGGATTGATTGCCGGATATCCCACAGGTGAAGAAAGGCCGGGTTTGGTTACCCGGCCCACACCTTCCGACGCTGTTAAATTCAGCTGCCCGAATTCTCCGGTCTTTTCTCTGACAAAAGAACAGCCGGCCAGAGATGCTCCATCTCCAGTTTCATCTAATAATTCCACAGACGCATAGATGAGCGCCTGGTCTGTTACATCCGGGTCGTCACCTGCATCTTTTTTCACTGCACATGACACCTTGTCCGGCTCCATGACAACATGAAAAAGGGGCAGATCAGCTTCCGTCCCTTTTGGCGTCATTAGCTTCATATGTTGTAACTGGTTTCCCATAAGCAGCATTGCTGCCGCCGCTTTGGCAGCAACAGCTGCACAGGTACCAGTGGTAAATCCGCATCGCAATTCTCTTTTATCCATATTTCTCTTCCTCTTTGAAAAATATTATAAAAGATTTTTGCTTCCGGTGCAAGGAATTTCCTGCTTTTTACCTATACTTCCTCTTTTTTCTCCATTGCATCGTTCTTCAATTCTCTTTTTCTCTTGGTAATCAGACCGCCGATGCGGCCGCTTTCCTTCGCACTTAAACAGCGCCAGCCCCCTTTTATTACTTTCTCATCAAGACCAAGCTCTGTGGCTATTTCAAATTTAAGAACCTCCTCCGGTTTTAAATTACGGGGATCGAAGGGTTCTGTTTTTTTTCCTTTTGGCATACTGTCGTTCTCCTTTCATAAATCTAAAAAGAGTATGCCCGTTTCAAATGGAAATAAACTCCATTTTACAAAAAACAAAAAAGAAAGAAGCAAAAAAAGCTTCTCTCTTCTTCGTTTTACGTTATCTTTTTGGTATAATCACGGCTGCAATGATATAGGCTACAATTCCGGAACCCGTACAGGCAAGAATTGCCCATAAAAGGCGGATGATTGTAGGGTCTACATCAAAATATTCTGCAATTCCACCACATACACCACACAGCATTTTGTCCGTATCAGAACGGTATAATTTTTTCTCCATGTTTTTATCTCCTCTCTTGTTGTCACCAGGCTAATCTATTATTCATAAAATTTCACTTCTATCCCACCTGTGCTGCAATCTAAATTCATATCCTTACTGGCGGAATAATCCCAGCTATCTTTGCCGGCAATGGCTGCCATCTGTTCATCTGCGATTTTTATTCCTCCAATCCTTGACTGAATCTTATAATTGTAATCTTCCTTTTGGCCTGAAAGAAACAGCAGGACTGCACCTACTTTGCATTCCCCGTTAATATCACCGGTGGTTGTACCGGTATATTCCACGGCTCCAACGCTGCATTTAATGTCTAAATCGCCCACATTACCCTGTCTCACGGAAAGTGCACCCGCCTTTACATTAAGGCTCATGTCATCAGCAGATATGGACCGACAGGCTATAATAGGATCCAAGCCATGCATCCCTTTCTTCTTGGAAACCGCTAAATCAACATCTGAAAAACGATACCCCTGGGGCACGCTGATCGTCATCACAAGATCCGTTTCATCTGACAGGAACCCGGTCCCGGTTGTCAGATCAATCTCATCATTCTCATCTTTTAAATTCCAGTTTCCATCCTTTTTATTGCAATATATGGTTAACTCACTAACAGCTGGATCCTCTACGATAAAAACCCTTCCTGCTCTAATATCTACACTCAGGCTTTTTGCAGTACCAGTGGTATAAATTTGCTGGCCTTTTTCTTCCGGAACTTCAAGATCCGAATCAAAATCATAATAATTTTCAGTCCCTTTCGCCTGGTTTTCATAATCCAGATCCTCAAATGAGAAATCAGAAAATGAATCTTTCCAGAAGCCGCTTCCCCTTGGAATAATATCCCGAAGATCAGCTCCATAGGTTACCGCTGTAGCAGCCATAATACCGCCCGCAACTACAAGGATTATTCCTGCAATCACACATTTTTTCATAAATTTGCTCATGTCCGCGCCCTCCTTCCGTGTAACAACCGGTTAAACAGATCGATACAGCTTCGAAACAGAAACGGTAGAAACTTTCCATAAAATACACCGCAAACGGCCAGGGAAACAAGACCAAGACCAAGAATCAGTATCCCCAGACCCAACAGCAATATTCCGTCCAGAGGGTGAATGATCATGGTAGTAAAACCAGCTACCGCCAGGGCAAATCCTGCTGCCAGGAAGGCAAACGTGACAGCTCCTATTGCAACCACTGCTGCAAACAGCACTCCTATCAGACCTGCCAATATACCCAGTATTCCGCCGCCAATGCCAAAAAGCATGGGGGATGCTGCAATGATCAGAACAATCCACAAAATAATTTTAATCGTACGTCTGTCATCTTTGTGTCTTTTTCGGGCAGGTTCCTTTTCCTGTTCATAAAACCCGTTTTCTTTTTCCGGCTGCACCGTAACCTCCGGGAGATCGTAGCGCTTTGCCATCTGGTAATTGGGATCCCGAAAGCGCTCATCTTGATAGCCACTTTCCGTGAATTCACCGCCTTCTTTTAAATGCCCGTTCATATCCGCCCGGATCATGGCTGCAATCCGTTCCGGGCTTCCAAATTCCCGTATTACAGATTCCTCATTCTCCGGTCCTGCTTCTTCCAGATAATCTCTGTAATATTCAATTGCATCTTCTTTTTCTTCATCAGGAATATCCGCAAGCAGATATTCCAGCTCTCTCATAAACTCATCCCTGTTCATATATGTGCCTCCTCAAAAATTCGGGATATCTTCTGCGAATAACCTGCCCATTCGCTTTTATAGAGATTTAACTGTATCCGCCCTTTCTCCGTAATCTTATAATACCTGCGGTTCCTTCCATCGTATGCAAGATCATATACTTCCAGACATTCTTCCTTCTGAAGTCTTCGAAGAACAGGATAAAGCGTTGATTCTGAAATCTCAATAACATTCCTTACGTCCTGGGTGATCTTGTAGCCGTAAGTTCCCTCCTGGTCTTTTGATACGACTGCCAGGACAATGGCGTCCAATAATGCTGCTCCTGTGTTAAAAACCATACGTCCACTCCTATCTTTTCTGCCTGGGGATATCTTTACTCTCTGCCTTCTCCCGGATCTTTTGGTATGATCACTGCTGCAAGTATATAAATGGCAATACTTCCGCCGATTAAGGATGCCCCGGTTATCAGGTGAAACAAATGTCTCCATGTCTGAAACAGCATAAGCAGAATCCATATCAGCCTTATCATAACCGGATCCACAGCCAGATACTCACCAATTCCTCCACAAACTCCACATAAAACTTTGTTCTTCACTGAACGGTACAAACGCTTTGCTCCCACGATTGACCACCTTTCCTCTGACTTTTAATTTTCATCTATAATATTATTTATGTTTTTATATTATATACTGTATAATATAGTGTTATTATATGCTATATAATATTAGTTGTCAACACCCATTAGAAAAATACTTAAAATACAAAAGACACCTTTGACGCAGGATCGCGTGAGAGGTGTCTTTTAAAAGCCAGTCAGTGTAATTGAAAATCTATGTTTTTTTTCTTTCTATAATGATACAGGGCTCCAATCAGATTCGAATCATTAAAATAGCTGCAGGCAACAACCTCCGGTCTTGGTAAATAAGGAGACAGTTTCCGCAGAGGATTTTCATCGCAGAATTTTTCCACATGTTTTCTGATATACTCAATCAGAAGAGGCTGTTTGCTGATTCCGCCTCCGATTGCCACAAGCTCCGCATCAAACAGTACCTGTAAATTATAAATCCGTACTGCAAGCTGTCTCGTATAGCGGTCTAACCCCTTTAACACTTCCGGATTCCCCTGTTCAGCCATCTCAAAGATACGGATACCATCAAGCTCTTCCTTGGGAATTCCAGTTTCTTCGGATACCGCTTTGATCAGGGCAGTCGCTCCTCCCGCAGTTCCCCAATATCCGCTCATCTGATCCAGATTTTCATCTGATACCGCCATGTAGCTGAATTCTCCTGCTGAAAAATGGTTTCCCTTATAAATCTTACCGTCGATAATCAGGCCGCCTCCTACCGCAGTTCCCAGTACAAGGACAATTCCGTTATTAACGTCTTTCAGACTGCCCAGCCATTTTTCTGCCAAAGCCGCACATTTCCCGTCATTTTCAATTGTAACAGGCACTTTACATTTCTCCTGAAGCAGTTCAACCATATTATGACCTGTCACGCAGCTTATTCTCCCGCCTGTATAGCAGTATCCTGTTTCACTGTCAATTATCCCGGGAGCACTCATGGCAATCCCCTCTGCCCTGCCTTCATACTTTTTAAAAATGGAATACAGGGTTTCCAGATAATTCTCCAGATTCTCACTTTCACAAACCGTGGTCTTAACCTTGCCTTTTTCAATAAATTCCCCGTCTGCATTCATAAGAGCATACTTAATAAATGTACCGCCTGCATCAATTACAAGAAATTCCATTGTTCTTTTCCTCCTTCTCCAGTTTTCGCAGCAAGTAGGCCGGAGTACAGCTCCATGCGTGGCAATAGCTGTTTACAGCGGAAGAACCATAAGGAGATTCTTCCGGATTTTCCGGATTATACAGTTCCCAGAACGTGTCTGCCCCGTTAGAGAGCATACCTCCCCAGTAATATTTCATATAATCCACTGCCATTTTCTTTTCCCCGCACAGAATCAGCGCCTCCACATAATGATGATTCATGTAAGGTGTGACCATACCCATATCAGGATTCATCTCAGTAATTTGTTTTAAAAGCGCACCAGCCTCTTGATCTTTTTTTACACCTGCAAGTACCATCCATACCTGGCTTGCATAAGAAACCTGATGTCTGGCCCCACTGATAAACACATGAAGCTTTTCATCCCATAAATACTCTAACGCTGCACTGATGCAATTCCCCTTTTCCTCCTGCAATTGCTTTGAAAGTTCTTTTTCCCCCAGGATCTTAGCAAGTTCAATTGCTGCATTTAATGTATAGATATAGATTGCCTGAGCACTGGCCTGTTTGTCAAGTCCTTCTTTCCAGTCAACAAAGCACCAGAACGTATCGCTGCCTTCAATTATATAGTTATCATCGAAACGCTTCCTTGCCAGTTCAATCTGCCTGTAAGCTGGCTGCCAAAGATCCTTTAAGGTTTCCAGATCTTTTGAGGCCTCATAATAGTCCTTTAAAACAGATATGAAAAATAGAGAATAATCAAACAAAAAAGTATCATCTACCGTATACTCCGGTTCTGTAAAAAGACAGGCACCGATGGCTCCGTCGTCTCTAGTCAGGCCGCCGAATAAATACAGGCATCGTTTGACCATATCATAGTTTTTAAAGGTTTCGTAATTGGTAAGTGCCTGCAGCCTTAAATCCCCCAGCCAAAGGCGCCTGTCACGTTTGGGACCATCCTCAAACACAGACTGCATACAGTTTTGAAGAGTCCGTAAGCTGACTTTGTCCAGTTGTCTCATAAGAGGGTCAGTGACACATGCCACTCCTTCCATACTAACAGCAGAAACTGCCCTGCATATAACTTCCTCTACTGCCACCTGATATTTTAAAGAGGTATCCACCACATAAATCTCAAGATAGCGGAATGCATACCTTCTAGGCAGCTTAAGACATTCTGGAAGAACATCAATATGTATATACTCCTCCTGAATCCATCCCCTGCTGATCCAGCCATTGTATTCCTCGGATTTTTCTATTAATTCTTTAGCAATTTCACCGAATTTCAGCCTTAAGTATGCAGGTGCATCCTGAGGACTTCCCACAGATTTTAACTTTAAACTAACATAGCCCACCTGATGATCTCCAAAATCCAGAACAATAGAATCTCCTTTTTTCAGTAACATGCCAGGTAAATCTTTAAGCTTTGCCTGCGGATGGATTTTCCCTTTTTCATCCACAGTTACAATACGAACCGGTTTCACAATACTTTCTATCAGCTTTCCCTCCAGCTTTTTTGCCTTCTCTACAAATGCCTCATTGGTAACTCTCTTCATCTCCAAATCAATACTGACTGCCGCCATAATTATTCCTTTCTTAACGTTTTTCCAATCTTCTTTCCTCTAACTCTCTGTTGATCTGCGGAAGCTTTTTATCCAGATCATACATCAGAAACGTAATGATAGTTAATATATTGGTTGCAAGCGGAATCCATATATACATGGCACTGATGGCATTTAAAGCAGAGTTTGTCTGAACCTGTGCGTTTGCCACATAGCCGCTGGATGCCAAAAGTGCTGCTGCAACAGAACTTGCAACTGCCATTCCCACCTTACCTATAAATCCATTTACGGCTGACATGGTTCCTGCAATGTTAACTCCTGAATTCCATTCACCATAATCCACCGGATCAGGCTGAATGGCAAAATGCATACTTCCCTTCAGTCCATATCCCAGAGCCGCAACTGTCACGCCTGCAATCACAACGGGAACTGAGGTCCCTCCAGCAAAAACAATAAGAAGTCCTGCACCGTGAAATACAGAGCCTGTTATCATCAGATTCCTTTTTGAAGTCATACGAGCCAAAAATGGAACACTGAGATTTGTAGCAACAGGAATTAAAGTTGTAATCGTCGCCACCACACTTGAAAGTTCTTTATTGTTTAAGTTGTAAGTGAAGTAATATATGATGGCTCCTGCCTGAATGATAAAACCACCGAAAAACCAGATAATATTGGCAGCAAACAATAACCACGGCTTATTGTGAATCAGACAGTTTATACTGGCCTTCAGGCTTACCTTTTCTTCATTAATACGCACCCTCTCTTTTGTGTTGTAAAAGCAGAAGAAGAATACCAGGCAGCCTACAATACCAAAAATCATCATTACGATACGAAATCCTACCGCTTCATTTCCATTACCAAAACGGTCTACCATCTTGAGAGCAAAAGCAGATACTACCGTAGAACCCATATAAGAGAAAAATACACGGCTGGTGGCCAGGTTGGTTCTCTCCTGCGGATCAGCAGTCAGAGACGGCAGTATGGAGGCCATAGGAATATTTACAATGGTATAGGCAAGAAATAGCAGCATATAGGTTACATATGCATAAATGAGCATCCCCTTCTGTGAAATATCCGGTACACTGAATGCCAGAAATGCAGTCACTGCAAACGGCACCGCACCAGCAAAAATCCATGGTCTGGATTTCCCCCATTTCGTATTGGTTCTGTCAATAAGAATCCCCACTGCCAGATCTGTAAATCCGTCAAAAATTTTAGTCACCAGAAACATGACGCTTACTGCCGCTGCATTTAAATGCATCACATCTGTATAAAAGTATAATAAGTATAATGATATTACCTGCCAGATCAGATTACAGGCAAAATCAGAAGAACCATAACCAATCCGCTGCCTCCACTTGCTTTTTTTAATCTCTTTTTCAAACGTATCCATCTTCTCAGCCTCTCCTTATTTATTGATAGTTGTATACTATCATCATGCAAAGGTTTTGACTAATGACTAATTTATGTTATTGACTTGATATTTTTTAACATGGTACACTAATAAAAAGATTACGATCGGAGGAAGCTGTCATGAAAATATACAAGAATGAATTTAAAGAATTTATTTTTTCATATAATGAAGATGAAGAATTTTACCACCGTCTTTTTGATGCGGAGCAACGCTCTCCCCAGACTTTTTCCTCATATGTAAATTCATTGGACCAGGAATATATTGAACGGCGCCAGCTATATGTTCCCTGCCTGCACCCAATTTGGCATCCATATATCTCTGAAAACGCATTTTTTAAATCCTCCTCACAGAATATTTACATTAATAAACATAACCGCTATACTCCAGAATTTATTCATGAGCATGAATTTTATGAATGCTTTTACGTGTATTCCGGCTCCTGCTCCAATACCATTCAGGGGAAAAAAAGAGTGTGCAAAACCGGAGATTTATGTATTATTCCTCCTAAAACAAGGCACAGCATTGCCGTATTTGATGACAGTGTCGTGATTAATATCATGATTAAATCCAATGCCTTCCATTCAACCTTTTTTGAGCTGTTTGCCAACAACAATGCTTTGTCCCACTTTTTTGCCTATACCTTGTATAAAAAAACGGAAAACAATTACCTGCTGTTTCATACCAGGTCAGATGAGGTAATCTGCAATTTAATCGAAGACATTTATATTGAATTTTACGGACACGAAAAGTACTCTGATCCCCTTTTGGACAGCTATCTCCTCACATTCTGGGCGATCCTGCTGCGCCGGCATGAAAAGCATCTGGAAAGCTTTTTAAATACCACTCATAAAAACCTAGCCCTGCCTGATATCCTGAATTACTTTCAGACACACTTCATGGATATCACGCTTTCCTCTGCTGCAGAACATTTCGGCTTTTCGGTCCCACATTTCAGCAAGCTGGTCAAAGAACATACAGGCCAGACCTTCATTAAGCTTATCCGGAATATACGTCTGGAAAAAGCCTGCCGGGCACTTAAGACTACAAATTTAAGTATTTCTTCCATCTGCGAAATAATTGGTTATACAAATCCGGAGCACTTTAACCGGATTTTTAAAGAAACCTTTCATATGACTCCAGGAGAATATCGAAAAATCAAATGAGTGTCCTGAAACATAAGGCTCTCTGCTGGACACCCTTGCACACAAAATCAGGAAAGGAGCAGAAAAATTCTGCTCCTTTCCCTTTTAAAACCAATTCACCTACAAACTAAACGCATGAAGAAGCCGTTTTAAATAATCTCCAAACTTCGCTTCCCGCACAGCTCCTGCTGTCAGAACCGGGACTTCGCCGATCTTCTTTCCGCCAAGACTATATACAAGGTTTCCTGCTGGCTGGCCTTCTTCAATCGGAGCAGACACGGACGGAACAAGCTCCAGTTTCCTTTCTATTGCAGTAAAGTCCTCTCCCTTTAAGCTTAAATATGAAAAGGAACCGCCGTATTTTAAAGGAACTTTCTCGTCCACACCGTTATCTACAATCATATCCGGAAGGGGCAGCATCTCTTTATCTTCATATAGCTTACAGTTTGCATAACCATAGTTTAAGAGAGTCTGGGCATCTGCAAACCTCACCTTATAATCCGGCGCTGCCATAATGGAAGCAATGAGACGGACACCATCTTTTTCTGCAGTTGCAGAGAGACAGTACTTTGCAATAGAAGTAGATCCGGTCTTTAAACCCGTTACATTAAAGTTTGTTGCCATTTTTAAAAGCTTATTGGTATTTGACAGACCAAATTCTTTGGTTCCCTGTTTTGTTACGTGAGTGATGTTTTCCATCCAGATTGTTGAATAGTTATGTATCTGTGGATACTTATTAATCAGTTCCCTTGACATGGTTGCAATATCTCTGGCGGTTGTCAAATGGGTTGGCGATTCTGTAAGACCGCAGCAGTCTTCAAAATGGGTATTTGTCATTCCAAGACCTGCCGCCCGCTCATTCATCATCTTTACGAATTCCTCCTCGGTTCCTGCTATGTACTCCGCCATGGCGACGGATGCATCATTGCCTGACGCAACAACAATACATTTGATCATGGTTTCAACCGTCTGTACTTCTCCTTCTTCCAGAAATACCTGAGATCCTCCCATGGATTTTGCGTGGGCACTGGTTACAACCTCATCGGTCAGCTTGATCTTGCCTGAATCCAGAGCATCAAAAATAAGGATGAGCGTCATAATTTTTGTGATGCTGGCAGGACTTCTTTTTTCATCCGCATCTTTTTCGTAAATGACCTGCCCGGTAGATGCTTCCATTAAAATCGCACTTGGAGACTGCAGGGCCGGGCCGCCTTCTGTATTAACCGCCTGGGCCTCTTCTGCTTTTACAATCATGTCCGAGGCAACCGCTATATCCGGCTCCTGCCCTGCCACTGTCTGGCATAAACAGGAAAATAGCAGAAAAAAGCTTAATATAAATGCTGTAACTCTTTTCATGTTATACACGTTCCTCTGATCTATAGCTTTATATCATTGTATGGGACTGCTTCCCATACATATGCCACTTTTCCCAAAAAAAATTACCCCATTTTCATTTCATCTTTCTACAAAGTATGCTATACTTGGACAGGGAATGTTATTTTAGTAATAGATTCAACCAAAAATATAACAGAATTATGAGGTTTCGTTATGAATCAAAATGATTATCGTAAATGGAATGTTGGAAAAGGGCCAAAACACTCAAAAAACATGATTGCAATTATCCTGACTGGTCTGCTGATAGTAATGGTTATGGTACTCTGTGGAATTGTTATCAATAAGAAGCTGCATCACAAGCTGCTACCTGCGGGCTCATCGGCTGCTGTTTCTTCTGAAAGCGAGGCACAGCCTTCCACTGAGGAAACTACCCCGGCTGATACATCGGAAGCAGATTTAAAGGCTATTTTATCAAGCGCGGAACAGCTTGCTTCCCAATACGATTATGACGGAGCCATTAATCTTCTAAAATCAGACACCAGGTTTGTGGAAAAGGAAGAGGTAACCAAAGCTGTTTCCGATTACGAAACGTCCAAAGCTGCCCTTGTCCGTATTAATCCACCGGAAGTCACTCATATATTTTTCCATTCACTGATTATGGATACCTCAAAAGCGTTTGACGGTGATTCCAAGCAGGATGGGTATAACCAGATGATGACCACAAAAGATGAATTCATTAAAATGATGCAATCCATGTATGACAAGGGTTATGTACTTGTAAAAATTCATGATCTGGCGTATGAAAAGAAGGATGAGAACGGTAATACAAAGTTTGTATACGGAGATATTATGCTGCCTCCTGGAAAAAAGGCTTTTGTACTGTCACAGGATGATGTATGTTATTATGAATATATGAAAGGCGATGGCTTTGCCACCCGAATTATAATTGGAGAGGACGGTTATCCCACCTGTGAGATGCAGATGGATGACGGAAGTGTTTCTGTAGGCGATTATGATTTAGTACCAATCCTTGAGAATTTTATAAAAACCCACCCAGGTTTTTCTTATAAGGGAGCAAGGGGAATTCTTGCTTTTACCGGATACAACGGAATTTTAGGCTATCGCACTGACGAAGCTTATAAAGATACCAACCCAAACTATGAAGCAGACCGTCAGGAGGCTGCAAAAGTTGCACAGGCATTAAAGGATCACGGCTGGGAACTGTCTTCCCACAGTTGGGGACACCGGAACATGGGTGAGATTTCCATGAATCACTTTAAGACAGATACGGATAAATGGGAGCGCAATGTGGGATCCATTATCGGACCTACTGATATCATCCTGTTTCCATTTGGAAGTGATATCGGAAGCTGGACTCCTTACACAGACAGCAACGAACGTTTTACATATTTAAAATCCAAAGGTTTTCGTTACTTCTGTAACGTAGACGCAAGCAAGCCTGTGTGGATGCAGCTTGGACCTGATTACTTCAGACAGGCCAGAAGAAATCTAGATGGTTACCGGATGTTTTACTATCCTGACAGCCTGAATGATTTATTTAATGTACCTGATGTATTTGATCCGGCAAGACCTACACCGGTTCCGCCGATGAAATAACAGAACTTTAAAAGGACGAGTTGTTGTATAACCTTAACTGGTATACAAAAACTCGTCCTTTTTATTACTCAGCAGATCTTATTGAATTAAAATTGTACAAACCCTTTCACTGGCTTTGCAGGTTCTACAGACTCGGCATATAAAACCGGTCCTTCCCCCTCATAGTCTTTCCAGTATTCATACGCAATTTTTGCTTTCACCCGAACCCACTGCTTTGTCTCAAGATCTTTAGCCTCTCTGGACTTGGTGATAAATCCCAGAAATGTCATATCATCCTCACAGCAGGTCATTGCCATGCGCCCCGGAACGAAGTAATTCTTTGGAAAATCGGGAGTTTTTAATACCATTGCGGTAAATTCCACCGTCTTTCCTTCATAGCGATCCCGCCGTTCCATACAGTCCAGGTACCAGATCCCATAATCTTCTGGAGAAATCTCCACTAAATCAGCACTGATGTCATAGGGTAAATCCTCTTCTGCTATTTCATTTACTTCCCCTTCTGAATCCTCAAATACGATTTCTCCTCGTGGACACATGGATTTTAATGTACGCCGGTAGCCAGACAGATCTTCAATTCCATCACAGCGGTTGCAGATGATCATCTCAGAATTACGGACCATTGCGTACAAAAGTGACTTCATATTGGCTGCATACAGATCAAAGGTTGACATATCAATCAGCGTTATCTGCTGGTAAACGTTCCAGTCATCCGGAAGTTTTAAATCATCTAAATTCCACATGCCATTCCATTCAATTAAAACTCTCTCAGGATTGTACAAAAGTTCCAGTTCCAAAAGTCTCTCCTGGCTTAATTCTTCCAGACTGTCAATGTATACAGCTGCTGTCTTTGTTCTTTTCAGCAGCTCGTCACTGTACTCTGTTTCTCCTTCTTCGCAGACAATGAGAAGTGTCTTCCCTTCCGCCTTAAAATAATCCTGTTCCATAGTGAATTGAAGGAATTGGGTCTTTCCTGACTCCAAAAATCCATCGATCAGGAAAACCGGCATAAAATCATCTTCCATTTCGTCGATATTACTCATGATTTCCTCCAGTCCAATTATTTGCCAAAGGCAAGTTTTAATTCTTCTTCTTTTAAATTAGCCCCGATTACACAAACTTTACCGGTGTATTCCGGGATACCATCTCTGATCTCATATTGTTCCGGAACCAGATCAAAATAAAGCCATGTTCCCTTATCTATGCCAGGAATCATGCCTTTGGCACGAAGTACGTCTCCAAAACCATCGCCGTAAGCAAGTTCGTCAAGAATCCGGTCAAGTGTCTCCTTACTCATTGCAGACACATTCTCAAGTCCCCAGCTGGTAAACACTTCGTCAGCATGATGGTGGTCGTGGTCATGGCCGCAGCTGCAACCTTCTCCGTGATCATGATCGTGGTCGTGGTGATGGCCTCCGCAGCCACAGCTTCCCTCTTCATGGTCGTGATCGTGGTCGTGATGGCCTCCGCAGCCGCAGCTTCCCTCTTCATGATCGTGATCGTGGTCATGGCCCCCGCAGCCGCAGCTTCCCTCTTCATGGTCGTGATCGTGGTCATGGCCTCCGCAGCCGCAGCTTCCCTCTTCATGATCGTGATCATGGTCGTGGTGATGGCCTCCGCAGCCACAGCTTCCCTCTTCATGGTGATGATCATGATCGTGATCATGGTCATGATGCTCCTTCAGTTCCTTTAACAGGTCTTCTTCCATTGTGTCCGGCTTTTCAATAATCTCAAGGAGCTGTTTTCCAGTTAACTCATCACAGGGAGTTGTAACAACTACTGCTTTTGGATTCAGTTCTCTGATTATTTCGACTGCAAGATCCACTTTGTCAGCGGGTGCAAGATCGGTACGGCTAAGTACCACCGTTCCGGCATTTTCAATCTGATTGTTAAAAAACTCACCAAAATTCTTCCGGTACATCTTACACTTCTGGGCATCTACAATGGTAACTGCACTGTTAAGCGTTACCTGGATCTCAGCTGCCACATCCTTAACCGCTTTCATTACATCGGATAATTTACCCACGCCCGAAGGTTCAATGATAATACGGTCCGGATGATAGGTTGTAAGTACTTCTTTTAAGGATTGTCCAAAATCACCAACCAGGGAACAACAGATACAGCCGGAGTTCATTTCCCTGATTTCCACGCCGGAATCCTTTAAAAATCCACCATCAATTCCGATCTCTCCAAATTCATTCTCAATCAGGATAACCTGCTCACCAGATACAGCCTCCTGCAGAAGTTTCTTAATAAAAGTCGTTTTTCCGGCTCCAAGAAAACCGGATATAATATCAATCTTTGTCATACGAATCAATACCTCTTTTCTTTCCAGAGTTTAACAGGAACTACAACTACTTATTGTGTCACAAACAAAGGACAAAGTCAAGCAGAGGCCCCATGGTTTTTCTCTGCATATTGTTAACGTTTTATCAGTTTTATATATAATTATAAAAAAAACTTGAATTTTGGTTATACTATGGTAAAATACATGCAACTGCTTTGGCTTAAGGTCAAATGTGTGCACCAAACAAAAAGGAGATTTTTAACCATGGAAAAACGCGGCGTAAAAGAATTCCTGAAAAGGAAGAACGTCACTATCACAGTCCAGACCTATCTCATTGACGCATTGGGTGCTATGGCATTTGGCCTTTTTGCGTCTCTTTTGATCGGAACCATCTTCGGAACCCTGGGCAAGCAGTTCAACTTAGAACTGTTTAACGTGATTTCAGATTTTGCAAAAAGTGCCACAGGCGCAGCTTTGGGTGTGGCCATCGCCTATGCCCTTCACGCCCCTGCTCTGGTACTGTTCTCTGCAGCGACTGTAGGAATCGCCGGCAATGCGCTTGGCGGACCGGTTGGCGCGCTGGCAGCAACCGTGATTGCAACGGAACTGGGGAAAATGGTTTCAAAGGAAACCCGGCTGGATATCCTTGTGACACCGGGCGTTACGATTATTTCCGGTGTTCTGGTAGCTCAGTTTGTGGGACCCGGCGTAGCCGGATTTATGAACTGGTTTGGCAGCCTTGTAAAAACAGCAACCGAGCTGCAGCCATTCTATATGGGCATACTGGTATCCGCTCTCATTGGAATCGCGCTTACCCTTCCCATTAGCAGCGCGGCCATCTGCATTGCCCTTTCCCTGGACGGCTTGGCAGGCGGAGCTGCAACAGCAGGATGCTGTGCCCAGATGGTTGGATTCGCAGTTCTCTCCTTCCGGGAAAACGGAGTGGGGGGTCTTATGGCTCAGGGACTTGGTACCAGCATGCTGCAGATGGGAAACATCGTGAAAAATCCTAAGATCTGGATTCCCCCTACTGTGGCATCCATGATCACCGGTCCTGTTGCAACCATGGTATTCCACTTAAAAAATATACCAGCGGGCTCGGGAATGGGAACCTGCGGACTGGTTGGCCCCATTGGTGTTTATACAGCCATGGGCGGCGGAAAAGGCATGTGGCTGGGTATTTTATTTGTCTGCTTTCTTCTGCCAGCTATCATTACACTGGTGCTTGGAGAACTGCTTAGAAAAGCAGGCTGGATTCAATTTGGAGACTTAAAACTGGACTTAAAATAAGAACATACAAAAAAGGAAACGGCAGGAACTAATTATTCTTCCCGTTTCCTTCTTTCTATTCATTCTTATTTCCTGCTCTTTTTATACTTATTCCTGCCCCCGTTACAACCCATACAGTTTTCACAGCCGCCGGATCCACAGCCGCCTCTGTTGTTTCGTAAGCTGCGGACAGCAAAAAATACCAGTACCATAATTATGATTAATATTACAATAGTTACCCAGTTCTCAGCCAGCCAAACAGACATCTTACCTCCGAATATCCTATTTCATCTCTTTTAATATACTGTCAATATGTTCTCTCCTGCCAATTACCATCAAATGCTCCTGCGCCTGAATAATATAGTCTGCAGGGGGCATAAGCTGTGCTCTTCCTTCCCGCTTAATTCCAAGAACACTGATATGATACAGGTTTCTGATATCAACTTCTCTAATGGATTTATGCACCCATTCCGGAAGGGGCGGGATCTCATAAATGGAATACTCAGGAGTCAGCTCAATGTAATCAAAAACATGATCTGTGCTGTAGCGAACCGCCGTCTTCTCAGCAATATCCCGGTCAGGATAGATTACTTCATCCGCACCATTTCTTAAAAGGAACTTTGCATGAATATCCCTGTTAGCCTTACTGATTACCCGTCTGCCCCCCAGTTCCTTCACCAGACTGGTGATTTCAAGGCTGCTTTGGAAGTTGGTGCCGATGCACACAAAGCAGATATCAAAGTTGGAAATACCAAGACTTCTTAACACGGTTTCGTTGGTACAGTCACCGATCTTTGCACTTGTCACATAGGGGAGTAAATCCTCTAAGCATTCTTCCTTCTGATCTACGATCATAACATCATTGCCCAGACTTGCCATATTGATGCAAAGATGATGGCCAAACCTGCCAAGGCCAATAATTAAAATTGATTTCATGAATATACTCCTTTTCTTTATCCTACGTTAATCGCTTCTGCGGGTTGTTCCACATGAGCTATTTTGTGATTTTGTACAAAGGCAAGCGCAAATGAAAGGCTGCCGATTCTTCCGCAGTACATCAGTAATATGATAACAACTCTGGAAAATGTACTTAGATCCCTGGTTATTCCGGTGGTCATGCCGACCGTTCCTATGGCAGAAAACGTCTCGAACAGGATATCCGAAAAACCCAGAGACTGATTTGCCATAATCGCCAGCGATGCGGAAAGTGCAAGAAACAGATTGATTGTTAAAATGGTTCCTGCCCTCTTAATGGCCTCCTCCTGGAAACGCCTTCCAAATACATTCACACCATAAGACTGTTTGATGTTGGAATGTACACACATAAGAAGTACAAATAAAGTTGTGGTCTTAATACCTCCGGCAGTAGAACCCGGGCTTCCTCCAATAAACATAAGAATAATGGTAAGAAGCTTACTGCCATCGGTCAAAGCATGGGTATCCGTAGTATTAAAGCCTGCCGTTCTGGCCGTTACAGAGCTGAACAGGGAAGTCAGTATCTGACCACTTGCGTTCATTCCCACTAAGAGATTATTTCTCTCAAGCAAATAAAACAGGAGTCCTCCGCCAAATACAAGAGTAAAGGTTGTAACCAGCACGATTTTAGTATGAAGCATATATTTATTAAAATGTAACCGGTTCTTATAAATATCATCCCATACGATAAAACCAATACCTCCAATAATAATGAGGGACATAATAACCAGATTAACCAGCCAGTCATCGTAGTATGAAACAAACGAGTTATAAGGTTCTATATGTCCCATTAAGTCAAACCCCGCATTGCAGAATGCAGATACGGAATGAAATATACCATAAAAAACGCCTCTTAAAATTCCATACTGGGGTACAAACCGGATTGATAATAAAATGGCTCCTGCGCTCTCAAACAAAAAGGTGCCTTTTATAATCCTTTTTGCAAGCCTTACCACTCCTCCAATCTGAAGAGTATTCACACTTTCCTGTAAAAGTCCCCGTTCTTTCAGACCGATTTTGCGCCTCAGTACAATGGAAATAAAAACTCCCACCGTAACAAAACCAAGTCCGCCGATCTGGATCAGGGTCATAATCACAATCTGACCAAAGAGTGTCCACTGGGTCCATGTATCCCTGACAATCAACCCTGTTACGCAGGTGGCACTGGTGGCCGTAAACAGACAATTGATAAAATTCTCTGACTGCCCATCCTTACTGGAAAAAGGGAGCATTAAAAGAAGTGCTCCTGCTAAAATAATACCTAAGAAACCGTAAGCCAGATACTGGGTCTGGCTTATATTCCACTTAAAACGTTTTTTTCGTTTTTTATCCATGATTGTGTTGCTGCCTTTCCTTTCTTACGGCTGATTCATCAGCATAGTATAGCACATTTCAATCTAAAGGAAAAGGAAATCATTTCTTATTTTTAACATTTACCTGAATCTGCCGGCTGGTCTTTTTTACAAGCTCTGAAGGCTCATACTGGTCCTCATCAAATAAAAACTGATGAAGGCGCTTCACATTCTCTTCCAGAGTAACCGGTATGACACAATCCCTCTTATTAATTTTAGCATCAATCATTTTAGTGGGAAATCCCTGGTTTTCCGTCAAATGAAATCTCTTCATATTTTTCATAATCGGAATGATATCTTTCATTCCAATACTGGTGGATATCTGGGGCAATACGGCATTGGCCAGACGGTTTAAGGTGGGTAAATCTGCCTCCCTGGCTTTTTTCAGTGCCAGATTGGCAACCTCTCTCTGCCTCTCTGTCCGTTTAAAATCCGTATCCATTTTTCTAAGTCTGGCATAAGCAACTGCCTGAACTCCGTCTAAATGGTTGGGACCTTCCTTCTTTAAATGATGGGATCCCACTCCTGTTGATTCCACAGTCTCTGTGATAAATCCATTAATTAACCGGAATTCATCGTGGCTGATATCCACATCGATTCCACCCAGAATATTAATGGCGTCAGCAACCGCTTTCCAGGTAAAAGATGCATAATCATCAATATTAATATCCAGATTATCCATCAGTGCTTCCAGAGCCTGTGCGGGACCTCCGCTGAAGTAGGCCTCATTAATCTTATCAAACCGCCCCTTATCATTTACTTTTAAATAAGTATCCCGGTAAACGGAAACCGCTCTTATTTCCCCAGTTCCCAGGTTTATATTAAACAGCATCTGCATGTCAGATCTGGTTCCTTTTCCCAATGTTCCATCTCTGGAATCCACTCCAAATACGGCAACTGTCCAATATCCTTCCATCTTCTCCTGGGTCTCAATGCTGATATTGGTGTTTTGAATTTTAGGCATTTCCACTTCCGGCAGTTTTTGAGGCATATGAGTGATGTTCCATGCATATCCAATCATTGTTCCGATTAAAGAAGCCCAGACCGAAGCTATGATAACCAATCCCCACTTTAAATATTTTGAATTTGCCATATTTCCTCCATCCTCTTCACAAAAAAAGAAGAGATCCATTTACGTATCTCCCCTTAATTTTCCATCATTTCGGATTTTTATTCAAAAACATGTTCAATCTCTTTTGGATGGCTGATAACATATTTGGGCTCAAATGCTTCCAGCTCCTGCCTGTCCCGAAATCCCCATGTTACTCCTACCGTATCCATTCCTGCATTTCTGCCTGTCTTCATATCCGTATTGGTATCGCCAAAATACAGACAGGACGATGGCAGCAGCGAAAAACGTTCTGCCATTAAAAGTGCTCCGGCTGGATCAGGTTTTACCTTTATTCCATTTCCTTCCCCAATAATCTGGTCAAAAAAGTTTTTCCCATAAACACTCTCCACACATTCAACTGCCCGGTCGTGTCCTTTATTGGTCAGCACGCCTAATTTAATCCCCTTTGCTTTTAGATCCTTTAATAACTCCGGCATACCGTCATATGCCCTCACCTTATAAAGGCAGTTTTCCTGGAAGGTCTTGTCATAGATCACCAGTGCCTCCTCATAATGAACCAGATCGTTATCTCCCGAATATAAAAGCGCCCGTTCCACCAGTTTGCGGTATCCATCTCCTACAAACTTTTTGGTATGAGCTTCGTCAATGGGAGCATAGCCAAATTCTCCCATAGTCAGGCTGATGCTGTGAGTCATGGACTGAATTGTGTCAATAATGGTTCCGTCTAAATCAAATATACAGCTTTTATACATGTTATACCTCCTGGCTACAGTACTATATAGAAATTGTACTTCCTGTCCGGCTTTTTATCAACTCTTTTCGCTCTTTTTCGTATATCAGGCCTTTATCCGTCCATACTTTCAATATCCCATACAAATAAAACAGGAGTCTATTATGAATAAACATTACAGATACTGGGCAATCGGGCTAATCCTTGCATTTGCTTTTCTGATGATTGCCGTCTTTACAGCCGTAAACTGGTACAAGATTAGAAAAGCAGCTCCGGAAAGCCTTCCTGCCGTTCAAGTTAACCGGAATTTAGATAACGTGATGGCAGAAACTCAAATGCCCCCGTCGTGACTGACAGGGGCATTTGATTCCTATTATGATTCAGACTGAAGATTTTTCTTTAATGCTGCAAGAACCAGACAGCCTGCAAAAGAGCCGACAATAATTGCAATCAGATAACCAAATGGATTGCCGATTGTAGGAAGAACAAAGATTCCGCCGTGAGGTGCTCTTAAGGTACATCCAAGTGCCATGGAAAGTCCGCCTGCTATTGCAGAGCCGATCATACAGGAGGGAATCACACGAAGAGGATCCGCTGCTGCGAAAGGAATTGCACCTTCAGAGATAAAGGACAGTCCCATAATATAGTTTACAAGACCGGACTGACGCTCTTTATCTGTGAATTTCTTTTTAAAGAATGTGGTGCACAGCGCGATTGCAATAGGAGGGACCATACCACCTGCCATAACTGCTGCCATAATATCAAAGTTACCTTCAGCCAGCTGTGCCGTACCAAAGACGTAAGCTGCCTTATTAACCGGGCCGCCCATATCCACTGACATCATGCCGCCAACAACTGCTCCAAGTATAATTTTACTTGTTCCGCCCATACCGTTTAACAGACTGGTCAGTCCGTCATTAATGGCTCCCACAAACGGATTGATAAATGTGGTCACAACGGAAACAAGGAGGATACCAATTAACGGATAAAGAAGAACCGGTTTAATTCCCTCTAAGGATTTTGGAAGTTTTTTAAATGCACTCTTTAAAAGCAGAACAATATAACCACCGATAAAACCAGCAAGCAATGCTCCAAGGAATCCGGAGTTTACGCTTCCGCCGCCAGGATTTGCAAAGGTGGCTCCCATTTTAGCAATCAGACCGCCGACAAAACCAACAGCCAGACCAGGACGGTCAGCAATACTCATGGCAATATATCCTGCCAGAACCGGGAGCATCATTCCAAATGCCTGTTCACCGATTGTTTTTAAATAAGCCGCAAGCGGTGTATTTTTACCGAAATTGGAAGGGTCAATGGAATAATCATCAAACAGGAATGCAAGTGCGATTAAGATACCGCCGCCGATAACAAAGGGAAGCATATGAGAAACGCCGTTCATTAAATGCTTGTAAATAGAACGACCAACCCCCTCTTGTCTGGTATCTTCCCCGGAAGCTGCAGAACCGCTATAGTGGTAAACCGGTGTTTCACTGCTCACTGCACGCTTGATCAGCTCCTCGCCTTTTTGAATTCCTTCCGAAACGGTGGCTACCACAACACGTTTCCCATCAAAACGTGACATATCCACATTCTTATCGGCTGCAATAATAATACCGTCAGCTGCAGCGATTTCGTCCTTTGTCAGTGCATTTCCAATCCCCTCTGCGCCGTTTGTTTCTGCTTTAAGAGGAATTCCTAACTTTTTACCCTTCTGTTCCAGGTTTTCAGCTGCCATAAAGGTATGTGCGATTCCGGTGGGGCAGGCTGTTACTGCAAGAACACGGTATCCGCTCTTAACTTCTTTTGGTTTTGCTGTTCTGCCAGCTTCTTTTTCATCAATCAGACGCAGAAACTCTTCCTTAGAACCTGCATGTATCAATGATTCTTTAAAATCAGGATCCATTAATAGAGTGGATAATTTAGACAGTGCCTCCAAATGAACATCTGCTTCTCCATCTGGCGCTGCAATCATAAAAATAATCGTGGACAGGGAACCGTCATAGGCGTCATAATCCACTCCGTCTGGTACTACAATGGCTGCAAGGCCTGGCTCTTTTACTGCAGCTACCTTCGCATGGGGAATAGCAATTCCATCTCCCACCGCTGTACTGCCAAGTGCCTCTCTTGCCAGAATGCCTTCCTTGTAGGCTGCTTTGTCCCCCAGTCTTCCAGCAGCATCCATCAAATCCACCAAACGATCGATGGCCCCTTCCTTACTGGAAACACGAACCCCAAGCTCCACACTTTCTTTTTTCAGTAAGTCTGTAATCTTCATCAAAACCCCTCCTTTAATAATTCATCGTAAAGCTTCCTGATATCTTCTTTCCCTGCAAGACCATCGGAAAATGCAGTGGCACTTCCAGCGGCGCTTCCAAGACGCAGAGCATGTTCATAACTGCCGTTTTCCAGGTATCCTGCAACAAAGCCTGCTACCATGGAATCTCCGGCTCCAACAGAGTTTTTCACAGTTCCGGAGGGCACTCCCATAGTAAAGACCTCTCCCTTTTCCGTAATCAGAACGGCACCATCTCCTGCCATGGAAACCAGTACATTCTCAGCACCCTTTTCCTGAAGGAGTTTCCCATAATGAATAATTTCATCAACACTTTTAAGCGTTACACCGAACATCTCCCCTAGTTCATGGTTGTTGGGTTTTATCAGAAACGGATGATAATAAAGCACATTTGAAAGTAAATCCCGGGTCGCATCAACCACAATGCGGATTCCTCTTTTATCCAGATACTCCATGATCCGTTCATAAATATCATCATTCAGTGATGCAGGAATACTTCCAGATAAAATCAGGACGTCCCCTTTTGTAATACAGTCAAGCTTATCATAAAGCGTTTCCACATCTTTTTTCGTGATCTTTGGTCCGCTTCCGTTAATTTCTGTCTCTTCACCGGATTTGAGCTTTACATTGATTCTGGACATTCCTTGTTCAACATGAATAAAATCACTTCGAAAGCCCAGATTTTTCACTCTGCGTTCAATCTCGTCTCCGGTAAATCCAGCGACAAAGCCTAACGCAGTATTCCCGTATCCCAGAGTAGCCAGAACGGTTGATACGTTCAGCCCTTTCCCTCCGCAGTAAATGTCTTCCTGCTCAGTTCTGTTGACGGTTCCCAGTGTGAAGTGATCTACTTTTACGACATAATCGAGAGCCGGATTAAATGTTACTGTGTAAATCATATATCACTGCTCCTTCTTTATATAAAATTTTATTTCATCCCCTCGTCTATACTATAATACGATTGTTTTATTTCGTCAATACGTTTATGCAAGAAATATTATTTCTCAAATCATTTCGTCGCTTTGCACAAATAGTGATAAAACAGCCGTTATTCTGCCCCTGTTTTTTGTGCTATTTCCCCATATACCATTGTTCCCCAAAGAAACTGCTAAGATTCATCTCTTTGAATCAAAAAAAAGAGAACCTTACGGCTCTCCTTATTTTTTATCATCGGATATTGCAATTTCGTGACGTCTGATATGATCATGTGAATTCTTCCTGCTGACCGATAAAAAGAGATATAAAATCTCCATTACGGTTGTGGCCGATACTCTGGAAAAACAAAATTCACCCAAAAGAAGCTTTTCCCTGGTTGCCGTAGTGATGTGAAGATCGCAGGCCTGTCCCAGAGGCGAAGACGGATTATTGGTGATTGCAATGGTAGGAACATGGTTTTCCTTCGCTACTGCCACCAGAGTCATAAGCCGTTTGGAAAAACCGGAATTGGATATGATGATGACCGCATCCTCCGGTCCCATATTGCAGGTATATGCCATCTGGGTCTCCCAAATGGTTCCAGATACAGTGGCAATTCCCAGTTGATTGAATTTAAAGGCCCCGTCAAGTGCTACGGGGATGGTATTACCCACTGCCACCAGCTGGACTGTTCTGGCTTTTTCTATCATGGTTAAGATCTGATCAAGCTCTGCCGGTTCCATCATGGAAATGGTCTGGGTCAGTTCCGCCACCTTATTGGCCAGGATATTCTGGAGAGACTGACCGATATTATCACGGCTGATGTCATTGGAAACTTCAATGGAATTGCCCCGCTCCTCCGCCACCTCTTTAGCCAGATTAATCTTTAGATGATGAAAGCCATTAAATCCGCATCTTCTGCAGAATCTGGATACTGTGGCATCGCTTGTTCCGCTTGCCAGAGCCAGCTCTGCTACTGTCATGTCTATGATATCACTTTTATTTGAGAGAATGAAATCCGCAATCTTTTTCTCTGCTTCAAAAAAAGAATCGTAGGATGAGCAGAGAACTCCGGACACACTTATACTTTCCTGCATATATGGTTTACCTCTAATTCATGTAATTTTATTTCATCATTATATATGATATGAAATAAATTGTAAAGCATGGACTATTCTTTCCCCGACGTCAGAAGAAATACCGTGGAGAGAATGCACACAAATCCCACAAAGTCCATAAGACCAAAGTTAACTCCCATAAAAATCACAGAAAACACAGTGGCTGACACTGGCTCTACCGATGCCAGAAGACTCCCTTTCTTAGGCCCCACACAGTTGACGCCTTCCATATAACAGGCAAATGCAATGATTGTGCCAAACACAATAATAAGTGCCATTGCCGTAACAGACGCCCCATCAAGGAGAACTGTCTTCTCCCAGGGTCGGAAAATCAGACCAAGTAAAACTCCTCCAATAAGCATTCCCCATGCCGTTATTACCATAGATCCATACTTACTTAAAAGCCTTCCTGGCTGAGTGGTGTAAACTGCAAGGGCTCCCGCAGAGCACAGTCCCCAAAACAGGGCTCGGTCTGAAATCGCAAGACTTCCCGGTTTTCCATGGGTTGCCAGTAAAAAAGTTCCTGCCATGGCAAGGGCTGCCGCAAGTAGTTCGTGTTTCTCAGGGATCTTTCCCGCCCGTGCGGAAACATAAAGCATAATCAGAACAGGTCCTATGTACTGAAGTACCGTTGCGGTACCTGCATTGGAATATCCAATGGCGGTGAAATAGGTATACTGGCACATGGACATGCCAACCATGCCAAAGATGAATAAATCTCTCATATCCCTTCCGTTTTTAAACGGTGCAAAAATCTGCTTTCCCTGTTTCATAAAGCAGATAACCAGCAGCAGAATTCCTGCACAAAGTAATCGCACCGGAACCAGCCAGTCGGAAGCCATTCCTTTCACCTGCAATAGATACTGCCCGCAGGTTCCCGATATTCCCCATAATATTCCGCCTGATATGGTCAGAACACTTCCCCGTTTAAGGCGTTTGTTCTCTGTCATCTTCATCGCTGTCTTCCTCTTTCGTTTCTTCTGTCCTGCCCTCCCATGTATTATGGTCAGAAGCCGTATCTCTTAATATCTGGTCAATCTGGGCAAACAGCCGGCTGTCCGGCAGATTCCTCTGCCATAAGCGAAATGCTGTGGTTGATTTAATCTCTCTGGCATCGATGGGTCTTCCGGCGCAATAATCACTGTTTAAATCCCCATACAGCTTTGCCATCTCCTCAATCTGTTCTTTTGGAAGATTCTTAATCTGGCTGCTCACCTGCTCATACACCACTTCTTTTAAGCTTTCTTTGGCATACCCGCTAAAGCTTAAAAGGTTTTCATCCGTTGTTCCGGTTTTCTTACCCCAGTCCTCCACATCGGTTCGTTCCGTGGTATAAATAAGCCGGTTGTCGCCGGTCCAGGTCAGGACACCGTACTGATTGGGACTGATGGCAAAGGAGTTTGCAACCACTTCACTGATGTGGTAATCTGCCCCCTTTTCACCTGGTTCCTGTTTGTAAGTCTTGGTTTTCTGCAAATGCAGATGACCGCTTATGTAAAGAGGAATCCGGTAGCTCTCCAATAAACGTACCACATCCTGGCTGTTTTCCAGGGTACAGTCCTCCGGATACAGAATACTCTCTTTCAAAAGGTTATGGTGAGCAATTACCACAACCGATACACCCAGCTTTTTCCCTTCTTCCAGCTGTGTTTTCATCCAGTCAAGGGTTTCTTCTTTAATTCTTCCCCCTACTTTGTTATAAGGTTCATACTGGGCAGAATCCACCATAAGAAGCCAGTTCTTTTCGTCCAGTTCATAGACATAACTAAGAGAGTTCTGATCCAGACTTCTGGCCTGATCGTATCCGAATCTGCGGTATATGTCATAGAAGTCCTTTTCGTTTGCTTCCTGTATGGGTTCCTTTTCCTTACCAAAATAAGATGCTGCCGCATGATTATTAATATCGTGGTTTCCAGGTATCACAAGAACCTTTACTCCCTTTTCTTCCAGAACCGCTAATTTTTCAGCCAGGGCCTCATGTCCCTTTTTCTCTCCATTTAACGTTAAATCACCGCTTAAAATCACCGCGGCAGGCTTCTTTTTCTCCATCTGGTCTGTGAATGCATCCATAATCTGTGGAATATAGCGGACTACCTTACCATCGTCCAGCTTTTCCAGCTCATCGAAAGCTTCCCCGTAATCCGTCAGCTCCGGTGAAAAATAATGGACGTCTGATGCAATTACAATGACCGGAGGCTGGTAGGGTTTTTCCTCTTCTTTCGATTCTTCCACTGCCTTTTCCGTGGGGCGGGGAAGAGAAGGGCGTATGGCCTCTTTCGTACATGGTTCTGTCTCGGCAGCAGAAAACGTTTCCCTGTTGTCTTTCGTCTCCGGTTCTTCCTTTGTATCAGGTACTGCTGTGCTTTCCGTCGCCCTATTAACATCTCCGTCCTTTGGATGAGGAGAATGAACTTTCTGTAACAACAGGACAATGAGAAAGCACAGCAGGAGCATAACTGCATAGATGCAAACCAGAAATATGTTCTTCTTTCGCTTATTCATCTGATTCCATAAAGATCCTTTCTGGTTCTTCCCATGAAATCATACCATGTTTTTTATGCAGGAGCAACCCTGGTGTTTGACGTTAGTACCACCTTGTTAGAGGAAGCTCATTATTGATTCCCTTTGATATAAGAATCTGGTGCAGATCGATGATTCCGTTATGAAATGTTGCAGCGCAGGCATTTAAATACAAATCCCACATTCTCACAAATTCAGTTCCCATCTTTTTTTCGATCTGATCCCTGTTTTCGTTAAAATTCTCATCCCAGTGACGCAGTGTTTTATAATAATGTCGTCTGAGACTTTCCACATCCAAAACATAAAATTTATGATCACTTAAGAGATTTATCATTTCTCTGAGACTGGGTACCATGCCTCCCGGGAAAATATATTTCTTCATCCAGGGATCTCCCGGATATTCCCTCAGTGCGCTGATAAAATGTAACAGAAACAGCCCTCCCGGCTTTAGAACGGACTCTGCACTTTTAATAAAGAGATCATAATTTTCCCTCCCAACGTGCTCCACCATTCCCACACTGACCACCCGGTCAAAGGTCCTTCCACTTTTAGGCAGATCCCTGTAATCCATTAATTCTACGGTAATACGATCAGACAGACCCAGAACCTCAATCCGCCTTTCAAATTCCTTTTTCTGCTCTGCACTTAAGGTAATCCCCATACCCTTTACACCGTATTCCTCTGCCGCCCTTATTAATAAATAACCCCAGCCGCAGCCAATGTCTAAAAGGGTCATGTTCTCCTTTAAACAAAGCTTCTTTAAAATGCGTTCCACTTTATTGCACTGAGCCTCATAAAGGGTATCATTTTCTGTCTTAAAATAACCACAGGAATAGCTCATGGTATCATCAAGCCAGAGACTGTAAAAATCATTACCGATGTCATAATGAGAAGCAACTTCCTTTTCCTGATTCTTTTTGGAAAGAGAAGTAAAAAAAAGTGTTTTTAGTTTTTTCTGATCTGCCGTAAAAGCAGCCATTTGTCCCATAAAATGATCCAGTGCCTGGAATAAATCTCCCTCGATATCCAGATTTCCCTTCATATAAGCTTCGCCCAGTGCAAGAGAAGTACTGGACAGCAGCTTACTGCTGTCAATCTCATCTTTCATACTGACTGTAAATACTGGATTCCCCTCACCGATTAAATGGGTTTTTCCGTGAAGTTTTACTTCAAACGGATATTGGTCAAATCTTTGAAGATACGTGATTAAATATTGATCCGATACAAGTTTCATGGGCCTTCCTCCATTTCAGTGATAACCACTTACCTAGATTCTTGCCCATTTATTTCCATCTTATAATATTTCATCAACGCAGATCTCTGTTTTCTTAAACGTACATAACGATAAAATATATCTTTCCTTCAGACAATACTGGACGATCTCCACTTCAGGAACCGAGCATGCAATACCATTCGGACCCAGTTCAAAGGAAAACTCCGTAAGAGGAATGGTAATCCCCCATCCCCCGGCTTTTACATAACTCTCCTTCAGTGTCCAGATCTTAAAAAAGAAGGCAGTCTGTTCCTCTCCCTTAAGCTTATAAAACTGCTCCTTTTCCTGTTCTGACATCACTTTGCGGATAATATTCTCTGAAAAAGGGCGGATTTCTTCCACATCAATCCCCATGGGTACATCTCCAATTGCACATGCCGCCAGTCCTGCTGTATGGCTGATGTTATGAAAGATATGGGGATATTCCTTTAATTGAGGTTTGCCATGTACTCCCTTTATAACCGGAATTGGATTACTTTCACCATAATCGATTCCATAATCTTTCTTTAATCCCGTTCGAAGGAGCAGCTCCCCCTTAAGATGTTCTGTTTCCCGTTTATTTTCACCCTCTGCTAAATTAAATTCTTTCGTGTAAATTTTTATCATACTATAATTTCCTCTGTTTATTTTTCTATCCGGCTCCACGTTCTATTCTCTGCTGGATTTCCGTGACAGAAATATATTTTTCTTGCTCCAAGAGCACTGATTTTTTCCGCACTTTTAATCATGGCTTCCCGGTCACAGTAAATCATGGGAAGTCCGGGATAAAATAAGTTCATCAGAGCATCTCCCACAAAGACTGCCCGTTTCTCCAGTTCCAGCCCGATGGAGCCTCTGGTATGACCAGGCAGTTCAATTATTGTCCCGTCAATGCCGTATTCATTCAACCTGTCTCCCTCTTTCAAAAAAATATCAGGTGTAAAATCAAAAATAACAGATTCTTCAAAGTTTTTTGCAGCAACATCGGCCACTACCATCCCTAAAAGCCCCTGATAAGAGACAGGTTCCTTAAAATTATCCTTAAGAATCCCCAGATCATCTCTGTGGATTGCCAGAGGGGCCTTTAACTCCCTGGATAAATGGGCCGCATTCTGTACTTGTTCTATATGACCATGAGTCAGAATAATGAGTTCTACCCTGCTCTTTTTACAATGATTAAGAATCTTTTCTTCAAAGCCTTTTCTACCGGTGTCAATCAGAATGGCTCTCTCTTTTTTTTCTATCAGATAACAGTTTTCACTTCCGCACCTGATCCTCTTTATTTCCGCCATCTATCCTTCTCCTACTTTCTCATACATTCCCGCTTATTGCTCTTTTATAACGGTATCACTGTTTATTCTATTGAGAAAGTACCTCGGATATTCCACCAATTTCTTAAGCATATCATTTATTTCTCCCTACATCAAACCCTTTTCGCAAATCACAAAAAAGACCTGCAAGTCTTATCTTCGACCTGCAGGTCTTACTCACTCTTAATTAGGAACGGCGGATATGAAATGCATCCATTCCCGGATATACGGCACTCTCACCCAGTTCCTCTTCAATACGAAGCAGCTGGTTGTATTTGGCCACACGCTCACTTCTGCTTGGAGCTCCGGTCTTAATCTGACAGGTATTTAACGCCACTGCAAGATCTGCAATGGTAGTATCTTCTGTCTCTCCGGAACGATGGGAAGCAATCGCAGTATACCCCGCCCTGTGAGCCATCTTAATGGCTTCCAGTGTCTCTGATACGGAACCGATCTGATTGAGTTTAATGAGGATGGAATTGCCGCACCCTTCTGTGATACCTCTCTTCAGACGTTCTGTATTCGTTACAAATAAATCATCACCTACCAGCTGGATCTTGTTTCCAAGTTCCTTGGTTAAAAGCTTCCAGCCCTCCCAGTCCTCTTCATCAAGTGCATCCTCAATGGAGTAGATGGGATATTTTTCACACAGCTGTTTCCAGTGTTCAATTAACTCTGCAGAAGAGTAATGCTTGCCGGATTTAGGCAGAAGATACTGTCCCTTGCCTTCTCCTTTCCACTCACTGGAAGCTGCATCCATGGCAAGTACAAAGTCCCGTCCAGGTTCATATCCTGCTTTTCTCACCGCTTCCAGAATCAGTTCAATCGCTGCGTCATCGCTCTCTAAGTCAGGAGCAAAACCGCCTTCGTCGCCTACTGAGGTTGCCAGGCCCTTTGCCTTTAAAATAGATGCCAGGCAATGGAACACTTCGGTACACCAGCGAAGGCCTTCCTTAAAGCTTGGTGCTCCTGCCGGCATAATCATAAACTCCTGAACATCTACGGTATTAGCGGCATGAGCTCCACCATTTAAGATATTCATCATGGGAACTGGAAGGCGGTTGCCTGTAATACCACCTAAGAACCGGTAAAGAGGAATTCCCATGCTCACTGCTGCTGCTCTCGCACATGCAATGGATACTGCAAGAATGGCGTTGGCGCCAAGTCTTGATTTATCCGGTGTTCCATCGGCTGTAATCATCGCCTGATCGATTCCGTAAATATCAGATGCATCCATTCCTACCAATGCATAATGGATCACTGTATTAATATTGTGAACTGCATTTAAAACGCCCTTTCCGCCATAACGGGCCTTATCTCCGTCTCTTAACTCCAGGGCCTCAAACTCTCCTGTAGACGCTCCGCTTGGTGCGGCTCCTGTAGCAATGGTGCCATCCGCTAAATGAACCTCCGCCTCAACAGTAGGATTCCCTCTTGAGTCAATAATTTCTCTTCCTATGACCTTTTCAATTTCCAGATAATTCATCATGATTTCTCCTTTTCTATTCTATACTTTCCAAAACGGTCAGAAGCTCCTCTACGGATTTCTTTCCGAATTCTACAACCTTATCATTGATAATCATACAGGGCACACTCATAATCTGATAGCGCTTCTTTAATTCCGGATAATAAGCAAGATCATAAGTCCATGCCTTTACTTTGCCATTTTCCGCCGCAACTCTGCCTGCTGACATAACGGTGGTCGGACACATGGTACAGGATAATGAGACCGCAATCTTAATGGTAAGTTCTTTGTCTAACCTGTGTATTCTGTCTTCTTCTTCCAAAGAAACAGACTGTCCCGGCCCCGCCGCATTGTATAATCCGATAACGAAGGAATTAAACTCATGGCCTCCTGGAATTCCATGGAAACGGATTCCTGCTTCCGTACCATCTTCCCTTAAAACTACCAGGGCGGGAATTGTCTCATCTGGTTCTGACTTATCAGATACCTGCTCTGTTTGGCATATCACTTTATCTGAGTTGCCAGAGAGTTCCTTTAAAAAGGACTCCATCTCAACGGAAAGCTGACTTTGATCCAAAAGTGCCTTTACAACAACTTTTTTCTGGAATTTTTCAAAAAGCACTTCTAACTGCTGTCTCATCTCGGGAGTAATAAAATTCTCTTCCCCTGATTCATCCTGCTGCTTTCTATTCTCACCTTTGTTATCTGCTTGTGCCAGAGGCTCCCGTGGAGACAACTGTAACTTCTCATAAACATCAGCCACATATTTTTCTAAGGACGTGGCGGCAACTGCACCGTCGGAAACAGCGGTTACCACCTGTCTTAAATTCTTGACACACACATCACCGGCTCCGTAGACTCCGGGAATCCCCGTCATCTGATTGTGATCTGTAATAAGATAACCATGGCTGTCAAGCTCCAGCTTTCCTTTCACTATTTCTGTGTCCGGTACATAGCCTGCAAATACGAATATACCAAAGGATTCTCCCTCTGGCGCTTCATAAGTCCATTCTCTTCCAGTCTGATTATCCCGAAATCTGGCAGATTGTAAAAGCCTGTCACCAGCAGCTTCCACGATCTCAGTCTGATAATGAACTTCAATCTTTTCGTGATTCTTCGCTTTATCCGCTACGGAGGCGGCACAGGTAAACTCTTCTTCTCTGACAATGATGGTGACCTTTCTTGCATATTTGGTGAGAAATACAGCTTCTTCTGCTGCTGCAAACCCACCTCCAATTACAAACACATCCATTCCGGTGAAAAATTCACCGTCGCAGGTTGCACAGTAAGCCACTCCTCTGCCTTTGTATTCACTCTCTCCTGCAAACCCCAGCATTCTGGGGTTTGCACCAAGAGCAAGAACAATTCCAAGAGTCTTAAAATCACCTTTATCGGTTTTCACAATCCGCATATCTCCGGATAAATCAAAATCTGTCACTTTCGCTATTTGAAATTCAGCGCCAAAGCTTTGTGCCTGGGCCCGCATCTTTTCTGTCAGCTCTGTGCCGTCTATTTTCTCGATTCCGGGATAATTAACAATTTCCGATGTAATGGTAATCTGACCGCCGATTTTTTCCTTTTCCAGTACCAGAACCTTAAATCTGGCTCTGGCTGCATAAATGGCTGCGGAGAGACCTGCAGGACCTGCGCCTACAATAATTACGTCATAAAATTCAGCCATAGGATCCCGCCTTTACAAAAGCCCTACTAAATCCAGACTGGGCTTTAATGTCTTTTCACCTGGTTTCCATTTTGCAGGACAAACCTCATCTCCGTGTTTGGCAACAAACTGGGATGCCTCCACTCTTCGAAACAGCTCTTCTGCATTTCTTCCGACGTTGCCGGCAATCACTTCATAAGCGACGATAACTCCTTCCGGATTCACAACAAAGGTTGCCCGTTCCGCCATGCCGGATTCTTCAATCAGAACATCAAAGCTTCTTGCCAGCGCACCTGTAGGATCTGCAAGCATGGGATACTGAATCTTTTTTATTGTCTTTGAAGCGTCATGCCAGGCCTTGTGTACAAAATGGGTATCACAGGATACGCTGTAAATTTCACAGCCGGCCTTTTTAAAATCCTCATATTTATCTGCAAGATCTTCCAGTTCCGTGGGGCAGACAAACGTAAAATCCGCCGGATAAAAAAAGAATACGGACCACTTTCCCAGAACATCCTTTTTAACCACTTCCTTAAATTCTCCATTTATAAAACTTTGTACTTTAAAATCACTGATCTCTTTTCCAATGAATGACATACAATCTATCTCCTTTCCTGATGGCTATACTAAATTAATATGGCTTGTTTCGTTTAAATTTATGAGTTAGTTATTCCTAATTCATGGTATAATCATAGCATAGATTACCAGAAAATTCAATAAATAATATTGATAATAATTATTATTTTATTATTAAGTTAAAAAAACCGGAGAAGCCCAAAGGTTTTTATCCTTTGCAGCCACTCCGGCATTCCAGTTTCCGGAGTTAACTCATCCAGAAGTTTGTCTTATCTTCATTATACTCCAATTGAAAACGCAGTTTCTTAAAGTACGCTTCCAGTGTCTCATAAAGCGCCTGATACTCTGCTGCTTGATTGCTTTCACTAAGGGATTCCACAAAGCAGGACTGTTTCCCGCAGGCATCTCTTAAATGAATCTTAAATTCCAATCCGCTGTCTTTTAAAAGCTGATTGCATTCCAGTATCTCATGAATGGACACGATCTTCATGATAACCCCTATTCCTGGCTTTTAAACCGCTTTGCCTGTTCTCCGATCAGTTCCACATCGTCAAAGTAGTTGATCTTCATCGCTTCCTTAACCTCTTTTAAGGTAGCGGCGGCAGCTGCTTCTGCTTTCTGACTTCCCTCTTTTAAGATCTGATATACGTAAGGGATATCTGCTTCGTATTCTTTTCTTCTCTTTCTGATGGGTTCTAACTCTGCCTGCAGCACACTGTTTAAAAATCTCTTTACTTTAACGTCTCCAAGTCCGCCTCTCTGATAGTGCTCTTTTAACTCATCGAGGTTCTTGTAATCCGGTAAATATTCTTTAAAATCCTCTTCCTTGCAAAATGCATCCAGATAGGTAAATACAGTATTGCCTTCCACCTGTCCGGGATCGGAAACCATCAGGTGATTGGGATCGGTGTACATGCTCATTACCTTTTTCTTAACCTCATCTTCTGAATCGGATAAGTAGATGCAGTTACCAAGGGATTTGCTCATCTTGGCCTTACCGTCTGTTCCCGGAAGACGTAAGCACGCCTGATTATCCGGAAGCAGGATATCCGGCTCTACCAAAGCATCTCCGTAAACGGAATTGAACTTTCGTACGATCTCCCTGGTCTGTTCAATCATAGGCTCCTGATCTTCTCCCACAGGAACCGTGGTGGCCTTAAATGCCGTAATATCAGCCGCCTGGCTGATTGGATAGGTAAAGAAGCCCACGGGAATGCTGGTTTCAAAATTTCTCATGGCAATCTCTGATTTTACAGTAGGATTGCGCTGAAGTCTTGAAACGGTAACCAGATTCATATAATAGAAGCTAAGCTCTGTAAGCTGTGGTATCTGAGACTGGATGAACAACGTACTCTTACTGGGATCCAGTCCGCATGCGAGATAATCCAGCGCTACCTCAATAATGTTCTGACGAACCTTTTCCGGATTGTCCGCATTATCCGTCAATGCCTGGGCATCCGCTATCATAATAAAAATTTCGTCAAATTCGCCGGAATTCTGCAATTCCACCCTGCGCCTCAGCGAACCCACGTAATGTCCGATGTGAAGCTTTCCGGTGGGTCTGTCCCCCGTTAAAATAATCTTTCCCATTTTGTACCTCCAGATATATTATCAAGTTTTATTGTACCATTCATTCGTTATTTGTCAATGAGGCACCTTATTTTACTTCAAATATATCCTCGGCATAATTGACAGATGCCATGGCGTCCCGGCAATACTGGTCTGCGCCGATTGTCATTGCGTACTCTTTTGTGAGAACTGCCCCGCCGACCATAACCTTTGCAAAAGGCGCCTGGGCCCGAAGCTGGCGAATGGTCTCTTCCATGCTTGGTACCGTAGTTGTCATAAGAGCGCTTAACCCCACCAGCTTCACATTCCGTTGGACAGCCGTTTTTACAATGGTTTCAGGCGGAACATCTTTTCCAAGATCCAGTACTTCATAGCTGTAATTTTCCAAAAGCACCTTTACAATGTTTTTGCCGATGTCGTGAATGTCTCCCTTTACGGTTGCAAGTATTATGGTTCCCTTTTTCTTTTCCTCTGCACCGCTTTGTGCCAGCTTCTCCTTAATAACCTCAAAAGCTGCTTTTGCCGCCTCTGCACTCATCAGGAGCTGGGGAAGAAATACCGTTCCCTTCTCAAACCCTTTTCCAACCTCATTGAGAGCGGGAATCATCTCTTCATTAATAATGGTAAGAGGTTCCCTGTTTTCCAGAAGTTCAGATACTGCAGCATGCGCTCTGTCCTTTAAGCCTTTTTTTATGCTTTCCCCTAAGGATAACTCGGTTCCGCCTATCCCGCCAGCTTTCTGGTCCCCTGCCTGTCTTTTTACCTCACCAAGAACAGCCACATTACCGCTGTAGATGCTGATATAATTGCTGCACTGAGGATCTAAGTCTGCAAGCACACGGAAGCTGTAGTAGGAGCGCATCATGGCCTCTGAGTTTGGATTTATAATGGCGGCGCTCAGCCCGTTTTGCAGAGCCATGGTAAAGAATGCTGCATTGACAATCTCTCTCTGAGGAAGGCCAAAGGAAATATTGGATACTCCAAGTATGGTTTTTCCCTGTAATTCATCCCTTACCCGTCTTACGGTCTCAAGGGTTGTAATGGCACCTTTGTTGTCAGAGCTCACCGTCATACACAAAGCGTCAATGATGATATCTTCTTTTCCGATTCCATATCCGGCTGCGGTATCATAGATCTTTTTCGATACTGCAATTCTTCCCTCAGCCGTTTCCGGAATACCGTCTTCGTCAAGTGCAAGAGCCACCACCACTCCTCCGTACCGTTTTACAAGAGGGAAAATGGCTTCCATCACTTCTTTCTTTCCGTTTACGGAATTTATAAGCGGCTTACCGTTATAGATTCTCATGGCACGTTCCATGGCAGTCATATTGGAGGTGTCAATCTGTAAAGGCAGGTCTATGATACTTTGCAGCTCTTTCACCACTTCTACCATCATGGCTGGTTCATCAATCTCAGGAAGTCCCACATTCACGTCAAGCACATGAGCTCCGTTATCCTGCTGGAGAACGCCCTCTTTTAAGATATACTCCAGATTGTGATCCTTTAACGCCTGCTTAAATTTAGCTTTTCCCGTCGGGTTAATCCGTTCTCCAATAATAACCGGATCCTGATCTATGACAACAGCCTGGGCATAGGAGGAAATCACTGTCCGGTTCTTTCTTTCCGGAAGTCTGACCGGCAAATCCTTACACAGGGCTGCCATTTTTTCAATATGCTCCGGTGTAGTTCCGCAGCAGCCACCAACGATACAGGCGCCTGCCTCCACAATCTCCTTCATGACTCTGGCGAACTCATCGGCATCAATGTCATAAACCGTCTTTCCGCCTTCACTTCTTGGAAGCCCGGCATTGGGGTTTACAATGACAGGAATAGAAACCACCTTCATAATGTCTTCCAGAATGCCTTTCATCTGAACAGGACCAAGACCGCAGTTAATTCCCAGGGCATCCACTCCCAACCCTTCTAAAAGTGCTACCGTAGACTCCACATTTCCGCCGGTTAAAAGCTTTCCTTTCTCATCAAAAATCATTGTCACAAAAACTGGCAGGCTGCTGTTTTCTTTTGCAGCCAGAACCGCCGCTTTCGCTTCATAGCTGTCACTCATGGTTTCAATGAGAATGAGGTCTGCCCCTTCTCTTTCACCGATTCTTACCACCTGGGAAAACAGCTCATAGGCATGTTCAAAACCAAGATCTCCCAGAGGCTTTAAAAGTTTGCCCGTAGGACCGATATCAAGGGCTATTGCTCCTTTTGAACTTCCTGGGGGATAAGCGGCAGTATCTACCGCCTTCCTGGCATTCTTCATGGCAGCTGTAACAATCTGCTCTAAATCAAACTCCTTGTCCTTATTATATTTTAAACCATTGGCACCAAAGGTATTGGTTTTAATCATATCTGCACCGGCTTCCAGATAATCTCTGTGCAGCTTTACGATTAAATCAGAATGGGTTACATTCCAGGTTTCCGGCAGTTCACCGGGTTTTAAGCCATTGGCCTGTAAAAGGCTGCCCATGCCTCCGTCAAAAAAAAGGATTCTTTCTTTCAATTGCTCTAAAATCGCTGTCATACTTTCCTCCATCTCCACTCAGTTTCTATCTTATCTCCGGTATGCACAGTCCTTTTTCCCACAGGATTCACACCCTTTTATCTCACACCGGTAAGGCTTCTTACTGACTCCCATCACTGCCGTCACCGATTTAGAGGGAGTCATAAGCAGGCTATCCGTCAGCATAATGCCAATTCGCTTGGGTGTTTCCAACACTGTTGTTATATCTTTTTGACATTCCAGCGAAAAATCCCCGTAGCCGGGACTGAATCTGGGTCTTAAGTAAAAGCCCCTGGCCTCATATTCCTGTTTCAGTTTGCGATTTTCTTCGTCACAGTATTCTTCAATCACTGCAGCGGCAGCAGCCTGCATAATGACAGCCCTGCTCATCTGCAGTCTGGTGTATTTGTGAAGCAGTACATCCACTCCGGTCCCCAGCGTGGCCGCAAATAACAGAACTTCCTCGCAATCCGCCAGATTTTTACTCAGATTACGGCTTTTTGTACGAAAGACAGTAAAATCAATCTCATTCTCAGGAAGCAGTGTTAACGGAAATGCCCTGTATATACATTTGGGTGATGCTGCAGCCAGAAGTTCTTCCAATACTTCCTCCACCAAAGCACTGATCTGTTCATCGCTTTCCTTATTTCCATATCCTAAATATCTAAGAATCTCCTTCCGGCTGATCTCCATCCTTATCCCTCCGATTTTTCCTGATAAAACAGGTCCGCTCTTTTACAGAAACGGACCTGCTGCTTTACGGATTACAGTATCTGAGAAAGATTTTCCTTGATCTTTAAGGCCACATCAGGTTTATTCATAGAATAAACATGAATGGCATTGACACCGTTTGCAATTAAATCAATGATCTGCTCCGTTGCATAGGCGATCCCTGCCTGCTTCATGGCTGCCGGATCTTCCCCAAACCGGTCAACGATCGCCTTAAACCGGGTGGGCAGATAGGTTCCGGACAGCTGGCAGCTGCGAATGATCTGCCTTACATTGGTTACAGGCATAATTCCTGCAACAACCGGGACTGTAATTCCCTTTTCCCGTATCCGGTATAAGTAATTATATAAGATGTTATTATCGAAAAACATCTGGGTGGTTACAAAATCGCATCCTGCTTCCACCTTCTGCTTTAAGTAATCCATATCAATGGTTTTGTTTGCTGACTCCACATGGCCTTCCGGATAACAGGCAGCTCCGATGCAGAAATCACCGGTTTCCTTAATTTCCCGGATCAGCTCTGATGCATAATTGTATTCCCGCTTATCGGGAGCATCTGTCGGGATATCACCTCTTAATGCCAGCACGTTCTCTATCCCTGCTTCCTTTAGCTCGCCTAACACCTGACGCACCTTTTCCTTCGTTGAAGATACACAGGTCAAATGGGCCAGAGCCGTAACATGATATTCATGATGGAGGGCAGAAGCGATGTCTACGGTATACTTACTGGTTCCTCCGCCTGCGCCGTATGTGACGCTCATAAAGGCAGGTTTCAGTTTTGCTATCTCAGCAGCCGCCTTCTCAACAGAATCATACTTATCCTCTGTTTTTGGCGGAAATACTTCAAAAGATAAGGTCGGCTTTCCCTGGCTCAATATATCTGTAATCTTCATTCTGTCAATCTCCTATCCTCTGCTTCTTTTTATTTTAACACTTTACCATAAAAAACTTTTTCCCGCAACAGGTAGTATTCCAAATTTTACTGACCGGTAAAAATCCTGGCAAGCGGAGAGCCTCCTGGAAGAATTAAGGTGTTCCCATTTCCTGCAAGTGACTTTTTGGCCGCTTCCAACGACCTCACAAAGGAATAGAAATCTGATCTTTGAGGATCATGATACGCTTTTGCCATAATTCTCATATATTCTCCTTCTCCCTCTGATGTGATTGATGCCGCCTTTGCCTGAGCATCAGAAATACTGATTGCTATTTCACGGTCCTGCTCCTGTACATTATAGACAGAGCCAAATGCAATCACAGGAACCGCAACAGCCAGTAAAACCGCTATTCCGGATTTCTTTATCACTTTCCGGATTTTTCTTAATTGCTCCGTTCCTTTTGGGTTAACTGTTTCCATCCTTAATTTCCTCTCTTTCTTTTTGGGGGGTCTCTCGCAAAAAAGGATATAAAAAAAGACCTTTGCCGGTACCTGTCGGTATCAGTAAAAGTCTTGACATTTCATAAGAATGCGGATAAATCTCTTTATCGTTCTGACGCACGCTTATCCAGCCTTTCGGTGGAAGCTACTCCCTTTTGCGATTGGGATTATTATATCAGAATGATTATTATCTGTCAATAGCAGGTTTTAGCGATTAAGTTTCCTGATTTATTACAGTCTCAGGATTGTTATAGGATACATAAACCTGTATCCGGTCTTCATAGATATAGATGTTTACATCAAAGATACCTTCCAGGATGTAGGCTCCTTCCCGCTGGTTAATCCTTGCCTTTGCCTGTTCTATAATCGAGTCAACACGGCTCTGGTCAGCCTCAACCATACACCCTGCTTCTGTATCCAGTAAAAACTGTTTTAAATATGCCAGAGTTGCTTCCTGATCCTCCAGATAGGAAACATACCGGTGGAGTTCTCCTGTAGCCGTATCATAGTTAATATCCACGTACTCATAGGATTCCACATCAGAACCAGTTTCTTCCGCTGCTTTAGGAGTCAGATAAACGCTTTCCACAGTCTCATAAAATGTCAGCGGATCGCCGTCCTGTTTAAACTCATAATTATCCCAATAAGTCTCCTGGGAAATGATGGTGTAGCCATGCTCCTCATTTTCCATAAACTGGATCACAGACCTGGATATTTCTCTTCCGTCCGTATCAAAGTGATCAAAGCCGCTGCAATGCTCTCCTGCCGCTACTACCTCCGCTTCATTTAAATCCCGGTATCCATAGTCATCATATCCCACTGCTGTATCATACTTACTTTCCAAAGAGGTAGCATTCACAGCACAGCTGATAATCACACTGGCCAGAGTGGTGATCACAATAAACAGAATCACAACAAGCAGCAATACATTGGATCGTCCCTTTCCAGGCAATGGAATATGGACAGTCGGTTGATTGACCGGCGTTGTAGCGGCAGACGGCTGACTTCCCGGCATAACTCTCTGACTTCTCTTCTCATTTAGTAAATAGTCTGTATTCCAGTAAACAGGCTTTTTAACAACACGCCTGCATCTGGGACAGTAATTAATCTCATTCACCGGCAGATCACAAACCGGACAAATCTTTCTCATCATCTTTTGTTTCCCCCTAATTTAACCCAGAACCAAATGAGCCACTGCGATCTCGTCATCCTCCCTGAAGCCCTGTGCGCAAACCTGGATGTCATAAACATATTTTTCATCCAAACCTGTTAATTCAGCGATTTTTTCAATGCTCATTCCATCTTTTGCAAGTGCCAGAACCTGATGTACGTCTTCAATGGTCTTTTTAAGTAGTTCGTCAGACTGGGGGGAAATATTAAGTGAATTCCCCTCTAAATCCTTCTCCGTAATGAAATCCTCCAAAGAAAGCTTTTTCTCACTGTCCTGTTCCGTATAATAATCTTCTGATAATTCCCAGTCTTTATCCTCTTTCAACATAAGGCGCTCCTTTCAAAAAGAGGCAGGTTCATGAGAACCTGCCTGTTATGTATCTATTATCTTTTATTTCTTAAAAAGTCAGGAATATTGATCTGTACTTCTTTGTTCACAGTCGGACGGTAAGGCTGGCCATTCCCCTGTGGTGCATTCTGGGGAGTTGCCTGTCCGTAATTAGGCTGTTTATTATAATTTGGATTGTTATAATTGGGATTGCTGTAATTTCCGGCATTCTGGTTATTGGGATAAGGCTGTCCGGAATAGTTATTGGCATTGTTATAATTCTGGTTAAAGTTCTGGTTGTATGCAGGATTTGCCGCAGTGGTAGCTGCTGCTTCCTGAGTTGCTGCCTGTGGTGCTGCTTTTGGCTGCTTATAGTTTGGATTGGAGAAGTTGGTCATAACCTTGGCTACCGGTGTTTCATGCTGCATATCAAGTCCGGTTGCAATCACTGTAATGCTTGCTTCATCCTGTGCATTCTCATCATACATGGCGCCAAAAATAATATTGGCATCATCTCCTGCCATCTCCTGGACATAGCTTGCTGCCTCATTGGCTTCAATCAGGCTGATATCTCCAGAAATATTAATGATTACATGAGTTGCTCCTTCAATGGTTGTCTCAAGAAGCGGACTGGAAACTGCCTGTTTCACTGCTTCTAAAGCCTTCTCATCGCCCTTTGCGTGACCGATACCAATATGAGCAATGCCTTTGTCCGTCATAACGGTCTGAACATCAGCAAAATCCAGGTTAATCAGCCCTGGTACATTAATTAAATCCGTAATACCCTGAACTGCCTGCTGAAGTACTTCATCCGCTTTCTTTAACGCATCAGGCATGGTGGTACGCCTGTCCACAATTTCAAGAAGACGATCGTTAGGGATTACAATCAGTGTATCAACACTTTCTTTTAAACGTTCAATACCATTCACGGCATTGGACATACGCGTCTTGGCTTCAAAACGGAATGGCTTTGTAACAACACCAACAGTTAAGATTCCCATATCTTTTGCAATCTTAGCCACAACAGGAGCTGCACCAGTTCCTGTTCCGCCTCCCATACCGCATGTAACGAATACCATATCGGCACCCTTCATGACCTGAGCCAGCTCGTCCGCATTCTCTTGTGCTGCCTTTTCGCCAATTTCAGGTTTTGCACCTGCGCCAAGTCCCTTGGTCAGTTTCTCGCCAATCTGCATAGCTGTGGGAGCCTTGCAAAACTGCAATGCCTGCTTGTCCGTATTGATTCCAAAAAATTCCACACCAGCTATATTCTCATCAATCATGCGGTTCACTGCATTGTTTCCGGCACCGCCTACACCGATTACCAGAATTCTAGCAGCGTTATCCGCCTCATTTATTTTAATCTCTAACAAGATTATATCCTCCTTTAACCATATACAGCTTACTGTATAAACCTATTTAATATAATATTTTATTTTGTAAAAAATATCAACCATTTTTTTAACAAAATTCCAGACAAATTATGTAAATTCACTTATCCTTCACAAATCGATAAGAAGTGACAGTTTCCGCCTCGTCATATGTATCCAGATACAGAGTGCCAGCCAGACCGTCTAAAACCGGAAGCTGATCATTCAGTTCTGAGATTTTTCCGTTCATCTGGTCATTGCTTCCAAGGTACACTTTGATGGTCCCCATAACAAGAGTTGCATTCCCGCTGGAATCATAACGAATCTCATCCACTGGGATTTTATGGGTTGATAAAAGCTGGGTTAGTGTTAAGATCTGGCCAAATACTTTGGAATCCTCCACGGGGAGGGGCTGGTGCAGAGCGATATGCCCATACTTAAGCCCCGTAATCCATGGAATCCCTGTCAGTTTTCCGCTGGAACTTTCCACAATGATCCCGTCTTTATCAAAATACATATAGCTGCCCATATAGGAAACATAACCAACCACGGATTTTTCATATACAATCACTTCTATGCTGACTGGGCTTAGGAATACGATTTTGTAATCTTCCACGAAAGGAATCTGTTCGTGTTCCCGAAAACGGTCCTTATAAAAACAGGTAATCGCATTCCGATCCCAGCCATCTTTAAATAATAAGTCTATGATCTGATCTGAAGTATATTTCTTGTTGCCGGTTACAGTAATATTTCTGATTTGCAGTGACAAAAAAGCTGCCGACCCGGCCAGAAGGAATACTGCTATGATTGCAACGATCATTTTTCTTCTGCTTTTTTTGAAGTTTCTCATTCCTTACCTCTGATTGCAGCTCCAAGACTGCTTAAATCCCGGCAAATGTCCTCATACCCCCGTTCGATATGGTGGCATTCAGAAATCTCCGTCACGCCTTCGCCTGCTAGCCCAGCTACCACAAGGGCAGCTCCGCCTCTTAGATCAGGGGCAGTTACACAGTTTCCTTTTAGAGGATACAGTCCGTGTACAATGGCCCGTTTTCCCTCTATGACGATATCTGCCCCCAGTTTCTTAAGCTCATTTGCTGCTCCGAACCTGCCTTCAAAAATCGTTTCCTCCATTCTTCCCCAGCCAGATCCCGATGCCATCACTGCCATCACCGGAGATTGAAGATCAGTTGGAAAACCCGGGTAAGGTTCGGTTACAACATTCACACAGTCAGGACGGCCTCTCATGGAAACCTCCAGCTGATTTTTATACAGTTTTAATTCAGCTCCCATCCGTTCTGCAAGAGAGAGAACTGCAGTCAGATGACCCGGACGGATTCCTTCCAGCAGCACATTTCCTTCCGCTGCCATCACTGCCGTTAAATAAGTACCTGCCACAATCCGGTCTCCTGCGATAATAAATTCAGAATCGTGTAAACCTGTCACTCCGGTCACAGCAAGCCTGGAGGTTCCAGCCCCGTGAATGATTGCTCCCATGTTGTTAAGGAATTCACAGAGAGAAGTGATCTCCGGTTCTTTTGCTGCTCCATGTATGACAGTGATTCCTTTCGCATAAACAGCTGCCATCAGGGCATTCTCCGTAGCTCCCACACTGGGAAACGGAAAGTAAATATCGGCGCCCACAAGTGCCTTCGCAGATGCACACAGTTTCTCATCCTTTTCCTCTATCACTGCACCAAGGGTGCGGAATGCAGCCAGATGCAGGTCGATGGGTCTCTGCCCGATGGAGCAGCCTCCGGGAAAGCTGGTAACTGCGTCACCCAGCCTCCCTAACAGGGGACCTGATAATATAATAGAAGAACGCATGCTCTTTATATAATCTTCCGGAATCTCTGCACATTTGATGTCAGAAGCATCAATGGTCAGCGTATGTCCGTCAAGACTGTAAATACACCCGATACGCTCAAGTATCCCCAGCATACAGAACACATCCTGTATCCTGGGGACATTATGAATCACTGTAGTACCTTTATGGAGAACCGCCGCTGCCATTATCGGCAGAACAGCATTTTTGGAACCCTGAATTTTTATCTCACCTTTTAAGGATCGTAACCCCTGGACCTGTATGACTGACAAACCGGTACCTCCCATGGTTTCTTATATACTATCCTATGTTATAAGTGAGAGAATGGTTTCATATCCAGCTATTTTTCCAGTTTAATCTGATTGGAAACACTTAAAACCATGCCCATTTCAGCCATAAGAAACAGGACCGAGGTTCCCCCGTAACTGATAAAGGGTAGTGTGATTCCCGTATTAGGTATGGTATTGGTTACAACAGCGATGTTTAGGATAACCTGTATGGCTATGTGTCCCATAACGCCTACCACTAAAAGTGCGCCGAACAGATCCGGTGCATTATCTGCAATCAGCATGAAACGGTATATCATGAAAAGAAAAATAAGTATTACGGATACCGCCCCAAAAAGTCCAAGTTCCTCACAGATTATGGAAAAAATCATATCGTTTTGTGCCTCAGGCACAAATCCCATCTTCTGTATGCTCTCTCCCAGGCCTCTTCCTACCAGGCCCCCAGAGCCAATGGCATAAAGTCCCTGCAATACCTGATACCCTCCCGTAGAAGGATAAGCCTCCGGTTCCAGCCAGACAAGGATTCTTCCCAGCTGATAATCATGGAGAATGTTTAACTTCTCAAGAACCGTGGCAATGGGGCCGGCAAACGCCAAAAGCCCTACTCCTGCAAAACCGCAGGCAAAAAACGGCCATTTCTTTTTACACGCCACAAACAGCATGACAAACGCAATTCCTACAATGATGATACCGGAGCTTAAGTTGTTTGCAGCTACAATTCCCGCAATAGGCAGGGTTGTTACAATGATCAGCGCCACACCATTTTTCGTGTTGATGTTTTTGCCCATCTGTACAATCATAACAGCCAGCATAACAATGAGAGCTATTTTTACAAACTCCGTAGGCTGAAACGTCAGGCTTCCTACTCCCAGCCATCTTCGCTTTCCGTTAAACTTTTTACCAAACAGAGATACAGCGATCATCAAAATATAAGAAAGCACATAGGCAAACACCGCAAATTTCCCATACCAGTGGTAATCCATCTTCGAAATAATGATCATCAGGATAAATCCGCCCAAAGCGATCTTTGCCTGCTTCATCATAAAAAATGAGGCATTGCCAAACTTTAACTGAGCGGCATAAGAACTGGAGCTATATATCATAATCAAACCGAAAACAGACAGAAATATTACCGTGAACAGCAGACTGTAGTCATAAAAACGGCGCGGCCTGTTTTTTTTCACTACTGGCCTTTTTTCCGCCATACCATTCCTCCTCGCCATTCAAATTACAATGCCCGTTCCTGATTAAAGACTGCGGACACATTCTTTAAAAATCTCTCCCCGCTCTTCGTAGCATTGAAACATTCCCCAGCTTGCGCATGCCGGTGAGAGCAGTACGTAATCTCCTTTGTTTGCATAGGAGGCACAGACTTTTACTGCTTCCTGCATATCCTCCGCATACATCACGTTGGTAAAGCCGTGTCTTGCCGCGCATTCCGCGATTTTCTCCCTGGTCTGGCCAAGAAGCACCATATGTTTCACTTTTCCGTCAAAGGATTCAATCCACTCATCGTATTCGGAATTTTTGTCATATCCGCCTGCGATTAAAATGGTGGGTCCGGGCATGGCTTTCACTGCCTGGATTGCCGCATCGGGATTGGTCCCCTTGGAATCATTGTAATACTTCACTCCTGCTTTCTCAGCCACAAACTCAATTCTGTGTTCCACTGCCTGAAACTCACAGACAGCCTTTTTAATTACTTCCATCGGTACATTCAGTTGGGAAGCTATGGCAATGGCGGCCATCACATTCTCATGGTTATGGCGCCCCAGAAGATTTAATTCGTTAATGTTTACAATTTCTTCCCGATTTCCCCTGTGATTGCGTATAATGACATCTCCATCTATACAATAGCCCTCATTAAGAGAATTCCTGCTGCTGAAATAGATTGCGCGGGGTTTCATTGACTCTCCGAACTGCCGTAACACAAGGTCATCATAGTTTAAAACACAGCAATCCTTTTCTGTCTGGTTTACGGTGATGCTTTCTTTCACTTTTATGTAACATTCCATGGTTTTATGACGGTTTAAATGATCCGGCGTTATGTTTAAAATCGCGCTGACATCCGGGTGGAAATCAGTGATAGTTTCTAACTGAAAGCTACTGACCTCTGCTACCGTAACGGAATCTTCCGTGGTTTTCAGTGCCTCCTGGGTGTAAGGAATTCCAATATTTCCCACCACATAGACATGCTCATAAAATGCTTTCATGATTTCGCCTGTCAGAGCTGTGGTAGTGGTCTTTCCGTTGGTTCCTGTAATGGCAGCCAGCTTCCCTTTTGCATGATGATATGCCAGCTGAATCTCACTCCAGACAGGAATATTTTCTTCCTTTAAAACTGATACAAACGGTGCATCAAGTCCGATGCCCGGACTGATTACACAAATTGAAATATCTTTTAAATCTTCTTTTTTCAGTTCTCCAAGAATTACGGAGATTTTATCTGTTTCACCAAACTGACTTAACAGCTCATCCTTTTTTAAAGCATCATTACTGTCATATAAAACAGCTTCATCGCCGGTTTTTAAAATCATCCTGGAGGCGGCGATCCCACTTTTTCCACTTCCTGCAACTAAAATTTTCTGACTCATATGGTTTCTCTCCTATAATCCAAGATATGCCAGCAGGCAAAGAACTGCTGTAATTATGGCAAATACTGCAACCACCCTTGTTTCAGACCATCCGCAAAGCTCAAAATGATGGTGGATGGGAGCCATTTTGAAAAATCGCTTTCCGCCTGTTCTTTTAAAATATGTCACCTGAATAATGACTGATAATACCTCAAGCAGATAGATAAATCCGATGATAGCGATAAAAATCGGCATCTGCATCATAAAAGCGCTGGAGGCCACAAAACCTCCCAGCCCCAGCGAACCAGTGTCCCCCATAAATACCCGGGCAGGGTAAACATTGAAAAGGAGAAATCCTAATAGGCTTCCCACTACCGCACCGGTAATGGGGCTGATTCCTGTTCTTTCCCCGATTGCTACTACTGTTAAAAATGTTGCGACCAGTATGGTGACACTGGTACACAAACCGTCAAGACCATCTGTAAAATTAACACCATTGTCTGTTCCAATTACAATGAAAAAGACTGCAGGTACAAATAAGATACCAAAATTTAAATAGATGCCGTTCTTGAATCCACCTGTAAATGGAACCAGCATTTCAGTTCCCACATCTTTGGAATGGAGCAGATAGAAAGCAAAAATTCCTGTAATGAGAAGCTGACCTGTCATCTTCTGTACAGGGGTTAATCCTTCTGATCGTTTCATCACGATTTTAATGTAATCATCAAGAAAGCCTACGATACCAAATCCCACCGTCACAAACAGAACCGGTATAATCTTCGGATAATCTTTTACGTAAAACAGAGACGTAATGATAATACTGGTTAAAATAATCAGTCCACCCATGGTGGGAGTTCCCTGTTTTTTCAAATGGCTTTCCGGCCCTTCCTTGCGGACCTCCTGACCAAATTTTAATTTGTGCAGAAACGGAATTACTATGGGACACAGCATTGCGCTGATGGCAAAAGCTATGATGATTGCCAAAATCGTTTCGTTAATCATGTCACACCTCAATCATTTATGTATTTGTATATCAAAAGTACACAGTTAGTAGTATACGTCTTTTTGCCTGAATAATCAACCACTGATTCGAAACGTAGAAACAGTTTTTTCCTCTTCTGGCTCTATTCCCAGATAAGGAAAAATGTTCTTAAAAATATCAGCAATCACTGGTGCTGCAATGGTTCCGCCATAGTAAATGCCCTGTGGTTCATCAATGGTGATAAGGGCAATTACTTTTGGATTATCCGCGGGAGCGAATCCGATAAAAGATGAAATATACTTTTTTAAACTTCGTGGAAGTTTTTCAGAGGTTGCAGTTTTTCCTCCGATCCGGTATCCTTCAATCTTTGCTTTTTTCCCGCTTCCCTCGGAAACAACCTGCTCTAAAATATAACGCATGGTTTCACTGGTTTCTTTTGATACAATCCCTTCCTTAACCGGGTAGGTAAACGTATGCACGGATTTTCCGTCCGAACTTACTGTATTCACGCCAAAATGAGGAGTAATGCGGTTTCCTCCATTTACAAGAGAGGAAGCCGTTGTAATTAACTGCATGGGGGTGATCTGAAATGACTGTCCAAAGGATACGGTTGCCAGCTCTACCAGTCCCATATCTTCTTTTTTATGCATGATTGTGGAAGCTTCGCCAGGCAGATCAATTCCGGTTTTACCTTTCAGGCCAAACTGTTCAAAATACTTGTAGTAATTATCCACTCCAAGCCTCTGCCCCACATCGATGAGTACAGGGTTGCAGGAATTCATCATGCCCTGAAGGAAGGTTTCTGATCCATGACCGCCCACTTTATGGCATCTGATTTTTCTGTCCTCTACTACCCGGAATCCGGGACAGGAAAACTGATCCGTAAGCTTTACAACCCCAGCCTCCAGTCCGGCTGCAGCTGTTACAATCTTAAAAGTGGATCCTGGCTCGTAAGTGTCGTTAATGCAGGGATTTCTCCACATCTTATTTAACAGATCCTGCTTTTCTTTCTCATTTGTGGGAACTTCTGTCGTAATATTTAGTGTAAACGGATCATTTAAATTAAATTCAGGTGCATTTACCATTGCCATAATTTCCCCGTTTTGAGGATTCATTAGAATGATGGATACTCGCTTTGCACCTTTTTTCTCCATTACCTGATAGGCCGCCTGTTCACAGTAGCGCTGAATATTTACATCCAGACTGATATGAAGATCCTGTCCTGCAATTGGTTCTATCCGGTCTTCTGCCTCATTTTCAATTTCAATCCCCGCTGCGTCTGACATGGTTAAAATCTTACCGTTCAGGCCTTTTAAGTACTGCTCGTATTTTACCTCCAGGCCAATGATTCCCTGGTTGTCTCCTCCTGTAAATCCAAGTACGGTGGACGCCAGGGTATCGTATGGGTAATACCGTTTGTAATCCTCATCTACCTTTACTCCAGCCAGATGATAGGACCTTATCTGGTCTCCCATAGCCTTGTCTACATTTGTTTTAATAATTTCCCTGGAACTGTACTTTTCTACTTTCTTGCGGATCTCCTCTTCATTCAGCCCTAACTCCTTGGACAGAACCGCAACCACCTCATCCGGTTTTTTTACCTGATTGTGGATGACCGATATGGTGCAGACGGTGCGGTTTGTAGCAATGACAGTCCCACTGGCGTCAATAATATTGCCTCTTGCAGCTTTAATGGTCCTCTCTCTCTCATGAAGATCGGAGGCCATGGCGCTGTAGTGCTCAGAGCGAAAGACCATTAGAAAAATAAGCCGTCCCATTAATCCTGTCATGGCAAGAAACAACAGGAAAAACAGGAGGGCTATTTTCTCTCTATGATGTGTTTTATTCGAATTCATAAGCTGCTCCATCGTCATCATTGTTACAGTATATGAAATTCGGTTTTTTTTATGAGTCAGTTTGCCTTAAAGTTTATTCTGAAGCCTGGGTTTCCACCTCTTCTGTTGTATCCTGAGAGGCATCACCGGTATCTCCCGGAAGGGCTGCCGGTAAATCCGCGCCTTCCTGCCGGTTAACATATTCTTCCGTGGGATTCAGTAATTCCTCCGGAACCTTTTCTCCATTTTCCATGGTTGGTGCTTCTTTGGAAGGCTCTTGTTCCGTCGTCTCTGCTCCAGTCTCTCCACTTTCAGAAGATGGCTGTGTCTCATTGGTAATGCCCTCCTGCTGGGGAAGGGTAGCTGCATCTTCGGAAGAAAGTGCCCCTTGAGTCTCTGTATCTGGGAATACATTTAAATAAGGAAGAATCTCCGTCATAATCTTTTGAAAAATCTGGCTGGCGTATGTGCTGTGAGGCTGATCCTCAACATGAGGTTCATCAACAACTACATAAACCAGCACCTGTGGATTATCGGATGGTGCATAGCCGCAAAAGGATACCACATAGTTGGTTTTATCTCTGTTAATCTTCTCAGCTGTACCTGTTTTTCCGGCAACCTTATATCCGGCAATTCTGGCAGCACCGCCTGTTCCTCCCTCTGCATTCACCGTCTTAAACAATGCCTCATTGATATACTTGGTGGTAGACTCGGAAACAGTCTCACGCACCAGTACAGGATCTACTTTTTTCATGACAGATCCCCGTTCGTTTAAGATCTGTTTCACTACATGAGGCTCGTAGTAGGAACCACCGTTTATGACGGAGCAATAAGCTGCAGCCATCTGAATCATGGTACAGTTAAAGTTCTGTCCAAAAGAGTTGGTTGCAAGATCCGTAGGCCCTGCAGTATCTGCCGTATATATAAGACTTCTATTATCCGCTTCTCCTGGCAGATCGATACCGGTCTTTGAACCGAATCCAAAGATCTGCTGGTATTTATAGAATTTCTCTTTTCCCATCTGCTGGGCAATCCGCATCATAACCACGTTGCAGGATTTCATAAGTCCTTCTTCTACGGTAATGAGTCCGTGTCCGTATCTGCTGACACACTTGATTTTATATCCGCCCACTTCCAGAAACCTATTACATTCAAAAGTTTCTTTTCCTGTTATGGCGCCTTCTTCCAATGCTGCAGAGACCGTAAATATCTTTTCTGTAGATCCTGGCTCAAAGCCGTCACTGATACAGAAATTACGCCAGGTCTGATTCCACGCTACCTGAGTGCCAAGAGATATGATCTGTTCATCGGAATAGTGCTGGGATACTGTCTCCGGTGTGAGAGGCTGGGCATCCTTATTCTTCCTTTTATAATCATCCATGGCTTCTTTTATCCCCAGCTGCCTGAGTACATCTGCCGTAAACTCAGGCCGCAGATCACGGGGATTATTTAAATCAAAGGTCTTGTCATCTGCCATGGCAAGAACTTCCCCGTTATTGGGATCCATTACAACCACACCTACCCGCTTGCTTCCGGTCTGCGCTTCCCACTCAGCTATGTATTTTTCCACGATCTTTTGTACATTGACATCTACTGTAGATACAACTGTATTACCGTTCGAAGCCGGTTTTATTACCCTCTCTAAATTGGAATCATCATTTAAATAGCCATATTCTCTTCCGTTGACCCCCATGAGAGTGGTATTGTAAAACTGTTCAATGCCTCCGGTTCCAGCCATACCGTCCCCGTTGGCGAAACCGACCAGCTTACTTGCAAGGGAATTATAAGGGTATACACGCTTATACTCATCTTCAAACCAGATTCCCTTTATATCTTTTCTGGTTTTTTTCAATTCCTCTGCTTTTTCCGTTTTGTACTTCTCGTATTTATCCTTGTCATCATAAGTCAGCTGTTTCGCATAGCGGATATACTGCTTGTCCTTTTTCTCCTGAATGAGATTGGTGATTTCAGTCTTGTCATATCCAAAGCATTCTGTTAATGCATTGATGGTTGGTTCCAGATAGGCATCCGGATCACTCATGATCTGCTTTGGGTCAAGGATTAAATTATATACTTTCTCACTGGTGGCCAGATACGTGCCGTTTCGATCCAGTACGTCCCCTCTTTTAAAAGGAATCACTCTGCTGTCATACTCCTGCTGGGACAGTACAATCTGGTTATAATCTTCTTTTTTCTTCGTCATCATATTATAAAGAACCATGACCAATGCAAACAAAGCCAGCGTTATCACCAATACCGTAATCGCCAGCTTTTCCTGCATATAACGAGGAAATACTTTATTTCTTTTGCTCCTGTTTTTATTATTGTTTCGGAATGTCCTCATTCTGCCTTACATACTCACTTTCCGTTTTATCATAGTGAAGGATCTGATCTTTATTGGCGTAGACCATACCCAGTTCCTCAGTGGCAACTTTATACACATGATCAAGATCAACGGAAGTGTTAATGCTCATTTCCAATGCATCGTTTTCGGTTTTCAGTTTCTCCAGCTGTACTTCCTTGGTTTCAATTTCATGAATGCTGGTTGTAATTGAGGACTGTAAATGCAAATAATTCACACACAAACAAAGGGTAATGACTGCAGCAATCGTCAGCATAATTACATAAGGCAAATCCATCTGTAATGCTTTTTCGCGGTTCCGTCTTACATGATGGGGCACGGGACGGCGAATTTCATCCGGTGTAGAAACCGGTCTGCTGACCGGCATGGTTTTACGAACCGTATTCCCCTGCACATAGGCAGAGTTCCGATAGGAATGCACATTTCTTCTTGCAGCCACTCTTATTTTCCTCCCTTTTTAGATTCGTTCAAACACACGAAGCTTTGAACTCTTTGAGCGTTTGTTTTCTGATAATTCTTCTTCTGATGGTAAAATAGGCTTTCTTGTGATGACCTTACCCATACTTTTTCTTCCGCATACGCAGACCGGAAAGTTAGGCGGGCAGATACATGGATCTTCATTATCCCTGAATCTGGTCTTTACAATTCGGTCTTCCAGTGAATGGAAGGTAATGATGGAAAGCCTTCCTCCGGGATTTAAAAGCCCGATCATGGTATCAAGAGAGTTTTTTAAGACATCCAGCTCATGATTGAGTTCAATCCTGATTGCCTGAAAGGTTCGCTTAGAAGGGTGGCCCCCTACCGCTCTTATCTTTGCAGGAATTGCGTTTTTAATAATCTCTGACAATTCTCCCGTTGTTTCAATTGGCTTTACTGCCCTGGCTCTTACAATGTGTTTTGCAATATTCTTTGCAAATTTATCTTCTCCGTAATCCCGTATAATCCGATATAAATCAAATTCGCTGTACTGATTGATAATATCGGCGGCTGTCTGTGGGTTTCTCTGATCCATTCTCATATCAAGGGGAGCATCCTCTTCCCGGTAGGTAAACCCTCTCTCCGGCATGTCCAGCTGATAGGAGGAAACTCCAAGATCCAGATAAATTCCATCCACTTTATCAATTCCCAGTTCCGTTAATACCCCATGTATATTTTCGTAATTGCTTCTAACCACGGTTACCTTATCTTTATATTCTTTCAGCCGCTCAGTTGCCGCAGCAATGGCATCCGCATCCTGGTCAATTCCGATTAATCTTCCGTGTTCCCCTAGGCGCCTGCATACTTCTAAAGCATGTCCGCCTCCTCCTAAGGTTCCATCAACATAAATACCGTCTGGTTTTATATTCAGGCTGTCGATGGTTTCATAAAGCAGCACCGATTTGTGTTCAAACATCATATACCTAGTCCTTCCATAGCTTCCGCGATTTCTTCCATATCATCATAGGTATTGGCTGCCGTCCATGCATCCTTGCTCCAGATCTCAATCCTGCTTCCAACTCCTACTAATACTGCGTCTTTGTCTATTCCGGCGTGTTCTCTTAATACCGCCGGAAGCAGAATTCTTCCCTGCTTGTCCACTTCACAGGAACTGGCTCCTGCCAGAAAAAATCTGGAAAACTTTCTGGCATTGGTGTTAGTCAGCGGCAGGCTTTTTAATTTTTCTTCCAGGGCTCTCCACTCATCATTGTCATACACAAATAAACAGCCGTCCAAGCCCTTCGTCACGACGAATTCTTCTCCTAGCTGCTCTCTGAATTTGGATGGGACAATAAGACGTCCCTTCGCATCGACCGTATGATTGTATTCACCCATGAACATACTAATCACCTGCTTGTACTTCGGTTTGGGAAAATCAGACCACTTTTCCTCCATTTCCTACCACTTCGTACCACTTTCCACCACTTGTACTCTAATTCTAGTACATTTGATTCAAAAACGCAAGGATAATTTCGAATTAATTTCAATTTAATTTGGCTTATTTACTAGGGTTTACGGTCTTTTTCCATAATATTCCATAAATCGACAAAAATGGTAATCACCTCAAACACTGCTGTTTTACAGCGTTTGGGTGATTACCATTTTCAATTACAAACTGTTTTTATGCCGTTTTTGCTACGTTTTACCGTAACTTTTTTATAACTTAAAATGGGTAAACTTAATCCGGATAATAAAGAACCATATCAAGCTTACACACTCCCCCTCCAGTGTTTTTATAGCTATGGGGTTCATCAGCTTTGAAACGTATTGCTTTTCTTTCATTGACAATAAAACTATTTCCGCCTGTAGTGACTGTCACTTCGCCGCTAAATACGGTCAGAAATTCTTGTGTACCTCGTAAATGAGGCTCTGTTGATAAATACCCATTCGTTAAAAATTCCACAGAATATATCTCAACCCGGCGAGTGTTGTCAAAAGAAAACGTCGGATAAATTTTTACCCTCCCTTCATCTTCAAGCAATGGTTCAAGACTGTTGATGTCTATCAATTCAACATTTGTTTCTGCTTGGTTGATCAGCTGGGAAAAGGAAACTTTTAAACCATTGGCAATTTTCCACATAGTTGATACAGTTGGGTTTACTTCACAACGTTCAATTTGACCCAGCATACTTTTACTCACTCCCGATAGCTTTGCAACTGTATCAAGACTCAACTTTTTATCTTCTCTTACTCTTTTCAGGTTTTCAGAAATTACAAGGCTCAGATTATCCAAAAAACACCTCCTACAGTTTGACATTATGCTGCACATATGATAGTATTATCCTGCACGTACAGTATAATACACATATTGTACGATATATAGTATATCATGCTGTAATTCCAGAGTAAAGAGAGGTAACATGATTAATGACAAATCTACTGCAACTTTTATCATATGTTTTTGTTTCAAATATTTCCCCCGGACCAAATGCAATTATATCAATGTCCAATGTCAGAAAGTTCGGGTTAAAAAAAAGTATTCTGTTTAATTTGGGTATAGCTACGGGAGCGCTCATTGTATTATTGGCGAGCAGCCTTTTCAGCTGGATCATATTTGATATTTTCCCTGCCTTTCAGTTGATTATGGTTTGGGTTGGTGCTGCATATATATTGTGGTTAGCCTGGGTTACACTCCAAAGCAAGCCCGCCGAAGAAAACAAGTATAATAAAGACAGTGGCAATTTATTTTTGCAGGGAGTAATCTTACAATTTGTAAACCCTAATACGATTTTATATGGGATAACTGCTTTTTCATCTTTTATTCTGCCGCAATATCAATCACCTTTGATTTTAATCTTGTTTTGCATTCTGCTTTCTTTTGCTTCCTTTTTCTGTACATTATGTTGGACTGTGTTTGGCGCTGTATTTCAGACGTTTATTGTAAAGCATACGAAAATTGTTAATATTGTTTTAGCAGTATTATTAGTATATTGCGCTGTTTCCTTAGTTGTAAAAACACGTTAGATACATGGATGCATAAAGAGCCTTCCAGTGGCAGTAATGCCATTAGAAGGCTCTTTATGGGTAACAGACCTGATTGTAAGCGAAAGAAATCTGTCACATTACTGTAGCGGCTGCCTATCGCAAAAGATTATAATGCCACTGCCTGATGGTAACCGTATGATTTATAAAATGGAAAATAAACCGAACTACAGTATTATCATTTAAAACCGAAATAAAACCTTTATTAGAAGATCCGCTTCTGGGATAAGTATCGTGGCTGTATGTTGCCGATAATGTTCCATAGGTTGAAACCGCATAATCATATTCTCCCGCAAAGGGAATCACGACGCTGAGTGCATAGGTGTTATTTCCTATATAATACATCCGGGTTACTTCGCTGTTAGAATCATTTTTTACCGCCCCCACATACGGCTGGAAACTGCCATAAACAACCACCCGCTCCGGAAGTTTCATTCCGGTTTCCTCATCGTAAACATTTTTTGCACCATAGTCAGAAGAATTTTCCGGGTTCGTTTCCACCTCTCTCAAGGCTTGCTCCGATTCCCATATCCTTTTTATGGTTTCCTCCTGACTAAATCCCATGGGGCAGTCCGGACTTTTCTGATTGATCTGATAATAATCCTGCACATCCATCTGGCCGTTGTCGCCCCGTTTCATGGAGACGGCTGCTGCATCTAAGGAACGGCGGAAGGGTATTTCAAAAAAAGCGTGATTAACAGCAGACCATAAAGCGGTATATTCCAGAAATTTACCCTGAGCTTCCGGGGATTGGTTGGCAAACCAGCCAATCTGATCATATCCCCACCAGTCGCTCCATGCCCGTTCCTCTTTTGTCACACTGGCAAAGTCATTTATCACCTTTCCTCCCCAGTTATCATACTCCATAAGATATGGCATGGAATTTGATTCAAACCCATTCGGATTGAATCCGCCCTCACTGAACCCTTCCTTTACCAAAACCAGTCTGTCTCCCTCCCGGTCTGTCACCGGATATCTGGTATAGGGCATGGCGTGATAATCCAGAAGTAGTTTTCCTCTTATGCTGATGCCATGGCTGTGTGCATCCAGTAACACCAGGTGTCTCCTGGCATTTTTTCTGGCGTAGGCCCGAATCATTTCCATTAATTCACCCATTTTCACCATTCCGGGGTCATCTGCTGTATATAAATGAATCTGACCCATATGAAGTGCTTCATAGCCAGCATCAATATAGCGTACTGCCCGGTAATAAAACCACAGTCTCGTCTCCAGCTGGGTAATATCCGGAAGCGCACCATCCTCTCCCCACCAGAACCCCTCCGGAGCCTTTGGAAAACGCATCTGCTCAAAAGAAAAGCATCTGTTTTCGGTTGTCATTCCAAAAGCCTCAAAAACACAGGCTGGTATGGGAATTCCGTCTACAGGTCTGTAAACTGCCTCAAAAATGCAGGCCTGCAGAATGATCTCCGGATCAATTTCATGAACCTTTTCCGCCAGTTCCTCTGACTTTGTAAAATGCTCCTCTTCATCCAAATCCGGGTACCAGTAACCAGATGCCCTGCCAAGAAACTTGATACCCATATTTTTAATGGCTCTTAAATCATCATTCAGTGTTTTGGTATGAATTAAAAAGGCTGCCGATGCTGCTCTGGAAAGATAGTTTTTAAGTACTTCCAGTTCAATCACCGTATCAAAGGTGTAGTTCTTCATGATTCCACCCCGTAGCTCTTCATCACGAACAGCGCAAAAAGTGAATCGGCCCACGCAAACCAGTCTCTGGTATATTCGGACGGATTGTCACAAAAGAAGCTTTCATGCATGACTCTGGTTCCGCCCCGGGTATTTAAAATATCAGACAGGAGTGCTTCTCTTTTTATGGGATCCTTCTCCGTCAGACCTTCCATAATTAATGCGATATGCCAGATATAGCGGTCTGGCGTATGAGGACTTCCCACTCCCTGTCCATACGTTCCTTTAAAATAGTACGGATTCCTGCTGCTTAGCAGAAATCTTCTTGTATTCTCATAGATCTCACTTTCTTCTGTTTCATACTTTAGCCACGGAATGGAGAGAAGGCTGGGAACATTGGCATCATCCATCAGGTTGTAATTTCCATACCCGTCTGTCTCATATGCATAAATATCCCCGTATTCAGGGTCTTTAACAATACCAAACTTGTGGATTCCCTCTTCTATTTCATTTCTAAGCCTACGGGCAGAATTTCCTAGGTCTAAATCCTGATACATACTTATGGAATACTCCTCTATATGTTTTAGTACCACTGAAGCAAACATATTAGAAGGAATTAAATAACCGTATCTGCATGCATCATCACTGGGGCGAAAGCCGGACCAGGTCATACCTGTATATGCCGTAGGCGTACCTTTTCCGCCTTCCGGGAGTGTATCCGAAAGCGGGCAGTTTCTTCGTTCAAAGCGGTACGTGGAGTCTTTGTCATGATTCTGCTCTCTTTTCCATAAGGAAACAATCTGCAAAAACCCCTGCTTCACCTCATTTGAAAATATCTCCTGATCTCCGGTCATCTCAAAATACTCATGAAGCAGCCATACCGGATAACAGAGGGAATCCACTTCGTATTTCCTTTCCCAGTTCCAGGGCGTAGAGTCGGTAATATCTTCATCCCAGCAGTTCCCGTTTGCTTCCTCATTAAACGCATTGGCATATGGATCGATGAGAATATAACGGAACTGCCTTTTTATGAGCCCCCGTACCAGTTCTGCCAGTATGGGGTATTTTTTCAAAAACGGCAGATAATGAATCACCTGAGTGGAAGAATCCCGAAGCCACATTGCATGAATGTCTCCGGTTATTACAAACGCTTCTCCATTCTCCAGAAATCGGACTGTTGTTTTGGCCGTAGTCTGAAAACATTTTTCGAAAGTCTGAAGTAGATCCTCATTCACAGGCAGCTTATTTTTAATAGTTTCGGCAATCTCTTCCACCGCTTGGCTTAATAATCTCTGTTTATCTTCCAGCTTCATACTGCCTCCTGTCCTATGTTTATTAATTAAATCTGACTAAAATAGTTTTTATCTCGTAAGGCGTAAATTCCAGGCTGACCGGCCCGCTTTTAAAATCTTCCGTAGGCCGTTCCATTAAATCACACTGGCACCAGGAAGAGATATTGAGTGCGCTTGTCAGTACTGCACTCACTCTTGCCCCTGCTAATTCATGGAACCGTAAGACGATATCCTGAGAATGCTCTGCCTGTTTGATACAATCTGAAGCAATATAGTCACTATCAAGATGAAACAGACTTCCTGTCGTGATCTTTGGTGCACCAGAGACTGCTGTAATGGGATTATTTAAATCAAAGGACTCCTGTTCCAGTCCGGAATCGTACCATTCCTCTTTATGAGGATAGAGAGAATAGGTAAATTCATGCAGTCCTAAATCAGCGGCATAATCAGGATCTGTTGCCGATTTAATTAAAGTTAAGCGCATAGTGTCCTCATAGATATCGTGACCATACTTGCAGTCGTTTAATAGTGCCACTCCGTAGCCCGTTTCGCTGAAATCCATCCACTTATGGGCAACCACTTCAAATCTGGCGGCTTCCCAGCTGTCATTTCTTGTTATTCTGCGACTGATGTTTCCATACTGAATATCAAATCTGGCGTCAATGCTTCTGATGCCTACAGGAAATGCCGTCTTCAACAGTTTCTGGCGCTCTTCCCATATAATGCTGGTTTTAAAGTCAATCCTTTTCTTTTCATGGTAAAGACACATGGTTTGTGAGATTGTTGATTTGTGATAGTTCCAGGAGAATGTAATCCAGATACCAAGCGGATTTACTTCTGTACGAACCTCCTTTAAATCCCTGATCTCTTCCATTTTATTACCGTAAGTAGGTTCCAGCTCCCAGGCATCAAAGCATCTAGGCTTATCTTCAAACACCTGTAAAACATTGCCCCTCTTCCCCTTTGAAAGAATATCTCTGCCCGCTTCCTTATCATAGATTTCCGTCAGCTGCCCCCATTCATTCCAGGCAACCCTGTAAAATCCGGTTTCCGCCTGACGGGTATCATCGGTATGAATCAGACTGGATTCCTGATTAATGCCCCCCACTTCCAAAGAAGAAGTTTCCCGGTACAGCGTCGCAAATGAGAACGGAGCCATGTCCTTAACCAGAACCTGTGATACGCCTTCCTTTGTATAGCTGGCAAGAAGCTGTCCCTTTTCATCCTGGAAGCAGTCACTGTCTGAGGTTTCACAGATTCTGACAACTGAGGTTCTCTTCCAGTTTGAGTTGTTCCATACCGTATAGACTCCTGGTTTTTCCTCATACAGAGCCTGGCTGATCTCATCTTCCACCTCAGCGAGAATTTGGCACGCCTTTTCATATTCTACATGGCTGTCCTCATACACTTCCCTGATGGAGGATCCGGGTAAAATATCATGGAACTGCTGGCAGAGAACGATTTTCCAGGCTTTCAGCAATCTGTCTCTGTCATAGGCAATACCGCCCCACTCCTTTGCCAGTACGGAACGTATCTCCGTATCCCTAAGGTAAAATTCCATCTTCCGGTTCATTTTCTTATTGTATGCCTGGGAGGTGTAGGTTCCTCTGTGAAACTCCAGATAAAGTTCCCCATCCCACACCGGGAGGTTTCCTTCCATTTCATTTTGCTCTACATTTTCTCTCAGCTTTCTGAAATACTCCGTTGCACTCTCAAACTGTACTTTGGGAATCCCCGGAATCTTATTTAAGTGCTTCAGTGTCTCTATCATATCACGGTTTGGTCCGCCGCCGCCATCTCCATATCCATATGAAATAAGAAGATCCCGGTTTAAATCTTTATTTTTATAGTTATCCCATACCCCTTTGACTGCATAGGGTCTGGTATCTCCATTGTACGTATAGGAATCGGAATCCTGATCGGTGGTGGTGACGAAATGAGCCGTAATCTCCGTCCCATCAATTCCCTTCCAAAGGAACGTGTCAAAGGGCAGACGGTTGGTATCATTCCAACTGATCTTGGTGGTCATAAATGCTTCTACTCCTGCCTTTTTGAGAATCTGAGGAAGTGCCCAGGAGTACCCGAATACATCCGGAAGCCAGAGGAATTCACTCTCATATTCAAACTCTTCCTGAAAGAAATTTTTACCCACGAGGATCTGTCTTACAATGGACTCGCCGCTTGCCAGGTTACAGTCGCATTCCACCCACATGGCTCCGGCAGGCTCCCATTTGCCTTCTTTAACACGCTTTTTAATGAAGCCATATATATCCGGATAATCCTCTTTGATAAATTCATAAAGCTGTGCCTGGGACTGGAGAAAATGATAATGGTCATAGCGGTCCATCATCCGATTTACCGTGGAAAATGAGCGGGCTGCTTTTTCTCTTGTATGACGAAGCCTCCACAGCCACGCCACATCGATATGGGTATGTCCCAGCATACTGACCTGTATATCCGGTTTCCCCTGTCCTTTCATCTTCCCATTTAAGTATTCATATGCCTTCTTAATACTTTCATAAAAGCGTTCCGTACCCGGTTCTGTATAATCAACGAAACCAAAGGCTTTTACAAGCATATTCAGCATCCATTCTCTATACTCGTTGCCAGAATCTAAAATATCATAAGTTTCCAGCACATTCCTCGCCAGAAAATAGAAATCATCGGTATCATGGTCAAGCACTCCGTATTGAGCACGAACCAGTTCCATAACCATATCCTTTGGAACCCCGCCTCCGTTTAAGCCAGACCAGAGGCGGAATTTCAAATCCAGCAAAGCTCCATTTTCTTTTACCTGAAAAAAGACCTCTTTGTGGTTTCCGTCCACTCCCTGATATGGTTTTCCATTTAAATAAAGAAGACTCTCAAAATGGCTGTTATTACCGGTTCCTTCTGGGACGCCAAAATCAAAAATGCCGACTATCTCTTCTTCCATAAATTCTGCTGGCACAGTAAGTCTGGTACAAAGCCAGTTATACTGATCCCAGCCTTTCCATCGAAAGCCCTGTTCTATTTCCACTGGTTCACCCAGGGGCGTTCTGTTTCCGGTCGCGCCGTTGTCCTCGTACCAGAAAATATGGTCAAAGCTGTGCAGATTTTTGTATCTTAACTCTGCCAGTTCTTCAATGAGATGGCAGATCCTGTCTCTGTTGTGTAAATCAAATGGCATGGCAGCCTCCTAAAATCCCTCCGTAAGCAGAGTCGTATTCCTCCACCAGATTCTTTGCAAGTGAATAGGAATTAACCAGCGGATGTAATGTCAGAGCTTTGACTGCAGTCTCCTTTGAATGGTTTTTAACCGCCTCTGCTGTGAGTTTTTCATACATTTTAATCATTCTGATTAGTAAATAGCAATGCTCCGGGACCTTTCCCACCGGTACAGGGACAATTCCATTTTTTGATACATGGCAGGTCACCTCAATGACATCCTGATCCTCAAGACCTTCAATACAGCCATTATTTTGAACAGACAATACCAGTTCACGCCCTTCTTCGCTTTGAAGACCTTCGATGCAATCCAGCATGACGCCTGCGTATCCCATGCCATCCGGCACTTCCAGCTCGCCCTTTTTAATGGTCTCTTTTTTATCGTGTCCGGTTTCAATGCTCATGTAGGATTCTTCCCGCAGTGCCATGTAATAAAGAAACACCTGAAGTGCTGCCTCCGGTTCCTTTTCCAAATCCATCTGCTTTAACTCTTCCATCATCCTGCAGTTTACCAGCTCAATTGATTTCCCTCTTGTCTCACCAGACTTCTTAATATTATTAAGAGCTCTTTCCCTGTGATAATAATAATAAAGATATTCGTTGGGCAGATATCCGATTAATCTTAAAAGCTCAGGATCAAAGATACTAAACTCCTGTACACTCTTTAGAAATGATTCATCAGAAAGCAGTTCCTGTAAAATCTCCCTGCCTTCCACTTTTACGCTCTGGATCCAGGATAAATGATTCAGTCCGAAAAATTCCACAGAAAGCTGCTCCTGTGTCACACCCAGCTGCTTTGCCATACGGTATTTGGTGCTGCTGGGAGCATCGCAGATTCCTATGATCCGATCATAACCTGCACTTTTTAATGCCTGTGTCACCAGCCCCGAAGGATTGGTAAAATTAAAGATCCATGCATGAGGAGCATGGGTTTTTATGAGTTCACAATATTCCATTAAAACAGGAATGGTACGGACAGCCATGGAAAAGCCTCCTGCTCCCGTTGTTTCCTGACCGATCACTCCGGCATTCAAGGCAATTTCCTCATCAACCACTCTGGAATGATCTCCACCCGCCCGGATTGTGGTTACAATATAATCTGCCCCTGATATTGCGTTTACCGCATCATCAGAAGTGCTGACCCTTAGATCAAATCCCCGCCTTGCCACAACATGGCGGCACAGACTGCTGATGATCTTTAACTTTTTCCTGTCAATGTCATATAACACCACTTCATCTATATTTAATTCCTTATAACGATCGAGAAGACCGTTAATAAAAATGACTGTTCTTACTCCTGCTCCGCCGATTACTGTGATTTTCATTTAATCTTCCTGCCTTTCTTCCTGTTGTTTCAAAAAATGATACAGCTCCTTGTCAGACGGGAAGGCTGTATTGCCCCCATATGCAGTGACTGACATGGCACCGCAGGCATTAGCAATCCTTAAACACGGTTCCATGTCTTCGCCTTTTAAAAACCCGTAAACAAAGCCTGCATTAAAGGAATCACCGGCTCCGGTGGTATCAACTGCTTTTACCGGATAGGGACGGGACAGGAAAACCTCACCGTCTTTCGCGCCAATAGATCCGTTCTTTCCCAGCTTGATTACTGCCATGGTGCATTGCTTTGAAAACTCCACAGCAGCCTCTTTTGCACTCAGCCCTCTCGTATAATGAGCGGCTTCCGTCTCATTCATAAAAAGGATATCAATGAAGGGAAGCAATTCATAAATGCCCTCATACCACTCCCCTGTTTCATCCCAGCCCACATCAAAGCTCACTGTGGCCGAACTGATTTCCCTGATCTTTTTCAAGAGCAGCTGAAACTGATGGTGATTGCGGCTTCCGGCATAAGAAGTCAGATGAATATGCCCCGCATTCTTTACTCCTTCAAAATCAATCTCCTCTAAATTCCATTCCTCATTGGTTCCCCGGTATGTAAGGAAAGAACGATCTTTTTCATTGGTAAAACTTAAGGATATTCCCGTTTTATTTTTTTGTGAGGTACGCAAAAAGGTGCAGTCTACGTGATTGCGCGTTAGTTCCTCACGGAGCCATGCACCATGGCAATCCGCTCCCACACTTCCCTGAAAAGCCGGGGTTAACCCCAGCTTTCCAAGTCCCAGTGAAAAAAGCGCTGCTCCGCCGCCCGGATAAACACTCATGTCTTCTACCACATGCTCCTGACCGGCACCGGGAAACTGTTCTACTCCCGGTATTACAACATCCACATTTATATCTCCGTAAATAAATACATCCCACTTTTTTCCTGTCATTGAAACCTCCGTCTGTCAGCCTGATCTACTCTTTTACTGCTCCAATCATGGCTCCTTTTGTAAAATATTTCTGCACAAAGGGATACAAGCATAAAATGGGAACTGTTGTTATTACAACCGCCGCCATCTTAAGAGAATCCGAGGTGACAGAATTGGTATTCTGGGCAATTGCCTGGGCAACCGAAGTTATCTCTTTGTTTGCCATCGCCCTGGTCAGCATCTGCTGTAACACCGTCTGTACCGGCCATAACCGGCTGCTTCTCATGTAGAATGCACCGGAAAACCAGTCATTCCAATGATTCACTGCTGTATATAAGCCTACGACAGCGATCACCGGTTTGCTTAAAGGCAGAACTATTCTGGCGAAAATTCCGAAATACCCGCAGCCGTCAAGCTTTGCCGACTCTTCCAGACTGTCCGGTATGCTTTCAAAAAAAGTTCTCATCATCAGCAGGTAGGTGACACTCACCAGACCTGGAACAACATAAACGCCAAAGTGATCCACCAGTCCCAGTTTATTGTACTGAATATAAGTAGGTATCATCCCTCCGCTAAACAGCATGGTAAAGGTAATCAGGAAGGTAAGGAGCTTTCTGCCCGGCAGTTCTTTTTCTTTTAAGGCATAAGCGGCAAAGGAGGTCACCGCCAGACTGGCGGCAGTGCCGATTACAGTCCTGGATATGGTAATCATATAGGCCTTGGTTATGGTTCCATCCTCAAATACCTGTTTATAGTTATCCAGGGTGAAAAATCGGGGCCAGAAATAAATACCTCCTTTTGCCGCATCCTTTCCGTCATTAAAAGACAGAGCAACAATATTGAGACAGGGCAGAATGATGGCAAGACATAGTCCTATGACCACACAATAGATTAAAACCTGAATTATCTGATCCGATCTGCCTGATTTTATTTTACTGTGTCTGTTCGCAACGTTTTTTGCTTTCATGTCTGAGCACCCTGCCCTTTCTTTCTCATAGCATTTTATTTTTTGTCAAAGCAGATAGCGGAAGGATCTTCTTTATAAAGTTGTGTTAAATACTCTATAAATTTATCATTTCCCGCTGCCTTTAACTGCTGGCGGAAGGATTCCACGATCTTCTTTGCATCCTCATCTGTTCCTGCATAAACAGCCTGAACGATCATTTCCTTATAGTTGAGCAGAGACATCTGGGCTTTTACATCCGCCATGGAATCTGCTGATAAATATCCGGTTGCATTCAGTCCTGGAACCAGTCTGTAGGTGATTGGATAATCCTTTGCCACCTCAACGGCCCGTTTAAAGGTGTCGCTGGAATTGGCTCCCGGCCGGTTTTCTCCAAAGTTATTCATATTGTCTAAATTAGTCAGTACAAAGCTGAAGAATACGCAGCCTGTATATCCAAAACCAGCGCCAATGTTATTAACCAGATAATCCTTGTCACCTTCGCTTACTTTCTTTAATGCCTCTTCCGTAAGGACCGGCTTTCCATCCTTCATCTCATAACTTTTTCCTTCTACACCATACTGGCAGAGAAGCTGGCCTTCTGGTGTGGATAAATAATCAAAGAATTTTAAGATTTCTTCCGGTTTCTTTGCGTCTGCAGAAATAGCCCACACACCGTTCTGTTTCTTTCCATGTACTACCTTTGCATTGTTTCCAGTAATGTCATCTAACGGTCCAAGGGGAACCCATTCATCGGATGCATAAACAATATCCTGATAGTTGTGTACATCTGCCATGATGGCGGAATTGTGAGATCTGGAAACTTCTTCCGCACGGGTGGCATCCATGGTAAAGAACTCTGGATTCATCAGTCCCTCTGCAAGCAGTTTTCTTAAGTAATTGATCTTCTCAAATACGTAGTCAGTATCTGCTTCATGCTTGATAATACCGTCACTGTTTAGATTATAGCCATCACTGACACCCCAGTCAAAACCAGGCACAATGTATTGAAGCGTATCCGGAGACCCTCCCCAGTATTTCGGCCCCAGAGGATAAATAGGATTGCCGTTGTCATCTTTAAAGCCTCCGTTTTTAATCTGCATTAACAGATCATAGAACTGATCCTGTGTTCTGATTTTAGACGGATCAATCCCAAGCTTATCTACAATGGCTTTCTGAATGTACATCCCGCCTCTGTATGCAGTCTGAGGATCGTAAATTAAGGAACGGTCTTCCGAATCAATGGATAAAGGAAGAATATAAGCAGCTCCATTAGAATCCTTGCGGAACGTGATGTTTTTTCTTGAATCGTCGGGTAAATATTTATCTTCCAGGTAATGGCTGTAAACTTTTGTATCCTTTAACAATCCGGATACATCGGCAAACATTCCTTCTTTTGCTGCCTTTAAAAGAATTGGGAATTCTTTTCTTGTGGAATCATCCATATAAGAGAAAATCACATCCGGAATGGTTCCTGATGCCAGCTGTGCTGCCATAACATTGGAATCTTTGTCTCCGGGAGTATACTGAATGTCAAGTTTAATACCAGTGCGCTTCGTCAGCTCCTTCATAACCTCTGTATTGGCCAGATCCTTTGGCAGACTGCTTCCGATATCATTCACATAAGCCTGCACCGTAATAGTCCGGTCCGCAATCCAGGTATCCGGTTTTCCCGAATTATCTGAAGATGATGCGCTTTCCCCGCCTTTTGTCCCTTCATTTGCCTTTGAGCTGCATCCCGTTACTCCCGTTGCCCCCATTGCAACCACTAAAGCTCCTGCAAGCAACCGCTTGCTGATACTTTTTCTCATAAAAATACCTCCTCTTTCATCTTTTATTTACCAGAGACTGACTCCTGTAAATCGTTTTGATAACCGGTTGCATACTATTACCAGAATAAGTCCTACAATACCCTGAATGAGTCCCACTGCTGTTGCATAGCCGAACTGGCCATTCATAAGCCCCATCTGAAGAACAAAGGTATCAAGTGTATCTGCAACCGACATGTTTCCGGGAGTCCGCAGTAAGTATATCTGTTCAAAACCTTTGGATAAAAGTCCTCCCACTCCCATTATAAAAAGTAAACCAATCGTGCCCCTGATTCCCGGCAGTGTAATATACCAGATTTTTTTGAACCTGGTGCAGCCGTCAATGCTTGCCGCCTCATAAAGAGCCGAATCAACGCCGCTGATTGCTGCCAGATAGATGATGGAATCCCAGCCGATATTTCTCCATAAATCCATAGAAAATAGCAGCTGAAAGAAATATTTTGGGTCCATTAAGAAAAAAGTGCCTGGGTCCCCTCCCAGCTTTCCGATAAACTGGTTTAATACGCCTATGTTGGGTGCCAGAATTCTCTGAAGCATGGTGACAATGATTACTGTGGATAAAAAGTGGGGCAGATACGTAATGGTCTGACTGATCTTTTTGAATTTTTCATTCTTAAACTCATTGAGCAAGAGTGCAAGAATAATTGCAAAAGGAAATTCAAGAATACATTTAATCAGTCCTACAATCAGGGTATTTCTTAACAATCGGGGAAAATCATAACTGGTAAAAAACATCTGAAAATAACGAAATCCTACCCAGGGGCTTCCCCATATCCCCTTTCGGAAGGAATAGTCCTTAAATGCCAGTATAATTCCTCCCATTGGAACATAACAGATGAGAACGTAATAAATGATGCAAGGCACCAGCATGAGATACAAAGGCCAGAACCGGATCAACTTCTTTGTTATGGACATATTAACTCTCTCCTTTTTCTTCTGCCGTAAATTTGAACCTTACGCAAACCGGGTAATGATCGGAAAGATAAACGCCGTTCCAGGATTCATCCCAAACCGTTACTTCCTGGAAAATCACTTTCCTATCTCCAAAAATATAGTCGATCTTTTCTGGTTCCTGCCTTCCATAATCATGAAAGGTTCCAGCTGTTCCTGCTGTAAAATCAATAAATTCCACAGCTGTATTCATGACTTCCATTTCCGCCGAATCCGGACAGGCGTTAAAATCGCCTGTAATGACAGCCGGGGCATCGCAGCGGCACCGGTCATCTTTGACTGTTTTCAGAATCTGCACGAGAGCTGCCTGCCTTGCTTCCCTTCCTTCATGATCCAGATGGGTATTATAAATTCGAATCAGCTTTCTTTCCTCAAGACTCCACAGTAAAACCTTTGTACAGGTTCTTGGACACATGCTTTGATTTTCATAACGGGAGCCAAAAACCTCAGGCGTATCGGAAAGCCAGAAAACTTCCAGTCCCAGTAGATCAAACTTTACTTTCCGATAGGCAACTGCCGTCTGCTCATCCTCTAAGTCTTTCCCTCTCCCGCATCCCACAATGTTATAATCCGTTAAATTTTCTTTCAGCCACAGCGCCACATGAGGCAGAACTTCCTGAAAACAAATGACGTCGGGAGACTCTCTTTGAATTTTTTGTAAAATATACGGTTTGCGGAAACAGAAGCTGTTTTTTTTGTCCTGATCATAATCACACCGGATATTAAATGTAACCAATTTCACTTGTGAACACTCCCTTCCTGGTTCCTGATATAAGGATATCGGAAAATTCATTTCTCCACAATGGACATTTCTCCGCTTATCAGTGGACAATTGTTAAACTTTAACTACCTGTATTGCTTCCTGATTGCAGCAGTAGTATAGTGTGCTTAACACAGAAGAAAATGGAGGTTTTTTATGGAATTAATCTATGAAACAGGGGGAATTTTAAACGAAGGTTTCGTAGGACAGATCTCTTATACTGTCTGCCTGGACAAAGTTTACGATGCCATGGACATTGAATTTACCTTTGACAAACAGCATTATCAGACTATCACAGAAGAAATGGGAAAAAAAATCAGAGAGTCCTGCAGTGGCACTGAATACGAACATGCTTCAGATGAAGAACTCATGGATGCCATGAGAGGAATGAAAACTGAAATACATACCATTGTTACAATGAATGATACTTTTATCGGAGGAGTACACAAACAGCTCACTACAAGACACATGGTTTTCTCAGAGGATATCACCACTGACGGCTGCATCCCCCAGGAGCAAATTTACGGAGTAATTAAGGTGACTCTGGCAGTCTTTAATGTGCTTCTTGACGGAACAAACTACCGCCTGAAATTATCTGCAGGAAATCAGGAAAAGCAGATTTCACCAGATGGAGGTGCCTATGTATAAGCGACTGGAACTTCACAATCACACCACAGAATCAGACGGTACACTGACCCCCTCCCAGCTGATCCAGTTTATGGAGGAAAATCTTGTGGATGGGTTTGCAATCACAGACCACAATACCATTTCCGGCCATAGTAAGATCAAAGAGCTGCTGGAACAGAAAAAAAGCAGTATCTCCGCCATCTATGGAATGGAGTATACCACCTATTACGGACACATTCTGTGCCTGAATTTAAAAGAATACCTTTCGTGGGAATCCATCGATTACCATCGACCGGAACGATTGTTTCACAGTCTGAAAGAAAAAGGAGCCCTGGTTGGAGTTGCCCATCCATTTTCCTATGGACACCCCTTTGCCAGAGGCTGCCGGTTTGATATGACTATTACAGATTTTAATTCCTTTGATTTCATTGAAATATTTAATAATCCAGAACCCCTTCATCAGGTAAATGAACCCGCACTTTTGTGGTGGGAAGATCTTGTTTTAAAAGGGTTTTTGCTGTCTGCCACCTGCGGTATGGATTTACACGGCAGGTGGGACATGAACAATCAATATGCCACCTTCATAGAAGGAGTGAACGGCGGCAATATTGAAAAAGAACTGGAAGATGCCATCAGACACCAAAAAACCTGGATTTCCAGAGGGCCGATTTTAGAATCTCAATATAACCCCCAGAAGCAGACAATCTTATTCACCATCTGCGAGACAAAAAAACCGGGATTCACTCACTCAGACAGTGACCGCTATATCCTTTCCCTGCGCAGTATGACAGGAACTGTTATAAAAGAATTCCCGGACTGTTGTTCTTTGGAAATCCCGTTCAAGGAGCTGTATCCGGATTCTGATCCCCGGTCTGTTCTCATTCCAAAGCTGTATCAAAATGATACAGCCATTGAAAATCTGGTAGCGGTGGCGCCTGTCATTGTACCAGGCTGATCATACATAATTATCTGCGGTGGGCTCTGCGGTACTCCAAAGGAGTCAGGCCAGTGGTCTTTTTAAAGACGCGAAAGAAATACTGGCTGTCCTCATAGCCCACCTCTTTGGATATATCAGCAATACTTTTTCCCGAATTCACCAGATAATCACAGGCTTTATTTAAACGCAGCTCCTTAATGTAATTAACGGTGGTCTGCCCGGTCTCCCGTTTAAATATGGTGGAATAGTAATTGGGACTTAAGGAATACTTTTCAGCCAGTTCATTGACCGAAATATCCCTGTTATAATTATCCCTGATGTATTTTATGCTTAATTTCACCTTGTTTTTTGCATTGCCATCCGGGTCAGCATCTGCATTCATACAGTCCATGATCAGCAGATAAAGATGTCTTCGTAAATCCTCCAACGAACGAAAGGAAGCGAAAAGCTCCGGCTTCATTACCAGCTTTTCTATCTTATCCGGATCGATGGCTGCCGAACTGGACAGACTTAATATCATGTTTGTAATTCTGGTCCACAGAATCCGCACATAAGAAGTATTGTATTTCTTTATGTTCTCATCTGAAAATATATCCTGTATCATCACTTCAATATGCTCCGCATCATGACGTTCAATATACCGGCGCATCATGTTCAGTTCCGATACCGGAAACTGGTCTGCAGACAGTACTCTGATATCATCATAAAAATACAGATTGGAATTTCCGTGAATAACTCTTTGAGTCAGGCTTTCTCTCGCTTCTTCCACCCCGTTTTTCACTGTTTCCAAAAGAGCTGAGCTGACACCAATCGTAAGAGAAATCCGAAGCTTTTTACGCATGACATTGGAAAACATGGTCAGGAGCCGTTCTGTTTCCAGGCGAAGCTGGCTTTTATTTTCATGACTGGTCAACCCGTAAAGCTGGTTGCTGTTGCCAAGATTGCTTACGATCAGCTTCCCGCAGGGGGAAGAAAGCTCCATAAATACATTTTTAATAGAAAACTGGATTAAATCAATGTCTTTACATTCAAAATATTTTTGGTCATAGCTGTCTCCGTCAATATGAATGATCATCACCATCACATAACGGTTAAGAAGAGAAAACTTCTCAAACACTGCTGTTTCCAGTGAAGTGCCTACGCCAATGGTCTCCTGGTTTATAAGCAGATCATTCACTGTCTTTTCGAACAAATAAGTCCGGTTCTCCTCCATAGAGCGGATGCCCTTTTGTATCATCTGCCTTTCCTTCTTCTTTTCATCAATCCGTTCTGCCGCTTCTTCTACCGCTTTTTTTAAGGCCTCATTGGATATTGGCTTTAAAAGATAAGCTGCCACCCCCAGCCGGATCGCCTGTTCCGCATATTCAAATTCCGCGTACCCGCTTATAATAATAAAATGGATATCAGGTAAAAATGATTTCACCCTTCGAATCAGGGTCAAACCATCCATATCTGCCATACGGATATCTGTAATAACAATATCCACTGGTTGATTTTTAAGTATTTCAATTGCCCCAAGTCCGCTTTCCGCCTCATACAATTGCACAGGCTTCAGATTTAAATACTGAAGTCTGGCAATCATCCCCTGTCTGATTAAGTCTTCATCGTCTACAATTAAAACCCTTTTATCCATTTATGCCCCTCCTATTGCATGAAAGGCAGACATATGGTGAAAATGCTGCCCTTATTCTCCCCACTTTCAATGGTGATTCCATATTCCTCACCATAAGTAAGCTTAATTCTTTGATTTACATTCTGTATCCCAATACTCTGCTTTTTCTTCTCCTCATCACCCCTGATTTCAATATGATCCCTGATCTCCTCCACCATCTCTTCTGACATACCGATTCCATCATCTGCAATCTTAATCATCAGATATTCATCTTCCTGGTAAATGGAGATTTCCAAAGTTCCTGTCTGTTCCATCACACTCAGCCCATGAACAATGGCATTTTCCACAATGGGTTGCAAAATAAACCTTAAAACCAGATTTTTCTCCAGTCCCGGTTCTACATTGTAATACGCTTCAAATTTATTCCCAAAACGGGTTTTTTGTATATAAATATAATTCTGAGTATGGGAAAGCTCTTGTTCCACAGTAACAAATTCCCCGTAATTTCTGCCAAGACTATAACGGAAATTCTCACCAAGCTTTTCGCAAAGATCACAGATAAGAAAAACTCCGTTTACAGCAGCGATGGAGCTGATGGTTTCCAGAGTATTGTATAAAAAATGGGGATTAATCTGCAGCTGAAGATTGCGCACCTGGCTTTCCTTGTTTTCCAGCTGCTGAACGTAATTTTTCTTAATCAGACGGTCCAGTTTTAACAGCATCTGATTAAACTGCTTATCAAGGACTGCAATCTCATCACTGCCCCTGATCTCCTCATTAATGGTAAGATCTCCGGTTTCTGCAATTTTTATCTTATCAATTAATCGTGATACGCGTTTTGCAAAGCCTCTGGTAAATAAAAAAGCTGTCAGTGCAATAATCAGCATAACCAGTACCAGTACCGGCAATATGGAGTTTTGTATTTCCTGCCGTTTTTGATCCAGCTGACTGTTGTTAAAGAGAAAAATAAGCTTCAGCCCGTAATACTCCTCTGTACTGGTACCGATCATGGTATTCTTCCCATAATTCCCCTTCTGTTTCAGCTCTTCAAAGGATTGTTCCTGTAGGATGTCATTGTACGATGGATTAGAAGAATATACAATCTGATTTTTCCGGTCCAGCACAATCACGTCATAGGCATAAGAATAATCTTCTCCGATTGCCGGTTCAAACAGCTTTTTCGTATACAAGTCCAGTTTTACAAATCCCACGTATTTGCTCTCATAATTGTTCACATCTACATCCACAATATTTTTAATCAGAGACAGTACCTTACTTTTCTTACCATCTCCAGTGGCATAAATAAAATAATACTGGCTGGCTGCTTCCTTGCTGATATACCAGATCTCCCTGCTGGCCTCTGTAATCATCGCAACTCTGGTTCCATAAATTTTATTATCCAGATTATTTGAATAAATCATACAATTTCGGACTTCATATCCATCCAGATGAAAGGATTTATTCACCTCGATACTGACATCATTTCCCATGACGTAGGGGTTCTTCTCCCCGGTTCTGCCTTGGAGGCTGTTTAAAACAATGGTGTTATTGGACAGTTGCTTTAAGCTGTACTGATACTGATTTAATTTACCCTCAAGAGACGTTGTATACTGGGCGACCAGCTGGTTATGGGAGGCGATCAGCTCCTCTGTTATCATATGGCTGATCTTTCGAAGCATCAGAGAACTGATAAAAAGGATGGGTACGATACTTACAACAGCTGTAAAGGTAACAAGCTGGGTAAATATGGTACCGGAATGAAATATTTGTCGAATAACGCTTTTAAGCCTGTTTTTCATATTCCACCTCATTAAATTGTTGAAAAGCTGTAAGCCAAAAAAGAACAGGATATGTATCTCTACACATTCTGTTCTCCGAAAAAACTCGATTTAAAACAATTGCTTTCTATTCGTTCATCAATATCCTGCTTCGATATATTGTTCAATTAATTTATCCAACTCCACACTTCTAAGATAAATCACTTCGCCATCCTCGTGATCAATACTTGTATTTAATCTTTCCCTTGCAACTTCAATATTCTGAATTAACTCTTCTTTTGACATTATCATTTCATGATTCTCCTTTGCTCTTTATTCGTATCTGTCTGTGTTTGCAGAAGAGCACAAGAGTAGATATCACTACCAAAATCAATGACAGCGCCTGAGACACCGGTATGCCAGTACTAAAGAAGATCAGCTGATCCGTACGGAGTCCTTCGATCCATACTCGTCCCAATCCATAGCCCAGCAGGTAGATAAGAAGCATTTCACCATCGAACTTTTTGCGTTTCCGATACCAAAGCATAAAAATCAAAACGCATAAATTCCAAACTGATTCATAAAGAAATGTGGGATGAACCTGAATAAATTCCACACCGTCCTTTACAATTAAGTGGTTTAAAAGCTCCTTAGATATCATATTCTCATTAACAAGCGCCCTTCTGATTCTCATAGCAAACAGGCCGTCTGTATATCCGCCGAATGCCTCGCAATTAAAGAAGTTTCCCCATCTTCCTATAATTTGCCCGGTAATTAATCCCAAGCAACCAGTGTCCGCCAAAGAAAAGAAGGAAAGTTTCTTCACTCTGGTGTAAACCGTGAGGGTAATGACAGCTCCTATGACGCCACCGTAGATTGCCAGCCCTCCTGCTCTGGTATTGAATATCTGAAGCAGATCATCTTTATAAGTGTCCCAGTCAAAAATTACATAATAGATACGGGCTCCCATAATAGAAATAATGATTGCATACAGTGCATAATCCAGATAAATATCCGGATCCTGCCCTCTGCGTTTTGCATCGCCTGTCGCAACCCAAAGACCTGCCAAGATTCCAATTCCTATGATAATACCGTAAAATGCAATGCGGAATCCAAATATCGAGATACTGTTTCGCAAGTGGTCAATGGTTATTCCCAAATGCACAAAACTAATATCTGCCGTATTTGCCATTCGTCTTCTCCTTTCGATGTTTTCTTTATTTTACCCCGCTAAAACACAAAAATCAAACATTATCGCCCGACATATTCAACTATATTTCGACAAGCCCTTTGTTCTTTTTGTTTTTCTCTTTTAATTTCGTGGATAATATGATATTCTATATTAGTTGTAGATAAAAATCAACCATGAATATAAACAATATTAGGAAGGTATTTGATATGAAATTAGGTATTGTCGGCTTGCCGAACGTAGGGAAAAGTACTTTGTTTAATTCACTCACAAAGGCTGGGGCAGAATCTGCCAACTATCCTTTCTGTACCATTGATCCAAACGTAGGAGTTGTTCCTGTTCCGGATGTGCGTTTAGGACAGCTGGCCGCATTGTATGATTCCGCTAAAATCACACCTGCAGTCATCGAATTCGTAGACATCGCAGGTCTTGTAAAAGGAGCATCCAAAGGAGAAGGACTTGGTAACCAGTTTCTCTCCAACATCCGTGAAGTTGATGCCATTGTCCATGTAGTACGTTGCTTTGAAGACCCCAATGTCATTCACGTAGACGGAAGCGTAGATCCGCTCCGGGATATTGAGACCATTGATTTAGAGCTGATTTTCTCTGACCTGGACATTCTTGACCGAAGAATTGCAAAATCCACAAAGGGCGCAATGAATGATAAATCCCTGGCAAAAGAATTAACCATTTTAAAGAAAATCAAAGCCCATTTAGAAGACGGTAACCTTGCCAGAAGCTTAGAAACAGAGGATGAGGATGAAGCTGTATTCATCAATACTCTTAATCTTCTTACTTATAAGCCGGTAATTTTTGCTGCTAATGTATGTGAAGATGACCTTGCCGATGATGGTGCTTCCAATGCTTATGTAGAAAAAGTCCGTTCCTTTGCTAAAGATAATAACAGTGAAGTTTTTGTCATCTGTGCTCAGATTGAACAGGAAATTGCAGAATTAGAAGAAGACGAAAAAAAGATGTTCTTAGAAGATCTTGGACTGACTGAATCAGGTCTTGAGAAACTGATTGCCGCCAGCTACCATTTACTGGGCCTAATCAGCTATTTAACAGCTGGTCCCACAGAAACCAGAGCCTGGACCATAAAAGAAGGAACTAAGGCACCTGGAGCTGCTGGAAAGATCCACTCCGATTTCGAACGGGGATTTATCCGTGCTGAAGTTGTTAATTACCAGGATCTGCTGGATTGCAAAACCTATCCCGCTGCAAAAGAAAAAGGTCTGGTGCGACTGGAAGGAAAAGAATACGTGGTGAAAGACGGAGATGTAATTTTATTCCGTTTCAATGTATAAATATGTTACTGCCGCCGGCATGAAACCGGCGGTTTTTTTATGCAAATTCTGATAAATTTTGTCAAAATGTTAATTGCTCTTGTAAACTCTTTTTCTTATGTTATAATATGACATGGCTCTGAAACGACAGAAAGAATACGAAACACAACAGAATAAAAAAGGGAGTTACCGCACAGATGAAAACATTAATAAAAGCAGTAATTGCAGGGATCGCTATCAGCACAGGGGGCGTCATTTATTTAACCCTGGAGAACCATATTGCAGGTTCTTTCTTATTTACCATCGGGTTATTTACCATATACACCTTTGGCTTCCATCTATTTACAGGCAAGGTATGCTATATTGTGGATGAAAAACCTTCCTATCTCCTGACTGTTCTCCTGGTGTACATAGGTAATTTTGTGGGAACCACAGGAATGGGAACCATATTCAGACATACAAAACTCTCCAAGTTAACCGCCCACGCTGCAGATATTGTCAGCTTGAAGCTATCAGACACCTTATTCAGCACCTTTATCATGGCCATTTTTTGCGGCGTGATGATGTGTATTGCAGTCATCGGTTTTCAAACCATTAAGGATGGAGTTGGAAAATATTTTGCTCTGGTTCTTCCGGTCATGGTATTCATCCTTTCCGGGTATGAGCACAGTATTGCAGATATGTTTTATTTCACCATGGCTGGTGCCTGGAGTGCAAAAGCATTCTTATATATTCTGGTGATATCTGCCGGAAACTTAACAGGCGGCTGTCTGATTCCCATGGCAAAGAAATATTTAAAAGAAGAGGGATCGCCTGCACATTCCTGACAGGTATGATTTCCATAGAAATAAGGGCAGAAATCCCCATTGTACGGATTTCTGCCCTTGTTTTATTAAATAAAGCTGTTGATCAGATTCTTAAGAACCTGATCTTGTGTTTCTCGTTTTATCAGTGGAGTGCCGTCATTTAAAATTCCGTTTTTCCTGTGAAAATCCAGCTTATCTTCCCGATACAGAATGCCGGTGGGAATTTTTTCACTTACTTCCATTGACATTCTGATGGCTTCCAGACGATTGGTGGGGTCATAGTCATCTCCAAGGGGCGCTGCCATATTTTTGTAGTAAGCAAAGGTATTTACTTTATTGAAGGTGATGCATGGCTGAAGAATATCCACGAAGGCATATCCAGGATAAAGGATTGCTTCCTTCATAATACTAACCAACTGCTTTGAATCACCGCTAAAGCCCCTGGCTACAAATCCTGCACCTGAAGCAATTGCCAGAAGTACTGGATTTAAAGGCGTATTTAAGTTGCCATCGGTCTGAACTCCTGTAACAAAACCTTCCCCACTGGTGGGTGATGCCTGCCCTTTGGTCAGACCATAAATCTGGTTGTCATGAACAAAATGAGCTATGTTCACATTTCTTCTTATGTTATGAATAAAGTGATTGCCACCTTCGCCGTAGGAATCACCGTCTCCGGAATTCACTATAACAGTAAGCTCCTCATTGGCGATTTTAGCGGCAACTGCGGCCGGAAGCGCTCTTCCATGAAGGCCACAGAAGCTGTTGGTGTTTAAATACTGGGGCGTCTTCGCCGCCTGGCCGATTCCTCCCACCATTAATACTTTATTTGGTTCAATGCCCAGTTCCTCCAGCGCTGTTTTCAGACTGTTTAATATGGAAAAGTTTCCACATCCCGGACACCATGCTGTTTCATAAGTTTTGAATTTATCCATCTACTTAGAACCTCCTTCCAGCACTTTATTTGTAATTTCTTCACCTGATATCTGCCTGCCATCATATTTTAAAATACTCTTATGGCATTGGATTCCTGTCTGCTCTCTGATAAGGGAAGCCAGCTGGCCTGTGGCATTTTGTTCTACGTTGATTAACGTCCTGCCTTTCGCATAAAATTTTAATTTCTCCTGAGGAAGAGGATAAATATCTCCAAAAACCAGGGCGCCATAGCTTCCTTTCCCATTTTTATTTAAAAGGGAGACCGCCTCTTTGATGGGGCCGTAAGCAGAACCCCAGCCAAGTAACAGAGTTTCACAGTTCTCCTCTCCCATAAACTCTGGTTCTGACAGCTCTTCTATCAGACCCTCTAATTTTCTCATCCGCTTATCCACCATCTGGATTCTGACCTCTGCAGATTCCGTGATCCAGCCTCTTTCGTCATGTTCATCACTGTCAGCAGCAACAATATGGTCTGTAAGTCCAGGAATAAGCCTGGGAGAAATTCCATCTTCCGTGATTCTGTAACGCAGATACTCTCCTTCTGCCTCCGTTGCATAACTGACCTGTTTCAACCCCGATATGTCAAAGAGCTTCACACAGGCTGTTGAATCACCAAGATACTGGTCACTGAGCAGTATGACAGGGATCTGGTATTTTTCTGCCAGATTAAGAGCCCGGAATGTCTGGTAAAAAGCATCCTCCTGATTTCTTAAAGCTATCACAAGTCTGGGGAACTCTCCCTGAGATGCGGATATAACAAATTTTAAATCACTTTGCTCTGTGCGGGTGGGCAGACCAGTCGCCGGACCAGGCCTTTGCACATCTACTGCTACAAGGGGAATCTCTGCAATACCGGAGAATCCCAGTGCCTCCACCTTTAAACAGAAACCGCCTCCGCTGGTTCCTGTCATAGCCCTTGCACCGGCAAAGGAAGCACCAAGTGCCATGTTAACAGCAGCAATCTCATCCTCTGCCTGTTCCACCACGATTCCTGCCTTATGTCCTACAGAGGCCAGATATTCTAAAACCGCCGTCGATGGTGACATTGGATAGGCAGAATAGAATTTAAGTCCTCCTGCTACTGCCCCAAGTCCCAAAGCCTCACTGCCTGAAATAAGCATATAATCTTTATAACCGCCATCCAGATGGGTAAATTTTGCTTCCACGGCAGAGTATCCAGCTTTGGCTGCATTTAAATTAACCTCAAGAATTTCCTTCTTCATGACATCAGCCATAATTTTCTCAGCATAGGTAAATGGCTCACCGAAAAGTTTTAATATCACTCCAACTGCCACACTTGCAGAAGCTTTTCCATTCCCAAGTTCTTTTGCAATTTTGTTCATCGGAAGTTTTATTACTCTGGAGTCTGTATCCGGATAATCAAAACTGCTGTCACACAAGATAAATCCTTCTTCCTTCAATTCATGCTTATGTAAATCTATGGTTTCTTCATTCAAAGCAATAATTCCATCCAAACAATAACTATGGGAGGTTATTACCTCCGTCCCAAAGCGCAGAAGGGAAAAGTTATGACCTCCTCGTACCCGCGACATGAAATCTCTGGTAGTATAAATATAATAGCCGGAATGCTTCAGCAGTTTTTCTAAAATTGAGACTGTGGTTTCGATGCCTTGGCCGGCAGCGCCGCCAATCAAAATATTATACATAGGTTTTCCTCCTTTTATTTTTTATTAATTATAACTTATTGCGACGTTTATTTCAACATTAATGTTGTATATTATATATTGTTGTATATTATTGTTATTAAAAGAGTTATATCAGTTAATTATACGTTATAAATTTATGGTATAATATAGACAGATTATTATTTATAAGACAGAATTATGCCAAATTTATAGCTGATTTTAATAGGAGGAACTTTAAATGGTAGAACCAAAAGGATGGGAATGGGAAAAAGCAGACCAGTCGCCATGGTTAAAACCAACTGATCAGGTTTATTATCTCGCTCATAAATGGTCAGAGTCAGGGTTTAAAAAAATTCTGGATCTGGGATCTGGTTTAGGGAGGCATTCTGTATTTTTTGCGCAACAGGGATTTGATGTATCAGCTATAGATATATCAGAATACGGAATCAATCATTTAAAGGAATGGTCAAATAAAGAAAATTTAGATATTGACTCTAAAGTTGGAAATATGGCTGCATTACCATACAAAGACAATTATTTTGATTGTGTATTTGCTTATCACTCTATCTCTCATGCAGATACAGAAGGGATCTATAAAATTATAGGTGAAATAGAACGCGTTCTAAAGAAAGGCGGAGAACTATACACATCAATGTGTTCCAAAGATTCATGGGATTTTAGTAAGTCTGGATTTCCTAAAATAGATGAAAATACCGTGTTAAATAAGGAAGAGGGTCCAGAAAATAACGTTCCACATTTTTACGCTGATCTTGAAGACATTCTAAGCATATTCCATAATTTTGACATAGAAAAAATACACCATACAGATTATTGCTACATAAATAACGAAAAAAAAGATAGTAAATACTATTATATAAACGGCCATAAAAAATAGAGGAAGACTGTATTAAAAGAAGAGAGACAAATGCCGTCTCTCTTCCTTCTCATTATACCAGATTTGTATAGCCCATTAGGCTGATATCTACTTCTTTCGCTACTTCACGACCTTCTCTGATTGCCCATACCACAAGGGACTGGCCTCTGTGCATATCTCCTGCCACAAAAACCTTATCCACATTGGTTTTGTATCTGCCTGCTTCGGTTTCAACATTACTTCTGCCGTTTAACTTCACACCGAAGGCATCTGCAACATAATTCTGGGCGCCTAAGAAACCGGCTGCTATCAGTACTAAATCAGCAGGAACTTCCTTTTCACTGCCTGCTACCGGCTCCATGCTCACCCGTCCGGTTTTCTCATCCTTTTTCGGCTCAAGGCTCATTAGAACTGCTTTCACCAGCTTGCCGGATTTATCTTTTATAAATTCCTTCACTGTCGTCTGATAGACTCTTGGGTCTTTGCCAAATACAGAGATTGCCTCTTCCTGACCGTAATCAGTTTTCAGCACTTTGGGCCATTCCGGCCAGGAGTTATCCTCTGTCCTTGTTTCAGGAAGCTTTGGCATCATCTCAAGCTGAGTCACAGAGGCACAGCCATGGCGCAGTGACGTACCAACACAATCATTCCCTGTATCTCCGCCCCCGATTACAATCACATGTTTTCCTTTTGCAGATAAATACTGATTATCCTGCAGGTCCGAATTTAACAGGCTTTTTGTTGTAGATTTTAAGAAATCAACAGCAAAATAGATTCCCTGTGCATCTCTTCCAGGCACATTTAAGTCTCTGGGATTTGATGCTCCGCACGCGAGGATAATACGGTCATATTCCTTTAAAAGGTCTTTCGCCTTCTGATTCTTTCCAACGTCAGCATTGGTAAGAAACTCGATTCCCTCTGCTTTCATAATCTCAACCTTCCGGTCAATCACATGCTTTTCCAGCTTCATGTTGGGAATTCCATACATCAGAAGTCCGCCTGCACGGTCTTCCCGTTCCAGGACAGTTACGCTGTGTCCCCGTTTATTTAGCTGATCTGCAGCTGCCAGACCGGCAGGACCGGATCCAATTACCGCAACCTTCTTTCCAGTACGGATTTTAGGAGGTCTTGGTCCTGCAATTTGGGAAGCATAGGCACGTTCAACAATGGCATACTCATTTTCCTTAATAGCAACCGGGTCACCGTTTAATCCGCAGGTACATGCAGCTTCACAGGGAGCCGGGCAGACCCGGGCAGTAAATTCGGGAAAGCTGTTGGTTTTTTTCAAACGGTTATATGCCTGCTGCCAGGTACCGGAATAGACAAGATCATTCCATTCCGGTATTAAATTGTTTAAGGGACAGCCAGAAACCATTCCATTTAAAATAACTCCTGACTGGCAAAATGGTACTCCGCAGTCCATACACCGCGCACCCTGGCATTTTTGTTCTTTTTCAGAAAGGGGAAGATGGAACTCGTTATAATTTTTCAAACGGGTCTTGGGATCTACCGTTCTTCCTGTTTCTCTTTTATATTCTAAAAATCCTGTTGGCTTACCCATTTTCGCTCCTCCTTACTTCTTTGTATTGGCATAAAATGCTTCAATCTGTGCCTGCTCGCTGCTTAAACCCTTTTCTTCCATCTGAACGATGGTATTCATCATGCGTCTGTAGTCATGAGGCATGATTTTCTTGAATTTAGGCAGATATTCTCCAAAGTTGTCGAGGATTTCCTTGCCTTTTGCGGAGTTGGTATAAGCCACATGTTCCTTGATCATATCCTTTAATTCCAAAACATCATATTTGTTAGTAACTTCTTCAAAAGAAACCATTTCCTTATTGAGGCGTTTGTATAAATCTCTCTTTTCATCTAATACGTAAGCGATTCCACCGCTCATACCAGCCGCAAAGTTCTTGCCTGTTGATCCAAGTACTACCACGCGGCCGCCTGTCATGTATTCACAGCCGTGGTCACCAACGCCTTCTACCACTGCTGTTGCGCCGGAATTTCGAACGCAGAACCGTTCTCCTGCCACGCCGCAGATAAAGGCTTTTCCGCTGGTTGCGCCGTACAGAGCCACATTACCGATGACAATATTCTCTTCCGGTTTAAACTTAATTCCCTGAGGAGGATAAACCACAAGCTTTCCGCCGGAAAGTCCCTTGCCAAAGTAATCATTGCTGTCACCAATCAGCTCCAGAGTCAGACCCTTTGGAATAAATGCACCAAAACTCTGACCGCCGCTTCCCGTACAGCTAATGGTAAAGGTATCCTCTGCCAGTCCTTCCGGATACAGTCTGGTTATCTCTGACCCGAATATGGTTCCCAGTGCACGGTCGGTATTGGAAACATCAATCTGAAGTCCCTTCTTCTGACCGGCAGCGAGGGCTTGCCTTAATTTCTTTAAAATAATCTTCTCGTCAATGGTTTTATCCAGCTCGAAATCATAAACCAGCTTTTTGTCGTAGCCTGCTACTTTTCCGTCTACATATGGATTGCCTAAAATTGCAGAGAAATCTACTTTCTTTGCTCTTTCATTGGAAATCTGATCTTTTTTCTTTAAAAGGTCGGTTCTTCCAACCAGCTCATCCACTGTGCGGACTCCAAGCTTTGCCATATATTCCCGTAGCTCTCTTGCAATAAAGTACATGAAATTCACAACGTATTCCGGTTTTCCTTTAAAGCGCTTGCGAAGTTCCGGATTTTGAGTTGCAACTCCAACGGGGCAGGTATCTAAGTTGCAGACTCTCATCATAACACAGCCCAGGGTTACAAGAGGGGCTGTTGCAAAGCCGAATTCCTCAGCTCCAAGCATACAGGCAATGGCCACATCCCGTCCAGTCATTAGTTTTCCGTCTGTTTCCAGAATTACCTTATCACGAAGTCCGTTCATAATCAGAGTCTGATGAGCTTCCGCCACACCAAGTTCCCATGGAAGTCCTGCATTATAGATGGAGTTTCTGGGTGCTGCACCGGTTCCTCCATCAAAGGAAGAAATTAAAATAACCTGAGCGCCTGCCTTGGCAACACCCGCAGCTACCGTTCCCACTCCTGCTTCGGAAACCAGCTTAACGGAAATTCTGGCACTGGTATTGGAATTTTTCAAATCATAAATCAGCTGTGCAAGATCCTCGATGGAATAAATATCATGATGAGGTGGGGGAGAGATTAATCCCACTCCAGTTGTGGAGTGTCTTGTTTTAGCCACCCATGGATATACTTTCTGTCCCGGGAGCTGGCCGCCCTCTCCTGGCTTTGCACCCTGTGCCATTTTAATCTGAATCTCTTTTGCACTGACTAAGTATCTGGAAGTCACGCCAAAACGTCCGGAAGCAACCTGTTTAATTGCAGAACAACGGTTTACTCCATCTGGTCCGGTTGTCAGACGCTCCAGGCTTTCGCCACCCTCACCGCTGTTTGATTTTCCGTGAATCCGGTTCATGGCAATAGCGAGAGCCTCGTGAGCTTCCTGTGAAATAGAACCATAGGACATGGCACCTGTCTTAAACCGTTTTACAATGGATTCCACACTTTCCACTTCTTCGACCGGAACTTCCTTGGTCTTTGCGTAATCGAAGTCTAAGAGACTTCTTAAATTGACCATCTGGCCTTCTTCCGTTAAGGCGTGCGTGTACTCCTTAAAGGTCTCATAGCTACCTGTTCTGGTGGCCTGCTGCAGAAGATGAATGGTACGTGGATTGTAAAGGTGCTCTTCCTGTCCCGCTCTTTCTTTATGGCTTCCCACGCTGTCTAAGGTTAAGTCCACATCAAGACCAAGGGGATCAAACGCTGCGGAGTGAAGTGTATCCACGTCATTGGCAATATCCTCTAAGTTAATACCTTCCACCCGGCTTACTGTATCGGTAAAATACGTATCTACCACTTTCTTTGAAATACCAATGGCCTCAAATATCTGCGCTCCCTGATAGGACTGCACGGTGGAAATACCCATTTTAGAGGCAATCTTTACAATACCATGTAATACGGCAGAGTTATAATCCTCTACTGCTGCGTAATAGTCCTTATCAAGCATGCCATTTTCAATTAAATTATGAATGGATTCCTGAGCCAGATACGGATTGATTGCGCAGGCTCCATATCCTAAGAGTGTTGCAAAATGATGAACTTCCCTGGGCTCTCCGCTCTCTAATATAAGGGCAACTGAGGTTCTTTTCTTGGTTTTTACCAGATGTTGCTGAAGTGCAGAAACCGCCAGTAAAGAGGGAATCGGCACGTGGTTTTCATCAATATCACGGTCTGATAAAATTATAATATTAGCGCCATCCCGATGAGCTCTGTCTGCCTCTAAAAACAGCCTGTCAATGGCTTTTTCCAGTGAGGTGTTCTTATAATAGGTAATGGGAATCACTTCTACCTTAAATCCCGGTCTCTTCATATGTTTGATCTTCAGTAAATCCGTACAGGTAAGAATGGGATTGTTCACTTTTAAGATCTTGCAGTTTTCCGCTTCTTCTTTTAAAATATTGCCCTCTTCCCCCACATAAACCGTAGTGGAAGTTACGATCTCCTCACGAATGGAGTCAATAGGCGGATTGGTTACCTGAGCAAACAGCTGCTTAAAGTAGTTAAAGAGTGGCTGATGCTTTTTGCTTAATACAGCAAGGGGGCTGTCTGCACCCATGGCTGAAACTGCTTCCGCTCCGTTTAAGGCCATGGGCAGGATCATGGTTTTATACTCTTCATACGTATAACCATAGGTTTTCTGCATCTTTGCCCGGTCCGTCCTGGTCATGGCAGGAACGCCTTTATTGGGAATCGGGAGATCCTTTAATTCAATTAAATTGGAATCCAGCCATTCACCGTAAGGCTTTCTCTGGGCATAAGTTTCTTTTAATTCTTCATCGGTAATCAGACATCCCTTTACCGTATCGATTAAAAGCATCTTTCCGGGGCGAAGTCGTTCCTTCTTCACCACATGGCTCTGCTCGATGTCAATTGCGCCAACCTCAGATGCCAGAATCATATGATCATCATCGGTTATATAATATCTGGAAGGTCTGAGACCATTCCGGTCTAACACAGCTCCTACTAAATCACCGTCACTGAACACGATGGAAGCCGGGCCATCCCATGGTTCCATCATCGTTGCATAGTAACGATAGAAGTCACGGATCTCCTGAGGCATGGATTTGTCATGCTCCCATGGTGCAGGGATGGTTACCATCACTGCCAGAGGTAAATCCATGCCGCTCATCATCATAAACTCCAGGGCATTGTCAAGCATGGCAGAGTCAGAGCCTTCCTGATTAATAATAGGAAGAACCTTATGCATATCGCTGCTGAAATACTCCGATTCCATGTTTTCTTCCCTGGCCATCATCTTATCCACATTCCCGCGAATGGTGTTGATCTCGCCGTTATGTACGATGAGACGGTTTGGATGAGCTCTCATCCAGCTTGGATTGGTATTGGTACTGAAACGGGAATGAACCACTGCAATCGCTGATTCATAATCTTTATCCTGAAGATCTGTAAAGAACTGTCTTAATTCCTTTACAAGAAACATTCCTTTATATACAATTGTCCTGCTGCTTAAAGAAACCACATAGGTATTATCATTACTCTGTTCAAAAATTCGTCTGGATACATAAAGTTTGCGGTCAAAATCCAGGCCTTTTTTTACATCAGCAGGCTTTTTAATAAAAGCCTGAGCGATATAAGGCATACGTTCCACTGCTTTGGCACCAATCAGTTCCGGATGAATGGGTACATCTCTCCAGCCCAGAAATTCAAGACCTTCCTTCTGTACAATAATTTCAAACATCTTCTTTGCCTGGTTTCTGGCAAGCTCATCCTGGGGGAAGAAAAACATGCCCACACCGTATTCTCTCTCTTCACCAATCCCGATGTTTAATGGTTTGGTTACTTTCTTAAAGAATTTATGAGAGATCTGAAGCATAATACCAACACCGTCACCAGTCTTGCCATCTGCATCTTTTCCTGCCCTGTGTTCTAAATTTTCCACGATATGAAGAGCTTGCTCCACTGTCTTATGGGTCTTTATCCCTTTCATATTTGCCACTGCACCGATACCGCAGTTATCATGCTCGAAGCGGGGATCATATAATCCCGGAGTTCCTGTTTTATTAGGGGATTGTAAACTCTTATCCATAATCTCTTCCTTTCCTGACTGCTCCTCTGCTTTGAGGTGCTAAAGTGTAACAGTAATTTTAGTTGATAATACTACATTTTTCGCACTTTGTAAATGTGTTTTATTTTGGTATTGTCAGATAATTTGAATATAAGCCATTTAAAAATAAATTGTCTTAATTTTTAAATTTTGCGCAAGAATATTTTATCGTTACAGTACAATTTGCATTGATTTTTTTACCGGTGGTATAAATTTCTAATTTATTTAAGTCTTAGCTTATTATTATTAAGTGATTGTTTTTTTCATTAAGCATTCAACTGGATTTTATCTTCATTTCCTATGTTTTTATAACAGTTACAGGAACCATAGAAACGATATATCAATTGCTGCAAATAAAAAAAGCCCCGGAATCAGCATCGATCCAGGGCCTTTCACTGTTGAATTTTATACGATAAACAGATACGGATTACATCTCGCCAAGACCGCTCTCAATTGCTTCGGTCATGGTTTTCATTGCCGCTTCTTCGTCCTCGCCGTCGCAGATCACATTGATCATAGCGCCGCATTTGATTCCGGCTGCCATTACGTTTAATACGCTCTTGGCAACAATCCTCTTCTCTCCGTATTCAATAATTATATCAGATTTAAATTTCATAGCTGTCTGAGACAGAACGCCTGCCGGTCTTAAATGAAGTCCGGATGGATTTACAACAGTCAGTGATTTTGATAACATATAATTCACTCCTTTATCCTCAAATTTTTATACTCCACGCTGTTAATTTTATTACAATATCCATTTTGTGTCAAGCCAAACACAACATGTCTTTCAGATATTTCCAAAGTAAGGTCACAGTCAGCAGGAAGACTCTTTTGTCTGTCTCTCTATTTGTGAATATACACAGCCACAGTAGTCCTGTCTGTAAAGATCATGCTCCTTTGACAGTTCCACAGAGCGTTTATACCCGTTTTTCTTTTTAAAATCAGAAGGAAGATAAGCCACCCGGTATTCTTTCCCCAGCTTTTCACCTATTTCATTCAGCTTATCTGCATTTTTAAGGGGGCTGATGGACAAGGTAGTTGTAAAGTAATCATATCTGCCCGCCTGGGCGATCTTGGCGGCCTCCTGAAGACGGAGCTCATAACAGCGAAAGCACCGTAATCCGCCTTCAGGTTCTTTCTCAAGACCTTCCACAATCCGGTAAAACTCCTGAGGTTCATACGCGCCGGTCTGTAAGGTAACCGGATGAACAAAATTCATCTCCTGAATCAGCCGGTCCTGTTCCTCCACACGTCTTATATATTCCAGTGGAGGATATATATTGGGATTATAAAAATAAACAGTAATTTCAAAATATTGGGACAAATACTCCAGTACATAACTGCTGCATGGAGCGCAGCAGCTATGTATCAGAAGTTTGGGAACTTTATTTAGTACTTTTATTTCTTCAATAATCTGATCCAATTCCTTCTGATAATTTCTTGGGTTCATGATGTCTTCCTCCCTGCCGTCTTCAGAAATGACAAAAAGGCGCAGATCAATACCAGCCGCGCCTTTTATCTGTCTTATAAGAAATCTCTGATTCGCTTGCTGCGAACCGGGTTTCTCAGCTTTCTAAGTGCTTTCGCCTCAATCTGCCTGATGCGTTCGCGGGTAACATTAAATTCTTTTCCCACTTCTTCCAATGTGCGCGGATGTCCGTCTTCCAAACCGAACCTCAATACAATTACCTGACGTTCTCTTTCCTTCAAATCACCTAAAAGCGCATCGATATGTTCTCTTAACATGACAGATTCCACGTTGCCTTCCGGTGTTACCACATTATTATCAGCCACAAAATCGCCTAAATTAGAATCATCTTCCTCACCAATGGGAGTCTCTAAGGATGCCGGCTCTCTGGCAATCTGCATGATCTCCATAACCTTGTCCTCAGACATGTCAAGCGCTTCTGCAAGTTCTGCAACAGAAGGCTCATATCCCAGTTCCAAGGTTAATTTTCTCTGCATCTTGGACATCTTATTAATCGTCTCTACCATATGCACAGGAACCCGGATTGTTCTTGCCTGGTCTGCCAAAGCACGGGTTACAGACTGACGAATCCACCAAGTAGCATATGTACTTAATTTGTAGCCTTTGGTATAATCAAATTTTTCAACACCTTTAATCAGACCTAAATTCCCCTCCTGTACCAGATCAAGGAAACTCATACCACGGCCTGTGTAACGTTTTGCAATGCTGACAACAAGGCGCAGATTGGCCTCAATCAGACGTTCCTTGGCATCACCGTCACCATCTGCCTTTCTCTTAGCAAGACGAAGTTCTTCCTCTGCGTTTAAGAGCGGTACTGTGCCGATTTCTTTTAAATACATGCGGACAGGGTCTTCTGTGCCGATGCCTTCCAATAAATCAATGGCGTCTAAATCAATATCCTCTTCATCAACATCTTTAACAAAACCGTCGTCAAGATCATCATCGAGGAGCAAGTCATCTGACATGAGCACATCATCAGTTAAAGTGGAATCATCCATGACCGGGATCACGTCAACGCCGCGATTCTCCAGGTACGTATAAATCTGATCCATCTGCTCTGCAGTCAGTTCTTCTCCTATAAAGAAGTTATTAATCTCTGTAACGTCCAAAGCATTATGCTTTGTTTTTGCAAGTTCGACTAGTTTACCCAGCTTATCTAAAAAATTATCTTTTTCCACTTAATAACGTCCTTTCGCTAAGAAGTATACATAAAGCCCACACAACTTTTCATTATATACTACCAGACCCCATATTTCAACATATTTCTTCCGAAACTAGCAGTTTTATTGTTATTTCGTCTGTTTTCTCATAATATGGATTTTCTTTTCCAAGTTTGTGATCGAGACTTCTCTTTTCGCACCCCCGAATTCTCCGTCAAGTACCCAGTCTATCGGTTCATCGGAGATGAGTTTCAAGGACCGTGTCCGGAATTTATGGACGTATTCGTTGGGTTCTTCTTTTAAAAACATATAATTAATGATATTGGTAAAATCAAGAGCAGTTTTTGGTGACCGTATTAAAAGGACTTCAAATTCACCATCATCAAGAGCCACATCCTGAGTGACAAGACCTTTAAAGCCTCCCACACTGATGGTATTGGTAATCATGCCAAAAATGAATTCTCCTTCCAGCGTAAGCTCATCACATTCAACCCGCATGGAGTAGGATTTAATGGAGGTCAGACTCTTCATTCCTTCAATCATATAAGCCTGATGACCCAGAACATTTTTCTTATCCTGGGGAGTCAGATAGGAAACCTCTGTAAAGGCTCCGAAGGCAGCGATGTAAATAAAATACTGATCTTCACAAAAGCCACCGATATCAATGGGACAGGATTGTCCTGATACAGCAGCATCTGCTGCTTTCAGCATATCCTTGGAGATCTTTAAACTGGAGGCAAAATCATTGGTGGAACCTGCTGGAATATAACCAAGTTCCGGATATTGGGGAAGCTTCATAAGACCGCTGATGGTCTCGTTTAACGTTCCGTCTCCACCGCTGCATACCACCAGATCTTTGTTTTTCCCATAGTGGTAAGCTGCTTCTCTGGCATCTCCCTGTCGCTGTGTTACATGAACTGTCAGTTCATAACCGGCTTTCGTAAAGATATCCAGTATATCCACCAGCTTATTTCTGATCTGACCTTTTCCGGAACGCGGATTAAATATAAAAAGCATCTTCTTCATTATTATCACCTAATTAACTTTGTATACGCCTTGAATGCCCCAGGCAGAGAATAAGTTTTTTTTATTTCTTCGGGAGTGACCCACAGATAGTTTCCTTTTGGTACTTCAGTCAGTTCCACCCGATAACCAGTCATATGCCATTCCACATGGCTGAAAATATGCTTCGCCGCAGGAAGAGGCGTAATCGTTGCCTCTTTCACGCCAAGCATTTCCTTTATCTGTTCCTGGGGAATCCATCCATCAAGTCCCGGCAGCTCATATAATGAAGCCAGAAGTCCTGTGTCATCTCTTTTGCGGATCGCCACGCGTTCGTCCTTCGTCAGGATAAGAATGGTTCTATGCTCTGTTCTTCGTTCCTTTTTAGGAGCTTTTACAGGTATGACTCCTGTAAGATTCTTCTGCCTGGCTACGCATAAGGAAAAAAGAGGACAACTGTCGCAAAGCGGAGCGCCATTTGGCACACACACAATGGCTCCAGCTTCAATAAGCGCCTGATTATAGGATCCTGGGTCTGCTTTGGGCATAATGCCTTTTATCAGATCCTCCATGTCCTTTTTTACAGACTGCTTTGTAATATCCTCCATACTCCCGGTCAGCCTTGATATGACTCGAAGTACATTGCCGTCCACGGCTGGAACTGGAATTTGAAAGGCGATGGAGGCGATGGCTCCGGCTGTATAGGAGCCGATCCCCGGAAGTGCTTTAAGCTCCTCATAGGATGACGGAAGCTTTCCTCCGTACTTCTCTACAAGAAGCTCAGCCGCTTTTTTCAAATTCCTTGCTCTGCTGTAATAGCCCAATCCTTCCCAAAGCTTTAAAAGACGGTCCTCTGACACTTTACCCAGCGCTTCCACTCCGGGCAAAGCTTCCATAAAGCGGTCAAAATACGGTTTCACCGCTTCCACTCTCGTCTGTTGAAGCATGATCTCCGATATCCAGACACGATATGGTTCCGGATTTTCCCGCCATGGAAGAATCCTTCTGTGCTGATGATACCAGCTTAACAGGGGGCGGGCGGCGGCACTCAGACGTTCTTCCTTATCCATAGCCTGACTGGCCGGCTCTAATACCTGTAATTTATCATAGAGGGAATGATTCATTATACATATCCATAAATTCCCCGGACAGACACTTCACCTGAAATCACATGTCTGACCTCCCCATCCGGCATCTCAACAAGGAGTTCTCCTTTTTCATTAATTCCCAAAGCTCTCCCTTTGTATTCACCGGATGGATCCAGAATTCTTACTTCCTTTCCTGCATTGACCATATTCTTATTATAGACACTTATCAGCCCGGATAAATCACCCTGGCTGATAAATTCTTCATAATAATGCTCAAATGCTTCTAAAACTGCTGCAATCAGCTGACTTCTTACCACTTTTTTCCCCGTTTCAAGAAACAGAGAGGTAGCTGTGTCATGGACTTCCAAAGGGAACTCTTCCAGGTTAGCATTGATTCCAATTCCAACTACCACGTAATGGATGCCTTCCAGCTCCGCACTCATCTCAGTTAAAATACCGCAGAGTTTTTTCCCGTTTGAAACGATGTCGTTGGGCCACTTGATGACCGTAGAAAGTCCGGTTACAGACTCAATACCCTCACGAACCGCCAATGCCGCCACAAGAGTCAGCATGGAAGCTTTGGCAGGAAGAATATCGGGTCTTAATATCAAGCTCATAAATATATTCTTCCCTGGAGGAGAAACCCAGCTTCTGCCTCTTCTGCCTCTCCCTGCTTCCTGGGCATCTGCCGCCACAAGAGTCTCACTTCCTGCACCTTCCTCTGCCAGACGCCTGGCTCTTAGATTGGTAGAGTCAATGGAATCATGAAAATCCACAATCCGGCCGAATTGTCCTCTGATGCAGCTTTCTATCTCCGTTTTCGTCATTATATCACAGGATTCGAGTAAATGGTATCCTTTATTTCGTACTGCTTCGATTTGATATCCTTCTTCCTGAAGCTGACGGATCACCTTCCATACAGCCGTTCTTGAAACATGAAAACGCTGGCATATTTCCTGACCTGAGATATGTTCATCACTTTCCTTTAAAAGTTTTAAAATCTCGGTTTTCAAGTGATCACCCCCACCAGATGCTTACTGCGCTGATCACTGCAAGTGCAAACAGCAGACACCCTGCAATAACCGAGGCGATGCCAGCCGCTTTTTTCCTTTTTTCCCTGCCGCTGAGCCTGATTCTGTAAATCCCGTTTATAAAGTTCAAAGCTCCTGCCAGAAAAAATATGACGGGGAACATCAGCATATTGTCTTCCGGATTTAAAAAAGAAATAACCGCCAGTACCACAATTAAGATTCCTACCACAATGTGTACAAGATCCACCATCATGGAAGCATTTCTCAAATTTTTTCCTCGTTCCTGTAAATACATCTCTATTCTCCTAACGTCGCTACCATCACTGCCTTAATGGTGTGCATTCTGTTTTCCGCTTCATCAAATACTACCGATACGCCGGATTCAAAGACATCCTCTGTGACTTCGTTGCCCTTTACCGCCGGCAGGCAATGCATAAATATAGTAGTATCCTTGCCTGTTTTATTCATCAGTTCCTGATTCACCTGATATGGTTTTAAAAGTGCAACACGCTCTGCCGCCTTTTCTTCCTCTCCCATGGAGCACCATACATCGGTGTAAATAACATCTGCATCTTTTACCTTTTCACAGTCTTCTGTTAAAGTAATGGTGCTTCCGCTTAAATCTGCATATCCCTGGCAAAGTTCCACCAGTTCCTTGTTTGGCCACAGGCATTCCGGTGCAAGAATGGTAAAATGAACTCCCATCTTACTCATACCGATCATCAGGCTGTTGGCCATATTATTACGTCCGTCTCCTGCATAAACAAACTTTAGTCCTTTTAAGTATCCAAAATGCTCACTGATGGTCAGAAGATCTGCAAGAATCTGAGTGGGGTGATAATCCTCTGTCAGACCGTTCCAAACCGGAACACCTGCATATTTTGCCAACGCTTCCACTGTTTTGTGTTTAAAGCCCCTGAATTCAATGCCGTCAAACATCCGGCCCAGAACCCTTGCTGTATCCTCCACGCTTTCCTTATGGCCCAGCTGTATATCATCTTTCCCCAGATATTCCGGATGAGCCCCTTCATCCACGGCAGCCACTACAAATGCACACCTGGTACGGGTGGATGGTTTTTCAAAAATAAGAGCAATATTCTTCCCCTTTAAAGAGTCTCCAGTCATTCCCTGCTTTTTCTTAGCCTTCAAATCCGCAGACAGATCCAGTAAGTACTGAATCTCTTCCGGTGTATAATCCTTTAATGTTATAAAATTTCTCCCCTTCAAATTCATATGATTTCCTCCATTGACCGTATTTTTATACATTATTATAGTATATCATGTATATTCATGCAAGCTATATTTTTAAAAACACAATTTTATGAAAAGGAAACCCCTTCTCCCAGGGAATGGATCTTTTTCCGGATTTCAAAAAGAAGTGCTTCTACGGTATAGATCTGGAACCGTTTCACTTTTAACCGCTTTGCCAGGTCTTCCAAAAGTCCAAGATACATATCCTTGTAATCCCAGCCTTCTTTCAGTTTAAAGTCCAAGGCAAGCTTGGGAAAAAGCGTCTCTGTAAATACCCGGTATCCACTTAGCGCTTCCAAACCATCCTCACCAATCATATCCTTCATATACAGTTTTAAAAGTTCCATCTCTGACATCATCTTATCAAAATAATAAGGTTCTGTCTTTGGCGCGTCAATATAATAGATCCGTCCGGCAAGGTCATATAAGAAGCGCTTGGCGTCATAATAGCCCAGTGTCAAATTCTTTCTGGCCTGTTTCTTATCAAATTCCAGTATTCCGCCAAGATCCTGTCTTGGAGCGATATGGTAGACTTTGGTTCCGTCGGGTATCTTCACCACCCGTTCCTTATCAGCCCCCCAGCCATAAATCCGGATTACAATAATGTCCTCATAACCATGATCAATCAGCACGTCTAAGGGGACATTGTTAAATCCACCTCCATCCATATACCGTTTTCCACCAAGCTTTTCATTTTTGAAAGCGAGAAAATAAGCACTTGCCAAAAGCATATCCTTAACTGTGCCCATTTCCCCCTTTCTTAAATCGACCACCAGCTCTTTCCGGTCGGAAACGGAATAAGTGACAGAATAAAGTTCTCTGTCAGAATCAACAATTCTGGCTTCATCCCCTACTACATTGGCAATCAGATCCTTCAGGGGCGTAATGTCAAATCCGCCGTCTTTCACAAGCTGGAAACCTTTGGTTATTAATTCCTGTAAATTCAGAGATTTAAAATCCTTCTTTTTCAGAGCTTCCATGGTTTCGTTGCTGACCGACATTACCTGAGAGTAATCGATGTTCTTCCAGATCTCCTCTGCCCGTTCTAAGTCATCCATGCAGATTAAGGCGCCGTTTAAAGATCCAACAGATGCACCTGCAATCCCTTTTATGTTTACTCCAGCTTCCCGAAGTGCTTTCCATGCCCCGATCTGGTATGCACCCTTGGCGCCTCCGCCTTCTAAAACAAGCCCGTATTCCCGGTTCAAATCAAGTTTAAGCTCCATAAAGACCTCCAAATTTCCGTCTTTGTCTGCAAAAACCGCAGCAAGAAGTCATAAGACATCTGCTGCGGTTAACTCATTCTTTGGGTATCTCCGTAATTGAGGAAACAAGTCCTGCCAATCCCTGAATCTCAGACGGTATGATAATTTTAGTTGCCTTACCGTCAGCTGCAGCCTTAAATGCTTCCAGGCTTTTTATAACAAGAACCGCCTGGTCCGCTCCAGCCTCCTTTAACATACGGATACCATCTGCATTGGCCTGCTGAATCTTTAATGTTGCTTCCGCTTCACCCTCTGCTTCACGGATTCTCTTTTCCTTTTCGGCTTCTGCCCGAAGGATTGCAGCCTGTTTTTCAGCTTGAGCATCAAGAATCACGGATTCTTTTTTACCTTCTGCTACAAGAATAGTTGACGTTTTTTCTCCTTCTGCCCTTAAGATTGATTCCCGTCGTTCACGTTCCGCCTTCATCTGCTTTTCCATGGCATCCTGAATAGCTGCCGGTGGCATAATATTTTTCAGCTCTACACGGTTTACCTTGATTCCCCAAGGATCTGTCGCGATATCCAGAGTTTCTCTCATCTTCGCATTAATGGTCTCTCTGGAAGTAAGCGTCTGGTCAAGCTCTAAATCACCGATAATATTACGAAGAGATGTTGCTGTTAAATTCTCAATTGCCATAAGTGGGTTTTCCACACCATAAGCATAAAGCTTTGCATCTGTGATCTGGAAGAACAAGACTGTGTCAATCCTCATGGTAACGTTATCCTTGGTAATAACCGGCTGAGGCGGGAAATCCGCTACCTGTTCCTTTAAATTTACTCTCTTTGCCACCCGGTCAATAAAAGGCATCTTGATGTGCACACCTACTGTCCAAGCATCAAGGTATGCTCCAAGTCGTTCCACAACAAGCGCCTGGGCCTGCGGAACAATTCTGATACAGGATGACAATACTGCCAGAATAATAACCAAAATTATAATAACTGCTGAAAATCCAATTGCTCCCATCTTACATTTCCTCCTGTTTCTTGCTTACAATCAGCTTGACTCCTCTGATATCCTTTACTTCCACCATGGCTCCCACCGGATAAATGTTGTCATCTTCCAATGCTCTTGCAGTCCATTCCTGCCCGTTTAAAACTGCAGCACCTCTACCTTCCAGGTTATTGATCTCTGCCGTAACCCGGGCATATTTCCCAATCAGACTTTCTACATTGGTCTTCACTGTATTCCGGTTTACATATTTTAACGCAAAGGGTCTGGTAAAAAACAAAAGAATAAAAGATACAATTACAAACACTGCAAGCTGAACCTGCGTATTAACACCAAATAATGCAAGCACAAATGCAACCAGTGCCCCGCCTGCAAACCAGATGGTGGTAAGTGCCATGGTTGCTGCTTCAATTCCAAGGAGCACTACAAAACCTATAAGCCAATAGATCGCTGCCATTATCTCATTCCCCTTCCCTGCCATGATAGGCAAAGCACCACGGCAAATCTATCCGTTGACACTATCATACTATATGTTCAGGCATTTCTCAACATTCCCGCAGTAAAAAGCCTGTTTTATTTCAAATACCTAACTTCTGCGCTGTCTTGCAGTTTCAAACATCAGAACAGATGCGGCCACTGCCGCATTTAAAGATTCCACACTTCCCATCATCGGAATCTTGATATAAGCATCTGCAAGCCTTGCAGTATCTTCAGTTAGCCCATTGGCTTCATTGCCAATTAAAAACCCTGTATCAACAGTATAATCTTCTTTTTCATAATTATTCCTGCCATTTAAGTGTGCTGCATACAGTTTAATTCCCTTCTTCTTTAACTGAAGAATGGAATCAGTCAAATTATCTGTATAGGCAAACGGAACTCTGAATACAGAACCCATGGTGGATCTTATCACTTTCGGATTATAGATATCCGCAGTGGTGCTGTTCATAAGCACTCCGGTGATTCCTGCTCCTTCTCCTGCCCTTATAATCGTCCCTAAATTTCCCGGATCCTGTATGTTTTCAAGTATCATTAAAAAAGCAGGTCCGGGCACACGGGTAAGATCCTCCGGGGTATAAGCATGCTGTTTTACAAGAGCTAAAATCCCCTGGGGCGTCTTTGTATCTGACATCACCTGGAAGACCTCATCGGTAAGAACTTCATACTTCATTCCACCGATCAGATGTTTTCTCTCTTCCTCCTTTAGAAAGCTTTCCGAGACAAAGATGCTGTCAATCTGTTCACGGGGGATCTCCTTAAATATGCGAAGTCCCTCTGCCACAAATAATCCGCTTTCATTTCTGGCTTTGGCCTTCTTGATCAGGTTCATCACCTGTTTCACTTTCCCATTGGCACTGCTTGTTATCATATGGTACCTCTCTTTATAAATTATCCAGTTCTAAAAGCCACAGGCGGCTGACTGCATCACTTGGCATACGCAGATCTCCTCTTGGAGAGACTGCCACAGAACCCACCTTGGGGCCATCAGGCATACAGGAGCGCTTAAACTGCTGGCTGAAAAATCGTTTGTAAAATACCTTCAGCCATTTTAAAATGACTTCCGGTTCGTATTGCTGATTAAAGGCAGCAAGTGCCATTCGGTAAACTTTTGAAGGCCGGGTGCCGAATCTTAAAATCTGATAGAGGAAGAAATCATGAAGCTCATATGGTCCTACAAGGTCTTCTGTCTTCTGGGCGATTTCGCCATCCTTTGGAGGCAGCAGCTCCGGACTTACAGGCGTATCAAGAACATCCATAAGCACTTCCTTTAACGCTTCTTCCTCACAGGTATCGGCATAGTAACGGACCAGATGGCGTACCAGAGTCTTTGGAACCGATGCATTGACTCCGTACATGGACATATGGTCTCCATTGTAAGTGGCCCAGCCAAGTGCCAGTTCTGACATGTCCCCGGTACCAATGACAAGCCCTCCGAATCGGTTGGCCAGATCCATCAGGATCTGGGTTCGCTCTCTGGCCTGGGAGTTTTCATAGGTAACATCATGCTGATCCGGATCGTGCCCGATATCACGGAAATGAATGGATACTGCTTCCCTGATATTGACCTCTGTTAATTCTGCCTCCAGTTTTTCCGTCAGTATGCAGGCATTCTGATACGTCCGGTCTGTGGTTCCAAAGCAGGGCATGGTAATTGCATGAATGCGGTTTCTGGGAATTTCAAGCATATCAAACGCCCGGGCAGTGACTAAAAGAGCAAGAGTGGAGTCAAGACCACCAGATATACCAATTACCACATCCTTGCAGCCTGTATGGGCCAGTCTCTTTTTTAAGCCCATGGCCTGTATGGAAAGAATCTCTTCACATCTGCGGTTCCGTTCTGCTTCTCCATCGGGAACGAACGGTCTTGGATCAATCCTTCTTTTTAAATCCAGTTCCACCTGTTTCATGGTAAACGGAATCACCAGATAGTTCTCCCTGTCAGGTGCCGGAAACGTGGTTATTCGCCTCCGCTCATGAATAAGCCGTTCCAGATCCATATCTGCATAAATGGTTTCATTGCCGAAACGTTTTGATTCTGCAAGCAGAAGCCCGTTCTCTGCAATTAAATTCTGTCCACCGAATACCAGATCCTGAGTGGATTCTCCTTCTCCTGCATTGGCATAGATATAACCACAGACCAGGCTGGCAGAATGTCCGGTGATCAGACTTCTCCGGTAAAGATCTTTTCCTGTGGTTTCATCACTTGCAGAGCAGTTTACAATCACGGTAGCTCCCGCAACTGCGTGGCGGATGGATGGCGGATTTGGGACCCATGCATCTTCGCAGATTTCTGTTCCGATTACAAGGCCAGGGATTTCTTTACAGGCAAAAAGCAGATCCGTTCCCATGGGAATCTCATATCCCTCCCAGGTAATCATAACGGGCTTTTTATTACCTGGTTCAAAATACCGCAGTTCATAGAACTCAGAATAATTAGGAAGATTTGTCTTTGGTATGAGTCCTAGTATTCTGCCGTTTTGTACTGCAGCAGCCGTATTGTATAGTTTTCCGTCTCTTTCCCATGGCAGTCCGATAAAAACAAGTAAGTCGCTGCCCTCAGTCTCTTTCACAATCACCTTTAACTCTTCTTTTGCTTTTGAAAGCAGAGCGTCCTGTCCGAAGAGATCTGCGCAGGTATAGGCAGTAAGGCAAAGTTCCGGGAATACCATAATTTTTGTATTTCTTTCTATTCCCTCCCGGATAAGCCTTACAATATTTTCTCTGTTAAACTGGGGATCTGCAACTTTCACATCCGGAGTCGCAGCTGCAACCCTGATATATCCATGTTTCATTGACTTTTTTCTCCTATCTGTTCTTCTTTCCCTTTTGGTATCCATTTCGCCTTCCATGAATAGATACAGTCCATTCCCATGGTAGTAAGCCATGTTATAGGATAACACCACATCACCGCTTCAAAACTGGGGAAAAATGGTACCAGCAAATTAATATATATCATTCGTAGGATACACATGTTTCCTACTCCGATCAGCATGGTCACCATCGTTCTTCCGCTTCCCCGAATGCTGCCCATTAAGATCTGGTGAATTGCCATAGTCCAGTAAAACGGAAGCAGTATCAGCATGGAGGAATAACCGTATGCGATTACGTCCTGATCCGGTGAAAAAACTCTTAAAATACGCTCCGCATTCAGATAGAGTATGATGGAAATAAGAATGGTATAAATCATACTGATAATAAGACCCTGAAATACCCCCTGCTTCACACGCCTGGACTTTCTGGCACCGATGTTCTGTCCGGTAAATGTGGTTGCTGCCATGCAAAAACTTTGAAGCGGCAGCATGGCAAATCCGTCAATCTTACTATAAGATCCAAAACCTGCCATGGCAGCAGCGCCGAAGCTGTTGACATTGGCCTGAACGATTACGTTGGAAAGGGATATAATTGACTGCTGTATGCCGCTTGGAATTCCTATTTTTAAAATCCTCGCCATCATGGGCCGGTCAATTTTTATTTTATCCAGTTCCAGCCGGTAACTGTCATCGGTCCGAACCAGTGCTCTGACGGTCAGAAGAGCAGATACTCCCTGTGCAGCCACAGTCGCATAACCAACGCCTGCAGTTCCCATCTGAAAAACCACCACAAACAAAAGATCCAGGACAATATTAATGACAGAGGAAATGCAAAGAAAAATCAAAGGCCTCTTTGAGTCTCCCACAGCCCGAAGTACACCCGACCCCATATTATATACCAGATTAAACAAAGACCCGCAGAAAAAGATCCGCAGATATGCAACAGCGCCCGGCATAACCGATTCCGGTGTTCCCATTAAAACAAGAATAAGCGGGGATAAAAGTACTCCAAGTGCAATCAGTAAAAAGCCCCCTATCATGCTTAATGCCATGGTGGTGTGTACGGCCCAATGCAGTTTTTGCTTTTCCTCTGCACCGTAATACTGGGATATAATAACTCCTGCTCCGGTACCGATTCCCATAAACATACCGATAATTAAATTAATCAGTGAATTGCTGGACCCTACGGCTGCCAGTGCGTCACTGCCGATAAAATTGCCCACTACGACTGAGTCCACCGTATTATAGAGCTGCTGAAACAGATTGCCAACCAGGAGCGGCAGGGAAAAGGCAAGAAGCTGTTTCCAGATTACACCTTCTGTCATGATCACCTGATTCGCATGCATTTTTTTACTCACAAATAATCCTCCTACTTTTTTCCAATCTCCCAATGAGTATTAGTATACATCCTTTTTCGACAATTTGGAAGCCGGATAATTTAAGGTTTACTTTTTCATCCCAATCGTGTAAAATATTTTAATATCCTACTAAACAGATAAGAATAATCAGGGGGGATTTACAGTGATGAAATTTTCTACCAAGGGACGTTATGCACTCCGCATGATGATTGAGTTTGCACTTCGTCCCGGTGAATGCACGAAGATCAACCATGTCGCAGAGCGGCAGGACATATCTGACAAGTACTTAGAGCAGATTGTCACCATTTTAAGCCGTGCCGGATATGTGAAAAGCCGCCGTGGTGCCCAGGGAGGCTATTATCTTGCAAAAGATCCTTCCGAATACACCGTAGGCATGATCCTGCGGCTTGCGGAAGGCAGTCTGGTGCCAGTATCCTGTATGGAAGAAGAAATTAATTCCTGCAGCAAAGCTGATACGTGTGCCAGCATGATGGTCTGGAAGAAACTGGACAAGGCAATCTCTGATGTGGTGGACAGTATCACACTTGCCGACCTTGTCACAGAACAGAAGCGGCTGGAAGGAATAGAAGACTGACTAGTCCGTGATCAACAACAAAATCCGTTGGATTACAGAAGCATCTTAGCTCTGTAATTCAACGGATTTTAATTTATGTGTCAGATCCGGTCTGCAATCTCTTCAAATAAGCGGGCCTTGTCACGAAAATAATCTCTTGCAAATTCATCGGCTTCCCGTAAGGCTTCTTTTAATGTTCCTGACTTAAGTTCTACGGACACTGCTTCTATTCCTGCCTCTATTACCAGTATATAAACACCGTCTCCATGCGTCTGCATCTGCAGGCTGATATAGTGATGTTCTGCTTCAATACTTTTCCTGGCTGCTGCTGCTCCATCGCCATACAGGACCCACGTATTCTCATATTCCATCTGCGATACCCCTTTCTGTCTGAAACGCCAAAAGATTCTGTATTATTATAACACAGAATCTTTTGACTGACTACTATTTATCAACAAGGGATGCTCTCTGCAAATTTACGGATATCAGAAGCGTTGGTGATCTTCTGAATCAGGCCTTCCTTAACGATCACAAGTGTGGGCGCCTGCATAATACCCAGCTTATGAGCCAGTTCTGCATTCTCTTCTGCATCTACTGTTTCATAATCCACATTCTGAAGGAACTGCTTTGCCAGCTTGCAGTTGGGACAGGTTTTGGTAGTAAATAAATATGCACCTGCCGGCATCTCCGATTTCTTCTCTGTTGCTTTTTCAGACTTCTGCTCCTGAGTAGCATTTTTCAAAACGGAACCGGTAATGTTATAGGTGGTACGGTTTTTATACTCCTGTGTCTTTCCCTCATTCCAGTTTTGTACCGGGCGATAATATCCGGTAATACGACTGTAAACTTCTGTTTTCCTTTTGCAGACCGGGCAGACATGATGCTCGCCTGCCAGATATCCATGATCTGCGCAGATAGAATAGGTCGGAGACAAGGTGTAATATGGCAGCTTATAATGATCTGCAATGGTTTTAACCAGCTTTGCAGCCGCTGCCCAGTCAGGAAGCTTTTCCCCCAGGAATGCATGAAATACAGTTCCTGAAGTATAAAGGGTCTGTAGCTCATCCTGAATATCCAGCGCATCAAAAATGTCGGCTGTGTAATCCACCGGCAGATGGGAGCTGTTGGTGTAATAAGGGGTATCTCCCTCATGACCAGCCGTCTGAATGTCCGGATAGTACTTCCTGTCGTGCTTGGCAAGACGATAGGTGGTAGATTCCGCCGGAGTCGCTTCCAGATTATAAAGGTCTCCATACAACTCCTGATAATCAGATAGCCGTTCCCGCATATAATTTAAAACTGTTTTTGTAAACTGCTGTGTCTTTGTATCGGTTAAATCTTTTCCAAGCCATTTTGCATTCAAACCAACCTCATTCATACCAATCAGCCCGATGGTGGAAAAATGATTTTCAAAGCTTCCCAGATAGCGTCTGGTATAAGGATAGAGTCCCTGATCCAAAAGCTTTGTAATCACTTCTCTCTTAGTCTTTAAGGATCTTGCTGACACATCCATCATACGGTTTAAGCGTTTGTAAAAATCCGCTTCATCTTTTGCCAGATAAGCGATCCTTGGCATGTTAATGGTAACTACGCCAACAGAACCTGTACTCTCTCCTGATCCAAAGAAACCTCCGGTCTTTCTTCTTAATTCTCTTAGATCCAGTCTGAGACGGCAGCACATACTTCTTACATCGCTTGGCTCCATATCGCTGTTGATGTAATTGGAAAAATAAGGTGTCCCGTATTTGGAGGTCATCTCAAACAACAGGCGGTTGTTCTCTGTGTCACTCCAGTCAAAATCCCTGGTGATGGAATAAGTGGGAATCGGGTATTGAAAACCTCTTCCGTTGGCATCCCCCTCGATCATGGTTTCTATAAATGCCTTATTCACCATATCCATCTCTTTTTTACAGTCTTTATATTTAAAAGCCATCTCTTTTCCGCCCACAATGGCATTTAGTTCAGCCATATCAGAAGGAACGGTCCAGTCCAGAGTAATATTGGAAAATGGTGCCTGGGTGCCCCAGCGGCTTGGGGTATTCACACCATAAATAAAGGATTCAATGCACTTTTTTACTTCCGGATAGGATAACTGGTCACTCTTTACAAAAGGTGCCAGATAGGTATCAAAAGAAGAGAATGCCTGAGCACCTGCCCATTCATTCTGCATAATTCCAAGAAAGTTAACCATCTGGTTGCAGAGTACGGATAAATGCTTTGCAGGAGATGAAGTGATTTTTCCGGAAATCCCTCCCAGGCCCTCTAAAAGCAGCTGTTTTAACGACCAGCCTGCACAGTAACCGGTTAGCATGGATAAATCATGGATATGAATGTCCGCGTTCCTGTGAGCTTCCGCTATCTCATGATCATAGATCTCTGACAGCCAGTAATTCGCCGTCACTGCACCGGAGTTGCTTAGGATCAGTCCTCCTACAGAGTAAGTAACGGTTGAGTTCTCTTTTACACGCCAGTCCTCAACTTTTACATAGCTGTTCACCACATCTTTATAATCCAGAATGGTGTTCTTCATATTCCGTATCTTTTCCCGTTGTTTTCTATATAATATGTAGGCTTTTGCCACATCTGTATATCCTGCATGTTCCAGTACATGTTCCACACTGTCCTGGATCTGTTCCACTGTAATCATACCTTCATTCATTTTCTCCTGAAAATCTGCCGTCACACGCAGAGACAGAAGCTCTAAAATTTCGTTATTGTACTCCTTTCCGGTTGCCTTAAACGCTTTTTTAATGGCTTCCGTGATCTTCCCCAAACTAAATTCAGCTTCTTCCCCATCTCTTTTCACTACCTGGATCATTAAACCTTTACTCCTTTCACAAAAACCGCTATGACTTTTTAGCATACAGGTGTATTATAGCAGAACAAAAAAGAAAACACAATATCTAGATTTTGTTTTTGTCCAAAAATCTAGATATTGTGTTTTTGTCATTCGTCAATAAATTCCCGGTTTTCTGCAAGACCTGCAAATAATTCAGCAGGCACGTAAGCGTTGACCAGTATTCCTTCTTCTAAGTATTCTTCTTTTAACAGCTGACCGTATTTACGGATCTGCTGAATCTTTCCTGCATCCTTATAAGAATAGACTTTTTCCAGATAAATCCTTCTGCTTCTAAGAATGGTCTCCAGAAGATTTTCCAGTTCATCGATCCCTTCTCCTGTACGCGCGGAAATCCGTACCTGAAAATCCGAAGAAAAATCTTTCAGCGTGGTATCAGGTCCGGCAGCATCAATCTTATTAAATACCGTAACCATCACCTTATCTGTAACCCCTAACTCCCGTAATGTCTCATAAACCACATGCATCTGGATCTCCATCTGTGGGTTGGAACAGTCCACCACATGAAGAATAATATCACTGTATTTGGCTTCTTCCAGAGTACTTTTAAACGCCTCAATCAGGTGATGAGGCAGTTTTCTTATAAATCCTACCGTATCGGTCAATAAAATCTGCTGACCACCTGGCAGGCTTAAACTCCTTGTGGTTGGATCCAGCGTGGCAAACAGCTTGTCCTCCGCTAAGATCCCGGCATCAGTCAGGCGGTTTAACAATGTGGATTTTCCTGCATTGGTATAACCCACAATCGCAGCCACAGACATATGATTTTTATCTCTCTGCTGTCTGGCCACCTCTCTGTGACGCTTTACATCTTCTAAATCAGTCTTTAAGACACTGATCCGGTCATGAATCAGTCTTCGGTCTATCTCAAGCTTCTTCTCACCCGGTCCTCTGGTACCAATTCCTCCGCCCAGCCTTGATAAGGAACTTCTTAGTCCCACAAGCCTTGCAGAACGGTACTTTAACTGGGCAAGCTCCACCTGTATCTTACCTTCTCTTGTGGTAGCTCTTGCTGCAAATATATCAAGAATCACCATGGTCCGGTCCATCACCTTAATCTGCAGGGCATCCTCTAAATTGCGCATCTGGGCAGGGGAAAGTTCATCGTCACACACCACTCCCGTTGCTCCAAGCTCGAAGACTCTCTCCCGGATCTCATCAATCTTACCTTTTCCAAGATAAGTTCCTGGATGAATCCTCTCCCGGTTCTGAATGATCTTATCCACAGTAACAGCCCCTGCTGTTTTAACCAGCTCTTCCAGCTCATCTAAGGAGGCACTCACATCTGTGCCATCTCCCGTACTTACTGCTATTAAAATAACCTTTTCTTCTATCTCTTTTAACTCGATCAGTTCTGCCATTCCCTCTCCAAACTATCTAGATTCCAAAAATGTAATTTCCCGTTGTGCTTCCTCATCCGATCCATGTGCTGAAACATACTGTTCCATGGTATCCAGTGCTTTCTTAAACTCTCCCTTTCGTTCATAAACCACGGCAATGTTAAATAACAGCTCCGGTACGCTATTCGCTTCAGGTGCCGACAGTCCTTTCTGGAAGGATTCCAGGGCTCCATCCCAGTCTTTTTGCGCCATCTTGCATAAGCCCATTCGGTTGTAGATCATGGGCCCCGCCTCTCCTCCAGCTGCTGCACGTTCATAAAGTGTCATGGCATCCGACGCTGATCCTGCTTTTTCCATGGCTGCTCCTGCTGCCATAAGAGCATTCATTCTTCCCGGGGCTTTGCCAGCCGGATCAAGTTCATTGCTTTTGTTATAATCAGCTATGGCTCCGTCATCATCTCCTGCACCAGCTTTTGAAGCACTCCGCATATTATAATACTCCGGTCTTTCTCCATCTACCTTGATCAGGATGTCATAGGTTCCTGCAGCTGCCTCATAATCACCGGATAAATACTCCGCTTCTGCCCTGTATTTTAATACATCCATATCAAATTTTCCTACCAGGCCCTTTTTCGTATCAATTGCCTGGTCAAATGACTGTATGGCGTCTTTGTAATTTCCTTCACCCAGCGCCTTAATTCCATCATCCCGGTACGTGTATCGATTCTCTTTTTTACCGCATCCCGCTGACATGGTAAGAATCAGGGTCAGAACAATTAAAAGTGCTCCATATCCGGTTTTTCTTTTCATTTTAATATCTCCAACTTTTAACAAAACTATAAATGTTATTGTATTCCAGTGCTGCCGTGTCCGCCTCTGTCATCATGATCTAAAGAGTCAACAGCCTCAAAACAGATGGCTGGCTGATGCTCCATAATACGAAACTGGCAGATCCGGTCATTGACACGGATCACCGTATCCCGAAGTGCATAAGCTGGGAAAAACCACTGGTCATTGTCACCGCAGTAAGTCTCATCAATAATTCCCATGCTGTTGGTCTGAATAATGCCGTAATTTTTAAAGGTACTGCTTCTTGGAACCACATGGGCTTCATAGCCGGCAGGAAGTTCCATGGCAATGCCAAGAGGAATCAGTTTAAATTCACCTGCTTTTAACTCCACTTCCTTCGCGGCCCGTAAATCAATCCAGTCGGATTTGCCATCTATGTATCTCAGTCTTTCTATTTCGTCGGTAAAGTATTTAATTTTAATATTCGCTGTCACTGTATGTCCTCCTGATGCCTGTCGCTGTTTTCTTCCTCCGTAAGCAGTATTCCGCTTCCGGAAAGTTCTTCTTCCACTTCCATACGAATCTCCGCTGCTACCAAAGGATCTGCAGCCGGTAAATTCTGAGTGGAGCCAATGCCAAATCTTCTTAAAAATTCTTCTGTTGTTGCAAAAAGTGCCGGGCGTCCCGGTGCATCCAGCCTTCCGACCTCATACACCAGATTGTATTCTACCAGTTTGTTTACCGCATGATCGGATTTTACTCCACGGATCTTCTCGATTTCAAGCTTAGTAACCGGCTGTTTGTATGCAATGATGGAAAGTGTCTCCAGAACCACTTCCGATAATACCTGCTTTTTCGGAGCGCAGGCAACACGGATTAAATTCTCGTAGTATTCTGAGCGGGTACACATCTGATAGCTGTTTTCCAGTGCAATGATCTGCATTCCCTTTTTCCCTGTCTCATACCGTTTCATCAGACGAAGAACTGCTTCCCTGGCAGTTTCCTCATCCTGTTCGATGGCTGCAGCCAGCCTGCTAAGTTCCACCGAATTTCCCATGGTAAAAAGAACTGCCTCAATGACCGCTTCCCATTTCTTTTCTTCTTTCGCGCTCTTTGCTGACCCGTCTGCTGTCAGAGTTACTTTATCCATTAACTTTTTCTTCCTCTCCCAGATCCGAAAAATCCAGTTCCCCTTCCTCGCCTTCCGGCTCCAGGGTTTCAATCATCATATCATCAAATAAATGCTCCTGAGTCAGGGTGATCTTGCCGATCTTCATGAGTTCCAGAAGCGCTAAAAAAGTGACTACTACTTCTATCTTGTCAGGCTGTCCCTCAAGCATTCTGCGAAAGGAAAACTTCCGGTTTCGTCTGGCAAAATCCATCACTGATTTTATCTTATCTTCCAGGCTTACCGCTTCCTTACGGATATTGCCAAACCGGCTTCTGATGGGATCCACCCTGTCTTCTGTCCGTTTTGTCACCGCACGAAAAATCTCCTGAAGCTTTGCCAGGGTAAGCCCGTCAAGGAGCTTGTCCAAATCTACAGGCGGCTCATATTTCGCCACCTCAGCAGGTACGGTAGGAGTCTTAAAAAACAGGCGGTCTGCTCCTACTTCCCGGTCTTTTAATTCCGATGCCATATATTTAAAATATTTGTACTCCAGAAGACGGGCAACCAGTTCTGCCCTTGGATCTTCTTCCTCCCCTTCTTCATTGACCTCTTTGGGAAGAAGCATACGTGCCTTGATGTCAATCAGAGTTGCCGCCATGACTAAAAATTCACTGACGATATTTAAATCCTCTGTCTCCATATGATTCATGTAATCTAAATACTGTTCCGTAATAATCACAATGGGAATGTCATAGATATTCACTTTATTTTTATCAATCAAGTGAAGAAGCAGGTCAAGCGGTCCTTCAAAATTATCCAGTTTATAAGAGATTCCCATATATTCCTCCAAAGCAGATTAAAAACATACCAAAAAGAAGTATACCAAATTGAAACCCATCTGTAAATATATGGAAGGTTCAATTTGAGGATTTGGGTTTTAAATCCACAACTACCAGCTGAGGTTTGTTATTCAGCCGGATATTAATGGAGTGGGTTCCAAGGCCCCTGCTTACTATCATATATTTTTCATCTTTTTCAAACGTCCCTCCACAGTAGGGATTAAAAAACTGGTACTGGGGAGTCATCACTCCTCCCAAAAATGGAAGGCGAATGGTTCCTCCGTGAAAATGACCGGAAAGGGTTAAATCAGCGCCCCAGTCCCGGTAAGTGTTAAAATAAAGAGGGGAATGGGACAATAGAATCTGAAACCGTTCTTCCCCTGCCTTCCCCGCTTTTTGTTCCAGTTCTTCGGGAAGAAGGCGCTCAGGAATAAAATCCTTATAACAGCCTTCTTTTAAATCCACACCTGTAATGGCAATATCCTTCCGGTATAATTCCGTCCGGTCTCTTAACACTATCACTCCAAGCTTCTTTAAGCTGTTTTCATACGCATCATACTGATCACCATAGACCAGCCGTTCCTGGTTCATCCGGTTTTCGTGATTTCCGTTCCCGTAAAAAACCGGGTAACGTTTTGTCAGCTTCTCCATCAGTTTTAGGCTGACCCCGGTATCTGCTGTCTTCTTTACAACCATCATATCACCGCCGACAAGCACCACATCCGGATTCACATGGTCAATCGCCTTAAGAAGTCTTTTATTGTCTTCTCCAAAGCAATGGCTGTGAAGATCCGAAAGGAATACCAGCCTCAAGTTTTTCCCGATCTTACTGCTTTTTATAACAGTTTTCTCTACGGAAAGCTGTTCTCTTTCGTATTCAGACCGCAGTAAGGATACTGCGCCTGCAGCAGCACAAAAAACTCCGGCAGCAAACCACATCTGTTTATACCTCATCTTCTCTCATTCCTTCTTTTGCTGTCCCTCCATCATACAATGAAGAACCTGTCCCCGTCAAGTAAAAGGCTTTCTCTTTTACCTTCCCCCTTTGTATAATGGAAACCAATTATGGATAATATGCAATACTGGATAATCACGGTTTAATAAGAGTGTGAGGTGACTAACTATGATTGTTTATGACAGACTGTGGGAGACCATGAAAAAGAAAAACGTCAGCCAGTATCATCTGATCAAATATTGCAAGGTCAGTGCCGGACAAATCGGACGGCTTAAGAAAAACAATTTCGTATCTACTCATACGATTGATATGCTGTGCAGAATTTTAGACTGCAGCGTAGATGAAATTATGGAATATCGGGCCGATATTTGCGAGGCAACAAGTGTGACCTGTAATACTGACCCTGAGGAAAATAAATAACAGGCTTTTCCTTCAGAGGATTTGGCATAGAGAAAGAGCCCTAAGGCTCTTTTTTCTATGTTATGTTCCTTTTAGGATATCCAGACACCGGCTCCGTCCAGTCGGTAACCATCTGGTGTTACCGTATCTTTTAACATCGTGCCGTCACTGCCAAGATAATACCACTTCTCATTGGTTTTCACCCAGAAATTACATGCCTTGGTTCCATCTTCCCGGTAATAAAACCACTGATTGCCTGACTGCACCCAGCCTGAGGAAGCATTGGCTTTTACACTTCCGCCCCCTGACCCCTTTAAGGCAAACCCATAATCCAAAAGCGCTTTGGTATCATCATAATGGGTGGACTTGCTTTTCATAATCACTACGATTAAGCGTGATCCATTCTTCTCTGCATAAGTTACCAGGGTATTGCCAGCCGCAGAGGTAAAGCCGGTCTTTCCTCCCAGCACTCCGGGGTAATAACGGGAGTCGGAAGAATTGATCATCTTATGTCCCATGGTTACCGTTCTGGCTCCCGCTTTCTTCGTGGCCGGAATCTGGTAGCGGACAGTAGAGCACACTTTTCTGACCACACCATTTTGAAAAGCCGCTTTTGCAATCAGCGCCATATCATGGGGTGTTGTATAATGACTGGAATTAGTAAGACCGTTGGGATTGACAAAATTTGTATTGGTACAGCCAAGTTCTCTGGCTTTGGCATTCATCAGCTGGGCAAAGGAGCTGACGCTGCCGGATACATGCTCAGCAAGACCATTGGCCACATCATTGGCAGACTTAAGCATAAGACCATAGAGACTCTGCTCTACCGTCAGCTTATCACCTTCTGTCATATTCAAGGTAACTGCCCCTGCTTCCAGATTGGTAGTCGCTGCCTTGGAAAAGGTAACAGTATCGGAAAGGTTCGTCCGTTCTGCCACCAGAAGAGCAGTCATCAGTTTGGTAATGCTGGCCGGATAATACTTCGTCTCACTGTTTTTGGAATAAAGAAGTGCTCCGGTATCGGCATCCATTAACACAGCTCCCTCGGAAGTGATCTGGGGCACATTTACTGTAGCGGCCGTTGTGGAGGCTGCTGTTGTATCCGCCGCGGTTTTATTGCTGTCCGCGTTCTGGCCTGCCTGTCCGCTTGTAGAAGTACCTGGTCCGGCTGCTGCCTGTGTCTCCTGTGAGGAACCCGGGAAGGGCGAAACCGTAGGTATATCGGTTGCATAAGCAACGGTTGATGCGCACATGGAAAAGCCAATGATAAGACTGATTAATCTGCAAGTTATTTTTGTCATAGCCAATTATCTCCTGTATTTTTCTACCAGTATGTTCTTCCATCAGTATAACATAAAATCCAGTAATTACCGCTTAAAATTTTCTTACAATCAAAAATGCACCACTCATAAAAGTGATGCATCGTCTAAAACGGCTGTATTAATCTTCTTTTTCCAGCTCTTCCAGCCTGTCCATGGCAATATTTAAAATTTCTGCATGGTCAAATGCCAGCTTCTCCTGGTCAAGCATATCTATAGCAGGCAGAAGCTCAATGTCAATGTCTCTCTTCCACATCATGCCATCCCGTTCAAAGGTTTCCGTAATCCGATAGCTGATAAATATATGTTCTTCCTCATTCTCAATGGTAAGTGCATAGGTCGCCCCATTTTCAAGGTCTGAAAGCTTCTTTTTCTTTACCTCGAACCAACACGCCTTGCCGGCATCGTCACCGGCCTCTACGTTTAACTGATCCTTTGGAACGGCCGCTAAGTAAGAAACGGATATCACTCTTGTTCTGGGATCTCTTTTTACACTTCCCCAGGTATAAAGCTGTTCCATGTAGATTCCCTTTAAACCGGTTTCTTCAAACAGTTCTCTGGCTGCTGCTTCCTCCAGGGATTCATCCATGTTTACAAATCCTCCCGGAATCGCCCACTGACCGATGCAGGGGTGGTTTTTCCGCTTAATGAGAAGAATATCTGTCTTTGGTTCTTCCTGGTCATATGCAAATATCAGCATATCCACCGTTACCGACGGGCGTTCGTAATCTCCCGGACGGTATTGTAAAAGAAACTCTTTTTCCGTCAGCCCTTCTTCATTCTTTCGTTCCATTCTGCCCTTCTTCCTACCAGCTTTTTAAAATACAATGGACTGAAGCGCTCCAAGAACACCTGCACTGGCAAGTCCCATAATGATTCCTGCCATTAAAACTCCGCCCATCACAGCTAAAATACTGGATTTAAAATCAATATCAAGCAGGCTGGCTGCCAATGTGCCAGTCCAGGCACCGGTGCCTGGAAGTGGGATTCCAACAAAGATCAATAAAGCAATGAACAATCCCCTTCCGGCTTTCGCCTGCAGTTTTTCTCCGCCGCGTTTTCCTTTTTCCAGACACCAGGTAAAAAAGCCGCCTATTACCGGCTTATCTACTCCCCACTCCAAAACTTTTCTGGCAAACAGAAAGATAATGGGGACCGGAAGCATGTTTCCAATTATTGCAACAATATAAGACGGAGCCAAAGGCAGTCCCATTACTGCAGAATAGGGAATGGCTCCCCTAAGTTCAATAAGCGGAACCATGGAAATAAAAAACACTGTTATATATTTTTGTAACATCATTCATTCCTTTCATAATAAAAGTCTGCCTTTATACTATACACAAAGATGGACAGTCTATCAACTATTTTATAAAAAGATTATATTTACATACATGATTCCAAACCTTTCCTGAATAAAATATTAACATTTCTGAAATACTATTGTACTGACAAAACGAGTGTGATATAATCCTCAAAAGTTGATCATTATAATCCCACGCATTAGTTAAGAAGGGTGTCTTTTTATGAATATCAAACAGTTTTTAACCAAGTACAGGCATGCCTGGATTCTCAGCTACGCCTTCATTTATTTACCCTGGTTCGTATACCTTGAAAAAACAGTGACAAGCAACTACCACATCATGCATATTGCCATTGATGACTATATCCCGTTTAATGAATATTTCATTATTCCCTATCTGATGTGGTTTGGCTATGTGGCCGTCTCTGTTGCCTTTTTTTTCTTTCAAGATGTGAAAGAATATTACAGGCTTTGCACCATGCTGTTTACAGGAATGACCATAAGCCTGGTGATCTGTACTGTCTTTCCAAACGGAACGGACTTCAGACCTGTCGTTGATGCCAATAAGAATATTTGTGCTGCAATTGTTAATCTTCTTTACTCTGCGGATACCTGTACCAACGTATTTCCAAGCATACACGTTTATAATTCCATTTGTGTCCACATTGCCATCTGCCGAAGTGAGCGTCTTAAAAATTGCAGACAGTTAAAAACAGGGTCTCTTATTTTAATGATTTTAATCTGTCTGGCTACTGTGTTCTTAAAACAGCACTCTGCTTTTGACGGACTTGGCTCTCTTGCTATGGCATATATCATGTATCAGTTTGTTTATTCTGATTCCCTTGTTCCTAACAGAAAAAAGGTATCCGAAAAAGCAATCAGTTAAAAAAGACCTTCCCTTCCGGGGAGGTCTTTTTACATCCGATTCTAATTAAATCCAAAAAATTTCTGAGTCATCTTATATATGGCGATGGGGAATTTCATTCCGCCCTTACCAGGCAGATTGACACCCTGTCCCAAGAATCCGTAGCGAAGCCTTAAATAAAGCTTTAAATTCTGTTTTCTAAGACTCTGCCACAGCTCTTCCTTTTTCTCCATATTTTCCTCTGTTCCGGACTTAATAGCCAGAATGGAGGAAATGACCATCATAATCTCTAAATACCGCACCATATAACGCCGAAGCTTGTGCTGTTTAATCTTCATCACGTCATAATAGGAAAGCATCAGCTTTGTCACGCGGATCTGCTGGTCAATCCGTCCAATCATAACCTGTTCATTGACAGACTGATCGTCTCTGCCTATAAAGTAGCGGTAAAAGTTTACGTTTAAATAATACAGGGTTTTCACATGGGGAAGAGGCTGATAAACAAAAATATTATCCACATAGAAGGTATGCTTTGGCAACTCCAGTCCGCATTGCTTTAAAAGCTCTGTCCTGTAAATAACAGAATGCATCAGAATGTATTGTCCCAGAATAAAAACCTTTACATCATCCCAGTCAATCAGCTGGTTCTCTGGAAGTGCAGTCCGGTAATTCATTACTTTTTTACGATTGGAGCCCTGTTTTTCATAAACAAAATTACTTACCAGCATATCAAGTGTCTTTTCGCCGTAAACGAAACGTCTGAGGGTGTTAAGAATCTCCATATAAGCAGATTCATCCACCCAGTCATCACTGTCCACTACCTTAAAATAAATCCCTGACGCATTCCTTAATCCTGCATTCACTGCTTCTCCATGCCCGCCATTCTCCTGATGGATCGCCCTGCAGATTCCCGGATAATTCCGTTCATATTCATCTGCAATTTCGGCTGTACGGTCTTTTGTCGAACCGTCATCTACAATAAGGATCTCAACCTCATCTCCTCCTGGAAGCAGGGATTCGATGCAATGCCTCATATAGGATTCTGAATTATAACATGGAATTGCTACAGATAAGAGTTTCACACAATATCCTCCTTTAGGTTGTTTTTCCAATAAATCCGGATAATACATATTACAGTTACAACGACTGATAACACTACCACAGCTGCAGTCACTCCTGCATGTTCTCTTTGAAACAGAAGTCCAGACAGTTCCGTGCTGGTTATAAAAAGCGAAAGTAAATTAGCCGAGATGTGAAGCATGACAGGTGCCGACAAGGCTTTTGTTCTCTCATAAAGCCATGCTGCGGTAAGACCAATGATAAATGCATAAACACCCTGGGGAAGATTTCCATGATAAAGACCAAACAGGCCGGCTGATACGACAGCCGATAAAACAAAAGAAAACTTGTCCCGGATGGAAGCAAAAATCATTCCTCGAAATATCAGTTCCTCCGCTACAGGTATGATAAATCCAGAGGCCAGAAGCTGAAGCGCAAATGGCGGAGAATACAGTGCCTTGGCCGCTTCCTGGTACGTCCTTGATATTCTGGTCAGTCCCATAACTTCCACAGCTGAATTTCCCAGAATGCAAAGAGCTGCTCCAAGCAGCCAGATCGCAAACAGGCTGTCTGCAGGTTTCAAACTCTTTGTCATGGAAGATCCTCTGTTTTTCTGATCGTAAGAATAAAACCACAGCAAAACCGGAATATTCAGTAATGCAGATACTCCCGTAGCCATAAGTGGTTCAAGAGGCACCGCCAAATACAGAAACGTGGTGGCTAACGTATAGGTAAACAAAGGGAGAATCAGATGCAGAATCATTACTATCATAAGTACCTGTCCTTTCATTTTCTGTATCTTCTTAAACATTATACCACCTGAATTCAGGATATCCACTTAATTTTTTTAAAATTATTTCTAAAAATAATTGAAATCTTTTCTCATATCTCCCGATGCCCGAAAGCGGTTGCTTTTTTTATCTGCTGATAATATAATATCCTTATATTTTCTGATTAAAACTACATGAAACTGAGAGGAAATAATATGGCAAAAAAACGTATTGTGATAGCTTTGGGACACCATGCTTTGGGAACAAACCTTCCGGAACAAAAGACGGCAGTAGCCAGAACTGCCAAAGTAATTGCAGATTTTATTCAGTCTGGCTGGCAGGTGGCCGTTACTCACAGCAACGCTCCCCAGGTTGGAATGATCCATACTGCAATGAATGAATTCGGAAAACAGCATGACGGTTATACCTCAGCTCCCATGTCTGTCTGTTCTGCCATGAGCCAGGGATACATCGGCTATGACTTACAAAACGGAATCCGTGCAGAGCTTATGACACGGGGCATATATAAGTCCGTAGCTACGATTTTAACCCAGATGATGGTAAATCCATATGACGAGGCTTTCTATACTCCCATGAAGCCCATCGGCCGTTTCATGACTGCAGAGGAGGCAAAAGAAGAAGAGGATAAGGGGAACTATGTAGAAGAGGTCCCTGACAAGGGATTTCGCAGAGTCGTCGCTTCTCCAAAGCCAGTTTCCATTGTTGAGATTGATATCATAAAAGCCGTTATGGATGCAGATCAGATTGTAATAGCCTGCGGTGGAGGCGGTATACCCGTTATGGAACAGGGCTGCTACTTAAAAGGAGCCAGCGCTGTGATTGAGAAGGACAGGGCTGCCGGACTGCTGGCAAAGGAAATCGATGCCGACGTGCTGATGATTCTAACAAATGTGGATAACGTAACCTTAAACTTTGGGAAGCCGGATGCCAGACCGATCAGCATGATGAACAAAAAGGACGCTGCTTCCTATATTGAGGACAATCAGTTCGAACCCTCTTCCATGCTTCCAAAGATTGAAGCATCTCTTAATTTCATTGAACACGGAAGGAATCGGAAAGCGATTATTACTTCCCTGGAAAAGGCGGAAGAAAGCCTTGAGGGAAAAGCAGGTACGATTATAACAGAAGCATAAGTATAAAAAGGATTTTTGTCCGGCGGGGAATGCCCGGGACAGGAATCCTTTTTTTCTATTATAGTACCAGTTCCGTTTTGAAAACCGTCACAGGAATCCCATGGCATTTTAACAAGTGAAGTTATCCCCACTATACCGCCTGAAGTCCGTTATACACTGACAGAGAAAGGCATGGATTTACAAAACGTGGTCAATCTGATGAAAATATGGGGAGAAAAATGGTCTGAACACTAATCCTACAGCATATATTCCCGAAACCCCGTCATATATTGAAACAAATGGACTCGACGGAGTATTACTATGAAATGGTTCAACCGATTAAGACTGGCGGAGAAAATCAGAACATTTTCCATTTCACCGGAAAATGGAAAGAAAGGCCTGAAGATATTTCTGTTCCTTCTATGTGCCTTTTTTGCCGGGCGTCTGGGGGCAATGCTGACTGAGCATCATCGCGCTGTGGAAACTGCTGCAGAAGGAAACTGGGGATTAAGCTTCCAACAGGAAGGGCAGCCTCCTGTTGCCAATGCCACCATGGACTATTTAAAGCAGTTTAATGCCTACTATGCACAAAAAACCCAGGATAAGGTCTTATATCTCACCTTTGACGCCGGATATGAAAACGGAAATACTGCTGCGATATTAGATGCACTGAAAAAGCATCATGCACCTGCAACCTTTTTCGTTGTGGGCAACTACATAGAAACTGCACCAGAACTGGTTAAACGGATGATTGCAGAAGGTCATACAGTAGGTAACCACACCTATCATCATCCGGATATGTCAAAGATGAGTTCAAAGGAATCTTTTGAAAAAGAGCTGGGAGACCTGGAAACTTTATTTGAACAGACCACCGGTCAGAAGATGAAAAAGTATTACCGTCCGCCTCAGGGCAAATACAGTGAATCAAATCTGCAGATGGCAAAGGATATGGGATATAAAACATTCTTCTGGAGCCTGGCTTATGTGGACTGGTATCAGGATAAGCAGCCTTCAAAGGAAGAAGCCTTTAAAAAGCTGTTAGGACGGATTCACCCCGGTGCCATCGTACTTTTGCACAGCACTTCCAGTACCAATGCTCAGATTCTCGATGAGCTGCTGACCAAATGGGAAGAGATGGGGTATCAGTTTAAGTCTTTAGATGAGCTGTGTTCACAGCAATAGAAAAACAGAGGTAAACGATACCCTTTCCCATGAGGGTATCGTTTACCTCCGTTCCTTTTCCCGCCACTATATGGAATAAGTGGGTTCCAGTGAAATGATTCTGGATAAAAACTGTTTTGTCCTCTCTTCTTTTGGGTTTGTGAAGATTTCCTTTGGAGGCCCCTCCTCTACTACAACGCCGCCATCCATAAAGATGACCTTGTCAGCCACCTCCTGAGCAAACGACATTTCATGAGTCACCACGATCATGGTAATACCCTTTTCAGCCACTTTTTTAATAATCTCAAGTGTCTCCCCCACAAGCTCCGGATCAAGGGCGGAGGTGGGCTCGTCAAAGAGAATTACTTCCGGATCCAGGACAAATGCCCTGGCGATTCCAACACGCTGCTGCTGGCCCCCGGAAAGCTGAGAAGGATAATAATCATATTTATCTGACAGCCCTACCCAGTTTAATGCTTCTTTCGCCCGCTTCTGTGCAAGTTCCTTTGGTACACGTCTTGCAATTACCAGACCTTCCATTACATTTTCTATTGCAGTTTTATTTGCAAACAGATTGTAGTTTTGAAAAACAAAGGAAGTTTTTCTTCTTATGGCAAGAATCTCTTTTTTTGAGGCTTTTTTTAAATCAACCTGGATATCTCCCACAGTAAGTTCCCCGCTATCAGCGTTCTCAAGAAAATTAATACAGCGCAGCAGTGTGGTTTTCCCGGAACCACTTGGTCCCAGGATTACTACCACCTCACCATCTTTTACTTTAACAGAAACATCCTTTAAAACCTCCAGTTTTCCAAACACCTTTTTTACATGCTTTACTTCAATCATAAAGATTCCTCCTGAATCTTCCGGTATGCTTTCTCAATATTTTTGCTAAATATTCAATCATAACTGTAAATATCCAGTATATCAGCGCAGCAGCCACATATCCCTCAAAAAACGAATAGGTTCTTGAGCTTGGAATCGTAGCTCCTGCAACGATTTCAATAATCCCGATTGCCATGACTACGGAAGATGCCTTAATTAACCCAACCACATGATTGGTAAGCATAGGAATTGCAACGGGTATCATCTGGGGAAGGATAATCCGGTAAATCGTCTGTATCTTTGTCAGACCGACCGAATATCCAGCTTCATCCTGCCCTTTGTCAATGGATAGCAGAGCCCCTCTTATGGCTTCTGATACGGAACATATTGCCGTCAGACTGAGGGCAAATATTCCGATCCAGATCTGATCTACATCTGCAATTGTTCCTTTTAAATGCAGGAAGGCTGCCAAATCATTATATTTCATCATAAAAACCAAATTGTATATCATCAGCGCTACGATAATTGGAACTCCCTGATAAATCGTAATTGCCAAAGCAAGGATTTTACAAAGTACCGGCACTTTATAAACTCGTATCAGGGCTGCCACCGTTCCAAGTACCAGACCCACACCAAGAGGAATAAACACAAGACGCAGAGTGTTGGGAAAATATTTCATTCCGTAAATAAAGCTTTCTGCAAAATTATTTATGTTGAAATCCATGGAGTTCCCTCTTTTCCGCCTGTTTTATTTCCATTTGCGTAATCAAGCCTTTTGTTTAAGTACCAGAACAGGAGCCGGACTGCCAGGCTGATTAGAATATAAATGATTACATCAAAGACATATGCTTCCAAAACATGCTTGGTGGCTGATCCGATTGTTTTGGCCCTTCCCATAATATCTGTAACACCAATTAAAAAAACCAGTGAAGATCCCTGAAACAATCCCACCAGATCCGAACCAAAAGGCGGCAGGGCAACCCGTATCATCTGAGGCAGTATGATTCTTATAAATGTCTGGTAATGAGTCAGACCCACACTGTAACCTGCCTCTGTCTGACCATAGGGGATTGACGTTACCGCACTGTAAAATATTACGGAAAGAAAAGCTCCCTGATTTAAAATAAATGTTACATAAGCGAACACAACTGCACTCCAGTCCCGGTTGATGCTGGTACCCAAAAGAGGATCAATTATGGCGGGCAGGCCGTAATAAATAAGCATCAGCTGAACCAGCATGGGGGTGCCCCGCATGAAAGAAATGTAAACATTACTGATCTGATGGAGCACCCTTATTTTCTTGATCTGGATCAGCACAATTAATACCGCCAAAAGAACTCCGAAGATGGTCGCATAAAATACAATGGAAAAGGTCACAGTCAGGTATGGAAGTATTTTAGGAATATTTTCAAAAAAACGGCTCCATTCAAACAGTTTCCCCATATTTCTTACTCACTTTCTGTATAATCACCGCCGATTACATCAATGGATAACTGTTTCAGTTTTCCGTCTTTCCTCAACTGCTTTAATGCCCCGTCAACTGCTCCCTGCAATTCAGTATCTTTTTTCGAAAATACAAAATAGGTGGAAGAAGTCTGGACCGGATCGCCAGTGACATTAAGAGCGGTCTTCCCATAATACTTATTTAACTTATCTGCATCCCTCTTTGTCATAACTGTTGCATCCCATACTCCGTTTAACAGTCCGGTTATGGTCTCCTCATCTGTGGAGTTATTGACATATTCAATCTTTATGGGATTATCCTTATGATCCTTGTTATAAGTCTCCAGTATGTAGGATGTATTGGAGCCGGCAGAGCTCTTTACCTTCTTCCCCTGTAAATCATCAAGTGACTTAATATCCGGATGATTCTCGGCCACAGTGATGTATGTGACATAAGTGGTGTAAGGCTCCTTTCCAAAGAGATACTTTTCATCCCGCTCCTTATTCCACTCATATTGATGAGCTGCAAGATCGATTTTTCCTGCGTCAAGAGAGATCAGCACATTGGCAAAATCTGATGTCTTATATTCAAACTCGTACTGAGGGAGAAGATCATCAACTGCTTTTAATACTTCATATTCATAGCCTGCAAGATTTCCTTTGTCATTAAGGTAGCAATACGGTTCATAGGAATTACCTGTTCCCACCACGATCTTTTTAACTTTGCTGTCAGATGCCGCTTCTTTTTTTCCGCACCCGGCAAGTGCTGCCACACTCAATATAGTAAGCAGCGACACTGCCGCAGCATATTTCTTTCTTTTCATAATTGCCCTCATCCTTTCTTACTGCTCATTGTTTTGGGATGCCTTTTAAGGTTTGATGATGATCGGTTCTGTAAAAATAAAGGGTTATTTTATCCAATACCTCATTTAAGTTTCCTGATATTTCAAATGTACTGATTGTCTTTTTTTCAAATTGCTTCTGTATGGGAAACCCTATTTTTTTACACACAATACATCTGCAGTCTGAAAGGAGATCCACTTTCAGACTGACAGCTCCTGATCCATGACAGCCGCCTGCCCCGCTGCTGCAGCTCTGGGTGCCACAACCAGAAACATCTTCCAGTCCCTCTGGTACGCTTCTTTCTTCCAACAGCGTCAATACTCCATCTTCATTTACTTCATAGATCAGAAATCGCTGTGCTGCTCCAAAATTTAAATTGATTTGTTCACCATCTTCTGAGGCTGCTGCAATTTTATAGGACATATGACTTCCTCCTCTTCTTAAACCTAATTAAATCTTGTTTTTGCAACGGAATAGATATCCTCAATGAGTTTAAGACCGCCTTCATATCCTGCGTAATAGCTGTTCATGATCAGGCGTTCATTCACCGGCCATGATACATTTAAAAAATGAGCATTGGTCTGCTTTGCTACCTCCTTTTCCCAATGACCCCCTAAAATCAGGGGGTATCCATGATAGTCATGGGATTTAATTTCATTGTGTATGTTAAATCCATCGGTATCAAAGCTGACTTCTGCCTCTATGTTGTAATTTAAATCTTTGAAATAGGAACTGACCTTTTCCTGATACTCCCTGGGTGTATCATCTACAACAAACTGCTTAGCCGGGAAAAGCCCCAGGTCATTAACCAGAAATTTTGTTATTCCCAGCGCATACTGGGCATCTGCTACTACTGTAAACTGTTTTGACATGACTCGGGTTTCCAGAAACAGATCTGCATAGCGTTCAATGTAGTAATAGTAAGACGACTCTTCCCCTGATATAACCGCTTCCACTTTATCTTCCGGCACTCCCGCATATGTTCCGATTTCACGTAAGAATTTACTGGTTTCAAATGCACCAATTGGAAGGGTTGGATAATGAAGATAAGGAATTCCAAGTTTTTGCTCCATCTTCTTCATATTGGTAAGCCCGACCCATGGAGAAATCAGTAAATTAAACTCAGCCGCAGGAATCTTTTTAATATTCTCAATTCCCCGATTGTATCCAAATATAATGTTGGGGGTTAATCCCAGCTTTTTCACCAGACGTTCCAGTTCCTTATAATTTCCATGCCAGAACTCATCCTGATAAGGAACGTCTGCCCAGATATTAACAAGCCCCTTAATTCTGATCTTAGATGGTTCTAAATACTGTTCCGTGAGCGCATCAATGACCTGTTCATGTCCTTTGTAGTTATTGCCCTTAAATCCGGCAGTTAAGGCATATATCACAGGCTTTTCTTCCTCCTTGAATCCAGATACCACTTCCTCTGTGTTATCTCCCACAATCTCCGGAATGCATCCGGTTAATACAACATATAAGTCTGCATCAATCACTTCAAGGGAGTGGCGGATGGTCGATTCCAGCTTCTTTACTCCGCCAAAGACCACATCCCGCTCATTGATGCTGGTACAGGGGTAAATATTGGGGGAGAAATATCCTGAGCTTCCGGTGGAACCGGATAGTTTTTGGGCACAGCCGGGTCCTGAATGAAGAACAGGAATTGCTCGTTCAATTGCCTGAACTGTCTGCATTGCACTCATTGCACATTTATATCTTTGTTTATCCAGAATTTTTGCCATCAGCTGATCACCTCCTCTAAAAATCTTCCTACATCCTGCTGATACCACCAGTCGGTATAGGGCAGTTTCACCCTCTTTGCCAGATTCTGTTCAAAGCTTCGGTTGCGAATGGTATCTAAAATTGCATGAGCAAATTCCAGAGTATGTTTATATCCGAAGATCATATACTCATCTGCCACATAAACAGCCGGTGTTCCCTGCTTGATAGCCCATACAGTGGAACCAGGATGCCTGGAAAGGTATAGATCCGGCCTGAATTTGTTTAAAATATTCATAACTTCAAAATTCTGCTGATCTGCCACACTGGCTTCGAAATTAATCTCATTTTCCAGAAGATAGCTCATGGCGGGCGGGATCTCCCCATTCTCATACCGTTTGTCATAATGCCAGGCCAGTGCCCATACCACTTCTATTCCCAGTTCGTTTAGTACTCTGGTCACCTCAAAGGTATAACCGGGTCCCATACCAAGAACTGCCTTTAATCCCTTTAATTCTTTTTTCACTGCCTCAATCTGAGGGATGTAAATGTTTCTCTGCTCCTCAATATAGCGTTCCACCTGGGTCTGTTTTTCCGCAACTTTTCCGATTTCCCGAAGCCAGGTTTCAAAACCAGTGATTCCAAGGGGGTTAATCGTCCTGATATAGGGGACTCCATAAACTTCTTCCAGACCATTCCCAAGATAATTTCCAAGAGTCCCGCAGATACAAGTGGTTGCAACCGCCTCTGATAAATGCTTCAGTTCTTCCACCGTAGCATTTGCATAGAGGAAAACCGGTTCCAGATCAAAATTTTGAAACATTTCTATGATTTCATTTCTGGCACTTTCATAGAAATTTTTAAAATTAATGGTGTTTTGCTTTTTTCTGGGAGGCTCTACAATTCCGCTTAAAACAGCGTGATCGGAAATATCAAAGCCGGTAGCCCAGATACGGGATTTAAAGCCTTCACAGTGGACCGCAATGACCGGCACAGGAATTTCTTCTTTCACTTCATCCACCACGCTGTCAATATCTTCTCCGATGATTCCTGTTGCACAGGAGCTGCTGACAAAAATTGCTTCTGGATGATACCGTCTGTTTACTTCAAGAATAATTTCCGCCAATGCATCCGTGGATCCAAAGATGGTATCATTCTCATCCATATCCGTTCCGATATAAACAGAGCGATTAACCACGCCTCGTTTTGCCGCGACCTGATTGGTAACAATATATTGAGAACTGGCTGTTGCGGAACAGCCTGCCGGACCATGATGAATGACTGCCACATCCCGAATTCCTCCAAGCTGGCTTAGTGCACAGCCGGATAAACAGGTGCTGGACTGGGAAAAGCAGCGGCTGCATCCTGTCAGAGCCCCGCATTTGCTTTGACTTGCAAGATCTTCTAAATCTCCCACATACCCGGTTATGGAGCCCAACCGGTTCTCTCTGGTACCAAGATTGGAACCTGATAACTGAAATGCCATTTATAAACCTCCATTTAACCTTATACTTTATTCAAACAGTTTCGTTGAGAGGTAGCGAAGGCCGGTATCAGCCAGAATCACCACAATATTCTTTCCTCTGTTTTCTTCTCTTTTGGCAATTTGAACCGCCGCGTAAATTGCTGCCCCAGAAGAGGTTCCAACTAGAATCCCCTCCGTTTTTGCCACTTCTCTGGCTGTTTCATAGGCCTGGTACGTCTCCACCTCCACCTTTTCATCATAGATGGTACGATCCATATTCTTTGGTATCCGTTCCTCCGGAACTCCTTCAAATGGGTGAACGCCGGTTATGTCTGGAGGGAAGGGATCCGACTCACTGGGAAGAGACCCTGGCCCCGGCTGGATTGCAATAATCTTAAGATCCGGATTCTTTCTCTTTAGGTACTTCCCTGCTCCTGACACGGTTCCTCCTGTGCCCACGCAGGCGACCAGTATATCCACAGTTCCATCGGTATCTTCCCATATTTCAGGCCCTGTGGTTTGTTCATGAACAGACGGATTGGCTGGATTCTCAATCTGATTTACGAAGAAGATATTGCTTTCTTTGGACAGAACATTTTCCTCAAGAGCCTTGATCGCCGCCACAAAATCGCCGCCTGTTTCATCAAGAACCGCTTTCACTTCTTTTACTTCTGAAAGCTTAATGGTTTCTCCTCCAAAAGCCCTGATATTCTTAAACCGCTCCTCACTTACCTGATCCTGTATGTATACCCGGAACCCATAGCCTTTGCTGGCTGCTATGGCTGCCAGACCAATTCCTGTATTTCCGCTGGTTGTTTCCACAATGGTATCACCTGGTTTTAATAATCCTTTTTCCTCTGCATCCTCGATCATTGCCATGGCAATTCTGTCCTTTACATTCTGATTGGGATTAAAATACTCCAGTTTGGCAATGAGTTTCGCATTTAGTCCCAGCTTTTTTTCATAATTGACCAGTTCCAGAAGGGGTGTTTTTCCAACGAGTTCCGTAATTGATTGATGTATGGCAGCCATATCGATTCTCCTTTCAGGGTTCATAAACGTTTTTAGATTTTATAATCATCCTTAATATTCATCAGACCGAATTCCAGCAATATTTCTTCTAACCGTTCCTGCTCCATGGGAGTAGGGATGGTGAAATCCTGATTATCGATTATCGCCTGGGCAAGACTGCGGTATTCATTGGCCTGATTGGAATCGGGCCGGTATTCAATCACTGTTTTGCGGTTAATCTCCGCATGCTGCACAATGTTATCTCTGGGAACAAAATACAAAAGCTTTGTTCCAAGCTCCTTTGAAAATGCCCGGAGCAGATCCAGCTCTCTGTCTACATTTCTGCTGTTGCAGATAATGCCTCCAATGCGGACACCTCCTGTTTTTGCATACCGCTTAATGCCTTTTGCAATGTTATTTGCTGCATACAGCGCCATCATCTCTCCACTGGCGACGATATAGATTTCCTTTGCTTTTCCTTCTCTTATAGGCATGGCAAAACCGCCGCAGACAACGTCTCCCAACACATCGTAAAATACGTAATCCAGATCCTCGGTATAGGCACCTAAATTCTCCAATAGCCCAATGGAGGTTATAATTCCTCTTCCTGCACATCCAACGCCAGGTTCCGGACCTCCGGATTCCACGCATCTGGTTCCCCCATACCCCTCTTTTAAAATTCGGGAAAGAACCACTCCGTCTCCTTCCTCTCTCAAGGTATCCAGCACGGTCTTTTGCGCCAGCCCCCCAAGAAGCAGTCTGGTAGAATCTGCTTTTGGATCACACCCAACAACCATAACCTTTTTCCCAAGTTCCACCAATCCTGCTGTTAAATTCTGTGTCGTCGTGGATTTCCCGATTCCCCCTTTCCCATAGATGGCAATCTGTCTGATCTGTCCCATTGCTCTGACCTCTCTTTCCTGTTCTCAATTATAAATTGTCGTATAAATCTTCAATCAGTGTTAAGCTTCCCCTGTAGCCGGCATACGCCCTGTTAAAAATCAAACGATCCTTAATGGGGAACGCTGCAACTATATTTTGAACTTCTTTTAAAGAACTGACCTCCTCTTCATTGCTGCTTCCGATGATCAGAGAAATGTCCTCCTGCTTTAAAAGTTCCTGATTGATCTCATACTGATCCGCGCAGAATACGACTCTGGGCGGTTTTGCATATTCAAACGTCATAAGTTCTGTGACAATTCTCTCTTTGTCTTCCTGTCTGAAAAGAGGCTCTGAAATAATAACAAGCACCGGCGTGAAACTGTAGTCATTGGCTAAGTAGCGGGTAATGCCCACTGCCGTGGATCCGTCGGCAACTACGGCAAATTTCTTCCAGCTCAAGGATCCAATGGCCTGTGCCAGATACCGGTAAACATAAACCTCCTCTTCTTCCAGAACCTGATTTACCAGCTGGTCATCAAGCTTTAATGCCTCCGCTACTGCCAGAACAAAACGTTTGGTATCGCTGGCTCCGATTGGAAGCCCGGGATAACGGATATAAGGAACATGAAATTTCTCCTCAAATCTTTCTGCAGGCCCTTTCAATATCCAGGGATGGATGATAATATTTAAGGATGCTCTTGCACAGGACTTTATAGTTTCCATCCCCTGCTGTTCTGTAAAAAAAGTATTGACTTTCAGTCCAAGCTTTTTTAAAATCCGGGAAATCTCTTCTAAATTTCCACTCCAGAAGGGATCGTGGTATGGAATAATTCCAAACAGATTAACAAGATTTTCTTCCTTTTCTTCCGTCGGTTCAATCACCTGGTCAATCATGGTATTCCATATTACTTCATAGCCTAAATTGCTGTCTCCTGCAAATCCCGGGGTTTCAATGGGAAAAACAGGGATACCCTTTTCTCTGAATTCAGTAGTCACACTCACAATATCATCTCCTATAATACCTGCTGTACAGCCAGTCAGTACAAAGTAGGCGTCTGCATCGATTATTTCAACCGCCCCCTCAATGGTAGTTTTCAGTTTCTGAGCTCCTCCAAATACCACTTCACGCTCCAGCATATTGCTGGATGGAATGGAAACACTGCTGACAAAACCGGAACTTTTATTTCCGGACTGTCCGGGATCGGAAGCAGTTGTCTGCATACAACAGCCCGGTCCTGCATGGTAAATGGGGCATACCCGGTCAAGGGCTCCCAAAACGGAATTAATTCCGGCCAGCACACAGCCCCCTCTGGGATTTTCTATCACTTGAGACATCTCACTCACCTCCGATTATGTATTGAAATGGATCTTTTTCATACCAGCTTTCTTTATATGGAAGCTTTACATGCTGGGAGAGCTTTACGTTAAAGCCTGGATTTTCAAGCTGGTCTGCTATTTTATTTCCCAGAAACAAAAGCCCGTCATAGCCCATTGTGGGGCGTTTCATATCAAGAACATGGGTTGTGGGAATTCCAAGCTTTGCGGCCCACTCCGGAACACCGATAAAAACATCAGGCTTTAACCTCTTTACCAGATTCACCTGTTCGAAGGGCTGCATATTTGCGATATCAATCACATAGTCCGAATGTATGGTATTTAAATATTCAATATCTGCCTGTGCGTCTTCATCATAGGTCGGTGTCTCAAGCCCTACGAGCACCATTCCAAAATCATCAATTAAGGCTGCCGCTGCAAATGACCGTCCGGTTCCGCCGCAGATAAATACCCGTTTGCCCTTAAGCCGGTCTTTTATGGATTCCACTAAAGGAAGAATTCTTTCATGTTCCCTCTGGATAATCTCTTCTGCTTCTTTTACTTTTCCTACAATTCCGGCAATTCCCCGAAACCAGATATCTGTATTCCTTACACCAATGGGCATAACCGTATGGGAATAAGGTATTTTATAATCCTCATAAAGAGTCTTCATGAATTCATCTGCAAAGACTTTGCAGATAGAAGTAGAGGCCTCTGCAGCGGGGATTTCCTTTATTTTTTCCAGTGAACTGTAAAATGGAATATAGTTTACATGAAGCCCCAGAAGAGACAGCATACGTTCCATCTCCTTTTGATCGGAATAGCTGATGGAAACCGGAGCAAATAAGTTAATCAATCCTTTTTTCTTCTCCAGTTTTTCCTTTTTTAATATGTACTGGTTAATGGATAGAAACGCCGCATCAAATCCGGAAGCACATATTTTGGATTTAAAGCCTTCACAATGAATGGGAATCAGAAGAGCCTGTGTCTCTTCCTGCATTTTTCTTAAAATGGCCTCAATATCATCCCCGATAATACCGGAAGCACAGGAAGCAAAAGCAAAAATCAGCTTGGGGTGATAGCGCTGGATTGCATCGGCAACTGCTTTCTTAAGCTTATCCTCACCTCCGAAAATTACATTGTTCTGATCCAGATTTGATACGATAATCCGCGGGTTTTTGATGTTTTTTACTCCCCGGTGCGCCTGCCCAACCCGGTACTGGTCCACTGCCAGAGAGGTACAGCCCACACACCCTTGTGGAGAATGGGCAATAAAAACAGAATCCTCCAGTGACATAAGTGCTGCCATGCTGTTAATCTGCTGACATTGAAGCCCCTGGGCAAAGCTTCGGTCTGCCTTTTTTAAACAGCCTTTTTTAAAATCTTTCTCTGCCTGACTTCCTGTAGAACCCAGATCGTTATACCGGTTTGGACGGCTTTCCCGGATTCCTGAATAATTTTCACTCATGCGCTTTCATCCTTTCTCTTCTTTCTTAAATAAGTTCTGGACTTCTATATAAGAAAGAAGTCTTTGAACAGAATCTTCAATCAGTCCGGGCAATTCAAAGGCCCATGTTCCATTTTCTGCAAGAGCGGATCTGGCTCCTTCACCAATCCTGCTTACCAGAACATAATCACAGTCTCCCAGTAGATCTGCCACAGTTCTTAGTTCCCTGTCATCGTGCTCCTGCTGTCTGCAGGCTGGAGCCGTCGTTCTGGTCTCCTGATACCAAAAGGTTCTGTCGGAACTGTCTGCTTTCAAAATGTGAAATCCTTCTGTTCTTCCAAAATGCTGATTGATTACCTTTCCGTCTGACGATGCTGCTGCAATTTTGTAAATCATAGAAATCCAACCCTCTTTCACTATCATCCATGAGAAAATGTATCACTTCCCACAATCCTTCTTTGATATATTAAATCTCCATAATCCTTTCCACCCAAGAGCCCTACCGCATCTGCCCGGCAATGCTGACAATGGCGGAAGACATCAATATGCTTTCCTGCCAGAGCTCTGGCCTCTTCAATCTGACTGCATACGGGAGCCTGCTCATTTCTTAAATCTGACTGGGGAATCAGCGGTATCAGATTATAAATCTGTGCACCTCTTGCTTTCACAGCCTTGGCAATGTCTTCAATGTGCTCTCCGTTAATGTTTGGAACCAGCACGGTATTTACCTTAACTGTAATTCCCGCAGCCGCAATTTTTTCAATCCCCTTTAACTGATTTTCGATTAAGATCGCAGCGGCCTCAACTCCGATGTATACTTTACCGTGGTAGACAATCAGGCGGTTAAGCTTTGCCTCGATCTCAGGATCTACTCCATTCACCGTAACTGTTAAAGAATCCACTTCTGCTTCTATTATTTCTTCTGCCCGCTCAGAAAGTAGAAGCCCATTGGTGCTCATACATTTAATCAGCCTGGGGTATTTCTCTCTGATCAGATGAAATGTTTCCAGTGCATAATCCGTAGCCAGTGTATCACCTGGTCCTGCAATTCCGGCAACCGTAATTTCCGGACACAGCTTTAATGCTTTTTCAAGAACTTCCATGGCTTCCAGAGGCGTAAGTACCTGTGACGTTACTCCTGGTCTATCTTCATGATCATTGATCTTTCTGTCACAGAATTTACAGGAAATATTGCAGCCAGGGCTTACGGGAAGATGAATCCTTCCAGTGTTGTTTCTATTTCCCCCAAAGCATGGATGGAAACTTTTTAGTTTCTGATATGTATCGGCCATCTTTACCTCACTTTCAAAAATTGATAACAAAAAAGACAACCTTCGTCTGATATGCATAATTTTGCTTATCAGAACCTCCGGTTGTCCAGTCAGTCCTTTAATCTTATTTTTTCATTTTTTTCAATCTGTACGATTTTCCCGTCTTGAATGGTTATGGTTATGGAACCATATTTTACATCTCTCGCCATCTCATTGATCAGATGCAGGTAATCTTTATCCGACTTTGATGAATCTGCATAGGGTATAGGAATCACCTTCTCTCATTTCATAATGGTTGACTGGTGTTAGTCCCGGGTGGTATTTAAATGTTGTTGATCTAATTTTCTCATTAACATTCATTTATAAAAAAAACAGGTACAATATAAGTACCTGCCACCCCCTCAATAACGGACTCAGGTATTCTAATGCATAGAAAAACAAACTGTATTCTTACACTCGAACTCAGCTTTACAATAACAACTCATCTGATTTGTAAATTGAAAATTCTTGGTATTAACTACAGAATCTTTCATATGCATGTTACCTCTCCTTTGTATTCCCTATTAAAGTTATATGTTTATATGCTTTGAATTATAATCTCATCTGATTAAGTTGTCAATCTTTTTTTTATTTTTTATTATCTCACAACGTATCACTGTTTTTCAACCAATAGGCAGAATAAAGAAAAACCAGAGACGCAAAAACAGAATATTCTGCTTTACTCCTCTGGTTTATGATTCTAATAGTCAAATCACATGGCTTTTGCCATCAAAAGCGCCTCATCAATGCAACCCGCCAGGTTCTCTCTCCCCACGGACTCCAAAAATCCCGCCCGCTCCATCATGGACATAGGCTGGTCATTAACATGGGATAAAATAAGGGTCACATGCTTTTTCTTTAAATTGTGATACAGTTTTTCCAGGCTTTTTAAAGCCGTTGCATCCATTGCCGGAACACTTCTCATTCTAAGAATCATAACCCGTTTCCCCTCCTCTATAATCAGTTGGGAAATCTTTTCCGCAGCGCCAAAGAACATGGGACCGCTTACCTCAAAGACTGCAACATGCTTTGGCACAGGTTTTAAATCTATGGATTCGCTGCTGTTTTCTTCATCCTCTAAGTACTTCCAGCTACTTACTTCTGTCACATCAGCCATACGTTTCATAAACAGCAGGGAAGCAAATAAAATTCCAACTGCTATGGCTGTTACAAGATCAAATGCAACAGTAAATACAAAGGTCACAAGCAGCACGGACCAGTCGCTTTTAGGAGCTGTCTTCACGATGGAAAGAAAGACTCTCCACTCACTCATGTTATAAGCTACTATAAAAAGAATAGCTGCTATAGCCGGCATGGGAATTAACGCCGCATAAGGCATTAAAAATACTAAAACCAGAAGAAGCATCACTGCATGAACCATGCCTGCTACAGGCGTTCTTCCGCCGTTTTTTACGTTTGCAGCAGTTCTTGCTATGGCTCCAGTGGCTGGAATTCCGCCAAAAAGAGCGGAACAGATATTACCGGCTCCCTGGGCAACCAGCTCCATATTGGAATTATGTCTGCTTCCTACCATTCCGTCTGCAACTACGCAGGACAATAAGGATTCTACCGCTGCCAGAACTGCTATGGTCACTGCATCCGGCATTACCTTTTGTACCATGGCAAGAGAAAATACAGGAAGATGAAAGGTGGGAAGTTCCGATGATATGGTGTATAAATCCCCGATGGTATTTACCGGAAGATGAAACACTTTTACCAGACCCGCCGTAAGGATGACGGCAATCAGTGACGGCGGTATGGTCTTAAAAAATCTGGGCCATACAATTAAAACGATAAGGGCTGTAAATCCCACTGCAAGAGCCATGGGATTGAGGGTACCAATGCTATGTACCACCTCACTGACTTTTTCGAGAGTTTCGATTGGGGCATGCCCAAAGGTAAGTCCCATAAAATCCTTGATCTGGCCAATGAATATCGTAACAGCGATTCCTGTGGTAAATCCTGTGGTAATGGTATATGGAATAAAGCGGATCAGGCTTCCCATCCGCAAAAATCCCATGATAAGCAGAAAGATTCCTGCCAGTATAGTTGCCATAACCAACCCGTCAAAGCCGTTTTTCGCTGCAATCCCTGCTACGATAGATGCAAATGCAGCGGTGGGGCCTGCAATCTGAACCTTGCTTCCTCCCAATAAAGAGATGACAAAACCGGCTGTAATGGCGGTGTAAAGTCCCTGCTCCGGTGTAACACCGCTTGCTAATGCCAGGGCAATGGAAAGCGGAAGGGCAATAATCGCTACAATGATTCCGGAAACGAAGTCTTTCAAAAACTGCTCCTTCGTATAATGCTTCATTGATAAAAAAAACTGAGGTACCAAATCTTTCATTTCTTCATCCTCTGTCTATTATAAAATTTTTATAAACTTTTTATAATATAACGTTCCAGATAAAAGAAAGCAAGTTTATTTTTCATGTTCTTTAAATAGTACATACAAGTTTATCTTAAACTATGGGCAGCCAGGACCTCTAACCCTTTCTCATCAAGAAGCTCTACGGTTCCTCTTGTTACCTTCACCAGACTCTCTCCCTGGAACAGACGAAGCAGACGGGTTACCACCTCTCTGGCAGTGCCTAAGTGGCGTGCGATCTGCTCATGGGTAATAGAAAGCTCCAACGTGTCATTCAGCCTGCACTCTTCCAGTAAGAATGCAGCCAGTCTTCCATCCATCTTTTTGTTCATCACCTGATCCATCAGCCACATCACATCGGAGAATCTGGATGCCATCAGTTCATTGGTGAAGTTTGAGACTACGGCTGATTCTTCCATTAAATCTCGGTAGATATCAGCTGGAATCTGGAACACTACTGTATCCTGTTCTGCTTCCACCGTTACATCAAACTGGATGTTCTTCACCATACAGGACCCGGAGAACAGACAGATATCCCGTTCAAACAGCCGGTATAAAGTCAGTTCCCGACCTTCATCCGATATGGTAAACACTCTTAACTGACCTTCTGTTACAAGAAGAAAACCGCTGCACTCATCGGATTCCCCGTGTACCAGCATTCCCTTTTCAAACCTTATTTTTTTCGATTTTGATGACAGCTTTTCTCTTTGTTTCTCTGTAAGCTTGTTCCAAAAAGGAAGATAATCTCCCAGTGTCATAGTATCAAACCTCCCTGTAATGATAGGTGTGGAAATATAATCTCATCGTTATGATCAAACAATTGAAAAAATTCCTCATAGCTCATTGTACCTGATTTTAACTGTTCTGCCATGATAAGCAGATTTGCGGAATTCACTGCTGCCCCTTTGATACCGGAACGCATGGAGATATGGTTTAATCTGTCTTTAAAACCTCCGGTAAATTCTCCGGACAGGAAGGCAAAGCGGAATGTTTTCACTCCCTCATCAAAGATGTTCCACCAGCAGTTGGGATTAAGCAGCTCACTTCGTTCCTTATTCTCTTCAATATACCGGTACATCTCATCGGCTTGCTTGATGGGAAGGGAATATCCCTTTCCATAAGCCTTGTTGTCGATGATCAGACCGTTGTCTTCATAGTAAATGCAGACATCCGGCTTTCTGGTGTCTCCAAGTCTTCCTCCGAGAAAAGACAACTCCGCAGTAAGGAGCTGGGCTGTCCAAATCTCATAATCCCGGTCGGAGGTGCCGTCAAAGCCTAAATCCAGCAGAATTAAATACTTATGGTCCACATGTGACAAGTAGGATCGTAAATAATCCTTCAGTATGGATACCTGGGATTTTACTGGGAGGAAAGACTGGGTTTCCGGAAATAAAAGTCCCGTAATCTCATCTGTAATCCGATATGTATCTCTGGTCTTTTGGACCTGCAGCCCGATATTTTCCAGACTCTTGATATCATCAAGTATGGTTTCTGCCTCTTCCTCTATCCCCTTCTGCTTTAAATTCTCCTGAATTTGCATAGGAGTGAGGGGCGACTTTTCCAGACACAATATGATATGGGCCCGCCGGTTTCTTAAGTATTCCCGGTCTGCTGCTTTGGTCGCCAGCATATCCCACATCACCCGCTTAGGTACTTTTTTGTATCTGGATACTCCTGTTATATGATTGCATATGGTTCTTCCCTTTAGTGTCAGCTGATACGACTGGGGAATTACCTCTGTCTCTTCCTTGTGCCCGTACAGACCGGGTATCTCTTTTGGGACTTTCCTTATCCAGCCTACAGACATCAGCCAGCTGCAAATGGTTCTGACGTACTTGTCGCTGGTTCCTTCCGTATCCTGAAGCAGCTTTGTCTTTTCTTCCTTCTCTTCTGCTGCCGCAAGTCCCTCTAAAATCATGGATTGGGGAATGGAAGTAAAACCAGCTTCTCCAATAAAACCAAGCCTGGCACCTATCTCAAACTTAGTCATATGCCCTTCCTTCAACAGAAGGGACAGCACTCTGCATACCGGAGGGTAGGAAAGAAGCGCATCTTTTAATACTTCTTCTTCCTCTTTGCTTCCAGCATCTGTTTTTGCATACTGACTTCCTAAATCAGATAAAGAGCATTCATCAGACGTCCTGTCATAGTCCAGAAAGCCAAGACTGACTGCCCATCTTAAAAAGGAATCAGCCGGCCAGTCAGACTGATATTCTTTTCTCTGCCCAGGTAAAACCGCCTGTATGATACCGGAACAGGGGGCGTTGCTTCTGGTATAGCCTTTCGGTGTTCCTTTTCCTTTTAAATGGGTATATGGAATGCGGATTTCCTCCTGGTTCAATTCTTTTAAGTACTCTTCTCTTTTGTCTTCTTCCTGAATGAGTCTTGGAATCTTATCCGTTTTCAGCAGCCGGTTTATACTGGAATCCGGTACAAATACGGATACCACATTCTTTAAATTGTCCAGGGTATAGGCCTCCTGTACCCAGCCAAATGTTCTTTCAGCCACGATTCATTCCTCACTGTAGTTTTCTTACAGTATAGCATAGGAAGCACAGATAGGCAAAATATTTTGGACTGCAGCAAAGTGTTTAATACAAATGAACTGTTGACTTTATGCACAAGTTTATGCTATAGTTGCACTGCTTACTGGAGGGTAAGTCGTTCCCTGAAACGACGCGCTGGATAAGGTAGCAGGCTGAAATGCTTGCTATTTTGTCCGGCTTTTTTTTATTTTAAAGGAGGAAAATATGGATTTATTAAACGGAAATGTGAAACAGATTTATCTGAAGTATCTGTCAGCATCTTTTGGAAGTGCCTTAATTACATCGGTTTACAGCATGGTAGACATGATAATGGTCGGGCAATACCACGGCCCCTCTGGCTCTGCCGCCATGGCGGTAATCGCTCCTGTTTGGAATATTCTCTATAGTTTTGGTCTGCTTACGGGAATCGGAGGCTCTATATTATTCAGTACAAGCCGGGGGAAATGCCATGATTCTGAACGTGGTAATGAATATTTTTCAGCAGCGGTAATTTTTACGGTTTTATTGTCTGCAATACTCTGGATCTCTCTGATATTTTTTGAGGATCAGCTGCTGCTTTTATTTGGTGCAGATCATACCTTGCTCCCCCTGGCAAAAAAATACTTAATCCCAATAAAATATACGGTTCCAGTATTTCTCTTCACTCAGATGCTTTCTGCCTTTTTACGTAATGATTCAAACCCAGGACTGGCTACAAAAGCTGTAATGCTGGGAGGAATAATTAATATAGTGGGAGATTATTTACTTGTATTCACGTTTGATTTGGGTATACTGGGAGCCGGTATTGCAACAGCTTTTAGTGCAAGCATAACACTGATTGTTATGCTGACACATTTTTTGAATAGCAGACATTCACTTAAGCTCATACGACCAACCCAGTTATACACAAAGGCAAGGCAGATTTTTACAGCTGGCTTTTCCACATTTTTTATTGACATTGCAATGGGTATATTGACCATGCTGTTTAATCGTCAGATTATGAGATATTCAGGAACAGATGCACTTGCAGTCTATGGCGTCATTGTTAATATCAGTACATTTGTGCAATGCTGCGCTTATGGTGTCGGTCAGGCAGCTCAACCCATTCTATCCATTAATTATGGTGCACAAAAGCAGGATCGAATTCGCAAGCTGCTGCGTTACAGTTTTATTACCGTTGCAGTTGTAAGCTGTGTGTGGATTACATTAACCATGTCAATTCCCAATACGTTTGTACGATTCTTTATGGCACCCACAGAATCTGTTCTTAAGATTGCTCCGTTGATTATCCGTTGCTATTGCTTATCATTTTTACTGTTGCCATTTAACGTTTTTTCGACATACTATTTTCAGTCAGTAATGAAACCGGGAATTTCATTTATAATTTCACTTTCACGGGGTGTTCTTATCAGCGGAGCTCTTATCATGCTCCTTCCGGTATTCTTTGGAAGTGATGCATTGTGGGCAGCTATGCCTGTAACAGAGCTTGTTGTCGCATTCTATATCATTTACTGCATGATGAATACCGCAAGAGAATCAACTGGCAATGTATTAAATTAATTAACAGGGATCCGGACAGGGAAAGAAGAAGAGGATTACGTTTCCTCTTCTTCTTTATGTTCAGCCCCAATGGGTCTTACTGTTATTCCGTTGATCTCCACATGCTCACTGATCCCGATCACAATACAGGGACGCCCCTCAATCATGCGGTTTTCCACAAGATAGGTCTTATCCGGGGCCACCTTGATACTCACATCCGTGGTCTTGATTTCAAAGCTTCTTGCATTGACAATATTAGAGGCGAGAAATCCAGGATTTTTCTCCTGTTCTTCCTGGGTAAACCGCTGTTCTAATTCCTCAAGCTTTTCCTGGGAAGCACCGTTGTTCTCCAACAGCTTTTTCATCTGATATTTATCAATGGTAAAGGGTGCCGGTTCGTCCTTTGTCTCTTCCAGCATCTCATTGATGGTATCATGAATGTTCTTTACCGTCTCAAAATCGCAGTTCTCTCCCAAAGTTTCCTCAATGATCGTCTGAAAGGTTTCTTTCTGGCTCTTTGCTGTCATTGGAATCACGCAGCCTAACAATTCATCGATGAGACGCTCCGGCAGCAGTTCCGGGTTCTTGGAATAATAGACAAGTCCATGAATATCCGTATTACGGTCTGTAAATGCCGGGAATAAAAATCCGGTTTCGGGAGCTTCCACAATCCAGTCTCTGTTTCTGTTCTCAATTACATTGGCCTGGGAATTATAACAAAGGCCTGCTTTTGACAGCTTCACCGGACAGATGGTACACTGAATAAATTCATATACAAAATCGGAGGCATCATACATCTCAATTCCATCTGAAGATCTCGCCGGTATGTCATAGGCACAGTGAATCAGGATTATGTAATAATTCTCACCGTAATCATAGCTTGCTATCACCTTATCGTAAAATTCCTCTATGAGGCCGTCATCCTTTAACTGGCTGTCCCTTAGTTTTAACAGAAAATTCTGGGTTCCTCCCTCTTCTTCCGTATGGAGAGGGAATTCCATATTCACCAGATTTTTTCCCAGTGTACCGGAAAGGGCGCTTTTAAAAATGGTAAAATATTTAAATGCTTCTTCTTCCGGAAGAGATAGAAATGCCTCTTTTAATTCTGTCCGTTTGTTCTTTTCTGCATCTACGTAGCAGCCGCAAATCCGGCTGATGGTGCAGTTTGCCGGGGTAAAAAGTTTTTTTAATTCACTTGCTTCTTTCTTGTTCATGAAGGTACTCTCCTGTTTCCTTGGATATGACCAAAAAGCCCACGGACCAAAGGTCTGTGAGCTTTTTAATTCTATTTATTTCTCTGCTTTCCACAATCCGTGAAGATTGCAGTACTCATAGGCTGCCACAACCTCGTCGCCTTCACACATCATGAATTTTGCAACTGGTTTGTCACCAGGATTTAAGATCTTTCTCTGGTTGCCCATCTTTGTCTCTAATACAATCCAGCCAATGAAATGTTCAGGCAGCATTGGATGCTCTACAGAACCTACCGTAACAGTAACGCTCTGGCCATCAATTTCGATAACCGGCACATGTTTCTCAGTGGCTGCATCTGTGGTATTGGCTTTCATCTCCTGCATGTTGTCTCCGCAACAGGTAATTGTACCGCCTTTTTCTTCTACAACCGCTACAATATTTCCGCAATGATTACACTTTAAAAACTTCATGTGAATACCCTCCTTTTTCTTATGACTGCTGTGATTATGCATGGTAATTATACCATAAATCCCACAATCTTACAATACAATCCTCCTCTATCCGATTGACCAGTTCTGGCTCTGATTCTGTAAGTCCGTCATATGACGGTAGATTCCATTCTTCCTGTATAGAACCTCAGGACTTCCCTCTTCTGCCACTTTGCCGTCTTTTAATACCACGATTTTATCTGCCTGGGCAACCGTTCTCATCCGGTGGGCGATAATCAGAACGGTCTTATTCCGAATCAGGTTTGATATGGCGCTCTGTATGAGGGATTCGTTCTCCACATCGAGGGAGGCTGTGGCTTCATCAAGTATAATAACTGGTGCATCTTTTAATAACGCTCGTGCTATGGACAGACGCTGCCTCTCTCCACCAGAAAGTGCTGACCCGTTTTCACCGATTCTGGTCTGAAACCCTTCCGGCATCCGGTGGATAAAATCCATGCATTGAGCTGCTTTCGCTGCTTCCATCACTTCTTTGTCCGTTGCATCCTTTCTGCCGATCCGGATATTTTCCATAACTGTATTGTTAAAAAGCATCACATCCTGAAATACCACAGAGATATGCTTTAAGAGATATTCCGGATCAATTCCCTTTACATCCATTCCTCCAATGGTAACGCTTCCTTTTTCCACGTCCCAGAAACGTGCAGCCAGTCTGGCTGCTGTACTTTTTCCGCCGCCGGAAGGGCCAACCAGAGCGGTAACCTGCCCCTGTCTGGCGCAAAAGGAGATATCCTCCAACACAGTTTCATTCTGATGATAGGAAAATCCCACATGATCATACACAATATCATATCCACCCAGTTTTCTGATTTCTTCCCCTTCCTGTACAGGTTCCTCCTCAATGGCTCTCATTCGTTCCACCTGCAGCAGAGTGGAATAGACAGCCGATAAATTATTTAAGCAGCCAGTGAGGGGACCATAGATACGGGTAGCCGCAACCATGAACATAAGAAATACCATGAGATCCAGCTTTCTTTCTGTCATGAGAAATGCACCTGTAAGAACAGTTGTTGCCATACCAAGGCGTAATACCATCTGGGAAGCCGTCACAAAGCTGCCGTTTAATACTTCCATCCGGACAGTCCCTTTTTCCACTGCGATGATTTTTGAGTCCAGATCCTTTAAATAAGTGTCACGTTGATTATTGGCTTTTATATCCTGAATATTTTCGATGCACTCCTGAATTCCATCAGAAGCTGCCAGTTTCTTCATTTTCTCCTTCCGCTCCATCCGGTCAATCAGAGGTCTGGTGCCCGCTGATAGCATAAATGCCGCTGGAATTACCCATAAAAGTGCCAGTGCCATTTTCACATCCAGGAAAAGCATTCCCAGTCCCACTAAGGCGGTGGAAAGCAGGGCTCCTATGAGTTCCGGTATAAAGTGGGAAAATGCAGTCTCCATCCATGCGCAGTCTCCCATAATGGTAGTGGTTAAATCTGCCAGATCTCTTTTTCCAAAGAAGGATAGAGGAATCTTTCTTAATTTTTCCGCCAGCCGTATGCGCAAATTGGCGCTTTCCTGATACGAAGCAAGAAAGGTTTTATTATACTGGATATATTGAAGGATAAAAATAAGAATCAGAAAGAGCAGGCTAAGCCCCATAAATCCCAAAATCCCTATCTGTACTCCCTTTCCTCCTGTTACAGGCATCAGCAGTTTCTCAAGAAAAAGAATTAAAAGTCCCATGGGAAAAATAAGTCCCAAATTCGCCGCTGTACAGGCAAATACTGCCTTAGTCAGATCTTTCCCTCCCTGTTCACTAAGAGCAAACCGTCTCTGTAAATACTTACTCATGTTTTTCACCTACTTTCCATGAAACTGAGGTCTGATAGTCCTTCCACATAGCGGCGTACAGCCCCTGTTTCTGAATCAGTTCCTCATGATTTCCTTCTTCTTCGATCCGTCCCTGATTCATTACTAAAATCTTGTCTGCACCGCGGACAGTGGAAAGACGGTGGGCAATCATTAAAACTGTTTTCCCTTTCACCAGGGTTTCAAATGCTTTCTGGATCTGATATTCATTGTCAGGATCAGCAAATGCCGTGGCTTCATCAAGAAGAACAATGGGGGCATTCTTTAATACAGCTCTTGCTATGGCAATTCTCTGGCATTCCCCGCCTGATAAGTAAACGCCTCTGGTACCCACCACAGTCTCATACCCATCAGGGAATTTGTCAATAATGTCCTGACAGCAGGCTGCTTTTACCGCCTGTTCCACTTCCCTTTTTGTTGCCTCCGGCCTTGCAGCACGGATATTATTAAGGATGGTATCTTTAAAAAGATGACTGTCCTGAAAAACAAAGCTGATCCTCTCCATCAGTTTATCCGTATTTATTTCCCTGATATCGACTCCACCCACGCAGATACTTCCGCTGTCAACATCATAAAACCGGGGAATAAGACTGGCTGCTGTAGTCTTTCCTCCACCCGAAGGTCCCACAATCGCCACAGTGGAGCCCTGGGGTATTTTAAAAGATACATTTTGCAAAGCGGCATCCTTTCCTTTTTCATAGGAAAAGGTAACATTCTTAAATTCCACGGATGAATCTTTTGGAACTCTCCCATGTTCCGGTTCTTTTAAAGGCGGTTCTTCTATTATAAGCATTACCCTGTTTAAGGCATCCTTTGCTTTTAACGTATTCTCACTGGTCCACATGATTTTATCCATCATGGTAACGCAGACAGGTGTAAACAGGACATAAAACAGAATGTCCAGAACCACTTTGAGATAAGAAGTTCCATAGCTTAAATCTGCGGTCAGAATCAGACCTGCCGGAATGAGAAAAGCAAAAATACCATTGATGCTTACGGTATAGGCACACATGGGAATCCGCAAAGAAACGGTATAGTTAACTGCCCAGTTTTTATAACGGAGTATGGAATCATGAAAGTTTTTAAAAGAAAAAATACTCTGTTGAAATGTTTTTACAACCGGAATTCCTCTCACATATTCCACGGCCTCATTGTTCATATCCTCCAGTGCATTCTGGTACTGTGCCATGGAATTTTCCATATCTCCCATCAGCATACGGGTCAAAACAAAAAGCCCTGCTGCCATAGGCAATAGACTGATCAGTCCAAATCTCCAGTCAAAAAATAACAGGAGAAATAAAACAGCCACTGGTGTCACCATTGCACCCGCCAGATCGGGAAGCTGGTGCGCCAGATAGGTTTCGGTCTGCCCGGCTCCGTCGTCAATGATCCGGCGCAGTTTTCCACTGCCCATACGTTTGACAAAACCCACAGGCAGCTTTGTTAAATGATGAAGTGCAACTGTCTTCATATTTCTGGCTGTACGGAATGCGGACAAATGGGTGCATAAAAGTGCGCCGAAATAAATCAGCATACTGCCAAGTGCTGCCCCAACAGCGTACCAGCCATAAGTAATCATCTCTCCTGCTGCCCGGACATCCGGCCAGGCAGTCACTGCAGCTTTTACCGCCTTCCACATAAATACATAGGGAAACAGTCCGATTATGGCACTGATTCCGGACAGAAGGCACCCCAGCCACGTTAAATATTTGTAATTCTCTGCAAATGTAAGGAGCGTGACCTTTCCGGCAACCGGAAGTTCTGTCATCAGATTCTTTTTTTCTTCCACCTTTTTTCCTCCTCTGACTGAATTTAATCAGTCATTAGTTAGTTTTAACTAATTCTTATTTAAAATAAAATGGAGCATTAAAGCCCCATAATTTTTTTCCAGCCCGCATGCTGGAAGGTTCCAAGTACCAGCCCATAAGACAGAGCCTTCTCTCTGGGAACATCATGAGCTACAAACTCCCAGAGCTGTTGGAAAAACGACCGTGCTAAAATATGAATGATGGTGCTGTCTATCTCCATGACATCATGCCCCAATTCCTTCATTGCCTCTACAAACTCCCAGGTTGAGGCTTCTTCAATCTCCGTCAGCTCACTTAAATAACTGTCACAGTATTCTTTGCTGCTTTTACAGAAGATCAGTTTAAACAGATCAAAGCGGTCATAAACATAATTCACCATCCATGGAACAGTTTTATCGGATATCACATCAAGAGCTTCCGCCTGTTTTTCTGGGGGCAGTGCGGCAAAATCCACATGCAACGCTTTGTATTTTTCCATTAGTCCGTCTGCTGCATCTCCAGTCAGTTCTTCAAAAAGTGCCTCTTTGCCTGGAAAATACCCATAAATAGCTCCTGTTGTCACACAGGCCTCTTTTGCAATCCGTCTTAAGGAAGCACCTTCATAACCATACTTTAAAAATTCCTGTTTCCCCGCTTCCAGGATAGCGAGGCGTGTATCATTTCCATTTCCCTGAGTACCCATTTATTCTCCTTTATAACACTGTTATATAACGATGTTATTATCATACAAAAAACGCAGGGCGTCAACACGCCCTGCTGGTTATTTTTTCTCAATAACAAATATTTCTTCTCTCATGGGTAAAAATTATCATCTGTCAGATCTAAACCTGACCGCCTTCCACTACCAGATTCTCCGGATCAATTTCATCTCCGTATACCGGTTCTAGGGTTTCTTTATAATCCTGATGGAAGAACTGCTCCCCTGCTAAAGATTTAATTTCCCCATTCAGCCATTCTAAAAGTTCCGTATTGCCTTTCTGTACCGCAGGAGCAATGGTGTCAAGATTACCGATGGATTCAATTCCTACCGTAAATCCCTTGTTTTGAATCGCCCATGCAAGAACTTCTGTATTATCTGTGGAGAATGCATCCCCTCTTCCGTCGGCAAGAGCATCATACGCCTCCTGGTACTCATCAAACTTTAACAGTTTCACTTCCGGGTGATTCTGGGAGAAGTAAGTCTCTGCAGTCGTACCTTTTACTACAATTAAGGTTTTATCTTTTAACTGGGAAACATCAGAGATCAGAGCCTTATCTGGTGATACCACTCCCAGCGCAACCTTCATGTAAGGAAGTGCAAAATCCACCTGTTCTTTTCTTTCATCAGTCACGGTAAAATTAGCGAGTATGACATCAACCTTGGCAGATTTTAAGTATTCCACACGGCTTGCTGCTTCCACATAGACAAATTCCACTTTATCCTCACTGCCAAACAAATCTTTTGCAATTCTTTTTCCAAAGTAAACATCATATCCCTGGATCTTACCATTGGAATCCACATATCCAAATGGATTTTTATCGCTGAACACTCCGATGCGAATGGTACCGGCTTTCTTAATCTCATCAAGAGATCTGGCTTTTGCTGAGGGAGAAGCTTCCTGTGCTGGTGCTCCTGCCGGTGCTTTTGCCTGACTGCAGCCTGCTAAAAGCCCCGCTGCCATGGTAATTCCAAGTAATGCACTTAATAATCCCTTTTTCATAAATAATATCCTCCTTTTCTATCGAGCTTCATAATGAAACATATTTAAAAATTGCTTTGCTCTCTCTGTTTGGGGTGAGTTAAAAAACTCCTCTGGACTTCCCTCTTCTACGACTACACCCTGATCCATAAACAAAACCCGGTCTGCAACTGCCTTGGCAAATTCCATCTCATGGGTTACAATCACCATTGTCATTCCCTCTCTGGCAAGCTCCAACACTACCTGCAGAACTTCCCGGACCATCTCCGGATCCAAAGCAGCCGTTATCTCATCGAGAAGAAGGATCTCCGGATGCATCATTAGCGCCCGCACAATGGCAACTCTCTGTTTCTGCCCACCTGACAGCTGTCTTGGGTAGACATTTGTTTTATCCGACAGACCGACCCGTTTTAAAAGTTCCTCTGCTTCTTTTTTCACTTCTGCTTTTTCTCTTTTTTGAACCTTAGTGGGAGCCAGAAGTATATTGTCAAGAATGGTCAGATGAGGAAATAAATCATAGCTTTGAAATACCATTCCAATTTTTTGCCTCAACTCATAAACATCTTTATTCGCCCTGTCAATGACACGGTCTTTAAAACGAATGGTGCCGGAATCTACTGGCTCCAGCATGTTTAGACATCGTAAAAAGGTGCTTTTTCCACAGCCGGAAGGGCCAATTATTACAACTACTTCTCCCTTTTTCAGAGAAAAAGTAATATCGTTTAGTACCTTTAATCCATTTTCGTAGGATTTATTCAGCTGCTCCGTTTTTAAAATTTCTTCCACTCTCATAATCAATCCCTCAATTTCTTATCTAACAGAGCCGCTGCCCTGGAAAATGGGTAACAGACTGCAAAATACATGATAAAGATAACGCCATAAACCCAAAGAGCTGCATCTGGAACTGTATAGCGGGAGGCATCAATAATCTGCTTTCCTACCTTGACCACTTCAATTACGCCGATCAGAACCACTAACGATGTGGTTTTTACCATTCTTGTCAGAAGATTCATCATGGACGGTAAAAGCCGGCGAATGGTCTGGGGTATGATGATATGGCGGTAAACGCCTATCTTACCAAAGCCAAGGGCATAACCGCTTTGATACTGATGAACAGGGATAGACTCCAGTGCACTTCGCACCAGATCCCCCATTTCGGCAGTTCCCCAGAAGGTGAATACCAGCACTGCGGCGGTTCCTCCTGACAAGTTCACATTTAAATGCTTTGCCGCCCCAAAATAAACCAGAAATAAAAGTACCAGCTGGGGCATGATCCGTACTGTCTCAAGATACAGGCGGCAGAGAAACCGTACAAGCTTATTTGTACTGGTCATTACCATGCCAAACAGCATACCAAGGCAGATGGAAAAAAACATTGATAAAACTGCCAGCTTTAATGAAACCCATAAACCTTCCCACAGCCTTAAAAAGTTATTTCCCTGAAACAGTACTTGAATTCCCAAATTCTGCATACCGCACCCTCCTTTCCAACAAGGTACAAAAAGCGGATACTGGCAGAAGAATCAGTAAATACGAGATGACCAGCATGAAAAGTGCCTCGTCTGTCTTATAGTAAATACCAATCAGATCCTTTGCTACAAACATAAGATCTGCCAGAGCAACTGCGCTGAATACTGAGGTTTCCTTAATCAGGAAAATGATATTGGCACAGAACACCGGAACGGAAGTTGCAATCGCCTGGGGAAGTAGAATGAAACGAAATATCTGAATCCCCGTCATACCCAGGCTTAAACCGGAATCTGTCTGAATCTTTGGAATCTGTTCAATTCCCGTACGGAATGCCTCCGCCATATAACTTCCTCCCAGGAATGCCAGACCTGTAATGGCACAAGTCTCTGAGCTTAGTACAATTCCAATCTTAGGCAGACCGAAATACAGAAAAAACAGCTGGATTAACAACGGTGTATTTCTTGAAATCTCTATGTACCCGTTCACAATCGATGTCAATACCGGTATTTTAAAAATCTTTACCAGACTGCACAGCAAACCGATCACAACTGACAGCAAAATTCCAAAAAATGCAATAGTCAGCGTTAAGCCTGCGGCACTGGCGTAAAGCGGTGCGTACGTACGTATAAATTCAAAGTCCATATTGGTATCTCCTTTGATTTCATGAAAAAAGGAAGCAGATGAACGCCCATCTGCCCCCTTTTTTCCATGTCTGGTCTGTCACAGAAATTTTGCAGGAAATCAGATATTCGTATGCGCACTGGAAAAAACCGTATCTCTTCTTTCGAAGCATCTACAGCAAAAACAACACAGCCTCATATTTTCCCGTACAACTACAAATAAATGATTCATTTTCATTCTCCCTATAAACATACTATTTATATATGTATAATACTATGATGAAAACTATTTGTCAATTATTTTTTATCAGAAAATGACTGACACAAAAAAATACCCTGGTAAGCAGCTATCAACTGTTTATCAGGGCACATCTTATTCATTTAGAAAGAATTTAAAACCGGTCACTTGCATCAGAAAGCTGGAACTGCATAATCAGTTCTTTTAACATCTGCATCTGACCTAATAATTCTTCACTGGTAGCAGCACTTTCTTCTGCTGTTGCTGAGTTAGACTGGGTAACCATGGATATTTTCTGCATACCGTCTTCTAACTGGGCCACGCTGTCCGCCTGTCTCTTTAATGACTGGTATACCTTGGATACAAGTGTATCGATTGTATTGGTCTGCTCCACAATTTTTTCAAATACTACAGCAGTAGACTCTGTGTTTCGTTTTCCCTGGGCAACGGATTCCATGGTACTGTGGATTAAATCCGTAGTCTGCTTTGCAGCATCTGCACTTTTTCCAGCCAGCTCTCTCACCTCATCTGCAACAACGGAAAATCCTTTTCCTGCTTCCCCTGCACGGGCTGCCTCTATGGCGGCATTTAATGCCAGAATATTGGTCTGGAATGCAATATCATCAATAATATGTATAATCTCCTGGATCTTCTTGGATGAAGAATCAATGCTTGCCATGGATCCCTGCAGCTTCTTCATCTCCTCATCTCCCTGTCTGGTCTCAAGAATTGCTGACTCCGTCATATCCTTAATGGTAAGGGTATACTGGGCATTATCCTTTATGTGACTGGAGACTGTCTCCAAAGATGAAACCAGGCTCTCTGTGGTAGCCGCCTGCTCCGTGGAATTGGCAGCCAGATTCTGTCCTCCCAAAGCGACCTGGGCGGAGCTTGCACCTACCTGTTCTGCTGAACAGGCGATGTTTTTCAGAGTGATATTAAGGGAAGAAAGGATCTTTTTAAGGGCTGTCTGAATGGGAACAAAATCTCCCATATACTCCACCGAACTTGTAACCGTCAGATCATTATTAGCCACAGCATTCAGCACATGGGATATATCCATGATATAAGAACGAAGCTCTCTGATGGTATTGTGAAGTGCAAGTATTAAACGAGCGCTTTCATCTTTTCCTTTGGTAAGTTCCACATCATCTTGTAAATCGCCATGAGCCAGACGCTCAATGCGCTGGGTTGCCTCAATAATCGGCTTTGTGATCCGCTGTGCAAAGACTCTTACAATCAGAATGGATACTGCAAGAAGAAGCAGACCGGTAATCACACTCATCAGCAGAGTAAAGCGGACATTTCCTTCAATCTGAGTCAATGGAGTCGTCACAGCCACAGACCAGCCCTCAGGACCACTAAGAGGAGTGTATCCCACCAGACGGCGGACCCCGTTGTAATAACTGAATCCCGTATCTGTCTTTCCATCCATCATGGCCTTAAAAATCTTAGCGGTTGGCTCATATGAGGAATCCTGCTTTGCCATTTCAAAGTAATCCTTAGGATTGCTTACGTTGCCGGCATCTGGATGAATCACCGTTTTTCCAGTCTTATCTACCACAAATGCATATCCGCTTTCTCCAATTTTAATCTTTGTCAGTTCATCACTGAACGCTTTATAAGGGAGAAGACCGTAAAGCACTTTTCCAGTGCTGCCAATGGGAGCTCCGATATAAAACACTAAATCAGTATCTCCTTTAACAAATGGACTGGAAATATAAGCAACTCCGTTAACCGCCTGCTTAAAAAACTCCAGATCTCCAATCTGGTCTCCTTTATCATTGTTCCCCTTAGAATCCGCAATTGTAATATAATTAAAACCAGAGACCTGTGCTTCTTCTTCCAGAAGACGCTTCTGCTCTGCTGCAGAGGTTTTTCCGTCCGTCAGAAAACTTTTTGATGCGGTAATCTTAATCTGGTTCCGGTAAATGTCTAGTACAGAATCAATTCCCTGCTGATACGATGCAGCCAGATAGGATGAATTCTTCTTTGCTTCTATAATAGAACTCTGATAATGAAAAATAGAAGTGATAGCAGTTAGAAATCCAACTGTTAAAACCAATAACAATGAAACAAAAACTATAAGCTTACTTTTTAAGTATTTCATAAATACTTACGCCTCCTCCGTTAAATAATCCGGAAAGTAAACATCTTTGTGTTTTAAATCTCCGGAGCAAAAAAGAGGGAGATCACTCCCCCTTCTTATTTTACATCCAGTATATTCCTTTTTTTTAAATGTGTCAAAATAGTTTTACAAATTTCGACAAATATTTATTGATAAGATCTATCAACAAAGGAGGGTAGGCATTTGATTTAATACTTGTCGCTACTATAATCAATCGTTGCAGAGGCCACAAAATCTGGACTTACATACCGGTTTATTACAGGTTCACCGTCACTAAGACTGAATTTTCCAACTGCCTGATTGAGCATTTCTGCCTGTGCTGCCATCTCTTCACTGGAAGCAGAACTTTCTTCGGCAGTTGCGGCGTTGGTCTGGACGACGGAAGACACCTGGGTAAGGCCCTGGTTAATTTCTTCAATTGCCAGAACCTGACTGGATGAGGCCTCTGAAATTTCATGAATGGCAGAAACCGCTAAAGATGCTTTTTCGGATACAACTTTTAAAATCACAGCTGTTTCCGATGCATATTTTTCACCATCTGTAATTCTGTTAACAGACTGTTCAATCAGTTCTGCCGTCTGTCTTGCAGCCTCGGAAGATTTGGTTGCAAGATTGCGGACTTCATCTGCCACCACTGCAAACCCCTTTCCCGCACTTCCCGCTCTGGCAGATTCAACTGCCGCATTGAGAGCAAGTATATTGGTCTGAAACGCAATATCTTCAATTACCTTTGTAATGCTGGAAATTTTATGAGAGGAAGAGCCGATCTCTTTCATCGTATCATTGAGTTTCTGCATATGTATGTTTCCTTCATTTACACCATCCCCTGCTTCCCTTACGTAAACAGTGGCTTTTTCTACATTTTCAGCATTCTGTTCTGCCTGTCTGGCCACACCTGTCACAGAGGCGTTTAACTCTTCTATGGTAGCAGCCTGTTCCGTGGCACCGGAAGCAAGCGCCTGGGCACCGGAAGATACCTGTTCGGCTCCTGTGTGAACCTGCTCGGCAGCAGTACGGATGGTAAGCAGTGTCCGGTTTAAATCATTCTTAATCCGTTCCAGTGCAAGTCCCAGGACATCACCTTCTGATCTTACCGGAACTTCCCGGGTAAAATCACCCCGGCTGATGTTCTCTGCTGCAGCGGTCTGACTGCGGATGCTCTCTAACATACGTTTAAACGAATCTGCCAGTTTTCCTGTCTCATCCTCTGAATCGATGTCACCCAGATTCACGTCTGTATAACCCAGTGAGATTCTGTCAGCTGCTTCCACAACATGACCAATTGGTTCACTGATCATTTTGGAAATCTTTATTCCAAGATATATGGCTGCAGCGGCTCCCATGATTACGAAAGCAATCAGAATAAAAGAGGCAAATGCGGCAGTCCGGTCATTATTTTCACTGGTGGAACGGATTCCGTCCATACGGTTGCTGATCAGGGTATTAAAGTCATCATAAATGGTCTGGATCTGATCCGAACTCTCTGTCAGTGCGGCAGACGACGTTTTCTGATTTCCTCCCTTAGCAGCTTCCAGGCACTTTAAGACTGCCGGATCGTAAATATCCGTAAACAGTTTCACACCCTCGTCAATAATTCCGTGAGATTTTAAATCCGCCGGATCAATAGATTTTTTGTATGCTTCTGCATGATTTAAAAATTCTTCTTTTTGTGTCTTATAATTCTGCTCCAGTTCACTTAGCTTCTGGCTGTCTCCTGTCTGGATCACCATATCTCTGGAATCAGATTTTATCTGGTATAAGTTCTCGATGGCAAGAATCAAATCATTCATGGGAGCAGTTTTTACTTTATACATGTAGGTATCCATTGCATCAATGCGCGCCATACCAAGGAGACCCACTGCGCCAACTAAAAGCATGATAAAAGTAACGGTCAGGAACCCTGTAATGAGTTTTTTTGAAATACTGTAGTTTTTAAATTTTTTCATATGTATCCTCTCATTAGTAATATTCTCAGCTAAGTTTAAATCTTCCCACTTCATCCCGAAGTGTCTGCGCCTGAGCTGCCAGTTCCTCACTGGAAGCAGAGCTTTCCTCTGCAGTTGCAGCATTGGATTGTACCACTGATGATACCTGACTGAGGGCCTGGTACATCTGTATTGCTGCTTCCGCCTGTGATTTGGAGGAAGCTTCAATTTCCCCAATCACCGTTTCTACAAAACCAGAGTTCACCGCAACTTCATTTAACGTTTCTGCAGTAACACCCACCAGTTTCTCTCCCTTAGATACGGTTTCTGAAGAATGTACAATAATGGCTGCCGTCTGTCCGGCTGCTTCGGCCGACTTTTCAGCAAGGCTGCGGACTTCATCCGCCACTACTGCAAATCCCTTTCCTGCTTCTCCTGCCCTTGCAGCTTCCACCGCTGCATTCAGCGCCAGAATATTGGTCTGGAAAGCAATGTCTTCAATTACTTTTGTAATGCTGTTTATTTTATCGGAAGAGCTGCTGATCTCCCTCATAGCTGAGCTTAACTGTTCCATAAATTCATTACTCTTTAAAAGTCCCTGAGACGATACTAAAACGGAACCCGCAGCTTTCTTTACCAGCTCTAAATTCTGTTGTGCCTGATCAGACATCGATTCTATGGAAGCACTTAATTCTTCAATGGTTGCCGCCTGCTCCGCAGAACCGGAGGCCAGGGTCTGGGCTCCCTGAGATACCTGATCTGCTCCGATTCCCACCTCATCTGCACTGGCCTGAATGAGCTTTAATGTCCTGTTTAAAGACTGGGAAATGGTTAAAAGGGCTTCTTTTACCGGAGCAAACTCACCTTTATAATCCTGATGAAGCTCTATCTGCATTGTTCCGTCAGCCATTACCTGAAGCACTTGAGTGATCTCATGAATATATCCGATATACCTGTTTAGCTGGACCACAGTGCGGTTAAGTGCAAGAGCCATCTGTCCTGTTTCATCATTGGAACTTACGTCTGCCGATATATCCAGTCTGCCGTCTGCAATCAGGTTTGCCGTTTTCGTCAGCTTTTTAAGAGGAGCAACAATCATATTGGAAATAATCAGAATCATGACAATTACCACAAGTAATGCAACAGCAAAAACTCCGATCATGGATGCCGTAATCGCCCTGTATCCCTGATAAAACTCTTTTACCGGAAGTCCTGCGGCTACTGTCCAGCCGGTATCCCCTACCTTTCGTACATATCCTTCCGCCTCCGACTGATTCGAAGTAAAGGAAAGAAATCCTTCTGTGGAAGAAGAAAGAGCCTCTTTCATGTTCTGGGAGATATTAAGATCTGCTATCTTTTTATTTACCATGTCCTTGTCCGGATGATAAATTACCTGTCCCTCTTTCGATGTCAGTATGTAAAACCCGGTTTCTCCAAGCTGATATGAACCAATGGTTTTGACCAGTCCATCAAGAGAAAAGTCAATTCCTACCGCTCCGATAATATCTTTTCCATCTGCTGCAAAGACAGGTGCTATAATACTTACAATCTGAGCCTTGGTTGCAAAATCCTCAAAAGGCTCCGTCATAATCGTACTTCCGGAATTTACAAGAAGCTGATACCAGGGACGTTCTTTTACACGATAGGTCTGATCTGAGACAAAGCCATCGGACTGTGCCAGCTGGCTGGAATCAATATCTGCAACCCAGAAAGCTACCACGGATTCCTTATCCTTTTCATATGACCGGACCATAGTCTGTTTGATATCATCAAATCCGGTCGCTAATGATATGTTTGTCCCAGGCTTTAGATCCTGAAAGAACTTTTGAAATGCGATTGTGTCTGACAGCTGACCTGCTTTATGTTTGTATTGATTAAAATAACCTTCCATCTCCTCAGCCGCTGCCTGTGTTCTTGCAGTCAGTTCTTTTTCCGTCATTTCTTCCACACTGGATTTAACCAGAAACAAGATGACAGCACCTACAATGCAAAAAGACAAAATGACAGGGATTCCAACAAAAAAAAGTATTTTAGTCAGCAGACTTTTTAAACCATATTTGTGAACCTTTTTCCCGCTTTTTTCAGAAGTATGCTCCGACATAGTTTTCTCCTTTTTTTCAACTTATTTCTGGGCGCTCAGGCTTTATCCAATCCGTTTTTTTAGAAAATTACTGCAAAACCTTGATAGGAGTTGATGTATAAAGTGCACGCCTATAATATTCGCAGTATACTTGATACTGCGTTATATCAGAGAAAATCCTTTTATAATCAGCATATTATATAATTAGGACGCGTATAATGACGGAATTAAAATTTATATCTTTGCATAGATATAAATTTTATTAATATGTTTATTCTATATTGTAAGTATAAAACTATGAATTAGAATGACGAATGATTTGACGGCTTAACTAAATGATTTCAATAAAATACGCCAGTTCGGGTTTGATATCATTCCATTAATTTTGAAAATATACATAATTCTACATAATATACTACTATTTGACAAATAATTTAGTGTGATGTATAATAAAAAAATATTATATTTTCACAAATTTTCACCACGCAGTATCAAGTATACTGCGCCATTTTTGTACATTTTCACCAATTAAACTATTAAAATAATATGTAATCAATGTTGCCATATTTCGACGTAAAAACAGCCTGCAAACTGTAAGTTCCAAGTTTGCAGGCTGTTTTTATTCCTTCAATTTAGATAATCCAGAAATTCTCGTTACATACAATCCGTCTGTACGTTTCGAATTTAGACCATTTATTATGAAAGGCGATTTTATTATTGGCTCCCAGATCATTAAATTCACGCAGACAGTCTGACAGATCTTCTTTGGAACCGATTTTTAAGGCAAAACCTCTTTCATCGAGAATTGGTAATCCCGAATAACTATAATCATCAAGGCTTATGATATCAAAGATTGTTTGGTTTCGCACAAGAACTGCAACGGAGTCATCCAACGATATAACATCAAAAAAGTCAGGATAATGGTAGCTGTCTCCCGAAACAGAAACGACGTCGCCCTGGCGATAGGTGGTCTCTTTTGTCTTCTGTCTGGAGAGGAAGGCATTTTCCAGGTTAAAATAGAATTCTTCAAAAATATATCCGCCTGCCCGTAATCCGCCTTTTTCAAAGTATGGTTTTTCGTCCCCGTTTTCCACCTGTTCCACCACTCCGCAGGCTGATGTCATATGGCTGACCCGGTCAATTAAAATCAGTTCTCCCAGGGTTTTATTTCTTTTAAATTCATCAACTGGAATCCGTTGGGAAAATTCAAGAAGACAGGACGCAATTTCATTTTTACCAATCTCATGGGCAGGTAAATGCTCCCCTGTATTAATATCCACCTGGTAATCAATGCGTTTGACCACAGCCGGAAGCATTCTTGTTCCCAGTTTCAGCAGATAATCGTTTCCTTCCTTAAGAGGTGCTTCATCCATCCATAAGATAGAGGCCTTCACTTCTTTACTTACAGGCAGCTGTTCCTGATCAGTCAGAACGTTTCCGCGGCTCACATCTACTTCTCTGTCAAGCTGTATGGTAACTGCCCGGCCAACGGCTGCCTGGTCAGCGGACCGGTCTCCTACCAGGATGCTTTTTACTTTTGCAGTTTCATTTCCCGGAAGTACCGTAAGGCTTTGTCCGACCGTGACGGTTCCTGATTCCACCTGACCCTGAAATCCGCGAAATTCATGGTCAGGCCGGCACACTCTCTGGACTGGCATATAAAAGCCGCTTCCAGCATCCTCGGTAACCTCTGTCTGTTCCAGACAGGAAAGGAGGGTTTCTCCCTGATACCAGGGCATATGATCTGATTTTACAGTTACATTATCTCCTTCCGTCGCGCTGACAGGAATAATAGTTACATATTTTAAAGACAACTCCTCAGTAAGGACCCTGATGCTCCGGCTAATCTCTTCAAAACGCTCCTGGCTGTAATCTGCCAAATCCATTTTATTCACTGCAAAGATGAAATGACGGATTCCCATAAGGGAACAGATTCTTAAATGGCGCCTGGTCTGTACCAGAACCCCCTGCTTCGCATCCACCAGAATGATTGCCAGCTGGGCGAAAGAAGCTCCTACTGCCATGTTTCTTGTGTATTCTTCGTGTCCCGGTGTATCCGCAACAATAAAGCTTCGTTTCTCGGTTGTAAAATACCGGTATGCCACATCGATGGTAATACCCTGTTCCCGCTCTGCCATCAAACCGTCTAAAAGAAGGGAGTAATCAATCTCACCGCCTCTGGAACCCACCTTACTGTCAAGCAGAAGCGCTTTTTCCTGATCTGCATACAGCAACTTGGAATCGTAGAGTATATGACCGATCAAAGTGGATTTTCCATCATCCACACTTCCACAAGTAATAAATTTGAGCAATCCGTTCATCAGAAATAGCCCTCCCTTTTTCTCTTTTCCATACTGGCGGCTCCGCCGTCCTTATCAATCACCCGGCTGGTCCGTTCTGATTCTACGGAACTTAACGTTTCATCAATAATCTGATCAATGGTAACCGCGTCCGAAAGAACGCCGCCAGAAAGAGGATAACAGCCCAGCGTCCGAAAGCGAACCTTTTTAAGCTGCGGAACCTCTCCGGGATACAGCCGCATACGGTCATCATCCACCATTATAATATCATCATCCCGATAAACCACTGGTCTTTCCGCTGCAAAATACAATGGAACAATGGGGATATTCTCCTGTTTTATGTACTGCCAGATGTCCTTTTCCGTCCAGTTGGAAATAGGAAATACCCGGATGCTCTCTCCTTTATAAATCTCTGTGTTGTAGAGCTTCCACATCTCCGGTCTCTGATTTTTTGGATCCCAGGCGTGGGCAGCATTTCGAAAGGAGAAGATCCGTTCCTTTGCCCTGCTTTTTTCCTCATCCCGTCTGCCTCCGCCAAAAGCTGCAGTGAATCCATACTTATTTAATGCCTGCTTTAATGCCTGTGTTTTCATGATATCAGTATAGGATGAACCGTGGTCAAATGGATTGATTCCCCGTGCAACGCCGTCTTCATTGATATATTCCAGCAGCTCTATACCCAGTTCCTTCGCGGTTTTGTCTCGAAATTCAATCATCTCTTTAAACTTCCAGGTGGTGTTCACATGGAGAAATGGGAAAGGCGGTTTTTCCGGATAAAATGCCTTTAGCGCCAGATGAAGCATGACGGAACTGTCCTTTCCAATGGAATAGAGCATAACCGGCTTCTCACACTGGGCGGCTACCTCTCTGATAATATATATTGCCTCTGCTTCCAATTCATCCAGATGGGTTAATCTGCTCATAATCATCTCTCCTCTAATACTTATTCGAATTCTTACCGTTGACCTCAATTATGCGGACGGTACCATCGGGTCTTGTGACTTTCCAAAGAAGGAGATCACCCTGTTCTGATACGTTCATCACAGTACCATTTCCTCCCATATCAGCTCCTAAGTAAAAATCAATGGCTCCAAACTGACACTCCTTTACACAGGAAGCGCAACCCCAGCAGTCTCTGGAATATTTTATAAATGCTTTCCCGTCTTTTTCCTTTATCAGACTCCCCGGACACACTCTGGTGCATGCCAGACAACCCACACATGCTTCTTTAGATATCCGTATGCTCATAATCGGTCTCCTTTCCTATATCACGGAGTCTTAAAACCAGCACTCCGTCTTTCATCGTGGAGTTAACAAATTTATGGTAAGCCTCATCTGACCTGGGATAATCCAGATTTTCCTGGAAGGAGTGCCATCTGGTCTCCTTTCTGAAACCTAAATGGGCAATCACTGAACGGCATACCACCAGGCGTTCCAGCAGCTCGTAGACAAACATCAGCTCATGCATGTCGGAGGCATTGATATATCTGGTCAGTTTCGTGAGTTCCAGTATTTTTTCTTCCCCAAGCTTCAGCTGCTTTTCATTATACTGATAATTGACCGAAATCCCTCCTGCATACTCATCCATCACCTTCTGCATCGCTTCTTCCAATTCCTCTGCTGTAAAAACGGTCTCTGAGCCATTTAAAATGCGTTCATACTCCCGGAACGTTTCCTCAGCAAAGGATAACGCCTCATAGGAACCATCCATTCTTCGACCTTTTTTTATAATATCAAGTGCAGCGATTTCCCCTTCCGCCAGAGCGCCAGTCACATACTTCTGGGGACAGCCGCCTGCTACGTCACCTGCTGCATACAGACCGGTTACAGTGGTTTGCCTGTTGGTATTAATCCAGTAACCGCTTGCAGTGTGCCCTCCAACGATATAAGGCTCGGTTCCTGCTATTTCCACATCCTCTTTTCCAGGGGTCCTGTCGCTTTGCAGCCACCGAAGAGTCTGACTGGGGGCCATATTTAAGTATGCTTTCAGTAAATCCTCCTCTGTTTCTTTGTCAATTCCCTCTGTGTGAAGATAACAGGGACCATTGCCAAGCTGATTCTCCCTTACGGTTCCATAGACCCGTTCACTAGTGGTAATTCCGTATTTTTCTTCATAAATCTCACCTTTTGAATTGATCTGCTTTGCTCTGACTCCCTGAGCAATGGTTCCAGTAGGTGCTATGGTATCCTTGCAACGAAGTGCAATAAACCGCATCTCAAAGGAAGTCATTTCTGCACCTGCCTTAATTCCCATAGCATAACCTGCACCTGTATTAAATGGAGGGTACCACATCTTATGGCGGGAAAAACCCGGGTTGTTGGGTTTATAAAGCCCAGCCGCACCGCCAGTAGCCACAATAACTGCTGCTGCCCGGATTTCATAAGCGGTAGTTTCTTCCATATGAAACCCTACGGCTCCTTTTACTTCCTTGTCAGTTACAAGAAGATCAGTCATATTTACGTGTTCTAATACCGTGACATTTGGTGCCTGCAATACGGCATCGGCAAGAATGGGCTTTATATTTTCTCCGTTAATTTTAATATTGCGCTTTCCTCTGGTCACATAATTGCCCGTTTCATCCTTTAGAATCACAAGTCCCAGCCGTTCTAAATCAGCAGTCACTTTATTAAATCCCCTGGCTGCCGTTAACAGAAGATCTTCTCTGGCAATGCCCGCTGCATCTTTCATTGCATAGTCCACATAATCCTCAGGGGTCTGCCCGTCAGTAATATAGGCATTAATGGCATTTACCCCTGCTGCCAGACAGCCGCTCCGCTTAATCCCTGCTTTTTCGGCAACGATGACCTTTAGATCTGAATGGTTTGAAAGAGTCAGCGCCGCATAACAGCCAGCCGTCCCTCCCCCTATAATCAGGACATCCCCCGTCATAACTTCCCGTTTTAACTTTATACTCATCTTTGACTCCTCTGTAAGATTCCTTTTCTATGTCAGAAGGTGACGATATTGGCTCCGTTTAACAGTGAATTTTCCAGCAGATACGCTTTCTTGTCATCGTAAGCATAAATCCGGTAAACAATCACATGCATTTTTTCTCCAACGGAAACAGGACGCCGTTCTAAGGATCTGCGAGTTGTTAAGGAAACTCCGTTTACATTCAGACGGACCTCCAGATAATTTCCGCGGAATGAAATATCTTCAATGATTCCCTCTTCCGAACATCTCATCACATCCTGAAATTTCAAATTGTCACTTTTAAATGCTTCCACAAACTCCGGCCGTATAATTGCCCCTGTAAAATCACCCTTTTCAAATCCCTTCAGCTTATGATATCCATCCATTCTGGCGGACTGCCCGATGAACTCAGCGACGAAGGGAGTAGCCGGATTTTTATAAATTTCAAACGGATTTGCAATCTGTTCGATTCTCCCCTGATTGGTGACAATAATTTCATCTGCTACCTCCACCGCTTCATCCTGATCGTGGGTGACAAAGATACTGGTAATACCCACCTTATGAATCATCTCCTTTAACCAGCTGCGAAGTTCCTGACGCACCTTTGCATCAATTGCTGCAAATGGCTCGTCAAGGAGCAATAGTCCCGGACTTGGTGCCAGTGCTCTGGCAAATGCAACCCTCTGACGCTGTCCGCCTGAAAGCTGATTGGGATAGCGCTTTTCTAATCCTTCCAGGCCAGTTAAGGAAAGTAGTTCCATGACACGCTCTTTTATCAGCTTTTTGTTAATCTTTTTCACTTCCAGACCGAAAGCGATATTTTCATAGACTGTCATATACCGGAACAGTGCATAATTTTGAAATACAAAACCGATTCCTCTGTCTGCAGCAGGCAGATCATTGACTCGTTTCTCATCGATCAAGATATCACCGGTATCCGGTGTTTCAAAACCAGCAATCATACGAAGGATTGTTGTTTTCCCGCTTCCGCTAGGTCCAAGAAGGGCTGCCAGTGTTCCTTTTTCCAGTCCAAAATTCACCTCTTTGGAAGCCTTAAAATCTCCGTATGATTTCTCAATATTTCTCATTTCTATGTACATAAGACCCTCCTGACTTCACATTAATGGTTTTCCTCATTCTTCTTTGCCTGGTGCTCTGCTACATTTCGTATGATCAGCACTGCTACTGCCATAAGAACCAGAATGGAAGAAACAGCAAATGCCGAGGTAATGGACTCCGATGAATTGGAAAGATAGAGGGCATCGATTTCCAGAGGAAGGGTAAATGTCTGCCCTCTGGTTTTTGACAAAGCATGGACAGCGCCAAACTCTCCAAGTGCTCTTGCCGTACAGAGAATCACCCCATAAAGAAGGGCCCAGCGGATATGAGGAAGGGTTATTTTCCGGAATATGGTAAAGCCATCTGCCCCCATAAGCGCTGCCGCCTCTTCCTCTTCTTTTCCTACAGACAGAAGTACCGGTATAATCTCCCTTGATACAAATGGAAATGTGACAAATACAGTGGCAAGCACCACTCCCGGAACGGCAAATACGATCTGGATATTCGTTCCAAGAGCCTCATTCAGTCTGGCAATCAGACCGCCTGCCCAGCCCATTCTTCCAAATGTCATTAAAAAAGCAAGCCCTGCGATAACAGGGGAAATGGAAAATGGTATGTCAATGACTGCTGAGAGAATCTGTTTTCCTTTAAAAGAAAATCTGGTTATCAGCCACGCTGCAGCAATTCCAAAGATGGTATTAACGACGACTGCAATCACAGCTGCCAGCACAGTAACCCCAAGCGCCGATCTTACAGTAGGGGTGGCCAGTGATTGAAAGTAGAAGCCCATTCCTTCTTTCAGGGAATTAATGATAACGGAGATCAGAGGCAGAACCAGCATAAAAAAAAGAAATACCCCACTGATTCCTATGAGAATCCACTTACCTTTTATCTTCATACATGTTCCCTCCTATAAACAGCTGGTACGCTTTGCCTGATGTACCTGAACCATATTTACTAGCAGCAAAATCAGAAAGGATAAAAAAAGCATCACAAGAGCAATTGCCGTTGCTCCCGGATAATCCACATAATTGAGTTTCTGCATAATCACATAAGAAACCACCTGCGTCTGATTCCTGGCATTGTTGCCTGATATGTAGATCACGCTGCCGTATTCCCCCACTCCCCTTGCAAAGGCAAGACCAAAACCAGTTAAAAGCGCAGGCCCAAGCTCCGGCAGAATTACCTTTCGGAAAGTGTGGAACTTCCCTGCTCCAAGTATTGCCGCTGCCTCTTCATACCGTGGATCAAGTGTCTCCAGAACCGGCTGAATGGACCGGACCACGAATGGGATTCCGATAAAAATCAGGGCAATGGTCAGCCCGATCTTGGTATATGCCGCTTTTATCCCCAAATGTCCAAGGAATCCGCCCATAACCCCGGTATCGGAGTACAGCTTAGACAGTGTGATTCCTGCTACCGCAGTGGGAAGGGCAAAGGGAAGTTCTATGATTCCATCCATAATCCGTTTGCCGGGGAACTCATACCGGACAAGGACCCAGGCGAGAATCAGGCCAAACACACTGTTGACTAATGCAGCAAACAGGGAACATAGCAAGCTGGTCTTAAACGCATTTACCACATTGGTCTTTGTAATCAGTTCTAAAAATTCCCGGGGTGATAACTGGAAGGAGTATACCAGGACTGATGCAAGGGGAATAAGTATAATGGCCGAAAGCATGAAAAGAGTGATCCCCATACTCAGTCCGAATCCTGGTATGACACGCTGGCTTTTTCCTGCCCCATCTAACTGTTTCGTCATGTGTGGTTCCTCCCTCTAATTGGCGTAAATCTCATCGAAGATTCCTCCGTCTGCAAAAAAGGTCTCATAAGCAGCATCCCAGCCGCCAAAATCGTCAATGGTGCAAAGATTTACATTAAGATCAAATTTTCCAGAGAATTCAGCCAGAATCTTTTTATTTGAGGGTCTGTATCCATATTCCCCGATCAGCCTCTGGGCCTTATCGGAATAAAGGTATTTTAAGTATTCCTCTGAGGCTTTCTCTGCTCCGTCTTTGCGGGCGTTTTCATCCACTACTGCCACACTGGGTTCTGCAAGAATACTGATGCTGGGGGTGATAATTTCATATTGATCCGGGTACTCTTTCACCGTATTAATGGCTTCATTTTCCCAGGCAATCAATACATCTCCCTGCCCATTTTCCACAAATGTGGTGGTGGCTCCTCTGGCTCCTGAATCCATGACGGAAACATTTTTATAAAGGTCTGCCACAAAGGCTTTCATCTTTTCCTCATCTCCCTGATATGTGACCTTTGCATACTGCCATGCAGCCAGGAAATTCCAGCAGGCACCCCCGCTGCTCTTGGGATCTGGGGTAATTACCTCAACACCTGGTTTGATTAAATCAGACCAGTCTTTTATGTCTTTTTCATTCCCTTTTCTCACCAGAAATACGATTGCAGAGGTATAAGGTGATGAATTACCCTCAAATTCCTTAATCCACCCGGAATCGATCAGACCAGACTTTTCAATCATGGTAATGTCATGAGCCAGAGCCAGAGTCACCACATCCGCTTTTGCTCCTTCAATGACAGAACGTGCCTGGCCCCCTGATCCTCCGTGAGACTGGACCACAGTTACTCCGGTTTGATAGGTGTCCCTGTAATAGTCTTCAAAGATTTTGTTGTACTCCTGATAAAACTCTCTGGTGGGATCGTAAGAAACATTGGTAATTGTAATGGTTCCTTCTTTTCCGGAATCCGTCTGCTTTGCACATCCTGCCAGTAATCCTGCTGCCACTATCATCAGCACAAGGGCTGCTGCCCGCTTTTTTCCTCGTTTTCTCATTCATGAACCTCCGCATGCTCCGTGTGTTATCTGGAAGTTTAATCCCCATTTACATATTTGTAAAGTATGTTATTGTTTTTTCTTTATCTATATGGTAGAATTTCCTTATCTATTCCCCTAGAACCATATTTTTTTACTTATATATCATATATTACCAGTATGTAAATATGATATCAGTCAGGAGGAAGTCATGTCCATTAAAACCTTGATGATCTTTGTCACCGTCTATAAGGAAGAAAGCATTACTGCTGCCGCCAATAAGCTGAATATCAGCCAGCCTGCCGTAAGCCTTGCAATCCGGGAACTGGAAAATGAGTATTCCATCCAGTTATTTGAGCGGGTTGGAAGGGGGATTCAAAAAACCAGCGCAGCCCGTCATCTGTACGAATTCGCGTCTCACATTACCTCTCTTTATATGGAAATGGATCTGGAATTTAAAAAGCAGAATCAAACCACTCCGCTGCGCATCGGATTTTCAAGCACCATCGGAGCCTGCCTGATGCCTGAACTCATTCATTGTTTCACGAAAGACAATCACATTCCCATGCCTTACATAAAAGTTGATACCTCAGACAAAATACAAACTGCCATTCTGGAAAACCAGCTGGATCTGGCTCTCACAGAAGGAGTCAGCAGCTCAGATAAAATTCTGACGGAACCATTTGCCAAAGAACATTTATTGCTGGTGTGCAGCCCTTCTCACCCCTTTGCCCAAAAGGAGAACGTTACACTGGAGGACTTAAGGGAAGAACGTTTTCTTTTGAGAGAGAATGGAAGCCAGACCAGAAAGCTGGCTGAAGCTGCCTTTCACCTTCACGATTTCATACTCCGCCCTGTCTTTGAAAGCACCAGCAACGAAGCAATTATATGGGGAGTTCATACAAATCTTGGAATTGCCATACTGCCGGAACGACAGGTGGCTGAATACTTAGAAAAGGGAACACTTCTTGCCCTGCCCCTTAAGGAAATTGAACTGAAACGGGAATACCAGATAATCTACCATCAGAATAAATATTTAAACCCGGAAATGCTGCGTTTTATGGAACTGGTGAAAAGTAAATCATTACTGTAAACAAAGCCAGTTACTGAAATCGCTGTTGCTATTATCTGTTTGACCGTTTATGATGGTTCTATCAGGATGAATGCGGGGGATAGTATGGAAATAAACAGCAAACATAGAATAAATTTTAAGCTCCCCGTCAAACCAAACGTCTGAAGGGGAGCTTAATCTATGGAGTCCGGTGAGGACTTATTTTATTAATATGTAAACAACTGTACCCAGTACTGTGTACCTGCACTGTTTTGTAAATTACCAACACCGATATGTGTAAAGTCCTTATTTAAGATGTTCGCGCGGTGTCCGGCACTGTTCATCCAGGCATTCATAACTTCTTCTGGTGTTTTCTGTCCCCAGGCAATGTTCTCGCCTGCGCCCTGGAAGTTAACGCTCTGCTCTCTTAATGCAGAGGAGAAGGAGCTGCCATTAGGACGTACATGATCAAAAGAGGTCTGAATTTCATTGGCTCTTACATTGGCTGCTTTTTCTACGTTCGCATCAATGGTAAGAGGTGCAAGTCCAGCTTTTGCTCTTTCTGCATTTACCAGATCAACAACCTGCTGAGTGTAGGTCTTGTTAGATGTGGAACCGTTGTTTGTGTTGCCATTGTTGGTGTTACCGTTGTTGGTATTACCGTTGTTGGTATTGCCATTATTGGTATTACCGTTGTTAGTGTTTCCGTTGTTGGTGTTACCACTGTTTGTATTTCCATTATTGGTATTGCTTCCGTTACCATTGTTGCAATTTCCATTATTACCATTGCCGTTGATTAAACTTGACCAGTCAAAATTGTTTGAGTTGATCCCAAGCTGCTGAAGCTTCGCTTTTAAGTCACTGGCATTGCAGGAGCCATAAATTGCAGTCACGTTTCTTCCACCATAGCACTGTTTGTAAGAGTTATTCACCGCTGCGTTTGCTGTTAATGGAAGCATGCTTGTTAAGGTTAACGTAATCAATCCAATTGCCTTTAGTTTCTTCAATGTTATTTCCTCCTTTTGGGTTTGTTACAAATTTATTACATTTGTGTTACAGGAATATGATAGCACTCTCACTTCCATTTTTCCAGTGGTAATACATGGTAATTATTTTTCCAGATTCCCAGAATCGGAAAAAGGTATTTTCCATACTCATTCCAATTCTTTGTATGCATCTGTCAAAAAGTCCAGAAAATGCCTGCTGGCAGCGGGTAAAATCCTCTGATCCTTAAATACGACTCCAATGGTTCTGTTAAGCGGCGGTTCCATATTTCTAACAGCATTTTTATAATCCACCCTGTTTAAAATCAAATCGGAAAGAATACCAACACCCAGTCCTTTTTCAATCATCGCCATAATTGTATAATCATCATGAACAATATATTGAATGTTGGGCTTGATTCCATGCTGCTGGAAATATTCCATAGGCTCATTTAAGCTTCCCTCTTCCAGCAATATAAACGGCTCCTGCGCCAATTCCTCAATAGAAATCTTGTCTTTCGCCGCCATGGGATGGTTGATAGGAAGAACTGCAAGCATGGGATCTTTTTTTAAAGGAATGGTTTTCAGTTCCTGATCCGTTACTGCCTGGGGATTAATGAAACCAAAGTCCACGCTTCCTTCCTTCACCAGCTCCTCAATTGCCGTGTAGTCTCCCTGATAAAGCTGAAAGCTGACAAAAGGATATTTCTCTTTGAATCCTTTCATCAGTCCCGGAAGCCAGTGACAGGATACACTGGCAAATGTTCCAATCCGGATGGAAGCATTCTGAATTCCTTCAATCTCACTTCGTTTTTCCATCAATTCCCTGTATGCATGGCAGATATTTTTTATGTATGGCATAAGTTCTGCACCGTCCGGAGTCAGTGTTACACCTTTCTTTGACCGGACAAAAAGAATCGTATCAAGTTCCTCTTCCAGAGACTGAACCATCTGGCTGACAGCAGACTGTGTATAGCCCAGCTCTCTGGCCGCCTTTGTAAATCCCCCACATTCTGCAATTTTAACAACTGCCCGGTACCGGTTCATTCATCCGCCCCCTTATCCATCAGTTTTCCTAATGTTTCCATTATAAACATTTGTTTTACTGATGTAAAGAACCGTGGTATATTTTTCTTAGTTTACCAAAGGGCTACAAACCCTGTTACGGAGGATTTTTATGAATCAGCGCAGCTTACAATATAATACCGGACTAAAGGACGGGATTCCGATCGGGCTTGGGTATTTTGCAGTATCCTTTACCTTTGGCATCATGGCGGCCAATACGGGGCTTACACCATGGCAGGCCATCGTGATGTCACTTACCAACTTAACCTCAGCCGGACAGTTTGCCGGACTTGAGATTATTAAAACAGGGGCATCCCTTGGAGAACTGGCTCTCGCTCAGTTTGTGATTAATTTAAGATACAGCTTAATGTCCTGTTCCCTGTCCCAGAAATTTAAAGAAGATACTCCTTTTTTCCACCGTCTTCTTATTGGGTACGGCGTAACAGATGAAGTTTTTGGAGTTTCAGTCTGCAAATCCGGTAAATTAGATCCACTCTACTGTTATGGTCTCTTGTCTGCAGCCGTACCTGGCTGGACACTTGGAACTGCTTTCGGAGCTGTGTCAGGAAGCCTGCTTCCAGACCGGATTATTAGTGCATTAAGCGTGGGGCTATACGCCATGTTTGTTGCGATTATCGTACCTCCCGCAAGGGATAACCATACTTTGGCGTGGGTAGTGGCTGCTTCCATGATTCTCAGTTTCCTGTTTTCCTGGCTTCCATGGCTGCGTATGATTTCTTCTGGTATGAGACTTATTCTTTTAACAGTTGTAATTGCAGGTGCAGCTGCATTTTTATTTCCATTTCCAACCAAAGAGGAGGATTGTTATGAATGACCGTATCTATGTATACATTCTGGTAATGGCAATCGTGACTTACGCCATCCGCGTACTTCCTCTGACTTTGATCCGGCGGGAAATAAAAAATACATGGGTACGGTCCTTTCTCTTCTATGTTCCTTATGTAACCTTGTCCGTGATGACGTTTCCGGCAATTTTGTCAGCTACCAGGAGTATCTGGTCCGCAGCGGCGGCATTGGCGGCTGCTGTGGTGATGGCTTATAGGGGGAAGTCATTGATTTTCGTTTCCCTGACGGCTTGCGGGGTTGTTTTTTTCATGGAACTGTTGCTAAGATGACGGTAATCTGTAAAAGAGACCATTACATTAACGATTTTCTAATCATGAATGTAATAGTCTCTTTGCTACCTCATAAAAATTAATTTAGGTTGATCTCCACCATATTTTAATAAGTCACCCGAAAATTATGTTTATTTCGTAATCCACTCCATAGGAGCACCCGGTTCCACTGTTCCGTGATTTACGGTTGTGATTTCTCCTGTTTCTGGATTGGTCGGTTGGTCAATTTGATATAAATATCCGTTTTTTCCGTATCTGCCAGACTTACTTTGGTCGTAGCGATCGCGATCCATACAAATGTTGACGGCTCTCAATCCAACCACCACTTCTTTACTTCCCGCAAAAAGCTCATGTTCCCATAGAAACTCACATTCGATATTCAAAAAGCATTCTTTGATTCGCGGCGCATTAACCTTTGAGGCTTTCTCTGTCGTTAAACCAGATACAGTAATTTCATCTAATTCAAACTCATTATTTCCAATCGTTTTAATACAGCGGTCATAAATGTCCTTTGAAGGAAAATTCAACACGCAAACCCGGGTTTCTTTTAATGATTGATACATATGTCCGCCTTTATCTACTTTTCCCATGATACAGATGAAATTGTCAGCTCCACTGCCCGCAAAGGATGACCAGGAATGCAGACAGGCGTTTTCTTTACCGTTGGATTTCCAACCTGTAACGACGAATACCAGTGACGGCATGGCTGTCACTAAATCATACCAAGACAAATTGCCGCAGACTTCCAGGTATTGCTTTGTATCATACCCGGAAAGACTCTCCGGCATTTCAAAAATAGAGATTTCCTTTTTCATACTGAATTCCTCCCTCGTATTTGATCTGTGTATAGCGTAACAAATAGAATACGACAACTGCATGTCGTATTACTTATATTGATTTAATATATTTTTTGCATTCAGGCAAATTTCATCCTTTAAATCAAGAGGTTCTATGACCTTTACGGCATCGCCATAACTTAGTATCCATTGTAGTAAGTAATTACGATTTGTAAAATTGTTTTCAAATATTATTTTTCCGGAATGATTATCAAATATTATACATTCCGGACCATATTCATCAATTAATCTGTATTTTACACTTATGTCAAAAAGGGCTTTCAGTTTTATATCATCCCGCCAGATATAATGATCAAAATCAAGTTCTTCCTCTGAAATAACTCGTTCCTCATAACTTGTTTTAAGACTTTGCAATTTGCTTAAACGGTTTAATTTAAAGAGTCTATAATCCTGTTTGGCTAGACAGTACCCATAAACATACCATGCCGACCATCTAAATATAATGAAATAAGGCTCTATCGTACGTTCGCTTTCTCCTTTTTCAGAATAATATTGGAACTTAATTAGTTCCCGATTATTAATGGCCTGTTTTATCAACTCTATTTTTTCAGTAAGGTCCACTTGATAAAATGAGGCTAAATCAATAATAATTCTATTTTGGTCAGAGTGAACAGCACTCTTTTTATACGCGAATTTATCCATAAGACTTTGAGTATAAGTGTATTTTGAAATGCTGTCTATGCTCTTGAGACCCATAAAAATTGCACTCAATTCTTCTTGCGTCAGTATTGTCTGATTGATTTTATAACCTTCTGCAATGGAAAGCCCCCCGCCATATCCCTGCATGGACACAATAGGGATTCCAGCTTTACATATATGATCAATATCACGCTGGATGGTTCTGCTTGAGACTTCAAACCGCTCCGCCAACTGCGAAATTGTTACTTTTTCCTTTTGCAAAAGGATTGTAATAATACCGATTAAACGATCTATTTTCATATGCTCACCCCTACCCCATTATAACATAGGAATAGGAAATTAACCTCTCGTACTGGTTAGTTTCCAAAAATCGACAAAAACAGGTTAGCATGGCTTTGCGCTAATATAAACATAATAAAACATGGCAACATTTCCCAATGTCACCATGTCCTTTAGCCTTACTTATAAAACTCTTCTTAGAAACAGGATAACCCGTTTTATAGCAATACTAATAAACAGACTTCCATTCCGCAATATTGGAGCTGTCAAATTTAAACGGAGGTCCAAGGATTATTTCTGTACCGCCATCAGAGGCTTCTATTACCTGGTAATCTCCCATTTCTCCTGCCTTAAACTTGTCGCCGGCTTTTCCTGTGATTTTTCCTTCTACCAGAGCCATAGAGGTATATGCTCCCAAAGAACCTACGTCAAGAGGATTCCACAGATACATATATGGACAGGAATGTGCTTCATCATTCCCTATGTATTCTGCCATTTCAGAAGGAAGCCCAAGACCAGTCAGCTTTACCTTTGATTTCTCGTCCTGAAGGACCTTGGCTGCCGCATTGATTCCGACTGTAGTAGGAGCGCAGATCACCTTTAAATCCGGATATTTTGATAAAAGAGCCTGAGTCTGATCTGTGGATTTCTGAGGTTCATCATCTCCATATGCCACTTCTACCAGATTGAGTTTCGAATACTTTTCTTCCTTCATCACCTCTTTCATGGATTCAATCCATGCATTTTGATTGGTGGCCTGAGAGGTGGCGGAAAGAATGGCCCAATCTCCCTCACCGCCGGAGATATCATAGACCGCTTCCATCAATGCCTGGCCGATTTCTTTGATTCCTGCCTGATTGACAAACGTCTGTCTGCTGTCTTTATTGACCTTGGAATCCAGACAGGAAACCTTGATTCCTGCCGCCATTGCATCCTCTAAGGCCGCCTGCAGGGCATTTTCATCATTCCCAGCGATACAGATAGAATCCACGCCCTGAGAAATCAGCGACTGGATAACGGATACCTGCGCATCAGCCGTAGCAGACTCAGGATGCTTTACGATACAAGTTCCTCCTTCCGCTTCAATGACCTTTTGAAATCCCTGAGCAATCTTTTCATTGTAGGGATTTCCTGCTGATTTTGTGATGACCGCATACGTCTTTCCAGAAGAACTTCCCCCTCCTTCCTGAGTCACCGATGACTGTTTTCCCCCAGTCTCTGTTTTCCCCGAGCAGCCGGTTAGAGTTCCAAACGCCATTGCCGCACACAGGACTCCGCAAACCATTTGTTTTCTCATCTTACGATAACCTCCCTTTATTAATCATAGTTTTATACTAAAACACCCCCGGTGTCTTGTATCACAGTTATTTCCTTTTCACATTTTTACCTATTTCTGGTATCATGACTGCCAGAATCAGCAGTGTTCCCAGGATCACCAGAATGACCTGAGGATTCATATTGATCTGACCTAAACCGATTCTTAAACAGATAATGATAAATGCGGATATGATGGCACCGATCAGCTTTCCTTTTCCCCCGGCCGTTGAGATTCCTCCAAACACAGCCATGGCGATTGCATCTAGTTCAAAGCCGCTACCCGTGGTGGTATTGGCGCCATACAGCACGGATACAAGAAACATGGCACTGATGCCCGCCATCATACCTGCAACGGTGTACACCAGAAGACGTATTTTCAGTACATGGATTCCGGAATAATAAGAAGCTTTCCGGTTGCTGCCAATGGCATAAAGCTTTCTCCCAAATGTTGTTTTGCTCAACAGAAAGGTGAAAATGACCGCTGCAATTATAACAACAAAGAAAATATAAGGAACGGGACCGATTTTTCCCGCCATGGCGCGAAAGCCCTGATTGTTTTTGAGAGAGACAGAACCTCCGCTGCCCAAAGCAATCTCTGCAACTCCACGGAAAATAATCATGGTAGCTAAGGTAACAATCATTGACGGCAGTTCTGTAAACAGGGTCACGGCAATGCCGTTAAAGAGTCCGCAGGCGGTTCCTGTTAAGATTCCAATCAACAACACAATGGGAAACGGTACCCCCGCATTACCTGCTAGACAGGCGATAGTTGCGGACAGACAGACCGTAGCTCCAACTGACAAATCGATTTCACCCAAAATCAGAATATACGCCATAGGAAGTAAAAGAAAGACTTCCGTTAAATACTTCGGCATCTCTCGAAGTACATTCACCGGTTTGTAGCTTGGTGAGATAACCATACAAAACAGATTTACCATGAGAAACAGAAGAACCAGTACACCTTCCCAGCTTAAAATCCTTTTTTTCCAGTTTTGATCTGACTGCGCAGATATGCTTCTGCCTGATTTTCCCGCCATTGCTACATCTCCCTTCTTTTTAGATTTTTCTTGTGCATCATACGCTGAGCCACTACATTTAAAATAATGACAGCTAAGATTATAACGCCCTTTACCGTATTCTGTACGATGGAATCAATTCCCACCAGAGGCAGGGCCTTTGCTATGACCGCTAAGATTAAAGAGCCCAGCAAAGCACCGGCTACGGTTCCCCGACCCCCTGACATGCTTACCCCGCCAATGACACAGGCGGCGATCACATCCATTTCTTTTCCGTACAGCATGTTTGGCTGAGCAGAGGAATACACAGCAACCGAAAGAGCGCCGCATAAACCGGAAAGCATGCCCATAACCGTATAGACGATCAGTTTTATCTTCATGGTATTAATCCCGGATATGGCCGCTGCCTCCGGATTGCTTCCCACTGCATAGATCTTTCTTCCCGTTCCCGACCATTTCATGACCGCAAAAAAGATAATATAGCATAGAAGTACAATGACGATCACGTTATTTAAAAGTCCGAGACCGAGTTCTTTTTCCAGTGCAAAATTTTTAAAGTCTCCCAGATTCTCTGCACTTGCCCACTGGCTTTTGGCTATGAGATAAGCAAAGCCTCTGTAGATATACATAAATCCCATGGTCGCTATGATTGGAAGCACTTTTCCTCTTGATACCACAAGCCCGATTGCGGTACCGCACACGGCACCGATTAATATGGCGATGAGAAATAGCAGAAATGTATTATGTATCACATTATACTTTAAAAGCATTCCCACAGCCATACCGGATACTGCCAGGGTTGAGGTAATGGAAATATCAATGCCTCCGATGAGCAGAACGCACAGCATTCCTAATGCCATGATCATAATGACCGCGTTGTTCTTTACCATGTCCTGAAGGGATTTGGCGGTCAGAAATGAAGGGCTTAAAATCTGTATGATGATGCATAAACAAATGAGAACAAGGAGCAGGCTGGCCTCTCTGGAGCCTGTGATCCTTTTTATTAAGCTATTTTTTCCCATTAGTCCAAACTCCTTTCCATATCCTTTTCGGATTTTTCCATGGCGTACTGAAGAATGGATTCCGAAGTCGCTTCCTCACGGGATAATTCTCCGGAAAGTTTGCCGTTACACATCACCAGGATCCGGTCACTCATACCGAGAATCTCCGGCATTTCAGAAGAGATCAGAAGAATGCCGTAGCCTTTTTTTGCCAAATCACCCATGATCTGATAGATCTCCGCTTTTGCCCCTACGTCCACCCCCTTGGTCGGTTCATCCATAATGACCACCTTCATCTCCTGGCTCAGGGCTTTTGCCACAACCACCTTTTGCTGATTTCCTCCGGAAAGAGAACTTGCAGGATCAAAGATAGAAACTGCCTTGGTATCCACTTCTTCCAGAAGCCCTTTTGCGGTTTCATCTTCCATCTTTTCATTGATCACACCACGTCTGGAATACTTCTTTAAACCAGGAAGGGTGACATTGCGCCCAAGCCCCCAACTAAGGATCAATCCCTCTTTTTGACGATCTTCCGGAAGCAGCACAATTCCTTCCTTCATGGCATCAGCCGGTTTTTTTATAAGCAGTCGTCTTCCTTCTAAGTAAATGTTACCTGAGTCAGGTTTTGTGATTCCGCAGATACTCTCGACCACCTCTGTCCGGCCTGCTCCCACCAATCCGGTAAGTCCCAGGATCTCCCCCTGATGCAGATTAAAACTGATGTTCTTAAAATATCCGGTCCTTGACAGCTGTTCAATGCGTAAGACTTCCGGACCTCTCCGGATCTCTGTCTTTGGAAAAAGATCTTTGATCTCACGCCCAACCATGGCTCTGATCAGATCAGAATTGGTTATCTCACCAGTCTGGTAAGTGCCGATGTACTTAGAGTCACGAAATACGGTTACACGGTCAGCCAGCCGGTACATATCCTCAAACCGATGGGAAATAAAGATAACCGAAACTTTGGAAGCCTTTAACTTATCTATAATCCGGTATAATTCTTCTGATTCATTTCTTGTCAGCGCTGCGGTCGGCTCATCAAGAATGATGATTCTCGCCTGTGTTGAGAGCGCCTTTGCTATTTCCACCATCTGCTGCTGAGCAACACTTAGGTTTCCCATCTCATCGGAACACTTGAAATCTGCATTCAGCTCCTTTAACAGCTTACCTGCTTCCTGATTCATAAGCTTCCACTGAATGATACCATTTTTTATCATTTCATGGCCCATAAAAATATTTTCCGTTACGGAAAGATCGGGATAAGAAGTGGGATGCTGGTAAACTGCCGAGATCCCGGCTGCCTGAGCATCTTTCGGTCCCTTAAAATCCACCTCAGCACCGTCCAGAAAGATCGTTCCCTCTTCCGCTTTATGGACCCCTGTAATCACTTTGATGAATGTGGATTTTCCTGCCCCATTCTCTCCCATTAATGCATGGACCTCACCTTTTTTCAGATTAAAATGAACCTGATTCAAGGCTTTTACCCCGGGAAATATTTTTGTAACCCCTTTTAATTCCAATACGTAATCGGACACCGTTTCTTCCTCCCTTCTCAACTGATATCAGTTTATCATTGGCAGGGGGGAAGGCAAACGGTATTATTTTTTGATATGGGTAATTTCTTTTTGTGTTTTTATTTATCATAATTTATTTTTCTATTTTTCCTTGTTTTCTTTCTATATTTAGTTAAAATAGAACTATATTATTGCTGGTTGGGGGTACTGCAATGAAATTATTGATTGTTGATGATGAAGAGCTTACACGAATCGGTCTGATCAATTCCATTGATTGGGAGTCTTTGGGAATCTTTACGCTGTTCCAGGCCGAAGACGGCGTAAGCGGACTTCGGATTGCCAGAGAAGTCAGACCGGAAATCGTTTTAAGTGATGTGAGAATGCCCAGAATGAACGGGATTGAGCTGGTGGAACGGCTGGAGAAGTTTCTCCCCCATTCCACTTTTATCTTCATGAGCGGTTATTCCGACAAAGAATATCTAAAGGCCGCTATACGCCTGAAAGCCATAAACTACGTAGAAAAACCGCTGGATCCCGCAGAAGTGGCCGCTACCATAAAAGAGGCTTATCACTGCGTCAGACAAAATATGAAAACCGTAAAAAATGAGTTGTTTTATTCCAGAGAAGCGGACTCATCTTTTGCCGCTGCCCTGACTCAGCCATATAAAGACAGCAGAGAAACCATTGCTGTTTTGGCAAAGGAACTGAATATCAAACTTACGCCTTCCTTAAGTGTTACCTCCTTTGTTGTAAAAGTGGAGCAAAGCCAGGCAGATTTAAACCACATGAATCAAATACTGACGGATCTGGAAATATTCCTTTCTTATTCCTGTAACAAAGTTTACTATATTTCAAAATACATCCAATACCACATTTTTCACATCGTATCTCCTGCACCGCCTTCTTCCCAGTCCATGGATCGGATTGGTGCATTTTTAAAAAAATGCTTTCAGCAGACATGTGCATTTTATATCAGCAAAGGGGAAACATATACCGGCATCTCGAAAGCCTACGACTCCTATGCCAGCGCAGTTTCCCTTATGCAAAGCAGCTTTTTCTTTGATTCAGGCACCTATTTTACTCCTGAAAAAAAGATGATTGTAAACGCAGAAAAGCCAGGTAATGGTTCTTATGATCGTTATGTCCCTCTACTTTCAGACGCTGTCTTATCAAAGGACTTAAACACGGTTAAAGATTTGCTTTTACAGCTTCATCATGAATTTTATCAGCAGAAAAATATATTTCCCCATGAAGCAAGAGACCTGTATTATAAGCTTTTCATGGCATTAGAAGACTGCCGCCAGCAACTTCGGCTGGCTCCGGCCACAGAACCGGAAAATGCCATGAAGCTTCTTGAGAACTGTTTTAGTTTCAATAAGCTTCATGAAAAGCTGACACAAATAACAGAGCTGCTCTTTGAAGCAGCCAGGTCCTATATGCCGGATAATTCCACTATATTTCTGATAAAAAATTATATCCACACTCACTATTATAACGATTCTCTTTCGGTTCGGGATATTGGAAATGAGGTTTTTTTATCTGCCTCTTATGTATGTACCTATTTTAAAAATGAAACCGGGCAGACCATTAATCAGTATCTCACAGAATACCGGATGAAAAAAGCAAAAGAACTTTTGGCGGATCCTGGTTATCAGATCGCCGATATTTCCTTAAAAGTAGGTTACAGCAACGGAAATTATTTTAGTAAAAGCTTCAAAAAGCTGACTGGCTTATCACCATCTGATTACAGGGAGAAAATGCTGAAATGAGACATCTGATACGAAGGGCAAAGACTTATTACAACAATATGATGCTGCAAACAAAATTTACCATTACTCATCTGCTCATAACCACCATTCCCATGCTGGTTATGTTTCTCTTTTTTTACGGAAAACTCTACAATATGGTTTTAGCTTATACTGTCCGCTCAGAACAGACAGCCTCTGCAATGACTATACCACAGATCGATCTGCTCATTGATACCATTCTTACCGCACAAAAAGACCTGGAAGGGCATCCCTATTACCGGAAGCTGTTCCATTCCAGGAATTACCAGTCCACTGACCCGCTCACGGATTCTGCTGATGCCATAGACTTTTGCAGACTGGCGGAAAAAACCATTGATGGAGAATACATAACCGACATTCGCATTTACATGGATCTGCCAAATTCCCAGCCCATCTTTTACAAGGAAGACACCCGACGAATCTTCCGTCCTATGAGCGAAGCCAGAGGTGCGTACTGGCATGGTATCTTTCAGGGAAACCGTTCTTATAGCTCTCTTTTCTGTCCTGAGTTTTATTTAAGTCCCATAGAGGTAAAGGAATCCGGAGATATGGCCTTTATAACAAAAGCTTCCATTCCCTATAATGAGGATTTGCGCACCTGTTATATTGCCATTTACTATTCCAAAGCCCCTTTTGCAAGTCTTCTGAAAAACAATTTATCCAAGGATACCAGTGTGGCCTATATAATTAATGACCGGGACAGCACGGTGGCCACCTCCAATCATGGACTTGCCGGGATTTATCATTTCAGTTATGGCAAGGTCCGGGATTATTTTATGTCATCCGATAACTTTATCATGAAAAAGATTCTGGGAGAAGATGTTTATGCAGGTTTTTATCACATACAGAAAACAAACTGGTTTATGGTTGCCGTCATTCCCACCAAATCCATCATCCAGAAAAGTGTCCTTATTGTGATAGGCTTCTTATTCATCTATCTCATTTGCATCATAACTGCATTTTTAATTGCAACCAAACTATCCCATTCCATCACCAACCGGATTTCCTCCGTCATTCTACAGATGTCCAGAGTCCGCTCCGGCCCTCCCACCCCTCTGCCTGATTCTGTGTATCACGATGAGATCGGTGGACTGATTGATACCTACAACTATATGACCAGAGCCATGAATCAATTGATTGCGGAGCAGAACAAAGCCGCTGAAGATTTAAGGCTTGCCGAGTTTCACTCGCTCCAGGCTCAAATCAATCCCCATTTTCTCTATAATACCATGGACATGATCAACTGGCTGGCAAAACAGGGGCGAACCGATGAGGTATCAGAAGCAATTGTGGATCTTTCCCATTTTTACAAACTGACGCTAAGCAGGAAAGAAACCTTGAGCACCATTGCAGATGAACTGGAGCATGCAAATATCTATGTCCGCCTCCAGAATATGCGGTATCATCAGGTCATTGATCTGGTCAACGATATGCCTGATTATATGATGGACTGCACCATTCCAAAGCTGACCTTTCAGCCAGTGGTGGAAAATGCAATTCTCCACGGCCTTTTGGAAAAAGTCCCAAAAGGAGGAACCATTGTTATCACCGGATGGCTGGAAGAGAATGCAGCTGTAATCCTGATTTCCGATGATGGGGTGGGAATCCCTGAGGATAAGCTTTCCGGCCTTTTATCCGGAAAGGGGACCAGCAAAACCGGAACAAACATCGCCGTCTTTAACACACACCGCCGTCTTCAGATCCTTTACGGTTCGGAGTACGGCCTAACCTATCATAGTGTGCCTGGAAAAGGAACGGAAGTGGAATTAAGGGTCCGTGCTGCCGTAATTCCATAAAGCTGTGAATCACTGGAGATTACCTAAATTTTCCTGCATACATAAAAAGCAGACATCTTTCGATGTCTGCTTTCCGTTATCCCATATTTAACAATGATACAAAACTTCTACAACAAAATCCTTTAAGAATATATCCAATTCTCCTATATCACATAATTATTCATATAATCATTCTTATGAATTAAATCTGCAATGGTTATCCCGTCAAAGTAATCATTAATCAGCTTATTAAGACCTTCCCACATCTCCAGAGTCTGGCACTGACCGGCTCTGTTGCAGTTGTTGGTCTCCCCTTCCAGACAGGATACAGGCGCAAGAGATCCTTCTGTAAGCCGCAAAATGCTTCCTACGGTATAAAGCTCCGGGTCCTTGGCAAGCTTGTAGCCGCCGCCTTTTCCTCGTAAAGAGATAAGGAGATTATTCTTACTTAAAATAGAGACTATGGATTCCAAATACTTCTCTGATATCTCCTGCCTTTGGGCAATGTCCATCAGTGTGATAAATTCTCCGTTATTGTGCTCTGCCAGATCAATCATGAGTCTGATGGCATAACGGCCTTTCGTTGAAACTTTCATATGCATAACCTCCTATTCATAATTTACCACAAGGTTAATATGTTTTTCAAGCCTATTTCTAATTTTCTTCCTGATTTTCTTTTTTATCAGTCTTTTTTTCATCATAATCATCCAGGAAATGATGAACAGCCCCATCCTTTTTATAGGCAATGATGGTACTTAAATTAACATTCTCCACACTTTTAAATAAATTGCCTTCAATGTAGGGGTTGGTCTCCTTCAACTGACTGATCAGATTCTTAATCTCCACCCGCTTGGAACCGGTATTTCCATCTGTCCTGCAGGTAGTGCAGGTATCCGTAAACCGGCATGCGCACTGGATGAAATGAAGGTCATTGTAATCCCGCCACCGTTTGATATCATCTTCTCTGATAAGATACAGCGGGCGGATCAGCTCCATACCTTCAAAATTGGTGCTGTGCAGCTTTGGCATCATGGTCTGGATCTGACCTCCGTACATCATTCCCATAAGAATGGTCTCAATCACATCATCATAGTGATGGCCAAGTGCAATCTTATTGCAGCCCAGTTCCTTCGCCTTGCTGTATAAATGCCCCCTTCTCATTCTGGCACACAAATAGCAAGGGGATTTTTCCACTTCATAGACTGCATCAAAAATCTGTGTTTCAAATACGGTAATGGGAATATTCAAAAGTCTGGCATTGTTTTCAATTACCTGACGGTTTGTTTCGTGATAGCCCGGGTCCATAACAAGAAATACCAGTTCAAAAGGGAATTTGTTGTGGCGTCGGATCTCCTGAAACAGCTTCGCCATCAGCATGGAGTCCTTGCCGCCTGAGATGCACACGGCTATTTTGTCATTTTCCTTAACAAGTTCATATTCATTAATTGCTTTGGCAAATTTACTGAATAGTTCCTTGTGAAATTTCTTTCTGATACTCTTTTCAATCTCTTCCAGCCTGCCCTGACCCTGCTCTTCTTTCTTCATGGTCTGAATGAGCCAGGCTCCATAACCTCCTGCCAGGCTGTAGGCCATGTATCCCTTTTCTCTTAAAGTCTCTGCCGCTTCCTCGCTGATCACACCCTTTAAGCAATACAAAACGATCTTTTTCTCTTTGGGAAGGTTGCAATCATCCGCTGAGACTGCTTCCATCTCCATGTGAATGGCGCCTGGAATAAACCCGTGCTGATAGGCTCTTTCCTCTCTGATATCTACCAGAACATAGTCTGACTGATCCATCTGCTCCAGTTGTTGTAATGACAGACTGCATTCACAAGTATCCATGTATTCTGAATCCATATCCTTATCTCCTATTCCTTTTACGCTTTCTGCTGCCCGCCTGCAAGGTCTTTAATGACCTCTCCAGCGATGATCAGACCTGCAACAGACGGCACAAATGCCAGACTTCCGGGAATATCCCGTCTCTCCGTGCACTTATGGGCAGCTCCGGGAGGGCAGATACAGTTTGTTCGGCAGCTGATGGACATATCCTCGATGGGTCTGGTTGGTATTTCCTTTGAATAAACCACCTTAAGCTTTTTCACTCCCCGCTTCTTTAACTCTCTTCTCATAACCTTTGCAAGGGGACAAACCGATGTTTTATAAATGTCAGCGACCTCAAACTTGGTGGGGTCTAACTTATTTCCTGCACCCATACAGCTGATAACCGGAACGCCCGCCTCTTTTGCCTGCATCACAAGCTGAAGCTTGGCTGTTACCGTATCCACCGCATCCACTACGTAATCATAGTCCTGAAAGGAAAAATCTCCTGCATTCTCCGGTAAAAAGAAGCATTTATGCATCTCCACCTCAGCATCAGGATTGATCTCTAAGATCCGCTCCTTCATTACTTCAACCTTATATTTGCCAACCGTTTTTCTGGTGGCTATAATCTGCCTGTTTATATTGGTCAGACATACCTTATCATCATCAACAAGAACAAAGGAACGGACTCCGCTTCTTACCAGAGCTTCCACAACATATCCGCCCACTCCGCCAATTCCAAATACTGCGACTTTCGCTTCTGACAGACGCTTCATAGCGTCTTCCCCCAGTAACAGCTGGGTTCTGGAAAACTGATTTAACAAATGAATCTACCTCTTTCTACATTTTCTGCCTGTTGGTATAAAAAAACACACTTCAAGTAATTATACTTCGAAAAGTGTGTTTGGGCAATTCATTTTTACTGGATAAGGTTTCCTCCAGACTGAAATCTGTTTTATTTAATAAAACGGTCGATGGCCTTGTTCAAATCCTCAATCGCCTGCTTGTCCCCTGATTCCACCGCGTCCACAATACAATGTTCAATATGATCCTTAATAATCACTTTTCCAGTCTGATTCAGCGCTGATATAACAGCTGACAACTGGATCAGAACCTCACTGCAGTCTCGTTCCTCACTGACCATACGTTTCACAGATTCCAAATGTCCGATCGCACGGGACAGCCGGTTCATAACCACCTTTGTATTCGTGTGCTTATGGGGGTGTCCGGGTAAATGGGAATGGGTGTATTCCGTTCCATCCTCTGCCTTATGTGTGTGATATTCCATGTTCTCGTTCATATTTGCTACTCTCCTCCATACTTCTCTATTGTACTCTAAATTTTGTTTTTTCACAATATGGTATGTTAATTCTAATGCTCCAATAATACTATTTTTCTTTCTACGGTGTGTTTTCCAAGTGACAGCTAAACGAACGAGATGCTAAAATATATACAACGCCCTCCTTGATACGGCCCAGCCTCTTAGCTACATGGCCAAAGTTCATCGAACGTTATCACAGCACTGGCGACTTTAGTTTCATCTTCGCTAAGGCACGAACATTTATACGCCATGTACCATTTATAAAATAAGCATTCATACTCATCTGAGTGACATTTGTAATATGGCAATCACAAGCAGTTATTTGTGCTTTCAAGTCTACGGTCTTCCAGCCTTTCGGTCTTGATCCCTAGTAACTGATATCTATTGACATGTAAAGAACGGCTTTTTCCATTCCTTTACATGTGTTATCATGTTTTAAATTTTCTTGACATACCCCTACAACAATGGTATACTTTTACTCCAAATTTTTAATACAATAGGAGGAAAACATGTCAACATTTTATGAAACCCAACGGCTTTTACTAAGAACACCGGAACTGTCATTTGCACCCATGATCACGGACTATTATATAAAAAACCGGGAATTTTTATCGGAATGGGAACCTGTAAGACCAGAGGAATATTACACCACGGAATATCAGGAGAAACAGCTGAAAAACCAGATTGCAGACAGTAATGCATTAAAACTATGGATCTCCAAAAAAGGGGAAGAAGACAAGGTGATCGGTGCCCTGACATTCAGCAACATTGTAAAAGGAGTATTTCTCTCCTGCTTTCTTGGATATAACCTGGATAAAGATGAAATAAATATGGGTTATATGACAGAAGCTGTAAAAAGAGGAATTGAAATTATGTTTCAGGACTATGGTCTTCACCGGATTGAAGCCAGTATTATGCCACGGAATATCAGATCCTTGAAGGTGACACAAAAGCTTGGCTTTCAGGAAGAAGGTCTTTCTCCTCAGTACTTAAAAATTAACGGAAAATGGGAAGATCACCTTCATATGGTATTGTTAAACCATGATATGAATGAATAAGGGGCGTTTGCAAAATGGCTGAATTTCAGTCATTGGTCAGCACAAATGGAAACCGCCAAAAGCAATGCCTGGGGCGGTTTCTCGTTAAATTTAGGGATTCCAAAACGAAGATATAAAATGGAATTATTGTTTTTTACCATGCTGTAAAATCTCATGATAATACTCGTTTAAAACCTCGTTTCCCTAATTAATCGCAATAAAAAACCAACTACCGAATTGATAGCTGGCACTTATATTTCTTGTCATGTAAGATATTATGAATTCTTTTTTATATAAATTTTTAACGCTTTTATAGCTAGGAATAAAGCATATATGCCTACTCCTATAACGATTAATATTAAAGCCAATATAATCAGATTAATAATCGTCACAAAACCATCCATAGCCAACTGCCCCATAATAATACTCCTTACGTTCTATAATTAAACCTCATACAAATTATATAACTTATTCTACCAACTATCAATACTCAATTATCAAGGAACAATATTTCTTCCAATTTCAGTTTTACTGTGTAGCGTTACGCATTATTAAAGAAGAAACTCTATAACAGGTACGCTTCCAACGCCTTGAGGGTCACCCAGGGAATGGAGCGGTCTTCCTTCTGGTAATGATCCAACACTCTCTTAAACTGCTCTGGACCACGCTTATATCCTGCCTTATGTATTTCTCACCTTCTGCTTTTTTCGGTCTTGCCATTTCAAACGCTCTTTTCCCTGTGTATCACACCATAAAATTTATATATCTCAGTTTAGTTATTTTTGAATATTATATATTAGGCGTCAAATAACGCTATTAAATGATTTATAGGAGGGAGTTTTATGAGGCCTGAGGAATTAGAGGAAATAAATATATGCGATTGTTGTGGAGCAAAAAAGTGTTCATCAGATAGATGCTGCAATCATGGATGTATAAATTGTGAACCTTGTGGGTGCAAATGCTGTCGTTGTGTAGGACCGACTGGGCCTACCGGTGCTACTGGTGCTACTGGCGCTACTGGCGCTACTGGTGCTACTGGCGCTACTGGTGCCACTGGCGCTACTGGTGCCACTGGCGCTACTGGCGCTACTGGTGCCACTGGCGCTACTGGTGCCACTGGCGCTACTGGTGCCACTGGCGCTACTGGTGCTCAAGGTCCCAATGGGCCCGCGGGTCCTACTGGAACTACTGGCGCTACTGGGCCTACTGGGCCTACCGGCGCTACTGGTGTAACTGGCGCTACTGGTGCCACTGGCGCTACTGGGCCTATTGGGCCTACCGGCGCTACTGGTGTAACTGGCGCTACTGGTGCCACTGGCGCTACTGGGCCTACTGGGCCTACCGGCGCTACTGGTGCCACTGGCGCTACTGGGCCTACTGGGCCTACTGGGCCTACCGGCGCTACTGGTGTAACTGGCGCTACTGGCGCTACTGGTGCTACTGGCGCTACTGGTGCTACTGGTGCTACTGGTGCTACTGGTGCTACTGGTGCTACTGGTGCTACTGGGCCTACTGGTGCTACTGGTGCTACTGGTGCCACTGGTACCACTGGTCCTACTGGGCCTACCGGTGTTGCTGGCGCGCAGGGTACCACTGGGCCTACCGGCGCTACTGGCATAACTGGTGCTACTGGCGCTACTGGTGCCAATGGGGCTCAGGGTCCTGCTGGAAGCACTGGTCCTACTGGATCCACTGGAGATACCGGTCCTATTGGACCCGCTGGAAGCACCGGTCCTACTGGACCTACTGGAGACACCGGTCCTATTGGACCTAC
>CAURBV010000007.1:0-233756 GCA_963523055.1 uncultured Paenibacillaceae bacterium | reverse complement strand
AGAACAGAAAAGGGAGTTACAGAAGAAGTGTTTTTACCCCCTGTAACCCCCGGCATCATCATTTTACCATAGAAACACTTTAATGTAAATTCATGGTTCACCATTAACCATGGGGCAGATGAACCAGCTAAATTTCTGGTGGAACAGAATAAATAGACCACTTTCGGTTTGACCTGTGTCGCAAAATATTGCCCCTGTGTGACCTTTAAAACCAATGGTGGAACATGTATGCCATTCAGGCAATAAAACACCTCGTTGGGCAAATTTGAAAAACATAGAATTTTCCTTTTGCGCCTGATAACTGTTTGGATTGCTATTGTCTCCTGTTCGTCTTCTGGTTGCTTTTTCAGAAAAATGTCGCATATAGACCAGTTTTTCATATCCCTCAAGTCGCACAATCGCAACCATTTATAACTTCCTGAACTATAAGATTCTCACCCTATTTTACTCCAAAAGCAGGGATGAACCATGGGGTTGAAAATGATGCAGGTTAAAGGCAGGTGCACCTTACGGTGCTCCTGCCAGTTTACAGCAGGCGGCAATGCCGACTGCTTAAGGATTTTTAGACAAACTGATGAATTTTTTCAGGTGGCTGTAAATTAGACAAGAGACACCTGTTAGGTGGTTGTAACTGCTCTGATAGTAGCCAAATTCAATGCTTTCTAAGGTATCTGTATGGGTGTACCACATAAAATATTACCAATTTATTCTCGACAATATATATCGTTCACCTTTTGAATTTCTTCGCTGTAGAAAATCATTTACAAATTATCAATTGGAAAAGAGCTTAGATTTAAACTGAAACCAGCCATATTCTAAGCTCCTTCCCTAGGCAATCTTGGTAAATTAACAAATAGGAAGATATATTGTTATTTTTCTAAAACATACTTATAAGGTACCATATCTGCTAACCATACCTTTTCATTACCATAGTAAAACTTTATTCCATCATTCCAAGCCTTTAAGGAATCAATTATTAAAATACATGGTTTATTGTCATGCCTTTTCCCTACTGTCTCAGCCGTTTTAACGTCTTGCGATAAATGAACATACTGCCTACTTTGGGGTAGCAAACCATTTTCCTCAATAGAATTTAAAAATCTTCTTGCTGTTCCATGGTATAAAAATTCTGGGGGCTTCTTTTCTTCTTTAATAATTTTCATAGGTAGAGAATGTCCATAAAATGCTCTGATTTTACCATCATAAATTTCATGCCGCTTCTTTTCTGATGTTTCAATCATTTCAATTATATCTTTCTCAGTAAGATTTTTCCACTTTGAAGTAAGGTGTAAAGAAGATAATAGTTGCTCTAGTGGTACACCACCGTTTTCATCCATCTCTAGTTCATACTCCCATGGCGCATGACGTAAAGCATATGATACTTCCTTACTTAATTCAGAATAATTCATAATTTCACATCCTTACTCTATTCCAATTAGTTCTTTTATAGCGCTAATAAACCACGACCAAAAGTTATCAAATTCTTGCCTTCTTTCATATCCCTCTGTTGCATAATCGTGAACAATAAATACTTTTTCATCAAAGCCTATTTCAAAACAAGCAATATCATCATTATCGTCTCGTCTGGCAAAAGGTATTAAATTGCGATTTGGAAAACGCTTATTTAACCCTTCTTTTCTTGTTCTAATTTGTTCTTTATCCATAAGATACCAATATTCATAATCTACTAAATTTAATTCAATAACTTTTAAATAAGACTGCGGAAATCTAAAATTTTCATATTCCTTTTCTATCTCACGTATATTCTCTAACATAAATTTCTCCTTTATTTTAATTTGGGCATATCAAATGAACCTGATGGATATGTATTCCTAAAAACTGAATTCTGCTTTCCAACCCTTAATTCTAATGCATCGCCCCAAGTTGTTGGAATTCCTTTCTTTGTGGTAAACCTTTCTATCAGATCATTTGGTAAAGGCTCACTATAACTATGCATATTGGCTTTAACATCAATCCCAGCTTGACGAGCCGCAGCTACTCTTGTATTATCAAGGGTAGTGATTTTACCATCAGGCATTTTAACAACATCAATTGGATCTCCAACCCAGCCATTTTTCTTCATACTATTAATAATTTCTTCGGAACCATTTACAGAACCCTGGCTAAATCTAATTTCATTTGGATTAATACTCTTACCCGCCCCCTCAGTACCAGATCCTCCTGTTTTTTTCTTCTCTACTGCAGATTTCTCACCTGTGTTTTGTTTATTATTCACGTTACCAATTGAGCTGTAATAAATTATCACCCCATATGTAAAATTACTCACCACTTCCGCTGCAACACTCAGAGACAGTTTGTTTTTTTCCTGCCATCTCTTAGCAGGATCTGTAGCTATCTCAATATCTACATCTTTACAAACTATCCTTAACTGATTTATCATTTCTTTATTTATTACAAGAGAATTTATTTCATTGTTCCCAACCTTATCATTGTTGCTAAACGTATTTTGTATCCCATTTGATAAAGTCTCCGCTGATACCGTATCGCATTCCATTATCAAACGCCCCAATGCTCCCTTAATATACGCCCCCTCAAGATTATTTTTATTAAACAAGGTAGGAATAGTAATCTCCCCCCCATTTAAATTCATCCGATCCTCTATAAATCTAATCGCTGTATTATACATTCCATCATTTAAATATAGGCTTCCATTTGTATTATCCAGTAGTATCCGTAGTCCAGGATAATTCTTATCCATATCTTCCATTAATAAAATATGCTCTGCATTAATACCGTCCTGTCCCGAATTAATTATTTTAAATTCCATCCCGCATGTTCTACAGGAAAGAAGAGATTTGGTTGTTATGATTTCCTTTCCATTTATCTTTTCTCTCTGTGGTTCTGGGTTCTCCCATTTTTTATCGAAACTCATTGAGTCCTCACAGAATCCGCCCTCCATACAGTACCCAAATGGTTGGATATTATACAATGCCTTATAATCCTCCACACTTGCTTTCGGCAATTTATTTACAGTAGTACCGGAAGTATCCAGATATAGATAGCTGTCATGGCTACCATACGGGCAACGTAATATAGCCCCCAACACCAGCGCCTCCGCCGGTTTCTCTTCTTTTTTTTCAGACATACCGGGTAACCAGGAAAACCAACCCATACGCTTTCTCCTTTCATTCTACCACAAATTCCTCTATTCTCATACCCATAACTTCTCTTCGGCAGGCACTCTCTACAAATTTTAAATCTGCCACAATATATCGTCCTTTTATACCCCCAAGCCTGAAAATAGAATGTGTTTGTATTTTCTCTTTTTTTAAAATACCTTTAATAATTACACTTCCAGCTCTGCTTATTTCACTTTTTTCATCCAGACAATCCAGTTGCGGTAAATTAGGAATCTGGTAAAAAGCACTTCTCTTATTTTCCTTATCATTTAATGTTGCATATTTGAACTGGATTTCCGGACTATATACTCTGATTAATGCTGCAAATTCCTTTGAGACCATGAAACAGGGGTGGCAAATAAGGTCCATGAATTGTATCTCCCTGTTTAATTCTACTTGAAAATGATTCTGTCTGGAAAGCTCCTCATAGATCTGACTATCCGTTCTACCCGGTCTTATTTGAGTGTACCAGTCAAGAAATCGCGGTTGCGGATTCTTTTTATCAGCATATATCATGAAATATCTCATATTGACTCCTCCCCTAAATGAAAGAGAATGTCCGCTTCTCCCATATACTCTCCAAACAGAATACTTACAAAGCTCTCTAATCTATCTTGTTGTGGAAGAAAATTGCTCTCAGGCAATGCTTCCTCCAGCATTGCCTGTAAAAATGCTTTGGTCACTCCATGATAATACGGTGCATAAGCGTAGCGTATATAATCTGCTTCATATTCACGGATTCTGGGGTAATTTTTTCCCAATTGTTCCCTGATAGCTTCCACATCTTCCTCAAAAAGCTGATAAATATCTCTGGCATCCCAGTAAGACACTGCTTTAGACGAATCGCTGTAAAATGCATGATCCATTAAATCTATCCTGATAAAATAGCGCTGCAGAAAAATGCTACTGTACAAGTGTGAAAAAAGAATATATCTCACCTTTCCCTTTTTCTTCTCGTCTTGAAGAACTGCGGCCTGTTCTACCGCTTTTTTGAAAGCTTCCAGAAATGTATGTACAATCTCCTTGCTATGTTTTTTGCAATGCAGTGTAATACTCCTGCTGCTTTTCGAAAATTGTTCAGGCAGAATATATTCCATGGCTGTCATTAATTCTTCTTTTCGATCCATTATTGTATCCTTATCTTTCCGCCGGTAAATGTAATATCCTTATCTATTGATAACCCTGATCCGCCCTGCTTAATATTAACATGTGTTTTTCCAGCTATCACAAGAGAGGCATCTTCACTGGAAATAGTCATGTTGCCTCCGGAAGATATAGATATATCTTTGCTGCTTTTTATCTGCACCCCTTCCCCATCCTTTATTCTGATTGACATCCCTTTGTTGTTAGTAAGTTCCACACTGTCGGGTGTAAAAAGTAATTCCTTTCCATATTTCGTCTTAAAAGACTTATGATCGGGATTCTTCCTGTCATTTCCCGTCTTCATATGTACAGAACTGATTACATAACCATTCTCCTCGATCTGATCTGGAATCTGCAGGCGGACGCGATCTCCAGGTTCCGGCATGCAGTACCACCCTGCTCCATCAGGAGATGAGTATCCCGTGGAATAAGGGAACCATTTCGTTATATTTTGTCTGGCATTTTCATCTCCAGCCAATTCAATCTTTACCATATCTCCAGTGACTTCTCTGACTGATGCCTGGAAGGAGCAGCCTGACTGATAATTGTTTGACTCCAACATTACGCGCATTCCATTGATAGGCCGTAATGTATAGGTGTGTGTTAACTCCTCATGTAAATATTTACTTTCAATTTTACACACATACCCGCCTTCGTTCCCCAATATAAGCCTGTCCCATAAATCATAAATATCCCTTGAAGTAATGCGGTATTCCATGTAATCCTGTTCCATAAGTGAATTAGAACTGCTTCCTCCACATTTCATATAATTATCGACTCGTTTACCCACACTAAAGCTGGCAGATTCAGGCATGGTGTACGTAGAATAATTAGCATCACCTATAAAGTAATAAGCTCCCTCTCTGGTAATCGCAGGTGTTACAGCCATACCAAAACGGCTGGCAATCCTCCTGATAAACTCCCAGTCAGTCTCGTTGTATTGCAATAAAAAGTCTATGGTAGAGGAATCCAGAACTCCCTTCACTTTTACATCAGCTTCACCATAAGTCTGATTTATAACTCTCAACACAGCCAGATAGGTTAAACCTGTATCCTGAAAAGAACGATAATGCTTATTCCCATCCATTATATATGTACCGCTTTTTAATGTCAGGGTAAGCATGGTAGCATGAGGCTGTGGTTCCAGAGAAAAACCAGCAATCATTCCTGTCATAAGATTCTGGGTACCCCCTTCTTCATCCTCTCCTGTGATATTCACCCACATACGTTCCAGTAACTTACCTTTGTAAGCTTCCACATCCTTATCACGAATATATCCGCATATATAAGCGGTTGCATGTTCCCCCACTTCCCGGTCTATCTCCAGGCTCTCCAGTGTCAGGAACTCAAATTGAGAAATATGGATTTTATCTGCTTTCATTTTTCAATTCTCCTTTTCCTGTGATTTCTATATACTCCAGCGATTTCAGCACGAATTCTCTCCAATCATCATAAAAACACATCCTGCAATTAAAGGTTCCTGCCAACAGATATTCCTCTGCACTAATGAGAAACTGCAGGTTATATGTTTCATCATCCAGCGTAAAATTCTTGTATTCAAACCACCTGCCGTCGGCTCTTTTTAAATCAATACTACCCCTGCCGTAAATTACAGTCTCCGGTGTATGAAACTTAACCGTATCCTGCATTTGATCAATGAGTTCATCCAGATTGGTATATTCATGAATATCCTCATGTTTTAAAAGATGAAAGCCAAAATTATCATCATAAAGTTCATTTGTAAGCAATACCGGTGGCCGGTTGTTGCTAATATATCGAACCTTTGCGATCATCTCGGGCATTTCTGTGAAATCTTCAGGTATCAATGCATTTACTTTTCCATCTAACAAAGTAAAAGGTACAAATCGTACACCTTTTCCACGAATTGGGATTTCATCTGTCAGCAGCTCATATGAACTTGTTCTTCTCTTGACGAAGTTCTGTAAAGTGATGATTTTTTCATCCACATAAGTACCTTTTTTCATAAACCTCCTCCATTATTTTTTGCAGCTACCTGTAAAAAGCTTTGACTGCTTCTTGCATAAGAGGGCTTTCTTTCAGGTACCTCCATTGAATTCATTATCTGTAATAATTGCTTTTTTCCTTCCTCATCATCAATAAAACACCCCATTGTACCAAGCATCATGCACTCATCTACAGAGAAAACAAACATAAAGTTTCGAATTGCTCCTTCTTTTATAATGCTTTTAAAAGAAAACCATCCATATGCCCCCTCTTTTCTCCAAGCTAACCGTGGATCGGTCAGCAGACACGAAGGATACAGCCCCACTATTGCAGCAGTAATGTTTCGTATGACATACTCCACCTGAATTGCTGCCAACTTCTGTTCTTTTAAAAGAGAGAAGGTACAAAACCGATGTGTCTCCCCATCCTCCAGAATGATTTGAGGTCTCTGTTCATAAGGGTACATTAATTCTACTTTCTCAGTCTCCATTGCCTGAAAAGTATCTGGCAGCTGTACTGCCAGCCTTCCATCAAAAAAAAGTGTTTTAGCGTCAACGTACTCCATTTGCCTCCCCCGTTTCTAATTTCATACTGTGCAACTGTTCCTTTATTTCCTTTTTGCACATATTAAACGAAACCGGGGCAGATTGGCAGATTTCCCCGCTGTGTCCTGTAACAAGCTGTTCCATCTGCTCCTGGACTCCGCTTTTAACCTGCCAGACAGGAATTTTATTAATTTTATCAATTAACGGGCTTTTTCCTACTGCTCCATTAATAACAGAATATGACATACTTAATCTCCTTTCATTCTTCCAGCAATAGGCCGAAAACCTGCTGCAATCTGGGATAATCGATCCTGCTCTGGATTTTGAGGTACTGCAGAAATAATATTTACAATTGATGGACCAAAGTCATAACTAGTAGTTTTATTTTCTGCCAATTCCTTCATTTTCATCTGCATCTTTTCTTTCTCCTTTTTCATCCTTTCTTCTGTCCGCTTATCCATTTTCTGTTGATTACCTATACGGGAACCGGGACCTGCACTTTCCTCCTCTGATCCATTAAGATTTTTTAAAATCGTACTTTCTCCCATGCAATCAAGATTATGACAGATATTAACCACTGCTGGATTTCCCAACCGTTTTTTTACAACTGTAACCTCAGTGGGTGCCATCAACTCAATCTTTTTACCACGCAGCATAACCTTTCCCTTTGCCTGAAGCAACAATTCTCCCTTGCTTCGTATTATATCGCCTACACTATCCTGTATGGAAATCTCAGACCTCCCATTATCAGCAGTCAATTCCAGATTTGATGGTCTAAGTGCCATCTTTTTATTTGCACCTGTAATAAACCAGCTGTTATTCGGATCAAGTGCCTCTGCGCATTCCTGTCCACTCTTGCGAACGCAGCTTACTGCAAATGCTTCCTGTTCATCCCCGCTTGGAATCTGAAGGCGAACCCTGCTTCCTGTCTCCGGCATGCAATACAGTAAATTTCCAGATTCAGGAAACCACGGATAAAAAAACGCCTTGCCTGTATCCTGTTCGTTATCGATATCCAGGTGAATTTTAATCTTCTCTTCCTTACGTTCCAGTACTGTTCCTGGCAATAAAACACCTTTTATGCAGGAATTATAAATCGTTGGATACACTCCGTGATTCAGCCCCGATAGCTTGTATGTACAATACAAAATTCCTTTTCTCAGATTCATTTCTGCATAGTACGGCCACATAACTCCATTTTTATAGTTGACACATTGTCCCAGATGCAAAATCTGGTAAGTATCCACTTGATAATAGCAGGCTTCTCTGGTTCTCCAGTCCAGAGCTTTTGCATAATCCGCATCCATACACCAGCGTTCACTTAAAACATCTAATTTAAGAGGGTCACCATGTTTCTGGAATCCCAGATATACCCCACTTCCTTCATAATTATCTGCTGCAATTACCGGCGTATAAATATGTGTTGATAATCTTAATATAAATTCCCAATCGGTTTCCTCAAACTGGATAAACGGTTTTGTAATAGCACGATCTGATACAGATGAAATCACTGTAAACGAGTTTTCTTCAGCTATATTTTGAATCAATTGCAAAACAGACTTATTACAGTCCTGAAATGATCTGCTCTTTTTTTCCAGATCCATGAGCCATGACATTGAGTAGGAAGTGAGAAAAAGAATTTCATGAAATGATTCCTTTTCTACACGAATTTTGCTGATTACACCTGAAAAAAGCAGAATTTCTTTTTTATTTTTGATACTATATATCTTTAGAGGCTGGCTATTCATTTCCTCCCCGGATACTGAAAAACTCCCCGGCTCTAGCTCTGCTGTTACCATAGCCGTGGCATGTATACCAATACTTTCTTTTATGGAAAGTTCCAGTATTCGTTTTATTTTGATGTTACATTTAATTTTTAAATCTTCATATGTAATATGCTCCACCATACATTTACTCCTTGTTTTTCCTATGTTTAAATGAGCAGCATCCCCCTGTTACCATGATTTCCGGTTCGTCTCTTAAACTCACCTTTTCCATTGTCTTTTAGTATATCCAACAGTCCCCTGTAGATGGCTCCGTTTCCATTCCCATTAAAATCCTCTCCATGTCTGGCTGAAAGATATTCTTCCACACAGGAAACTGACACTACTCCGTTATTCGATAAGGCGGCCATGGAAAAACCTGCATCCAGAGGATCGGATACTCCACCTTTTATTAACTCTCTGGCAAACTGGCGTATAAGTTTAGGATTTAACGTACAGCCACCTGCTGTGGCATAAGGCTGATGGATCAGATTTATGGTATCGTATTCCGTTGAATAATCTGAAAAGCTCTCATAGGTACTGCGAAGTCTTGCACCATTTTGAAGCCGGAATCTGCATAATTCCAGTTCAGTTGTGCCGTCTGCTTTTTTGTCCTCCATCACAATCCTTGTGTTACCGACAATTCTTCCCATCTCTCTCGCTTCTGTAAGAAACTGTACTTTTAAATACCGCATTCTGTCTTCTGCTTTACAGTCCATTACAAAGGGTTCCGTCTGCATATACAGTTTTTCATTGTGATAAATGATCCCTGGAGAAATAGTCAGTACCCCATTATCCCAGGTAAAGCTGCACCCATTTACAATACCATTTCCGAACCCTTGTAAAGACAAATCAAATAAATTTTTGGGATAATCTCTTAATTGATCTAGCATCTCTACCCTGAGAAGCCTTTTTTTCTCAAATTGAGGATATACATATTGAAACATCTCACCGCCTCCTGTCAGCACATAATAATTTCATCTATTTCCATAGTCTCTTCAATAGCCATAATTCCAAAATGGTGCTCGTAGTAAATATCCACATGGTAAGGCAGTTCTACAAACATATTGACTAAAAATCCCATTTTCCCTTCCAATGTCTTATCCATCTTTCTGCCGATGAACACCAGTATTTCATAGGAATTCTGGTTGCTGTGATACACAATATTGTCAGGAATCAGTTCTTCCATCATATCCTTAAATATATCCAGAGAGCTTCCGGTTTCATATTGCTTTAACATACCGCTTAAAATAAATTCCCGTTCATCCCGGGTAAATAGCCCTATGGCATATCTGGATAATTCTCCAAATGCACATTCTTCTAAATCCCGGTACAGGAGCTTTTTATGATACTCCTCCTTAGTCATACCTGACAAAGCATCATTTTGAGTGAGAAGATGGAAGATCAGGTGAAACAGATTATCACGTAGCATGGGATAATCTTTAAGATCCGGCTGGTAGAAATCCTTGAAAATGTTGTAGAAGCGGTAGTAAGGGTTTACTTCAATTACTTCCCCTTCTTTCATCTCTTCCTGGTTTAAGCATGGTATGGACAATTCCATATAGGAACTGAATCTTTGGGGCATTTTAAAACGCACGGTAGATTCCGACACCCCCTGCTTTCTCAGCTGAAGCATTGCTTCCCACAAATAATTCATATGAGCTTTCCTCCGCATTCGTATTCCGGATATAATTCCTGAACTTCAGAGGTAATAAAGCTTGCCAAATCCCTTAAAAGCCACTTTTCTCTCCCTCTCGCTTTAAAGTAAATAACTAACCTTTTTTTCCCCGACCGGTCCCGGATCTCATCCTCCATAAAGAAATTCATGGGATAGGTTTCCAGAGCCTCCTGGTTCTGTTCCAAAAGAGCACAGTCCTTATATTCGATAAACTCCTCCAGTCCAAATCCACGTATAAACCGCTCCAGTTCTCCTTTTGTCTTCACCATCTGTCTTGTTTTTTCCTGAAAACGTTCCGCAAACCCATCTTTTCTCAAATTTTCCATAACAGGATAGGTGTAACGATCAATTTTCTGGTCGGCCCCACTTCTGATCATATACACATCCCATTTTTTTGCATTTGCAATCTGCCCTGTTACAAGAAGCTTTTCTCCGCTTTGTCTGACGCTTCGAATTCCTGCTTTTTCTTCTACCAGGTACGAGTGATCTGTTCCGAAATCACGAATGGAAATCACATGTTCATAGTTTTCATGATCACTGCAGGCCACTGGAAATCCCACACTTTCCAGCTTTAAATGCCTTACATTCCAAATTGGTATCATATCGTATTGAACAAATGGATTATATTCTCCAAAATCTGCTCCAAAACTGGTAATAACCTCATCATCACCAATTTCCTCCGGGAGACTGGTAATACAGATATCCGCCATTTTAAACAGATAGGGGGCATTAATTGTTTTCCAGGGTATGCCATTTTTCATAAACAGGTGATAAAGATGCTCTAACTCCTGTCTGTATCGTTTGCTGGGCTCCAGTGAAATGGAAACAGGATATTCCTCTCCTATCTTTAACCTACCGGTAAAGTTGTCCTGATTTTTCAAGACTTCCTCCACCTCCATGGCATCGCAACGGAGAAATACGGTAGTAAGACAAAAACGTCCTTCCTCCTCAAGTTTTTTTCTTACCTCAGAAATCTCAAATACCTGAGTATCCAAATCCGATTCACAAATGGGAGTCATTAAATGATGGGAATTGTCTAAATATCCACGTTCTATAATGCCTGTCCGAATCAGATAGCGGTTGACATCATACACCAGATCATTCATCACCCGCTCCTCTAACATGCGGTACATTTGGACATTTGTCTCATACAGTTCTAAAAAAACTCCCTCCATCAGATTTTTAAATACAATCCTCTCCTCCAAATTGCTGATTGACTGTATCTCTTCCCGGATCATTGCCTTCATCTCTTCTATCTGGTCCATTCGTGCCTGTCCTCCTAATGTTTATTGCCATTTTTGTATTCCCTTTTAATTCTTTTACTGTTATTTATTAGTACTCATCCTTATATCAAATTTCTTTATTAATTCTATTGAACTCTTTGAATCATTTGAATTATTTTTGTTATTTTGTGAAATCATTAAATTCGATTTTTCTTCTTCTGCTACATTTATATTTTCAAAATCTTTTATGCTTTTAGCTATATAATATGTAAATTGTATATCACTATTGTTTGACTCTTCTAGTAACTCATTTATCGAATTAATAATTATTTGCTCTTTACCTTTCATCTCATTATTATTAGGAGTAAACAATTCAATATTGATATCCAGTCTTAAATCACTTTTTAAAAAGTCTAGCAATTGCGACTTTGGCGTTATATTATTATTAAATGTTAAACTTGGATAGATTTTAATTACTAACTTATATTCCTTTAAAATACCATTTAATTCATTTTCAATACACGATCTCAACTCATTCCGTAGAAATTTCCAACAATAATTATCTCGTATTTGCTCACTGTATTGATTGTTATTTGTATCAATATCAAAATAAACACGAAATACATAATTGGGATCCTCCAATGATGAGGCCTCATAATAAAGTTTATAATTATGTTCTACTTTTCCTGGTATAAATGATTCAATATCATTAAAGCCATCAGGGTTAACCAAAAATTTTATTCCATATTTATTTTCAAGATAATTTTCTGCTCTCTCGACAATTTTTGCCTTTCGAATTTGCGTTTCTTGATCTTCTATCTTTTGCTTTTCTTTCATTTTTATTAATAACATCATAAAAGCACCAAATATGATTCCAATTATCAATAATGCTGTAATCACTACTGTAAATATGATTAGAATGATTTTTTTATTAGAACTGTCTTTCATATCTATCTCCCACTACCACCACCGTCTCTATAGTAACAGCTTTTTAAAGAATGATCCGGAAGCTAAGTAAAGATCCAGATTCATTTCTTCCATCAAACTTACTTCCTCCCGTCAAAAAAGTTCTCTTCCCACGTATCATCCTCAAAATCGAAGAATGTCTCTTTTCCTTTATATAGCACCTCATTTTCCCTCAAAACCGGAAGCACAATAAAGCCCCATCTTTTTCTGGATACCCATACAAAAAACTTCATCTCACCTTCCAAAATGGTATCTGTTTCCTCCTGAATGACACTACCTGCATACTGAGTGTCGATCTCTTCCTGGGTTGTCTGGTCAAAAGAGGCTGTATCATACTGAAAATAACAGGTTTTTAAATGTTTTCCCTTTTCATCATTTAAATAAAGATCCAGTTGCTTTCCAACCATAAACCGGGAAATGCATCCGATATGTTCTTCCGGATCCAGGCTTCGAATCAGTATCTTTTCCTGGTTTTCATGGGTATAAGCCATAATTTCATAAGGAAGTGTCCGAACCTGGTAATTCTGATTTACCTTCATATATCCCCTCTTACAATTCATGAAGTAGGAAAGTGCACCATTTAGACAGCACATTTTCAGTTCAGTTTCATCCGCTTCTCTCTTTGTATTTTGAATTAGTTTTCCTGGGACATACTGCTTTAAAGCCTCCGTAAACAGACTTGATTTGCAGGATTGCCCCGTAAGTTTTAGCATCTCATAGTCCTGAAGCTCCCCCTGCTCAAACTTCTGATCCAGAAAGCGTTCCATAACATGGTATATATCCGGTCTTAAAATTCTCTCAATTTCATTTAAGTAAAGAGAAAATGAGATTTCCCGGTCAGCATGAACCAGATGGCCATCCTCAAATACAGAAAGCTTCCATTTATCCAGAAACATCTGATTCTTTTCCTCATTTCGAGTCGTACTGATTAAAAGCTCATATTGGAATCTTGCCTGGAAAAATGATTTTTTTATCTCTTCTGCAAGTTGAAATAAATAGTAATAATTGTTTTTTACACGGAAATAAGATTCTCTGTCCCGTTCTTCATATTCCTTAAAACAGGTTGGGAGAAATTTCTCCGCTCTCTTATATTGATCCGTTAATTCCTGAATGTTGTCTCCTTCATTAGTAAATCCGGTTTCTCCTGCTTTTATATACCCCCATGCCTTTGCAATCCTGATCTTAAGCATCTGCAGAATACGGTATGTCAGATTATTCCCGCCAAAATTCGTATCCCCGTTTTCATAGCTTGTCTCCAGATCAATGGTGTAGGAAACCCGGCTGTTATCAATTAAGAAGCGGCCCGAAGTCAGATCTGTAGTACCGCCTCCACAGTCAATGATCAGCGCATGATATTTTCGTCCCCTCTCATAGAGGTTCTGACTAATCATTCCATATATGCTGTGAAAGAGAACTGCCATCCCCTCATCAAGTTCACAGCTCACGAAATAATCCGGTAAAAGCTCCTTAAACAATTCCTGGAACTTTTCTTTCTGGCGGATTGGAGCAAGAAACTGTATATTTTGAAAGCTGCATTTAAACTGCTGCTTGGCAAGATCAATTAAATACTCCAAAAATGCCTTCAGCATATCCCGGCGTGGAATTAAATATTTATAACCGCTTTTTAAAATCACGCCTTCCGGACGGTTGGGATCACTGATCCACCGTTTCATATCGTAAAAAACAGGGATATCCTCATCCTGATAATTCTGGCTAGCCAGCGTCAGAGCATCAAAACCAAATACAAACTCTGGTTTTCCTTCCCTTTCCCTGACACTCATTACACTGGGTATAATGTTTCCGCCCCCCGCCTTCGCAATTTTAACAGACCCGTCATTTAAGCAGATTCCCATGGCAGTGTTGGAACTTCCAAAGTCAATTACAAGAGGAAGATCTGTTTTTGCCACCTCTTTTATTTCAATGTCTAAAAGCGGGATCCGGATTCCTTCCATATGTCCGGGTATTACAGAATGATTTCCCTGGTAACAGTCATAAAGGAATTCTGAATCCCGCTCATTTGGGAAATACAGAATAAAATACTGATGCTTTTCCAGAGGAAGAATTTCCATGTCCTTTCCCTGGAACAAATAATAAGTATCTTTTATTTTTTTTATGTAAAAACAGGTATAAATACTGAAGTTTTCATCTACAAGAAGTAAATTACCCTCATAGAGCAAAACATCAGATTCAACCGTATATCCGTCAAGTTCATTTAAGCCGGTTCCCTGATGGATTGCAATTGTACCAGGTATTCTCACATTCTGACTGGAAGTGATATGTACTAAATTCCTGTCAAAAAACTCCTGAAGACGGGACAGCCCTCCATTGCAGGATGAGGTAATATGCCGATATTCCTTCTGCCCCCGAAAGCGCATAATCAACCTTAACAGTCCCTCCCGGTCCATAGAATTCCCAGACGGTATTACTAACTTTTCCCTGCGGCATATTTCTCTCAGCTGAAAAGTAGTCATACTTTCCAGCCCGCTTTTTTTATAGGTATTTCTATCCGGTTCCTTTTTCCCCGGGTGTAAGGTATAGGTGTATCGGCTCATGTATATTTCCTCACTTTACTTTTTATCTGTTTTTTTACTGTCAACTCCAGGACCATATTCTCCTGACGTTTCTTTGTCTGATCCGGAATCGTTCTCTAAAGTGGCTTTTTTCTCTTCTCTTGCCTTGATTCCCGCTTTGGCTGAAGCAATCTTTTGGTTCAGTCCATCTGCAACATCGGACAGTTCCAGACGCACATAGATTGCCTGGGCAGTCTGATAATAAGTGATTGCACTTTCATACTTTTCGTCAGCCAAAAGCTCATTTCCTTTATTTTCCAGATCTATTGCATTCTTCTGATCATTTAACTTCTGCTGATTTTCCAGCTCCCGCTGTTCATCCTCTTCCTTTTTTGCCTTTTCCTCGTCAGCCTTCACAGACTCATCTTCTGCTTCTTTTGCAGCTTTGCTCTCTTCTTTTGCCGCAGCCTGAGCAGATGCTGTTTTCTGGCTGTCCTTATCCATCTTTTCTTCTAATGCTGCCTGCTTTGCTGTTGCCTCTTCTTTTCCAGCTGCAAAATAAAGGGAAGCTGCCTTGTCTCTGGCCTCGCGGTAGGCTTTTAATGCGCCTTCCAATTCACCATATCCCTCTTTTTGCTGTCCCGACTCGATTAAATCAAATACACTAATATAATCTCTGGTACGCTTTAACTGACTCTCTATGTATTGTTTCCCCACGTTTCCCGATTCCATGGATAAATCCTTAGCTTTCAGATAGAGATCCTGGGCTTTCTGATACGCTTCCCCTTTCATCGTATCATCAGCCAGAAGAATCTGATCTGCCAGCCTTTTATATAAATCTGCTTCTTTGGATTCTTTTTTCTTCTTTAAACCGTCAGCAAGCTTCTTTGCCTCTTTGTAATCCTCAGATGCTTTCAAATAGTTGTCATAACGTAAATACTCCTCGCCACTTTCCATATGGATTTTAAGACTCTCTTCTTTACGCTCTATACTTCTGTGACGAAGGAAAAGTCCCAGACTGATTCCTCCTGCTGCCAGGAGAACAGGCAGTGCAATAAGCAATACTTTCTTTACCGTAATCTTCTTTGCAGGAGGCTGGTAGACCTTGTCCACAAAAGTCACAGCAAGGCTGTAATTATCCACCTCATCCGTTTCCTGTTTTCCCAGGATGGAATCTTCCGCTTTATCAAGTATTTCTCCTGGCTCAGTCGCCTCCTTAACTGCTTCTAAGAATTCATCCTCACCATAATTTTCCCATGCACCTCTGGTAAAAAGAGCAAAACTGTCACCATCCTCAAGGCGGATTTTCTTTGAGCCCGAAATCTCCGGCTGTCCCCGCTCTCCAAGATAGGAATACAGATTATTCCGTGCTTCGTGAGCGGCCGCCTGATCCAGCGTAATCCGCTCCTCACGAAGCAGATTTTCAGTAAGGGACTGATCTGTTGTCTTTACTAAGATACGGGCATTTCTCACCAGATAAAACCGGCTGTTTCCTGCATAGAAAAAGCGAATGTTCCTGTAGTCTGACACAACCAGAACAACGGAAGCCTTCAGATGCATTCCTCCCCGCTGCTTAAGAAGCTCCTTGTGGGCAAGATTTATGTAGTGCTTTAACTTCCCTTTTTTCATGGAAGGTCCTTCTACAAAGCTGCGAATCACACTTTCCACCACCAGCTTGGCACTGTTGATTTCCAGTTCACCGTCAAGACTGTCTGCAAGCACGTAGCAGGCAAAGTCATCCATTTCCACATAACCAAAGTAATCTCTGTTTGTCAGCTTATGACCTTCCTCCGAGATATACCTTGTCCGGAATTCAGAGTTAATTCTTCTCATCAGACACCTCCGCTTTTATTAGCACTACGCTTCCGTTTTCTTTGTCCATACCTTTTTTCTGTTCTGCTTCCATAATCAGACTGTCTGCCTTTTCCTTTAATGTGTAGTCTCTCAGCAAAATGTCTTCCATTTCTGCCCATGAGAGAACATCAAAAATCCCCTTGGTCATCATCATAATGATGTCTCCCTGCCTCAGACGTATGGGTTTATCACATACTTCGATATCCCGAAATCCATCAATTCCAAGATAATTCCATATCCGGTCCTCTTCCATCGTCCAAATGGTTTCCTGCCTGGATAAGACGCCTTCCTGATATGCATTTAATGCCAGTACATTCAGAGTCTGTCCCTTGCTTATGGGGATCAGCTCCTGATTTCGAAACAGGGCAATTCTTATATCACCTGCCAGACCATAATGAAACGTAAATCCGTTTATGAAAGCTACAGCAAGACATGTTCCGCCTCTTCGTTCCCCCAGTGTCTTCTGCACTCTTTGATTGGCTTCATAAAACGATGTTTTAAAGAAATATTCAGGGTTATGTAAAACCTGATAGGGCTGAAAAGCGTCAAGAACAGTATCCATGGCTGTCTGAGCGCATACTTTTCCTGTATTGGCTTTTCCAATGCCATCGGAAAGAACAGCCATCACCCCTGCGCTGCTGGATTCAAACCCTCCCATATCTGACTGAATTTCCTTATCTCCTATTGTCTGGCTGATTACGCACCGGCCAAAAGAGCCACTCTCGTTTTCCTCGTTTCTGTTCATTTCCTCTCCAGGCAAAAGAAGTCTGCCTGCGACGGAAACAAGTAAAGCTGCTCCAATACCAATCATTATTGTCAGCATCATTTTTGATCATCCCATTCAAAATTTTCTCCGCACAAAGGTACAAATAAGAAACGGCTTTTTCCCAGTTCTATTACATCATATGGTTTTAATTCTGTTGGAATATAAACCGCTTCTTCATTCAGATAGGCAAGTCCCGCTGCATCGCCAGGCAAAATCACCGTGTTCCGCTTTTTCTGATCGTAAACAATTATGGTGTGATTCTTCCGGTTGATCTCATTGTCTCCAAGGATCTGTATATCCATTTCATCTCCTCTGCCTACAAAATTTTTGCCGCCATGAATTTTATAATCCATTCCGATTCTGGCTCCAGCTATGCACACCAGCCATCCGCATACCGGACTGACCTCTTCCTGAAGCAGTTCAACAGCCGGCTCAAAACCAAGGGGTTTGGTATCATCCTTTTCTTCCTTTAATTTCATCTGACAGTATGGACAGGTATTTCCATAACGTCTTGCATTAAATACATGTCCGTTTGGGCATCTTACTAAGCTCATGTTTTATTCTCCAATCTATGTTCTTATGTCAATAAGAGACGGGTATTTGCTATGTAAATAATATCTCCCGCCAATAATCTGCAAGGCCGGTTTGTTACCTGATAACAGCCGCCGTCTTCCACCTTTTTGATTTTTACACCATTTTGAGAACCCAAATCCTCCAGATACCAGGAATCCAGGCAAAAATTTAATACTGCATGCTGAGAGTCAATAAATGTGCTGTATTCACAATCTTCTAAATCAACATCGACCTCTTCTTCGTCATTCTTCTTTCCTATGATCAAAGCCGTTTTTCCAGCCAGGTCCCAGGATTTTAATGGTCTTTCCTTTTCATCCAGAAGCACCAGCTGACTGACTCCTGACATTTTTTTATAAGCTGCCGCGTCCTGCCTTTTTTTTGTATCATGAGAGGGCAATAAAACAAGAATTTCCGCCAGAGCCAGAACCGAAACTGCTCCGATTGGAATCTGTATCCACATGCCTTTGCGGTTTAAATAAAAGAAACACAGGTTAAATAATACCGAGCAGATCAACACTGCCATATCAAGTAAAATTTTCTTTTTTTTGATGGATTTCATGCACCTTCGGGCTCCTTCATCATTTTTTTACGCCAAAAAAAGAAGAAAACAAATCATCCGGATTTACCGGTCCAGTGGATTTTTTAGAGCTATTAGTCTCTTTGTAGGTTTCCATTCCCTTTCCAGGCTGAAAACCAAAAAAGCGTTCAAACTGGCTTAAATCTGGAGCTGGTCGTTCCGTCTCATTATTTGAATAGCCACGGCCTTTTTTCCCCTGCTCTTGTCTTGTGCTCTCCCGGTTATCACTAAAGCCAAGATCATAACGCTTCCGCTTTTCTTCATCTCCAAGTACCTCATAGGCTTCCTGGATTTCATACATCTTTTTATTTCCTTCCGGATCATCCTTTATTACATCCGGATGGTACTTTTTTGCCAGCTTTCTATAAGCTGCCTTGATTTCTTTCTCTGTTGCCTGTGAGGATACCCCCAGAATCTTATAGTAGTTGAGCATATTATTTTCCTTAGCGAAAAGGGCTGCCAAACGGCAGCCCCCACATGTTTACACGCTGTATCCGCCTTCCACAGCGATTTGCGCCATCTTGTCTTTTTTCTGCTTCACAATCAGCTTAAATGTACCAACACCCTCGGTATCGCCGTAATCTTCTTTATAGTCAACTACAAATGCATTGGGGTATGTAAATTTACGAATTACCTGGGAAGCTGCAATTACTTCAATGGTTACTTTCCGATAACAGTCAGATTTCTCTGCAGGTACTAAGGACCAGAGTCCCAGCTGTCTTGTTCCATCAAAGGGATCTCCGTCAACTGCGGTTAAAATCTTTCCTGAAATTTCTACAGTGCTTCCCATATCAGTGGAACGGGCATTGGAGTCATGGGGAATATCGGTTCTGAATTTCACTCCTGTAATGCTGATTGTTCCTAAATCAATGGTAGATGGTCCTTCTACTTTTAATGTAAATCCCATAATCGGTTCCTTCCTTTCTTTTCCTTATTTTAATTATTCTCCGCTGAATCCGCCTTCAAATTTCAGGTTTACCATCTTATCCTTTTTCTGCTTGATAAGAAGATTGAAAATACCGGTACCGGTTTCATCTGTAAAATCCTCTGAGTAGTCCACAACGAAAGCGTTGGGTACTGTAATTTGTCTTACCACCTGAGATGCATTAACTACATCAATCTGAACATTACGGTAGCAATCGGAATTCTCTGCCGGAACAAGAGACCATCTGGCCAGCTTGCTGGTATCGTCTGCGGCTTCCCCGCCTACTGCTGCCAGTATCTTTCCTTCAATCAGTACCGTTGAGCCAAGATCTGTTGATCTTGCGTTGGAATCGTGGGGAATATCTGCTCCAAACACCACGTTTGTGATGCTTGTCTCACGCAGTTCCACAGATTCGCTGCCTGTGATTTTCATTCTAAGTCCCATAAATTTTCCTCCATTCTCTTTTATCTATTTTTTGTAAACTATAAGCCCTGTAAATTCGGCTTTCAGTTACCGATAGGAATGATCTTTTCTAACTTCTGAAAAGATCTGATTGTACGCAGAAACTATAATTATCCGCGTTTTTTCTTTATAACCTTGTAAATGGCAAATACAAAACAAACCACAAACAAAATATCAATTCCAATTTTTACTGCATTATACATAATCAATTATCTCCTTATGCAGACTGTCCTTTTCTGGTCAATTCAACTTTTAAGTTTCTGGTTGTATTGCTGAACGTCAGCTGAACATTACAGATACCATTTTTTTCATCTATATTGAAATCCAGTTCATCTCCATCCTGAAGTAAGGAGTTAACGTACTGGCGGTTTGCATCCCATTTACTCTTCTGGCTGCTTGGATTATTGCTGAAAAACTTAAGGATCTTATCCTGCTTGAAATCACCGCTGTAAAAACGCAGCATTCTTTCTATGTAGGTAACCACAAGAGTCTTGTAAATGGGTTCGAATTCTGTTCCGTTGCTTAGTAAATTTCTTGCTTTGTAAACCATAATATTTCTGATATCCCTGCCCTTATGCTGAGCATTATCGGAAGTAAACACAAAGCCAAAGCCGGTATTGTTAATGGAATTTTTAATTGCATTGGTAAATCCTGAAATTTCCTTTGTCATGCTGGTAGTTACAAGCAGGGCATTATCATCTGCTTCAATATCGTAACGCACACCCGGATATTCCATGGACGTATTGGGGAATCTCTGTTTTAAATATTCCGGACACTGCCAGGAAGCTGCAATACCTGCTGCGCCGTAGGCTGCTCCTATGTAAACACCCTCGATCCACATTTTCATAATGTCTTCTTTTTCCTTAGAAAGAGCAACATTTCCTTCCTCATCAATTACCATACGGTTATCGAGAATCAGTCCTGATTTATCCTTTGGTATAATGGTTACGTTAGGAATACAGGGAACTACAAATTCGCTGTACTCTTTTTTCATTAAAGGTGTACATTTATCTTTAAAGATACCAATACCCTCTGTTGCCACATAGCTGAAGGTGCTTTCTTCACCGGTGGAAAAGCTGAAGAATGTAGTAATCTTATAAGGTGTGATGGCATTCATCAAGGTAGCAAGACTTTCCATGGAATTGGTTCCAGGTTTCTTTACTTTTTGATTACCCGCAAACCGCATTCTCTGAAGCTTACCGCCACCGGACTGATTAAGTTCCACATCAGGTACAATTCCAAACCACAGAGTATTTTCAAACTCATTTTTATCATTTGTGGTATTTAAGTAGGTTAAAAGTCTTGGAAGATTGCTTGATTTTACTAACATTTCCAAAGGAATATTTGTAATAAGAAGCTTTGGCTGCATTCCTTTTTCCTTTACCTGATACTGATCAAAAAATGCCTTAACGCCAAGAATCTTCTCAATCAGAGGTTTTACAGCCTTTACAAAATCGTCCTTGCTCTTTTTATAGAATTCAAGGTATGTATTGTAATTGCGGACTTCTAATTCACGGTCTACGCTGCTTTCCACGGTTGAGGTAAGAGGACAGAAAGTTCTGACTACCAGTTCCCTTACATAATCGGAAGGAGTATCATTTAAAGCATCGTAGTCATCTCTAAATGTCTGCACCAGGCTGGAATTAACATGATCATCTACAACTGCCAGCTGGGTTCCCTCCTCCTGTTTCATCTCCAGAATCTTTAATTCTCCGTCGTCTCCCATGCTTAACAGTCCGGCCTTAAATTCCTGTCCGCCCTGTGCCGATTCTCCGCTTCCAAGAAGGAGACGGGTTTTAATATCTTCAATTGCAAGAGGAAGCATGGCTAAAACATTATTGTAGTTATGGCTCGCCTGTTCAAACTGAAAGTTTAACTGGTCTCCCATATCCAGGCGTTTGGGATCCTCATCATCAAGCTCCATATACTTGCCGTATGTATACTGAATCTCTTTTCTCACCTGGCGGATATCTTCCATAATTTTTTTCGGTGAAATCATATCAAGAACATTGCTGAACTTAAAATCCACATTTGCCACTCCCATAGCCCCTTTTGCGCCCTGAAGAGTAATCAGCATATTTAACAGGTCGTTCATTTCATTTAGCGGAATTTCCGTAATGCAATTGTCTGGTATATTCTCTGGTTTCACCAGACTATACTGGATACTTCCTGTTTTGGCATCGCACCAGGAGTAAACAACTGGCGCAAATTTCTCCAGAAATTCTGCGAAACTTTCTACCAGAAGCATTTCATTGATTTCCTTGATCTTGTCATCATCTAGGCTTGTCTTTCCTCTGACATCTCCGATCAGGGTGAGTAAATTCAGCTTTTCCGGATTGATTTCTGAGAATAATATTGTCCGGTTTGTTTGTGTAATTGTTTCCATAAGCTTCTCTCTCTCTTTCTTACTTTTATTCATCCGCTCTCATCCTGAAAAAGGAATGGCAAGCGTAAACAACTATGTTGGTATCGATTTAAAACTGTTACTGAATCATTGATATATAATGAATCTCCAGATCATAGATTCTATCCGGTGCGGTTATGGATATAATGTCACCAAAGCTGACACTGTACTGGATCTTCTTACAGACAATAGAGCTGCCAATCATAATAGAGGAATTAGATGAATGATACAAAATCATGCGCCGATCCTCATCTGCTATCAGAAATATATTATCCAGTCCTAAGTTGGCAGAAGCTTCCGGGTATTCTTTCATCAGATCCCCAAGACTGACTCTGTTGTCTTTGATCTTATACATAGGGAAGGTAAGAGGCGGGATTTCTTCATCTCCCTCAGGCTGCCCAATAAAGTAAGCATCCATTTTTCCCTGAAAACGGTTCTGCGCTTTCTTCTCGGTTATAACTTCAAGCTCAGGCTTGGGTTTATGGAATATTCTCCATATAATCCCACCAAGTATCAGGACCGCGATTAAAATCGCCCACCAATATGCCTGCCATACAGGCATAACTGCAATCAGGTACGTATAGGATATGGCTGTCTCTCCATCAGATATTGTAAAAATAACATTCTGGAGACCGGATTTAACGGGTTTAACATGTAGAACCCCTTCTTCTATGGATACCTTGGCAGCACTGTCTGAATTTTGTTCCAGTGTATAGGCAAGGGCATCTCCATCCGAATCTGTAAAATAATCATTGAGTACAAATTTTTTTTCACCACTTAGCGGATTATATTTAATTTGATCCGGAAGAGCGCCTGCCGGTGGTGTATTCATTACTAAAACCCTGACGGTGTCAAATATGCAGGATTCCATAGCATCGTCTAAACGGCTTTCTATGTAATAAGTTCCTGATTTTGTAAGCGTTACTTCCCCTGTAATCACTCCATCTTTAACAGTTGTACTAAGGCTGCTTCGTCCACCTTCCGATTGTCCATCTGCATAAAATTCAATTTTAGGTGTAAACCCCTTGTAAAAATTCTCATCTGAGATCACAGTGCCGGCTTCATCTTTAAAATAAATCTTAAACGGCAGCGGCTTATTCCTGCCTGTGGACGTATCTAATTCCAAAGTTGGAATCAGATCTCTGTAACTGATCAGGTAAATCTTTAATCCCTGATTTTCTACTGTTCCTGTCTGAACAATTAATTCTCTGATGTCTTTATTCACATCTGATATTTTGGCAACAGAATAATGGAATAGATTAACTGGTTTTATCTGCTGATCTCCGTAAATAACCGTAGTGTCACCAATCTGCTGCGGTGAGATCAGCAGAACATCCATTTCATCTAAATAGGAATCATCCAGTTTAATCCGGATACTTTGACTTCCTGCGGCATAAACACCATTGGTTATTTCCTGAATTTTGTACGCCATATTGGAATTAAATATTCCATAAAGGACTTCTATCAGTGTCTCAGGTTTTTCCACTGAATAATTCTGTCCGCCTGTCTGACCTGCAATATCTTTTAAAATCTCTTTGTTCCCGTCATATTTTCCAAAAGCAACTGTATAGACCGGTACCCCCTGGGATTTACAAGCCTCGATGGTATTCTTTAAGTCTGCATTGGAAGTTTCTAATGTTCTTCCGGTTTTAGATCCTTTTAAATCCGATTCTCCATCAGAAATCAGCACTACCATACGCTTTCGACCACTCTCCGGCCCTGACAGACCAAAAGCATAGCTTAACCCCAATCCTATATCTGTATTGCCGGAGTAGCCGGAAGCATCCATCAGACTTTTTAAAGCGTCACGGTCTTCCTGAGACTTTACCGAAGCCGGAGCCGCTGATGTAACAATCTGATCATTGTAAGCCACAAACCCGATCCTTATGTCAGCACTGTGAACCGTATCCACAAATGCCTTGACCATCCCCACTCCTGTATGATCCGGATCATTGGTTTTCATAGAACCGCTGTAATCCATTACAAACATCACGTCCAGCCCGTTTTTTTTACTGGCTATTTCCTCTGCGGATACAGGGAACGTAACAGATAGAAAAGCAAAACATAATAGAACCGCCAATACTGCATTTAATCTCTTCATATACGTCCACACCTTTGTATTAATTTGTTAGTTACATTATAATACAAAATTCATCAAAAAAACCGTTCATGTAATTTTTAGCACGCTACATGTAATTTTTGGTAAAAAACAGCTGTATTTTTCTCTTTATTCGACATATTTCGACATGAATTATGCGACCTGTCATCAACTGAAGGGCGAAATCAGACTATCAATATCTGGATTATTCATGTAATCAGCCGGCAGAATTCCTGCATACCTATAATCAAGACCAAGCAGCGAATAAAGCTCACCGCCAAGCTCCCTGATATACCATCTGCCCTCATAATTCACGGTATCAATACAAATAATATAGCGGGCACCATTTAGTTCAAACGCAGCCGCAATGCTTTCCATATCATCTGCACCGTAAGCCTTCATCCTCCTGAGTTTTATATCCTGAAAATTATTTGAACCATAAGACTCTGATATTTTTTCCGGACTAATATATCCCAGAATTTTTATGGTACTGGTATTCAATCGTTTCGGCAATTCTGATAACGCGAAAGTCACATCAAAATCTTCTGTCTGAACCAGATCAGCTGTATCTATTTCCGAGAAGACACCCAATGCTGTGTATTGTTCTAATAAATTCCAGCGAATGTCATTTTTTCTGCTTTCAATGTTTAAATCTCTGGTAAAATCAGTTACGGCTGGGAAATTAAATTCCTGCTGCATAAAAATATATGCCCCACTGCTTTCTAGCCTGGCCCGAATATCAAAATGATCCACGTAACTCTCCACTGCAAATGTACCAATCATCTTGTCCTGTTCATTGGCCGCAAGATATTCTAAGTATTTTCTGACTGCCATCTGAGACGAATCGAAGCCTCCTGTTTCCTCGTTGGTGTCAGCAGCCCCTATTACCCCATGCCCCGCTTCTGCCTCTAATAAGTTTTTTGAAAAATCAGGCACCAATTGTTTCAGAATCTGATCATCCGCTGTTTCTAACGAGAGTGTCCCTACCTCTTTTCTTTCCATTCCTGACATATTGGCAAAGATTCCGCCTAACTGGTGATTAAACCACCGGCCATCCTTTCTTATTACATCAAAAATCAAAAAGAATTTTCTGCCATTCACCTCAATAGCGGCAACACAGCTTACCATCTTATCCCCACCATACCGTTTCGCTATTCTGATTAAATTTTCCTGATGTTTTTGATTTGTGTAAGCATCATCTAAATCTCCAGTGTCAACAAATCCTACCAGTTTCACTGATTTAAGATCCACAGCCTTTATACCGCTCTCCAGATTATCGACAAATGCCTTTACCTCCGCTGTATTCTTTAGACTCACAACTCCTCCATCATCCAAACCAAGCCAGCAAAGAATTGCATATTGACGCATAATATCATCTATTTCCCTATTTTCTGAAAAGGTATCTGTCATGTACTTTAAATTATTATCCCTAAGCCCTGTTAAATAACTCTTTACTGCACTTTCCGGCGAATCAAATCCAGGCTGTAGAGTTGTCTGAGATGTATTTGTATAACCCTCCTGCAAAGGTAATTTAGACTGCATCTGTAAAATAACCTTTTTTCCTTCTAAAAGCTCAGAACTTTCCTGGGCAGAACAGGCACACACGAATCCAGATACCAGAAATGCTGCCGCAACTGCTAAAACAAATTTGCCACGTTTAATCATTTTCATACACTCCCTTAATTTCACATTTTTCAGTTACATTATAATACATTTATTGACATAAAATTCATTGATGTAATTTTTAGCACCCTACATGTAATTTTTGGTAATTCAGTATTAGGAAGTGGAAAAAGTGGAAAAAAGGGTGGAAAAGAAAGAAAAGCAGCCTCTCAGCTGCTTTTCCCATATAATTACAATCCTTAAAATGATAATTTCCACGCATGGGAGCGTATCCCTGCCCTCTTTAAACCTGACACCACCCCATGGTTTCAAACATAATCTCTTCCACTTCCTTACGCCTGCTGCGGCTGACTGGCAGACAGGTTCCATCCATTAATTCCACTACGTCATTAGAGATTCTGGCGATCTGTGTGAAACTCACCAGATAAGACTGGTGTATTCTGATAAAACGAATCTTACGGTCTTTTAATTCGTTTTCTATCTCCTCCAGACTTTTGTATAGTCTGTGACGGCCCTCTTCACATGCAATCTCTGTCAGTCGGAGCTTGCTTTCAAAATACAGCACTTTTTTTAAATATACCTGGCTCTCTGTTCTGCCATATTTGAAGTGGTAGTATAAGTCTTTTGTCTCAATGAGATTTAATATGTGGCTGAAATTATTATTGAATTCAGGATCCCTTACGGGCTTAACAAGGTATCCGATTGGCGCTGAGCGAAAGGCCTGATTGATGTATCTCTGATGAGATGTCATAAATACAATTTGTACCATGCGGTCGTATTCACGGATTCGTTCTGCTGCCATCAATCCGTTCATACGTCTCATCTCAATATCCATATAAATGATGTCGAAACGCTTTCCTAAATAAACAGCTCTGACAATTTCATCACCGTCACAGAAGGTCTCCACATCCAGATTCATTTCTCTCTCAATCCCAATCCTACGCAAACGCGTTTCTGCTTCCAACAGCAGTAGATGGTCATCATCACATACTCCTATTTTTAACATGGCCTCTCCTCCTATTATCCAGCAATCTCCGAAATCAGTTTTTCTACAGATTTGCTTTTTCATCAGATGTTATTGGTATGCAAATTATGTCTCTTAACGGTCTCAGCATATAACTATTTTCGACAACTTTCAACCCAAGTGCCAAAATTATACACGTTGAGTTCCAAAATTGACACATTCCGCTTTTAAAAAGTTACTTCTTTTACATCGAAACAATGTTTTTTTATGAATTTATAATTGTTAATTTTAACATGTTCTTTATAAAAAAGCAAAAAAGAATGAGCATCACGCTTCTAAAGTAGAAGCATACCGCTCATTCCTGTTAAAATTATAACAATCTAGGCACCGGTTCCGGATTTATTAATTACTTTATCAATGAATATAGATACATACTCTTTACAAAACTGTGTTCCCGCTCCCTTTAAAAGCTCACTGACTGCAATTTCCTTTGGCAGCGCGTGGCGGTAGCTTCGTTCACTGATCATGGCGTCATAAGCATCTGCTATGGCAATAATTCTGGACTGTATGGGAATCTCCTTTCCCTTCAGCCCTTTGGGATATCCGCTTCCATCCCAGCGTTCATGATGGGCAAGCACGTAATCTGCCATTTCTGACAGCTCATTCACTGTACTTAAGATGCGGTATCCGATTTCGGGATGCTTTTTTATCTCTCCCCATTCATCTACATCAAGCTTTCCGTTCTTATTAAGAATACCTTCTTCAATTGCTACCTTGCCAATATCGTGAAGAAGGCCCACTGTTTTTAATTCCTTAATGTCATCTTCCTGAAGTTCTAGCGCTTCCCCCATCTTTTCACACAGTTCTGATACGCGAAGGGAATGCTGTTCCTCTCGGAAGTTCTTTTCATGAAGTGCTGCCATGATGGTGTAAATGGTCTTTCCCCTCATGCTGGGACTTTCCATCAGCTTTTTCCGATACATGAAATCTTCCGCTTTTTTTAAAACCTCTGTAATGGAATCATCACTGCTGCACTTTATGCTGTATCCAAAAGAGATGGAAAGCATGATTTTATTCACAGCCTGAGCTTTCGCCATGTCACTCATGGATGAAATCATCTTTTTAATATCTTTTTCGCCTGTACCCGGTGAAAAGATCACAAATTCATCTCCTCCCAGCCGGCATATGATATCGTGGCTGCGGGTGTTGTTCATGAGAACTGCCGCCGCTTTTCGTATGTATTCGTCTCCAGCCGCATGTCCGAACGAATCATTGATCAGTTTCAGACCATTGATGTCTGCCATGGTAATTACCAGAGGATAGTTAAACTCCTGGTCCAAAACTTTCAGCTGCTCTTCAAAATACCTTCTGTTATACAAACCAGTGAGCGGATCATGAAAGCTTAAATAATTCAGCCTTTCCTGAGCCTGCCTTCGCTCGGTTATATTATTGACAATGAGGGCCAGCTGGTTTTTGCCTGGGCAGAAAACAATCACCTCATAATATGTGCTTGTCCTGTTCCGGAACCGTTCATAGCGGGCTGGCTCCCCCGTTTTCACAGTCTTTGCAAGCAGCTCCCATATATCAGGATCCAGTGTGTCATGTATGTCACAAAAATATCCTCCCAGCACAGAATCTTCCTTGTCACAGGCCAGTTCCTCATAGCAGGGATTTACATCAATCAGCCTGTAGTGCCTGATGTCGGTTTCATTCTCTCCCTCAAACAGTGCCATCCCAAGCTGCATATGAGCTATAATTGTCCGGTATTTCTCTTCACTTTCCATAAGCATCTGATCATAAAGACCGATCTTTTTATATTGCATCTTCAGTTCTTTATAACTTTTACTCAGTTCCTCTTCTGCGGCACCTGCTTTGTTGAGTAGTCTCAACATCACATAGTATAAAAATGCGGAAGTACAAAATACAAATAAGACTCCCTTCCCCATGCTAAAAAGCATGAATGAACGGGAATTGCTGACAATGGCAGGAACCAATCTGTCAGAACACAAAATCCAGAACAAACCAAGCAGAAAATAAGCCACGCAGATCTTAAGTCCTTCCTGCTTTAATTCCTTTCTGCTCTTATTTAACATAAGGAAATGTTCCCTCAGCCTTTTCCACATACCGCCCCTCCTTTGATGATTTCATTATACACGATTTTCATTCTTCTGAAAACAAATAAGTGATATTTTTCTATAGTTGGATAAAACTGGCAATAAAAAAACACGGTCTGAAATAGCCGTGTCTTTCTGACAATTTATCCTAATTGATCGGACATGTTGTCAATGTCTTTTAATTCAACAGCATTTTCTGCTTCTAAAAGAAAAACATCAGACGGATGGGATCTGATTATCTTCTTTCCACCTCTGTCTCCCGTAAGCTCCATCAGCTCTCTTCTGTAGCTGCCTGCAAATATGGCAGGATTACCGGGTTCTCCTCTAAAACACAAACAGGCAAGTCTCTTTTTGCTTTCATAAAATCCTTTCACAAGAGCCTCTATGGTAGAAGACTTTAAGTAAGGCTGATCGCAGACTGCAAATAAAAAATCCGTATTTTCATGTTCCAACTCTTTTAACGCCAGATGAATGGAATGAGAGATCCCCAATCTGCTGTCCCTGTTTACAATGATTTTATATCCGGAGTCTTTCATAAACTCCATAATCTCATCATATTGGGTAACAATCAGTTTTCTGGATAACAGCCCTTTGGGAAGCTGGTCGATCTCTTCTATAATATAACGGTACATAGGCTTTCCATTGATTTCATAAAGCAGCTTATTGCCATTGAACCTTACGCTGTCCCCCGCTGCCAGAAGAATCAGTGTCATATTCATGTAGAAATCCTTTCCTTCTGCGCAAGATGCTTTTTTTGAAGACTTAATACAGCTTCCAGTACTCCCCCACCAATGGCAGATGCCTTATCTGAGATTGTATAACAGTGGCAGACCACACCTCTGGGATCTATGTCTCCTGATTTCATTCCGCCAAAAACAGTCACTCCCTCCTGTAGAAGCCCTCTTACCACTCCTCCTACCTGGGCAAGCACAGGAGCGTCATTCACATACCCAACCACATCATTTAACTCCACGACAGTCCCTATGGATACAGCTGGGTGAAAAACGCCGTTATCCACAGCACGTATGATCCGTTCTTTATCATAGCCGCCAATAATCCCCGGTACTCCAGTGTTGGGGACGGCACTGCCGTTCCAGATGCACCGGCCCAGATCATGGCCCCGCTTTGTTTCTACCACGCAATGGCAGTCCTTCCCTGCAGTAAAACCAGGTCCGACTCCAATCACAATGTCTGCATCCGTGATCCTGGTACCCAGATTCTTCTTTGCTATAATCGCATCTACAACTGCATCTGGATTCCATTTTTCACGAATACCGCACTCCTCATCAACCACCACTGCTACCTGGTCCTTTAACAATGCTTCCTCTACTTCTTCCATGCTGCAGCATAATACGCCGGTGATGTCCTCTACTTTTGTCCTGTTTTCGTAAACAGCTCTTGAAAATGCCACAGTACGCCTTACGGTGGTGGGTACGGGTTTCTCAGTCATAACCACTAAAAAGCCGCAACGATGGAGCCGACAGGCGATTCCGGAAGCCAGATCACCCGCTCCTTTGATCAATACCTTCATCCTACCAGCCCTTTCCGAATCCGCAGTTTGGATAATGACATTCCTCACAGGAGAGGCACAGCCCCCCTTTACCCAGCTTATCAAGTTCTTCTTTTGTTATGGGATCATCTGCCATCAGTCTTGGCAGCACTAAGTCAAATACTGTTCTTTTGGAATACATCACGCAGCCCGGTAGTCCTGCTACCGGAATGTTCTTTCCATCTTTCCGATAATAGGATAAAAGAAACATGGCTCCCGGCAGAACCGGAGCACCATAGGATACTACTTCGGCTCCCGTATTTCGGATTGCCAGTGGAGTTTTGTCATCCGGATCCACGCTCATGCCGCCGCTGACCAGAACCATGTCCGCTCCCTGTCTGATAAATTCAAGAATGGCCTCTGAGGTATGCTCCGGCTTATCATCGGTTACAGTCTGTCCCAGTATTTCTCCGCCAAACTCTTCTGCCTTCGCTCTTAGAACCGGGCCGAATGCATCCTTGACCTTTCCACAGTATACTTCACTTCCAGTTGTAACAATACCCACTTTTTTATTTTTATAAGGCAGTATGGAAAATATCCTTTTTCCGCCGCAGAGTTTTTTTACTGCCTCCATCTTGTCCTTTTTAATTACGAGAGGAATAATCCTGGTTCCGCAAAGCTTATCCCCTGGTTCCACAGGAGTATTGGGATGCCTGGACGCAATCATCATATCTCCGGCACTGTTTATCAGATCAAGCAGACCGGTGTCAATTTTTAAAAGCCCCCGAATGGTGGATTTTAATTCTATTTTCCCTTCTTTTACATCGCCCCTGTCCATATGGTCGTTTCTGCATAATTCACAGAGTATTTCAGCAGCCTCATTCTCATGATACATGGTATCATCCTTTTCCCATATATACAGATGTTCTTTTCCCATTGACAGCAGTACAGGGATATCTTCCTCTGTTACCACATGACCTTTCCGGAATCTTGCATCCTTTGAAACTCCAGGTATGATCTGGGTCATGTCATGGCAAAGAACATGACCTGCTGCGTCTTCCGTTCTGATCTCTTTCATCTTGCTGATCCCTTTCGCGTATCTCTAATTCTGACCTTTTTCTATAAAACTGGTTACTGCTGTGTACTTCGCCCATTGTTTTCCCATTGCATCTGCTACTGCCTGGGCACTGGACAGCCGTCTTTTATCATCTGCTTTGTTTATTAAAATCCGGTATTCCATGGATTCAGCTCCCTTTCGGGTCCCATTGGTGCTGGTCAGTATCTTCGCTGCATCAGAAGGCGTAATTCGTCCGTTCTTTTTCTGACCGTCAAACACCTGTGGTGTCAGTTCATAACGAAAGCACATTTCTTCCCACGGCTCGCCGATACAGTTAAGCCCCATACAGCCAATTACTGCATGAGTTCCGCCTGGTAAAACTGGTTCATTTATCTTAGGTATCTTAATTGGAAGGCGCTTTGCACCATCTGCTTCCACAAGAAGGACATCACAAAGCAGCGTCAGCCGTTCCAGCTCAGAAAGTTCCATTCCCTTTAGCTTACCCTCTTCGGCTGGCAGGCCGGTAACCAGCACCCAGCCTGCTAAAGGAAAAAGCTCCTTATGACTTGTTATAAAATCACTCACGGCTTTCCAGTCAGCTGCCTCTGTGACGATTCTGTCAGTCGGCCGTAAAATATGGGTACTGGTAGTTACAATTACCCGCTTTCCCTGAGCTGACAGCTCATCGGCCAGGCAATACATGGAGGTTGTCTTTCCGCCCCCGCCGGTAAAAGCCACAATCATCGGTTCTTTCAAGGGAATACCAAGGGCCTCCCACAGAGAATCTTTTTTTTCCAGCTGTAATATTCCATCTGACACATTAATTGCATAGGCACTTTTTAATATCATCAGGAAATCACCATAGGCTTGTTCCTGGCCACATAGGCACCTGTCTTTTCCAATAAGACTTCACCATTCTCAGCCGCCAATCTGCCTCCTAAAAATACAAGCTCCGCTTTCCCTTCAACAGAAATTCCTTCAAAGGGACAGTAATCCACGCGGGCAACCTGGTTGTCAACAGACATGGTCCATTTGGCATCCGGATTAAAAACCACAAGATCAGCGTCACTTCCAGGAGCTATCACGCCTTTTCTTGGATAAACTCCGTAAAGCTTTGCCGGATTTTCTGAGAGCAGCCGGCACATCTGTTCCACAGTCAGACCATTCTGTTTTACACCAAAGCTGTAAACCAGAGCAGGACGGGCCTCCACTCCGGGCATTCCGTTTGGTATCTTCGTAAAATCTCCTCTGCCTGCTGCTTTCTGAGCGGTAGTGAAGCTGCAGTGATCGGTGGATACTGTCTGTATCTGATCCGTCTTTAAAAGCTCCCACAGCTTCTGTCTGTCAGATTCCTTCTTAATTGTAGGCGAGATTACATATTTACTTCCCTCAAACCCCGGGAGATCATAAACATCTTCATTGAAAATCAGATACTGGGGACAGGTTTCCACATATACTTCCTGACCTCTTTCTCTCGCATAAGAAATTTCTTTATAACCGGCTTCCGAGCTTAGATGTACGATGATAACCGGGCAATCCGCTACCTGGGCTATCTTTAAAAGACGGCCTGCTGCCTCTGCCTCTACTGCCGCAGGTCTTGTCTTTTTATGGGTATTAACCGAAAAATTACCCTTTGCTTTTTCTTCCTCTATCAGCGCCTCGATGATTCCCTTGTTTTCACAATGTACACCGGCAATTCCTCCGGCTTCTTTTAAACGTTTTAAAATCTGGTATATCTTTTTGTCAGCCATATACATCTCATCATAAGTCATATACAGCTTAAAGGAAGTCACACCTTCTGAAACGATGGTGTCAAGCTCTTCGCTTACGGAAGGATTCCAGTCTGATACTGCCAGGTGAAAGCCATAATCACAGGATGCGTTGCCATCCGCTTTTTTATGCCAGTTGTTCAGTGCCTGATGCAGACTTTCTCCCTGGTACTGGGTGGCAAAATCAATAATCATGGTGGTTCCTCCGGCTAAAGCCGCCTTGGTTCCTGACTCAAAATCATCTGCTGTTACGGTACCTGCCACATGAAGATCAAAATGAGTATGGGCATCAATAAATCCCGGGAACAAAAGTCTGCCGGTTACATCAATTATCTCTGCTTTTTCCTCTTTAATTCCCGGTTGCACAGCCAGAATCTTACCATTCTCCATGAGAACATCCGCTGCAACTGCCTTGCTTCCCGATACTACGGTTCCGCCTTTCAACAACGTCTTCACAGCAAATCCACTTCCTTTCTTCTAATCCGGTTTGCTTTTTGCATACCGGTCTATGCCATCTATTTTCCCTTTTTCATGGTTCTTTGTCAATCCCAAAAAGACGCAGAGAACGTTTTTTCTCCTGCGCCTTTTTCCGGTTATTTTTTCTTTTTCCGATAAGCTGTCTCTTCCAAAGGCAGGGAGGTCCGAAATACTCCGTCATACTTATAATAAGCGCCCTGCACCGCTGGTGCAGTAGGAATTGAGGTAATCTCTCCGATACCAATTGCCCCGTAGGCCAGCGGATCGTGATTTCGTTCTACAATAATGCTCTCTACATCCGGTGTTTTATCTGCCCGGAACAATCCAAGCGTACCGAATTTTGCAAGTGGAACACCCTGGTTCAAAGGAAATTCTTCCGTCAGGGCATATCCCAGTGACATGACCACACCGCCTTCAATCTGTCCTTCTACAGACAGAGGATTAATGGCCTTTCCTACATCGTGGGCGGCCAGTATCTTTTCCACGGTACCGTCTTCTTTTAAACAGGCTACCTGGGTGGCATAGCCGTATGCCACATGAGAGACGGGATTTTTCTTGTCACTTCCCATAGGATCAGTGGCCGCCAGATATTCTCCATAGTATTCTTTTCCATTTAGAGCTGACAGTTCTTTTTTGCCATCTAAATCCTGAAGGATCTGGACACATGCCCTCCTTGCCGCTTCCCCCGTTACCAGAGTCTGACGGGAGCCAGAGGTGGTTCCGGAATCAGGTGCCAGATTGGTCTCTGCAGCAACGTAGATCACCTGATCACCTGTGATACCAAGGGTTTCGCATACAATCTGCTCCAAAACAGTTCCCAGTCCCTGACCAATGCAGGATGCACCAGATCTGATATGAACCTTTCCATCTTCCACCGTCAGCCTGCATCTTCCCCAGTCAGGAAGTCCGACTCCTACACCGGCATTTTTCATGGCACAGGCGATTCCTGCATAAGGGTGGCTTTCATAAATGTCTTTTACTGCAAGCAGAGTCTCCACAAGGGCAGTTCCTTCTGCAGCGATCTGACCGTTTGGAAGCTCCTGTCCCGGCCGAATGGCATTGCGAAAACGGATTTCCCATGGACTGATCCCAACTTTCTCTGCCAGAAGGTTTAAGTTGCACTCTATGGCAAAACAGCTTTGTGTGACTCCGAATCCCCGAAACGCGCCTGCAGGCGGATTGTTAGTGTAGACGGCGGTTCCTTCAATGTCAATATTCTGATAATGATAAGGTCCTGCTGCATGGGTGCAAAGGCGCTGAAGTACAGGACCTCCCAGGGAAGCGTAAGCTCCTGTATCTGTAATCACCACTGCTGTCATACCGGTAAGATAACCATTCTCATCGCAGGCAGTGGTAAAATCCATAGAGGCCGGATGGCGCTTGGGATGAACCATAATGCTTTCTTTCCTGGTCAGCTTTACTTTGACTGGTTTACCCGTATGATAAGCTAAAAGTGCAGCGTGATGCTGAACGGACATATCCTCTTTTCCGCCAAACCCGCCTCCTACCAGCTTGTTAATGACATGAACCTTTGAAAGTTCAAAACCAAGCATACCGGCACATTCTTTTTGTGTATCATAAGTTCCCTGGTCAGAGGAATAGATTACAGCGTCTTCCTTTTCCCGATCTACTATAGCTATGGCACACTCCGGTTCCAGAAATGCATGCTCTGTAAATGGAGTTTCATAATGCATGGTTACCGAATAGGCAGAGTTTTCTATAGCTTTCTTTGCATCTCCTCTGATCAGATGCTCATGGGCTAAAATATTACCAGTATCATGAACAAGAGGTGCATCCGGCTGTAACGCTTCCTGAGGTGAAAAGACTCCTTTTAACTCCTGGTATTCAATCTCAATCAGCTTCTTGGCTTCTTCCAGGATCTCAGGAGTATCCGCTGCCACAAGACAAACGGCATCTCCCACATATCTGGTAATCTCACCTACCGGAATCATGGTATCCCAGTCTTTTTTTAAATGCCCCACTTTATTCTTACCCGGAACATCGTTAGCAGTTAAGACTGCACGGACTCCAGGCAGTGCTTTGGCTTTGGAATCGTCGATAGACAAAATCCTTGCCCGGGGGTATTTACTCCGTACCGCACTGCCGTAGATGAAACCCTCTACTTCCATATCGTCTACGTATTCCCCGTAACCCAGCACTTTTTCCGGCACATCCAGGCGATGAGCCCGCTGGCCCACAGACGTTACCTCTGGAGCCTTTAAATCTCTGACATCTTCACGAAGCAATCTGGCTGCAAGAAGAATGGCATCGATGATTTTCTTATATCCAGTGCAGCGGCAGACATTTCCCCGTACTGCAAATGCAGCCTCTTCCCTTGTTGGATCGGGGTTTTCATCAATAAGGGCTTTTGCACAGATTACCATACCCGGAATGCAAAAACCGCACTGAACAGCTCCCGCTTCCCCAAAGGCATAGACAAACACTTCTTTTTCCCTGTCAGACAGTCCCTCCACTGTCATGACAGATTTCCCTTCCAATCTGGCTGCTTTCTGAACACAGGCTTTTACAGCCTTTCCATCTATCAGAACCGTACATGTTCCACAGGCACCTTCGCTGCATCCGTCTTTCACAGACTTAAGCCCCAGATCGGTTCTTAAAACATCAATCAGCTTCCTTTCTTCCGGTACCGTAACAGTCTCTCCGTTTACCAGGAAACGAACCATTGCTCCACCCACTTTCTTATCCTAAAAGATAATCGTAGTCATTGATAACGGTTTCCACAATCTTTAAAAGCCCCTCCGGAACTGCGTCAACCGCTTCCCCTGCTTTCCCTGTATACAGACTTCCCATATACTTTAGAAGGAATGTACCATTTTTTCTGTCTGTCACAACAAAGCCCTGGTTTTTACTGTTATTTAAATCTGCTTCATTGGCAAATAATGTAAATTTATCTAAGTACGGAGCACTGTCATAGGGACAAAAACTTCGGCAGTTTCCGCATTCATTGCATAAATAATCCACATGAAGGATCTGATGCTTTGTGAAACCTGGAACAAAGAGTGCTAAATTAGCGCGGTTTGGACAGACCTCTGCGCAGTTTTCGCAGATACTTTTACAGCCAAGACACCTTGTATTTTCTTCCTGGTCACTCAGAGTTTCTTTTAAGATTCCTCTTCTGCCGTATAGCTTTTGCGGATCAGACGATGCAATGTCAAAATCCCTGGCAGCTTTTCTGCCCAGAATTGATTCTGCCGCCTTCCTGGCATCTCTTATGGCTTCTACCACAGTTCCGGGACCGTACAGACCGTCACCCACTGCATAAACTCCGGGCACACTTGTTTCCAATGTTTCCTCATTAACAAGCACTCTTCCCCGGCTTGTCAGTTCAATGCCGTTCTTTTGATAAAACTCTTTTGGAATTCCCTCTCCGACTGCGGCTATCACCGTATCTGCAGGTATGGAAACGGTCTCCTCTGTTTCTGTAACAGCTCTTCTTCCGCTTTCATCTGCAGCAGCAAGCTTCATCACATTGCAGATTAACTGGCCATTCACCAGTTCTGCAGGAGATAAAAGCTCCATGAATTTAACACCATCCTGCATGGCAAGCAGCAACTCTTCCTCATCTGCAGGCATGTATCGTTTTGTTCTGCGGTAAACGAGAGAAACCTCTTTTACACCGTTGGTTCTGACAGCTGCTCTTGCCGTATCCATGGCAGTATTTCCTCCGCCGATTACAGCAACTGCCTTACCCACATTCACATTTTTATTCGTTTTCTTGTATTCACTGAGAAAATGAAGGGCATTCATGGTCTCGCCAGTTTTCAGATTTAAAATTCCCGGTTCACTTGCACCTGCCGCCAGAATAATAAATTCAAAACCTTCCTCTTTTAATGCAGCCAGATCCGTTATTTCCGTATTCAGCCTTACCTCTGCTCCGTAAGAAAGACATAAATCGATGTCATGACCAATCACGTCCCCTGAGATTCTGAAATCGGGAATGATGTTTTGAACCACGCCCCCAAGCTTTCCGCTTTTTTCAAAGATCGTAGCAGGCATACCGCACTTTGTCAGGAAATAAGCGGCGGAAAGACCAGCCGGTCCGCCTCCGATAATTGCTGTCTTTTTACCGGTCAGTTCCACTTTTTGAATGGTTTTCCGATATTCCTCATAGCCTTTTTCTGCACAAAGAAGCTTTGCCCCCCGTATATTTACCGGAGATTCGTAATGATTTCTGGTACACATGTTCATACAGTTATGGGCACATATGGAACCGGTTATAAAAGGAAGCGGGTTCTTCTCAGCAATCACTTCCATGGCTTCCTCATAGTCTCCCTGACCGGAGAGCTTTAAGTATGTGGTAATATCCTGATGTATGGGGCAGGCTTCCTGGCAGGGAGCCGTATAACAGTCAAGCAGCGGGACTGTTTTCTTCATCTTCCTATCTGGCAAAAGTTTTATGGCTTTTTTATAATGAGAATCTGAAATGGAATCCTGGGCAAGCGAGAAAGCCTTATCTGCATCTACACCCTGAAATGAGGCACCTGTTTCCTTCGTCTTTTCTGCCATCTGAAGAAGTCTCTGATATCCGCCTGGCTTTAAAAGGGTAGTTGCAACAGTTACCGGCCAGATTCCTGCTTCAGTAATGTCTTTGATATTATGGTAATCAGCTCCGCCTGAGAACGAAATCCGAAGTGCTCCGTCAAATTCTTTGGAAAGTCTGGCTGCCAGTGCCATGGACAGCGGGAACAGCGATTTTCCCGACATGTACATCTCCTGGCTGGGGAGCTCATTATTTTTCACATCAACCGGGAACGTGTTGGTAAGCTTCACACCGAACTCCAACCTGCGTTCGTTCGCCAGTTCCATCAGCCGTTTCAGCATGGGAATGGCATCCTCATACTGAAGATCATCAAGGAAATGAAACTCACCAAAGGAAATGTAGTCAAATCCCATCTGGTCCAGCGTGTTTCTGGCAAATTCATAGCCCAGCAGCGTGGGATTGCATTTAATAAAGGTATTCAGACCCTTTTCTTCTATTAAATAGACTGCAATCCGCTCAATCTCCTGAGGCGGGCATCCGTGTAAGGTGGAAAGGGTCACGCTGTTGCAGATCCGGGAAGAGATTGACTCTATATCCTCTTTTGTCACATTCTCAAACTGTTCCAGATGCTCCAGAAGATACTGCCTGCAGGCATGAAACGTCTCTGTATCTTTTGCGTCCATCATGGAGTCAATGAAAGAATTGACTTTTGGAGATTTAATTCCCTCCAGATCATATCCCACACTCATGTTAAACTGAAACCCATCCATCTGACCTAATCCGTATTCTTTTGCCATAAAAGAAAGTAAAAACCAGGCCTTTATATATTCTTCCTGGGCCTGGGGAACATAAAGTTCTGTAGACCACTCGCAGTTGTAGCACTCATCTTCTGCCCTGATACAGGGCTTTTCTACCGGAAGATCATCTCCGTCTAAAATCTGTACGGTCTTCAGTTCAAAGAAACGGCTTCCTGCATAGTAAGCTGCCACGATGTTTTGCGCCAGCTGGGTATGGGGACCTGCCGCCGGTCCAATCGGAGTTTCTAACGTTCTTCCAAACAGCTCCCTGTTATATGACTCATCCGCCCGGTAGGGACGGTATACTCCAAAAACTGATTCCTGTTTTCCCTGTTCCTGCCTTACCCAGTTGATTAATTGTGAAAAAGGCATTGGTGTCATTTTGTCTCCCATTGATATCCTCCTGCATCCGGGCTCTCCCTGTGTTCGTTAAGCCCTGTATGAATATTCTATTTTTTTATCGTCCGTTAATTCTTGCAGCAAGCGCTCCCGCCGCTTCCCTGCAGTCTGCCATCAGTTTCTCTTCGTCAACTCCCATCAGGATTCTGTCTTTCATAAGAACCTTACCGTTGCAGACAGTTGTAACTACACTTCGGCCTGTCATTCCAAACAGAATGTGGCTGTTGGCATTGTCCCCGTTCATGGGCGTTAATGGATTGTAATCCGTAACAATCACATCTGCTGCAGCACCCTCTTTTAAAATACCAAGGGGTCTTTTAAAATATCTGCCAGCAATCCTTGCATTTCCTTCAAAGAGCATCTTCGGAACCTCGCCCCACGCCGCATTGGGATCGCACAAATGATGTTTATGAAGAACGTTGGCTGTCTTATAGGACTCTAACATATCGTGGGTATAGCCGTCTGTTCCAAGACCGGTTAAAATCCCCCGCTTCACCAGTTCCATAGTTGGAGGGCAGCCGCATGCATTACCCATATTGGATTCCGGATTGTGTACTACCATGGTGTCTGTATCAAGTATTAAGTCCATCTCATGAGGATTAATGTAGATACAGTGCCCAAGAATCGTCTTTTCCCCAAGAATCTGAAAGTCCATCAGACGGTCCACAATCCGCTTGCCGTACTTCTTAAGACAATCATGGAGATCTTCAATTCCTTCTGCCACATGAATATGGTAGCCTGTTCCCTCAGGCTTATGAGCTGCTGCAAATTCCATGGTCCGATCCGATATGGTAAACTGGGCATGCATTCCCATCATGCCTGCAATCATATCGCTTTCATCGGAAAGAGCATGGCGGATAAATGCTTCATTTTCAAGAATTCCTTCCTTTGCCTTTTCCTCTCCCCCACGGTCTGATACTTCATAGCATAAGCAGGTTCTCACCCCGGTTTTACCAGCGGCTTCCTCAATCTTAAATAAAGAATCTGTGATCTGCCCAAAACTGGCATGGTGGTCAAAGACCGTTGTCACTCCGTTTTTAATGGAATCCACATAAGTGGCCATGGCACTTAAATAAACATCATTTAATGTCAGATTCTTATCAATCGTCCACCAAAGACCGTCAAGAATCTCCAAAAAACCATGAGGATCATACCCGTCAATGGCCAGTCCTCTGGCAAAAGAGCTATAGATATGCTCATGGGTATTGATAAAGGATGGCATGATTACCCCTCCCCTGGCATCGATGTATTCCGCCTGTGGATATTCCTTTCTCATCTCAGCCGTGGTGCGAATCCTTTTTATGACCCCATCTTCTATCCCAACTGCACCGTCTTCCAGAAACGGATTCTCCGGATCCCTGGTGATCATTCTTCCATTACCGATTATCAGCATGTCTCCATCTCCTATTCATTTTTCTAAGATACGAAAGCAAATTACTAATTTTCTTATGTATACAAACCTCACAGAAGTATTTTCAGGGTCTTATACTTTATTTTTACAATTTGCTTACATTTCATCAGTTTCAATTCTTTTTTTTATGCACATTATACCATGGTTCTCTGTTAAAAACAGTGTATCATTTCATTTTCAGAAAATCAAGCATGAATTACAAAAATAATTAGCAAACCTAAAAATTTTTTAGAAAACCACTTGTAATTAAATTTTTTTATGCTATGATGAATTTATTAATGATCCTGCAAGGAGGATAAAAGAATGGATTCAAAGCTTCAGTTACTGACACAGATTGCACAGGGAGTCGCTGTTCACTTCGGCAGCCAATGCGAGGTGGTCATTCACGATCTTCGCGGCGAAAGCATGGAAAGTTCCATTGTTTTTATAGAAAACGGCCAGGTCAGCAACCGTAAAATCGGAGACGGACCTTCTGAAATTGTTCTGGAGACGTTAAAAAAGGATCCTGACCTTTTAAAGGACCGCCTTTCCTACCTGACAAGAACGGAAGATGGACGAATCTTAAAATCCAGTACCATGTATATCAGAGGCAACGATCATACGGTTGACTACATCCTTGGCTTAAACTATGACATCACCGGACTGCTTACAATTGAAAACGCAGTGAAGTCTCTGATTTCCACCGGAGAGACTGCCGGAGATCACAACAGGGAACCTAAAAAAATCACCCATAACGTCAACGATCTATTAGATACCTTAATCGAACAGTCCGTCGCTTTAGTAGGAAAACCCGTTGCTTTAATGAGCAAGGATGACAAGGTTTTAGCGATCCAGTATTTGAATGACGCCGGTGCATTTCTCATTACCAAATCAGGCGACAAGGTCTCCAGTTATTTTGGTATCTCAAAGTTTACTTTATACAGTTATATGGATGCGAACAAAGAAAAGGCTTAAGCATCTGGCAAATGATACCCGTTGATTTTAATTTATTATAAAGGAGAATGTGCAGACATGAAACCAATCGAATGGGCTGTAAACACCATGCCAAAGACCGATGACAGACATCTGCCTGTTATGTCACCAGAGGAGATAAAAAAGGCGAGAAGCTTTCACGAAAGTTTTCCCCAGTACAAAGAGACTCCTCTGACAAAACTACCCCATATGGCCGACCATCTGGGATTAGGTGAGATTTACATAAAGGATGAATCTTACCGGTTTGGCTTAAATGCATTTAAGGTTTTAGGCGGATCTTATGCAATGGCAAAGTATGTGGCAAAGCAGACAAAAAAGGAAGTTTCTGATCTTCCCTATCAGGTACTGACCTCACAGGCTTTAAAAGAAGAATTTGGTCAGGCTACCTTTTTCACCGCCACCGACGGAAATCACGGAAGAGGCGTTGCCTGGGCTGCCAGACAGCTTGGACAAAAGGCCGTTGTCTTCATGCCAAAAGGCACTACATTAAACCGTTTTAACAATATTAAGGCGGAGGGAGCCGATGTGACCATTGAGGAATCCAACTACGACGAATGCGTCCGCATGGCTGCAGATGCCGCTTCCAGGGTAAAAAACGGCGTGGTGGTTCAGGATACAGCATGGGATGGCTACGAGGAGATCCCTGCATGGATCATGCAGGGCTATGGCACCATGGTTATGGAAGCAGACGAACAGCTTAAGGAATACAGCTGCGAAAGACCGACCCATGTCTTTGTTCAGGCAGGTGTGGGATCTCTTGCCGGAGCAGTCATCGGATATTTTAAAAACCGTTATCCCGAGAATCCGCCCGTCTGTGTTGTGGTAGAAGCAGATGTGGCAGCCTGTCTCTATGAAGGTGCAAAAGCCGGCGACGGCACTATCCGGATCGTGGATGGGGATATGCAGACCATTATGGCTGGTCTTGCCTGCGGAGAGCCCAATACTATTTCCTGGGATATTTTAAAGAATCATACCGATACTTTTATTTCAGCACCTGACTGGGCAGCTGCCGAAGGCATGAGAATGCTGGCTGCTCCGATCAAAGGAGATACGCCTGTCACATCAGGGGAATCGGGAGCCGCACCGTTTGGAGTTCTGGCTTCTATTATGAAAGATGATTCCTGCCAGGCTTTAAGAGAGCATCTGGGACTTAATAAAGATTCTAAAATTCTTCTTTTCTCAACAGAGGGAGATACCGATCCTGACCGCTATAAAGCCATTGTATGGGAAGGGAAAGATCGTTAATCATTTCATAAAAACCGGAGGTAAAAAACATGGATTACGCGAAAATCAAAGAAGCAGCAAAAAGCTACGAAGCAGACATGACAAAATTTCTGCGTGACATCGTAAAATTTCCTGGAGAAAGCTGCGATGAAAAAGCTCATATTGACCGGATTGCACAGGAGATGAGGGCACTTGAGTTTGACAAAGTAGAGATTGATCCCATGGGCAATGTGCTTGGATTTATGGGAACCGGAGAAACTCTGATCGGCTTCGATGCCCACATTGATACCGTAGGAATCGGCAACAAATCCAACTGGAATTTTGATCCCTACGAAGGTTACGAAACCGATGTGGAAATTGGAGGCAGAGGTGTTTCCGACCAGTGCGGCGGTTTGGTATCTGCTGTTTACGGTGCCAGAATCATGAAGGATTTAGGCCTCTTAAATGACAAGTATACCGTTCTTGTCACCGGTACTGTACAAGAGGAAGACTGCGACGGTCTTTGCTGGCAGTACATTATCAATGAAGATAAGATCCGTCCGGAATTTGTAGTCTCCACCGAACCCACGGACGGCGGCATCTACCGCGGTCAGAGAGGCCGTATGGAAATCCGTGTAGACGTAAAGGGTGTTTCCTGCCACGGCTCTGCTCCGGAACGTGGTGATAACGCAATCTATAAGATGGCTGACATTCTTCAGGATGTCCGCTCCCTTAATGAGAATGATGCAGCTGACGACAAGGAAATCAAGGGCCTTGTTAAAATGCTTGATGAATCCCATAATCCGGAGTGGAAAGAAGCAAACTTTTTAGGAAAGGGTACCATTACCGTTTCAGAAATTTTCTTCACTTCACCAAGCCGCTGCGCCGTAGCTGATTCCTGTTCCGTTTCTTTAGACCGCCGTATGACAGCAGGGGAAACCTGGGAAAGCTGTCTTGACGAGATCCGCAATCTGCCAAATGTTAAGAAATACGGAGATGATGTTATGGTTTCCATGTATGAGTATTCCCGTCCTTCCTATAAAGGCCTTACCTATCCCATCGAATGTTACTTCCCTACCTGGGTCATTCCTGAGGATCATAAAGTAACCAGATCATTAGAGGAAGCTTATAAATCCTTATACGGGGATACCAGAATCGGTGCCGAAGAGACTGTTTTCATGCGCCTTGCACGTCCTCTCACCGACAAATGGACTTTTTCCACCAACGGCGTATCCATTATGGGACGCAACCAGATACCATGCATCGGCTTTGGACCAGGGGCAGAAGCCCAGGCTCATGCGCCAAACGAAAAGACCTGGAAACAGGATCTTGTTACCTGTGCTGCTGTATATGCCGCACTTCCCACTGTTTACTGCAAAGAATAAAACTAAAATCAGGAGGCTTACCACATTATGAAAACCTTACAGGATTATATTGACAAACTGAATTCCTTAAATTTTAAGGAGATGTACGAAAATGACTTCTTTTTAACCTGGGAGAAGACAGATGACGAGCTGGAAGCAGTATGGACCGTTGCAGACGCGCTCCGCTTCATGAGAGAAAACAACATCTCCACAAAGGTTTTTGAAAGCGGACTTGGAATTTCCTTATTCCGCGACAACTCCACCCGTACCCGTTTCTCCTTTGCTTCTGCCTGCAACCTTCTTGGTCTGGAAGTACAGGATTTAGACGAAGGGAAATCCCAGATCGCTCATGGAGAGACTGTCCGGGAAACAGCCAACATGATCTCCTTCATGGCAGATGTCATCGGAATCCGTGACGATATGTATATCGGAAAAGGAAACACCTATATGCACCATGTTTCCGATGCGGTAACAGAAGGATATAAGGATGGAATCCTGGAACAGAAGCCGGCTTTAGTAAACTTACAGTGTGATATTGACCACCCCACACAGACCATGGCTGACATGCTTCATATCATTCATGAAATGGGCGGCATCCAAAATTTAAAGGGCAAAAAACTGGCTATGACCTGGGCTTACTCTCCTTCCTATGGAAAACCCTTATCCGTTCCTCAGGGTGTCATCGGATTAATGACACGTATGGGAATGGAAGTAGTTCTGGCTCATCCGGAAGGTTATGAGGTAATGCCTGAGGTTTTAGAAGTAGCAAAGAACAACGCAGAAAAATCCGGCGGATCCTTCCGTGTATCCAATGATATGGCTGATGCATTTAAGGATGCCGACATCGTTTATCCAAAGAGCTGGGCACCATTTGCAGCCATGGAGAAGAGAACCGATCTTTACGGCAACGATGATATGGATGGAATCAAAGCCCTTGAGAAGGAACTTCTGGCTCAGAATGCCAATCACAAGGACTGGTGCTGTACAGAAGAACTGATGAAGACGACTAAGGATGGAAAAGCCCTCTATCTTCACTGCCTCCCGGCAGATATCAATGATATCAGCTGCAAGGATGGAGAAGTTGAAGCTTCCGTATTTGACCGTTACAGAAATCCGCTTTATAAAGAAGCCAGCTATAAGCCATATGTAATCGCCGCCATGATCTTTTTAAGCAAATTTGAAAATCCCCAGGAAGTCTTTAAAAAGCTGGAGGAGAAGAAAACACCTCGTAAGTTCTAAGTCTAGTCAAGGGGATCACTTATATGGAGAAAAAAAAGAGAATTGTAATTGCCCTGGGCGGAAACGCCCTCGGCAATACCCTGCCGGAGCAGATGACAGCAGTTAAAATCACTTCAAAAGCGATTGTAGATCTGATTGAAGAAGGCTGTGAGGTGGTGGTGGTCCATGGAAACGGCCCTCAGGTGGGAATGATCAACAACGCTATGAGTGCGTTATGCAGAGAAGATCCAAATCAGCCTAACACTCCTCTCTCCGTCTGCGTTGCCATGAGCCAGGCATATATCGGTTATGATTTACAAAATGCATTAAGAGAAGAACTGGTGAACCGCAATATGAGAAACATTCCGGTGACCACCATGATTACCCAGATCCGTGTGGACGAAAACGATCCCGCATTTTCAAATCCTTCCAAGCCTATTGGACATTTTATGACAGAAGAACAGGCAAAGGAAGCATCCAAAAAATACGGGTACTTAATGAAAGAGGATGCAGGCAGGGGATACCGGCGAATGGTTGCCTCTCCAAAACCTCAGGAAATCATCGAAATTGAAGCGATCCGTTCCCTGGTGGACAGCGGACAGCTGGTGATCGCCTGCGGTGGCGGTGGAATTCCTGTGACCTTAAATGGAAATCACTTAAAGGGCGCCAGCGCAGTCATTGATAAAGACTTTGCCAGCGAACTCCTGGCTGAGAAACTGAACGCAGATCTTCTTATTATACTGACAGCCGTGGAAAAAATCGCCTTAAATTATGGCAGACCTGACGAAAAATGGCTGAGTGATATTACCACTAAAGAAGCGCGTCAGTACATCAATGAGGGGCACTTTGCACCTGGTTCCATGCTTCCCAAGGTGGAGGCAGCCGTAAAATTTGCGGAATCCAGGAAAGGGCGGACGGCCCTCATCACTCTGTTAGAAAAAGCAAAAGAAGGAATACTTGGAAGTACGGGAACTCATATTGAACAGTAAAACATCTTAAAGGAGAACATTTTACTATGAGACAAACTGACAGGAAGTATGCATCTATTTTTGAACTCGACGGCATCCCCAGGTTTTCTCACGCACTCCCCCTTGCAATACAACACCTGGTTGCAATGATTGTCGGCTGCGTCACACCACCCATCATTGTATCCAATATCGTAGGACTGGAAGGTTCCGAACGGGTCATCCTCATACAGGTTGCCCTGGTGGTTTCTGCCCTGTCCACCCTCCTCCAGCTTTTTCCCATCGGGAAAAAGAAAGGATTCCACCTTGGAGCCTCCCTCCCTATTATCCTGGGTATCAGTTTTGCATACGTCCCAAGTATGCAGTCCATTGCCGCAGATTATGGCATATCTGCCATTCTGGGAGCTCAGATCGTTGGCGGTATCGTGGCATTCCTGGTAGGTATTTCTGTTATGCGGATCCGGAAATTCTTCCCCCCATTAATTACCGGAACTGTAGTTTTTACCATAGGACTTTCTCTTTACCCTACTGCCATTAACTATATGGCAGGCGGTGTTTCAAATCCCTCATACGGATCGTGGCAGAACTGGACCGTTGCATTTATTACCCTGACAGTCGTTACAGTTCTCAATCATTTCGGTAAAGGAATTTATAAACTAGCTTCCATTCTCATCGGTATTATCGTGGGATATGTGATTGCATTATTTTTTGGAATGGTGAGTTTTTCCAACATCGCTGCTGCTTCCCTGTTTTCCATTCCAAGGCCCCTTCATTTCGGAATCACATTTGAACCCTCTTCCTGTATTGCCATCGGGCTATTATTTGCCATTAATTCAGTTCAGGCAATCGGGGACTTTACCGCTACCACCAGCGGCTCCATCGGCAGAGAGCCTACGGATAAGGAACTCCAGGGCGGAATTATGGGTTATGGTGTAACCAATATCCTTGGAGCACTTTTGGGCGGTCTGCCAACTGCTACCTACAGCCAGAACGTAGGTATCGTAACCACCACTAAGGTAGTCAACCGCTGTGTAATGGGATTAACTGCAGTCTTTTTGCTGGCTGCGGGCCTGATTCCCAAGTTTTCTGCTTTACTTACCACCATTCCCCAATGTGTGCTGGGAGGCGCCACTGTATCTGTTTTTGCCTCCATCGCCATGACGGGTATGAAGCTGGTGACTTCTGAAGAAATGAACTACCGGAATTCTTCCATAGTAGGACTTGCTGCTGCACTTGGAATGGGAATATCCCAGGCTACATCTGCCCTTTCTACATTTCCAGCCTGGGTAGTTACCATCTTTGGCCGTTCTCCTGTGGTTGTTGCAACTTTAGTAGCAATCTTTTTAAATATTATTTTGCCTAAAAACGGGAAATAATTAATACAATCGTGGAATAGATTATATTAATTACAGAAACAGGAGATTCCTATGAATGCAAACAGAAAAAAATTAATTTTCTTCCTGGTACTACCTCTGGCAGTTGGCGCATTGGCTGGATTTCTTACAAAAAACAGCATGATGGTATACAAAAATTTAAATCAGCCCCCGCTTTCCCCTCCAGGGTGGATCTTCCCTATTGTCTGGACGGTCTTGTATCTATTAATGGGGCTGGGATCTTATTTAATTGCACAGTCCTCTTCTCCCAAAAAAAAGGAAGCGCTCCGCCTTTATGGGATCCAGCTGGCACTTAATTTTATCTGGAGTATTGTTTTCTTTAACCTGCAGAATTATCTTCTGGCATTTCTGATTCTGCTGCTTTTATGGTATTTTATCCTTCGCATGATCAGGGCATTTTCCAGTGTCAATCAGACTGCTGCCCTTATGCAGATTCCTTACCTTTTATGGGTTACATTTGCAGGGTATTTAAATCTGGCCATTGTTTTATTAAACTGATTATAAACATGAAAAAGGCGGTGACAATCATTCATTCAGGCAATATGCCTGGTGAATGACTTGTCACCGCCTTTTCATAAATCTATCAGATCAGTACATATTTCAGCACAAATAATACGGCTAAAATATACATAAGCAGACTTATTTTCTTTTTCTTTGCATTACCTGTTACAACATTAATAAATACATAAGAGATTACGCCCATGGCAATACCCTCAGAAATGCTGTACATAAACGGCATGGCAATGATAGCAATGTAACTTGGAAGCGCTTCCGTAAAGTCAGAAAAGTCAACCTTCGTAACAGATGTCATCATTAGGAATCCTACAACAACCAAGGCGGGCGCAGTTGCAAAAGATGGAATTGCAAGGAAAATTGGAGATAAAAACAGGGATAAGCCAAACAGTGCGGCTGCTACTACTGCTGTTAATCCGGTTCTTCCGCCTTCTGCTACTCCTGCTGCACTTTCTACAAATGTTGTAGTTGTTGAGGTACCAAATAAAGCACCTACAGAAGTTCCAACAGCGTCTGCTAATAAAGCGCCTCTGATCTGAGGAAGCTTTCCATCTTTATCAAGCATATCTGCTTTGGAAGCTACTCCGATTAAAGTCCCCAGTGTATCAAACATATCAACGAACAGAAATGCAAACATGACTACCAGGAAATCCACTGACAAAATCTTTGAAAAATCCAGTTTAAATAAGGTTGGCGCCATACTTGGAACTCCAAATCCTCTTGAGAAATCCGGGAATACACTGTACATTCCAAGTTCCGGATTTGGCTGATATAAGCCCACAGCCTGACAGATCATGCCAAGTGCCCAAGTTGCCAAAATACCCCATAAGATATTACCTTTTACATTCTTTACAACCAGTACTGCCGTAAGAAGAATGCCGATTATGGCAAGTAACACTGTAATTCCTACAGAATGGAACGTTCCATCAGCAAGAGAACCCTTAAAAGAATACATGGTTACAAGAGTCGCTCCGTCAACCACTACCTTTGCATTCTGAAGTCCGATAAATGCAATGAACAAACCGATACCAACGGATACCGCATGTTTTAAATTCATGGGAATTGCATTGAATATCGCCTCCCGGACACTGGTCAGGGAAAGAAGAATAAAGACAATACCTTCAATAAATACAGCTGCCAAAGCCATCTCCCAGGTATAACCCATATTCAGTACTACAGTATAGGCAAAGTAAGCATTAAGACCCATTCCCGGTGCAAGAACAAACGGGTAATTTGCCAGACCTGCCATTAAAAGAGTTGCTACTAAAGATGCCAGCGCCGTTGCGGTAAAAACTGCACCGCTGTCCATTCCTGCTGCTCCAAGAATACTTGGGTTCACTGCCAGAATGTAAGCCATCGTCATAAATGTGGTGATTCCGGCTACCACCTCAGTCTTCACATCTGTGTGATTCTTAGATAAATGAAACACTTTTTCAAAAAATCCAACATTGGTATTTCGTTCCATACTTCCTACCTCCTTAGGTGCTCTAAAAAATTCGTTTCCCTTCCACATACTTCCCCGCGATGTGTCTGTCGTCAGACAGATAGATAAAACGTTCCAGCCGTTCCCTTGTATTAAGGGGCTGGGGATGACTTATACTGCTGTCATCCAGAATCAGAGCATCAAACTCATAACCTTCCAGAAAGCTGCCTGCTTTTCCAAAGAAAGAGCCTCCTCCCATGGTACCCAAGTAGAATGCCTCCTCAATCGTCACAGGCTTTAATGAGGAATCCACAAGGCGCCACCGAAGCTTCGATACCGATATGGCATCTGCCATGGCACGGAATATGGACTCACTGCTTCCTCCCGCTACATCGGTACCCAGGCCTGTCTTTAATCCCAGGTCCAGATAGGCACGGATCGGCGCAATGCCGGAAGCAAGGTTGGTGTTGGACTGGGGACAGTGTGCAACATAAACTCCCCGCTTTTTCATCAGTTCAATCTCCTGTTCAGACGAAAAGACGCAATGTGCCATCACAGTCTTTTCCTCCCCACCGAACATGCCAAACTGATCATAAGCTTCGCCGTAACACCCGGTACTGGGACATAAGCTCTTCACCCATTCAATCTCACTTAAATTCTCGGACAAATGGGACTGAACCGGAAGTCTGTATTTCCGTTTAAGCCTTCCCAGCCGTTCCATGAGATCATCGGTGCAGGACGGAATAAATCTGGGTGTCAGAATAGGAGTTACATTCTTATACTTATCTCTTGTATGGGTAAGCCATAAAAGAGTTTCCGCTTCTGACGCCTGTGCACTGGACTCACATAGATAATCCGGCGCATTCCGGTCCATATTGACCTTTCCAACCATCGTCTTTAAACCAGTATCTTCCATGAGATCCATTAACAGCTCTGTGGCCGGTCCATGGATAGTGGCAAAGATACAGGCTCTCGTAGTCCCGCTTTTCTTCATCGTTTCTGCAAATATCTGGTAGGCCTTTTTTGCATATTCCAGATCGCCATATCTGGCTTCCTCCGGAAACGTATTGGTATTCAGCCAGTCTAACAGCTCTAAATCCATGGACAGACCGCGGAATGAATATTGCGGCGCATGGATATGAAGATCAACTAGTCCCGGTATAATCAGCTTATCGTCACAGTCAATCAGCAAAAAGTCCTGAAACTGTTCGGGTATGCTTTTGAATACTCCGGCTGACTTCCCATTCTGGCATATTAAAAAACCCTGTTCCACCGTTTTTAACGTGTGGACATCCTCACTGTAGCAAATGTTTCCTTTTAGTATAAAATTTCCATCACCGGTCATAGAACCTCCTGTTCCGCACAAACAAAAATACGGCAGCCAAATTGCAACGTTCCTAAAAACCAAGCAATAAAAAACTACCGTCTCATTCTGTCGCTCCAAACGTGAACACAAATAGCACAGCTAAATAAGCCGCCTTCCCATCACGAGGAAACTTATAGACAACTATTACGGTAGTTGGTAGAAACACTCATCCAATTATGAGCATATATAAGTTTCTTTGAATACTGATACTTAACAAATTTTTGTGACCTCTGACAGGTTGACTATAACATATTGTAAAACTATTTGTCAATGCCATTTTTGTTTTAAATCATTTGTCTTTAAATGCTGTCTTTTCTATATTAATGTAGCATTTTTCCGACTATTTTCTTCTGTTAATTGTATATCCAGAATTCCAAACTCTAAATGTAATACTCCCCTACAGATTCCCAGGAAAGATCTTTTTTTCCCATCCATTGGCTGATGTTTCCCACCCAATCAGCAGGCATCGCCCAGGAAAGTCCGCAGCCTGCCTTAATCTCTCTTGGTACCGGAATAATTCTTCCCGGAATCTCTTCTTTCCTGCACGCTGTCTCCATGGCAATCGCTTCCGTAACGGTATGAAATGTCACTACAGTCTTTAACTCTTTCTGCCTCATCCTGTCTCCTGTCAATGCCTGCTCAATTCTCTGACTGCCTTTACTGCCTGATCAATTTCTTCTTCTGTATTAAAGTGAGACATGGAAAACCGTACTGCCCCCTGCTTTTCGGTTCCCAGCGCCTGATGCATCAGAGGAGCACAATGTGCACCTGCTCTTGCATAGATCTCATAAGAAACTGCCAGTTCGTCAGCTATTTCACCGGAATCGTAATCCCCTATATTCAGGGTAACAACAGGCGCCCGCTTATCAAGACTGTCTAAAGAAAAATCCCCGTAAACCATGACGTCCGGAATATCCTTCACTCCTTCATAAAACTGTCTCATCAGACACTGTTCCCGCTTACGGATAAACTCCATTCCTGTCTGCCCGATATAGAGAAGTGCTGCATGGAGCCCTGCCAGTCCATGACAGTTTAATGTTCCAGCTTCCAGGCGCTCCGGCATCTGCTCCGGCTGTGTTCTTAAAAAACTTTGCACTCCGCTTCCACCTACAATCAGCGGCTCAATGTCAAGCCCTTCTCGTACGCAGATCCCTCCAGTTCCCTGAGGACCTAACAACCCCTTGTGTCCAGTAAAACAGACAACATCAATTCCCATTTCTTCCATATCAATATCAAATACTCCGGCTGTCTGTGAAGCATCCAAAAGGAATAAGATTCCGAGCTTTTTACAAATTCTTCCAATCTTCTCCAAGTCATTGACGTTTCCAGTTAAATTGGACGCATGGGTACATACTACGGCTCTTGTGTTACTTTTATATGCACTCTTAAAGTCCTGGTAATTGATACAGCCTTGTTTATCTGCAGGTAAAATGGTAAGCTCCACCCCTTTTTCTTCCATACGAAAAAGAGGACGAAGCACGGAATTGTGTTCCATCATGGTGGTAATCACATGATCTCCCGGACGGAAAATCCCTTCCACTGCAAGGTTCAGACTCTCTGTAGAATTTGCTGTAAATGCCACCTGGCTGGGACTCTTTGCATGAAACAGCCGGGATATCAGACTCCGGGTATCATACACCATCCTGGCTGCATCAAGGGAAGCGCCATGAATTCCTCTGCCCGGATTTCCCATATGAAGTATGGCGTCGGCTACTGCCTTTCCTACTTCCTCAGGCTTTTGCAGGGAAGTAGCTGCATTATCCAGATAAATCATAAATGGTTCCTCAGTTTTACTGATTTTTCCTGTTTCTTGGTAACTTCACCAATAATCCGGCATGTTGTCTCCATGTCCGCCTGAGCAAAATCTTTCATAATCTGCTCTCCGTCTTCCCTGGATACACTGATCAAAAGTCCTCCGGAAGTCTGGGGATCGCAGAATATATCAATCATACACTCCTCTGTATCTGCATAATCCACATGATCACTGGTATAGGTGCGGTTTTTATACGCCCCTTCCGGCACCAGTCCCATTCTTGCAAGCTCAAAGGCCTCCTTTTGTACAGGAAGATCTTTGACGGAAATAACCAGGGTCACCCCGCTGCCCTCAGCCATCTCAACGGCATGCCCGGCCAGACCAAAACCCGTCACATCGGTACAGCTGTGTACAGCATACCGTTCGATCACCTGTTTTGCCTTACGGTTTAAGGAAGTCATTACCTTTATCACTTCTTCTTTTGCCTCCTGTGAAGCTAAATCAGCCTTTACCGCAGTATTTACAATACCGGTACCAAGGGGTTTTGTAAGAATTAAAATGTCTCCCGGCCTAGCTTCGCAGTTTTTAAAAACCTTATCTGGGTGGACAAATCCCGTCACACTAAGCCCATACTTTGGTTCCTCATCCTGAATGGAATGACCTCCTGCCAGTACAGCACCTGCCTCTAAAACCTTTGACGCACCGCCTTCTAATATCCTCCCCAGAATTGCCGGATTTAAGCAGTTTGGCCACGCCACAATATTTAAAGCAACTTTGGGTTCTCCCCCCATTGCATAAATGTCACTGAGGGCATTAGCAGCGGCGATCTGGCCGAATGTATAGGGATCATCAACCACTGGGGTGAAAAAATCCAGGGTTTGTATCAGTGCCAGTTCCTCACTTACCTTATAAATTGCACCATCGTCAGAGGTTTCAATTCCAACCAGAAGACTGGGGTCATGAAATTTAGGTAAATGTTCCAGAATTCCAGCCAGAGTTCCCGGGCCGATCTTTGCGGCACAACCGGCTGTTTTCGTCATCTGAGTTAATCTTACTTCACTGTCAGGTATCATATAGCACCATCTCCATTCTACTCATATTTTGGTCAGTTTATGACAACTTCTTTCTTCAGCGCAAAGGAATAGATAATCCTCTCCTTCACCGTTTTGCCTGTAATCTGTTCCAGAGCCCGCCTGTAATATTCCATCTGGATTCCATAGCGGTCAGAAAGAACGGATTCCTGCCCATCTTTCAAAAAGTCTGTTTTATAATCCACTAAAACCAGCTGACCCTCTTCTTCCATATAAGCGTCAATGATTCCCTGTATGAGAATACGTTCATCGGAATCGGCCACATCCATCTCTCTGGCCGGTATCCCGATCACGAACTGCTGTTCCCGCTTTAACAGGCCTTTCTCCTGAGCTGCTGCCAGACGCTTTCCTAACGGTGATTTTATAAATGCAAGAAGCTGGGAAATGGAAAGCAGAGCAAAGCTTTCTTCACTTAGCCGGCCATCGCTTTTTAGATTCTCCAGTGCCAGGGATAAGTCCTGTGCCGTCTTCACCTCTGAAAAATCCAGAAGTTCCAGCGCACGGTGATAGGCTGTACCCCGGCGGACGCCTCCAGTCTTTTCTTCCTCTATTTCCTCTCTTAAAAAAGCAGGAATTGTGGGAAGAAAATCACTTTCTTCTTCGTCTAAGAACTGCCCCTGCTTTTTCAGTTCAGAGACAGTGAGCTTGGTGTGGAGTCTTATGTCCTCTTCATAAGGATAATAGTAGGAAAGTGCCTCCTTTAAGCCTGTTTCAAAATCCTGGTCATAGCTTATTTTTGTATCCAGTCTCAGGAAACTTTCTTTCGTCAGTTTCTTGCTTACCTGCCGGTTCATTTCCCCCATAACAAGACCGGAAACTGTCAGCTCCTTCATAATTAAATTTCCTGTATCCTGGCCGTCTTCAGACAATATACCTGTGGGAGAATATTTACCAGACAGGCTCATTAACAGCCAGTCCAAATAAGAATCAGCCCCTGAGAGGAAGGAAAATGGGATCTGGCCCTGGGCTCTCATTACGGTTGCATAACGCTCAAACTTTTTATCCAGATACCGGTCTAACCCGGTCATGATAAGCTTCTCCTTGGCTCTTGTCATGGCAACGTAAAGGACTCGAAGTTCTTCTCCAAGGGCGCTTAGTTCCGTTTTTCTCTTTAAGACATGCTTCTTTAAGGTTGGTGCCTTAATTCGTCTTTCCAGATCCATGTAATCGGTACCAATTCCCAGATCAGGATCGATGAGAAGTTTTCCGTAAGCATCCTGCTTGTTGAATTTTTTTCCCATTCCGGCCAGAAATACAACGGGGAACTCCAGACCCTTGCTTTTGTGAATACTCATAACACGAACCGTATTCTCTTCTCCCAGAAGAGAGGCTTCGCCAAAATCCGTATCATATTTTTTCAGATTTTCAATATACCGGATAAAGTGAAACAGTCCCCTGTAACTGGTCTGTTCATAGGAAGCCGCCTTTTCCACCAGCATGGCAAGGTTGGCTCTTCGCACCTCTCCTCCCGGCATGGCGGAAACGTAGTCAAAATACCCAGTTTCTTCATATATATCATAAAGCAGTTCATGAATGGACAGATAGGCGGCTTTTTCCCTGTACTGAGAAAGCTCACGGGTGAATCTTAACAGCTTCTCATAAAGCTCAGGAGCGCTTTCATCTTCCCTGCCTTCATATTCCTTTAAATAGTGCTGCCACGCTCCGTAGATTCCGCGGTCCTGTCCCTTCTTTGCCGCATTTTTCCATACAGCCAGCAGATGGGCCATCTCCTGGTCAGCAATTCCTGCAATGGGAGATTTAAAAACTGCAGCCAGGTGAATATCCTGCATGGGATTATCAATAATATTCAGCATGGAAAGGACTGTCTCCACTTCTGAAGCGGAAAAATATCCTGTTTTACGCTCTGCATGGGCAGGAATCCCCTCATTCATCAAAATATTGACAAATTCCTCTGCCCAGCCGCTTAAGCTTCTTAATAAGATAACAATATCAGAGTATTGGCAGATCCGGTATCCTCCTGTCTGATTCAGGTTCTTATCCCAGACAAGAAGTCCCTTATCCGGATCTGTCAGTTCCCTGATTTTCGAAGCAATCACCTTTGCTTCCGCTTCCCTGCCAGTATAATCAGCACTATCTTCGTCAAGCTGTTTTAACTGTTCGGAAGAACCATGAATCAGAAGCAGCTCCGTCTTCTCTCCTGCACGGCCTTCTGATTCCTGAAATACAGCTCCAGGGTGAAGTGCCGTCTCCTTTGTATAACGGATATTTCCCAGATTTTTTGTCATAATCTGATAAAATACCTCATTGATGCTGGTAAGTACTGACTCTCTGCTTCGGAAATTCTGATGAAGTTCAATCTTCTGATAGCTTCCTTCCTCACTGGAGTACCTCTGATACTTGTCTAAGAACAGCTGCGGCCTTGCCAGACGGAACTGATAGATACTCTGCTTCACATCTCCTACCATGAAAACATTGGGATTGCCAAACCGTTCTCTTGAAATGCTGTTGATCAGCGCTTCCTGTACCTCATTGCTGTCCTGATATTCATCTACCAGGATTTCCTCAAACTGGCGGCTGAATTCGTCAGCAGCTTCTGTAGGAACCCTGATTCCGTCTTCTTCCTTTAAAAGAATCTCCAGAGCATAATGTTCCAGATCATTAAAATCTACCAGGTTGCGTTCTTTCTTTTTCTCCTGGTATCTGCGGGAATATTCTTCTGCCAGGTGAAGAAGCATGAAAACTGCTTCTTTGGTCCCTTCCATATCGGCTCCCACTTCTTCGGGAGATTCAAAGCAGTACAAATCGCAAAGTTTTCCAATCCCCTTTTTCACTCTGTCCCTGACTGCAGTGACAGCAGCCTTTTTTTCCTGATCGATGTCCTTGCTTCGTATGGATGCAAGCCTTACAAAGGCTACCTCTTTTAACCGGCTGTTTAAACTCTCGTAATCCTCTGCTTCCCCAAGAGATTTAAGCATCGCTGCATCACTTGCCAGCATGGGAAGATATGCTTCCGGACCATTTTCCTCCTGGCAGATCTCCATGGCGGCCTCTGTCTGAATTAACAGCTCCTCAAGCAGCAGGGCAGCGTCCTCCATCAGAAACCTCATCCAGGCCGTATCCTTCATATGATTCATATCACAGGCAGAAAGCTCCTGTCTGCAATTTTCCAGCCACTCCCCCGGCCAGGGATTACTTTGGGAAAAACGGTATACCTGCATGATAAAATCTTCAATTCCCCGGTCTGTCTTACCGGAAGCATAAGTCTCTACAAAGCATTCGAAGGAAGGATCCTTTGCTTCGTAAAATTCCTCCAGCATCTCCTTCATCACATCTCCCCGGAGAAGAATCAGCTCTCCCTCATCTCCCACACGAAAAGCCGGGTCAATGTCTAACCGGCTGTAATGCTCTCTGATGATACCCAGGCAGAAGCTGTCTATGGTGGTAATCTGGGCGTAGGGAATCATGGCTGCCTGCATCTGAAGATGCTCGTTATCCGGCTGCTCCATCAGTTTTTCATCCACCGCCTTTAAGACACGCTCCCGCATCTCATCGGCTGCTGCCTTTGTAAATGTCATAACAAGAAGCTGATCGATTTTAAGGGGATGCTCTCCCTCCGTAATCATACGGATAATGCGTTCCACCAGAACAGCTGTTTTACCGCTGCCGGCTGCTGCCGACACCAGAAGATTTCTGTTTCTGCTTTCAATGACTGCTTTCTGTTCCTCTGTCCAGGTGATTGCCATGTTCTTCTCCTTCCTCTGCTTCTCCTTCGATAACCGGCCATATTTCCTCGGATTTTAAAGCCTTAAATTTCCTGAAACCGTATCCCTGTGTCTTTAAATCAAACCCGCAGACTGCATGGTAGGGGCAATAATCGCAAGCCGTTTTATTTCCCTGTTTATAGGGATTTACATCAATGACCCCCTCTAAAATCTCCCGTCCTTCCGTTTTCAGTGTTTCCTGAACGTACTGCCTCAAGGCTGAAAAACGGTTTCCTCCGGCTACCGAAGACCGTGCTTCCTGAATGATTCCATTCTTCATGGCAACCGGAATTACGTCAGATTCTGATTCGATTTCATGATCCAGATGAGCAATTGCATTTAAATCGGTGTTAACCAGACCATTCATACGAAGCTGCTTTAAAATTCTGGCTGAGATCTCTTCCTGTGTCATCTCACCGTCTTTGTCCACAACCGGATCGTTAATGTTGTAATAAAAGATTCCGGCAGGAATCACCTGCTTATCCGGCCGTTTCCTCTCTTCCATCTCCAGAGCCGCATCCATATAGACCACAAGCTGAAGCTGAAGTCCATAATAAAGGGAAGTTAAATCAAATGCTGTACTTCCCGATTTGTAGTCAATAATCTTTACATAAACTGCCTCTTCATCCTCGCATAAGTCCATGCGGTCAATCCGTCCCCTTAAATGAACGGCCTCATCCTCTGATAAGGGCAGTCTCATGGCTTTTAAATGATCGTCTGCAGAAAAGGATACTTCAAATCCAACAGGAGTAAAATCTCCTTTTTTCAGCTGCTCGGACAGTGCCCATACCGTTCTGTCTGTGATCCGCTCCACCTTGCCTGCAAGGTACGCATTTCTCGCAGAACTTTTTAAAACGGTGTTGCCATATTCCTCTGTCACTCTGGTTACACATTCGTGTACCATGATCTTTCGTTCCTCTTCTGTCAGTGTTTTAAAATCCCTGCCTTCATCCTTCATCCGCGCAAACCACAAATCAATGGAATCATGAAAGAGATTACCGATATCCATGGCAGCCAGCTCATATTCCTGACGTTCCATCAGTTCCAGACCGTAACTTAAGAAATGGGCATATGCACAGGAAGCATATTGCTCCATTCTGGTCACACTTCCATTAATAACGGAGCCGTAAAGAGCCTTGGCAGCCGCTTTTCCAATGCCTTTTTGCTGATATACATAAAAAGCCGCCTCCACCAGCTGTCTGGCTTCCTCCTTATGATCTGGCGAGGATAGAAACGCTTTTAACAGTTCCAGAAGCCTTAAGTCCCCTCCGTTCTTTCCACACTCCCTCATACCATCTGCCAGCTGGCTCTTCGCTTCACGATAATTTAAAGGAACCCCCGCCTCTTTCGGAGCCTGTTCCTTTAATCCGGGAAACAGCTTCTTACATTCTCCGATTAAGGTAGAAGGGCGCATGCTCTTCCCGCTTCCGTCCATGGCTGCATAGGATAACACCAGCTCTTTCTCCGGCTTTGTCAGTGCCAGATACAGATAAAATCTCTGCCGGAACCCTTCTTCCATGGAGGTGGGAGCCAGTTCTATTTCATGATCCGATAAAAATTCTCTTTCCCTGTCTGTAAATAAGCTTCCCTTCTCTTTTTTTACCGGAACAAGTCCATCATTGACTCCTACAAAATAAAGAACCTTAATATGATCCAGACGGGTTCTTGTGATATCTCCCACAACAACCCGGTCCACTGCAGCTGGAATTACACCAACTTTAATCTCAGCAAAACCGGCATCTAAAATTTCCCCGTACTCTCTCCTGCTAACATGCTCGTCTCCTAACAGTCCGGCGAGGCGGTCAAATAAATCCATTACCAGCCCATAAACCTGACCGTATTCCTTGGCAAGGGCGAATTCTCCCATATCCTGAAACTTTTTCTCAAAACCAAGCATTTTTTCTTCAATGCCTGTCTCCATTAAAAGTGCAGTCACTGCTGCAGTCATGGTTTTTACTGTAGAATCTTCTCTTTTAAATTCTTCACGCAGATGATTAAGAGGTTCCAATACTTCCGCCTTAAACTGATTTAATTCCAGAAGATTTAACTCTCTGGCTCCCTTGTACCAGCCCTCAAACTCAGCATTCCATTTTTTAAATCCCCTGATTCCCATGGCTATGACGTAATTTTCCAGTCTGTCCACCTGATCCATCTGGTCCTGTGAAACAACAAGCCCGGTTCTTATGTAGCGAAACACGGATTCATAGGAGAAATCCTTTTGAACAATCTCGATGGCGGCACGAATCAGTTCCACCATAGGATTTTTTAATATGCTTTTTTTATCATCCAGAAAAAATGGCACATGGTTTAACTGAAACTGATGAATCATCTCGTTCGCATAGCTGGATAAACTTCCGGTTATAACCGCCATATCCCTGTATCGAAGCCCGTTTCTTCTAATGTTTTCTTCCATGGAACGTATTACAAATGCAATCTCTTCCGAGGGATTGCGGGTCTGATACAAATTTATGGATTCCGGCTGTCCTTTGAACGACCTTCCTGTATAGCGATAGAGATTCTGTTCCAGAAAATCCAGACAACAGGGGGCGTTATTTCCGTCTGCTGAAAAACGGATTGCTGGATGATCCGTAAGAAGGATATCCTTTTCCCGGCTTATCCCTGTCTCCATGGCAAGGTCATTTAGTTTTTTAATCATCTGGCGGCTCATGTAAAACAGCTCCTGAACCCCGGTCTTTCTGCTCATGTTCACTGCCGGATCCATGGTCACTGTAATCATTACTTTTTTACTATAACGGAAAAACAGTTCCAGAATCCGATACTGGACAGGGGTGAATCCCGTATATCCATCTAAGGTGATCACACTGTTTTTGATCAGTTCAGACTTAGGAAGGACGTTACAGAGCACGTCTAATATCTCTTCTGAAGTAATAAACTTACCTTCAATATAATCTTTAAATCCCTCATAAACGACAGTAATATCCGACAGTTTCTGAGCCAGCACAGGGCTTAAGTTTTCCGGGATCTTCTCCTTTAGCATATCGGGAGTAATTCCATACTGGTAAAGCTCGGAAAGCATGGACTTTAACTGGGAAATAAACCCTGCTTTCGACAAATGCTCTTTATAAAATACAAGGTTTTTTTTCTTGTCTGCGGCTACCTTTCTAAGCACCATGGATTTCCCCATATCATCAAGGACCTGGGGATTAACAACTGCCAGTTCCTCAAAGATGCGGTAGGCAAGACGTTTAAAGCTGACAATATCAATATTCATCACTCCGAAGCTGGGGTGCAGGGAGACGATCTCCTTCTGGGTCTGCATGGTAAACTGCTCCGGCACGATGGCAAAATACTGGGTATCCGGTTCATTCACCGACTGACGGATCAATTCCGTGTAAAGACGGCGGGTTTTACCGGAACCGGATCCACCCAAAATAAATTGAAGGGACATACTTTTTCTTCCTTTCCCAAAACACACGTTTGTCTATTATCTTAGCACAGATTTCCTGTTACAACAATGAAATCTTAGGAATGAAATCCCCCAATCCGTTCATACATTATAACAAAACTATACGGAGGGCTTCTGTCTTATGAGCTCAAAAACAAAAATTGTTGTTTTACGAATGAAAGAGATCATCTATACTGCGATCTTCGTTGGCCTTGGAATCCTCCTCATTACCCTGTTTCTAGTCATGTTCCGCCCGAAAAAGGATACTGTTCCCACTTCCGGCGATGCTGTGGCCTATGTACCGGGTGTATATTCCTCTGCCATTACGCTGAATAGCCAGGATATCAATGTTGAGGTCACAGTTGATTCAAAGAAAATCACTTCCGTTACACTGGTTCCTTTAAGCGAGGCGGTTACTACCATGTATCCACTGATGCAGCCCGCCATGGATAATTTATCTCCGCAGATTTTAAAGAATCAGTCAACCAAAAACATTTCCTATCCGTCTGAGTCCCGCTACACCTCCAGCGTGCTGATAAAAGCAGTGGATCAGGCACTTACCAAAGCTGAAAAAACCGACTGAGACAGGGGATTGTGTTTTTTATATCCAGACGGTATAATGAAAAATGACTACATAATTACTTAAACGAGGAAATTTTATGAAAAAGAATACAAGAAATAAAGACGAAGGAACGTCGAATCAGATTACAGAGGGAGTGATATGGAAGCAGCTTCTTCTGTTTTTCTTTCCAATTCTATTCGGAACATTTTTTCAGCAGCTTTATAATACGGCCGATGCAGTCATTGTCGGCCGGTTCGTGGGAAAGGAAGCGCTGGCTGCCGTTGGAGGCCCTACCGGAACCTTAATTAACCTTTTTATCGGTTTTTTTATTGGGCTTTCCTCCGGCGCAGGCGTAATCATATCCCAGTTTTTCGGGGCTGGTCAGAAAAAGCAGTTGAGCCAGGCGGTGCATACAGCCATGGCTTTTTCTGCTGTCTGCGGCTTTTTTATTATGATCATAGGAATCGTTCTTGCTCCATTCGCCCTGGAAGCCATGGATACTCCGGCGGATATTCTTCCCTATGGTGTTTTATATATGCGCATCTATTTTCTTGGGGTGATTCCAAATCTTATTTACAATATGGGAGCGGGGATTTTAAGAGCCGTGGGAGATTCTAAGCGCCCCCTTTATTTTCTGATTGCCAGCTGTTTTACCAATATCGTTTTAGATATTATCTTCGTGGTTTTCTGGAATATGGGCGTCATGGGAGCAGCCGTTGCAACCATCCTGTCCCAGCTTCTCAGCGCCGTACTGGTTCTGATGGTTTTAATGCGTACCAGACAGCCATACCAGCTGATGCTAGCTTCTTTAACGTTTCATAAGGACATGCTGGTGCGAATTGTCAGGATTGGATTTCCGGCAGGACTGCAATCAGTCATGTACACTTCGTCAAATATTATAATTCAGTCAAGCGTCAATGCACTTGGAACTGATACAGTGGCTGCCTGGACTGCATATGGCAAGATAGACACTCTGTTCTGGATGATGATCAGTGCCTTTGGAATCTCCATAACCACTTTTGTGGGACAGAATTACGGTGCAAAGAAATTAGATCGGGTATACAAGGGCATACGGGTCTGCCTTTTTATGTGCTTTCTTTCAGCGATAGCATTAAGCTTCCTGCTTTACTCATTCGGAAGTCTGGTATTCCTCCTGTTTACAACTGACGCAGCAGTCATTGACAAGGGCACACAGATTCTCCGGTATCTGGTTCCCACCTTTTTTACTTACGTCTGTGTGGAAATTTACTCCGGAGCTCTGCGGGGAACCGGCGACTGCTGGATTCCGATGATCCTTACCAGCCTGGGAGTCTGTGTTCTCAGGATCGTGTGGATCTGTACTGCAGTGCCAATTCATCCGGCTATTGAGACTGTAGTATTTTGTTATCCTCTGACATGGACCGTTACATCTATTTTGTTCCTTATCTATTTTCACTGTTTCAGCCGGCTGAAGAGAAAAAAGACCGTTCTGCTGTAAATCATAATATCTGCAATAGAAAAATAGACGTATCTTCCTGACAGCCATGGGCATGATTGTTGCACCTGCTGGAAAATACGTCTATTTTAATTGAATACCTTATAAATTTTTTCTGCAAAATGATTCTAATTTTATCGCAGTCTCATCTTCATCCGTTCCTTCGATAATAAAAGTCACTCTTTCCCCGCACCTTACCCCAAGCGCCATGATTGGCATAAGTCTTTTCCCATCAGCCATCTTACCATTTCTTTCTATTGCAATCGAACTTTTATAAACAGAGACTTCCTTAACCAGCAAACCTGCCGGTATCGCATGAATTCCAGCTGGTTCTGTTATTATATATTCAAATTTCTTCATCTCTATTTCCTTTCTAACTGAAACAGCTGATTACTGATTCTATAAAATCTATATAACCAGCGCTTTCTAATACTTTCACCGCATTCGGTTTATCAATCAGCAAGACTATTAAATTATCGTATACATCATGAAAGATTGCTCTTTCCTCTCTGCTGATAGCAAACATCATCACAATACTGACTAAATTATCATTCCAGTTAATCGGCTTTTTTTCATTTAATAACACAAACATTCCAGTTTTATTTGCATTCATGTACATAGAATGGGGAACAGCAATATGCTCGAATGCGGTAGAAGACTGTTTTTCCCGCTCAAAAATCTCTTGTGCAAAATTTGCATTTACATATCCCTCTTTTTGCATAATATCGACCATAAAAGAAATTGCATCTTCTTTTCCCTCAAATTCCTTATTCTTATAGAAAAACAATGGATTTGAGATCTGCATCAAATGTTGCTTTAATCTGGCCTTCTTTTTTCTTAAAATTATTTTCTCAATAACACCGCTAATATTTCTGTAATCTTTTTCATTTAAAAAAGGGGTAACAATTACCGCTTCCATCCGTATCAGTTCCGTTATTGGAATGGTGGAAATAATTAAATCTGTCTTGTCCAGATTCTTTATTTCATTTAATGATGTAATCACTGTTTTTATTTCCAATTGTTCCTGATAATGATTTTTTATCTCTTCCATCATTTTATTGGAAAAATCATAATATTGGGGATACAGGATAACACAGCTGATTACTTTTCTTTTGGATTTCTGAGTTTCCAGATTACCGCCTATGTGTAATGCAATATACCCGATCTCATCCTCTGATAAATCAAAATTTGTCAGCTCATGAATTTTATTGGAAACTTCTACGGCACATTCAAAAATCAATGGGCATGTATTTTTTATATGATTTACTAAAGGATTTTTTATTCGATACCCATTTCGTAATCTGACTAACATATTTTTAATATGCAATGTAAATTTAATAATAAAATCCACATTGTCTATATCTACAAAATAAGTATTTTTCAATATATCGCTTAATTGTTTCACAATATCTACACATTCACTTCCAACCATAAGTTCCAAATTTTCTTTGTTTATTGCATTAAAATCCATTTTCATCAAATGACTTAATAAGATTATAGTTAATTCTTCAAATTCTGTGATACTGTAAGTAACACCAAAATGATGCTCAATTTCTGTAGCTATATTTCTGGCAAGCTCCTGTTCACGAATACCAATACGCTTATCATCCTTTTTTTCTTTTTCAAAGGTCTTTTCCTTTTTCATACGGTCTATCCCGATAACGATATCCAGAATTAAATTAATCAGAGCGTATTCATTAATGAAATAATGGTATTCCTCACATTTTGTTTCAATAATTTTCTGCAGTAATTCCAGATCATACAACGGATATATATTTTTAATAACATCGATACTCATAACATGATCCGTGAATTCTTCATAAAGAATACTGCTTAGTGCTTTTCTTTTATCTAACTCATTTCCTTCTACAGCCACAAACGAGTTTGTGGCTGTTAAGTATAAATCATGCTCCATAAATTTCTTACGTACTTTGTACATATCCTTTTTTATTGTTTCAAAACTAACATAAATTTCATCTGCAATACTATATAAATCCGTTTTACTCCCCTGATCTGTATCATTTGATAAAATGCGGATTATAATATAATTGACCCGTTCGTGGGCATTTTGTGGAATATTTCTCCCCTTACTCTGAATAAAAGCCTTTCCTCTTTTCGAATCAATCTGATACCCTTTCCTGGAAGAAAGAATCAAATCCTTCTCAAAGCTATTAATTTCTGAAATGTAATTTTTTATACTTCGTTCAGAGACTCCCATTACATTGGCCAAATAACCGGCATTGATCCATTCTTCATTTGACAGCATAATTTTAATAAGTCTCTTGCAATTGTCCTTCATTCTTATTACCTTTCTTCCACTAATATTGCTTCACATTCAATATTCCAATAGCCACCAGAACACAGGCAATACCGAAAACAGCAGATACTGTTATTTTTTTCTGAAAACACAAAAATGCCTATCATGGTGGCAACAACCGGCTCCACCGAAGCGATGACGGATGCTCTGCTTGCCTCCATATTAATTAAAGCCTTTGTATATAAAACAGATGGTAATACACTGCAAATCAAGGCATAACTTTATCTCTTTCATTTTGTCATATCCTTTGTAAGTGTTTAATTTAGCAGCAGGCTGTTGTGGATTAAAGGATCTCACCATTAGATTCTATCACTCTTTTATACCACTCAAAGCTATCTTTTCTTATTCTCTTACCTGAGCCTTTCCCGTAATCATCCAGATCAACATAGATGAATCCATATCGTTTGCTCATTTCCGAAGAGGAGCAGCTTACAATATCAAGCGGTCCCCACGCGTAATACCCCCTTAAGTCTACGCCGTCTCTAATTGCTTCCTTCATCTGCTCAATGTGGGCTTTGTAATATTGCGTTCTGTAGGAATCGTGAATCTGCCCATCTTCTCCTAACTCGTCGTATAGTCCTATACCATTTTCTGTAATGTAAATTGGCTTTTGATAACGATCATAGAATTCGTTTAACAGGGTCCTAAGACCAATGGGATCAATTGACCACCCCCAGGGATTTGCCGGTAATTCCGGATTTCTGTATACGCCATTGCCATTTTCAAAACTCTCTTTGCTGCAAAGTCTTGTATAATAATAGGAGAATGAAAAGAAGTCGCAGGTGTTTTTTAATACTTCTTCTTCATCCGGTGTCAGCTCAATATTGAGATTCAGATCTGCAAAATATCGGATTGCATATCCTGGGATATGACCTCTTAACAATACATCACCATAGAAATATTCCATTTGATTATGCCGCATGGCTGCTAATACATCTTCTGGTTTACACGTCGCGGCATATGCAGGCCCGCCGCAAAGCATCATACCAATCTGCACATCAGGATATTTTCCATGAGAATATTTTGTGATTTGAGCACAGGAAACCATCTCATTTATAACTGCCTGATATTTGGCTTCTGTAACATGGTCAACTGCATCTTCTAGTACTCCAAGGTGGTTGAAGCTTTCGTGAAGAATTAAATTGATTTGGTTTACAATGATCCAGTATTTTACTTTTTCATGAAATCGATCCAGGATTACTTTCCCATATCTCGTAAAGAAATCAATCACTTCTTTTGAATACCAGCCTTTGTAATGCTGGGTTAAGTACAGCGGCATTTCGTAATGAGACATTGTTACCATAGGAACCATACCGTTTTTAATTACTTCATCAAATAAAGCATCGTAAAATTCAAGTCCTGCTTCATTTGGTTGTGTTTCGTCACCATTTGGAAAAATTCTCGCCCAGTTAATGGATGTGCGATATGTCTTCATCCCAAGGCCATCTTTTCCTAATAATTTCAAATCATCTTTATAAGTATGGTAAAAATCAATCCCCCTGCGTTTTGGAAAAATTTTTGTTTCACTTTCCAGCGCTTCTTTAATATAGGCAGATGTTACCTCCTCGTTGTACTTCTTCTGTATATCAATATCATTTCTAAATTCATTAATGTCTGCAACACATAATCCTTTTCTATCTTCCAAATAGGCGCCTTCCATTTGATTTGCCGCAAATGCACCGCCCCACAGAAAATCTTTGGGAAATACGTCCGCTACCTTTTTCATTTCAAACTCCTTTCTTTGTATTTATTTTAAAAATTATTTATTTTCCAGTGCATCCAGACGTTTATTAACTGCCTCCATGACTTTAATCAATTGCTTGGCTATATTAATTTCGCTATAGATGGTCATGAGAGTATCCTGAGCATGAGCAAACAATAAGGTGTATTCCGTCTTCTCTCCTCTTGTTTCGCCTTGTATCGCATCCGTCTGTACCTTATGTGCTTCTGTGATATACTTACTTGCTTCTTTCATGAGTTCTTTTGCTTTTTCCACATCGAATTCTGCCAGGGCATCTAATGCTTTTTTATTACAGACTCTTGCATCTCCGGCATTCATAATAATTTTCATGGCATTTTCTAAAATCTGTTCGTTCATGTTTTTATTTGTCTCCATTCATTATTCTACGCTATTTGCTTCTGCTTCTGTCTCCTGCTTATCGTATGCCCGGAAAAATGGATACCAGATTAAAGATGCTGCAGCAACTGAAATAATGAGGAATATAATTGCCTTTAATGAGCCTGTTGATATCCATGTAGAAATTGGATATGGGCAATACCATAATTCAAATTGAATTCTTGGAATAGGTGCAAATGCAAGGACTTTTACAAAAAACCATGTTAACAGTGGAATGATAAGACCTATGATCCACATTGGAAGCATTAAAAGGGGATTCCATGCAATACAACCGAATACAACCGGCTCATTGATATTGAAAATACCAGGCAGCAAACAAGCCTTTCCTAATGCGCTTAACCTTTTTGATTTTGCACGAATCAGCATAATTACAAGGGGCAATGTACAACCCACACCGCCTACCCACATATAGGTACAATAAACCAATCCTTCTGTGTAGATGTTCATCGATGAAACAGTTGCTGTTCCTGCTGCTACCATTGCCAGGTTAGCGGTAATACCGGCAAGCCTGACGGGTTGTCCTACTGGTGTTAATACCCATGTTGAAATACCCATTGAATAGATAAAGCAGCTTATGAAACACATGAAAGTAAAACCATACCAGGTATTTAAGAAACCTTGCAAAGGCATGAAAATATTTACAATGATCTGATACAGGTTTACATTTTTAGTTAACACTACGATCCAGCCAAAGCAGACTATAATTGCAATCGGTAACATCTGATCGAACCATGTTCTTACAAAATCCGGAATAGCCGAATCCTGCTTAAAGAAACTGAATTTAGCAAATAATGCAAATATAAGTGATGTAATTACACCTGTAATCATTGCTACGAACATGCCGCCCGCACCAAGTGCTGATGATCCAAAACCCACTGTTCCTTCCGCTTCAACTACCGGAGTCACACAGATCAAGAAGAAAATCAAACCTGTTAAACCAGCTATCAGCCTTTGTTTTCGCAGTTTCTTTTTCTCACAATAATTGAATGGCACTAAGAAGGATACAAAGAGTGACAATTTACTCATCGTCCATCCAAACGGAGTCCAAAAACTGGGTAACCCGGGGATATAATCATTTAAAATTGCTAAACAGCAGAATACAGAACCAAGTAAGATAAATGGTAATGTCTGCATAATGGAATCTTTTAAAATAACAACCCAGCTGTTATGACTTATTTTGTTCATTTTAGGTGCAAAGCTGCTCTCCAGCCAATTAATTAACTTATCCATCATCCATTCCTCCGCTCATTTTATTCGTATAGTGATAAAATGTGTTCTATTGCTTTTGTACCGTCTAATCTGGAATAATAATCCGGTTTCATCAATGCAATTTTTACTGGATATTCCTGAGTATATTCCTCCAGATCATCCATAACATACTCAAGATGTGGTCCCACCATAATTAAGTCAACGTCTTCAATATAATTATCAATTTCAGAATCACTTCTTGCCTGTACTTCCATTTCCATTCCCTTTTCTTTAGCAGCCTTCCTGATATTAGCTGCCATGAACCCACTGGAAGCTCCTGAGCCACATACTAAAAGAACTCTTAATTTTTTCATTTCTTTATTCCTCCTTTCTGTTAATTAAGTTTATTATATCTGACTGACCATCCAATTTCGAATAAATATTTGCACCCTGACTGTGCAAATATTTACTTGTTTTTCTGATAGTAAACGGACAGTGCCTTTTCCTGCATCTTACAGGTGCCAGACCAATACACATAAAAATAGCGGGACTTTCATTGCATACTATGTGCAATAAAAATCCCGCTACCTTATTCAAAGAACTGCTGCAGAAAACTTACTCCATGGGAGCACGGTAAAATCTTCCGTAAAACTGCTGAGTCTTAAACATATTCACAATCACATGATCATCGACTTCATGCAACAGCGCGATGATATCCTCTACTTCATAAGAGGACACCACTGTGTGGAGCAGATACATCTTCTTCCTGCTGTATCCGCCCACTGCATCCACACAGGAAATTCCATGCCGGAAGTCTTCCACATACTTCCCTGCCAGTTCCGGCCCCTTTACTGTTGTAATCTGAAGTGTCACACGTTCATAACGATGATGGAAGGTAGATACGACCTTAGTGGACACAAACTGAAACAAAATGGAATATCCGGCATAATCCCAGCCAAATATTGCCCCGAAAATGCAGAGCAGGATCACATTTCCCACAAACACCTGGGTCCAGATGGAATTGCCGGTTTTATTGGAAACATAAAGGGCAATGAAATCTGTACCGCCTGTGGATGCATTCCCGCGAAGAGCCAGTACAATGGCAAACCCATAAAGCACCCCGCCATAGATTACGTTTAATATACTGTCATCAAAGATAGGCGTAAAATGAAACACTCTTAAAAATGTACTGGCTAACAATACCTGCAAAAGGGAAAAAAAAGTAAACCGTCTGCTGATACTCTTACTGCATGCCCATGCAACGGGAATATTGAGTGCAATCATGCCCAGAGAGGTTGATATATTAAATCCAAACAGAGAGGTAATCCGGTCAATTAAAATAGCAATACCTGTAAATCCTCCCGACAATAATCCAGCAGGCCTGATAAAAGCCTGGATCACATACGTCTGCAATAGCGCTGATCCTATGACTGCCAGTGCTGTCATGATATTACGGACCCGCTTATCTCTTCTCAGTTCTTTCCACATAGTATTCCTCCTTATCACATCTCATATTATATGTAAGATTTTCCTGCCTATCAATGTAAATATAAAAAAAATTAGAGGACTGCCCTTCCCCCACAGAAGGCAATCCTCCGTCACGATCTGAAACCGTCACACTATGTAGTTTTGTGCTTTGACATCCCCACATCAAAACACCGCACGCAAGGCACCCCTTGTGCTTCTCACATGGACGATAATACCATCTTTTGGCTCATAAGTCAATATTTTTAGTGTATTTTGCCAAAAAACAACAGGATTCGACCAAATACCACTGCATATTTTCCAATAAAATAGATAAAAAAAATCCTTTCACACCATGCAGAATTAATAAAACATATTTTTCATGAAAATGCACATACTTTCCATAACCAATGCAAGGAGATTATACCATGGAATTTACGACGAAACTTTCTGATACTATGAATTATTTAGATAAAAAGCTGGATGTTGCGGGGAACTTTGATCTGGTTTACCGAACGTTCTATGTGGCCGGCAAAGAGGCGTGTATTTATTTTATTGAGGGTTTTACAAAAGGAGAGGTCTGGCAAAAATTAATGGAGGACTTTGCTTCCATTAAACCAGAAGACCTGCCTCCTGACGCTCATGAATTTTCTAAAAAATATCTGCCATACAGTCAGGTAGGACTCGTAAAAGAGGAAGAAGCTATGATTAAGCAGCTTCTTGCCGGAATCTCCTGCCTGTTTATTGACGGATATGACAAATGCTTTACTCTGGACTGCAGAAGCTATCCTGTAAGAAGTGTTTCAGAGCCGGAAAAAGATAAAGTTCTGCGGGGATCCAGAGACGGATTTGTTGAAACGCTTACTTTTAACACCGCTTTGATCCGAAGAAGAATCCGGGACCCCAAATTAACAATGGAAATCATGAATACAGGTGAAAGTTCCCATACAGACATTGCCGTATGCTATTTTAAGGGGCGGGTGGATGAAAATCTTCTTGCTACAATAAAGGAACGAATTAATAAGCTCCATGTAGATGCCCTCACCATGAACCAGGAAAGTCTGGCAGAATGTATCTACCCCTACAAATGGTACAACCCTTTTCCAAAATTCAGATATTCAGAACGTCCCGATACTGCTGCTGCTTCCCTGTTGGAGGGAAATATTATTATTCTGGTGGATAACTCCCCATCCGCCATGATTCTTCCTTCCTCTGTTTTTGATATCATAGAGGAGGCCGATGATTATTATTTTCCTCCCGTCACAGGAACCTATCTGCGGCTGTCACGGCTTTTTATAGCTATTTTCACGCTGTATTTAACACCCCTTTGGCTGATGTTCATGCAAAATCCGGAAATGATACCCAACTGGCTGCGCTTCATCCGTTTATCGGAAGAACCTCAGGTGCCTCTTTTTTTCCAGCTTATGATTCTGGAATTTTCCATTGACGGACTGCGGCTGGCTGCTGTGAACACGCCCAGCATGCTGACCACTCCCTTAAGTGTGATTGCCGGTATTGTAATGGGAGAATACTCTGTAAAATCAGGGTGGTTTAACAGTGAGACCATGTTATATATGGCTTTTGTAACTGTGGCAAACTATTCCCAGTCAAGTTTTGAACTGGGCTACGCATTTAAGTTTATCCGTATGATACTTTTAGTTTTAATCGCTCTTTTTAATGTGTGGGGCTTTATCATTGGCTTTATTTTGTCCATATGTGCTGTAGTATTTAATAAAACCATTGCAGGTAAGAGTTATATTTATCCCCTGATTCCCCTTCACTTAAAAGAGCTGAAAAAAAGGTTATTCCGGGGGCGCCTTCCTCATAAGGAAAAACAGGGTTGAAAAAAGCAGGCGGAATGTAAATTCCGCCTGCTTTTTATTATTCGTCAATGCTGTAGTTTGGTGCTTCTTTTGTAATATGAATGTCATGAGGATGACTTTCTTTTAAGGAAGCAGCTGAGATCTTAACAAATCTGCCTGTTTCCTGAAGTGTCTTGATATCTTTCGCTCCGCAGTATCCCATACCGGAACGGAGACCGCCAAGCATCTGGAATACCGTATCCTCTACCATGCCTTTATATGCCACCCGGCCTTCCACGCCTTCCGGAACCAGCTTTTTCGCATCTGTCTGGAAATAACGGTCCTTGCTTCCGTTTTCCATAGCAGCGATAGAGCCCATGCCACGGTAAACCTTATACTTTCTTCCCTGATACAGTTCGAAAGTTCCCGGGCTTTCATCACAGCCAGCAAACATGCTTCCCATCATACAAACGCTTCCGCCTGCTGCAATGGCCTTTGTTAAGTCTCCTGAGTATTTGATTCCTCCGTCTGCAATGATAGGAACCCCATGTTCCTTTGCTACGTTGTAGCAGTCCATAACTGCTGAAATCTGCGGTACACCGATTCCTGCAACTACACGGGTGGTACAGATGGAACCAGGTCCGATTCCCACCTTAACTGCATCAACTCCTGCTTCGATAAGAGCCTTAGTTGCTTCACCTGTCGCTACATTACCGGCAATGACTGAAAGGTTTGGATAGGCTTCCTTGATCATTCTGACGCAGTTGATTACATTCTCTGAATGTCCATGCGCAGAGTCAAGAACCACAGCATCAACCTTCGCTTCCACAAGGGCTGCCACACGATCCAGAACGTTGGCGGTAATTCCAACTGCTGCTCCGCACAAAAGTCTTCCCTGTCCATCTTTTGCAGACAATGGATATTTGATCTGCTTTTCTATATCTTTGATGGTAATAAGACCTTTTAAGTTAAATTCTTCATCTACGATCGGCAGTTTCTCGACTCTTGCCTTGGCAAGAATCTTCTTTGCTTCCATAAGAGTGATTCCTTCTCTTGCTGTCACCAGATTCTCAGAAGTCATGCTTTCTTTGATCTTCCTGCTAAAGTCCTCTTCGAACTTTAAATCACGGTTGGTGATAATACCGACTAATTTTTTTCCCTCTGTGATCGGTACGCCGGAAATACGGAACTTAGCCATCAGCTCGTCCGCATCTTTTAATGTATGTTCCGGGGAAAGATAGAATGGATCCGTTATGACGCCGTTTTCTGACCTCTTAACCTTATCAACCTCTTCTGCCTGCTCTTCAATCGACATGTTCTTGTGAATAATGCCGATGCCACCCTGTCTTGCCATGGCAATTGCCATGCGGTGTTCGGTTACGGTGTCCATTCCTGCACTCATAAGTGGAATGTTCAGCTTGATGGTTTTTGTAAGGTTGGTCGATAAATCAACCTGATTGGGTATTACGTCTGAATAAGCTGGAACTAACAGCACATCATCAAATGTAATGCCTTCGCCAATAATTGTACCCATTATTTTCCTCTCCTTCGCTTGATTTTATACTTTTTAAAATAAACATTTTTGCTTATTAGTTAAATAGTTTAGCAAACTTTGCTTTGGTTGTCAACGGACATTTTCCTGTTTTTTTCCGCCCTCTGTGGACAGTAAAATGAACATTACTAATAAATAATTACTTAACCAGGTCCACCGCTCCGGCTTTGAGCCTGGCAGTCTTCAAGTGCATAAAAAAAGACCGACAGGAATTCACTTCTGCTGATTACAGCGATGAATTCTGTACGATCTTTTCTGCACGGGCAGAACACGTCATGTTAAATGCCTCACCGGATCATCCTCTCCGGTGCAGAATAACTGCTCCAAAGGGTTCCAGCGTAACCCTGTCCCCTAAGATTTTTATACGTTCATAATTGGACAGCAATACCTCCCAGTCACCCAGATCTTCTTTATGCTTCACCGTCTGTTCCTGCCCGGTGAAGTTGGCAAATACCAGCAGCTTTTCTCCATACAAGGCCCTTTTATAGGACATGATACCCTGATTATCCACAAAAACCGGTTCATAGCTCCCGTCACTGATGATATCATACTGTTTTCTCAATTCCACCAGCTTCTGATAATAGGCAAAGATGGAATCCGGATCAGCAAGGCTCTCTTTTACATTGATCTCCCGGCAGTTTTTATTGACAATCAGCCATGGCGTTCCAGAAGTAAATCCGCCATTTTCCGTTCCGTCCCACTGCATGGGGGTTCTGGCATTGTCCCTGGACCGTTCCTTAAGTATCCGGTAGATATCCTCTTCCTTCTTCCCCTGCTCCTTTAAAATATCAAAATAGTTAAGACTTTCCACATCCCGGTATTGGGAAATATTGTTGAAACAGGCATTGGTCATACCGATTTCTTCTCCCTGGTAGATAAAGGGCGTTCCTCTCATCCCGTGAATTACCGTAGCCAGCATCTTGGCGGACTGCTTCCTGTAGATTCCGTCGTCACCGAACCGGGATACCGCTCTCGGTTGGTCGTGATTGCACCAGAATACTGCATTCCACCCGTTTCCCCCGGCAATGCCCTCCTGCCAGGTGTGGAATATCTTTTTCAACCGCCCAAAGTCATAGGGCATTAAGGACCATTTATCTCCGTCCTTATAATCCACTTTCAAGTGATGGAAGTTAAAGCACATCTTCAGCTGCTTTTCTTCTGGGTCTGTGTAACGAATACAATGGTCTATGGTGGTGGAGGACATTTCCCCTACTGTGACCACATCTTCAGCATCAAGCCCGGTATCCTCCACGATTTCCCGCAGTAACTCATGAATCCGGGGACCGTCCGTGTAGAAACGGCGTCCGTCCCCCTCTTCGTCATCTTCAAAAACAGTTGGCTTGGAGACCAGATTGATGACATCAAACCGGAAGCCCCTGATTCCTTTCTCTTTCCAGAAACGGAGTACATTTTTTATTTCTTCCCGCACGTCCCGGTTCTCCCAGTTTAAATCCGCCTGGGTCACATCATATAAGTGCAGATAATACATTCCCAGCTCTTCCACGTACTCCCATGCATTTCCCCCGAACTTGGACTGCCAGTTGGTGGGCGGACTGCCCGCCGTTCCATCCTGAAAGAAATAGTAATCCTGATATTTCTTCTCACCGGCAAGAGCCCGTTGAAACCACTCATGTCTCGTAGAAGTGTGGTTGAAAACCATGTCAAGCATAAGCCTCATATCCCGGTCTTTTGCTTCGAAGATTAGGCGATCCAAATCCTCCATGGATCCAAATAAAGGATCGATCCGGCAGTAATCCTCAATATCATAGCCGTTATCGTTCTGAGGCGATAGGAAAACGGGAGTGAGCCAGAGGTAATCCACACCCAGCTTTTTTAAATAATCCAGCTTTTCAATAATGCCCTTTAAATCCCCGATTCCGTCTCCGTCTGTATCCATAAAGGATTTGGGATAAATCTGATAAACACATGATTTTTTAAAATTCTGCATTTACTAAATTCCTTTCTTTTTGCCCACAGCCACAGTCAGCCCAAAGGGTACTGCAATCGCAATCAGCATGCAGATGGCGAAGATTCCCATATACTGAGGCTGTATGGACAGGATTCCTGGAATCCCGCCAACTCCGATGGAATTAGCCATAACGTTCATTCCAACGGAAACGGTTGCCGCAATAGCAGAGCCGATCATCGCGGAAAGGAAAGGAAAACCCCGCTTTAAGTTCACGCCGAACATAGCTGGCTCAGTCACCCCTAAATAACAGGAGATGCAGGCTGGTATGGAAATCTGCTTTGATTCCTCATCCTTTTTCTGTAAATAAATCATACCCAATACTGCAGAGCCCTGCGCAATGTTGGACAAAGCGATCATTGGCCACAGCATGGTTCCGCCAAACTCCGCCATGAGCTGTAGATCGATGGCATTGGTCATGTGGTGCAGCCCTGTGATGACAAGGGGCGCATAGACGAAGCCGAATAAGGTAGCAAACAGCCAGCGGAAGTTAGAAGTAAGTCCTGCATAAACCACCTTTGAGATAGCGGAGCCAATGGCCCAGCCGATGGGTCCTACTACTGCATGGGCGGCTATCACTGCCAGAAGCAGGGAACAGAACGGAACAACAATCATAGAAATGGCCTGAGGAGTGATCTTCTTAAAGAACCGCTCCAGATAAACCAGTACAAAACCTGCTAAAATTGCCGGAATAACCTGAGCCTGATAACCGATCATTCTCATTTTTACAAAACCAAAATCCCAAACCGGTATCTCTACACCTGGCGCCATGGCATAGGCGTTCAAAAGCTGGGGAGATACTAAGGTCAGACCGAGAACGATTCCCAGGATCTGGGTGGTTCCCATCTTTCTCGTAACGGACCATGTGATACCCACTGGAAGGAAATGAAAGATAGCCTCGCCTAAGAGCCAGAGGAAGCTGTAAACCCCGGACCAGAACTGGGAAACCGCCACCAAAGTCTCTGTCCCGCCGTTCATGAATTTAATTTCACCGATAATATTCCGAAAGCCCAGAATGAGACCTCCTACGATTATGGCGGGAATCAGGGGAGCAAATATTTCCGCTATATCTGCTACCGCTCTCTGCAGCGCGTTCATGTTGCCCTTTGCTTCCTTCTTCACTTCGTCCTTTGATACACCTTCAATTCCTGAAATCGCTGCAAATTCATTGTAAAAAGTCTGTACGTCGTTTCCAATGATGACCTGAAACTGCCCAGCCTGTGTAAAGGTACCCTTAACGCTTTTCAATGCTTCGATCTTCTGCGTATCAGCCTTTGACGGATCTGACAGCACAAAACGCATTCTGGTCATACAGTGCGTCACAGCCCCTATATTCCCCTTACCTCCGACGAGGTCCAAAAGCTGCCTGGAATCATCTTCATATTTCCCCATATCCATACTCCTTTTCAATATGTTCTTAGAATAGTTGCAACTTATATGTTATTATTGTAGTTTGACTATAACATATACGTATATCTTTGTCAACATATATGAAGGAATATATTCCTGCCTTTGGATCAATCTTCTTACAGCTTTCTTCGGGCGAAATCCACAAACTTAAACTTGTCCGGCCTGTGACGGGATTCGGTAAACTGAAACAGGGTGGAATCCTCCAGATAGGTATAACTCTTCACCACCACGATCATATCGTAGCTTCCCATATCCAGCAGCCGGTAATCCTCATCTGTAGCCATGTGTACCGTGATTTCCTTCATGGCAAATCCGATTTTCAGGCCAAGCTCCTTTTCCAGATATTCGTAAACAGAATCCTGAGCCGCACGGAGAGGCAGATTTTCCACCACCTTCCGTGAAAAATAATCCTTATCAATAATGATCTTCTCTCCCTCGATCTCCCTGACTCTCTCAAGCAAAAACGCCTCATCTTCTGGTCCGATCTGCAGGGCCGCCATCAGCTTTTTATCTCCCTTGACAATTTCTAGATTTTCCACAATGGTATTGGGTTTAGAAGCAGAAAACCGGTAGATTTCCTTAAAGCTTGCGATCTCGGATACTGGGAAATTAAACTTGTTCTTGTCCAGAACCTCCGCCGCCTTTCCTCTGGCTTTCTGGATATAACCGTCCTGGACCAGAAGTTCCAGAGCCTTGCGCACCGTATCCCGGGAAGCACCGTAAGCCTCCATCAGCTCCCCCTCCGCCGGAAGCTTATCTCCTGGCTCATATTCCCGCCTGTCAATCTTATCTAAAAGCAGCTTATAAAGATGCCTGTATTTACTTTCCATAATTGTTTAGCCTCCATTTTACCAGGTTTATTTTATATTTCTGATAAGTATTGATTTTATTGTAACATATACGTATAAGTCAGTCAAACAAAACAAACTACAAAGCAGGCACTATCCCATAAAGCAAAAAAAGAATCAGGCGGTCTGGTTAAACCGTCTGATTCCTGTTATTACATCTGAGTTACAACTTTGCGTGGTGCAGTCATCTTCATACAGCGGAGCAGCTTGTCGTTTGGTTCAAAAATAATTTTCGTCCGTTCTGAACCAGACTGGCTAATCAGTGTATAAGTCTTAGCATCAGGTGTTTTGGAAGAGAAATCCAGTACTTTCATGGTGCCTGATTCGTGATCTCTGGCTTCTGTAGAACCGGTAGGTGCTACAATCTGAATTTCCTCCATCGATCCTTCCCAGCCTTTCTTACGCTTGCTTTTGCCGTAAATTCTGTCTATGGTCAAGGTATTGGTCACGAACAGATATTCATATTCCACATCACTGTTTCGAAATACGACGTAGGTTGCCGCTCCGGCAGCAAACAAAATAATTACTCCAAAGATACCGAAAACCGGAGAGATGGACAGGAAAAATGCAATTACACATACAATTCCCATCACAATTTTCAGTAACATGGTATAAGCCGGAGACTTCCTCTTTACAAGCCATTCTGCATACATTTCATTCATAATAATACTGGATCCTTTCTCATACCTGCAAGGCGTCTCTTCTGTATAAATCTTACATCATATCCATTCCGCCCGGGGCCGGCATTGCAGGTGCTTTTTCCTTAATATTAGCAACAACAGACTCTGTTGTCAATAAGGTGGAGGCAACACTGGTCGCATTCTGAAGTGCGCTTCTTGTTACCTTGGTAGGATCAAGAATACCTGCATCAACCATGTCTACGTAAGCTTCTTTGTATGCATCAAAGCCTGTGCCTACCTTTGCTTCTTTTACTTTATTGATGATGACGCTTCCTTCCAGTCCTGCATTGGCTGCAATGTGGAATAATGGTGCCTCAAGAGCCTTTAAGATGATCTTTCCGCCTGTCTTCTCATCGCCTTCCAGCTCACTCACAAGACCTTCGATCTCAGTAATTGCATGTACATAAGCAGAACCGCCGCCTGCGATTACGCCTTCTTCTACTGCTGCTCTTGCTGCAGCTAATGCATCTTCCATACGAAGCTTCGCTTCTTTCATCTCAGTCTCTGTTGCAGCACCAACACGGATTACTGCCACGCCACCGGATAATTTAGCAAGTCTTTCCTGTAACTTTTCTTTATCAAACTCAGAAGTTGTTTCTTCGATCTGGCTCTTAATCTGACCAATTCTTGCATCAATGGCAGCTTTATCACCGTATCCGTCAACAACAATAGTAACTTCTTTCTGAATCTTAACTGATTTTGCACGGCCCAACTGATCAAGAGTTGCATTCTTTAATTCGTAGCCCAGTTCTTCAGAAATGACTGTACCGCCTGTTAAAACTGCGATATCCTGTAACATCTCTTTTCTTCTGTCGCCGTAGCCAGGAGCTTTCACACCAACTACATTAAAGGTTCCTCTTAATTTATTAACGATCAGAGTTGTCAATGCTTCGCCTTCAATATCTTCTGCGATGATAAGAAGTCTTGCACCGGACTGAACAACCTGCTCTAATAATGGAAGAATCTCCTGGATGCTGGAAATCTTCTTGTCAGTAATAAGAATATATGGATCGTCAAGATTTGCTTCCATTTTCTCCATATCGGTGCACATATAAGCGGAAATGTATCCTCTGTCAAATTGCATACCTTCTACAAGGTCCAGCTCTGTCTTCATGGTCTTGGACTCTTCAATGGTGATGACGCCGTTGTTGGAAACCTTCTCCATAGCGTCAGCTACCATCTCACCAACTACATCATCTGCTGCTGAGATTGCTGCTACTCTTGCGATCTCCGCTTTTCCTTTAATCGGCTCGCTCATCTTGGCAATTGCTTCAATTGCTGCTTCAGTTGCCTTTCTCATACCCTTTCTTAAAACGATCGGGTTGGCACCAGCTGCCAGGTTCTTCATTCCTTCATTGATCATGGCCTGAGCCAGTACAGTTGCTGTTGTGGTACCGTCACCGGCAACATCATTGGTTTTGGTAGCAACTTCCTTTACAAGCTGTGCACCCATGTTCTCAAATGCATCTTCCAGCTCAATCTCTTTTGCAATGGTAACACCATCGTTGGTGATTAACGGTGCCCCGAATGATTTATCAAGTACAACGTTTCTTCCTTTCGGACCTAAGGTTACACGAACGGTATCTGCTAACTGATTCACTCCTGATTCAAGTGCTTTTCTGGCTTCTACGCCATATTTAATCTGCTTTGCCATGATTCATTCCTCCAGTTTAAAGTTTAATTTGTGATCTTATATAAGGAAATCACACCTTTTTATCAAAATCTGCTGTTACCTGCCGGTACTGCGTTTATTATTCAATTACTGCCAGAATATCACTCTGTTTTACAATTACATACTTCTCGTCTTCTTCTCCGGTTTCGATCTCTGTTCCTGAATATTTGGAGAAGATTACTTTATCGCCTGTTTTCACCTGCATGGAAACTTCCTTACCATCTACAAGACCGCCAGGTCCTACTGCGATGACTTCCGCCTGCTGTGGCTTTTCTTTTGCCTGACCCGGCAGAACAATACCAGACTTTGTTGTCTCCTCTGCAACCAATGGTTTTAACACAACTTTGTCAAATAATGGTACTAATTTCATTGCAATTCCTCCTCATAACCTTCTTATTATTTCTTTCTGATTGGCCTTTAGAAAGAAGTTATTTTTTATTCACATAATATGTTATATCACTCATTATTAGCACTGTCAATAGTTGAGTGCTAACTTTATATTTTTTTTACAAATTTACCATATTTAAACGGATTGAGCCGTTACTTACATAGTTTATAGAAATTTTCTTATTATATACCTTTATTTTTTTCCGGGTAAGTATTACAATAGGTAAGAGAATGAAAGGAGTGTTTAAAATGGCAAAAAGAGGTAATGGTTTTGGGAAATTCGTGGCACTTGCCACTATCGCCGGTGCTGTTGCCGCCGGCATCTCTTATTTTACAAAATACAAATCCTTCCATAAGGAGCTGGAAGAAAACTTCCATGATTTTGAAGATGACGGGAATGATGACATTTCCAAAATTGACAGTACGATGAACCGCAACTACGTTTCCCTTCATGCAAACAAGGATGAGCTGAAGACAGCAGCCTCCGATATGGCAGATGCAGCAAAAGACGCAGCAAACGCTGCGAAAAATATGATGAAGGATGCGGCTACCATTGTCAGTGATACAGCCAAGGAAGCAGCTTCTGCAGTGGCTGACACAGCCAGGGATATGTTTGATTCTGCAATGGAGAAGGAAGATATGGAAGAGGAAGATATGGATATTACTGAAGACGGTGGTCTTGACTATTCCGCTTCTGAATCCGGACAACCTGCTGTTAATGAAGCACAAGAAGATAACACAGATTCCAAAACACAGGAATCTTCAGATGATACCACCACCATTGTGGAAGAAGAATTACAATAAATATTCTGCTGAATGCAGGAAAGAGGAGCAGATCCCGGAAGATGCGTTTCGGAATCGGCTCCTTTATTTGTGATTCTTATATACACATTAAGCCTCAATGCAATATTCAAACCCGGCTTCTTCAATCATTTTTATGGTGCTGTCAATGCTTTCCCCGCCTGCAGTAAGGTATCCGGAAGCAAATACAGAATCAACCGCATAAAACATCCATTTTTCATTTCCTTTTAAGTAAAGTTCCCTTCCTGCCGCACACCGGATATCTGATTCAGGATTTAAAAGTCTGGCCAGACAAAGTACTTTTAAACAGTATTCAGAGGTGAGAATGGCTGTGTTCTGATGTTCCAGCGCGGTACCTTTTATGGGTATCAGAAAATTAATGGGAACTGCTTTTGGACTCAAATCACGAATCTCAAACAGCATGTCTACCACATCTTCCGGCTTCTCTCCCAATCCCACGATTCCGCCGCAGCAAAGTTCAAACCCCATCTCTTTCAGCATCTGAATATTGGCAATCCGCTGTTCATAGGTGTGGGTGGTGCAGATATTGGGATAATAGTTTCTGCCTGTATTTAAATTATGGTTAATTCTATCTACACCGGCTTCTTTTAAGATCATCGCCTGCTCTTTTGTGAGAAATCCGATGGAACAGCAGACCGGAGTATCGCTTTCTTTCTTCAGATTCTTAATCTCATTGGCAAATGCCACAATCTCCTGATCAGAAAAACGGATTCCGCTTAATCCGATGCAATGCCTTGCCAGCTTCTTTTCTTTAACCAGATAACCGTCTTTTAAAAGCTTCTCACTGGTGATCAGTTCATAGGTATCAATGTCCGCTTTGGCTTGTCCGGACTGGGCGCAGTAAGCGCAGTTCTGGGAACAGTTACCGCTACGGGCATTGGTAAGCAGATGGACACTTACCATATTTCCTTTATGCTTCTTTCGTAATGTATATGCCGCTTCAAGAAGTTTGGTAAGCTCTTCGTCCGGCATCAGAAGAATGGATCTGGCATCTTCCTTGGTAAGATTTATGTACGGATCTGTCATTTTCTGTCCTCCTTTTATTCTTCCTTACCACTGCAGAGTTCTTTGAAATACAGAATATAAACGGCGGACTAAAACGATGGTGATGCATGTCTTTAATAAATCACCTGGCAGAAACGGGATTACGCAAAGACTGAGCGCTGCTGTAAAAGAAGTGTGGGTAATATAAGAAAACCACAGGGTTCCAAATGTATAAGTGACCAGCCAGCCGGCCAGTATAGATATGGCCAGCGCTTTCACCGTACGTTTCCCAAATCGCTCCAGAATCCATCCGATCAAGTAGGCCGATACAACATAACTGATGATATATCCGCCCGTAGGCCCTGCTATCCTGGTCAGCCCGCCGTTAAATCCGGAAAAAACCGGAAGTCCTGCGGCTCCCATTAAAACATAGGTAAGCTGACTTAATGCCCCCAGTCTTGATCCCAGTAAGCCGGCTGCAAGAAAGACGGAAAGATGAGCCATATTAATTGGAACCGGTCCGATGGGTATGGTAATTTGAGACAGGATTGCAGTCAGAGATGCAAACAAAGCACATAACGTAATTTCTTTTGTTTTTAAATTTTTCATGAAAAATCCCCCTGTAGAATGATGTCATTTTTCATCATTATACAAAGGGATTTTTGTATTGTCAACCAAATTGTTGTTTTAGGTTAACATTTCATTTTTTATCTTATAAACACTTTATTTTTCGTAAAGAAACTCTTCCGGCAAGGTAACTTTAAAATCACGGGCAAGATCTTTAAAGTTCTGTGGTGTAATTGTCTGAAGTTTATCTGGACGTATGGATAAAACCTTTACCAGAATCTCCGCTGACTTTTCAACCGTATGCATTAATCCGAAGGTTAAGTCAAAGTCTTCACCGGAAGCAAAGAGACCATGATGGGCCCATACTGCCACGTCATATTTCTTCATTAGCTCACTGGTGGCAACTGCAATATCGCGTCCGCCTGGTACCATCCAGCCGACCACACCAACACCACTTGGGAAAACAACGGGACATTCAGTAGCCATCTCCCATAACTCTCTTGTAAATACACGATCTTCCAATGGCAGCACAAAGGTTAATGCAATTACATTGGCGGGATGCGCATGGTAAATGACACGGTGCTGACCATTGGTTGCAATCTTCTTCACTTCATGATTCATTAAATGGGAAGGCAGCTCACTGGTAGGGCGTCCTCCGTTTACAAGTCCCCAGCAGATCCGGTAATTTTCACCGGATTCGTCGATTTCTATGATACAGGTGTTGGCAGCCGGATCTAAAATCACATTGCGGAAATATTTTCCGCTTCCTGTGACCATAAAATATTCTCCTGCCAGATCCTTTACCGTTGTTCCGATGGGCTGCCAGGAAGTGTTTTGATCTAATTCTTCCTTTACAGACTCCACTTCTTCTGCCTTAATCCGGTAGCTTAAATTGCCTCCGTTTCTTTCATGCCAGTTCTGATTAAATCCATCGTCACACATACGGATAAAGCCTTTTACAAATTCTGCATCTAATATCTTCATATTTCTTCTCCTCTATTTGCGGTCTGCCAGCACTTCTTTTTCATATGCGGTAATCTGGCTGAACCAGTCTTCTTTTGCAGGTACTCCGTTTAGCTCACAGAAATAATTCCATACATCACCGATTGGATAGAGCTTTAACTCTTCCTGAAGCATCATAAGCTCTGTGAAATTACGGGATTCCTGTAAAGCAGCCAGTTTCTCATTGGGAAGCAGAAGGGCATTCAAAAGAGCTTTCTGCATGTTTCTCATTCCTACTACCCAGGCGCTTAAACGGTTGATACTGGCATCAAAAAAGTCCAGAGCCAAAAGGACACGGTCTGCTCCGCCACGAACGATCTCTTTTGCGATCTCTTTCGTCTCATCGTCAAACAGTACCACATGGTCACTGTCCCAGCGAACTGGTCTGGTTACATGAAGTGCTACTTTATCAAAAAACAGAAGCATGGAAGAGATCTTGTCAGAAACTACCTCTGTCGGATGATAATGTCCGCTGTCTAACAGGCAGAGAATATCATTCTTTGATGCATAGTTCATATAAAATTCATGGGATCCTACGGTACAGCTTTCCATACCAATACCAAATACCTTTGATTCCACTGCAACAAATACCTTAGACTTATCGTAATCCATGGAAAGAATCTGGTCAAGGGAATCTTTTAATCTCGCTCTCGGTGAGGTACGGTCGGCAGGAATGTCTTTAAATCCGTCTGGAATCCAGATATTCATGGTACAGGGTGTACCTAACTCTTCGGCAAAATACTGGGAAATACGGATGCACGCCTGTACATGGCGAATCCAAAATGCCCTTATTTCAGAATCTTCGCTTGATAAGGTAGCATGCTCTGCCTTCGCATGGGAAAATAAGGTAGGATTAAAATCAATGCCAATTCCTCTCTCCTTTGCAAACTCTACCCATTTTGCAAAATGCTTTGGCTCCAGCTCATCCCGGTCAGCCCATTCTCCCTCTTCAAAGACTGCGTAGCTTGCATGAAGATTAATTCTGTGTTTTCCAGGGATCAGGCTCAGCGCCTTGTCCATGTCTGCCATCAGTTCTTTGGGATTGCGTGCCCGTCCGGGATAATTTCCGGTGGTCTGGATTCCGCCTGATAATGCACCGGCTCCATCAAATCCGGTTACGTCATCTCCCTGCCAGCAGTGCATGGAAATCGGGATCTGTTTCAGTGCAAGAAGTACCTGGTCTGTATCAACGCCTACTGCTTTATATGATTCCTTTGCTGCTTCATATCTTTCTTTGATTGTCATATTTATTTCTTCCTTTCTTTTTTTCAGTCTAAATGAAATACTGGTTTTAACCCGTCTGAAACTGGGCTGTTGTCAGGATTTGTTTTCATAATGTCCGCCATATAGTCCCACCATTTCCGGTTTATGGGTGTATCTGCAGATTTCGCCCATTTCTCTTCCTCTTCTATTTCAATATATCCATAAAGCACATTGGTTTCCTCATCTAAAAATATGGAATAATTATGTCCGCCGCATTCATGAATCATTTCTTTCATTTCCGGCCAAAGCAGATTGTGGCGTCTCTCATATTCCTCCGCCATTCCTTCATTGAGATACATTTTAAATGATTTTCTGATCATATAGCTCCTCTCCCATCCACAGCCGTTTACAGCGGCTTATATTCTTTTACAGCGAATGACTGGTATACTGATTCTCTTGCTGTTTTTAAATCTTTAAATTCTCCGTATGAGATCATCTGAGCCAGCAGATTTCCAATCGCAGTGGCTTCTCCCGGTCCGGCATAAACGGTTTTCCCTGTCTGTTTTGCAGTTAATTCATTTAGGTAAGCTGCATTGGAACCGCCTCCCACCACATGAAGACTGGAATATGTTTTTCCTGTAATGGACTGAAGCTCTTTGGCTGTCTCTTGATAGCATGCTGCAAGACTGTTATAAATCACTGCCGCAATTTCTCCTGCACTTTTGGGTACAGGCTGGTTATTTCTCTGGCAGAACTCAGCAACCGCATTTATCATACTCTCAGGGGCCAGAAAACAGTTATCGTTACAATCAACCAGGGAAGGAATACTTTCCTTTGATGCAAGCTCACACAGTTCTCCAAAGGAATAAATCTCCCCTCTCCCCTCCAGTTCTTTTTTCACTGACTGTATCATCCAAAGTCCCATAATATTTTTTAAATACCGATAACGGAAATCGTACCCGCCTTCGTTGGTAAAATTAGCTTCCATACTTTTGATGGAACAGTCGGCAGCCGGAAGTTCGGTTCCCATAAGCGACCAGGTTCCTGAACTGATGTATAGTATGTCTTCCTGAAGTTCTTCTTTTCCTGGAACTTTAGGAACAGCCATTACTGCAGATCCGGTATCATGAGTGGCAGGTAATACCACAGTACAGGAAAATCCCACCTCTTTTATGATCTCCTCAGTGAACTGGCCCACCTTTGTTCCAGGCATGGAAAGCGGTCTAAATAACTTCTCCGGATAGGAAAGCATACGAATCAGTTCATAATCCCAATCCTCGGTAACAGGGCTGACCAGCTGGGTAGTGGTAGCATTGGTATATTCCTGTTTCTTTTCTCCTGTCAGCAGAAAGTGAAAGTAATCTGGAATCATAAGGAGCGACTGGGCTCTCTTAAGAAGATCTGGTTCTTTCTCCTTAATAGCCATCAGCTGATAAATCGTATTGAAGATCTGTTTTTGAATTCCGGTTCTCTTATATAAATCATTCTGGGAAATGATTTCATATACCTTTTCATCCATTCCCGTTGTTCTGTCATCCCGGTATCCTGCTGCCCTTCCAAGAATTTTATTCTCCTCATCCAGAAGGACAAAATCCACTGCCCAGGTGTCAATGCCCATGCTGACGGGTATCTTACCAAGTTTTTTACATTGCTTCAGTCCCTCTTTTATTTCAGTAAATAAGGACTCCACATCCCAGGATAAGTGACCATTCTCCTGCTTCATGCCATTGTCAAAACGGTAAATCTCTTCCAGAATTATCTTGTTGTCCTTCACAGTGCCGAGTATATGACGACCGCTGGAGGCTCCAATGTCTACGGCAAGATAATATTTTTCCATACGCACCACACTCTTTCATTATTATTGCCCATGCTTTTTGGGCATAAAGGGATACCCGCAGGGTGTTCATTATTATTGCCCACCCACATTTATATTTATATCATAACGGATATTTAAATAAAAAATAAGGACGCTGTTTAATTAAAACTGCGTCCTTATTTGCATTTTCTTTTAAAGTCTTGTATTTACTACATTTTATACGATGCGTTTTTATTTTATTTACCATTGCACCATATTTGACCCATTAATCGACTTACAATCGATACTTTTCCCTTTCTCCCTGTACTCTGGAAAATATTAAATAGATTAACCTATAATATAGTCGTAAGTTTGGGTATATCGCCGTATACACCTCGTCTGCAATTGTGCTATAATATAAATATCAAACGTGTGGTTTGCTTTACGGGTACGTGAGTCCGGTTTTAGTGAACTGCATTTTTTATTTTATTAGAAAGAGGTGAAATATTATGAACATAGGTGATGTCTTTATATACGGAAGTCATGGTATTTGTGAGGTTACCGGATTACAGGATATGTGTATGGATGAAAAAATCGGTCAATATTATGTACTTAAACCTGTTTACCATGCTGCCGCTACAGTATACATCTCATCTATAAGTAGCAGAAGAAAAACTGAAATTCGCCACATTCTCTCTGCCGATGAGATTTTCTCTCTACTAAAAAAATTGCCGGATAAAGATCATATTTGGAATAAAGATAATCGTAAGCGAAAAGAATTATACGGCCAGATTCTTGCAGATGGTAACCGTTCCGAACTTGTAAAAATGATAAAAACTTTACGTTGGCACAAACAAGAGCTAAAAAACACAAATAAAAATAATAAATTACAGATTTCAGATGAAGACTTTCTTAAGGATGCTGAAAAAGCACTTTGCGAGGAGTTTGCTTATGTATTGAACATCAAGCGTGAAGAGGTTATTCCGTTTATTTATGAACAGTGATGCTATCCCATTTTACATGTAATCGATTCATTTAATTTCATTGCTTATTGGCATGTCAAGTCCACTTTTAATCTCATACAAATCAACCCCTTATTCATTATTGTTTTTTCCACAGATAATTTCTGTTTTAACGCAAAACGAACCTGAATTTATAGCAAAATATAAAAAGTTGAAGTAATCACCAGTTAGAAGTCCATCATAAGGTATTTAGTGGTTGGCTGAAACTTAGCTAATCATTAGATTACCTTTTAGCTCCGACGAACGATATTTTACCAAGTTTAGTCTTGAACACCCCATAAACTCCCCGTTGTTCAATTTATCATTTTATTAATTTTACATTTTTTCTTGACATATTCAAATTATCGTGTTATATTAAGAGTAGTATTTTAATAAAGTCTTGATTTCGCATGTATACGTAAGTCATTATTCTATTGATGATTTACGCATATGTGCGATTTTTAGTTTTATCAAATATAATTTTAATTTAAGGAGGTATCTTTAATGAATAAAGGTACAGTAAAATGGTTTAATGCACAAAAGGGATTTGGTTTTATCAGCGATGAGAAGGGTAACGATATTTTCGTTCATTTCTCAGGGCTCGCTATGGACGGTTATAAGTCATTAGATGACGGACAGTCTGTAACATTTGATGTTACAGAGGGTAATCGTGGCTTACAAGCTGTAAACGTTAACCTCGCATAAATATTAAAAAGACTGCTTTCGAGTGGTCTTTTTTTTATTTCTTTCCTTTTCTTTTAAGTCAAAGTCGATGTTATCAAAATAGCGGATGCTCTCTTGATTTTGATATGAAGACACACTATATTAGAATTACAAAGGGAACAACACTCTCAAACACGTCCAATGTTTTACAATCTTTAAAGTCATATTTCATTATCCACCATGCCCACACAAAGACAATTCTTAATAATCAACGACAATTCAAAACGTCACGGCATACTGAAATTCAGTATTTCCGTGACGCTTGATTGTTATGTGGACACTTGAAATAAACTAATTAAAACTGCGTCCTTATTCGCATCCTCACCCAACTGCTTTAATCTTCCTACTCAGCCTTGGAAGAAATAAGTAATTCCTTTAAATCCATAATAGACATTTCGTGCTCGTCCAGTATTGTAGATACTTCCTTAAACTGTTCCAGCTTTATTTTATCCTGAATTTCTTTTTCCTTTTCATCCAGTGTAACAAGACTTTCCTTATACTGCTTGATGGATTCCTGAACTTCCGTTAACTCTTCCTGAAGTTTCTCAAGCGCTGTTTTTCTGACTCCTCTTGGCATATTTGGTCCTCTCCTTTACAGATATTATTAAATTTACCATATATAACCAAGTATATGCAGAAATGATTTTCATTATTACAAAAAAACAAGTTATTAATAAATTATCTTTGTTTTCTTTTCTTGATTTTTAAATCATCTCTTCCGGTTTTTCATCCTTAACAAAGATGAAAAGGGATACTCCTTAATACTGTTATCTCTTCCCATCGGGAAAAGGCAACGTCATATTCTTATCCCTGTATTCTTTTGGAGACATGCCGTAGTAATTCCGGAAAATCCGATGAAAATAACTGGTATTGTCATATCCTACTGCAATCGATATATCCGTGATAGAGAGTCTGGTATTCAGAAGGAGAAAGGAAGCCTGATTCAGCCGCTTAATCTGAATGAGTTCCTTAAATGTCCGGCCGGTGAGGCGTTTTACCGCTTTGCTCAGCCAGTAAATATTGTAATTTAAGCTGGCTGAAAGTTCTGTCAGTTCCCCATCTTTATAATTTTCATCAATAAATTTTAAAACCTGAAAAGTCAGCTTCTGATCAAAACTTTCTGATGTGTGGCTGATTTTATCGGTGTAGTGCATGAGTTGAAGAAACAAAAGCCCCATTGTAACCTGATTGATGCTTCTTTTATTTGGCTGATCATTGAGCAGAGTCCATACCATATTTTCCACCAGATTCTGTACTGGAAGAACGTCAGCCACCTGAAAATGCAGGTAACTGGCATAGCGTGGGTCAAAGCAAAGACTGCCTACCAGAAAATCTCTTAGAAGGTTCTTCTCCTCTCCCATCATCTGAAAAGCAGTATCAAAAAACTCCGGAAGAATGATAAAGTTAACGGCAATATCTCCCTCACCTGCCGGGAGTATTTCCTGTGTTGCATGCTGATTTAAAAACAGCAGTTCTCCGGTTTTTAATACTACTTCTTCTCCGTCAATCCGGTGGGTGGTCTCTCCCTGGCACATATAAATCACTTCTATATAATTATGTTTATGTCTTGGGAAATGGACAAATCTGGTATGAGGTCTGATGCGGATCATTTTACCATGCTCTAACATCTTTTTGCTGTCGATCACCAGATCCTGGCCCTCTGTATACCGCTTCCGGTCGATTTCCGTCCGTCCGTTTATGATCTCCCGTTCCTCATCGGTGATCACTGCAAGACGGTTTATAATCTCCTGATTCACTGACTGGTGCCTCCTCCTTCAATTTGGGAGAACGAAATTAAATTTCTCCATCGATCCTCACCTATGGCTCGTTCATTAAGAGCATAGGCGTGGTCCTTTTCCCCATTGGCAAGGAGTTTATAAATTACGGACCCCTTAGCATCTGTTTCTTTGATCCACCGGTCATTTAATACAATCACTCCGTCCTTCGTCTGAAACTGCCACACAGCGGTCTCTCCCTGCCTGTTGGTACTGGAATAAGTGATATCTCCCTGCATGAGGTCCTCCTCAAACATTCCGTTTTTAGAGGTTTTAACAGTAATATCCTGAGTCACTCCATCGTAATAGCGGTAACCGCATTCACCGCTGCCGTTCATCTTTCCATTCTTCCAGCTTCCGTAGGAATAATCATACCGTTTGCCTTCTTCCAGACTAAGGACTGAGATGGCCGAAACAGTACCATCCGGCATTCCATTTTTAAAATCTCCATAAAAAACAACGGTAGGTTTTAGAAATACGATTCCGGTTCCATCTTTGATCTCACGTTTCAACATCTCTTCCGAATACATACAGGGAAATTGGGCAATGGAATCACCATTTGCCTCTATCAACCTTGCAGCTCCTTCCAGATCCCCTTCTTTCAATCTGCCGTTCAGTCCTTCTAAAAATTCACGATTGGCAGCAGTCAGAGAAATTCCCGTATCCGCCGTTTCTGGCGGTGGTGCGTCTTTTTCCTGAATCTGAGATAACTCTGTCTTCTTAAGCTGTTTATCCTTATTCTGTACTTCCTTACTGTTTCTCATGGTTCCTGCCACACTTAAAAGAAGCATCAACAGGGATACCAGGGCTATGGTGACGCCGATTCTTATATTTGCTTCTCTTCTGGCTTTATTCCCATCATAATTCACGAACTTCCCTCCTTACTGCCGTCAACCGACCAGGCATCTTTTAAAAGAGCAATCCCTTTTTGTATTTCCGTCTCAGTCAAATTTGCAAATCCAAGAATGACCGTAGGTGGATATTTATTATGTTCCTTATGAATAAAGGATCCGGACAAACCATATACTTTTACGTTTTTCTTCTCTGCCTTTAAAACCAGTTCCTCCTCACTTCTTCCCTTCTGGTCTGTCAGCAGCAGATGCAGTCCTGCATGTTCTCCCCCAATTAAAAACTGATCTTCAAAGGACTTTAAACCGGCAGTTAACACATCATGCTTAGACTTATAAACGGCTCTCATTCGGTTTAGATGACGCTCATAATGTCCCTCGGACAGGAACTGATACAATATGTTCTGATCGATTCTTGATACTGTGGAAGCATAGAAACTAATCCGTTTCTGATAAATCTGGTACAGGGGGATAGGTAATACCACGTAACTGACACGGATGGCAGGAGCAATGGATTTGGAAAAGGTGCCGCAGTAAATCACCCGCTCCCTGTCATCCATACCCTGCAGGGCAGGAATCGGTTTTCCCTTATAACGGAACTCACTGTCGTAATCATCCTCAATTAAATACCGGTTCTCCTGTTTATACGCCCATGCCAGCAGCTCCTGTCTTCGTTTTACCGGCATAATAATTCCAGTGGGATACTGATGAGAGGGCATGACATAGGCAATATCTGCACCGCTTTTTTCAAGCAGGGAGACATCCATTCCCGACTGATCCATATCAACAGGTACCACCTGATACTGCAGACTGTCAAACACACGGTATGCCTGTCTGTAAGTAGGATTTTCCATGGCGATGGTTCTGTCCCTTCCTAAAATCTGGGACAGGAGCATCAAAAGATATTCGCTTCCTGCACCTACAATGATCTGTTCCGGGAGACAGTTAACTCCCCTGGCAGAATGAAGATAGGAACGGATTGCTTCCCGAAACAGATATTCTCCCTGGGGGTCTCCCGCTGCGAAGATCTCTCTGTTATCATCGATCAGCGTATTCTTTGATATCCGCCTCCATGCATTAAAGGGAAAATTGCAAAGATCAATTCCCCTTGGGGAAAAGTCCACAGCCCAGTTCTTTTTCTCCCCTTCCTCCTCTTTTACAGCTGTAAAAAAAGAGGGCTGGCTTTTCAAAGTCTCCTGTCCGGTATGAATGAGTCCGTCGATTTTCAATACAAAATAGCCACGGCAGGGAACCGATTCAATATAGCCTTCGGATAAAAGCTGCTCGTAGGCCATCTGGGTGGTACTCCTGCTGACTTTTAAATGCTCCGCCAAAAGTCTGGTGGATGGAAGGCGGACCGCAGGCTTTAGATTGCCTTTTACAATTTCATTCTTGATGTAACTGTAAATCTGGCTGTAATAAGGCAAGCCAGGCTGGTTCTTTAACGGTATCATCAGTTCCATGGTAACAACAATCCTCCTTTACCGGATAGGAAAAAATGCCGCACGTCCCTTATCTTGCGGTCATGCGGCATTTTTGTTCAGCTGTACTATTTTCCAATTTTAAAAGAACTCTTTAAGGATACAATCCGGTTGAATACCAGATGCTCCGGTGTGCTGTCCTTGCAGTCAACACAGAAGAAGCCGTTTCTTACAAACTGGTAGCTGTCATATGCCCTGGCTCCTTTAAAGCTGGGCTCCACATAACAGTTCTTTAAAACAGTCAGGGAATTGGGATTTAAGTTTAAGCTTCCGTCTTCGTTTAACTTTCCTCTTTCTTCGTCCACGATGTTCTCATATAAGCGGCACTCCACTTTCTGTGCAGTTGAAGCAGCGACCCAGTGAATGGTTCCTTTCACTTTTCTGCCCTCAAATCCGGAACCACTCTTTGTCTCCGGGTCATAAGTGCAGTGAACAACCGTAACATTGCCGTTCTCATCTTTTTCGCAGCCGGTACAGGTCACAAAATAAGCGTTCATGAGGCGGACTTCATTGCCTGGGAATAAACGGAAATACTTTTTAATGGGCTCTTCCATAAAATCTTCCCGTTCGATGTAAAGTTCTTTTCCAAATGGAACTTTTCTCTCACCCAGTTCCGGATTCTCCATGTTATTGGCTACATCAAGATACTCCGTGGTATCTTCCGGATAATTATCAATTACCAGCTTGATGGGGTCTAAAATCGCCATCATTCTGGGTCTTTTCAGTTTTAAATCTTCCCTGATGCAGTACTCTAACATCGCGTAGTCAACAGAGCTGTTTGCCTTGGAAACACCTACTAAATCAACAAACATGCGAAGGGATTCCGGCGTATAGCCTCTTCTTCTTAATGCTGCGATGGATACCAGTCTAGGATCTTCCCAACCGTCAACAATGTTATCCTCTACCAGCTTTTTGATGTAACGCTTTCCAGTTACCACATTGGTCAGATAAAGCTTTGCGAATTCTATCTGACGGGGAGGATTTTCAAATTCACACTCTTTTACTACCCAGTCATACAACGGTCTGTGATCTTCAAATTCCAGTGTACAGATGGAGTGGGTAATCTGTTCAATGGCATCTTCAATTGGATGAGCAAAATCATACATGGGGTAGATACACCATGTATCCCCGGTGTTATGATGGGTCATACGTGCCACGCGGTAGATAACCGGATCACGCATGTTAATGTTGGGAGATGACATATCAATTCTGGCTCTTAACACCTTTTCGCCGTCTTTGTATTTACCGTCCTTCATCTCTTCAAACATCTTTAAGTTCTCTTCCACACTCCGGTTTCTATAAGGGCTCTCCTTACCAGGAGTTTTAAAATCTCCCCGGTACTCCCTTATTTCATCAGCAGTTAAATCACAGACAAATGCCTTTCCCTTCTTGATTAAAAGAACGGCACAATCGTACATCTCCTGAAAGTAGTTGGAAGCAAAGTAAAGTCTGTCATCAAATTCTGCTCCCAGCCATTTCACATCTTCAATAATAGATTCCACGAATTCCGTCTTTTCTTTTGTTGGGTTTGTATCATCAAAACGGAGGTTGAATTTTCCGCCATACTTTTTAGCCAGGCCATAGTTTAACAGGATGGATTTGGCATGTCCAATATGCAGATAACCGTTTGGCTCCGGCGGAAATCTGGTCTGCACATGGTTATAAACGCCTTCTGAAAGATCCTTGTCTATCTCCTGTTCAATAAAGTTTTTAGAAATTATTTCTTCTTTGTTATCTTCCATCTTTCTTCCTCCATATCAGTCACTTCAATAATACAATATCATATCATACTTCAAACGATTCGAAAAGGGGGAAAACGTCTTATCCTATAACAGATAGCCTTTCTTTTTCAGCTCTGCCTCAATAAAATCCAGATTCTTCTCCGAGTCTGCCTCTACAGTATGATAATGGCAGCCTCCTGTCAGCACATTTAAGGGCTGGTCTTTGGAGGACTCTAAATGCTGCATAAATTCTGCCGCATCCAGACGGTTGTTAATAATTAAATCCACCTCAATCTGCCCGTATAACTGGTGTTCAATGAACACATTCCTGATTCTCCCGCCATAATCAACAATGGTATTCAGTTCCTCCAGGGTATCTTCTGCCTTATGGCTGGTCCTGAAAATTCTTACAATAGAAGGTTCCTCTTCTCTCTTTTTCAGATGAAGAAGGTAGCCTTTATTGGTAGACAGGATGATTTTATTTTCCGCACGCAACAGTGCAATATCCTGCACCACCACCTGTCTGCTGACGCCAAGTCTCTGGGCTAAATCTCCTCCGGATACGGGCTTTCCTTCTTCCATTAACAGTTCCACTATTTTCTTTCTTCTGCTGCTGCCTTCCACAATAAATTACTCCTATTTTCTGATGTCCTCTGTTGTCAAAAATGTGCCTTCATATCCAAGTATCTCACAAAGCCTTGTGATGTGAGGCGGTTCCAGCCGGGCTTTCGTAAGAGTGTCTTTCTCATAAAATATCTTCTCTCCCGGTCCGTCTGAAATCACCTTTCCTCCTGCCATGACGATAACCCGTTCAAAATACCGGGCAACGAAATCCATATCATGAAGGATTGCCAGTACGAATTTTCCTCTCTCTGTCATGGTACGAATCAACTGCCCCAGTACCTCCCGCCCCCTGGCATCCTGGGCGATGGTGGGTTCATCTAATATCAGCACCTTAGGATCCATTGCCACGACAGATGCAATTGCCACCATCTTTCGTTCAGACAAATCCAGATCATAAGGATTTTCTTTTTCTGCATGGAGGAGACCTACCATTTCAAGAGCTTCCCTGGCACGCTGTTCCCCTTCTTTTCTTGTCATACCGATGTTTAAGGGTCCTACCATTACTTCTTCTAAAACCTGATTCTTAAAAATCTGGTCATCGGGATTTTGAAATACATATCCTACTTTTTTTGCAAGCTGGGCTACGGTTCGTCCGGAAATATCCTCCCCCTCCAGAAGTACCGTTCCTGCCTTGGGCTTTAGAAGACCCTTGAGCAGCTTAACCAATGTGGTTTTTCCGGCACCGTTCTGACCAATCACTGCAGTCGGCCTTATATCAAGGGAAAGGGTGAGGTATTCAATCACCGGAGCACCAGGTATATAATGAAAGCTCAGATCCTTTATGGAAAATATATCCCCCTCCTGTTTCATGTTACGATCTCTTGCCGTCTTTGATAGGGCAGGGGGAAACTGATCCTTGTGGTTTTGAATCTGTTTTAAGGTTACAGGATAAAGTAAGTCATCGCCCTCTTTTCTATAGACGGAAAGTGCTTTTGAAACCTGAGTATAGACGGGTGGCTCCACTCCAAGCTCCTTTAAATCATCTCTGGAAAAAATGCGTTCCGGAACATCATAAGCCACCTGTGATCCACGATGAAGCAGGAGTATTTTATCACAATAGGCCGCCAGCTTTTCCATCTTCTGCTCCACCATAATAATGGTGATTCCGGTCTTCGCCAGTTTTTCAACCACCAGGAACACATCTTCGCTACCCTGAGGATCCAGCTGGGATGTGGGCTCGTCCAGGACTAAAACCTCAGGTTCCATGGCAAGAATGCTGGCAATTGCCACTCTTTGAATCTGTCCCCCTGATAAATCAAAGGGATTCCTGTCCTTATATTTAATAATATCTAAAAGCTTCAGTGCTTTATCCACTCTTTTTCCGATCTCTTCCCTTGGAACTCCCAGATTCTGAAGTCCAAATGCAATTTCCTCAAAAACCGTATCTTTCGCACCGGACAGCTGATTAAACGGGTTCTGAAACACAAGGCCCACTTTCTGGCAGAGAACTGCAATTGGCACCTTTGATGCTTCTACACCATCAACGATCACTTTTCCCCCATATGCTCCACGGAACATGGTTGGAACAAGCCCTGCAAAAGCCTGGCAGAGTGTACTCTTCCCCGCCTGATTTTCACCAATAATGCCGATAAACTGTCCCTTATCCGCTTCAAAATCAATTCCATCAAGAACCAGTTTACTGGTATGGGGATACTTATATTTTAATCCTTTCACTTCAATGAATGCCATATACGATCCTCCAGACAGCCGAGGCTGCAATCAGAAGAGCCATAAGAATCATAAATCCTTTGTCCCCTCCCAATAGCCGATGCTCTCTTAAAAATGTTTTTTTATTCTTAGAGCCAAACCCTCTGACCTCAAGAGCAATCGCCCGTTCTCTGGTATTGATGAGAGAACTGCTTACTACTGGAGAAATCAGGGGAATAAATGCCTTAGCTCTGGTAAATAAGCTTCCTTCGGTTTCCATTCCCCGGCTTCTCTGGGCATCTAAAATAGTATTCATGGTTCCCATCATCTGAGGAATGATTTGAAAAACAGAGGTGATCATATATCCGAATCTGGGAGAAAATCCCATCTGTTCCAGATCATCAACCAGATCTGCCGGTCTGGTTGTAAGAACAAACGCAGCAAAAGCCAGAAGCATATTTAAAATATTCAGACCGATCCGGCATGCATAAAGAAGACCTTCCCTGTAAAATATCAGGGCTCCCACTCGAAACAGGATGGTTTCATTCTCTTTATTAAACAGACCGTGGATCAAAAAAATAGTAATGAGAATGGTAAATGAAAATGCAATCAGCGGAAAAACCTTTTTAAGGATTCCTCCGCTGATCAAAAGGACCAGACTGATCGCCAGAAACAGTCCATACATCCACAGCGCGCCTCCAATGAGAGGCACGCTGATGGCCGCCAGAATATATACCATCTTGGCAAAGGGGTGAAGTCTGGTTAAATAGCTGTCCTTATCTACGTAGAGACTGATGCTTTTCATAGGAATAAAACCTTTCTTAATCCAGAATTTCTACCTCATCATTCACATCATAAAGAGAGGTGAGTTTTTTAGGCAGTCCTTTCATAATAGCAAAAACAATGAGGACTGTAATCAACTTGTCCGGCACATCTACAACCAGTTCATCGAGAAATGATCCCAAAAATACAGGCAGTCCAGCCGACTGGGACCAGCCAAATAAAAGGTCTCCCCAAACGTTGCCGGTTGCCCCGCCCCAAAAGATTACATTTAAAGGAGTGGAGATAACAACTGCTGTCAGTCCTGCAGCCACTGCTGTGAGAATTGCTCCTGAAAGCTTTTCCATATGCCCCAGTCTTGCCATAATACCCACTGCAGCTCCGATTCCAAGGCTGGTGAGGGCATAGATCAAAGTGATGGAGTCACCGGTTGTAAAGCCAAAAATCAGATTATTGGCTGCCCCGCAGACAGCTCCGATTATGGGACCTCCCAGTACACCACCGATACAGGTGCCAATGGAATCCAGCCAAAGAGGAAGTTTTAAAACAGATGCAAAAAGTTTTCCTAAATAATTGATTCCGATACAAGCCGGTATCAGAACAAACGTAGCCGCGTTTAACCTGGTTTTAAATATATGATTCATCTTCAATCCTCCGTTCATGATTCTGACTGATCCATTCGAACAAACGCCTCCAGCGCAGTCAGGATCTCCATTTGTTCCCCTCTCATCATAGCAGATTCGCCGTCAGTATAGCTGTTAATCTGTTCCGTCAGCTCCTCCTCAAATTCCACCACCGTATTCAGTATAGACGCTGTCTTTACTCCGCGTAGGCTCCCGGTTACAAATACGGCTGCCGTTTCCATGTCTGATCCAAGAACGCCTTTTCCCGACCAGTAAGCACAGATTTTTTCTTCCTCATCGATGTAGAAGCTGTCATGACTTCTGGCAATTCCCACATGAGCCGCTGCACCCAGTTCCTTTGCACTCTCCATACAGGCAATCAAAAGACCTGTGTCCGGAATTGCAGGATACTTGGAATCCACGTAGGACGACGATGCACCATCATCTCTGACAGCTCCGTTTACCAGAATTAAATCTCCAAGCCGGATTCCTTTTTTAAGAGCTCCGCAGCTGCCGATCCGGATCATTCCACGTACCCCGATTCTGGAAAGCTCTTCCACAGCGATTGCAGCAGAGGCTCCTCCTATTCCGGTAGAAACCGCCATCACAGGTACTCCATGATAGAACCCTTTTATGCTTCGGTATTCCCTGTTGTATGCAAGCTGCTCCACATTTGTAAGGTGGGAAGCAATCCGGTCTAATCGGGCAGGATCTCCCGGCAGCAGAGCATAGGGAGCCGCCTGACTGTCTGACAGCCTGATATGGGGCATAATCTCTGCCAAAACTACCATCTCCTTCCTTTTCTATTCTCTGAATTTAACACAAAGAAGCTGCCTTGTCAACCAATAGTCAGGTGACAAGACAGCTCTCTTTTCTATCCTTTTATAACTTTGTTTATTTTCTCTCTGCAGCGGCCCACAGATCCTGTTTCTCCATAAACTGCTGATTGATCCATTCCAGTGCCTGCTGCCTGCCTTCCTCTGAAAAAGGAAATACTGCTTTCGTCTTTTTTTCATCGGCAGTCGCTTCATAACAGTATGGCTGGGGGTAAACGGTGGCTTCAAGTCCTTCTTCTTCCTTTTTAATCCGATACCGCATCCCATTCATGCTTCCCGTATATGCTTCTTTTTTAAAAAACTGGATTGGAACAAAGGTTTCTTTCTTTAGCATTGATCAATCATCTCCTTATTTAACGCCCGGACCTGTTTTTTTCTTTCCTGTGGAATTGGAAACACCTGGTCCCACTTCCTGCTGTGGATTGTTTGTAACAGGCGCTTCCTGAGTGGCAGGAGTCGTTACTGCTGGTGTGGTAGGTGCCGCTGTTGTGGTAGGCGCTGGTGTAGTAGGCGCCGCCGTTGTGGGAGCTGTTGCTGCCGGGGTAGTTGCTGCTGTTGTTGGAGTTGTTGCCGGCGTAGTCCCTGCGGTTTCAGTCTTTGTTGTTCCATTAGAAGTCGTCTTTGTTTCTGTACCAGGTAAATTGTAGCAAAGCACCGGTACTTTAGACGGAATGTTTTCAAAGAGAGTTTTGGCCATTGCCGGGGGGAGGTTTACACATCCATGGGAGCCGCTTGTTTTGAAAATACTGCCTCCAAACTGCTTTCGCCAGGTTGCATCATGAAACCCGATATTACCGTTAAACGGCATCCAGTAAGCAACTGGAGTTCTGTAATCCTCTCCTTTTAAAGTTGCATCTTTCTGCTTATAGGTAAGGGAATACGCGCCAGCCGGTGTCGACCAGCCTTTGGATTCATTCCCTGATACAAAATCCGTATCAAGTACCAGTTTACCGTCTTTATAAAAATATAAATGCTGTGCGGTAAGGTTTACTTCCACATAGGTGTTGCCATAATCATTCTCTCCGTAGCTTGCCGCTTCCTGTTTATATTCAGGCACCCGTTCCTGACTTTCTCCGGATCGGATCATTTCTGCCAGCGCATCGGCTTCCGCACTCTGATTCATCTTCCAACCATAGCTTCCTCCGGTTATTTTTACCGGTTTTCCGTAAGAAGTATTAAGAGTCTTTGCCTTTGATACAGTATCATACTTGGAGGCCAGACCTTTTACATAGGCCGTTACTTCAGAACTGCTTAAATATGCTTTTCCGTCTTCCCCGATTCCCACCCATTTGGAAATAGTATCACCGTTTAATACTTCTCTCTTATCTCCAAATTTATAGGTTACCTTTACGTTGGTATATCGGTTTAAGGTCTGGACCTGATCGATTAAATCCGGATTATCTGCCGTTATCTTTGGTTTTGTATAAACATCACCATCCTCTAAGGACACTTCTGTCTTAAAGTCCGAAACAGCTGCTGCAATCAGTGATTTTACCTTCTCCGGATCCGGGCGGTTTCCATCTGCTGCTGCAACAATATGATATCCTTTCCCAGACTCATACTGAGAAATCGTGGCATCCTGGGGTTCTTTTATCTTATCTTCCTGAAAACAGGCCAGCTTTGATACTACCTCATCAAACTGCTCCTGATTGTATTTTACCAGAGTTCCAATATCAAAATCCTGAAATTTGCTATTATGCTCTCCCCATTTGAGAGGATTCTGCTCTTCCAGAAGTTTTTCCACGCTTCCGTCAAAAACTGCTTCCATACCGATATCAGTACCTTTTATGGTCTCGGTATTGTCCCCCCGTTCCTTAATTGTAATCTGGTAACCGTCAATACCGGCTGCTACCATCTTCTTAACCTCATCAATGGATTTTTTAGATGCATCCATACCGTTAATAATCGTGTTGGGGAAAAACACCTCTTTGTACTGTCTGCCCATCTGTAAATATGTAAGTGCCGCAATTAATGCGACAACGGCAACTGATCCGCCTCCGATTACAGCCAGACCCCCGATTCCCAATGACTTTTTCTTCCTGCTGTGGGGCATTTGCTTTTCCATTTATTTCCTACCTCTTTACTAGCCTTTTTATTCAGGTATTATTATATCGTAAAACAGCAAAATATGTCTAAATATTTATGGTATATTTCTTGACTTTTTTATTACGATTTGACCTGATATCTCCAGAAAATTCATATTGACTTCCTGCCTCTCATAAGATATGGGTAAGAACAATCGGAAAGAACCAATTTATGGCTAATTATTCAACCGTATACGGAATTGTCGGTTCCGTTACTCCCTTTTACACCACGGTATCTGACCACAGCTGCTCCCTGCTTATTTCTGTCAATACCCAAAGCATGGGACAGATAAATTTTGTTGTTTCTCCCCAAACCTTTGTTTTGGAACAGCACACGTTTGGTCAGGGTGAGTCCATTATCGGCATATATGACACCAGTGTTCCGGTTCCTTTGATCTATCCTCCCCAGTACCAGGCTGTTGTTCTGGCACAAAACACCTTTGGCTACCGTGCCGCACTGAATTATTTTGATGAAGATCTGCTAAGTGTGGATCAGACAATGAAACTAAACATTCCGTCAGATGGAAGCACTCAGGTTCTTCTCATCAATGGACAAAATTTTATTTATAATCCTGGAGATCACTATCTGTTTATTCTATACATGTCTGATTCCATGAATCCTGAAGTGGAAGTGACCCCCCAGAAGATTATCGTATTCTGTAATTCTGATGAGTAAATGCATGAAAAAAGCCGTCTTATCCGCCCCTTAACCAGGCCGTAAGACAGCTTTTTTATTAATAATGGCAAATAACAGGGATTCCCGTATTGATTAAACCATAAAGGGCCTTTGCCTTTTGGGGCGGAAGGTTAATGCAGCCATGACTTCCGCCTGTCTGGTAAATGGTTCCTCCGAATTTGCTTCTCCAGCTGGCATCATGAAAACCGATTCCTCCGTTAAAAGGCATCCAGTAATCCACATGGCTCTCATATTCGTAAGTACCATCCGGCTTTTTATCTCCCCGAAGTACCCGGTCTGTCTGCTTATAAGCAAGCGTATAGATGCCTTCCGGTGTGGTAAGCTTCTTTGATACATTCCCCGTTACACAGGGAGAATCCCATATGACACTCCCATTCTGATACAGGTACACATGCTGGGCTGCCATGTCCGCTTCCACATAAGTACTGCCCCAGTCCACATTACGGTCAGCTGCTGCCAGACTGTACTGGGGAGTCCGCTCCTGGCTCTGGCCTGTTTTAATAATAGCAATAAGAGCCTGTGTCTCCGCTTCCTGGTTCATCCGCCATCCATATGCACCAGAAAGAGACAGATCTCTTCCATCGGTTGCTTTAAAGGCTCTGGCTTTTCCGGCCGTATCATATTTGCCGGCCAGTGACTGAATGTACTCCGCAGCTTTTGTTCCGTTTATATGGATTCCTGTCTGATCTGCACCATCGATCCAGGTACAAAGCTGTTCTCCGGTCAGTACTTCCGACTGACTGCCAAATAAATATGTGACTTTCATATTCCTGATCTGATTTAGGGCAGCACATCTTGCCACCAGCTCTGAATCCGTGGATGTTACGGTCACCGTATCATAACAGTTTTTCTCTTCCAGACTGATCTGCCTGTTCTCCTGAGTTAATGCAGCTTTCACCGCTTCATCAAGTTTCCCTCTGTTAACACTGTTCCCCTGTACCTCAGCAATCACAGTGAAGGGCTGTCCCTCCTGCCAGGCGGAAATTCTTGCATTCTGAGTAACCACAATATCCTTGCTGCTGACACAGGCAAGAGAATCCAGCCGTTCTTTCAGCTTCTCTTTCTGGTAGGTCACCGTACTTTTAAGGACACTGCTGTTGTCAATATCAGGACCCGCCACACGTCCGTTACTATTTTGTTGCGCCAGTATATTCTGAAGTCCATCGGTAATCACCACCTGATACTGGATATCTGATCCCTTAATTACTTCAGAGGCTCCTCCTTTTACCTTTATGGCAAGCTGATACTCTCTTCCATAAAAGCCTTCAATCTGTACCTTTGCCTCCTCTACAGTCATACCTCCCACCAAAACTCCGTTGATCTTTGTTCCGGGCACAAACTTAGAAGCATCATCTGCCAGTGCAACCACACTTCCTGCCAGTATAAAAACCGCTGTCAGAAAAGCAATTATCCCTACGGTACCTGCATGACTCTGTCTCCTGCTCATTCATTCAAATCCTTTGCTGATTAGTTATTATGGAAAAATATCCCACTTCCTCCTAGGTTAGCACGATTTTATCAGAATAACAAGTATCAAAATCCACAAATCATTCCACCACATATTTCGTCAAATCAGCCCAATGTTCCAATGCAACAGCTCCGATCTGGGGATCGTATATAATGCCCAGATTTCTTTTTATTTCTTCATAACAATACTTCAGTGAATATGCTTGCCTGTATCCCCTGTCGGATGTCATGGCATCGATGGAATCGCAGATTGAGATAATCCTGGAACCAACAGGAATTTCATCTCCCTTCAGTCCGTAAGGATAACCGGTTCCATCATATCGTTCATGGTGGTGAAGAACAATGTCTTTCAGCTCATTCAAATGACGGGATTTACTTAATATCTGGGCACCGGTCTGAGGGTGTTTTTTCATGGCAGCCCATTCCTCCGAAGAAAGCCTGTCCGGTTTGTTTAATACTGCATCAGGAACTCCAATTTTACCAATATCATGAAGATGAGCGGCAATATGAATCCGCTCTGTCTCTTCTCTGTCAAGCTTTAAAAACCCGGAAAGGGCCAGCGCCATATCGCTGACCCTTTGAGAATGCCCCGCCGTATAGGGATCTTTGGCATCTAATGCGCTGACGATGCATTCGATAATTTCATGATAATCAATGCCGTTCCTGCATAGCTCAAATCCTTGTTCTTTTTTCATGCTCTTTTTTACCTGCCTTACTGGTTAGCAATAGCTAACTTGTAATTAATAGCAACCGGCATTCTCACATCCGCAAGGTTTAATTGAAATTGAAGCGATCTTCTGATCTTCCAGATAGCCGCAAGCGGTTAACCCTGCCCGCACAACGGAATTCCAGTTTTTTGCAGAGAGATGATAAGTCGTTTCATCATCCAGCACTACCGTGCAGGCATCTTCCATGGAGCAGGTGTCAGAGTAAGCGATTTTATACATATTCTTCCTGCTGATAGCTCCGATTTCTTCTAAGACATTAACCATGCGATAGACAGTAGCAGCTCCGATGCTCTCATCCACCCTGGACGCTTTGTAATAGATTTCTTTACAGCTGGAACATTCATGCTCCAGAATTATATCTAAAAGTGTGAGGCGCTGCTTTGTAATTCTGCACCCCTTACCCTTTAACCGTTCAATAATAAGATCCTTCTGCATCCTGGTTCTGTGATAACTTCTGGAATCAGCTACTTTTCTCTTTTCAATCATGTTTGTGTGCATTTCCATTTTGGCACCTCCATTTAGACGTATAATATAGTACGAAAATCAGTTACCAGCCTATTAGTGGCAATGTCCGCCACAGTCCTTGCACTGTCCGCCGCACTGAATGGATTTTCCGTTTTTCTTATCCCGAATCATGCTTCTGATAATCAGCGCCACCGCTCCGATGACAACTGCTGATACTGCGAATGTTCCCATATGATACCTCCTTATATCTTGAGCCTGCATAAACCATGCAGGCTCTTATGATTACCGGATTATTTTGCTCCGGCTATACTTGTTAATTTCACTTTCGATTCACTTTTTGCTTTTTCAGGTCTGACAAGCAGATAGATAAAGCCTGCAATCAGTGCAAATGCCACGACTGTAAAGAATCCAAAGGTTCCTGTGGTGATTAAAGTTCCTACCTGATAGACACAAAGCGCTACTATATATGCCAAAAATGTCTGATATCCAACTGCAAACCAAAACCATCTGGTGTTATTCATCTCACGTTTGATGGCTCCCATTGCTGCAAAACAAGGTGCACAGAGAAGATTAAATACAAGGAAAGAATACGCAGCAACTGCGGTCATACTACCTGCAAGAGTACCCCAGATCTCAGAACCATCTTCTGCAACTTCAGCAAATCCGTAGAGAATACCAAAGGTTCCAACTACGTTTTCTTTTGCTACCAGTCCTGTGAGGGCTGCTACTGCAGATTTCCAGTTTCCCCAGCCAAGAGGAATGAAAAGCCAGCTGATTGTACTTCCCAGCTTAGCCAGGATGCTGTGGTCAAGTTCCATTGCTTCCAGCATTCTAAACTGGCCGTCTACCCAGCCAAAATAGGAAGCAAACCATACAACGATAGTCGATAATAAAATGATTGTTCCTGCTTTCTTAATAAAGGACCATCCGCGTTCCCACATACTTCTTAAAACATTCATAACTGTTGGCATATGGTAAGCGGGGAGCTCCATAACGAAAGGCGCCGGATCTCCAGCAAACATCCTGGTCTTTTTTAAAATAATACCGGAACAGATAATTGCTGCAATTCCTACGAAATAGGCACTTGGTGCAACCCAGGAAGCTCCATCAAAAAGTGCGCCTGCAATCAGTGCAATAATTGGAAGCTTGGCACCACAGGGAATAAAGGTTGTTGTCATAATTGTCATCTTACGGTCACGATCATTTTCAATGGTTCGTGATGCCATAATGCCAGGTACGCCGCAGCCACTGCCGATCAGCATGGGAATAAAAGACTTACCGGAAAGACCGAATTTACGGAACACACGGTCCATAATAAAGGCAACACGGGCCATATAACCGCAGCTCTCCAAAAATGCAAGGAAGATAAAAAGCACCAGCATCTGAGGTACAAAACCAAGAACTGCACCAACACCTGCAATAATTCCGTTAACTAACAGACCCTGCAGCCAGTCTGCGCAGCCAATTGCAGTTAAAAAGCTTTCAGCCATGACTGGTATGCCAGGTAGCTGAAGGCCGAAAAGATTCATTTCGTCACCGAAAAGACTGTCATTCACCCAATCAGTTGCCCAGGATCCCACTGTTGTAACTGAAGCATAATAGACAATAAACATTACGGCTGCAAAGATGGGCAGTGCCAGAAACCGGTTAGTAACGATCCGGTCGATTTTATCGGAAATCGTAAGTTTATTTTTCATGCTTCTTGTTAAACACTGATCGATGATAGAAGAGATATATACATAACGTTCATTTGTAATAATACTCTCTGTATCGTCATCCAGTTCACGCTCAATCCTTGTGATCTCCTCCGTTACATCAGGTACACGCTTCATCTGAGACTGGATCTTTTCATCCTTTTCCAGAAGCTTAATTGCAAAGAATCGTCTCTGTTCCTCGGGAACATCATTTCCAAGTTTGTCTTCGATGGAATCCAGTACTGACTCCACTTCAGTTGCAAATTTATGTACTGGCGGTCTGTTATTTTTCTGGTTAGCAATCGCCACTGCTTTTTCAGCAGCCTTCTGGATTCCAGTTCCCTTCAGTGCAGAAATCTCCACAACCTCACAGCCAAGCTTTTCGCTTAATTTATTTATATGAATTTTATCCCCGCTTTTTTCCACGATATCCATCATGTTAACTGCCATGATAACCGGAATTCCAAGTTCCATAAGCTGGGTGGATAAATATAAATTACGTTCTATGTTGGTACCGTCTACGATATTCAAAATCGCATCAGGACGTTCTCCGATCAGATAATTTCTCGCTACCACTTCTTCCAGTGTGTAAGGAGAGAGGGAATAGATACCTGGAAGATCCATGATAATGACATCTTTATGACCTTTTAGCTTTCCTTCTTTTTTCTCTACGGTAACGCCTGGCCAGTTCCCCACAAACTGGTTTGATCCCGTCAGTGCATTAAACAACGTCGTCTTTCCGCAGTTGGGATTACCTGCTAATGCAATTTTAATTGACATACTCTACCTCTTTCTGCCTGTCAGCAATTGATTTGTCTGGTATTAGTCTCACCTAACTAATATGTAAAAAAATTACTCCACAATGATCATTTCTGCATCCGCTTTTCGTAAAGACAGCTCATACCCTCTGACTGTTACTTCCACCGGATCTCCAAAAGGAGCTACTTTCCTCACAAAAACATCAACACCTTTTGTGATTCCCATATCCATAATTCTTCTCTTAACGGGACCTTCTCCGCTTAGCTTGGTTACCTTGACCGTTTTACCGCATGGAATTTCCTTTAATGTCATCGTCTTTTCTCCTTTTCTATCCCACCATGATTTTATTAGCCATATCTTTTCCTATGGCAACTCTGGAATCTTTTACATTAACGATCATGTTTCCGCTTATTTCAGAAACAACAGTCACAATTCCGCCGGTAACAAAACCCAGGTTTTCCAGAAAACGTCTTGTCTCTTCTTTGCCGCCGATTTTACGAATTACGTTAGGCTCTCCTGCTTTCACCATTGTTAAAGGCATCATTCATCATCTTCTTTCATTTTATTATTGATAATCATTCCCATTTCTCTTCAGTTAGTATATTCTAACTTTGGTGAGTTGTCAATATTTTTATTGATAAATTTTCTCATTATTCAATTGTATTTTTTCGCATCCACAATTTATAAAAAAAGCTGCGGCACATAAAACCTGCTGCCGCAGCCTTGCTTTCTTGTTTTTACCAGATTTTCACTCTTTTATCAGGAGCCACATACATGGCATCTCCTTCTTTAATGTCAGGATAAGCCTTATAAAATCCATCTGTGGCGCTAAGCACTCCATTGACTCTGACTTTTGCAGGAGAATGGGAATCCGTATTCAGACGGTCAAGCATCGCTTCTGGAGTATACTTGGACGCCCAGATCGTTGCATACTGGCGGAACAATAAATTCAAATCACTGCCCTTTTCATCTGCAATCGCCGTAATGCATGCCATGGACCCCAGATCTGCGATATTTTCATTCAACGTCTGAGCGCCATTCACTTTTCTTCCCTGAAATCCATCCATTCCACTGTAGTATTCTTCCACCTGTTTGGCCAGTTGGTCGAATTTTTCCCGGTCTTCCTTTGTCCACCATACATGATAATTCCCATTTTCATCGTAAAGGGAACCGGAGGAATCAAACGCATGGCTCACCTCATGAGCCATTACCATTCCGATTCCGCCTAAATTGGAGGCGAAATCTCCTTTCGGATCATAAAACGGAGGCTGGAGAATAGCGGCCGGAAACACAATCTCATTGGCAGTGGGGTTGTAATATGCGTTTACAGTCTGGGGAGTCATGCCCCACTCTCCTTTATCCACAGGTTCTTTATATTTCTTCTTATTCACCTCATTGACTGCTTTCAGGAGAGAAAGGCTATTATTAATTAAGTTTCCCCCCTCTTCTGCTGATAGCACCTTGGCATTCTTATAATCATTGGGCCATTTGTCTGGAAATCCCACCTTCAGATTCATATGCTCCAGTTTTCTTATGGCAGATGCCTTGGTTTCATCACTCATCCAGGTGAGATTCTCAATCTGTTTTTTATAGGATGCAAGAATCAGGCGGATCATGGACTCAATGTCCTTTTTATCCGATTTGGAAAAGCATTTCTCAACATAAAGCTTACCGAATTCAAATCCCAGGGTGTTCTGTGTCAATTCACTCGCCAGTTTTTCATCTGTTTTTCTTTCCTTGATTCCTTTTCTTAAATTATTCCATTCCAGATTGGTATCTCTGATTTCGGGTGTCAGACTGGGTGCAAAGTCATTGACCAGACAAAATAAAGTATACTGTTTTAAAAGAGGGAGGGATTCCTGATTTAAATATCCGCCGATTTTTTTCATCTGATCTACCTGAACCACAATGTATTGATCCTGTTCATTTAAGTCTGCTGCTTTCAAAAAGGTCTCCATGGTTCCATCTGGAAAGAGTTTCTTTAATTCTTCACCGGTATACGGATTATATATAACGTCAGGGTCTCCCTGTTTGCTAAGAGGAAGTGCACTTCCCGCCAGATCCTTCTGCAATTTCAAAATGCCATCTGCAGCCTGATCCGCTTCTTCTTTCTTCATTCCTGTATATTCCATAATCTGGGATATATAATTGCGGTAATGGTTCATCAGTTCTTCCTGATCGGAATCCTCTAAAGTCTCTTTTCCAGGTCCAAGATCTGCGCCGTCAAAATACAGGGCATAGCGGGTAGAATTACTCATATCCTCAGACCACTGAGGCAGAATAATGCTGCTCACCCCCAGATCATTGTAGATTTTTCCTGCCTGTTCCAGATACTCCTCTATGGTGGATGCACGGCTGATCCCGTCCATATAAACAGCAAGTCCGCCAAATCCGGCAGCCCTTCTCCCCTCCATATCCATAGCTGTCAGATAGAGATCGGCGATTTTCTGTTCCAGAGATCCTTCTTTTTCATTTTTCCTGTTATTCACAGATTCACGGAGCACTTCATTTAGAATTTCATAAGCCTCTCTATCCAATTTGTAAAACTGGCTCCATCCACTTGCATCACCTGGAATCTTGGTATTATTAAGCATCTCCCCGTTGACAAAGTCATAATAATCATCTTCCAGGCGTACATGGTCTGCTTCCCCTGCAGAGGCCTTTCCCGTTCCACTGGCGGGCTTTGCCTGAGTCTGCTCTTCCGGATTCGGGCCTGTTTTACTTTTACACCCGGTAAACGCCAGTGTCATAATTATCATCGTCGATAGTATTGTGAAAAAAACTTTTTTCATGAACTCTACCTCTCTTTGCCATTACATAATATTTTTTGTACGAAAAAAGGAAGCGGATTTCTCCACTTCCCATCTGCTCATTCTTTATTATGCTTAAACTTCGTCAGAATATACAGGTGCATCTTCTGCAGCTGCTTCGTCCTGACCCTGAAGTGCTTTGATGCTTAAGCTGATCTTCTTGTCGTCTTCGTTAAAATCAACTACCTTTGCTTCGATTTCCTGTCCAATTGCCAAAACATCTGCAGGTTTTTCAACATGCTCTCTGGAAATCTGGGATACATGAAGCAGAGCATCAACGCCTGGCTCCAGCTCAACAAATGCGCCGAAATCAGTCATACGTGCTACTTTACCGTTTACTACATTGCCCACTGCATACTTATCAGCTGCATCTTTCCATGGGTTTGTCTCCGGGAATTTTAAGCTGAGTGCAATCTTGTCGCCGTTGATATCTTTGATTAAAACTTTTACTTTCTCTCCAGCTTTGAATGCTTTTTTCGGGCTTTCTACTCTGCCCCAGCTCATCTCTGATATATGAAGTAAACCATCGGCTCCGCCAAGGTCAATAAATGCACCGAAATCGGTTACGTTCTTGATTGTACCTTCAACAACATCGCCTGCATGGATCTTTTCAAATAATTCTTTCTGAAGCTCGGCTCTCTTAGCAACCATAATCTGCTTTCTGTCACCGATAATTCTTCTTCTCTTTGGATTGAATTCGGTAATGATGAATTCGATTTCCTTATCTGCATACTTGGTTAAATCCTTCTCGTAAGTATCGGATACCAGGCTTGCAGGAATGAATACTCTTGCGCCATCTACAACCACGCTTAAACCACCGTCAAGTACCTGTGCAACTTTTGCGGTAAGTACTTCGTGGTTCTCAAATGCTTCTTCTAATTTCTTATTGCCTCTGTCTGCTGCTAATCGCTTATAGGATAAAGCAACCTGACCCTCACCGTCGTTAACCTTAGTGACTTTGGCTTCCATCTCTTCGCCAACTGAAACAACAGTTGTAAGATTTAAATTCTGGTCATCCGTGTACTCGCTACGCGGGATGATGCCGTCAGACTTGTACCCTATATTCAAGACGATTTCATCTTCTTTTACGTCGATGACTTTACCAGTGACGATCTCTCCTGTACGTATGGTTTTCAATGATTCCTCTAACATTTGTTCAAAACTTAACTCTGACATTAGTATGAACCTCCTCGATAATATGATTCGGGGTTGAAGCCCCGGCTGTAATACCTACGCTGCGCACAGAATTTACACAATCAGGATCTAAATCACCTAGTGTCTGGATATAGTAAGTATTCTTACATTCCCTTCGGCATATCTCGTACAGCTTCTGGGTATTGGAACTGCTTTTTCCGCCAATGACTATCATGGCATCCACTTCTGAAGCTATCCGCTTTGCTTCCACCTGTCTTTCCTGTGTTGCATTGCAAATCGTATTTAAAACAAGTATATCATACCGCGTTTCAGAAATTTTTTCAACTAAATCTTGAAATTTCTTGTAATTAAATGTCGTCTGTGATACAATACACAGCCTCTCTCCTTCTGTGAGCGGCAAAGTTTCCACTTGTTCGGGTGTTTCCACCACTAAAGTATTGTCATTTCCCCAGCCTTTAATACCTTCTACTTCCGGGTGTGAATCATTACCAATTATGATCAGGCGTCTGCCCTCTTTATTCTGCTCCTGTGCAATTTTGTGAATCTTTCTCACATAAGGGCAGGTGGCATCAATGATCTCAATTCCGTTCTCTTCCATGATATCGTAAACCCGTTTTCCAGCTCCATGGGAACGGATTACCACAACGGCGTCGTGAATCTGTTTTAATTCTTCTTCACTTTCAATTACTTTTACGCCCTTTTCCTGTAAATCTTTTACAACCTCTTCATTGTGGATGATGGGACCATACGTATAAATTGGCTTGTCGTTTCGTTTCAGCTGTTCATATACCTGATCAACGGCACGTTTTACACCAAAGCAGAATCCGGCGGATTTTGCTACAACTACTTCCATACATTAGCTCCTCTCTTCCAGTTTTCGTTCCTCAAACAGCATTAAGATCCGTTCTATTACCTCTCTGGCACTCATCTCAGAAGAATCTAAAAGCACCGCATCCTCTGCCTGCTTTAAGGGAGAATGTTCCCGGTTCATATCCTGGTGATCCCGTTTGATAATATCTGTTTCGATTTCTTCCAGGCTGCAGTCCTGCCCTTTTCCCTTTAGTTCCAGATACCTTCTTTCGGCACGAACCCGGCTGCTGGCGGTTAAATAGATCTTAAGATCGGCATCAGGAAGAACGCAGGTACCGATATCTCTGCCATCCATAATGACATTCTCCCGGGCTGCAAGACCTTTTTGCAGCTCTACCAGTTTTTCTCTCACAGATAAGTGTACGGAAGTGGCAGAAGCCATGGCTCCCACTTCTTCAGAACGGATCAGTCCTGATACATTCTCTCCGTTTAAAATCACCTGCTGCACGCCGTTTTCATAAGCCAGAGTTACATCCGCAGTCTTAACAGCTAAAGAAATGGCCGCCTCATCCTGCGGAGATATCCCCTTTCTTAAAAAATGCAATGCCATGGCACGGTACATCGCTCCCGTATCCACATAAACAAAATTAAGTTTACTGGCTGCAGCACGGGCAATGGTGCTTTTTCCTGCTCCAGCCGGCCCGTCAATTGCGATATTATAAACCTTTGTCATCTTTCGTTCTTCTCCTCTCCTGCCGCACTTCCTGCTGCGAAACCCGTGGACCAGGCAATCTGAAGATTGAAGCCCCCTGTCACCGCGTCTAAATCCAGCACCTCTCCTGCAAAATACAGGCCGTTTACAAGTTTAGACTCCAGAGTGGAGGGATTTACTTCTTTTACAGAAACACCTCCCTGTGTGATAATGGCCTCATTGTATCCTCTCAACGCAGTGAGAGTCATGGTAAATGACTTGGTTACGCGAATCAGCGCCTGACGTTCTTCTCTTGTAATCTCATTCACCTTTTTATCCGGAGAAATCCCGCTTGCATCAATGATAACAGGAATCAGCTTGGCAGGATATAAATTGCCCAGAGCATTTTTAAACTGCTTATTCATGGATTCCTCAAAATCTCTTAGAATCCTGGCATCCAACTGTTCTTCCGTCAAAGCAGGCTTTAAATCAATGGAAAGGGTAAGAGGACCTTTCTTCAGTTCCTTTGCCGCATAGCTGCTGGCACTTAAAAGAACTGGACCGCTGACTCCGTAGTGGGTGAAAAGCATCTCTCCAAATTCCCTGTAAATAACCTTGCTGCCTTTCATCACCGTCGCTTCTACGTTTCTAAGAGAAAGGCCCTGCAGTTCCTTAATCATGGGCTCTTCCACAACGAAAGGAACCAGTGCGGGTGATAGCGTGGTTACGGTGTGACCTGCTTCTTTCGCCAGTTCATAGCCGTCTCCCGTAGAGCCGGTAGTCTGATAGGAATAACCTCCGCAGGCAATCATCACGCTGTCTCCATAAAAGGACTTCTTACCGGTACTGTCACTGACCACAATTCCTGTTACAGCACCGTCATCAATCAATAGCTTTTCCGCTTTTTTCCGGTAATGAATCGTAACACCCAGTTCCAAAAGCCGGTTATTCAAAGCCTTAATTACATCCGAAGCTTTATCCGAAGCCGGAAATACCCGGTTTCCCCGCTCGGTCTTTAACTGGCAGCCAAGGGTCTCTAAAAGTTCCATCATATCGAAATTGGTAAAACCGTAAAAGCTACTGTAAAGGAATTTGGAATTGGTGACTACATTCCCGAACAGTTCCTCCGTATCACAGGCATTGGTTACATTGCACCGTCCTTTTCCCGTAATATATACTTTTTTACCAAGCTTCTCGTTTTTCTCAAAAATGTGGACGGTACTGCCCTTCATGGCTGCTGCTATTCCAGCCAGCATCCCTGCAGCGCCCCCGCCCACGATTAAAACCGTATTCATGCCCTTTCCTCCTGCCATTGTTCACTTCTTCCTACTTTACACGAAAAAAGAGGAAAACACAAGTGGTCACGGACGATTATTCACTTCTTTTATCTTGTTTTCCAGCGCTTCTACCACAGTTTTTAAGATCTTGACCCTTGCATAATACTTGCAGTTTCCTTCCACTACCACCCATGGTGCATAGGTTGTGGAGGTACGAACCAGCATCTCATTGACTGCCGACTCATACTGATCCCATTTTTCTCTGTTTCTCCAGTCTTCTTCTGTAATCTTCCACTGCTTTAGGGGATCTTCCTGCCGTTCTTTAAAGCGTTTTTCCTGTTCATCCTTATCAACGTGAAGCCAGAATTTAAGGACAACAGCACCTGCATTTGCCAGGTGGCTTTCCATCTCATTGATTTCCTGATAAGCCTGCTTCCACTGGCTTTCCCTGCAAAAGCCCTCTACCCGTTCTACAAGCACTCTCCCGTACCAGGTGCGGTCGAATATGGCGATATGGCCCGCTTTTGGCATATTGATCCAGAAACGCCAGAGATAGTGATGAACCCGTTCCAGATCGTTAGGGGCTGCTGTCGGGTATACCTTATACCCTCTTGGATCCAGGTGGCTGGTAAGCCGTTTGATGGCTCCGCCTTTTCCTGCTGCATCCCAGCCTTCAAACCCCAGCACAACCGGAATCCGCATGCGGTAAATCTGGCTGTGAAGAAATTCCAGCTTTTTCTGCAGACGGTCGATTTCTTTTTTGTAATCTTCCTTTGAAATGGACTTGGTTAAATCAACTCCGGACAGAACACCTGATTTAAAGCTTTCTGAACGGACTGGTACTTCCTTCTCCTTTGGCACTCCGTTTAAGCTTTTTTTATTCAGGGCATCCGAAAGGCAGTCTGCCACGCAGGACATGATCTTGGCTGCTGCATACTCTTTATCGTTTGCCTCGATTATGGTCCACGGAGCATAATCCATATCTGTATTCTGAAGCATCTCTTCACAGATCTGAAGGAACCGGTCATATTCCGTGTTCCTCTTCCAATCGTCCTTTGTTACCCTCCAGCTGGTTTCCTTTGAGCTTTCCAGCTTTTTAAACCGCTTCTTTTGTTCTTCTCTGGAAATATAAAGGAACAGCTTGATGATAACCATTCCGTCATCGGTAAGCTGCCGCTCAAAGGACTGTATGTCATGAAAAGCTCCTGGCAGGTCATTATCAGGAAGCTTTCCGGAAAAACGCTCCATGGTTACCTGACGGTACCAGCTTCTGTCAAATACAGCAATTCTTCCCTGGGCAGGCAGTTTTGTATAAAAACGCCACAGGAAGGGACGCATACGCTCTTCGTCCGTCGATTTATCATTGGCATAGACATCAAAGCCTCTGGGATCAAGGGCCTGAATCAGGTGATTGATCTGAGTGCCTTTTCCTGAGGCACCCATTCCTTCAAATACGATCATAACCGGAATTCCGGCTTCCTTTAACTGGCGCTGCAAAAGCCCCAGCTTTTCACTTTGTTCTTTCTCTGTCTTTTTGTAAGTTTCCTTATTAATCTTCTTTGATAAATCAATTTTCTCCAGCATAAACAGTCCCTCCTTACTGGTTTCCGTTATGCCTGTATCTTTTCAAACACCTTTGCAACCTCTGGCATAACCTGGCTGATTTTAATCATCTGCGGGCATTCCTTTTCACATCTGTGGCAGGTTTTGCAGCTATCCGCTTTTATGGCAAGAGCGTCATACCCCGCTTTAGCCTCATCCTCTTTGTGGGCAGCCGTCATATTATAATAGGAGAATATCTCCGGGATCTCCAGTCCGAAGGGGCAGGGAACACAGTAACGGCAGCCGGTACAGCCAACCAGCGCCATGGAGTCAAAAATCTCTTTCGCCGTCTTGTACATGGCATGTTCTTCTTCGGTTACCATCCCAATATGGCTTCTGTCTGCATACAAAAGATTATCTTCCAGCTGCTGTTCATCGCTCATACCGCTTAAAAGCAGGCTGACTTCCGGCTGATCCCATAAAAAGTCAAGGGCATATTCCACGCTGGATTTTTCATCGCCTAACGCTTCTTTTACATGAGGTGCGGGATTTGCAAGTCTTCCGCCTAAAAGCGGCTCCATAATGACTACGGCGAGTCCTTTTTTCGTAGCCTCTTTCAGTCCTTTTAAACCTGCCTGATGTGTGAGATCCACATAGTTATACTGAATCTGGCAGAAATCCCATCCATCATAATAATCTAGGATATCCTGAAACACGTCATATGAATCATGGAAGGAAAAACCAATATACTTAATTTTTCCATCTGCTCTCGCTTTTTCCATCTTCTCTACCAGTTTCAGTTTTTTTATCTTCTCTTCAAACCGGTCTCTGCTTAAGGCATGGAGCAGATAAAAATCCACATGATCTGTCTTTAACTTCTTTAGCTGTTCATCTAAAACTTCTTCAAAATCTTCTTCTTTTTCAAGCTTCCATACAGGGCATTTGGTCGCCAGATAAGTCTTCTCCCTGTAGCCTTCCTGCAGCGCTTCTCCTACGATCCGCTCGCTTTCCCCCTCATGATAGGGATAAGCAGTGTCAATGTAGTTGACTCCCTGATCAATGGCATGACGGATCATTGCCACCGCCCTCTTCTCATCTACCTGATTTTCTCCCGAAAGAGGAAGCCGCATGGCTCCGAACCCGAGTGCTGATACTTTTAATCCTGTCTTTCCAAAATCACGATATTGCATATTTTTCCTCCGCATTAAGATTCGCAATTGAACTATAAGCTGCTTTAATCATTATTGTATCATATTTGTTTCCTGTCCAATAGTTTTTTTTGCAAAATATCCACGAAAAAAGACAGGCTTTGCCTCATGCAAATGCCTGTCTTATGCCATGAATATTAATTTTGAGCTTTAAACTTCGGTTGTTATAAAGATATCATAAATTGCTTTAATTGCTTCTTCAAAATCACTGTTTCTAACACCAATTATAATATTTAACTCACTGGAGCCCTGATCAATCATTTTTACATTGACTCTGGAATGGGCGAGAGCGGAAAAAATCCTGCCGGCAGTCCCTCTGGTGGCCTTCATACCTCTGCCTACAACGGCTACCAGTGCAAGATCGGATTCCATCTCCACAAAATCAGGCTCTACCGCTCTGTGGATTCCGGCAATGACGGACTGCTCATATTCCTCAAACTCTGACTGGTGAACAAAAACCGTCATGGTATCGATTCCGGAAGGCATATGCTCAAAGGAGATTCCGTATTTTTCAAATACCTCCAGCACTTTTCTCCCAAAACCAACTTCCGCATTCATCATGGCTTTTTCAATATTAATGGAACAAAAGCCTTTCTTTCCTGCAACTCCGGTAATGGTATAGCGGGGCTGTCTGCAGGTGCTTTCCACGATTAAAGTTCCCTTGTCTTCCGGCTTATTGGTGTTTCGGATATTAATGGGAATTCCCTCTTTTCTAACAGGGAAAATAGCATCTTCATGAAGTACGCTGGCACCCATATAAGCCAGCTCTCTTAATTCTCTGTATGTAATGGTTTCAATGACTTCCGGATCTTTAATGATTCTGGGGTCTGCCACCAGAACACCGGATACATCCGTCCAGTTTTCATACATGTCAGCATGAATTGCTTTCGCCACTACGGAACCTGTCACATCGGAGCCGCCTCTTGAAAAAGTCTTAATGGTGCCGTCGTGCTTTGAGCCATAAAATCCAGGAATAACAGCAGTCTCAGCCTTGCTTAAACGTTCAGAAAGCACCTGATCCGTAAGCTCTGCTTCAAAGTTGCCATCCTCATCAAAAAAGATCACCTCAGCGGCATCAATAAATTCATATCCCAGATACTCAGCCATGATCAGACTGTTTAAATATTCACCTCTTGAAGCAGCATAGTCCCTGCCTGCCTTTTCTAAGAAATTCTTTTCAATCACATTAAATTCCTCATCAAGACTCATGTTTAGTGAAAGTCCGCTGATAATTTCCATATAGCGCTCTTTGATTTTTTCCAGAATGCTTTTGTAGCTTTTACCCGCTTCCGCCGCATCGTAACACTGATACAGCAGATCTGTTACCTTTTCATCCTTGTCATTACGCTTTCCCGGCGCGGATGGAACTACATATTTTCTGCTCTTGTCTGCGCGAATGATATTACCAACCTTTTCAAACTGCATGGCGCTGGCTAAAGAGCTTCCTCCGAATTTCACAACTTTTTTCATGGCGTCTTTCTCCTCTGATACAGGTTAATATCTACATATTTAACGGAAATAATATCTTAATTGTCACCAGCTGTCAAGTGGTTTTCTCTAATTATGTATAATTTTCCATTATCATGCATAAATTTTCTTTTCAAGGAACAGATTCAGAATTTTCTCATTTGCCAGGCTGTTTCGTTTATCCGATTCTTCAATCCGTCTGTTTCCTCCACTGATGCTGTTATATTCCCCGCAGATATCAACTGCCAGTACCGGTTTCTTTCTGCAGATGATATCCCAAGCCTGAGAAAGCTGTGACAGTGTCATACTTCCCTGATCCCAGTCAGTAAGCAGTTCACTGGAAGAAAATACATCTTTATCCACGGATAAATATACTGGTTCCTTCAGCTGTCCGGCAAAGTCCAAAACCCAGTCTTTCCCTGATAATTCCGATTCCGTATAGATCCTCACTCTGTCTTTAAAATCTTCCCTGACTGCACAGGCCAGCTCATCTGACACGCCAATTAATATAACCCTCTTTAAGAACTTCTGCTCTTCCATTATCTGGCGGATCCAGTTTCCGCAGGAAAGGATTCCCTCAAAACGGGAAGCCATAAGGTCTGCATGATGGTCAAATACTACCAGATCATAGGGTTCTTTGTAATCTTTTTGCAGAACGTAACTGACATAATGAAAATTTCCGCAGTCCAAAAACCGGAAGCTGCTGCCCCCTGTCTTTTTCGCCCGCCGCTCAATCTCCGTTAATGAAGCGCCGTCGCAAAAGCCATGGACACCGGTTAAATCCGTACAGTCAACCCAGTCATAAGGAATCTGTCTGTAAAAATCCTGTCTTTTGTAGACATCTGTGAAATTAAATATGGTGACCGGTTTTATTTTGATTTCAAAGCTTCCACCTCCTGATTTACGCGTTCCTCGCAGGAACGCATGGCAAGTATGGTTTTTTCAAGCAGCTCTTCTAACGTCCATCCCAGATTTTCTGCACCGGTGTCAATGATGTCCCTGGAACAGCCTGCTGCAAACTTTTTATCCTTATATTTTTTCTTTAAACTGGATACTTCCATATCCATCACACTTTTGGAAGGACGCATTCTGGCAGCTGCACCGATTAAGCCAGTCAGTTCGTCTGAGGCAAAAAGGACCTTTTCCATCTCATGCTCCGGTTTAACCTCTGAGCAGATTCCATAACCATGACTGCAAATAGCATGAATCAGCTCCTCCTCTGCATCAATTTCTTTTAAAAGCTCCGGCGCTTTTGTACAATGTTCCTCTGGAAAATGCTCAAAATCCACATCATGGAGAAGTCCTGCCAGTCCCCAGAACTCTTCTTCTGCCCCGTAGCCAAGTTCCCTGGCATACCAGCGCATCACCCCTTCCACGGTCAGACCATGAAGAAGATGAAAGGGTTCCTGATTATATTTTATGAGTAAGTTAAGTGCCTGTTGTCTGGTTATCTCTGTTTTCATACTGATATTCTCCTTACTGTACTTAATTAATTGTCCGTTCCGGTTATGAGAGAATGAATTTTGCTTTCTCCAATCACTTCAATTCCGTTCTCTATAAGCAAAGCCGCAGTGACGCCGCTTCCAGGAATTTTATTTCCGGAAAATGTCCCGTCATAGATCATTCCATTGCCGCAGGATGGACTGCGTTCCTTTAATACAGCCTTTTTGCAGCCAAAGATTTTTGCAAGCTTTAAGGTTTCACTGGCACCTTTTTCAAAAAAGGCAGTGACATCCTGACCAGACTGGTTAATAACTGTTTTTCTCCCTCTCCGCTCAGACGCAGTCCTGGGTGTTTCCATTCCTCCCAGCTGTTCCGGGCAGACTGGAACCAGATGATACTTATCAAGCAGTGCCAGAATCTCTTCATTTTCTCCATGATTGCCATCATAGCGGCAGTTCACACCCAAAAGACAGGCGCTCACCAGAATTGTCTCTTTTTGATCCTTCATTCCTTTCGCCTCCTTTCATAAGTCCTACTGTAGCAAAAAATGAAAAGGGGTTCAATCCTTTTTTCAGATTAACCCCTTAAACATTCCCTATTTTCTTTTTTCCAGAATTGCATCAATGATTCCGTAATCCCTGGCTTCTGATGCTGTCATAAAATGATCCCTGTCTGTATCCCGTTCAATCTCTTCTTCGGAATGACCGGTATTTTCCCCCAGTATCCGATTTAACCGCCTCTTATCCTTTTGAAGCTTTTCTGAGTAAATCCAGATGTCAGCCGCCTTTCCCCCGATTCCTCCGGATACTCCTGGCTGATGAATCATAATCTCCGCATTGGGAAGGGCAAACCGCTTTCCTTTCGTTCCTCCAGCCAGAAGAAACGCCCCAAAGCTGGCCGCAAAGCCAAGGCAGATGGTGGAGACATCGCAGCGGATGAATTTCATGGTATCATAAATCCCCAGTCCTGCAGTTATGGAACCGCCGGGACTGTTAATATAAAAGGAAATGTCTTTCTCCGGATCCTGGGATTCCAGATATAAAAGCTGCGCGATAATCAGCTTGGCAGATTCATCGCTTACCTCTTCTCCAAGAAATATAATCCGGTCCTTTAACAGACGGGAAAACAGATCATAGCTTCGTTCCCCTGATCCAGTCTGTTCAATGACATAAGGAACCACATTCATGCTGCACACCTCCAGGCTCTGGAGTGGTTCACAATTACCTCTTTTCGCCTTATTTCTTTGTTAATTCTTGCTTTTCTGTATGTCATAGGCGTACAGCCATATACTTTTTTAAATTCCAGCGTAAATGCCTGCTGGGACTGATACAATGCATCCTGGGCAATTCTGGCAATGGATTCTTTTTCCATAATAAGCTTACCAGCCGCTTCACTGAGCCTGCGTTCCTTAATATAGCGGTGGATGGTACAGCCTGTGACATCAGAAAACATCCGGTTGATATGAAATTTAGAGTAGCCGGCATACCGGGCGATCTCCTCCACATTCAGTCTTTCCGGCGCAGATAAATTCACTTCAATATAATCAATGATCTGACTAACTGTTTTTTTCTTTTCATCCATGCTTTCTACCTCCGTAATCTGACCTTATTATAGCAGGTTTCATTTTCCCCGTATTCATAAAAAGTGCGGTTTCAAAAAAATACCGAATTCCTACTATGTATATAGAAAAAGGTCATGACATTTTGTTAATAATATAGTATACTTTATACAAGATACTAGAACGAGCAATAGAAAGGAAGGCTGCAACATGTACTGTATCAAAAAAATAATAGACGATCTGTTCTGGGTTGGCGGAAGTGACCGCCGTCTGGCCCTGTTTGAAAATGCATACCCTATTCCCAGAGGAATTGCTTATAATTCCTACGTTTTGCTGGATGAAAAAACCGTACTGTTTGATACGGTTGACAGAGCCATTAGCGGACAGTTTATCGAGAATGTGGAAGCAGTTTTAGGCGGACGGAATCTGGATTATATTTTTGTTAATCATATGGAACCCGATCACTGCGCAACTTTGGGAGAGATGGTAAGAAGATACCCTGATGTGAAAGTGGTGTGCAATGCAAAAACTGTCCCAATTATCAATCAGTTTTATGAATTTGGAGTGGATGACAGAGCTGTCATTGTAAAAGAAGGAGAAACATTCTCAACCGGTAAGCACAACTTCACCTTCTACATGGCTCCCATGGTACACTGGCCGGAAGTTATGGTAACCTACGATGCCACTGATAAGATTTTATTTTCCGCCGATGCATTTGGTACCTTTGGCGCCATGAACGGTAATATTTTTGCTGATGAGCTGAATTTTGAGCGTGAATGGCTTGATGATTCCAGAAGATATTATTCTAACATTGTGGGCAAATATGGGGTTAATACCCAGGCTTTATTAAAAAAGGTAGCGGACTTAGACATACAGCTTCTCTGCCCGCTTCACGGACCGGTATGGCGTTCCAACATCTGCTGGTACATGGACAAGTACTACACCTGGAGCAGTTACGAACCGGAAGAACAGGCTGTTATGATCGCCTACGGCTCCATATACGGTAATACGGAGAATGCTGCCAATATTCTTGCTTGCCGGCTTGCAGAACGGGGCATCCGCAATATTGTAATGTATGACGTATCCGTAACCCATCCATCCTACATTATCTCAGAGGCATTCCGATGCAGCCATCTGGTTTTTGCATCTGCCACCTATAATGCAGGAATCTTCAGCAATATGGAGCATCTTCTCATGGATATGAAGTCTCACAACGTGCAGAACCGTACCGTTGCACTGATCGAGAACGGCACCTGGGGCGTTATGGCAGCCAAAAAGATGACGGAAATCATTTCAGGCATGAAAAACATGACCATTCTGGATCAGACCATTACAGTGAAATCTTCCCTGAAAGAAGATCAGCTGTCAGAAATCGCTGCTTTGGCCAATACCATAGCAGATTCCATGTCTAAATAATAAAATAATCCCCCGGAAGAAACGGCATACTGATATGTACCGTTATCCGGGGGTGTTTTTTATCCCTCTGTCACTTAGAATCCCTTTATTACAATTCCTTCCTCCATAAGTCCTTCCCGGATCTTTTTCACAAATGCCAGTGCTCTGGCTCCATCCCCGTGAACACATACGGAATCAGCCTGTATGGTAATATCCCGTCCGCCCACAGCTTCCACCTTCCGCTCCCGGACCATACGGATCACCCGCTTTACTGCCTCTTCTTCATCCTTTATCAGGGCACCTTTCTGATTTCTGGGAACAAGGGTCCCATCACTTTGGTATCCCCGGTCTGCAAAGACCTCGCTGGCACAGAATACGCCGGTTGCTTTCGCCGCACGGATCATCTCACTGCCGCTTAGCCCGAGGAGCACCAGACTTTCATCCACTTCCTTTACAGCCTGGCAGACAGCCCTCGCCAGCTGATAATCCTCTGCTGCCATATTATAAAGAGCACCATGAGGCTTTACATGCCAGAGCCGCACTCCTGCTCCGGTACAAAATGCTTTTAAGGCTCCAATCTGATATTTCACAGAGGCCTTCACCTCTTCCGGAGACAGTGCCATATTTCTTCTTCCGAATCCTGCCAGATCCGGAAATCCCGGATGGGCACCGATTCTCACTCCATGCTCCTTACAAAGTGCTACTGTCCGCTCCATCACCAGGGGATCTCCTCCGTGGAATCCACAGGCAATGTTTGCAGAAGTAACGTATGGAATCACTTCTTCATCCATTCCGATCTTATAAGCTCCGTAACTTTCCCCCAAATCACAGTTCAAATCAATGACCGCCATAATCACCGCTTCCTTTCTCTAAAACCGTTTTCAGTATTTCAGCTGCGCATTCTTCACATCTGTAATAAACATATGACCGGGAGCATGGGTAATTACAAAGGGAGGACAACTGTTCATCACCACCGCCTGGGGGGTGACTCCGCAGGGCCAGAACACCGGGACTTCCCCTTCCTTTATGGTCACCCGGTCTCCGAAATCCGGGTTTTCAATATCCCTGATCCCAATTGCCTCCGGGTATCCGATCTGCACCGGAGCTCCGTGTACCCTGGGCATGGCTGCAGTGATCGCTGTTGCAGCTGGTACCAGGCTGTGAGGAATGGGTCTCATGCTTACTACCATGTTTCCGGAAAATATTCCCGCAGGGATACAGGGAATGGTTGTCTGGTACATGGGAACATTAACGCCTTCTTCGATCTGCCTTACAGGAATTCCAGCTTCCAGCAGCTCCGCTTCAAATGAAAAACTGCATCCAATTAAAAAACTCACCAGCTTTCCCTTATGTAACTGGTACTCCTCAAAAATATGGGTCACAGCCGTGTACTCCCCGGTACAGATGCCGTCTTCGTAAACCCGGTATTTTGGAAGATCCGTGGTAACGTCACTGCCTGGTGCTGTAAAGGCAAATGTCCGGCTGCCCGCGTCGGAAACTTCAAGAAGCGGGCAGGACTTGGGATTTCTCTGGCAGAATAAAAGGAAATCCCATGCAAGCTCCTGGGGGAGCATTACTAAATTCCCCTGGGCATAGCCTGCACACAGTCCGGCAGTGGGAGTATTAATCAGTCCCTTTCTGATCATGGTTCTTACTTCCACAGGCGTGAAACGGCTTAAATCTGTTCCCATTATTTTCCTTCTTTCCTGATCCTATTTTACCATTTTCCCATGGCAGTCTCAATTATTTTTTTCAGCTCCAGAAGCTTTTTATTCTCTTTCCTGGCAATCTTCACCGCTTCCATGGCAGTTACGTACTGAAAAGTCACCCACTCTCCCGGACGCAGCTGAGCCAGTGCAGGAATATCCGTGGTGATAACAGTGGCAATCTTTGCATACCCTCCTGTGGACTGATGATCTGCCAGCATGACAATGGGAAGTCCCGAAGAGGTGATCTGAACCGATCCCTCCAGAACTGCATCAGAAATAATATCCGCGCCTTTCCCCAACTCTACAAAGGGTCCGTTAAGCCTGCATGCCATGCGGTCACAGTCCGCAGTCAGCTGATAAGGATTTCTGACAAAGGTATTTCTTCCTTCCTCTGTAAAAGCCTCTGCCTGGGGACCGGGAACAGTCCGAAGAAGCACATATTGTTTCTCTGCACTGTAACGGAATGGATTGGAGGGATTTATGAACCAGAATTCATTTTGCCCAGCCAGGGAGGTGAAATCCACTTCATCCACCGCAGCTGCAAACCGCTTTATCTCTTCCCCACTTTTACCTGCCTGGAGGAGATCACCCGTTTTTAATGTCCTGCCATCAAGACCTCCCAAGCAGCTTTTTAAGTCAGTGGATCTGCTTCCAAGTACCGGTAAAACCTTCACTCCCCCGTATACAGCCAGATAGGTTCTAAGGCCCTTTGATGCCATTCCAAGGCTCAGACTGTCCCCTCCCCTCATAACCACAGGACGATACATGGGAATGGGAACTCCGTTTTTCAGTGGCTTCATATCAGCACCAGCCAGGGCGATCACTTCATCGGAAGTAAAATAAATCTCTCCCCCTTTTAAAGTAAACTCCATAACTGCCAGCTCCGGCTCTGATAAATTGCCCGCAAATAAATTGGCAACGACCATGGAATATTTATCACAGGCTCCGCCTTCGATAAAACCCTGGCTTAAATATCCCCTTCTTCCTTTATCCTGAATGGAAGTAAATGCACCCGGCAGTTTTATTTCCAGCCCCATACGGTCACCTCTTCTCCTGTTCCAGTCTGATTTTATGGTATTCCTCTGATGTGATGGGAATGAACCGTATGGTATCCCCAGCTTCATAGAGAGGACGTTCTGCCCGTTTTACATCAAAAAGTTTCAATGGAGTCCTTCCGATTAACTGCCATCCACCAGGCGATTCCATGGGGTAAATACCAGTCTGTTCTCCTCCGATTCCAACAGACCCTGCTGGTATCTTTGTCCTTGGCGTGGTAAGCCTGGGAGTATGAATTCTTTTATCCAGCCCTCCAAGGTAAGGAAAACCAGGAAGAAACCCCAGCATATAGATCCGGTAATCTCTGCTGCTGTGAATGCGGATTACCTCCTTTTCCTTCCTCCCCGCATGTTCTGCCACAAAGGATAGATCAGGCCCTGACTCTCCGCCATAGCACACAGGAATCTCCACAAGCCTGCCTCCTGATCTTTTCCCTAACGTAACCGATTTTGACAATATTTCCAGTCTGCTGCTCAGTAAATCATAATCCGTGATCAGGGGATCGTAGCATACCAGAACAGAACAAAAGGCAGGAACTGTCTCCGTAATTCCTTCTATTGAGGCAGCTATTATGCTTCGGTTCAGTTCCATAACCTGGCGGTTTACCCTTTCATCAATGGTTTCTCCCAGCTCCAGCAGCACCCCCCGGTCACCCACAGCTTTGATTTTCAACTTCCTTCCCCCCTTTTTGGAAAAAGCCCTTCCCAAGAACCGGTTCAAACCACTGATCTGAATTATGGGAATACCGGACTGCATATGAGGTGCACTGACGCATCAGACTTACAATTCCTGTATTCATCCGGGTATTAAACCCATCAATACCAGGCAGCAGCGATCCCGTCATATCGATGAGCCCGCTTCTTGACGCCACACGCATCACCTCTGCCTCCATCTCTTCCCGGTGAAGAATCTCCATATCCCGCTTTAAGTAGGCTAGTGCAGCCATCAGTCCATAGCACCCCCAGTCGGAACAGGTGGCAGTAATGATATGATCTGCACTGCTGGCTGCCAGAGTGCCTCCTTTGCAGCCGCAGATACATTCTCCCTGCCCGGTAAAAGGGACGTACTGTCTGATATGCATTCCGATGGTTCCCATCCCGATTTCATTTCCCAGATCGCCTATGGCAATGTTTAAAACACCTTTCTGTTTCAAAAGTTCCCATAGAACATCACTTTTTGCTTCCAGCTCAGAAACATCCTTACCAACCGCATTGTGATAAACCCCCAGATAGTTGGCTCCCGGGGTTTCCACCGAAATTACTGCAGAAGGCAGGATATCTTTGATCAGCCATTCCGCTTCCATTGACGCTCTGCTGGAGTTCTTTGTAAATGCATGAACTCCCATGCTGTAGGGAAGCTCCTGTACGGTCTTTAAATCTTCGTAGATATGAAGGCCAACTACGGATGCACACTTTTTTACAGCCTTCACGCAATCCTCCGGACAGATAATGACTGGTTTTGCACCAAAAGCCAGCACCAGAGATCTGGCTAAAAGCATGGAACTTACCATGCCATCCATCTCCGGCTTTCTGTGGGGCAGAAGGACAAAACCAGTGAGAATAAAGACCAGGTCCTGTTCCTTTACCGTTTCGCAAAGTCTCTCAGCAGCTCTCATGGCTAACGGCTCTCCCATGGCTTTCCTGCTTCCTTCATAAAGAATCCGGCAGACGCCATAGCCCCTTGGATCCAGATTCATCAGCGCATCTAAATTTTCTCCTACGTTCCATTTTTCCAGTTCTGCCCGTTCCATTTCATACTCCCTTTTCAAACAGCTGTCCTGCATGTTCAGACTGCATCATCAAACAAGCTACCCTTTCCTGTATATCTTAAATATTCTTCGATGACTTCCTTCTGAATCCGTCTTACCCCCACCGGGTCCTTTCCTCCTACAGGTATACCATCGATCTCCTTTGCGTGGAGGCAGAAATTAGAAGAGGAGGTCACCAGCACCTCATCCGCCTCCATCAGCTCCGTAAGAGTAAACGGGCGTTCCAGCACCTGGATTCCAAGGCGGTAGCAGGCTTCAATCATATGGGTCTTGGAAATTCCCCGCAGAATGTACTGATCATTGGGATGGGATAAAAAAATACCATCTTTCAGTATGGAAATATTGCTGTGGGCACACTCCGTTACGATATCCCCTCTGTGAAACACGGTTTCTAGTGCACCCAGCTGCTCTGCCTTCTGGGATGCCATGACAGAAGGCAGAAGATTTAAGGTTTTGATATTGCAGTGAAGGAAACGGGTATCCTCTGCTGTGATCAGACTGATGGGAACTTCGGGATTGCGCAGCCGGTTGGGACGGATCATAACCCAGAGCTTACCGGTCATCTCGTTGTCATACGCGTGGTTTCTGGGAGCCGCTCCTCTTGTGACCTGCCAATAGACAAAATGAGTCTCCCCCTCCACCTTTTTTAGAAGATCCGTTAAAAGCTCTCCAAGTTCCTTCTTTTCCATGGGAATCCGGATATCCAGAGCATTTGCACTGGAATAGAAACGATCCAGATGATCTTCCAGCAGATAAATACGGTGATTTCCACCCACTGATGCATCATAGACCCCGTCACCGAAAAAATGCACTCTGTCATTAAAAGGAATCATCAGCTCCTCTGGTGCAGCAATTGTTCCATCATAATAAGCAAGTTCTTTCATAACCTCTCCTTTTTTTCCGGGCAAATGCCAAATTTCATCCTGATATACTCTTTAATCAGTTCCGCACAGTTATCAAGTCCCAGGCTTTCCGTATCCAGACACAAGTCATAATTTCGGGGGTTTTTCCACTGTCTACCGGTATGATACAGGTAATAGGCATTTCGGTACCGGTCCAGCTGGTCAATGTAGCGCTGTGCTTCCCCTTCCCCAATTCCCTGCCGTTCCATCTCCCGTTTTACCCGAAACTCATAGGGTGCATCTAAATAGACTGACACCACACTGGGTTCCCCCTTTAATACAAAATCAGCAGCTCTTCCCACACACACATAGGATTCCTGGGTCAGCAGCTCTTTTAACACCTTTGCCTGATAATTAAATAAATTCTGGTCTGATAAGAAATTTCCGCTTTCTGGCGGGATGATCTCTCCATTATAAACCCTTTTAAATGCCCCGTACAACAACGTCTTTTTTGTATTTTCATCTGCCTGTGCAAATATGGTTTCGTTGATTCCGCTGTCCTCTGCCGCCAGCCGTAAAAGCTTCCTGTCATAATAATCTATTCCATAATCGGCAGCCAGTTTTTTTCCTATATAGCTGCCACCTCCGCTTCCGCAGGTGCGGGTTATGGCAATTGCAAAAAATTGATTCTGTTTGTTCATGTGTCTTCCTCCTACTGTCCCAGATATGCCTTTTTTACACGGTCATCCCTTAATAATTCTCCGGCATCTCCGGATATGGTGATCTTCCCCGTTTCCATTACATAGGCACGGCTTGAAATAGACAAAGCCATTTTCGCATTCTGCTCCACTAAAAGGACGGTAATTCCTTTCCTGTTTACTTCTTTTATAATTGAAAATATCTCCTTCACCAAAAGAGGGGACAGCCCCATGGAAGGTTCATCCATCAGGATCATGCTTGGTTTTGCCATAAGAGCCCTTCCCACTGCAAGCATTTGCTGCTCTCCTCCTGACAAGGTGCCTGCAAGCTGTCTGCGCCGTTCCTTCAACCGGGAAAAGCGTTCAAATACCTCTTCCATATTTGCTTCCATATCCTTTTTATCGGTAAATGCCCCCATTTCCAAATTTTCTTCCACGGTCATCTGAGGAAAGATGTGCCTGCCTTCCGGAACATGAGCCAGCTTTAGGGTAATAATTTTGCTGGGTTCCATTTTTCTTAGATCGGTTCCATTAAAAAGGATCTCACCGTCATCCGCCTTTTTTAATCCGGATATGGTTCTTAAAATAGTGGTTTTCCCAGCCCCGTTTGCCCCGATTAAGGACACCACCTCACCGTCATAAACTTCCAGGGAAACACCGTGTATGGCTTTGATGGCTCCGTAAGAAACTGCCAGATTATTCACTTTCAGCATCCGCTTCCACCTCCTCATCTTCTTTTCCTAAGTATGCCTCTATGACCCTGGTGTCGTTTGCAATTACTTCCGGTGTTCCTATGGCGATTGTGGTTCCGAAATCCAGCACCAGAATCCGTTCGCAGATTTTCATAACAAGGCTCATATCATGTTCGATTAATAGGACCGATATTTTAAATTCATTGCGTATGAAGTGAATAATTTCTAAAAGCTCCTCTGTTTCCGTTGGATTCATTCCTGCTGCCGGTTCATCTAAAAGAAGCAGCTTCATATCCGTAGCCAAAGCCCTTGCAATTTCCAGACGGCGCTGCTGTCCATAGGGAAGATTGCCTGCCTCATAATCTTCCTTCCCGCTTAAATGAACAATTTTAAGAAGCTCTTTTGCTCTTTCTGTTAATGCCTTTTCTTCTTTCCAGTATACCGGCGTTCTGAAAACCGCGTGAAACAGCCCGTAGGACAGTTTGCTTTCCATGGCTGTTTTCACATTGTCAATGACTGACATTTTCTTAAACAGACGGATATTCTGAAAGGTTCGTGCAATTCCGGCATCTACAATCTGATAGGTTTTCTTCCCGTTCATCCGCTGTCCGTTTAAGTAAAAAGAGCCTTCTGTGGGTTTATAGACACCGGTAATCAAATTAAATACTGTGGTTTTTCCTGCACCGTTTGGTCCGATCAGTCCCACAAGCTCAGATTCTCCGATCTCCATATTAAAGCTGTCAACCGCTTTTAAGCCTCCAAACTGAATTCCTAAATTCTGAACCTTTAATACCGGCTCTTTCTTTCCAGCTGCTTCCATGGCCGCACCCCTCCCTCTGCTTTCTCATGTCCCTTTTTTTCTGCCCTGTGTAATATTCTGTCAAGGGAAAATTCCCAATTTCCGAAAATTCCGCCGGGTTTAAAGATCATAACAATTATAAGAACCACAGAATAAGCCAGCATGCGGTACTGGGAGAACTGACGCATCATCTCAGGAAGGGAAGAAAGAAAAGCAGCCCCGATAATGGAACCGGTTAAGGACCCGATTCCTCCGATGATTACTTCAGAAAGAAGCTCCGCAGAGTACATGAAATTAAAATTGGTAGGGATCATGGCAGTCATGTAGTGAGCATAAATACCACCACCCACACCTGCAAAAAAAGCTGCTACGGTAAAGGTCAGCACTTTATAATAGGTTACATTAATTCCAGAGGCAGAAGCCGCAATATAATCCTCCCGTATTGCCTTTACCGTTCTCCCGAAGCGGCTGCGGATATATAAATACATGACTGCCACACAGGCTGCCATAATCCAATAGCACCAGTAAAAGTCTGACAGCTTTAGAATTCCGCTCATGGTCTTTCCGCCTCCGGTTATGGAGAAATTACAAAAGCAGACCCGGATAATTTCTGCAAATGCCACTGTAACAATTGCCAGATAGTCTCCTCTCAGACGAAGAGCCGGAATTCCCACTAATACTCCTGTAATCCCAGCTGCGATCCCGCCTGCCAGGAGGGCAATGAGAAAGAGTGCCAGATCAGGCAGGCCCTTTCCAGTCAGAGCACCGGAAACAATGGCAGATGCATAGGCACCAACCGAAACAAATCCTGCATGACCAAGGGAAAATTCTCCCATACAGCCTACGACCAGGTTTAAGGAAGCTACCATTATGATTGTATAACAGGCAGTGGTACATATTCCTTTGATATACTGGGTGGCTGCTCCAAATATCCTTGACTCAAAAAGCAGAACAAAGAGAAGATATACCGCTAAAACACCCAGAAAATTAATCACATATGAAATCTTAACCCGTTTTTCCATGGTCAACCCCCTAAACTTTCTCGCCCGCATTCTTACCCAGAATGCCAGACGGTTTAACCAGCAGTATAATAATGAGAATGGCGTAGGTAATGGCTTCATACCACCCTGGAGCAAACAGCTTTACAAATATTTCAATGAGACCCACTAAAATTCCTCCCAGCATGGCGCCTGGGATGACTCCGATTCCACCCAGTACAGCGGCAATAAAGGCTTTCAGTCCCATCATGGACCCCATGTCATTGGTCACACGGGGATATTTGGCGCAGTACATCAGGGCGGCAACGGCTGCCAGTCCGGAACCAATGGCAAAGGTAACGGTAATGACTTTATTTACATTAATTCCTGCAAGAATAGAGGCATCCCGGTCCTGGGGAACTGCCCGCATCGCTTTTCCCATTCTGGTTCTTTTGATAAAAAGCTGCAGCGCTGCCATCATAAATATACCAATACCAATGGTCAGCACAACGTTTAACGGGAGACTTGTTCCAAACACACTGACAGAAGGAAGATCAAAAATTTTCTGTATATTTCGAGGCTTTGCTCCAAAGAGAACCATGGCAAGATTCTCCAGAAACAGGCTCATGGCAAGTGCCGTAATAAGCGCGGACATGGCGCCTGCTTTCCGTACCGGCTTATATGCCACAACCTCCACAACCACACCGGTTCCGGCGCAGATTACAATGGCCAGAAATACGGACAGCCATGGGGGCATTCCGGCATTGATCATAAGCGGAATGGTATAAAACAGGGTATAGGAACCAATCATGATAAAATCGCCGTGGGCAAAATTAATCATACGGATAATTCCGTATACCATCGTATATCCCAGCGCAATCAGAGCGTAAATGGCACCCTGATTCAGTCCGTTTATCAGGCTTTGGATAAATAATGAGAATGTCATAGGCCGTTTCCTTTCTCCTTCAAATGGAAAATGTGCACCAAAGACATTTTCATGCTTTCATGCACATCTCCTGATTGTCTTTTTAATACTATTTTTTTGTTCCTTCTGGTGATAAGGTCATCAGCCATTTTACCTTGCCGCCCTCAAAGGTATTAATGGCAACCGATTTTTCAGGATCCCCGTTTTCATCAAGAGTGAAGGTTCCCCCTACGCCGGTAAAGGTCATTTTCGTCATTCCCTTAATTAAGGACGGGGTGTCTGTTGCCTTGCCGTTTTTCGCTGCTTCAGCAATCATATAGACGGCATCATAATAAAGCGCCGCACAGGCATTTAAGCTTTCTGTCCCGCATTTTTCCTTATATTTTGACACGAAATTAGAAACAGCTGGAGCGGTATCTTCGGATGAATAATGGTTGGTGAAATAGCAGTTGTCAAACTTGTCTTCCACGCCTTTCGTATCTGTACCGTCCCAACCGTCGCCGCCCATAATAGCACCGGTAAAGCCTGCGTCTCTGGCCGCTCCTACTAACAGAGGAACCGTATCTAAGAAACAGGGATAAAACAGGAAGTCCGCTCCCTTTGCCACCACCTGGGAAGCCTGGGATGAGAAGTCCGTATCCTTTGTGGTACATTCCCCAGTATAGACAACCTCAATTCCATTTGCTTTGGCATTCTCTATAAATGCATCTTTTAATCCATTGGAATAATCATCGTCCTTTGCATAGATAACAGCTGCTTTTTTCCAGCCCTTTTCTTTTGCAAACTGAGCTGCCATTTTTCCCTGATAGGGGTCGATGAAGCAGTCACGGAAGATGCTGGGACCTTTTAATGTAACATCTTTATTGGTAGCTCCGGTTGCAAGAAGGAGCATGTTATCCTTGGAAGCCTGTTCTGCAATGGGGAGGGTTACTGATGAGAAAAAGCATCCCACTATGGCATCTGGGCTTTCCTTCATCAGACTGTTATACGCATTAATGGCCTGTTTTGCATCACTGGCATCATCAACTACTTTTCCGCCGTTTACAATCTCAATTTTGTATTCCGAATCGCTGGAATTGATTTCTTCTGCCGCCATGGTAATGGCATTCTGTGCCCCTTCTCCATAGATGGCGGAACCACCTGTCAGAGAACAGATCGCACCGATTTTAATGGTTTTCGATCCATCACCTGCTGCTTTTGTTTCCCCCGAAACCGCTTTCGTCCCTGCCCCTGCCGCACTTTGCTGTGCAGATGATCCACACCCGGCCAGAAGACTGCTGGCCATAGCCCCAATTAGCACAGCTGATAATAACTTTTTCCTCATAATCCGATCCTCCTCATGCTTTTTTTGTTATATAAAACGGTTTTTTATCAAACAAAAAGAGGCTCTCCCGCTAAATACTGGGGAAAACCTCCTTGTTCTCCAAAAAAACTGGGATGCTTTAAGAGGACATCCTGTCTCAAAAAGCAAAAGAAGCCGCAACTGCATTCTTGCAGTTGAGACTTCTTTGTTCTCACGCTTTATATGTTGGGAGCATTATACCACTTGCAGGTAAAAAGCACAAGTGGTATTTGGGTTTTTTCCATACCAAACTATTTTTTACCTCGATGGCCATGCCCCTCTGATTTTAATGTGCTGTTAGGATTATTGTAGGAAACATTCAGCGCATTGGCGACTGATTCCATAATTCCGTTGCTGCTAAAGGTAGCACCGGAAACTGCATCTACCTCAGTGCTCTGGCTGTTAATAATCTCAGCTGTCACCTTCTCCACGGCCCTGCCAAAATATGACTTATCGTCTTCATAGGACAAAACTGTTATGTCGGTAATAGTTCCATTTTCTACAGTAACACTTGTCTTCGTCTCTCCACGGAAACCCTGCCCCGTTCCTGTATAGGTACCGTCTATATAGTTTCCGGTATTGGACTGAACCTGGACTGTTACCGGAGTCTGACTGCTCACCATCTGAGCCTGGGTATTACCCGCATAAACCAGCCCGAACATGGCTGCTGCCGAAACAGCTGAGACTGCCACAGGCGCTCCGTTTGCTCTGGCGTTGTGTCTTGGGCAGACCGATGTGCACTCAAAACAGTCAATACATTCTCCTGATGTAACTGTATCGTACTGATAAAGAGGAATTCCCATGCTGCATTTACTGGTGCACAGCCGGCAGCTTCCACATTTACTCCTCTCCTTTTTAATGCGGAACAGCCGAAATCTGGATAAAATAGCAAAAACAGCTCCAAGAGGACATAAATAGCGGCAGAAAAATCGTTCTATCAGGAAAGAGCCAACTATAATAAGAAGCAGAAGAAAACCTCCTATAGTAAATAAATACCGGCTGGAAGGCCAGCTTCCGATTTTAGAATACATGCCAAAAACTGCCCAGGGCCCTGTCATACTGTCAAGATCCCCCAGATGAAATGTCCATATACCCAATATAATAAACACCAGAATCAAGTATTTTAAATTTTTCAGCCATGCATCGGTCTTTTCACTTATCTTTAAGCCCTTTTTCCCTGTTTTCTTAGACAGGAACCATAAAAAGTCTCCCATTGCCCCGAAGCTGCATAAAAATCCACAAAAAAATCTCCCTGTAAGTATGGTAATTATCATGCTCCCTGAGAACAGAAGTAGCTGGGGAAACATTGCAGAAAGGGAGAATGTCCCTGCAAGAATCCCACTGTAGATTTCTTTCATTGCATAAAAAATACTGGTGAACAGACCCGGCAAAGCTAAGAAGGATAGGATCTGAATGATTCTTCTCCATACTCTGACGGAACCTGTTTTCTTTTTATTATCCATAGTGATTCATCTCCTTTTATCCCATGCTGAATTTATCTTTCAATCCCGGTGTTACGTAAGTAGCACCTGACGCCTCCATAAAAATACCTTCTATATGGTATTGGTTTAAAAGCCTCATCCCTGATTTCAGACCCATGACAAAAACAGCCGTAGATAATCCATCCAGTTCACATGCCAAATCACCAATCAAAGTCACTCCTGCTAATCCGCTGGTGGAAGGAAATCCAGTTGCAGGATCCAGAATATGATGATATCTCTGCCCATCTTTCTCATAATACCGTTCATAGTTTCCGGAAGTCACAACTGCCTGATTGGATATATTAACAGTACCAGCTGACACTCCTGTTTTAGCAAATGGATTCTGAATCCCGATCTGTTTGGGGCTTCCAAATGCTATGACCGACCCTCCAAAGTTAATAAAGCCATCGGATATTCCCTCATTAAGTAACGTCTGCTTTGCCATGTCCGCCGCATAACCTTTGGCGATTCCTCCCAGATCCAGCTCCTGACCCATTTGCGACAATCCCACCTTTTCGTGGTCAATTACAATATTTTTGTAGTTGATTAAATTCCTGGTTTGTTTCAGCTCTTCCATGCATGGAAGCCTGTTCTCCCTCTTTGCCTTTCTCCAGATTCTTAAAAGACTTCCTGATGTAATATCAAAGGTACCCTGGGAATCTTTCGAGATCTCAACAGCCTTTTCAATCACAGCGATTGTCTCTTTGCTGACTGTTACCAGTTTTTTTCCTGCTGCCCGGTTAATCTCAGCGATCTCACTATGCTCTTTAAAAACGGAAAACATATGGTCAAAACGAAGGGTTTGCATCTTAATATGGTCCAGAACTCTTATGATTCGTTCCTCAGAAAGTTCCTGGTCAAAAACAGCCACAGTGTTGGCTGTACCCAGTGCAAAAAAAGTTTTCTGTATCTGTCTCATCTTTATGACTCCTTTCAACTTCGTTTCTGCTGCTATCATAATCCAGAAAAATTAAAGCCAGATTAAAAATAAGCCAAATTGTGTGAACTTCCTGTGAAATAAAAAAACTGCCCGGCAAAATTTTACCGACCGGGCAGTTTTTACTACTTCCATATTCAATTATCAAATGGCATAATTACGGTAAACACCGTACCTTCACCAGGCTGGCTTTTTACCGTAATTTCTCCCTTATGAGCACTCACAATCCATTTTACCATGGCAAGTCCAAGTCCTGTGTTACTTCGTCCGCTGCTTCTGGAGGGGTCAGCCTGATAAAAACGTTCCCATATACGCTTTAGATGTTCCGGCGCAATCCCGATGCCATTGTCTGCCACCGTTAGTTCCAGATGATCCTCTTTCTTTTCCAGAGAAAGCTTCACCCATCCTTCTTCTTTTCCATACTGGACCGCATTTTCAATTAAATTAATCAGCATTCTGATCATCATTGTCTCGTCTGCCATCAGAAAAACATCTGGCTGTACCTTGGTAATAACACTGATTTTCTTATCTTTTGCCATCTCATTTTGCTGTTCCCCTATAATTTCCACCAGTTCACTGAAATTAATCCGTTCCAGCTTCTCCAGTTGGAACTGTCCATTGTCCATCCGTGCAAGAGTAAGAAGATTGGAGATCAGGGCAGACATCTTTACTGCCTGCTGTCTTATTTTATAGAGGGACTCTTTTGTTTCTTCCATACTGGAAGCGTGTTCCAGCCCATAATCACACTGAGCCAGAATGACGGCAGCCGGGGTCCTGAGCTCATGGGAAGCGTCTGCAGTAAAACGTTTCTCATTTTCAAAATAGCCCTCCAGCTTGTCAAACATACCATTAAAGGTCTTTGCCAGGGTATGGATTTCATCTGTTCCCTCTTCCATTTGAATCCGGCGGGACAAATCTCCTGCCTCACCAATGGCGTTTGCCGTTTGAATCATATCCTGAATGGGGCGAAGCCCTCTGTCAATGACCAGATACCCCACCAATGCTACTCCCAGAACCAGAAAAGGAAGTGCCAGCACAAGAAGGCGAAGGAATATGTCTTCTGAGTGAACAGTATCGTGAATCGGCAGGATACCACGGATCCACAAATAAGTTCCATGTTCTTTTTTCATGGTGGTGTCATATAGAAACCATTCCTGACTACCAGATTTCAGCTTTCTGGAAGCGTCTTTTGCAAAGGCCTCCTTATTTTCACAATCAGTTGGTACAATTCCTGCCAGCCGAGTTCCATTCATGTCATACACGGAGATGTAGATATCATTTACAGGGACCGAGATTCTTTCCTCTAACTGATTCCGGTTCAGATCTTCGATTTCATCCACCGTTTCCATTAATTTTTTCTGTAAGGTAAGGCTGTTAAATTTTCTTTGTGAGAACACTAAAAAAAAGGATACCACTATAACGAGAAGCATCATAAATAACGTAAACCACAGAGTAACCCGCATTTTAATGGAAAGTTTTTTCATCATTATCTCTTCCTGTAAAGTTATTTCATCGCGTCAGACCTTTTAATTGTGTAACGGGTCTTCTGTACGCAGAACGTATCCTGCACCTCTGACTGTGTGAATCAGTTTCTCCGTATAACCTTCATCTATTTTTTTTCTTAAATACCGGATATATACATCAACCAGATTGGATTCTCCTTCATATTCATAATTCCATATATGCTGGCTGATCTTATCACGGGAAAGCACGATTCCAGCATTTCGGATTAAATATTCTAATATGGAAAATTCCTTTGATGATAAGGGAATGTTTTTCTGATCCCTTGACACTAACCTTGTATCGCAGTTCACCGTCAGATCCCCCAGCTCAAAAATATTGCTGGTATTACCAGATGACCGTCTTAACATGACACGAATTCTTGCCAGAAGTTCCGTAAAAGCAAAGGGTTTTACCAGATAATCATCCGCTCCTGCATCAAGACCGGTCACCCGGTCCTCTATACTGTCCCTCGCTGTCAGTAAAAGCACCGGAGTCTTTTTCCCCAGTTTCCGAACCTTTTTTAATAGTTCAAGTCCACTCATCCCGGGAATCATAATATCCAGAATGACCGCATCATAATCAGTCATCTGGAAATACTCAAGGCCATCCAGTCCATTAAAACAACTGTCAACTGTATAATGTTCCAGCTGAAGCTTTTTTACAATCAGTTGATTTAGATCCGGCTCATCTTCCACTAATAAAATTCTCATTGCCTCTGTCTTTCCCTTTCCTTCTTTCTATTTATTATATCACAAGAGTAAGGAATGAAACATGAAATTGTAATCAGCAGAAACAGCACCATAGCAGAAACAGAGGAAAACAGAAAAATAATCACAAGTATAAACAGCAAAATCCCGATTCCAATCCGTATCACGATATGAGGTATGAGTTTAAAACCACTTGCCAGTCCCAGAACGGCATTCCCGATAAACATGGTATTTGCAATTCCTACAATATTCTGAAATGACAGTATTCCAGAGGCATGGAGAAAGAGAACCAAACAATTCACTGCCAGAAGCATCAGGGCCGTCAGCCATTTATGGTGAAATAGTTTCGGTAATCCAACGCTTTTAAACCGTGCCGCAGTCTGTCGCACAACTGCCCCGGTAAAAGTTGACACAGTACAGATACAAAGACCTGCAGCCAGGCCGGAAAAGACGGCTCCTGAAAATCTGCCCGCGACTGGTATTAATAGATCGGGCATGGAATGACTGGGGCTGTTTTGAAATGCGAAAGCAGTCAGCAGATAAACCATTATAATTGCTGACAGACTAATCTGCATGGCACGCATCATGGTACGTTGGGGATTTTCCACATCCTCCACATAATTTCCCAGTATTTCCCATCCCACAATCGCCCAGAATATAAGAAGAAGCGTCTGCCCTAAGATCTGCGGTGCCGGCAGGCTGTGGGGAATGGACAGATCCGGTAAACGAAACAAAGTCGCACTGCTGCCAGCAAGCAGCAGGCAGGCTGTGATACTGGATAATACCAGCATAAATTTCCCCATAAAGGAGACATCCGATATAACAATCATGGCACAGATAAAAAGTACCCCACCGGCTGTAACCCATGGACTTACGTGAAAGACAGAGGTAACTGCCGGCCCAATAAACTCTGACGCAGTCATTGCCACTGCAACAGGACCAAAAAAAACTGCCACCGTAAGGTAATTGGCTGCAAGCGTTCCAAATCTGCTGCCAAACATATCCCCCACTATCGTACTGATTCCCCGGTTATCCGATGCTATTATTGTCATCTTTGCAAAGACATAGGCAAATAAAATATTAAGTGCCATTATGATGATCCATGCAAAAATCGCATGCTCACCCAGCATTTCATAAGCCAGAGATGGCAGAAAGATAATGCCGGAGCCCAGAATCGGCCCGGTCATCAGCCCGCTTACCGTAAAAACATTTAATTTTTTCTTCATACAAACACATCTCCCTTCCATCACATTTATCATAATAAAAATCCATGCATTTGTATAATTGAAGTTTCTAAATATTGACTTCAGAATTATTGATGATAAAATAATCATAACACCATTTTAAAATGGATCAGAACCGAAAGGGACGAATGAGATATGATCGAGATACGTAATTTAAGAACGTTGGTTAAAATAGCAGAGCTTGGCAGTTACACGAAGGCGGCTCAGGCACTGGGATATGCCCAGTCTACTCTGACCTTTCAGGTGGGTGCCATTGAATCCTACTATAATTGTCCTGTCTTTGACCGGACTGGTAAGACGCTGAAGCTTACTGCGTTTGGAGAGCAGTTGCTGGAATGTTCTAATTCCGTATTACGGGAGTACGATAATCTGGAACAGTTGGGAAAAAGCGATGCCATTCCTCAGGGCTGTTTACGGATCGGGGCCCCCGAATCCCTGACACTGTATCGTTTGTACCCGCTTATCATTGCCTATAAAGCGGCTTATCCACAGGTGGAGGTTCGTATGATCAACAGCCCATGTGAGCTGCTAATAAAAGATTTATCTGCCGGACAGCTGGATATCAGCTTTGTACTTCAGCCTGAGTGTATGGAAGAAAATCTGCATACAGAACTGCTTTTAGAAGAAAAAATGTGCCTTGTTGCTCCCGCCGGTCATACACAGCCAGACTTTTTGCCCGAATCCGGGGAAATGGTGTTCTACACAGAAAAGGAATGCAGCTATCGCCAGGAATTTGAACGATACTTGCAAAAGCACCACTACGTCCCTGCCAACGTACTGGAAACAGCAAATGTGGAGGCAATCAAAAAATACGTAACCAACGGCCTGGGAGTTTCCTATCTTCCCTATTACACCGTGAAATCAGAAAGTGAAAGCGGATTGCTCCGCACAAAATTTATCGAAACAGATCCTGTTTTTTTTACCCAGATTGTGTATCATAAAAAGAAATGGATTTCTCCAGCCATAAAGGCACTGATAAATCTCAGCCGCGAATATGGCCGGAAATGGTCCGTCTGACTCTCACTGATTATTGAAACTCCGATTTTAATATCCCATATTCATAAGTATCTTTCCATATGGGATTGCCGTCCTCATCGGTAAAAAAATATACATTTTTAAGCAATGTCCCCTCTCTTCTCATCCCCACGCGCTCAAGCAGTTTCCAGGAATGAGGATTCTGGGGATCACACATTGCAATCATTCTTCTTACACCGAGCTCATGAAAACCATATTTCATCAGTGCCAGAAGTCCTTCTGTGGCATACCCCTTCCCCCAGTACTGATCATTGAAAACATAACCCACTTCCCAGGTTTCAAATTCTTCTTTTGCAAAATAGAAATTACCGATGAGTTTTCCGCTTTTTAAGCATACAGCAAGAAACCGCTCATCACCAGCCCGCCTTTTTGCTTCTGAATAAGATTTTTCTCTTGAATATGGCTTGTATGGTTCAAACTCCAACACCTTTGGATTAGAAAAATACTCATACAAATCTTCCCCGTCATGTTCTGTAAACTTACGTATTACCAAACGGTCTGTTATTATTTCACTCATATAAATCACCCCAGTCTTTTTTGTTTATGTTACAATTAAGTATTATACAGCAAGATTCATGAAATTCAAAAGAATTTGTGACATCGCTGCATGTGGTGGCATGGCTTTATGAACAACGGTGTAATGGGGCTGCTGAAGTGAATAAGCAAAAGGAGCAGAAATCAGCCCAAAAGCTCCTGATTTCTGCCCATTTTTTATCTTCTTACAACGCCTGGAGCCCTTAAAACATATCCCACTCCTCTGACTGTATGAATCAGCTTTACCGGCTGGCCTTCATCGATCTTCTTTCTCAAATACCGAATGTACACATCAATCATATTGGATTCTCCTTCATAGTCGTAGTTCCATATGTGCTGACTGATCTTTTCACGGGAAAGCACCACACCTGTATTACGGATTAAATATTCCAATATGGAGAATTCTTTGGATGATAGCGAAATGATTTTCTGATTTCTCATTACTCTCCGTGCATCACAGTTTACGATCAGATCACCAACTTCAAAAATATTGCTGATATTGCCGTAATACCGCCTTAACATTGCCCGTACTTTCGTAAGAAGTTCTTGTAAGGCAAATGGTTTCAGCAAATATTCATCGACCTGTAATTCCGGATTGGTGCCTCGGTCTAAAACATTGTCATCCGCAGTCATCAAAAGCACAGGAGTCTTCTTTCCCTGACTTCGTACTTTTTTTAGCAGTTCCAGCCCGCTGACTCCTGGAATCATACTATCCAAAATGACAGCATCATAATATTCTGTCTCCAGATAATCCAATGCGTCAAGACCATTGAGGCAGGAATCAACGGTATAATGTTCCAGTTTTAGTTTTCTCACGATCAGCCCATTTAAATCTGGTTCATCCTCCACCAATAAGATTCTCATTGTATGTGTCATTCCTCTCATTCTTCTGTGCTTTCATTTATGTGTGTATCTTATAAATATTATATCACAAGAATAATAAAAGGAATATGAAGGAAATTGCTAATAATGAAAGATGAGAATTGAAAAAGTAAATTTGCCTCCTGTCATCAAAACCAAAACTACCCATCCAGGTCAGCAAATAATAAATGGCTCTTTTGCATCAACAAAAATAACGGTTTGTGATGGAAGAATATTTTGCAGCCACCCAACCAGGTGTTTCATACCGGATTCTTCGCTTCTCTCATGCCCAATGATAATCATGGACTGGTTAAACCCAAGCATGGATGCATCTCTAATATAGGCGCTGAGCGTCCATTCCGTTATATCTCCGCATATCACTGTATCTAAATTTTCTCTGCGCATAAGCTCCATGGTGTTCTTCTCGTCACCAAGACCCAGGCTTCCGCCTCCCACCATTACTCCGATGCGGCGGCACGTTCCCTCCTGGTCTCCAATCACTCTTGCACACTTCACATCCAGAGAATCCTTTATTTTCATAACCAGATCCTTAAGCTTCATCTCTGGAATCTGATAACACAACTGGGCTTTCACCAAAGGATTTTTCTCCTCTTTTAGGATTTCTTTTCTTTCTTTATAATTACTCCAGCCCATGTCCTGATCAAATCCATGATATATCATATCATCCGAAACCGCATGCATATAATCATGAAACCGCCATATTACAAGGTGATTTTCTTCGATCAGCTGTTTCTTTTTGATATAAACCGGATCATTGATCAGCCATTCTTTTTGATCCCTTCCGTTAAACCAGGTTGGTTCATGGGTTATAATGAAGTTGGCTCCCAGTCTGACCGCCTCTAAAATCACATCAACGGTCGCCATAAACGACGTTACAATTTTCGTAACCTCCGTATCCGGATCCCCAATAATAATCTGATCCACAGTTTTTAGCGGATCCAGAATCACTCCTGTCTCCGTGATAATGCTGTCAACAATTTCTTTTACTTTCATCAGCCATCTCTCCTACTCAACCTGGATTACCGGGTCTTGAAAGGAATCCGGCTCCATTATTTTCACTTCACGAAAATGATCCGTATTTGTTACGATAAGCATCACAGTCGTATCATATCCTGCCTCTTTTACTTTATCAAATTCCACGTTTCCAATCACCTGACCAGAGGTAATTTTGTCCCCCTCCTTCACACGTATATCAAAATATTTTCCTTTAAGCTCAACCGTATTAATTCCGATATGAATGATCATCTCCGCTCCATAATCCGTCCTGATTCCAATTGCATGCCGGGTAGTAAAGACCGTAACAACCGTTCCGTCTGCCGGTGCAAATATCTCATCACTGTCTGGAATCACTCCGATTCCTTTTCCCAATGTGCCTGATGAAAAGACCTCATCAGAAACCTGATCAAGCTGAACAACCGTTCCTTTCGCAGGCGCAATCATTGTCCTTTGAACCGTAAAATCTAACTTTGTTGAATCCATGTCAACAGGGGTTGCGGCTGATTTCCCCACAGATTCATAGCCAAATACATAAGTTAAAAGGAAGGTTCCGGCAAATGCCACCGCCATGGCGATTGCAAAGCTGACCGCCGGATTATAGGAAGGAATGACCATAATACCTCCTGCCAGCTGAGAAGCGGATATATGGAAAATCCCGCAAAGACCACCTGCCACAGCACTCATGGACATGGCATAAAATAACACCCGTCTGAATTTAAAGAAGATTCCATAAATCACAGGCTCTGTAATACCGGTTAGAAAAGCGGGTACAAAAGCTGAAAAAGACAGCTCTTTTAATTTAATATCTTTGGTTTTAAAGAATACACCCAGTGCCGCACCTGCCCCTGCATAAGCAGTCGCCTGAACGGTTGGAAGTAGAAAATCCTGGCCTGTCGTAGATAAATTATTAATAATAACAGGGATCAGCGCCCAGTGAAGTCCAAGCATAACCGTAGGAATTCCTATGAAACCAAATACGATGTTTGTAAGAACCGCATTTTTCCCAAGAGCAAATGTTAAAACATTGGAAATAAAAGTGCCAGTATAAATTCCAAAAGGTCCAAACACAATTAAGGTGATGGGCACCACCAGCACAAGAGACAGCATAGGTACAAACAGCACCTGAAATACCCCTGGAATAATCTTTTTTAACAGCCGGTCAATGAGAACATAGGTGCAGATAGCCAGTATAACGGGGAAAACAGTAGAGGAATAATCCATTAACACCACCGGTATATGCAAAAAATCCGTTCTTCCTCCAGCCGATGTTAAAAGCCGGGTATAGTTTGGCTCTAAAAGAGCTGCTCCTATTACACCGGATATGTAAGGATTCACATTCATACGGGTGCCAAATGTGATTCCCAGAATGATTGGAAGAAAATAAAATACTGCATTTGAGGCGGCTGTTAATATGGCATAAGTTCCTGATGTTGACTGCATTACTCCTGCTGCCACAAGAATCTGAAGCAATGCCTTTAACATACCAGAACCTAAAATGGCTGGTATAATGGGCGTAAAGCTTCCTGAAATCACATTGAAGATCTTGGCTGACAGTTTCTGTTCTTTCCCGTCTCTGTCATCTTTCCCGCCATCCACATCTCCTGTCAGTTTTATTACCTCCTCATATACATCTTTTACATTGGTCCCGATGACAATCTGATACTGGCCTCCGCCCCGTACCACCTGCATAATATCTAATTTCTCCAGCGCTTCTTTATCTGCTTTCTGTTCGTTCTTTAAAACAAAGCGCAGTCTTGTCATGCAGTGTGTAAGACTCTTCACATTTTCTTTCCCACCAATATTCTGGACAATCTTTTCAGCCAAATTTTTATCGTTCATGATTACACTCCTGTCTTAACTATACTCTTAAGTTCCATTTTTGAATTGATGCTTTTACACTACCTTCTCTTGCTGTAAATACCGTCTCTTCACTTAACCTGTGTGGAAATATCCTTAATGAAAAAGAGACCTCCCCCTGATTGATAAAAATCTCTAACGAGGATTCATCCGAAAAAATCCGGACTTCTTTTAATCCGCCCTCCAGCTTCGCCTTACGCAAAAATCCGTAGTCCTCTGCAAAAACCTCTCCGGAAGCACTTCGGTCCACACAAATCATCTGGTCGTTCCTGGAATATCGGATCATTGTCTGTTCCTGTTTATTTTGTCTTACACTGATCTCAAAAACTCCTGCCGTCTGATCCATGATCTGAACCAGCAGTTCGTAATGTCTGCCATAAAATCTTACGTCCTGATAGCTTTCGTCTTCCATGAGAATGGTTTCACAAACCGCCTCTCTTCTCATTTGTTCCATTTCCTTTACTGGATTCTGCCTTAAGCGCCCGTTTACAACCGTCAGTTCTCTGGGAATCGTCAGGCAATGGGCCCAGCCATACCGGTCCGTAGGGTATAAAATCTCAGGCAGCCCCATCCAACCAAACAATATTCTTCTTCCCAATGGGTCTAAAAAGGTCTGAGGGGCATAAAAATCAAAACCATAATCAAGTCTCTCATACCGGCTTCCGTCGAAGGTTAATGTTTCCTCATTCATGGGATTCCCTATTAGATACCCCGCTTCGTAAATATTAGAATTTCCAGACTCTTCTGTTTCCATTCCCTGGGGACACATTATTAAAATGCCATGGCCCTCTGTCTCAAAATAATCGGGACATTCCCACATATAAGCCTTTGTCTTCCACGAAACTTTCAGCTCACCCAGGTAATCCCACTGTATTAAATCTGAGCTTTGATAAATCAAAGCCGTACCGGTCTGTGAGAGCTTCTGGGCACCTGTTATCATCAGGTATCCAGTCTTTCCCTTCCACACTTTTGGATCTCTGAAATGCTCTGTGATCCCAGCCGGCGGGTCCGGTATGAGAGGGGAAGTCATCTTTACAATTCTGCCTTCCTGGTCCATAACTGCCAGACACTGGCTGCTGTGCCTTACCCAATCATCATCTCTGTGATTGCCAGTATAAAAAAGGTACAAAAGCCCATCCTTTCTCATACTGCTTCCTGAATAGACACCATGGCTGTCAAAGCTCTGGTCTGGCGCTAACCCAATTCCTAAGTCCTCCCAGTAAATAAGATCCCTGGATCGTAGATGGTACCAGTATTTGGTTCCGTGAACAGGTCCAAATGGAAACCATTGATAGAATACATGGTAGAAACCATTGTACCAGGCCAGACCATTTGGATCATTCAAAAGTCCGGTAACCGGCTGTATATGAAAGCTTTGCCGCCAGGGACTGTTCTGAACTTTATTTTCCAGGTCCAAATACTCCTCTTTCGATATGCCACCTGACTTTGTATTACCTTTTATCATAAATTACCTCAACTTCCGAATTATTGGAACCGGTTCCAATAATGGGTGAAATTATAAGGAACAGTTTCTGTTTTTTTGGAACCGGTTCCTTATAATTGAATTTTACTTCTTCTATTGTGGTTTGTCAACACTAAAACGGTCTATTAATTCATATGGTGAAACGATGACTTCTTCCGTTTTTTCATGCTCTAATAACTTAAGGAGACTTTTTGCTGCAATACCTCCGGCTTCCCTGAAGAAAAACTTAACCGTTGTAATTCCAGGATATACCAGATCCGTAATCTTATCTCCACCTACTCCCACAATTGAGAGCTGCTCCGGGACTTTTACATCCAGAAGATAGCAGGCTTTTAACACTCCCACTGCAATATTATCGGTTGCGGCAATAATTGCAGTAGGCTGATTTTTTCCTGTAAGGATTTTCTTTGCCATAATCACAGCATCCTGAGAAGAAAACGAAGTTTCTTCTATATTAAGAACTGAATTTTTATATTCTTTGGAAGCTTTTATCACTCCCTGTTTCCTTTTTACACCAACCGATACATCTGTCTCAGGAATTCCAAGATAAGTGACAAACCGATGGCCTTTCTGGAAAATATAATTACCCAGACAATATCCCGCCTCAAAATCGTTATGAATCACGCTTGGGACACCCGGCACCTGCTGACCGATCACAACAATGGGAATTGAGATCTCATCAAATGCTTTTTTATGCTTATCTGTGATTACCGTGGCAGCCAGAATGATACCGGAAACCTTCTGTTTTGCAAGAGAATAAATACTTTCAATCTCTCTGGCAATATTTTGATTGGTATTGGAAATAATCATCTGAAATCCATTGAGCTGCAACACATCATCAATGCCCAGCAGTGTTTCCGACATGGCATTGGAATTAAGCCTTGGAATAATTACTCCGATAATTTTTGTCTTTTTCGCCTTTAAGCTCTGGGCAAACTGATTGGGGGAGTAACCGGTTTTTTTGATGACCTCTTCTATCCGTTCGGCAGTTTTTTCACTGACAGATCCCTGATTTAAATATCTGGATACCGTGCTTTTGGCAACACCGGACATTTCTGCTATTTCTTTAATACTTGCCATAAAAAGTTCCAACTTTCTGCTTTGTAAATTAGATATGATGCTTTCGTTCCATGACAAAATCCTGCAGTTGCCGTATACGATCTGCTAATGTATTTCCAATCACATCTATCCTCTGTTCATCCATAATGTCTTTTCTATCACAATGCTAACACAGCAAGTGATAGAAAGCAAGAATAAGCAGATGATAAGTTGTGACAAAAGAAATGTAAATCCAGCCCAACTATGATATGATAAATAAATAAATAATAACCACACTTCCTATTCCTAACACACACCCGCACAAACAAGGAGGCACTTTTATGGACACCCGCTATCTGACCTACATCCTGACAATCGCCAAAAAAGAGAACATGACGAAAGCTGCTGAAGAACTTTTTGTCTCCCAATCCACCTTAAGCCAGTACCTCTCAAAGCTGGAAAGTGAACTTGGCACCCCATTGTTTTACCGGAGCAAAGGCAGGTTAACTCTCACACCAGCAGGCTCCCTTTATATAGAAGCGGCCGAAAAAGTCATGTCCATAAAAAATGTCCTCTATCAGAATATTCAGAATATTGAAAACCGCGGTCACATAACCGTAGGAGTGACCTCACAGTTCGGCCTTACCATGCTGACTGATATTATTCCGGCTTTCAAAGTTCAATACCCGGATATTATCATTGAAATTTCAGAAACCAATCTTCCCGGACTTACGAGAATGATATCGGAAGAAAGCATCGACTGTGGAATTATGGCGATCAATGAAATCGATCCTTTTTCTCCTGATCAGGTAACCATACTCCGGGAGGAAGAAGTTTTATTTTCCATTCCTGTTAATCATCCATACCGGAAGAAAAATCCGGACAGACCTATCCCAATTGGAGAATTTGCAAAGAGCTTTGGGGAAGAAAATATTTTGCTGTCTAAAAAAGGCTCTACTCTTCGCCGCCTTACCGATATGGTACTGGAAAATGCCGGCTGGATCCCCAGTACGGTTTGTGAAACCAACAGCATATCCACAACCAGAAGTATGGTTGCCATGGGAATTGGAGTCACATTTATCAGCGATTCCTGTGCAGCAGACCGGGAACACGTGGCATATTATCATGTGGAACCAAAGCTTACCAGACTAAACGCTTTGGTAACAAGAAAAAACTGGATTCAAAGCCAGGCGAGCCAATGTTTTTGTAATGCCATAAGGAACTATTTTAATTAATAACAGCCCTGGGTGCCAATTTTAAAACCGGCTCCCAGGGCTGTTAATTTCAATTTATTTAATTATTTTGCAAGATCATCAGCGATCTGTTTAATCTCATTGTAAATCTTTTCGTCATTTGCCTCAGAATCAGAAGAGCTTAAATAGTAAGGCATCATTTCAACTTTGGCAATTGCCTCTTTTACTTCCGGATCTTCGGTCATTTTCTTAACCAGCTGATCGTACCAGGCAATGACATCATCAGATGTATCTTTGGGGAAATAGAAGGAAAATTCACAGTTTGGATATACTAAATCTACTCCCTGCTCTGTTAAAGTCGGGATATCCTTGATTAATTCATAACGCTCTTTTGTGGGAGCTCCCAGACATACAAACTGTTTTGCCTCCAGATAATCCTTACAGTTAATATAAGCGCCCGGCATTAAATCTACCTGACCGGAAAGCATAGCTGCAATCTTATCGGAGTTAGAGCCTACATCTACCAGATCCAGATCAATTCCTGCCACTTTTTCAAATGCAAGCAATTCATAGTACGTATATGCGCCTACTTCGGTACATGCTTTTAACTTGCCTGGATTTGCTTTTGCTGCCTGAATGAACTCGTCAAGTGTCTTATATTTCTCCGGATTTGCATAGAACTGCTGTGCCGGATCAAGTGCAAATGTTGGTCCTAATTTAAAAGCGGTATAATTATAATCGGTTACTCCGGCAATATTGGCCACATTTACCAGGTTGTGACCATAAAGGAAGGTATGTCCGTCTGCAGCTGCAGAGCGAACCTGGTTTGCTGCTACGGAACCTGCGGCTCCATTGGCATTTACCACAATGAAATCAGCACCTGTCATTCTCTTTGCATACTCCGCAAATACACGGGCAGAGAGATCTGTGTTGCCGCCTGCTCCTGCCGGAACCACAATGGAAACAGTGGTGGTTGGCTTCCAGGTGGAAGCTGCTGCCTCTGTGCCAGCTGCCTCTGATCCCTTTGTAGTTGCTGCCTCAGAGCTTGCTGCTTTCGTTGTTTCTGCTGCTGTTGTTGACTGTGTCTGGCTGGCTCCGCATGCTGTCATGCCAAGAACGACCCCCGCCGCCATTACTGTTGCCAAAAATCTTTTTTTCATAGTTTTTGCTCTCCTTTTTTATGATTGTTCAGAAGCCTTCACCGCTTTTTTGTTCATGTACATCTTGTATTCTTTATAAACCGACCAAACCACTACTCCGATTGCCACAAAAAAGAATGCGTCAAAAATCGGTCTCTGGAAGAATGCTCCAAATGATTTGTACTGCATGATTCCTCTTCGGAGATATGTCTCCAGCATTTTTCCTATGAGGAAGCACAATACAAACGGCGTAGTTGGCAGTCTGAACTTATGATATAAATATCCTACCAGTCCAAATAAAAGTATGGACTGTACATCGAAAATCCGGTTGTTGGTTGCATAAGCGCCCACACAGCATAAAACCAGAATCAGAGGCATCAGGATATGCTTTGGAATCTTTAAAAGCTGTACGAATACCTTAATTCCAAAGAACTCGATTAACAGCATCAGAGTGATACAGATCATACAGGCTGCAAAAATTCCATATACTACATCTGCATTTTTAACAAACAGAAGAGGTCCTGCCGATAGGCCGTGAATTAAAAATCCTCCAAGCATCATGGCTGTTACTCCGTCTCCTGGTATTCCAAGAACCAGCAGCGGGATCATTGCTCCTCCGATAGTGGCGTTGTTCGCTGTTTCAGTGGCTACGATTCCGTCAGGGCAGCCCTTTCCGAATTCTTCCGGATGTTTTGACATGTTTTTGGCAGTTACATAGGCAAGCATTCCTGAGGTGCTTCCTCCGATTCCTGGAAGAATACCGATTCCGGTACCGATCAGGGCGGATCGAATGGCATTTGGAATCTGATAAACAAATTCCTTCCAGGTAAAACCGAAGCCTTTAATTGGTTTCATCTTAATGGTTTCCACTTTGCCATGCCCCATGGATTCCGCTGTTATAAGAATTTCGGATATGGCAAAGATACCGATCAGAGTTGGAAGCGTATCATAACCTGCCATCAGAGAGCTTGAACCAAAGGTGAAACGTGCTGTTCCGTCAATGGGAGCCATTCCAACCAGGGAGAAAATCAGTCCCAGCATTCCAGCCAGTACTCCCTTTAGCATGGAGCCGGAAGCCAGTACCGCGACCATGGTCAGTGCAAAGAAGGAAATGCCGAAGTTCTCAGCAGGAGTAAACTTTAATGCAATGTCCGCAAGTAAAGGAGCGCAGAACGTTAAAACAATAAAGGAAAATACCGATCCAAGGAAGGAAAATACGATTCCAAATCCCAGAGCCTTTCCTGCCTCTCCCTTTTGTGCCATAGGATAGCCGTCAAAACAGGTGGCGATGGAAGACGCCGTACCAGGCATATTTAACAGAATCGCTGATATCAAACCGCCTGAGATACCTCCGATGTAGACAGCCACCAGCATATTCATACCCATCGACGGGGACATACTGAATGTGAGAGGCAAAAACAACGCTACAGCCATGGAGGCTGATAAACCAGGTATGGAACCAAATATAATTCCAACAACCACTCCTGCTGCCATAAGCAGAAGAGAAGACGGAGTAAAAATTCTTACATAAGCGTTACCTAATGAAATTAATGCATTCATAGCTTCCCCTCCTATAAATTAATGGTGAATATACCAGCAGGCAATATGATCTTGAATCCATACCGGAACAGGAAAAATACAACAAAGGTAAATACAACGGAAGTTACTGCCAACTGTATGATGTCCTTTTTCGTCTTCTTCTCATCAGGGGCCAGAACATACATCTGAAATGGTAAATAAAGAATTGTTGTAACAATAAAGCCAACGGGCTGAAGTAAGTAAACATAGACCAGGATCAGCATAAAGCTGGTAAGCATTCGTTTATAATCCAGCTCTTCCTTTTCCATTTTTTCAGCTTCGGCTGTTCTCATTTTTAAATTCTTCACATTTAAGAATGCCAGAGCTGCCGCCAGAAGAAAGGTCACAATCCCGATGCACATCGGCATGAAATCCGGACCGATATCCATAATTGCTGATTTGGGCAGCATTTTTGCCATAATCATCATTCCGGCAGATAAAATCATAAAAAATCCGCCGACAATCATATCCCCATATTTTTTAATAAACATTGACCGTTCTCCTCCTTTTATCTCACCAATGCCGGTTTTTTACAGTCATACCTCCAGCCTGGTATTAAGTACTGCATCGCCAGAGCGTCATCCCTGTCATGAGAGGAAAGGCTGTTATATAATTCATTGGCCTCCATAACCCGCTCCATATTTATGGTCACTCCCAGGCCCGGTCTGTCAGGCACCTCTAAGTACCCGTTTTTAATAGACGGAGTATCTTTTAACAGATTCTGACCATCCTGCCAGATCCAGTGGGTATCAAGTGCCGTTGGATTTCCCGGCGCTGCAGCTGCCACATGGGCAAACGCTGTCAGTGTAATATCAAAATGATTGTTGGAATGGCTTCCCCATGTCAGACCCCAGTCATTTAAGATCTGAGCCATTCTCACACTCCCTTCAAATCCCCAGAAATGAGGATCTGCAAGAACAATATCCACAGCTTTCAGCGCTGCCGAGTGGTAAAACTGTCTCCAGTCAGTTGCAATCATGTTGGTCGCTACCGGCAGATTCACGGCATTTTTAAATTCTGCCATAATCTCTCTGCTGGAGAAACCGGATTCCGGACCGCAGGGATCCTCGATGTAGGATAAGATTCCCTCCATTGGCCTACAAAGCTCAATTGCCTCCTTTAAACTCCATGCACCGTTGGGATCTATATTGATGCGGCCATCGGGAAATGCCTGCTTCAGTGCCCGCACCGCCTCCATCTCTTCGGAGCCGGAAAGCACACCGCCTTTTAACTTAAAGTTTTTAAATCCATATTTTTCATGGAGAACCCTGGCCTGTTCTACAATTTGTTCAGGTGTAAGCATCTCCATGCGGCGAAGGCGGAACCATGGATCTTCACTATCACTTTCATCCAGATAGGGAAGCTCCGGAGACGCCTTTTCCTTCTCGCTTACATAGAATAAATATCCCAGTGTTTCTACCTGATTTCTCTGTTTTCCCTCTCCTAAGAGTTCACACATGGGAAGCCCTAAGTGCTGTCCCAGAAGATCAAGCATTGCGCATTCAATCGCCCACTCCGCTTTTACAACAAATTTCAGCTTACTGATGTCAAGAGTCTGTATTCCCTCTCCGTCATCTTCTTTCGCTCTTGTTCCTGCTCTATGTATTGTGTTTAAAATTGCGCGGTATTTTCCAATCTGCTGGCCCACAACCAGAGGCGTGCAGCTTCTTAATGCTTCACAGGTATAATCTCCTCCGTGTATCTCACCAATTCCTGTCTTCCCCGCACTGTCCTTTAATATTACTAAATTTCTGGTAAACCACGGTGCATGAGCTCCGCTTAACGTCATCAGCATGCTGTCATAACCGGCAACTGGAATGACCTGCATTTCTGTTACGATTGGCGTTCCTGTGTGCTCCATATGTTTCGTTTCCTTTCTTTGGTCATATTGCATATTTTTAATTCATTCATTCTTACATTCACATGCATTATACCAACAGAAATCCCATAAATCCAATAATTAATACCGATTGCAGCAATAAGAAATGTTAATAATCCGCTAAATTAACGAACAAGGCAAGGTTTTTTTGGATTAAATTCCCAGCCTGGAATTAAATACTGCATACCCATGGCATCATCTCTTCCGCCCAGGCAGTGATCCAGATACATCTGGTGAGCCTTCTTAATCTGCTCCATATCAGCTTCAATCCCAAGCCCCGGCTTCTTCGGAACCTGAATACAGCCATTTTCGATTTTAAGAGGCTCTTTTGTGAGACGTTCTAAGCCTTCCTGCCAGATCCAGTGGGTATCAAGTGCGTTGTACTCTCCTGGAACTGCGGCTCCTACCTGGGTAAACATGGCAAGGGAAATGTCAAAATGGTTATTGGAATGAGAACCCCATGTATAGCCAAAATCATGACACATCTGCGCAACACGGACAGAACCGTTCATTGTCCAGAAATGGGGATCAGCCAGTATAATGTCAACGGCCTGGGATTCCAGGGAATGACCTACCTCTCTCCAATCGGTTGCAATCATATTGGTAGCCGTGGGGAATCCGGTACGGCGGCGGAATTCGCTGACAATCTCTCTTCCGGAATAAACTCCTTCTGCTCCGCAGGGGTCTTCGCAGTACGTTAAAATCCCCTGCATTCCTTTGACATACTCCACAGCCTCTTCAAGAAGCCAGCCGCCGTTGGGGTCTAAATCAATCCGTGCATCAGGAAATGCTTTCTTTAATTCCCGGATTACATCCATCTCTTCATTCCCGGGTAGTACACCGCCTTTCAGCTTAAAGTCCTGGAATCCGTATTTTTCTCTTGTAGCTTTTGCAAACGCCACGATCTGTTCGGCAGTAAGAGCCTCCTCGTGACGGATGCGGTACCACTCACAGTCTGCATCTGGTTCGGAATCGTAGGGTAGATCTGTTTTATTTCTGTCTCCCACAAAGAATAAATAACCCAGCATACGGACACTGTCTCTCTGTTTTCCTTCGCCTAACAGTTCACATACGGGAACCCCTAAGTATTTACCCAGAAGATCCAGACAGGGGGCTTCAATGGCAGTCACCACATGGACTCCTGTACGTAAATCGAAGGTCTGGTTCCCTCTGACATCTGCTTCTCCTTTGGAATCCAGATATTCCTTCACTTTTAAAAGGGTGCTTTTGTATTCACTGATTTTGGTACCTGTTACAAGGGGAACGCATTCTAAGAGTGCATCGGTAATCTTCTTTCCTCCCGGTACTTCTCCTACTCCCATCTCGCCGTTATCCGCATGCAAAATCACTATATTTCTAGTGAAAAAAGGGGCATGAGCTCCGCTTAAATTTAATTCCATGCAATCTTTTCCCGCTACTGGATACACTTCCATTTTAGTAATCACTGGTGTCATGTTTTATCTCCTTTACCAAAAGCCATCATAGGCTTACATATTCTGATTATAACTTTCTTTTGTTTCTCATTCTATTGACAGACACAACAAGCATTTTGTCTTTTTTTGTCATCTTTCTTATTCTTTCAAATAATGAAATGGGGATTGCAATTATTTGCAATCCCCTGCTTTCATACGTCATAGCTGTTCCCAATCCCGTAACGTTTCATCTTCCTCCACAAAGTGGTGGTACTGATGTTCATTGCTTTTGCCACCTCAGTTCTTCTTCCGTTAAAACGTTCCATCAGCATCTCAATACGCAGTGCTTCGGGATTCTGGTTTTTTACGATCTGACCGCTTCCATTGTCTTCTCTGGTAATTGGATAGAGCTCATGTAACAAGTTCTGCACCATCCCCTCTTCCACTTTTCTTTTATGGGCAGTGAGAACCAGCCTCTCGCAGAAGCTCTCCAGCTGCAATAGATTTCCTTCCCAGAAATACTCTTCCATGACCCCCAGGGCAGCCTCACTGATTTCCACATATCTGGAATAGGCAGTATTGTATTTTTCAAGAAATATGCTGGTGAAACGGCGGATTTCTTCCGGTTCCTTCCTGATCGAGGGAAGAGAAATCTCTAAAGCAGACAGAAAGAAATATAAATCCTCCCGGAATTTACCCTGTTTTACAAGTACTGCCAGTTGTTTTCCGGCGCATGCAATAAGTCGTACTGGCAGAACACGCTTTACCATCGAATCACGGTCCCAGAAAAGCCTGTCGCGAATGGCTTTAAAAAGCAGGTACTGACACTCCAGAGACAACCGGTCCACCTCTTCCAAAAATATAGATCCAAAAGCCGCGGTTTCCAGAGCACTGACCGGCTTTTTCCTGTTTTCCTCTCCAAAGCCGAACAAAACCTGTTTCTGTTCCTCCGGCGAAAGTGTGCTGCAGTTGATATGAATAAACGGTCCCCCTTTTTGAGGGCTGTTATTATGAATTGCTTCGGCAAAGATTTCTTTTTCCGTGCCGGTCTCTCCGTATATAAAAACGGGGTTTTTAGAAATTCCATAGGCTCTTGCCAGCTTAATGCACCGTTTTATCTCCACGGACTCTCTGAGAATATGATGATAATTATGAACTGCAAGATGACTGCCTACCAGCTTAGCCCCTGATTCTGCCCCTTCCTCCCGCACTGCCATACGAACCTTGTGGCAGGTCAATATGGCTCCGCTGTAATGTCCGTCGTACTGAATGGGGGCCCCGATTACCATCAGCAGCTGGTTCTTTATGGAAAAAGAGGTGGAATAAAGTTCTTCCCTTCCGCTTAAGATCCCATTGATACTTTCTGTGTCGATTCCATCAAATACTTTGTCAATGGGAAAACCGATCACCTCGCTGGTTGGCTTCCCCAACAGCTGCTCAATCACCCGGTTTACTGCCACAATCTCCTGATAAGCATTTATCTTAATGATTCCGCTAAAGGACGTATCAAGAAGTGTATCGATCTGCGCCTTATTGTGTTTTTCCTGCTCCGCCAGTTCAAGCATGTGAACAGCCAGATGAAGTGCTTTCTTAATAGACTCTTCTCCCGTTTCCATAAACAAACTGGGAAAACCGATTTCAAATGCTATCTGATTGGTTTTTACTCCGCCGATAATTAAGTCCACACCGTCAATAATAGCCTGACTGACCAGGTTTCTCGTATCTTCCAGTTCATTCAGGTTATAAAAATGCAGATTAAAACCAAACAGCTCGTCCAGTTCATCCAGACTTTCAAACATATTTTCAAATGCCACAATTCCAATGGAAGGGTGATCCTTTTTCAGCATATTTTTTGCTTTTAAGATCATAAAACCAATTTCACGTACCGTTATGGGCATTTCCACAACCGGAATATTTAAACTTTCTTTAATCAACGTGGCCTGCAGTCCTCTGGCTATGATAACCCGGGCACCTGCCTCAACAGCCTCTTTCGCTTCCACGACTGCATTTGAATTATCCACTACCTTTAAAAGCTGAACCTCAGTTTTTTCTTTTTCCAGCACGTTTTCGGCATATTTTAAAATGGTCTGCCTTGGTAGAAGAATCGCTATCTGCTTCATATGTGTCCTCATTTCATAAAATTCCAATGTTGCATATTTTCATATTGATAAATCCTATCATCTTTATTATAATTGCATCATAAAATTATTTCAATTTATTGTTTTGTAACTTTTACTAATTTTTTTTAATAGATCCAGGAGGGTATCATGGACTTACGCCAGATTGATAACATCATTGCCATTGAACAGGAAAAAAGTATATCAAAAGCAGCACAAAAATTATTCCTCACCCAGTCAGCCCTAAATCAGCAGCTGCTCCGTCTTGAAAAGGAGCTTGGCACCCAGCTGTTTGAGCGGAAAAGCCACTCCATGGTCCCAACTGTTGCGGGACGAATCTATTTAAGCACAGCCCGCCAGATGGTAGATTTAAAGCAGGAGACTTATAAAATCATCCATGATATCTCAGGTGAGCGGCGGGGGGAGATCTCCCTGGCCTATTCACCGGAACAGGGATCTCTTATGTTTTCCAATGTCTATCCCATCTTTCATGCTGCCTATCCGGAAATCACCTTCCGGATTGCAGAAGCACGGGTAAAAAAGATGGAACAGCTCCTTCTGCAAAAAGAGGTGACACTTGCATGCCTGGCATATTTTGGAAACCACAAAAATCCTGCCATTGAATATAACGAGATGGAGGAAGAATTTATTGTGCTTGGACTGCCCATCAGCCATCCTCTTGCCTGTCTTGCGGGAGAACGAAGTTATGATACCCTGCCATCTGTTGACTTAACCCTTTTAAAAGAAGACAGCTTTGCATTAATTGCCCGCGACTCCAGAATGAGAGATCTGGTAGATGAGTTGTTTGAGCGGTCAGGCTTCATTCCCAATATCCTGTTTGAATCTGCCTCTACTCAGACAGTTTTCAACATGGTAAAACAGCAGATCTGCCCCGCATTCTTCCCCCAGTCTTATGTGGACCCGGATGCCCCCATCGCCTACTTTACAGTTCCTCCAAGAGATACCTGGATGCGTACCATTGCATATTTAAAAGGCAGTTATTTAACAAAACCGGAAAAATATTTCATGTCACTTGCAATTAATTATGTAAAAGGAACATTGGATATATAAGTTCTGCCTCTATGTATGATCATAAGCTTTTAAAAGCAGTTTGATAAGATCTTTCACAGGCTTTGATAGAATACTGCTTTTACGGTAAGCAATTACCAGGTAAAAGGCTGCCGGATGAGTTAAGGGCAGGCAGACATAATTGCCTTCTCCCTTTCTCATGGACTCCGGTAAAAAGGCAATTCCCTTCCGGCAGCCCACCATATGTCTGGTTACTGTCAGGTCATTTGACTCGCAAAGGATGGACGGAGTAAACTGCCAGCTGGAAAATATCTCATTTTCGCAGGTGCGGAAGGTGCTTTTAGCCGGATTTAATATAAATGAATCGTCGGAAAAGAAGGAAAAGTCTATTCCATTTTTATTAATCTGATTCAGGCAACGGTGATTGTCCGGCACTGCCAGTATAAGATTTTCTCTCCGCAGGGGTATGTATTCCAGCATACTATGAGAAAGCTCCCTCGTCACCATGACTGCTAAATCTGCCATACCGTTAATCACATAATCCTTAGCAATATATCCGTCTGCATCGATGGTATCTATAAAGATATTCTCATGCAATTCAGCCAGTGAAGGAAGCACCTCCTTTGAAACTGCAGGAAGCAGATCATTTCGGTAAATGACTGTAAGTTTCTTTTTTCCCCAACAATTTAAATTTTCAATCTCTTTTAATGCGCTGCTGTAGAGACTGAGAATGTATTGTGCTCCATTTACATAGATTCTTCCTGCATCTGTAAGGAGATAATCGTTTTTATCTTTATAAAACAGCTTTGTCTGAAGCTCTTCTTCCAGCTTTTTTAACTGCTGGCTGATTGCTGGCTGGGTAACAAACAGCTTTTCTGCCGCTTTTGACAGATTCTTTTCCTCTGCAATTGCAATCACATATTCTAACTGCTGAGTATTCACGGGTTCTCCCTCTCATTCTCAAATTCATGGCAAATTTCTCTTATATACCCACTATAAGCAGGAGTATATGTTGGATTATTCCTATCCTGTTTCATGACCAGATAAATAAAATACCGTTCCGCTTCCGACAAAGCCTTCCCCTTTTTAACAATTGCTCCAAGGCCCAGATAATATCTGGGTGAAAGAGAAAAATAAACGATCTTATGATCTGACGGTGCCATGGATGACCGGGGAATCAGCCCCACTCCTGCCCCCTGACGTATCATATTGCTTAATACCAGGTTATTATTGGTTTCAAAAACAACCGTAGGTTTCATTTTAGCAGTAAGAAAGATGCTGTCAGATATAGCCCTGATGGAGGTTCCCTGGCACATAAGGACAAAAGGGGAATCGGAAAACTGGCCGATTTCGATTTGAGTCAGTCTGTTGCCACATTTGCCTGCCATACTGGCCAATTTATGAAAAGACGGTGCACTTAAAATGACCTCCTCCTGATACATCATAACAAAATCCACATCTTCTTCCTCGCTGTCATAACAAGAACCTAATGCAATATCCACATCGCCCGCTATCACATGCTTTCTCAAATCCTTCATATAACATTCTTTTATTTCTATTTTCACATTAGGAAACCTTTTGTTGAACTGAGTAAATATTTGTGCTACCAGAACAGCTCCTCTAAGAGGTGTGGCACCTATGACAATTGTTTCATTTAATTCATGAGTCAGAGTACGAATCGCCAGGTACGTCTGGTCCTTTGCCTCAAGGATCTGGTTGGCAGTGTCTATATAGATCTTTCCTGCCGGTGTGGGAATCAGCCACTTTTTATGCCTGATAAACAGATCTGTTCCAAGGCTTCTCTCCAGTCTTGATAAATAAACACTTAACGTAGGCTGGGAGATCCCCAGTTTTCGTCCTGCTGCTGAAATACTTTTTTCTTTCGCTAATGTCGTTATGTAAAGCAGGCTTTTTGTATTCATCCTGATCAGCTCCTTAAAACTTCTATAGCTTTTTCTTATAACTTTTATAGATATTACTGAATTGAACCTTATTAAATATTACTATATAATCCCATCTGTAGCCAACTTACAAAAGATAATATGCACAATCCAGGCGCCCATTTCATGAAGGATACGGTACATTATACTTTTGCACAAAAGTATTGGAGGATTTTAGTAATGACGTATGAAATGATAGTCGTATTGTTAATTCTTGTATTTATGGTTGTTATGCTGCTGTCTCATGCAATTCCCTATGGCGTAACAGGAATGATCTGCTGCGTGGCTCTTGTACTGACAGGGGTCAGCGATATCCCCACTGCATTTTCCGGTTTTTCCAACAGCACTACCATTATGGTGGCGAATATGCTGGTAGTTGCCAGCGCCCTTGGAAAGACCAGCCTGATTCACAGACTGCGTCAGGCAATGAACCGTCTGCAGGGCAAAAGCGGGATTGTCCTGGTTCTGGCAATGCTTCTTATTACCATTGGCTTATCCCAGTTAATGGGACAGATGGCCTGCCTTTCCATGATGCTTCTGTTTGTTCAGACCCTTGATGATGAAAGTGACATCTCTCCAGCCCGTATGCTTTTTATTGTCGCTTGCGTAAATACGATCTGGACCGCAAAAATTCCCATTGGTATGGGTGCAACCATGCCCGGAACCATTAACTCTTTTTATCAGGGTATGGTAGAAGCAAAAGACTTACTTGGCATCACTGATTATCTGAAAGCAGGATTTTTCCCCGCTGTGGCAGGCACCATTTATTGTCTTTTTATGTATAAAATAATTCCCAACAGTAAAATTGACAGTTCTCAGGTCAGGGAAGTAAAAGAAACGGATGCTATTTCTAAAAAACACGAAGCTATTATCTTCCTGGTATTCTCCGGCGTCATCATGGGATTTATGTTTGGTAACCAGTTAGGCAGCAATATAAGCAATATTTTACCTGCAGTTGGTGTGCTGATCTTAATTGTCACCGGAGTTCTTTCTGTAAAAGAAACTGTTACAACTCTTACGGGTGACATGATATGGATGATCGCAGGTATGTCAGTCATTTCTTCAGTACTGGGAAAAACTGGTGTCGGAGAACTGATTGGACAGACTGTACTCAGTCTTCTTGGCGAAAACCCCAGCGGTATATACGTTACAATTGTTTTCTGTGTAGTCACAACCATTATGACAAACTTTCTTTCCAATCTTGGAACCATGGCTCTCATGTGCCCCATTGCTGCGGCTACCGCGTTAGCAGGAGGAATGAATGTAAAAGCAATTGTACTGGTTACGGCTGTATCCTGCTGGTTTGCAGTTGCTATGCCCACCGGCTGTTCTGCTGCCATGATGGCTTTCGGAATAGGAAATTTCAATGCATTTAAGCTGATGAAGTTCACTCTTCCCCTTGTACTTATTTTAATGGCAGCATTAATTATAGGCGTCAATCTGTTTTTCCCAATCTTTGTCTAGAAAGGAATCATATCAAATGAAAAAAATTATTAACCCTGGAAATCAACGAAAATCATTAACTTTGATAGATAACATCGTTTATTCACACCAGAAAGACTTACAAGGGAACTCAATGGATCTTAAAATGTCCATCCTGCTTCAAAACGGCAACAGTGAGATGAAACTTGCAGCCGGTAAAGATGACCCTGAGGAAAACCATGATCCAAAACCAGCCCTTCTGTGGATACCCGGAGGGGGCTGGAGAGGGGTGGATAAAAACCTGATGCTTGGTGAGATGAGTCAATTTTCCGATGCCGGCTACGTAGTGGCATCCATGTATTACCGAAGCAGTGATGAGGCACATTTCCCAGCGCAGATAATGGATGTAAAAACTGCGATCCGTTTTCTTCGGGCAAATGCCCAAAAATATGAAATTGATCCTGATCGGATCGGCGTACTCGGACGATCCGCAGGCGGACACCTTGCAGCTTTTGCAGCAATGAACACGGATACGTTTGAAAGTGAAGAATGGTCAGGCTGGTCATCAAAAACAAACGCCTGCTGTAATATGTTTGGTCCTACCGACGTAGTGGCACTCATGAGTGAGGAAGAAAAAAGGTTTCATGATCCCAACAGCCGCTGGCACCGGATTGAGGATACCCATGGCGGAAAACTCATAGGCGGAGACCCTTCTACCATAATGGAACGTGCCAAAACGGCAAGTCCGGTTAATTATGTAAATCCGAACATGTGCCCGATGCTGATACTTCACGGCGACAATGATCCACTGGTTCCCCTGGAATTAAGCAGCGACATTCTATACAGAAGAATAAAAGAAGCCGGTCTGGAAGAGAAGGCTGATTACTATATTCTAAAAGGAGCCGGACACGGTTCCAGAGAATTCTTTCAGGACGAGGTCAAACAGCTTATGATCTCATTCTTCGATCAATATTTAAAATAACATGACAAAGATATGCTCCTTCTGAAACAGATAAAAAGAAGGAGCATATTTTTATTAAACAATATCCAGAAATGTCTTTCTTACCGGCCTGGGAAATGCCTGGTTTATTTCCATAAGCTCGTCCGCCGTAAGTACTATTTCCCACGCCTTTGCATTGTCCAGTGCGTGATCCTTATTTCCTGTGCGGGGAATAGCTACCACATTGTTATTTCGTATCACGAAAGCCAGAAGAACATTGGAGACCGTACAATGATGGGCATCTGCAATGCGAACCAGCACGGGGTTCTCATAGAGACCCTGTTTTAGATCACCCGCCTGTGCCAGAGGACAGTATGCCATGACAGGGACTTTGTGTTCTTCCAGCCACGGGATTAAATCGTACTCAATTCCTCTGGAAGCCACATGATAGAGAACCTGATTGATCTGGCAGCTACTTCCTCCTTTCACACTCCATAGTTCCTTCATATCGGCAGTATCAAAATTTGATACTCCCCAACGCCGTATTTTCCCATCTTTTTTCAGCTGCTCCATACATTCCACCGTCTCACTCAGAGGAATATTCCCCCTCCAGTGTAAAAGATACAAATCCAGATAGTCCGTATTCAGCCGCTCCAGAGTTTTATTACAGCTTTTAAATATATTCTTTCTTCCTGCATTATGGGGATATACTTTAGATACCAGAAACAGGCTGCTGCGGTCAAAACCCTGTATGGCCTCCGAAAGAAGTTCCTCTGCCTTTCCATCTCCATACATCTCAGCCGTATCTAAAAGGGTCATCCCAGCTGAAATTCCAGCCTTTAAACTATCCAGTTCTTCTTTCCGTCTGTTTTTTTGTTCTCCAAGAAACCAGGTTCCCTGGCCCAGAGAAGGTACAACTGTTCCATCGGGTAGTAATACACCTTGACTCTTATTTTCCATTTTCTCCTCCTGTTCTTCTTCTCCATCCAGGACGGTTTGTCATTAATTTTATGAAAAGCCCATGGACCAGAGAGGAATTGTAAGCATGGATAAAAGCGTGGAAATCACCACACATTTCGTTGCAAATACATAATCGCAGTCATATTTTGCTGCAAGGATAGCCGATGTACTTCCAGCCGGCATCCCGGTCATCAGTACACAGATTGCCGTAAGATAGGTCTCCATCTTAAATATTCTGCACAATGCCAGGGTTAAGAAAGGCAGAACAATTAATCGCATAAGGGATATAAAAAGAGCATCCCGGTGAAAGAGACTTTTTAAGCTTACTTCGGAAAGCATCATACCGATTAAAAGCATAGTCAAAGCCGTTGTACAGCTTCCTGCCGAACGGACTGCCCTGTCAAATGCCAGTCCCAATATGTTCAGTATCGTTTGGACAGCAAAAGGCAGATGAGCCATGAAACCTGCATGAAAAGCCTCCTTGGGCGCCTGAAACAATAGCAGAAACAGGCCGATATAAACGGCTACAATACAGGGATGAACTGCTATTTTTTTCACAACTGACTTAAAATCCGGACTTTCCGTAAAGCATGCGATTCCGGCTGACCACATCATAATCCGCATGGGAATAATAAATATAGAAGCATACATCATCCCTTCCGCACCATAAATTCCTTCTGCAATGGGCAGACCTAAAAACCCGGAGTTTGAGACTATGGTTGCGTACTGAAGAACCCGCTTTACTGCATGGGGCCTTTTATTATACAATACCCGGCTTAAAACATAACTCACAATCTGTACAAGAACGGACAGGAAAAGGACTGCCCCGAACCGGAGCAGTATTTTACTGTCAAATTTCATACGGAAAGAATTGATGATATTGCAGGGCAGAAAAAAATACAGCACGGCGTCAGTCAGCACCGTCTTACCTGATTCCTTTAAAATACCTTTTCTCTTTAATATGGCACCTGCCCCAGCCAGCAAAAACATCATGCACTGAAGAGACCATAATCCGGTTATATCCATTTTCTCCCCTTTTTTATCCGTTCAGACTCATTCCGGCTCTCAGCATACGAAAGGTGCGCTGTGCTGCTCCCCGATATAGTTCTACCGACCGTTCCATTGCTTCCTCTATGGGCATTGCTCCCTGAATGGTTGTGGTAATACTTTCAATTCCGTATTCATAGATTTTTTCAGCCCCATCACCCATGCCGCCTACGATAGCAACTGCTGGAATTCCTTTTTCCTTACATCGCATGCCGATTCCGCTTGGAACCTTTCCAAAAGCAGACTGCCAGTCCATTCTGCCTTCCCCGGTGACGACTAAATCGACCCCATTAAGCAGGGTATCAAACTGAATCAGATCAAGAACCGTTTCAATTCCTGATTTCATATTGGCATTTAAAAATACGTTTAAAGCAGCTCCAAGTCCTCCTGCTGCTCCTGTGCCCTTTATCTGGTCTACATCAATACCTGTTAACTCCAAAAGCTTTTCGGCATAGGCTTTCATATCCGTTTCCAGCTGTTCCAGTATTTCCGGCGTCCCTCCTTTTTGTTTCCCAAAGGTATAGGTTGCACCGTTTTGTCCAGTCAGCGGATTGGTTACGTCACACATGACGGTAAACTCAGTCTCTTTTACCGCCGGATGAAGTCCGCTTACATCAATACGGTCCACTTCTCCTAAGTCTTTTCCATAACCAGTCAGCTGGTTTCCTGCTTTATCAAGGAATTTTACCCCAAGAGCAGTCATGGCTCCCATTCCGCCGTCATTGGTTGCGCTTCCGCCGATTGCAATGGCGATTTTTCGATAACCTTCATCCAAAGCAGCTTTAATCAGTTCCCCTGTCCCATAGGTTGTGGTATGGAGAGGATTTCTCTTTTCTGCCGGAACCATGGGAAGACCGGAAGCTTTTGCCATCTCAATAACCGCATGGCTGCCATGGAACACTCCGTAATCTGCAGTTGTCTCTTCCATCAGCGGGCCGTGTACCATAACCCTGCCGATCTGTCCATTCATGGCATCAATTACCGCCTCTATGGTTCCTTCCCCTCCGTCTGCCACAGATACTCCGCTGCACTCACAATCCGGAAAAATACGTTTTGCTTCTTCTGTCAGGATTCCTACGATCTCTACCGATGATAACGATCCTTTAAATGAATCAGATGCAAATAAAAATTTCATCGCCTGCCCCTTTCCTCTTACGCCTGAAACGAAAAACAGGCCGGCAGCCTATCAACAGCCACCAGCCTGCCCTCTTTCTTATTATTATATCAATCCAGCTGTTTCCATCTCTTTTCTGATCTGACCAAGAACAGGGCCTTCCGGAGTCGCAACATTGGGTTTATAGGGAAGTCCAACGTTTCTTCCTCTTAAATTGGCCATATCCTTTGCAGCTACCGGGAAGCTTGCCGGATCCATGGAAAGACGGACCGGATTTAATTTAAACTGAGCTTCCAGAGATCCTTGTAAGTCACCTGCTACAAACTTATTGTAAACATCAGTAATCAGCTCCGGCATAAAGTTGGCAGCTGTACAGACTCCGCCTACTGCGCCGTGGCACATGGATGCGTATAACAGCGTATCCTTTCCGCCGAATACTTTAAAGTCTGTTCCCCGGGTTCTGCGAATGAACTCTGCGGTCTGGGTGATATCACCGCTGGTATCCTTCATTCCCACAATATTATCAAATTCCTTTGCCAGACGTTCAACCAGACCCGCAGACATGGTATATCCCACACGTCCTGGATTGTTGTATAACAGCATTGGAGTTTCTGGTACAGATTCTGCTATTGTTTTAAAATGGTTATAAAGTTCTGTTTCTGTTGGCTTTAAAAACATAGGCTGTAGAACGGATATACCTGCCGCTCCGTTCTCTACTGCCATTTTAGCCAGACGGCAGCATTTTTTCGTGCTGATGGCGCCGATCCCAAAGTAAACCGGAACTCTTCCAGCTGCCTGATCTACCATAATCTTTAATCCGCGCTCCATCTCTTCCTCTTCCACTGCATAAAACTCGCCGTTGCTGCCAAATGCAAGAATTCCAAGAACGCCGCCGTTAATTACATAATCAACCTGATCTCTTAATTTTACTTCATCGATCAGTTCATTTTCATCTATTGGCGTAAGGATTGGCACGATAACGCCTTTAATAAAATCTGTATTCATTATTATTGTCCTCTCCGCCCGGCTTATTTTAGTGGTTCTACCGTAGTATTAGCTATTTTCTCGTAATACTTCACGATGCTGGAATGATCCTCTTTATCAAAGCCGTCTGCTTTCAGTCCCTGCATAATCTCCATTAACTGACCTGTTAAAGGAACAGGAGAGCTTACATTATGAGCCGCATTCAGTGCATTATTTAAGTCCTTGATGTGAAGTTCAATGCGGAATCCCGGCTTGAAGTTTCGATTGAGCATCATAGGTGCTTTTGCATCCATAACAGTAGAACCAGCGAGGCCGCCGCGGATTGCCTGATATACAAGCTCCGGATCTGTTCCTGCTTTTTTTGCAAAGGTAAGTGCTTCTGATACAGCTGCAATATTTACTGCAACAACAATCTGGTTTGCCAGCTTAGCCACATTTCCTGCGCCAAGTTCGCCTACATAAACAACGGAGCCAGCCATAACCATAAGCATATCGTAATACTTGTCAAACAAATCTTTCTTACCGCCTACCATTACAGATAAGGTTCCGTCAACTGCCTTTGGCTCTCCGCCAGATACGGGAGCATCAAGCATATCAATCCCAAGCTTTTCAAGCTCTGCACCGATGGCTCTGCTCTCAGTTGGATCAATGGAGCTCATATCAATGATTACAGTTCCTGGCTTTGCACCTTCTGCAACGCCGTTCCCGCCTAATACTGCGGCTCTTACATGAGGAGAGTTTGGCACCATGGTGATCACAACGTCACACAGGGAAGCTAATTCTTTTCCAGTTTCAGCAGAAGCTGCTCCGTTTGAAACCAGATCTGCAACCGCATCTTTATTAAAATCAAATACAACTAATTCATGACCTGCTTTTAACAGGTTTTTTGCCATAGGTCTTCCCATGATTCCCAAACCGATAAATCCAACTTTCATATGCTTATCCTCACTTTTTCATTCTGTTTTCTGTGACCGATGGGTTCTCCCATCTCTGTTGTGATTATAGATAATTAATAGTGGTTTCGCTATGGGCGGAATCAACGAATGAGCAGGATACATTTATACAAACTCTCTATAATTTCATTTTCGTATCATTATGTTTTCATTTTGATTTCATTCCAAATGGTATTTTTTCATCTTTCTCCATAATGTAGCCTTACTGATCCCCAGTTCTTTTGCAGTCTTTTCCCGGTTACCACCCTGTATGAAAAGAGTTTCTTTTATTTTTACCGCTTCCATGGGGAATGGAATTTCTTCCTTTCCTGAGGAGATAGGTTCAGATTCCTCCTCTTTTTCGCCCGGATACAGTCTGGAAAGAAGATTATCCACCGCAGCTTCGTCAAGACTCCTTTTTTCTGCTGTCAGTATCAGGCGTTCGCAGAAATTCTCTACCTGAATTAAATTGCCTTTCCAAGGATAATGAAGCAATACCTGATAAGCTCCATTGGTCAGCACATGAAATCTGGAATAATGTTCACAGCAGTCTCTGATTGTTACCCGGATCTTGAACTCTAAATCTTCTTTCCGGCCTTTTAAGGGTGGAATGGTAACTGACAGCCCCTCAAGAAGATAGTAGAGTTCTTTGCGAAACCCTCCCTCTTTTAAAAGCCCGGCTAAAGAAACCATGGAAGTTACCATCACCCGCACCTCTGCTCCGGGATATCGCTGCCCTTCTCTCCCCATCCTGTGCTTATGCCGGATGAGCTGGTAAAGTCTGTACTGGTTTGCCTTAGTTAAAGCATGGACATCTTCAATGAGGAGAGATCCGCCTTTTGCCTGGGCAACTGCACCCTTATCTCCAAATAACAGATCGTACTGCGCCTCTTCCTCCAGCCCGTCACAGGAAACATTAATAAAAGGGCCATCTTTATGAAGTCCTGCATTATGGATGCATTGTGCCAGAAGCTGCTTCTCCGTTCCCGGTTCTCCTGTAATAAATACCGCCTTTTCTGAGAGGGCATACAGCTTTGCAAGGCGTACGCAGTCCTGCATACTCTTTGATTCCTGCAAAAGATCCCCAAATTCACCCAGTGCCCCGGCTCCCCGTGACGAACTTTTTCCTTTTAACTCCTGCCCCTTATTCTGTTTTCGTTTCATGCGGTGACAGGTAAGTATGGCTCCCTCCACCTTTTTCTCAATCACCACAGGCGCCACAATGGCAAATACAGAGGTTCGGTTGATCTCCATAAACAGAGAATAAGATTCTTTTCCGTATTCCAGCACCTGATGGAAGGACTCTCCTAAAAGCTCAGGGAATACCTCTCCTGCCGCTTTTAAAAGAATTTCCTCCTTTTTCTTTTCCAGAATATCTTCCATGGTTGCGTTGATATCTACAATAATTCCACAGGCATCAAGCCTGGCCACTCCGTTAAACGAATAATCTAAAAGCGTCTCAATCTGGGCAGCACCCCGTTTCTCCACGCCCATGGCATAATCAACGCTTTCCGCCATAGACAGGGCGTTTCGCATGGAATCTTCCGTATTGGATAAAAACAGAGACGGGATACCTGCCTCCCCTGCAATCCCTACAGCGGTATCCCCTCCAATAATTAAATCCACTCCGTCACGAACTGCCTGCCAGGCCATATCCTCCAGAAGATCTCCCTTTTCTGCAAAATATGTCCGCATTTCAATTCCATATATAAGATCAAAATAAGACATGTCGCAAAACATGTTTTTAAATCCCACGACTCCAAGAACCGGATTGTCTTTTTTAAGAATCTGTTTTGCCTTACTGACTAACAGCGCCATTTCCTGGGCAGTTATAACGATTTCCACTACAGGAATGTTTGTGTACTGCTTAATGAGAGAAGCCTGGAGACCTCTTGCAATAATGATTGAGGCACCGTTTGCAATGGATTGTCTGGCTTCGGAAACCGTATCCTCTGTTTTTATTACACGCATTTCCCCAATCTCATGTTTTTTCTCCTGGAGAATGTTATGCGCCTGATAAATCATCTCTTCTCTGGAAACAAGTAACGCAATCTTTCCCATATGGATTTTCCCTCTTTCCGTTTATCCTGTCTGGTTCATTTTACTATAAGAAAAAGATGGTGTCCAGCATGTAAAAAATGCGGTTCCCAACCTGGAAACCGCATTTTTAAACTATTTTATCTTTAGGAAGATAGCAAAGTATTATGATTGACTAACCGTAAATAGGGAACATAAGATTTGCTGCAACTGCCGATGAAATAATTCCAAGTATTATGTAAGGAACTGTAAATTTCATCACCCTGGCCGGATTGTAACCGCCTGCTGCAAAGCAGACTGCAGCCTCTCCTGAACCCGATGGGAATCCAATTGCCAGCATATTGGCAGTTCCAATTGCAAGTATGATTCCACGGGGATCCCATCCTCCTGCCAAAGCAACCGAAGCTGCAATGGGGATTAAAACTGTCTGGGTCGCCATATTGGACAGGAATGTTGTCATAATAACAGTAGCAGCAGAGAAAATCAGCATAACTGCTATGGAACTTGGGTTTTCACCCAGAATTGCAAGAATAAACTGGCCAATTAAGTTTCCTGCGCCGGATTTCCCCAGTGCATCTGCAACAACAAGAACACCTGCGATCATCCATACCATATCTGATGTCATGTTTTTCACTACATCTTCCACTTTTGCAATCTTTGTATAGATCAGAACCAGGATACCGATTCCAGGAGCCAGATATAAAAGATTGCCTGTCCACTGGTTTAAAAGCATCATTAACATTACCATTGCAAAAACGCCGTATACAATCAATTCCTGATTACGGGATAACATTTCCACACCTTTTCCATTTTTAAACGCGGACTGGTCGATCTGGTCATCCTTTGGCATCAGTTTCCATGCGAACAGGCAGTAAATCGTAAGTACGATAGTTGGAATCAGGCTATATACAAACGGATCCAGCATTTTTAAAGCAAACTTTGGATCTGTGATAATTCCTTCATACATACCGTTTAAAGTTGCAAAGTTTGCTGCTCCGATTCCAATGGGAACACGGAACTTCCATGCACACAGAACTCCCAGCAGAGGAAGAAGGAGACGGTTTGCTGTAATATCTCCTGAATCATCCAGGGTAGATAAAAATACAATCAGGATGGTGATTGCTGCAGTGGAAGGAATAAACTGAACAAACACAGCGCCTACCAGAAAGAAAAATCCAACCAGAAGCATCCCTTTTTTACCCTTAAGGGTGTTTAAGGTTGTACTGATTTTAGCAATCATGCTGGTTCTTGGAAGTACTGCGCTGAGAGCCAGAATCGGCGCAATTAAAACCACGATCTTATTTCCAAAACCACTGAATGCTGTCTGTAAATCTACTACACCTGTTACTGCAAGAATTGCGCAGCAGGTCATGGTTGTTACTCCAAAAGGAACCTTATGAAGGACAAACGATACCATCATAAATAAGGTCACACCCAAAACAATGTACATTTCCATACGTTTTCTCCTGTCTGTTCTAAATCAATTATTCCATCAGTGCCTTAACCTGCCGTACCCTTTCATGGATAAACTCGGCCCAGATGGTATCATCAAGGTATGGCTGGCTTTCGTGAGTGTATTGTCCTGCACGATCAATAATTTCAATCTGGTTCGGATGACTTGGCAGTGCAATATCCACATGGACCTCTTTCAGCTTTTCCTCATCTGAAAAGAAACGCTCTCTAAGATCCGGAGTTAAATATTTACTTATCTTATAATAATCATCATTCATGGTATTAGCCCCCACTCCACCATGCATGGCAACCTGATAGGTTTCTCCATTGACCGGATTACGTTCTTCCCAGAAAAAACTGGTACATCCAATGGTATGACCAGGTGTGAGCATCGTCCGTATGGATACATTGCCAAGAACGATTGGCTGTTCATCATCATAAAAACAATCTGCCTCAAACATCTGAGGGTGGGAATCTGGATCCAGCACCATGGTCTCCTCGGGACAGGCTTTATAGAATTCGTAATCCTCTCTGGAAATATAAAGCTCTGCCTTTGTGAGTGCTTTCATCGCTGCTGCAGCGCCGCAATGGTCAAAATGAGCATGACTGATCAGTATCTTTTTAATATCCTCAGGCTTATAACCCAGGCGATAGATGGAATCCACAAGCATATACATGCTTTCCGGTATTGCAGTGTCAATCAGAATCAGTCCCTCACCCGTATCAATGAGGTAACATCCAACCCAGCTCTGACCTGCTGCGAAATAGGTCTGGGGTGATACCTGAAACGGTTTTACTTCCAATTTCCATGGCTCATATGCCAGATCCTTAACAGGATGAGGAATTGGTTTCGTACAGCGTAATGGCATAGTCGTCTCTCCTTTGTGTAAATTAAATAATTTTTTGGTTCCAAATCACTTTTTTTTGTTCTTGTTGATTATATGAGATAACTTTACCCAGTTCAACTTATTAGTTTTTATACAATAACTTAATATCTTTAAGTTCCGATTGGTCATTTTTGAAACATTTTCACTATTTTTGTGAAAAGAGCATAAAAAAAAGATGTCTTATCCGGCAATAGCTGCCAAAACTTAGACATCTTTTTTTCTTTTAACTGCTCATGAAACCTGTTATCGGACATCCTTCCTTACAATCACCGTTTCATAACCATCTATTTTACCATCTTCAAATATTTTTCCAGCCAAAATCGTGCCTTCTTTTATACAGGAAATCGTCTTTTCGCCCAACTTTACCGCCTTTTTGCTGTAGTTCTGAATGAATAAGTATTCATATCCTTCTGATTCCCTGGAAGAAACCTCAAGTTCCTCCGGTAACCGGCCCTCAAGAAGAGGCTTAATCCCCGCTTCTATAATCAGATTACGAAAGAAATCATCATAGAAATCCTGACCTGCGTCTGCACATACATAATAAGCCGTTCCTTTTCCATAAGAATTTTTTGTAAGTGCCGGATATCCCTTATAAAAATCCGTTTCATAAACAAGAAGGGGAGCAGCTCCGGAAAGACTGACCAGCTCGCAGAGATTTCTGCATTCAAACCGTTTTTCCTCACCAATTCCAGATAGCGAAACCATATAGTTACAGTCTCCGTCGTAGAGTCCGTCAATCTCTGTACTGCGAAGCCCCAGCACATCCATCAGCCCATGGGGAACACCGCCCAGAAAGCACTTGTCCTCTTCATCCACAATTCCTGACCAGTAGGTGACCATCAGCTGGCCTCCGTCTTGAACAAATCTTTTTAATTTCTCATGGATATGACTTCTGTATAAGTAGATCATGGGAGCTGCTACCAGCTGGTAACCACTTAAATCACTGTCCATGGTAACTACATCCACATTTAATCCCAGTTTTTTAATGGCGCTGTAGATTTTTACACAGGTTTCATGATAAAACAGCCCATTATTTCTTGGTCCCTGGGTATCTTCCATTGCCCACCTGTTTTCTACATCATAGATTATCGCTGCTTTTGACTTCACACCGGTACCAGCTAATTCCTCCAGACAGGAAAGTTCCTTTCCAATCTGGCTGATCTCTCCAAACACCCGTGTGTCCGTTCCCCCATAATGATCAATCACAGCCCCGTGAAATTTCTCTGAACACCCTCTGCTCTGCCGTATCTGGAAATACAGAACGCTGTCCGAACCATGAGCCACTGCCTGCCAGGAAGCCAGTGAAAGAATACCAGGCCTCTTCAGCTTGCTCACCCCCTGCCAGTTGGTGCTGCTGGGACAGGATTCCATCAGTAGAAACGGTTTCCCCTTTAAACTTCTCATAAAGTCATGCTGCATCCCATTGTCTCTTGCTGTCAGAAATTCTTTTTCTTTATGCCATAACGGATAGGAATCCCATGATATCACATCCACTGTCTGAGCCAGTCTCTGGTAGTTAAGCCCCTTGAAATCATACATCAGATTTGTGGTAGTGGGCTGCAGGGCTCCTGCCCCTTTCAGAGAATCCACTTCCCACAAGGCAAAGTCAGCCGTCTGATCGGTTACAAATCGTTTCCAGTCCAGATTCAGACCATGAACCATGGTCTCACCAATGGAGGAGGGGCTTTCAATCTGGTCAAAAGACTGGTAGATATGGCTCCAGAATGCCGTGCACCATCTGCGGTTTAAATCTTCTATGGAATCATATTTCTTTTTCAGCCAGAGACGAAAGGCCTTCTGACATAAGGAGCAGTGACACTCTCCCCCGTACTCATTAGAAATATGCCACATAAGCACGCCAGGGTGAGAAGCAAATTCCTCTGCTAATATTTTATTGATCTTCTTTACTTTCTCCCTGTATACCGGAGAAGTAAAGCAATGATTATGCCTTCCTGAAAACAGCTGCCGGCGCCCCGTATCATCCACCCGAAGCACCTCGGGATATTTATCAGACAACCACTTTGGACGGGCTCCGGAAGGAGTCCCCATAATGGTATAAATTCCATTCTGATAAAGGTCATCCACCCGTTCATTCAGCCAGCCAAGGTCGTATCTCCCCTCTTCCGGTTCCAGAAACGACCAGGCGAACATTCCCATGGTTACTGTATTAATTCCCGCTTTTTTCATATAATCCATATCCTGCTTCAGTATGTCCGGATGATTGAGCCATTGCTCCGGATAATAATCTCCTCCATACCAGATACCATCATGTTTCATATCCAACTGTTCCTTTCTCAAAAACAGGCGCAGCCACCGATTTTCCGTATCAGGATTCCGGTCACTTCGCCTGTTTGTTTTCTATTACCTATTTTACAGCTCCTGTAATACCTTCCGCAAAGCTCTTTTGCAGGAGGAAGAAAACGATTACGGTAGGAATGGTACACAACAATACAGCCAGCATCAAGGTTCCATAATCGGTCACATAACCTGATTTTAAGTTAGCTACCATCATCGGCATGGTGATGCTGTTTGCATCAGACATGATTACCTTGGGCCATAAGTAACTGTTCCATGCATTCATAAAAGTAATCGTCATGGCTGCTGCATAAGTGGATCGCATGGTGGGGATAAACATCAGACAGAAAATCTGGAATTCATTTAAACCATCAAGCCTTGCTGCCTCCATAATATCCACCGGAAACGATCTTGCACTCTGGCGGAACATCATAATTAAAAATGGGGTGGAAATACTGGGAAGGATAAATCCAAGTGTGCTGTTTAACAGATTCGCCTTTGAAAACATCTGATACAGCGGAATCATAATAGCTGCAAACGGAACCATCATAGCCAGTAATATAATGTTCATCACCCGGTCTTTTGCTTTGTCATGAAAAATTTCAAAACCATATCCTGCAATGGAGCAGATAAACAGCGAAATCAGTGTCATGACAATGGAATATTTAAACGAATTCCCAAGGGCTCCATAAACATTTTGAGAAGCAAACAACTTTTTCGTATTGTTTAATAATTCTGTCCCAAATACCAGAGTTCCCCTTGATACAGCCACGCTTTTGTTGGTAGCCGCCACCATCATCCAGTACAGAGGAAAAACAGAAAGCAGAGAGACAACCGTTAAAAAAGTATATGCCAGAAATTTCTTTCCTTTAGTCACGTTTATCACCTACTTTCATCTGCAAAAATGCCAGAACTGCTACCAGGAACAGAATTAAGTAAGACATTGCTGCTGCATACCCAAAATTAGGCACATATTTAAAAGATACATTGTAAATATAATGTGACATGGTAATTGTGGCATTGGAAGGACCGCCGTAGGTTAAGTTTACCGATTCATCAAATAGCTGAAGTGTACCATTGGTTGACATAATTGCAGTCAGCAAAATCGTCGGCTTTAAAAGCGGTACCGTGATTCCCCAGAAAGACTGTATGGGCGAAGCTCCGTCAATCTTTGCTGATTCATAAATAGAATACTCAATATTTTGCAGACCGGACAGGTAAAAGACCATGTTATAGCCGGTCCATCTCCAGATCAGTGCCAGAATAATGACGATTCTGGCACTGTTTGGATGTCCGAGAAAGTTGTATCCTGTGGACAAAAATCCAAGTTTTATGAGGATCGTATTAACCAGCCCATCCACCGCAAACAGCGAACGGAAGATAACCGCATAGGATACCAGGGAGGTAGCACAGGGCAGGAAAATTGCCGTACGGAACAACCCCTTAAACCGCAGATCTTTATTATTGAGCAAAGAGGCCAGGATCAGAGCCAGAATCAGCATAATCGGAACCTGAATGATCAGATAAATAAAATTGTTTTTTAACGCCTGCATGAAGACAGGATCCTGAAACATTCTCACGTAATTGGTCACGCCGGTCCAGCTTAAATTGGCACCCTTTCCTGATTGAAAGGAAAGAAACAATGCCTGAATCATGGGCAGGAAGCTCATGACTGCGATAAATAAAACCGCCGGAGTTAAAAATGCCCAGCCTGCCAGGCTCTGCTTCTGGCCTAATGACAACTTTTTCTTTGAATTGTCCACTGGTAATTCCTCCTTACTTACTGACTTACTATTTACCCATTGCGAAATTAACGGTATCCTCTGCTGTCTTAATCTCTGCATCAATATCTGCTCCGGCAACTACGTTGGTAATTGCAGTTGCAACTGCATCACGGGCTTCATAATAATAAACACCGGTGTTGTTGGAAGGAATCTTTGATGCAAAGTCGGTAATGGTAGCGTAAACCGGAGCATCCCCGAAGAACTTCTGCGGCTCAGCGTAAACCTTACTCTGTGCAGCCGGTAAATAGGTAGAAAGTGCACCGGACTTTGGAAGGATGGTCTCATAGAAGGAAGTGCTTCCTGCAAATGTCTTTGCCATGAAATCATAAGCCAGATCCGGATTCTTACATACAGAAGTAATTGCCCAGCTGGAACCGCCATTGTTGGAATAGTTGGTCGCTCCATCAACGCCCTCTAACTTAGGCATATTAGTAATTGCCCACTTCCCGGACTGATCCTCAGCGGTCTGAATGCTAGCCATAATCCAGCAGCCGTTAATGGTTCCGCCGACGGTACTGTTGGTAAGAGTTCCCACGTACTGATCCCAGTCATTCACTTCAATCAGAACACCGCTTTTTACAAGAGAAGCGTAGGTTTCCATAACCTTTTTTAGTTTATCGTTTCCAACCATGCTTGGTTTTCCATCTTTATCAAACAAACTGCCGCCTGCAGACTGGAGCATCATCATGATCAAATCTGACTCTCCTGCCTGACAGGATAAAAGAGGTTTTCCAGTTTTTGCAAGAATTTCTTCTCCCATCTGCTGATACTTGCTCCAGGTGATATCTTTAAAATCATCAGCCTTATAACCGGCCTGCTCCAGGACATCGGTGCGATAGCAGGCAACCACTGCTCCATTATCAAAGGGTACTCCGTAATTTTTCCCGTTTACGACCGAGTATGCTGTCTTTGCTTTTGCAAACTGGGTAAAGTCAATTCCGCTTGCTGTTATATCCTTAAATGCATCCGGATAAGTTAAAACATTCTTCTGAAATGCATTGTCCTGCAAAAGAATAATATCAGGCAGAGTATCCAGCTTACCAGATGTGGCAGCCGTGGTTAACTTGGTCTGAATATCGGCCCAGGGTGTTTCCACAACGTTCAATTTAAAATCGGGGTGGTCTTTCTGGTATACTTTAGCAGCCTCATTCATGGAATAAATATTAAATGCCGGGTCCCAGCACCAGACAGTCAGTTCATTCCCGCCTTTGGCTCCTCCATCTTTTCCTCCTGAAGCCTGTCCTCCTGAACCTGAATTTCCGCAAGCTGTTAAGGAAGCAACCATGGCTCCTGCAAGTAAGAGTGATACGATTTTTTTCTTCATAGCAAAACTCCTCCTCTTTCATTAAAAAATTGGCATATGAGATCAATTTCTTTTGAATATAATCCCATTATACCAATTCTTTTTTTGAAAACTTTTTATATTCAATTATAAAATGCGCAAATTCAATCATATCATCCGGTTTTACCAACCTTTATGCGCACTAATTTTGCAATATAGCAGCTTGCTCTCGTAATTTTCAGCTGATCGCTTCCATTGATAAGGAGAAATATGGAGTATTTTTTTAAAATTTCGGTTAAATGAAGAAATTGAGGAAAATCCCGAAGCAACAGCCACTTCTTCCATGGACTTTTCCGTCTTTTTTAACAGCTCGCAGGCACACTGAATCCGGATTAAGTTGATATAATCAACCGGCTTCATATCCATGCTCTCTTCAAACACCCGGCGAAAATGGCTTTCACTCATACTGGAGGCCTCCGCCAGCTGGCATATTTTGATCTCATGGCCATAGTGATCTGCCACATAGTCCAGTGCCCCCGATATCACTGCCCTGTGTGTCTTATTTCTCATGATTCGTTCTTCGTCATCAGACAGTCTTAAAAATTCCGCCAGGCAGGCCCGAAGCAGGCCGCTGATACAGTCTTTGTAATAAGGCTTTTTCTGGCGTGCTTCCTCCATAACACCTAAAATCAGTCTGGTAAGTCCCGGATTTTCCTCCCCTGGCAAAAGGTATCCCACCCGCTGAATCCTTTTTAAAAGCCGTTTCTGAAACATGGGATCATAGCGGGTTAGCTCTGAAACAATCTTTTCCAGATCCACATACATCCACTCCCAGTAGCCCAGAGTCCCCTTTTCACTGTTGGTGGTATGGGGAAGCCTTGGAGGTACAATCATGATGGTCCCCGGTGAATAACAGACATGTTCCTGACCAAGAATTACTTCACCAGTCCCCCAGTGGCAGTAACCGATTTCCATGAGATTGTGAAAGTGGAGGCACTTAATCTCCTTTCCATATTCACGGATCCAGCCTTCCCCAAGGAGTGCTAAAACCGGCTCATCTTCCCCGATTTCATAGTAACGAAACTCTACCTTTTCCCTTTGTTTTGCCACCTGCTCATTCTCCCCCTTACTGTAACAAAAATGAAAAGCAGTCCCTGCCGGAAAATATTACTTATTTCCCAGCAGAGACTGCTCTTTAATTAAATCCTGACACCTATTCAAGCGATATTAGATCACCAGTGTAGGCGGAGTATAGACTCTGGCTGCCAGCTCCGTATCCAGGAGATAAAGTCCCTTTGCATCATTACCGAACAAGTCATATCTCTTAATGATCTCATCCGTATTCTTCTCTTCTTCACTCTGCTCCTTTACAAACCAGTCAAGAAACTGCATGGTACGGAAATCCTTTATTTCATAAGCATCTCCGTATATGTCATGAATGGAAGCTGTTACCTTGATCTCATGTTCATAAGCTTCCATGGCCGGCTGCCGGAAATCGGTGAAATCGAAGGAAGGAGCCTTAATATCCGAAAGAACAATCTTTTCTCCATTCTGAAGAAGGTAATCCATGAACAGCATAGCATGGTCCCGCTCCTCCTGAGTCTGTATTTTAAACCAGTTTGCAAACCCGTTTAAATTCTTGTCTGCATAATAGTTTGATATATCCAGATATACATATGCGGAGTAAAGTTCAAAATTAATCTGTTTGTTTATCTTAGCAACAATCTCTTTGTTAAGCATAATCTTAATCCTCCTTTATAATATAAAAGCAATTTTATAAACAAGGTTGTCTAATATTTTATATTAATTTAATTACTATCAAATATTTCAACTTGTTTATTGCTATATTCTATCATCTTTGATGAAATTTTTCAATATGATATACATAAATATTGACGTGTTTTAAAGCTAAACATATTAATTACACGTTACAACTCTACCTCTAATGTGGTATATCTGAATTACAAAAAAGAACGAAACCATAACGGTCCCGTTCTTATTTTAAAGCTATTCTCCAAATACAGCTTTATAATCAGCAACAAATTTATCAATCCCCTGATCGGTCAGCGGATGGCGGATCATCTGTGCCAGTACACCGTAAGGAACCGTAGCAATATCTGCCCCTGCCTTTGCACAGTCAATTACATGAATGGGGTTTCGGATACTGGCTGCAATAATCTCCGTCTCAATTCCATGCTGGGTGAAAATCTCCATAATGTCCCGGATTAAATCAATACCCGGCATGGAGACATCATCGAGGCGGCCTAAAAACGGTGATACATAAGTTGCTCCTGCGCGGGCGGCCAGCAAAGCCTGAGCAGCCGAAAATACCAGAGTTACATTTGTTTTGATACCTTCTGCAGTTAAAACCTTTACTGCTTTTAATCCCTCTGCTGTCATAGGGATTTTCACTACCATGTTAGGGTGAATGGCTGCTATTTCCCTTCCCTCGCTGATCATGTGAATCCCATCCGTTGTGGTAGCTTTCACTTCACCGCTTATGGGGCCATCTACAATCGAAGCAATCTCTTTAATTACTTCTGAAAAATCTCTTCCTTCTTTGGCAATCAGGGATGGGTTGGTCGTTACTCCGCAGATAATCCCCATATCATTTGCCTTTTTAACATCTTCCGTATTTGCCGTATCAACAAAAAATCTCATGACAGTTCTCCTTTTCGCTCCGGTCTTCTCATCTAATCGTCAATTTTGCAAAATTCTATCTTTTCTCCATTTGGACCTTTAAAAAGGAAGAAACGGTTGGTTCTTGGAGCAAACATCTCATTGGATTCAATCCCATTTGTAATCATCTGGTGGCCCTGTGCCAGAATTTCCTCATAGGCTTCGTCCAGATGTTCACAGGTCAGGGCAATGTGATCGATACAGCCAGCTGGTTTTTCCTCCTGACGTCTTGGATAATATTCAATCACACAGGTCTGACACTGAAGCATTCCTCTGACGCCATGGTCAGCCAGTCGGATAAAGCCAAGATTTTCATAAAAGGAAACGGTTAATTCCGGATCATCTGTGGGAATTGCCACATGGGCAATTCCTGACGGTACATTCTTTATCATCACTCAGCTCCTAAGCAAGCAGATTTTTTACATAATCAAGAATTGATTCATCCTTGCAGTTTGCAAAAAACAGTTCTTTGAACTTCTCACCGCCCAGTGCACCCTTTACAAGATCCTGATCCAGTCCTTTTAAGCAGGTAATAAGATCCTTTAAATTGTTCGCTCTCACTCCGTCCAAAATCTTTTTGTTGCGCTGTTCCGGAACTGCCCGCTCCCTTGGATAACCCTGTCCGCTCTCTTCAGAAAACAGTTTTTCAAATGCGTATTCCAGATTCAGCTCTGCTCCCCAGCCAAAGCCCTTTGCAAATGGCATGGCAATGGCATTTCCATCATTGATCTGGGCAAACATGTAGCCGTCACTTGGATCCGTTACCAGACCGCAGATCACTCCCGGGAAACTGTTTAACGCCAGCATGGCTCCCTGTCCGGTCCCGCAGCCGGTCACTACGTAATCCGCTGCTTTGGAATTTAACAGAATTGCTGCCAGGATTCCATTCTGCACATAGGTAAGAGAGCATCCATCTTCGGGAGAATACATCCCGTAGTTATCCACTTCATAGCCCTTTGTATCAGCCACTTTCTTTAAACTGGCGTAAATGATTCCGTTTTTAGCAGCCTGGCTGTTTTCATTAATCAATGCGATTTTCATTTGTTTAACACTCCTTTTATCTGATTATATACCTGTTTTTCACTGAGTCCGTACTCTTCTAAGAGATCTTCCGGTTTTCCTGACTGTCCGAAGCGGTCCTCCACTCCGATCTTTTTAAAGGACACATTGCACTTATTATTTAACAGCACTTCTCCTACTGCATCTCCCAGTCCGCCGATGGTGCTGTGCTCTTCTACTGTTATGACATGATTGCAGCCGGATGCATATTTTAAAATGCAGTCCTGATCAATTGGTTTGATGGTATGCATGTTAACCACCGTAATACTGATTCCTTCTGACTCCAGGCGTTTTGCACATTCTAAGGCAGTCGCTACCATAATTCCGCAGGCAAATACAACTGCTTGCGTACCTTCTTTCAGCACATTTGCCTTACCGATTTCAAAAGGCATATCCTCTTCAAATACCGGACTTGGAAGTCTCGCCAGCCTTAAATATGCCGGGCCTTTCATTTCAGAAACGGCCTTTACAGCACGGTGAGTCTCATTGGCATCACAGGGAACTACTACGGTCATGCCTGGAATCACCCGCATCAGAGCCATATCTTCAATTGCCTGATGGCTTCCGCCGTCTTCTCCCAGGGTGATTCCGGAATGAGTCATACCAAGCTTTACGTTAAAATTAGGGTAAGCAACTCCGTTACGCACCTGCTCATAAGCACGTCCTGCCCCAAATATGGCAAAGGTACTGCAAAAAGGAATATATCCCATGGTAGACAGTCCTGCACTCATATCCACCATATTGGCCTCTGCAATTCCTGCATTGAAAAAACGCTCCGGGAATTTTGATCCAAAGGTTGCCGTCATGGTTGCATGAGCCAGATCCGCATCCAGTACAACCACCTTTTCATTTTCTTCTCCAAGACTGGCAAGAGCTTCGCCGTATGCCACTCTGATTGCTTTTAATTCACTCATGTCTATGCCTCCAGTTCCTTAAGTGCCTGCTGTCTTTCTTCTTCATTTGGTGCTTTCCCATGCCAGCCAACCTGATTTTCCATAAAGGAGATGCCTTTTCCTTTTACCGTGTGAGCCAGAATGCATTTTGGTTTTCCTTCCATGGTACTGATGGAGTATGCTGCCAGTACCTCTTCTAAATTATTTCCATCTGGAAGCTCCAGTATCTGAAAACCGAATGCTTTGAATTTAGAAGATAAATCTCCCAAAGACATGACCTGATCATTGGTTCCGTCAATCTGAAGACCGTTGTTGTCAATGATAATGGTCAGATTATCAAGATGATAGTTGGCGGCTGCCATACACGCCTCCCAAACCTGGCCCTCCTGCAATTCTCCGTCCCCTAAAAGGGCATAAACCTTAATATCCTTTTTCTGAGCCTTTGCGCCCAGAGCCATGCCCACTGCAATGGAAATCCCCTGTCCCAGGGAACCTGTAGAGGCGTCAATACCAGGCACTTTTTTCGCATCTGGATGACCCTGAAGAATGCTGTGAAGCTGGCGGAAGTTCTTAAACTCTGCCTTATCAAAAAATCCCATCTCTCCAAGCACTGCGTAATAGCAGGGTGCTGCATGCCCCTTGCTTAATACAAACCGGTCACGGTCTTCCATATCCGGGTTCTCAGGATCCACTTTCATCTGTGTATAAAAGAGCCCTGCCATCAGCTCTACCGCAGATAAAGAGCCTCCCGGATGACCGCTGGCTGCATCGGCAGTCATATTAATAATATCCTTACGGATTTCCCTGCATATCTTCTTTAATTCATCTATGTCCATCATGTCCTTATGCCTCCGTCTTTTCTATGTAAATACTTATTTTCTCATAGAGCTTTTCTTCTTTAAATAATCCACGTATACTGCACCCAGAATTACAAATCCTTTTACTACAAACTGCCAGTAGCTGTTGATTTTAAGAAGATTCATTCCATTATTTAAAACACCAATGATGAGAACACCAACTACCGTTCCCCCTAAGGTACCAATTCCTCCGTTAAAACTGGTTCCGCCAAGAACAGAAGCTGCTATGGCATCACGCTCAAATCCTTCCCCAACTGACGGCTGTCCGGAGTAAAGTCTTGCTGCCAGAACGACTCCGGCAAGTGCAGCCATAACCGCACTCATGACATAGACTCTTACCTGAATCCATCTGGTATCTACACCTGCATATTTGGCCGCCTCTTTGTTACCGCCTGTGGCATAGACATGACGCCCGAAGGAGGTTCGGTTCATAATAAAATACAGAATTACAAACGCTACGCCTACAAAGATAACAGGGATCGGCACTCCCAGAAAGCTTCCAACTCCCATGTTGTTAAATGCTTCGTTATTGGACTGTGCAGGCTGTCCGCCTGTTAAAATATAGCTGACACCACGGACGATAATCTGCATGGACAGTGTAACAATAAAGGGAGGCAGTGTGGTATGGGATATGACTAATCCGTTCATAAAGCCGATAACTGCTCCAAACAACAGAGGAATCAGAAATACTGCGATCAGGGGAAGTCCTCCATTCCCGCATCGTACGGCTATTACTCCGGCTGCTGCCACAACAGAACCGACTGACAAATCAATGCCTCCGCAGATTAAGACACAGGTAATTCCAAAAGCGATAAAGCAGTTCACACACACCTGCCGTAAAACACTGAATAGATTATTTTTCACAAGAAAGGTATCGGTTGTGAATGATAATAAGACGCATAAGAAAACCAGGGCGATCATGGCTGCCATATTCCGTTTCAGCCAGATCAGAAAGGGATTGGTATCCCAGAGGCCCGGTGCTTTTAACTGCGCTGTCTCTGGTTGATTCTTCTTGCTTAGCATGTTGTATGTTCTCCTCCCACTGCATATGACATGATCATTTCCTGCGAGCTTTCCGTTACTGTCTGATCGATGATTCCTGCCAGACAACCTTCCCTCATAACGGCGATCCGGCTGGAATTGTTAATAATTTCAGGAAGCTCGGAAGATATCATAATGATAGAAACCCCTTCCTGAGCCAGGGTATGCATCAGTTTATATATCTCAGCCTTTGCCCCCACATCAATTCCCCTTGTAGGCTCGTCCAGAATCAGGACCTTGGGCTTTGCAGCCAGCCACTTTGATATGACGATTTTTTGCTGGTTTCCACCGGATAATTCTCCCGCTGTCTGTTCAGTTGAAGCCATCTTAATAGAAAGCTTCTGTTTAAATTCATCAACGATACGTTTTTCTTTCTTCTTATCTACCTGTAACCGCTGTATATATTCAGAAAGTACCTGAAAAGTCAGGTTGGTTGCAATGCTGTGCCCCAGAAAAAGCCCCTGCTCCTTGCGCTCTTCCGGTACAAGGGCAATGCCTGCTGATATGGCATCCTTCGGTTTTTTGATTGTAAGCTGTTTTCCCTCCAGCCAGACTTCCCCTGACTGTATGCTGTCAATTCCGAATATTGCCAGTGCCAGCTCTGTACGCCCAGCTCCCACCAGTCCGGAAAATCCAAGTATTTCCCCTTTTTTCAATGTAAAGCTGATATCAGTAACTTTATAGGTTGTCAAATGTTTTACTTCCAGGATTACATCGCCCCCAATGACGCGCTCATTCCCGTACATATTGTTAAACTCACGTCCGACCATCATGCTGATCAGTTCGTTTTCTGTTGTTTCACTGGTCTGCCTGGTTCCGATGAATTTACCATCCCGGAGCACAGTAACGGAATCACATACCTTAAAGGTCTCTTCCATACGGTGGGAGATATAAATCATGGCAACTCCGGCCTTTTTTAGACGGGCAATCTGAGAAAACAGATTGTCAGTCTCACTTTTTGATAAAGAAGCAGTTGGTTCATCAAGAATTAAAATTTTCGCCCCTTCGCTGACAGCTCTTGCAATCTCAATCATCTGCTGCTGGGCAACGGACAAGCCACGAATAAGCATTCCGGAATCCAGTGTAAGTCCCAGGGCATCAAGAGCTTTTTGAGCTTCCTTTTTCATTCTCCGGTAATCCACCATTTTTAAATGATTTTTCGGTTCTCTTCCAAGATAAATATTCTCAGCAATGGTCATCTCCGGAATATTGGTGATTTCCTGATGGATAAAGCTGACGCCGAAGGCTCTGGCATCCTCTACATGTTTGATGGAAGCCTCTTTTCCGTTCATGAAAATCGTACCGGAATCTGCACTGATAATGCCGCCTAAAATTTTCATCAGAGTCGACTTTCCTGCACCGTTTTCTCCCATAAGAGCCCGGACCTCTCCGGGCTTTATGGAAATACTGACTCCGTCTAGCACAACATTGCGGCCAAATGCTTTTGTAATATCTTTCATCTCAAAAACATATGCGTCTGACATGTTTTTCTACTCCTGTTCTGCATTCATCGCTTCGGGTCAAAGTATTTACGGATTACTGACCAACGTTTTCTTCCGTAATAATAGACATGGGTACCACTACCTTCTCTTCAATTGTCTTACCAGACAGAAGTCTGTATGCGCTTTCCATACAGGTAGCTCCGATTCCAGCCGGATCCTGTGCAGCAGATGCTACCATCTCACCAGACCGGATAAATCCTTTTCCTTCATCTGATCCATCCACAGATACAACCTTGGTCTTATCCAGACGTCCAGCTTCTTTTAATGCTGCAATTGCTCCTCTGGCAGTAGGATCGTTGATTGTAAATACGCCGTCAATGACTGGATTGGCATTAATAAAATCAACCATAATCGGCTGAGAATAATCGGACTTTGGTTTCTCTACGTCCTTTGTCTGAATGATTTCAATTCCAGGATAATTTTTCATTTCTTGTTCAAAACCCAACTGGCGGTTATAACAAACTTCTGTTGTACTGTATGTAATTTCAACTACTTTGCCTTTTCCATCTAACGCTTTAGCCAGTGCCTGTGCACAAAGCTTTCCTGCTTCCAGATTATCGGAAACAACGGTACACTGAACCAGTTCCGGATTTTTTACCGCGGTATTAAATGCAATTACCGGAATTCCGGCTTCCTTACATGCTTCCAGTGTTGCCCTTACGCCTTCGGAGTTAATTGCTGAGATACAGATTACGTCGCACCCCTGATTGATCATATCCATAACGTCATTCATCTGCTTATTCTGGTCTCCGCCTGCATCCTGTATGATGAGTTCATCTTCCGGGTTCTGAAGGGATTTCTGCATCGCCTCTTTAATCTGAATAAAGAAAACATTGGTTAAATCCGGTGCAGAAACTCCTATTTTAACTGGTTTCTGCTTTTCTTCTGTTCCTTTTGCTTCCGTCCCCTTTGCTTCTGATGTTACAGCTGCAGTTGTCTGCGCCTCACTCTGAGTCTGGGCTGTATTGTCTGCAGTCGAACTGCAGGCAGTCAATGAGATTGCCATCATAGCTGATAATACAATTCCAATTACTTTTTTCATAATAATCCACCTCTCAACACGTTTAGTTGTTAAATTACATACATTTTTTGTTACTTTTGTTGATAACATTGTATGATATCATTCTTTAAGCTTCCCGGGCTTGCTTTTATTGTATGCTGTCATACAATATTGTAGATTTATAATACATCTTTACTCGAAATTTGTCAACATTATTTTTAAAATTATACAAAACAAACAAAATGTAGTCATACACCATCATGCAAACTTGTCTTACAATCAAAAAAAAGGCCAGGCAGTCAATTAAACTGACTACCCGGCCCTCGCCTGATAACTTATTATTTCCCTTTCTTTTTCTCCCACATTGCCCAGAGAGTACCTGCCACACAAATTGACGAATAGCAGCCAGTCAGGATACCAAAGAACATAGGAAGTGAGAATTCCATGATGGACTCAATATGGAAATACACAGAAGCCACCATAAGAATTAATACACAAATTCCAGTTGTTGCAGAAGTATTAATGGATCTTCCCAGTGTCTGGGATGTACTTACGTTAACCAGAGTATCCACCGGCATCTTGGAATCATGTTTTCTGTTTTCACGAATTCTGTCGTAAATTACGATCGTATCGTTAATGGAGTAACCGATGATCGTCAGTACTACCGCAACGAACGCATCATTTAACGGAATCTGGAACAATACAAATGCAAAGAATACCACAAGGACATCATGAACCAGGGCAATCATCGCTGTTATTCCGGCAGACAGACCAGATATAACAGAAAAACGGATCCAGACATATACAACAATAAAGATCAGTGACAGGATAATGGCAGCAGCGGCGTTCTTCAGCGCTTTAGCACCAATATAAGGCTCTACCACAAATGTCTCGGACAGCTTTGCATCATTTTTGCCAATGGTACTGTTAATTGTATCCGTAATGGCCTTTTGTTCTTCCGGTGACATACCTGCATTTCCGGCAAGTGTAACAGACAGCCTCTTTAATCCAGTCATATTATCTTCTTTAATCTGAACGGTTACAGGACGCTTCGTCTGTTTTTCAATGGCTTCCTGTATTTTACCGGTATCTGCCTGTTCAGAAACGGAATAAGACAGAACTGCACCGCCTGTAAACTGAGTATCCAGTTTCACTCCATAGAAGAAGCAGCCCGCGATACCGGACAGGATAACGAATCCTGAGATAATCGCAAATATATATTTTTTCTGATAGAAAGGAATGATCTTTTTATCTTTTCTGATTCGGAACCTTTTTTCATTTCTCCAGAAATCAGACTGAATCAATGACAGTATCAGGTGTTTGGATACGGATACACCAATCAGAAGATTTACCACCATACCAACCAGCAGGGTATAACCAAAGCTCAGCATGGTTCCGGATCCAAAGATCATTAAGATCACTGCTACAATCGCAGTTGTCACATTCCCGTCCAGTACCGATGAAAATGCATTCTTATAACCGGAAATGACAGCTCCCTTTACCGATGATCCTTTCTTTAGTTCATCTGATATACGCTCTGAAATAATAATATTGGTATCCACAGCCATACCAAGTGTCAGAATAATACCTGCAATTCCCGGAAGGGTCAGGGTATACTGGGGAACCGAAACTGCCAGCATCTGAATTACCATCTGTAAAAGCAGTGTAACGCATGCAACAATACCTGGCATTTTATAGAACACGATCATAAAGAGACAGATCACGACGAATGCAGCCAGTCCGGCATAGACCATAATTGTTAAAGCATTGCTTCCCAGGGATGGGCTAATGGTAGAGAAGTTGGTTGTTTTTAAGGAGAAAGGAAGCGCACCGGCATTAATTTTTTCAGCCAGAGCCTTAGCCTCCTCGTAGTTCTTCATACCAGTGATTACCGCCTGTCCTCCTGATATCTGATTCTGAACCGTAGGATTGGAAATCAGATTATTATCCATATAAATTCCGATTCTTTTTCCGATCAGTTTTCCGGTGGCATCTTCAAACAGCTTTGATCCATTGCTGTTAAAGCTGAGAGCTACTACGTATGTCTTGATTCCATTGGATGTATTCGTCTGAGGAGTGGCCTTCTCAACATCTTTACCCTGAATTAAAACAGTTCCATCTGGGTCTTTAAATGTCAGTTCTGCCATCTCACCTAACTCAGATATTGCATCTTCCGGGTTAAAATCAGTTTCCCCTGATTTCCATGGGAACTGTACTATGATATAACCAGCCTCTTTATCCACAGTGACTTCACGGTCAGCAATGTTCTGGCTGTCCATACGGCTCTCAATTACTTCCCTTGCCGACTCCAGTTCCTGGGCCGTAGGCTTACGGTCTAAATTCTGAGGCTCGAAAATAGCTTCTACTCCTCCTCGTATATCGATACCAAACCGCATATCGAAGATTCCTTTAACACTATCTCCTGCTCCAAATATAGCAATACAAACAATGGCCGCAATTCCTAGAAATATTGCAGCAAGCATTTTCTTTCCTGGCTTCATAAGTTTTCCTCATTTTCTATATTAATTTTTTATTCTGCCATAGCATGCCTGCTGCTTCTTTTTCTCCATCCGAATTATGAATATAACGTATCACAAACATCCGGCTTATATATCCCTCCCGCATAAGAACGGTGCGGAGTGACCATAACGCAAACGGTATAAATAAGAAGAATGTTTTTAAACATATATAATCAAGGATTACGGTTTTTAAATTTGAACGGCTTACAATATTAAGAAATACATCACTTACCGCTTCCTCTTCCAGCACATCCTTCGATTCAATCATTGCATCATATCTTTTATGACGCAGGTTATCATTGGAAAAACTGCTCACGGAAAAAAAGCCAGGATGTCCCAGGCTCTTGACCACATCAACCGTATTCAGTTGTGTCATTAATACTGCCGTGCAAAAAAAACATGCCAGTATCAGACGATGTATCCCAGACTTTTTCCTCCTGGTTTCCAATGCAGGTCCTCCCGCTGCAGGTGTTTTTCCATCTCCTGCATACTTCTTTATACATGTTGCATTGTATCACATATTGATGAAAATGCAACGTTAATATACTGACAAAATTCCACAATTTTGGCAGGAATTTTGCCAGTTCTATTATCGTTTTATAATCACATTCATATCTGTGTTAATCAATGAAATATGGCGTTTGGCATAAAGTTCTGCCACTTCTTCATCCCGTGCCTTTAACGCTTCCACAATGTTATGGTGTGCCCGGATCGCGTTCTGGGCATTCTGAGGAACCTGAAACGTTCTCAACCGGAAATCACGAATGCACTCATCAATTTTTTTACTCATAAAAATGAGCATCTTGTTTTTACTGGCCTCCACAATCTGCCGGTGCAGCCGTTCATCATACTTTGCCATACCCGCAAAATCATTCTCTTCCACAGACCGGATAAACCGGAAATGGGTTCGTTCAATCTGCTCCAGCTCCCCATCCGTGGCCCGTTTGGCGATAATTCTGGCACATAAGGGTTCCACTGCACTTCTTACCTCAATGTAATCCTTTAATTCAACTTCATTTTTAAGAAACCACTCAGCCAGTTCTTCCTGACCTAATTCCTTTTTGCTGACCAGAAATGCTCCCCGACCAGGCTTAATCTCTACCAGCCCCCTGGCCTCCAGAATGCGGAATGCTTCTCTGACTGTTCCTCTGCCAACGGTCAGTTTCTCGCACCACTCCTTTTCTGTAGGCAATTTCTGCCCAACCAAAATTCCATCTGCTGCAATATAATCCTTCATGCTGTTTACTACCTGCTGTACAATGGGAATTCTGGAAAGTTCTTCCATTTAATTCACTCCTTTAATTGATGTTTTCAGTCTAAATCTTTCATGTTGTCATACAATCATTGTATCACATCTGATGAAAACTGCAAACATAAACGTGTTTTTTTACATTTCTTGTGCACATGTCGGACAATTAGTGAAATAAATGGTGAAGTCAATATAGATTTTTTCTATGGTAATAATTTCCTTAATAATCGTTCCAGCTGATCTCTTTCTTCTTTTTCCAGGCGGCATAACACTTCTTTGTCTCCACCCGTAATAAATTCTTCTGCCGCTTTTGTTCCTTCACCCGAAAGGGTATACTGATGTAATCCCTCTGGCTGGGTTTTCTTTTTTACATATTCCTTTTTTTCCAGTTTTTCCAGACACTCCTTTAACTTCTCGTTTCCGATTCCAGTTTCTGTTTCCAGTTCTGTTGCAGTCTTTCCATCTGTCTGGAACAATGCTCCCATTATCAGTGCTCTTAATTTCTTACCGCTTAACTCTTTCTCCTTCTGGCCGAACAGCCGGTGAAACCCCAATTTATAGGTAAGAAGAATTCTGCTGAAAGACGGTTCATAGTCTTCTGTTTGCTGTTTGCTGGCCTCTTCTTTCCGTTTTAATGATTTTGCATAGACCTTACCTTTGCTGCAGTGAAGATCATCAATGGAACAGTGACGTTTGCAGCAGGGACAATGAAGATTATCTGATTTTTTATCACTCATGATTATTTTCCTCCTATGTCATAATATACAAAAGGGCATATACCATCGTATATACCCCTGAATTCATTATATTCCTCCACAGAATTGATGTCAACGTCCCTATGGATAATATTTCTATTTTATTTTCCATCTTCCCCGCAATGCATGGTTACCGGCAGATAGGCGATGCTCAACTCCCCTGTAATGGGATTGGTATAAATTTCGCACTCCACATCGTAAACCTCTCCGATCAGCTGACTGGTCAGTACCTCCATTGGAGTTCCATGTGAAATCACTTTTCCTTGCTTCATTACATAAAGATAATCACAGTATTCAGCAGCCAGCTCCAGATCATGCAGAGCAGCAAGGGTACCAACATTCATTCGCTTTACAATGGATAAAATCTGCAGCTGATATTTAATATCCAGATGATTGGTGGGTTCATCCATAACCAGGAAGGAGGGCTGCTGTGCCAGGGCACGTGCCAGTATGACACGCTGCTTTTCACCTCCCGACAAGGTAAGGTAGCTACGATTTTCATAACCGGACAGGCTAACCTGGTTAAGTGCAGCACTGACAATTTTATAATCCTCCTCAGAATCACCCTCCATAAATTTTTTGTGGGGAGTCCTTCCCATAAGGACCATTTCCTGAACGGTAAAATCAAAACTAAGATCATTAAACTGACCAACAACACCCATAATACGAGAAACCGACTTGGGATCTGATTTTACCACATCCAGATCACCCAGATAAATACTGCCCTGCCTGGGCTTTATCACCTTATAAATACTCTTGAGCAACGTGGACTTTCCACAGCCATTGGGTCCTATTAACCCAACAAACTGTTTCTCTTTTACTTTAATTGAAATATCCTTCACAATATCAGTATTGGATAATGTAACGATCATATTATTTGCGTGAAGATCCACCTATTTACCTCCAAATCCATATCCTTTTTTCATTAGCATATACATAAACATGGGAGCGCCGATCATGGATGTAATAATACCAATGGGCAGCTCACTCTGATGAATCAATGTACGTGAAAATACATCGGCCCAAATAAGAAAGACAGCTCCAAACAAGGCAGAAACCGGAATCAGTCTTTTATGATCTGTTCCCACCACCCCTCTGACAATATGTGGAATAATTAATCCAACAAAACCGATAGTGCCACAACTGGAAACTATAATTCCCGTAACGAATGCACAAACCATCATATAAATGCGAAGATAACGATTTAAGGAAATACCCAGCGTGACAGCCGCTTCACTCCCTAACAACATGGTGTTAAGCACCCGAAACTGGGTTAAGAAAAACACAACCGCAATTCCTATACTGATTGCTGTCAAAGGAAGCTTCCCCCATGTTGCAGATGCGATACTTCCCATGGTCCAGAAAGTTACTGTCTTAATTCCTTCCGCATTATTTGCAAAATAAATAATAAAATTAGAAAACGCGCTACACAGCGCATTGATCACCATGCCTGTAAGAACCAGCTTGGCAGAAGTAATCTTCCCTCCCATGTGAGCAATCACCATCACCAGGACAGCCGCTCCAAATGAACCTGCAAATGCCCAGGCGGCAACCCCCATCTGTCCCAGTACTCCAGGAAAACCAAATCCCAGCAAAATAGCTAAGGTAGCTCCTAAGGCACCTCCTGAAGAGATTCCCAATATGTAAGGGTCTGCCAGCGGATTTTGTACGGATGCCTGCATTACCGCGCCGCATAGGGAAAGCCCAATTCCAACCAGCATTGACATCAGCGCCCTGGGCAGACGGATGTGCCAGATAATATCCGCAAAAGAGGCCGTGGAAAGCCCTTCTAATGAGCCAAATCTCATTCCGGAAATCTTATAAAGCAGGATCTGAAACGTATCATTAAGAGAAATAGGAACTTGCCCAATGGACACCGAACAACCGACTGAAAATACAATAAAAACGATCAGAACGATGACCAACGGTACAAATGCCTTCTGCTGGATGCTCTCTTTTTTTCTATTCCTTGCAGTTATGCTGCTTTGTGTCTTCATGCTGATGCTCCTTAGTAATTAACATATTTATAAAAACTGGACCCTTATGTTACTATAAGTTAGTCATTTCTAACCGCATTTCAATATATCATACCTCTATACAACTGTCAACACAATCATCTTTTTAATGATCAGGTGAGACCATGTAAAACAGGTTGACAAATCTGCTCTTTTTACAGTATACTTTTTAAGTTAGCTTTCACTAACCAATAATCTTAAAAGGAGAAACACAATTGAATATTATTTGGAAAAAGCATTTTGCAGGCATATCCCTGTCTGTTCTTATGGTTGCAGGATTAGTTGGATGTACCTCTGGCTCTGCCTCTTCCAATCCGGAAACGACAACTCAGAAAACGGAGACTGTGGATTCTCAGACTAACCAGCAGTCCAGTTCCCTCTCCTATCCCTTAACCGTGTCCAATTACAGCATCAATGATGGCAACTGGACATCCAGACAGCAGGTTTTTGAAGCAGCTCCCACACGTGTGGTCGCCAACAACCAGTCCACAGCGGAACTGCTGATTCGTCTGGGTCTGACAGACACCATGGCAGGTGTTGCCGCTCTTTACGGCGAGACCTCTGAAGATATTGCCGAAGAATTCTTAAAAATTCCCGTACTGGCCAATGGTTATGTTGGAAAAGAAGTAGCTCTGGGAGCTAATCCGGATTTGATCATTGGACGTGGCGACTTGTTTGCGGATGCAGAATGGGGGGTGGGAAGCGTTGATGAATTAAACTCTTTGGGAATCAATACTTACATCTTTAACACCTGCAAACGTGGCGCAACCGTTGACGCTTTGTTTCAGGATATAGAAGAGCTTGGCAGAATATTCAGTGTACAGGATCAGGCATCCGTATTGGCAGACAGCCTGCATTCCAGGATTAATCACTTAACCGATACAATCTCAGGAGTTGTGCCCCAGCTTACTTATGCCTATGTATCCTACAGCGATGGAGACCTTTCCGTCTATTCTGCAACCTCTGATACCTTTCAGAATGATGCGTTGAATATGATAAATCTGGACAATGCTTTTAAAAGTGCATCCGGTGAAATCACACTGGAACAGCTTGTTTCAACCAATCCTGATGTTTTATTGATTTCTCGTTACTCAGGGGGCCCGGAGGCAGAAAAATCCGTTGAAGAAATCTATAAGATGCCTGCACTTCAGTCACTTTCTGCAGTTTTGAACAAGCAGATATACATTATAGACTTTAGTCAGTTCTGGGGCTATAGTTATCAGATTTTAGACGGAGTGGAACAGCTTGCATCGGATATGTACCCGGATCTTATCAACTGACGCCTCTATGGCAGTCAGTTGATAAAATCCGGAGAGATTCTATTAAAATAACAGTACCAGCACCTGATAACCCTTTAGTACCAGCTTCTTCCCAGCTTCTCTTACCGTATCGTAATTATTAAGCAGGATTTTACGGTACGGTTCCATCAGATCTATTTCCTGTTCTTCCGTTTTAAAGTTTCCTATGACAAGAATCCTCTCATGTTCCCCGTTTCTATAGTAGGCCATCAGCCGTTCCATTTCTAAATATGCGGGTATCAGCTGGCCGTAAATAAGGGTATCTTTATATTCCTCATTCTTTCTTAGCGCAATCAGCTTTTTGTAAAAATGAAAAACGGAATCAGGATCTGCAGACTGATGATGCAGATTAATGGCGGGATAGTCCTTACTGACCGGGAGCCAGGCTGTTCCTGTGGTGAATCCCGCATTCTCACTGTCGTCCCATTGGAAGGGTACCCTTGCATTATCACGGCTGTAGCGCTTTACAGCCTCCAAAGCCTGTTCCTTTGACAAACCATTTTCAATTGCCACCTGGTATTCTTCTAATGTGGAAATGTCGTCATACTGGTCAATGTTTTCAAAAGCGACATTCTCCATACCTATTTCCTGCCCCTGATAGATGAAGGGCATTCCCTTTAACAGAAAATACAGGGTTGCCAGCATCTTTTTTGCAGCATCGGAACACTCTCCCTCAGGAATATATCTGCTTACCCCCCTTGGTTCATCGTGGTTTTCAATGATATTAGAAAGAAAACCGATCCCCTCCGCTCGTTCCTGACTGTCAAAGCAACACTTCCGGTAATCGTCGGGCGTAACCGGACGATTGTCATACCAGCCTTTTTCACTTGCGCCGAATACAGTCTGGCTGAAATCAAAGATGCTGGAAAAACATCCGTCTTCCCCTATAAAATCACACAGCTCTTCCTTTTTCTCATTAAAAACTTCCCCCACAGTAAAGGCATCATATTGGTGAAAGGTGGCGTCCCGCATCTCCTTTAAAAAATCCATAACGCCCTCATTTTCTTTTAGCATCCGCCTGCAGTCTGCCAGTCCGTCTTCCCGGTCAGACTCATAATCATGGAAAGGAAGGGCCTTTTTAATATTCATAATGGCATCAATCCGAAATCCTGCAATTCCTTTTTTCAGCCACCAGTTGATCATGTCGTAGATTTCTTTTCGCACCACTGGGTTTTCCCAGTTTAAATCCGGCTGCTTTTTATGGAACAGGTGAAGGTAATAAAGGCCGGTATCCCCTATTTGTTCCCATGCACTTCCTCCGAAATAGGACCGGATATTGGAAGGCTCTTTCCCATCTTTTCCTTCCCTGATGTAAAAATAATCACCATATTCACCTTTCGGATCTTTCAGAGCCTTCTGAAACCATTCATGTTCATCGGAGCAATGGTTCACCACTAAATCAAGAAGGACGTAGAGATTCCTTTTTTTTGCTTCATCAATCAGTTCCTGCAAATCCTCCATGGTACCGAACCGGGGATCAATCTCATAGTAATTGGAAATATCATATCCCTGATCTGCAAAGGGAGACTGATAAATCGGTGATAACCAGATAATATCGATACCAAGCTCCTTTAAGTAATCCAGTTTTGAAATCACGCCTCTTAAATCTCCTATGCCATCTCCATTGGTATCGCGAAAGCTTTTTGGATAGATCTGATAGGCAACCTTATCATGCCACCATTGTTTTTTCATTCTATTTCTCCATTCAGGTTATTTCTTTTGCAGGTAATAGGCTGCCGCTTCATAGGGTAGCAGCCAGCTATGTCTTTGTTGCAAAGAGTCATTGTAGTTATGGATCAGACACGTTGCATCCTCTCTAAAAAATTCTTCAGGTATGGATATAGCTGCCTCCTCATCAGAAAAATTACAAACCACCAGCAGTCGTTGGTCTCCCAGACTTCGCAGATAGGCAAATAACCGGGCGTCCTCTTTCATAATCAGTTCATATTTTCCATAAACAATAATCTCATAATTCTTCCGAAGCTCAATCAGCTTCCTGTAATAATGAAACACAGAGTTTTCATCTGCCAGTTCTTTTTCCGCATTAATTTCAATATAATTAGGGTTCACAGAGATCCAGGGCTCTGCATCGGTAAATCCGGCCTCCCGGCCATCATTCCACTGCATGGGAGTCCTTGCATGATCCCTGCTTTTGCACCTTAAATACCTCATCATGGTATCATGGTTTACAAGGCCTTTTCCAGTAAGCTCTTTATAAGCATTCAGACTCTCAATATCCCGAAACTGGGACATTTCTGTAAATGGATAATTGGTCATCCCCAATTCCTCTCCCTGATAAATATAAGGAGTCCCTCTCATCATATGAAGGCAGGTTGCCAGCATCTTGGCGGAAACCTCTCTGTAACGGCTGCTGTCGTCACCAAATCGGGAAACGGCTCTTGGCTGGTCATGATTATCCCAGTATAAACTGTTCCAGGCATCGTCTCCCAGCTCCTCCTGCCATCTGGAGAGTATTCGTTTTAACCGCAGCAGATCCGGTTTTTTATCCGTCCACTTTAGCAGTTCTCCGTCACCCTCCACATGTTCAAAATGGAAAACCATATTTAATTCCTGTTCTCCGGAACCTGCATATTTTCTCGCTTCCTCCACCGTAACCCCTGCAGTCTCACCGACTGTCATCAAATCGTATTTAGACAAAACCCTTTTATTCATTTCTTTCAGATAGGTATGAACCTTTGGTCCATGGACTGCATAGGGTGAAAAATCCCCATAAAGCCCTTCCTTTACTTCTCCGTCTGGAAGGGAGGGGGTTTTGGATATCATACTGATTACATCCATTCGAAAACCATCGATTCCTTTTCTGCACCACCAGTCCATCATTTCAAAAACTTCATTTCTGACAGCCTCATTCTCCCAGTTTAAATCCGGCTGCTTTGGGGAGAACAAATGCAGGTAATACATGCCTGTTTTCTCATCCTTTTCCCATACAGAACCTCCAAAGCAGGAACCCCAGTTATTGGGCGGATTTATCTCTCCTTTTCCCTCTCTCCAGATGTAATAATCCCGGTAAGGATTCTCCCTGCTGCTCCGGCTCTCCATAAACCACGGATGCTCATCAGAGGTATGATTCACCACCAGATCCATAATAATTCTGATTCCGTATTCATGGGCCTCTTTTAACAAATCATCAAAATCATTCATGGTTCCGAATTCATCCATAACCTTTTTGTAATCACTAATGTCATATCCATTATCATCGTTGGGGGATTGATAGACAGGGGATAGCCAGATTACATCAATTCCTAATAGTTTCAAATAGGAAAGCTTCTGCCTGATCCCATTTAAGTCGCCAATCCCATCTCCGTTGCTGTCTTTAAAACTTCTGGGATAGATCTGATATACAATTGCCTCTTTCCACCATTTTCGTTCCATCTCAGACTCCTTTCCATTATTTAATTGCCCCTTCTACCATTCCCTGTATAATCTGCCTCTGGGCACATAAAAACAGAATCACAATGGGAATCATGGCAAGAAATGCGGCTGCCAGTATTAAATCCCACTGCTTGACATAGGAACCTACAAAGCTGCTCACTGCAACAGGCAGGGTTTTGATTCTTCCATTGAGCCCCAGCATCAGGGAAGGAAGAAGGTAATCGTTCCAGATCCAGATTCCGTTTAGAATCAGCACAGTCATCTGCACAGGCTTTAACAGCGGAAACACGATCTGGAAAAATGTATTTTCCGGACTGCAGCCATCAATCCATGCTGCTTCCTCCAGTTCTTTTGGAATTCCCTTTATAAATCCATGGAGAATAAACACAGATAAGGAGCCTCCAAATCCCAGATAGGCAGTAATGATACCGGTATAGCTGCTTAACAAAGGAATTCCTGTAAATTCAGATACCTTGCGAAATGTAGACAAAAGAGGGAGCATGACCACCTGGAACGGAATAACCATGGATGCCACAAACATCATAAAAATCAACTGGGACCATTTTGTCTTATTCCGAACCAGTACCCACGCCGCCATACTGGAAAATAAGGTCAGTAAAATCAGACTGACTGCAGTGATGTACAAGGAACTTCCAAAGGATTTCCAATAGCTGAAATTCTGGTTGCCGATCACATTTTTTAAGTTAATAAACAGTTGTCCCCAGTCAGACGGAGGTGCAATGGGACTGATTACAATATCTGCACTTTTTTTCGCTGCATTAAATACCACAAGAATAAAGGGTGACAGCACAATCAGTGAAAGTATGAAACCCATCAGCTCAGGAAGCAGATGTTTTGGCTGCCTTACTTCCCATGTCATTTTGTTCCTCCCGCTAATTTCTTTCATAGTTCCACCTCCCTTTTCTTACTGATGGAAACCTGGGTAAGAGATACGGCTGCCAGAATGAGAAAGAATACCACTGCCTTTGTCTGCCCTTCCGCATATCTGTTTCTTGCAATCGCCGTATTATAAATATTAAGAGCCAGAAATTCCGTGGAAGCCACTGCCTTTGCTCCAAGAATCCGGCTGGGCGCTCCGTTTGTAATCGCATAGTTTAAATCGAACTGCTTAAAGGAATTGACCAGGGTAAGAAAAATACACACTGTGAAAGTATTGGCAATCATAGGCAGCTTAATATGTAAGAGAGTTTTTAACGCTCCTGCCCCGTCTACAGCCGACGCTTCCAGAATATCTTTTGGAACTCCCTGAAGACCGGTAACATAAATCATCATAATATAACCAGCGTACTGCCATGTACTGACAATGAGAATTGCAAAAAATGCCAGATTGGGACTGGTCAGCATGGAAACACTTCCTGCCACCACGCTTGTGAACACTTTATTAAAGATAAACTGCCACACATATCCCAGTACAATTCCTCCGATTAAATTTGGGAGAAAAAAGGAAGCTCTGTAGAAATTTCTTCCCTTTACCCCCGAAGTACATAAAATCGCCAGGAAAAACGCAGCCAAATTGACAGCTACCATATTAAAAACCGTAAATAAGAATGTAATTAACAGCGAATATAAATAATCAGGAGCATGAAACATCTGTCCATAATTCTTAAGACCAACAAACTGGGTAAACTTAATTCCATTCCAGTCCGTAAATGAATAAAAAATGCCAAATATAAAAGGGATCAGCACGGTTATGAAAAAAGCGCCTATGAGAGGCAGCAGAAATAAACCATTTACGATCACCCTGTGCTTTTTTCCAGGAACCAGATAAAGACTAATCATAAGCAGAAGCAGTCCGCCCGCCAGTAATGGACCCCTTCCCCAAAAATCCCTGTTGTAAAAATCAAAATACAGCCCGCAGCAGACCATTGCTGCACCTATCGCTGCCGGCAGATATGTCGTTATCTTTTTTGCTTTTCCCTCCATACGACTTCTCCTTTATCTCTGCTTTGACGTTACCATATGGATACGGGCGGCTTTTGGCCGCCCAACCCGGTTATTTTTTCACATAGTCTGCAATTGCCGTCTGCATCATGTTTACAAATCCATCTTTGTCAATCTCTCCTTTTGCATACAGCTCAAACACTTTGCCAGTCGCATTCATGGAGATTCCTTCCGGCATCTTCGTCCATTGCCAGGAATAGGTGTTTCCTGCATCCACATAGGTCTTCAAACTCATGGCCAAAGGTGTCTTTGGACTAACTTTGCAGGTGGTATAAGGAGAAATCATACCGCAGTCACTTACCAGACATTCCTGTCCTTCTTCTGTCAGGGCAAGTTCTTTTAAGAAAGCCTTGCATGCATCGATGTTCGTGCCTTTATTATAAACAGCCCACCAGGATGGACAGTCTGCAAGAACACCCTTCATCTCTTCCTTTGTAAATGCCAGAGGAGCGATTCCACATTCAAACTTCACACTATAATCAGGAAGAGAGGGATCAATCCAGTTCCCCTGGGTGATAAATGCAGTCTTTCCCTGTGCCCACAGAGCCAGCTGATCGTCATAAGTTCCGGATATCAGAGTATTCTTATCTGAATAATCAAACAGTAGCTTCATGAAATCTGCAAACTGCCCCAGACGCTCTGTGTCCGTCTTCCCGGATTTTAACTGATCAATATAAGTGGTATCCCCTCTTTTTAACCCGCCTGATAAATAGTAACCAAACAGATGGTTTCCTGTTGACCAGTACATCTGTCCGGATTCAGCCGCAACCGAGCATACAGCGGACAATCCCAGCTCTCCCTTTTTTTGATCAATGGCCTCAAAAGCCTTCTTAAACCCGTCATAATTGGTAAGAGAAGCGGGATCGATTCCTGCTGCTTTCAAAACATCTTTATTATATGTAATGCCATATCCTTCTACTGCATAAGGAAATCCTACGGTTTTTCCATCCTCTGACTTAAAACCAAACTCTGTCTGGGAAGCCCATTCCTCCCCGCTTAAGTCGGTCATATAATCCTTCCAGGTCTGATAATCTCCTTCGCCGCCAAATACAAATAAGTCCGGCATATTGCCTGCTGCCAGGTATCCCTTCATGGTTCCATTGATGTCAACTCCGCCTCCAAGGGACTCAATTACAACCTCCTGACCGGTCTTCTCCTGATACTTTTTGGCAAATGCCTTTAAGGGCTCGTCGATTTCGATTTTTCCGTTTACAATCCGAATCGCCTGTCCCCCGGACTTAGCCTGGCTCTGGCTCTGGCTCTCGCTCTTGCTGTCTGCAGACTGGCTTCCTGCAGAGGAGGCCACAGTTCCACCTGATTGTGCGCTTGATCCACAACCTACAAGTGATAAAACTGCCGCTGCTCCCGCCATCGCCATAACCCATAAGTATTTCTTCATAATATACCCTCCATTATAAAATATGCTGTCAAAAAGTGATATTTTAATAAATATATTGTAACTTATGCGCATAAGTTCTATATAGAGTATATTATCACTTTATGGAGGATATAACAAGAGTTTTTTGATTCTTTTTCAAGTTATTTTTATAACTAAAAAAGGCTGCTTTTGGCTGTACCCTTATGAAAAGGATGTACAATACCAAGCAACTGAATAGAGAAAACGGCGGTTTCGAAAACCGCCGTTCATTGATGATTAATTACCAGGTTGACCCGGAGTTCAGTTTCTTTTGATTGCTATATCATCACCGCTGACCACAATCGCTTCATGATTGCTAATGGGAGACAGGTTTAATACGGATGAATAGGTGTCCACTATTTTCTGCCCGATTTTCTTAAAAGGTGAATTGGTATAGTGGGGAACCGTATAAAAATCCACCAGGCCTAACGCATCAAAATTATCTAAGTCAGGCGCTTTTTCTGCTGAATCCATTCCTTTTGCATATTCAATGTTTGCAGATGCAACCATTGCCCCAGCAGACTCGCCGATATACAGTTTTCCGGCCTTAACTTCATCAATAATTATTTGATCTGCACCGCTTCGTTTTAATTCCTGCAGCAAGAAGAATGTGTTGCCCCCTGTCACATAAATAAAATCGTTGTTTTTTATTTTGGCGGTAATTTCAGCAATTGGAGTTGCTGATATATCCAACTCCTCAATAATCAGCCCCATCTTTTCAAGGGCCGTTCTTCCTTCCTTCACATAAAATACAACCTTTTCCGTTTTGCTTGCAGTGGGAATAAAGGTGACGGTTTTTCCGTTTAAATCTTTCTCAAAGTCTGCAAATATGTCAGCTACATCACTAAAGGATGATGCTAAAAATAATTTTTTCATAAACCATTTAATCCTTTCTTTATGATCTTGAATCCAGTATAATCTATAATGGTGTCAATTAGTGAAACCATTTAATCGAAAAGAGGAAATGCCATGAATAAATCCCAGCGGCTTAATGATATGATGATATACCTCAATGATAAAAAGTCATTTAACTTAAAAAACATCATGGATCGATACTCCATATCCAAAAGTACAGCACTTCGGGATATTCAGTCCTTAGAAGAAATAGGTATGCCAATTTACTCCACATCTGGACGAAATGGCTACTATGGTATTCTACCCAACCGTCTGCTATCGCCCATTGTCTTTACCATTGATGAGGTTCATGCCTTGTACTTTGCCATGCAAACCCTAAACGCGTATCAATCCACCCCGTTCCACTTAAATGTTAAAAAGCTAAAACAAAAGTTTGAAGGGTGCATATCAGAAGAACGGATACAAAAGCTGCGGAGAATGGAATTGATTTTTAGCTTGGGAAGTTACCAGAATAAAAATGAATGCAGCTGTTTGGAGGACATTTTAAACATGGCTGTTGAGGAAAGAGTGTGCGAAGTAACCTACCTAAAGAAAGAAATTATAAATCAGTATTACGTTCAGTTTTTTGACATAACCTCTGCCTATGGACAATGGTATGCCACCGCCTACAATTTTCAGACTAAAAGACCGCAAGTGTTCCGATGCGATAAAATTCATTCTGTAAATTCCTGTGATCAATATTTGCCCAGGCCGCTTACTGAATTGCTTATTCCAGTGAAAGAGATGTTCAGAGAGGACGATGCTGTTGACTTTGAAGTTGGGATTTCTGCAAGAGGTGGGGATATATTCTATAAGGAACATTATCCGTCTATGGAGCTGTTCCATGAAAATGGGAAGAATTATATAAGAGGCTTTTATAACAGAGGAGAAGAAACTTTTATCGCAAATTATTTGATTTCCTACGGTGAAAATATTTTATCAATTCAACCGAATTCCTTGAAGATGCTGGTTTTGGAACAATTGGAAACGATAAAAAACCACCTGCAAAAGAATTCCCCTGAATGAGGCATCAAAGAAAGAGGGATTGGTCAGTTTGATCGATCCCCCCTATTCCACAGCTCAGCCTTTCAATACACATCTGTCAGATATCGGAAACCCTACATTCTTCTCACGGAAGAACGCTCCACGATAAAGACAGGAAGCTGTTCTAAATTTGCTCCATAATCCTCTTCGTTGATGATATGAAACAGCTTTTCCACGGTAATCCGGCTTTTTTCCGTTACATCCTGATGAACGGTTGTCAGTGCAGGCCTCACCAGACGGCTGCAGACATTATCATCAAATCCCACGATAGAAAGCTCTTGGGGAATTTTCATCCCCCGGTCCTTTAAATCATTTAAAATGAAAGCAGCATAATAATCCGATGCGCAGATAAAGGCGGTAAAGTCCCTTGCCCGCTCATAAGCCTGGGATAAAATAAGGGACAAATCAGCACCGCTTGGTTTAAGCCTGATAAAGTTGTCTTCGTTCCATGGAAGTCCGGCACTGGTCAGTGCATCCCGGTATCCCATAAACCGCTGATAGTCTACTCCCATACAGTTATCCGCCAGAAATGCGATTTTCTGGTGGCCGGACTGTATGAGATATTCTGTAATCTCTCTGCCACCTTTTCTGTCATCGATTCCAACATTTACGTACTCAAAAGGGACATCTTCAAAATAGGCATCGACGAAAACCATGGGCTTTTTCATCTTCTGATTTAACAGTTCCCCATCTTCTTTCTGCATTCCAAGAAGAATGAGACCATCTACATTCCAGCTGGAAACCGAACTGATAATCTCTCCTATATCGCTGGATACATATAGCATGGTAAAATAACCCTTAGCACGTACAAACCGCTCCACTGCTCCGATCAGTTCCCCTGCAAACGGATCCTTTACAAAGTTATCGTACTTATTTTCGCTGGCTTTCATTGCAAGCCCAATGATTCCGGACCGGTTACTGGCCAGATTTCTGGCATTTCTGTTTGGAACATAGTCGTATTCTTCAATCAGTTTCTTCACCTTTTCCACCATAACAGGAGATACCTCCCCCTCTTTTCCATGTATTACATTGGAAACGGTAGTTGTGCTGGTGCCGAGCAATTCCGCCATTTTTTTAATTGTAATCATTCCATGCACCTTCCTCTCCCTGCAAACCCTCTAGAATTTCTCTTATCCATTCTATTACGGCTTGTTCATTTATGCAAGCAGGAAGGCGCATGAGCAGACTGCCTAGTTCAGTTTTATTTTCCAGGTTTTAATTTCATAAGGCTTTATGGTATAGGAAGCAGAGGCGTCTATGAATGGGATTTCCTGTTCTTCCTCCTCCAGCATACTGCATTCCCAAGCTCCAAGAATCTTGGTTCCAAAGAGCATCTTTCCCGTGGTTCGCTGGTTTGCAGTCTCATAGAAACGGATGATCATGTCATCCCCGTTTCGTTCCTCTTTCACCACTTCGATGATTACATTGTCTGCATCCGTTTTAACAAGAGAAAACGCACCTGGCAGACTGCCTTCATCCGTCTTTTTAATCTTTGCAGTCATGGGATTATTGAGAAGATAAGCTCTCTTTGGGGTACCAGCCTCTTTCCAGTCCCCCTTATGGGGATAAATGGAAAATACAAAACTGTGATGTTCCTTGTCTGCATCAGGATTTGGATATACCGCTGATTTTAACATGGAAATTCCAATCTCTCCATTATGAACGTGGCAACCATACTTACAGTCATTTAACACACTGACTCCGTAATCACCTTCGGAAACATCAAGCCATTTATGCATGCAGACCTCAAATCTGGCATAATCCCACATGGTGTTATAGTGGGTTTTCCGCTTTACATTTCCATACTGAATATCAAAGACAGCCTCGTCTGTATGGACGTCAACGGGTATGATGGATTTCATAAAGATATTTTTTTCTTTCCAGTCGATCTCGTTGCGAATGAGAATCTCAGGGCTGTCAAAGTTAAGGGAAATATACTGGCAGATAACAGAATCCAGGTATTTTCTCTTTACACAGACCGTGGCACGGACCGGGCCGTTTTCCACCAGTTCCATGGAGGCCACATGGGTAATTTCCCATGATTTTTCCACATAATAATTATTTACATCCCAGGCATCGTAATTGTGGGGACGGTCTTCATAGGTCATCAGCACATTGGCGCATTTCTGATCCGGAAGGACTTCACGCTCCATTATCTTATCGTAGATGGAGGATATCTGCCCTTTCTCATTTAAAATAACACGGAGGTACTGGTTCTCCAGACGCTTCACGTCTGCCGTGAGGGTGGTTTCAGTCCCATTTCCATTATCTTCCGTCAGAATAAAGGTGCGATAGCCCTTTGAAGGTACCCCGGATACCCCAACCAGCAGAGTTCCATCTTCTGTGAACTGAACCGGCAGCCTGCTTTCTCCGTCTGTGACTCCAGGGTTTTTCATGCCTTCCGGTAGCTTTACGGTTACCAGTCCTTCCCCAGAGACACTGTTGGGATTAAAGACAGCCAGAGTGTTTTTTGTCCCGGCTATCTGTTTCGTCACTTCATCCAAAGCCAGATCCACTAATTCCTTACCGGTCTTTGTAATCTTCTCATACTCATTTCTGGAATCCTCATATACCTCTTTGATGGATGAGCCTGGGAGAATATCATGAAACTGATTTCTTAAAATAACTTCCCAGCTTTCATCTATGGTCTTTTTCGGATAGGAACTGTTTGTCAGTATCCGGTTCAGCATTCCGAAGCATTCCGCATTTTCAAAAAGGAACTCAGACTTGCGGTTGTATTTTTTATTTCTTGCCATAGAGGTATAGGTTCCCCTGTGATATTCCAGGTAAAGCTCTCCTACCCAGGATGGCAGATACTTTTGTCCTTTCACGTCCTGTTCCAGATTTTCAAAAAATTGTCTGGAGGTTGTCATTTGAGTTTTGGGACAGCCTGGAATTCCTTTTTCAAGCCTTCTCTGGTTTTCCAGCATGTCTTTAGTCGGACCACCGCCTCCGTCGCCGTACCCAAAGGACATCAGCACTTCATCATTTAAGTATTTCTGACTATACCGTTCCCAGGCACCTTTTACATAGGTGGGATTTAAATAGGCGTTATAGGTGGTAAAATGCTCTGTCTCCGTTCCCCCTAAAACTGCCGCCTTATTATATTCCCTGCTGGGGCTGAAATGAGTCAGGATTTTAGTTCCGTCAATTCCCTCCCAGTAGAAGGTGTCATAGGGCATTTTATTAAATTCATTCCAGCTGATTTTGGTTGTCATAAAATACCGGATTCCACATTTTTTCATAATCTGGGGCAGCGCGGCAGAATATCCGAATACATCTGGAAGCCACAAAATCACATTGTCTGTTCCAAACTCTTCCCGGAAGAATTCCTTCCCGTGAAGGAACTGCCTGACCAGTGATTCTCCAGAAGATAAATTGCAGTCCGCCTCCACAAACATGCCGCCCTCTGTTTCCCATCTACCCTCTGCCACACGTTTCTTAATCTCTTCATACACATCGGGAGCGTTCTTTTTCACATATTTGTAAAGCTGGGGCTGGCTGGACATGAAGACATATTCCGGATACTGTCGCATCAGCTCCAGAACTGTTGAAAAGCTTCTCACTGCTTTATCCTCTGTAACAGCTAACGTCCACAGCCACGCCACATCTATGTGGGTATGGCCCACACAGCATATGGTTTTACTTTCTCCTCCGCAGTAGCGGTTATAAAATTCTTCCTTCATATAGCGGGAAGCCTTTTTTAAACTCTCATAATATTCCGGAGAATACTCTTTTCTTAAATCCAGCAGATTCAAAGATTCATTTGCTGCCGATAAAATGGCTATACAGCTGCTGTCACCGTCAGGCAGCAGTTTTGCTGCTTCATAGGGAACGGATACATCATAAAAATACTGTTCCGTCTCCTGGTCCAGAATGCGGATCTTAGAATCCATTATCAGCTTAAAGTTCTGGTCTCCCGTAAAAGCAGATAAAATAATCCGGAAGGTTTCTCCTGCTTTTGCCTGTCTGGTTAAAAGCACTTCCCGATGATTTACATCAAGCCCCTGACGCCTGATTCCGTTTACATAAATGGTAAACTGAGGATTTGTGGCATCCCAGAAGCCTTCCCTTCCTGTCCGCAGTTCATAAACCACACACTGATCTTCCCATTCTTCTGGTATGGTAACTTCCGTTTCAAACCAGTAATACTCTCTGTGTCCACCCCAAAGCTCTTCTTTTGACAGCACCTCCCATGACTTCGTCTCCAGATCACTGACATGCTCAAACCGTTCTGCTGATTTGAGCATCCGGTACTCTGATACCGTAATATCTTCTTTATAGATCAAAGACTGTAAATCGCTTAACAGCTTGCCGATTCTCTCTTTTATTAAAATCACGTGAAATTCCTCCTTTTTTATCAGCCCTTGGCTGCTCCAGCCATATTAAAGCCTTTTGACATGTAATTCTGAGACAGAACATAAAGGACAATGGAAGGAACTGCATAAACTGCGGAATACGCTGCCAACTGTCCATAGATCACCATTCCATGCTGCCCAAAAAACTGATAAAGTGTTACCGAAGCGGGAAACTTATCCAGAGTCTGCAGCAAAATATAAGGCACAAAGAAATTGCCCCAGCTTCCTGAAAAGGTGAAAATAAAAACCACACAAATTCCCGGAAACATGAGAGGTGCTATAATCTTTCTTAAGCTGTCAAAGGCAGAAGCCCCATCCACCCACGCAGCCTCCTCCAGCTCCACTGGCACATTATCCATAAAATTCTTCATCAGCCAGATTCCATAGGGCATGGATGTTGCTGTAAGAAATAATATGAGCCCTCCAATCTTATCATACAACCCAACGGTCAGAAACATTTTATAAACGGGAACCATCACAGCTGTAATGGGTAATGAGGTCATAAATAAAATCGTATATAAAAACATGTTCTTATAACGAAGTTCGTATCTTGACAGGGGATATGCTGCAAACCCTGCAATCACCACCACCAGTACGGACTGCCCTAAAGAGATAAGAAGCCCATTTCCAAACGCTCTCTGATTTGCCTGATTAAGCAGTATGGTTTTATAATTCTCCATGGTCCACTGAGACGGCATCTTCACCGCCTGGGAAGCATTGGCATCAAAGGAGGCAAGTAAAATCCAGAGAAGAGGCAGGGCAAATATTACAGCTAACATTGTGAGTACCAGGTAAGGGATTGTTTTTCGAAATTTCCAATACATGTGGTTGCCTCCTTAATCATTTCTCATAATTCTGGTATAAAATACGCTCAGAACAATTCCAATCACCAGGAGGATCATGGATATGGCAGTTCCATATCCCAGCTGCTGGGAGATAAATGCCTGTCTGTACATAAAGATGGGAAGAGTCAGGGTTTTTGTTCCCGGACCGCCTCCTGTCATCATATAAATCAATCCGAACACTCCAAGAGTGGACAGAGTATTTAGCATGGTATTGGTTGCAATGGTGTTTTTAATGCATGGTAAGACAATCCGGATCAAGGTCTGAAAAGGTCCTGCTCCATCCACTCTTGCCGCTTCCTCAATATCTGCAGGTACCCCATCCAGTGCTGACTGGAAGTTCATCATGGAAAATGCTGTTCCGTGCCAGATATTTGCCAGTATTACCGTAAGCATGGGAATTGCAAATAAAAATTCCACTTGCGGCAGGTGGAAAAAAGAAAAGATCTGGTTTAAGGTTCCGCTGTCTCCAAAAAAAGTGCTGCAGCAAAGAGCAACGACTACCTCAGGCATAATCCAGCCTGCCAAAAAAATGGGACCTACAATTCCTCTGAAAACCCTGTTCTTATTTCTCATATTAAGAGCGATGATAAAACCTAAAACCTGCTGCCCAATCAGACTTCCAAGCAGGAATACCAGAGTGTTACCAATGCTGATGCGGACAGTTCTGTCTTTAAACATGGTAAAATAATTACTCAGTCCGATAAATTTTAACTGCCTGGCATTCTCCCCTGACAATGCCAGGTTTGTAAAGGAGTAATATACCGTAAGCAGAATGGGAGTGACAAAGAAAACTAGCAGAAGCAGGACTGACGGCATTAACAGTACCGATTTTTTCGCCTCTTCCAACAGGCCGCTTTGTTTTTTCTTCATAGTTGCCTCCTTATGGAATGCGGGGAAAGGGAAGGGCAGGTACTGAACTAACCTGCCCTCTCTGACCTCATTCTGATTTACTTTTCCACTACATTTTCCACGCCTACGCTGTTGGTCACATCGGACTGATACTGTGCCATAGCATCCTCCGGACTGGTACCGGACACGACGGATTCCACCATGGTCTGAATGTGGGTGGTAACAGTCGTATACTGGCTGTTTCTCGGACGATAGAACGCGCCTGAGAGGAAGCCGGTGCAGGTTTCCATAAACGGCTGGGAAGAATAGGAAGCATCTTTTGCAATGTCGGTTCTTGTGGCAATATTTCCCTGAGCAATAATGGTATCTAAGTAGACATCATAGCTCATGCAGTGTTTGATAAAATCCATGGCTGCATCTTTTTGATCGGACAGATTTGGTATGGATAATGCCCAGCCGCCTGACATGGTAACATTGCCTGGCTTCTGACCTTCACTGGTGGGCATCGCTGCAATTCCAAGCTTATCTTTATACTCCGGCCACGGTGCAGCTCCTGTCTCCTTGTAGTTTCCTGTCATCCAGTAACCATCTAAAGTGATGGCCAGTTTGCCTTTAGGTAAATACTCTCTGGAAGCGATGTTACCTGCCTCACCATTTAATACTTTTGATAAGGAAGGACCGTAACCATCTTTATAAATTGTGCTGACAAAATTTAATGATTTTAAAATATTATCACTTTTTACAATCCATTTGTTGTTATCAAGAAGCTGCTCTCCTGTTCCGTAAAGAAGCATCTCATAGGTCTGCATGGAAGTTGCTTCGCCGGTTGCTACGCCGGAGTTGCACCAGAATGGAACTACATCCGGACATTTTTCTTTGATTACCTTGCAGGTATCAAGGACATCCTGCCAGGTTTTTGGCTGCCAGTTGGTATCAAGTCCTGCTGCCGCAAATACATCCTTGTTGTACCAAAGCCCTCTTGTATCTGTACTATAAGGAATTCCATATACGCTTCCGTCATCGTAGGTAACGCCATCAACCAGTGCACCGTAGAAGGTTCCGTCATTCCATTCCTTATAATCCTTTAAATAGCTGGAAAGATTGGTTAAATATCCGGCAGCCACGTCTGAGGGCAGCTGGAAGGTATCTTCACATACGATATCCGGCGCCGTATCTGCAGACTGAAGAGCCAGAGCCACCTTTGCAAAATAATCTCCCTCTGATGCAGTGATGGGTGCAATATCCAGTTCAATGGAGTCTTTTTTGTCATAGGTCTCATAGGCGTGTTCAAACCATTTTTTCAGCACATCGCTTCCGTCATTTCGAAAGGTAATGCTGATCTTTGTCTTTCCTGCTGCCGCTGTTGTCTGACCAGCTGGTTTTTCCGTCTCCTTTTGTGTGGCTGCCGCTGTACTCCCTCCCTGGGTTTCTGACTTGCCTCCTGCCCCCTGACAAGCCGTTAAGGAAAGCGCCATAACTGAAGCAAGCGCTGCTGCCTGAATCCGTTTCATTTTTTTCATAATACCCTCTCCTTTTTATTTGTTAGATGAATCATAGCATAAGACATTTCCCCGGTGTATTCCAAATTTTTAGAAAAGGGGTGTAATTTTAACCTCCGGCTTACCGTTCCAGAATGGCGCTGCGGATTTCTCCCTGAAGCCTTGCCCCAACTGCCTGGGGCGTCATGGATTTGTCTCCGAAAAAGTCCGACATTGCCCCTGCAATGGAATCGGATATAATAAACCATGTGGAATAGGTGCTTTTTAAAACACTCTGTTTTCGTTCCCGTTCCACAAACTCATCAGAAAGTCCCCTCACTTTCCCCGGATTGACACACACATCAGTTCTGACAGAAAGGCTGTAGGTGTTTTTATAATAAGATTCAGCAATCTCGGGGGAAGTGATGTAATCCAGCAATTTTAATGCTTCCGCCTCATCTGCAGTCTCAGTAACCCCGATCATATCCCCCTGAAATAAAAAAGTCTGCTTTTGAATATAGGGAATTTCCGCTATCTCATAATTTACCTGGCTGGCGGAATGCTCTAAAAGTGACATGGAGCTTAGCTTGGCAACCACAATCTTTACATATCCACTGGAAAAAGCCTGCATAAGATCCTTTTGATTCCAGTTAATCACGTCCTGGGCAATGATTCCTTCATCCCTCATCTTTCCAAGTATCTCGTACAATTTCAGGCTGTTATCCGAATCCAGACCTCGAAGATTCCCCCCTGCCGAATAGACCAGCTGAAGAAAACTGGAAGCAATATCTTCCTTGTTTTTGACTGCTATCCCAAAGCTGTAGGTCCCCAGACTTTTGGTCTCTCTGCAAAGATTATAAAACTCATCCATATTATCGGGGATCTCCTTATTGTACCTGGCTAAATGATCTCTGTTATAAAACACCACATATGGATTGCTGGTAAAGGGTACGCCATAGCAGATTCCATTTACCACACAGCTGCCATAGGCATGCTTTAAAAACCGGCTGGTTCTCTCCCCCTTCATATAATCAGACAGATCCCGGAGAATATCCATAGACTGGAGTGCAGGCGTCATCACGCTGTCACAAATAATTAAGTCAGGAAGACTGTTCTGATCCTTATATAGACAGAGCTGCTTCTGAAATGCAGACTGTGCTACATACTCAGTTACAACCTTTGGATTACCGGGTATGGCAGAATATTGATCCAGTATTTTCTTTAAGTATTGATCACTTTCATCCTCTTCATAAACAGCCAGTATCACCAACTTTTTTTCTGCATTTCCAGGTCGGTGTACCACATTGGTTTCCCTGCTGAAATTAACCAGAACCCCCATCAGCAAAAGAAATACAACGGTCCAGGCTAAAATCAGTAATTTACCCATTCTTTGATTCAAGGTCTATACCCCCTTTCTGTAATCCGACGGGCAGACTCCTGCAATGGAACGAAACACCTTATTAAAATACTTGGTATCCTTAAACCCCACAAGCTCCGCTACCTCATAGATTTTATATTTACCGGAGGCAAGCAGCTTTTTTGCCGTACTAATGCGAAACTCCCCTAAAAATGCAGTAAAGTTGATTCCCATTTCCTTGGTAAACAGCTTGCTTAAGTATTCCGGAGTAATCCCTACCAGTTCCGCCGCATCAGTCAGGGATATTTCCCTGGCATAGTTCTGCCTTATAAATCCAATGACATTTAAAATCATCCCGTTGTCTGTCAGCGCCCCGTTGTCCCTTTCATCTGTCACCATACCCATAATCTTCCAGTAATTATTTAAAAACACCTCTCTGATTCCGGTTTTCATCATATCGTTTAAGAGATACTGGTACAGCCCGTCTATATCTTTTTCCTTCATCAGTTCTCTTGCTGTGTCAAGAATTGCCATGACAAAACGTACCGTATGATTTTTTATTGTTTCAGGCCGCTCTCTGCGTAATATTACCTGTTCCTCAAAAAGCCCTGCCATTCGTCTGATTCCGTCTGGATTTCCATTCTTTATTTCCCGTTTTACTCCATGCTCTAAATATTCCGGATAATCAATCCGCTCAAAAGCCAGCTTTTTTTTAAGCTCCTGATCAATAATACAGCATTCAGTGAACAGGAAACTGTAAGATAAGCTGTCCTGCATCTGCCGGATGACATCTTTTAATTCTCCAATCCCATAGATGCTTTCAAAACTAATTAAAAATTCTCCCTTCTCCTTCAGTTCTTTTAAAATTCTGGTCTGAAACAGATTTTTTAAATAGCGTACACTTTGTCCGTCTAATATCATTACCAGTATCTGCCTTTCATAAGGCAGCAGAAAGGTATAAAAGTTGGTCAGGCAGTTTGTTTCCAGACTATCCTTTAGCAGTTCCGCCATCTGCTTTGTAGTATCCTCCAGAATGCTTTCTGACTGTATTAAAAACAGAGAGATTTCCTGACCGTTCTGGTACCGGATTTCACTCACAAACTGCCTCATGGCTTCCTCTTTTAACTCTCCCGTCAGCAGGGTAAACAGCAGCTGCTGGGGTGATACCGTCTTTGCCCTGGTCCTTGACAGCCTGTTTTCCACAGTTTCTAACACACTCATAATATCCTCTACGCTCAAAGGCTTTAAAAGATATTCCACAACAGACAGCTGAATTGCCTTCTGAGCATATTCAAATTCCGAATAGCCGGTCAGTACAACTGCTGCTGCCTCACACTCCTCTTTTCTCATGCGCTCAATCATGACCAGGCCGTTCATCTGAGGCATGTTAATATCTGTGATGACCACATCAGGCTGTAACCGCAAAGCCTCAAAAAGTCCCGTCTCACCATCACTTGCCCCTCCCACCACCTGATGCCTGGTATAGGTCTCGATAATTTTAATAATTCCGTTTCTTGTATTGGGTTCATCTTCTACAACGAGAATTCTCATGTCTGTCCTGCCTCCTGCCTGCTATTCAAATAATATCTCTGCCCTGACTGTTGTCCCGTTTTCGTCTGACTCAATTACAAAATGACCCTCATCGCCATAGTAATACTTGATTCTCATGATCACATTCCTCACACCGATACTTCCCTCCAGAGAGCTGGCGGAATAATCGTAATGATTGAGTTCATGGATTAATTCAGAATCCATTCCTTTTCCATTGTCTTTCACCTCAAGCAGCAGATGCCTCTCCCCCTTTTTTCTGATGGTTATGGTGATTAAATCCTCTCCTGATTCACCTGGGAAACCATGATTAATGGAATTTTCAATGAGAGGCTGAAACAAAAGCTTATGCATCTTAAAATCCATCACTTCCTCTTCAATATCCATAATGCAGTGAAAGGAAAATGAAAAACGCTGCTGTTGGAGAAATATGTACTGCTTCAAATAGTCAGTCTCGCTTCTTACAGTGACCACACCATTGCTTTTATGGATACTGTAGCGCAGAATATTGGCCAGGTTTTTTAACATCTTACTGATTAAAAACTGTTCATTTTCTATTGCAATCCAGTTGATGGCATCCAGGGTATTATAAAGAAAGTGGGGATTGATCTGTGCTTCCAGAGCCTTTAGCTCCGCATTCTTCTCCCTTAAAAGAGCTTCTTTTTCCATCCTGCCTGACTGGTCTATCTTTGTGACCATGTGGTTAAAATGCCTTGCAATGGTTCCGAATTCATCCTGCCAGGAATGGCTGATCTGGACTGTATAATCCCCTTTATAAGCCTTATCCATGGCTGATGTGATCTTCTCCACCCTGACCTGAAGGGACTCAGCAAACCGAAGCATGATCAGAATGCTTGTGATAATAATCAGGATTGTCAACAGGATAATCACTTCAAAAATATATTTAAAATCTTTTAAAAGTTCTCTGTTATCCCGTATGGTAACCAGCACATACTGACCATTTAAAACCGGTTTTGTATAGATACTGGAAAAACGCACCTTAGTCGCCGGCTCAATTCTTGTTCCTATGAGCTCTGCCCGGTTACTGGAGATAATGATTCCATTGGTATCACAAAGATAGGAAACGGTTCTGTCCTGCTTGTCTTCCTGAGAATACGTCTCTCTGATCCGTTCTTCATCCAGGCAGATTAAAATACTTCCTACCGTCCCCTGCCTGTAATTGTTAATATCCGCAATCCTGTGACCCAGGTAAATAATATTGCGGCTGGTTCCGTTATCCTCCTTGCGGTTAATCATGTCAGAATAAACCGTCCTGGTATTTAAAAACGTTTCATCTGCCACTTCCAGCCAGCTTTTATCCCTGTTTGGAAAGCAGAAGCTGTTCATAGTGCTGTTGGTAACAGAGTCATACCCGATGCACTCTTTTTTCTGCGTTACCACCGCAATCCCCAGAATCTCCGGATGTAAGTAAGATATATTTTCCAGATCATCTTCCAGTTCCTTCTTTATGAGATAATAATTTCTGGAATCCCAGACATTTAATTTTTCAAGCTTCAGTGCATATTGGTTTTCAGTATAGATCGACATGATAATGCTGTCATACTGGGAAAAATAATCCTCAAGTCCCTTCTGTGACAGCTTCATATTGCTTTCCATTAAAATGTCAGTCTGACGTTTTAACGTGCTGGCGGCAATCATGCAGGTGATTGTCTCCATAATCATTAACGGCACGATGGAACCTGCCAGCAAAATAATAAGAGTTTTTTTTGCTATGCTATAGCTTTTATAACGGTTAAGTAGTTTTCTGATCAAGTCCGGCTCCCTTCATTGTGTAATTCAGATATTTTACCCCCCTTTTATTTGGATATTATAGCATATATTACCAGTAGAAGGTGAGTTTTCAGAGCCAGACCGGATATTTTTTAACCACAAAAAGGCAGCCCGTTAAGGCTGCCTTAAAAATCATATGATGTTCTCTTTTTTTACCCCCCCAGGGTCACATCCTGCCTGGAGTACCACTCCAGCGCTTTGTAAACATGATCTGTTTTAAAATCCGGCCAGTAATCGTCTACTACATAGAAATCCGAATAAACGGACTGAACCGGGAGAAAGCCGGAAAGTCTTCTCCTTCCTCCCCAACGGATGATTAAATCCATTCTGGATACATCAGAGGTTTTAAGCTCAGGACCTATGGTTCCGTCTGACAGTCCCAAATCCCATTCCCAGCTGTAATTGATGAGAAAGTTGATTTTCATTCCTCCTGTACCAAAGCACACCCTTTTGGTATATGGTTTAAGCTCGTCCGGAAACATGGCCGAAGAAGTTTTCCCAAGAACCAGAAGCTGGGCATTCTCTTTAGACAACACCTCCACAGCCTTTACGCAGGCCTTGGAAAATGCTTCTCTTTGTACAGACGGACGTTTGGTATTATCTGCGGTAAAGCCATAAAAGGTCATCTCTTCTACTCCCAGATCCCTGCAAAGACGGTAAAGGGTCATTCCAGGTGAGATACCTTTATCATACCCTTCTTCTTTTTTTATGCCATTCTCCACAGCCCAACGTCTGTTTCCATCAGGAATGATACCGATGTGTTTTGGAATTCTCATTATCTGCCCTCCATGATTGGTCCCCTTCGAGGAAGTCCTGTTAAAATTATAGCCAACTTTTTCAAAGGATATCATGTCCTGCAGAAAATTATGTAATTATAGTTGCCCTGATGCTTATTTCTTAAATTTCTTAAGATCCGGCATCTTTGGCTGGTGATAGATATACATGCATCTGCTCTCAGATGCCAGCTCCACAGATTTTCTAGCTACCTGTTCCATGAATTTAGCTGCGATATTACTTTTACCTTTCATTCTTTCTACCTCCATTATTATAAAGACATTAAGATAATGCAATTATACATAAACAACAGGTCTATAAAGACAAGTTGTAAAAATTACGGCTCTGCTCGTAACTATTCCCGATTTTAATACTCATGAATCCTCCCTTTGTCACTTTTAACAAAAAACAGGAATAGCAGCAGAACCAGACACAGCAAAATATTAACAAGATTTAGCAGAGATATAAAGCTTTCCCCCAAAAAAGCGGCTCTCCTCTCAAACTGCATTTCACTCCACTCAATACAATTGGAAATGACAACAGCCATGATCATATTTATCACATAAATTTTTCTTTTTGTTTTTCGATTATTATTTTTTTCCAGAATGAGATGTATTAAATTTACAACTAAAAACACGGTACAGAGAAAAATAAGGAAAAGCAGATAGTGTTTCAATTTTGTTACCTCCAATATTAAAATGTGATATAATTTTTAGTGCAATAAGAAAATATTATATTTCCATTGAAAAAATCACACCATGTTGAAATTTCGAGCCTGCAAGTAATTTTTAATTTGTTCAATTAGACAAAATGCGACAAAACCTCCTATTTCTCTCTTTTAATTAATGGAAGGTTTCGTACGATATACAGATATAGATGTTTCATTTTTGCATAACTAAAGTAAATAGTTTACATGGGGAAGGGTACGTATGTTAAGAATAGCAATTTGTGATGACGACATTCTGTTTACAGGAATGTTAGAAAATTTAATCAAAGAAGAAGCTTTGGCAAACGGTATTGAAATTGAAGTTGACGTATTTTTTGATGGATCCATGCTGACAAAATATGTAAATCTTGGTAACTTATTTGACCTGATCTTTCTTGATATAGAAATGTCACAGCAAAACGGAATCGAGGCAGCGCACCACATCAGAGAGATTGATAAGACTGCATTATTAATTTATATTTCCGGATATGAGCAGTATTTAAAAGAATTATTTGAGGTGGAGCCGTTTCGTTTTCTTTCCAAACCACTTGATACAGAAAAGTTCTCCCGGTATTTCAAAGAAGCATATGAGCGGATCAATGAAAATAACGTCTATTTCCAATTTAATTTTAATAAAGAAATTAAAAAAGTAGCCTTAAAGGATGTGATCTACTTTGAAAGCCGTAACCGGGTTGTATACATTTATTTAAAGGATGGCAGAGAGGAGTTTTTTTATGGAAAGCTTAACGATGTGGAAAATGAGTTAGCCGGGAACAAGCAGCGTTACCTGCGGATACATCAATCCTATCTTGTTAATTATGATTATGTCAGGACCATGAATTTTTCCAGTCTTGTAATTGAAAACGGAGGAAAGTCAACCACACTGCAAATCAGCGAAGACAGGCAGAAGAAAATCCGAAAGCAGTTATGTGATCTGGTCAGTAAGAAAGCAGGGGGGGAAATCGTATGAAAATTCTTTCAACAACCGTTGTCAGTCCTTTTCTATCACTTTTTTATATTTTAGTCGTACGGAAATGCATCAACGCGTTTTTTGCGCCTTCGTGGAAGAAAACCACAACGTATTTAATCTGGATTGCATATTATTTCTTTCAGTTATTTCTGGGCATTGGAAGTGGAATTCCCCCGGCACTGACCCTTTTACTTAACATGGTCTTTGTCTTTCTCGCAACCAGTATTTCTTATTCAGAAAGCTATAAAAAATGTGCCTTATTCTCTTTTTTGATCTGTGCAATCTGGATGCTTGTGGAAATTATTATACATATGATCTTAAATATGATGAATTTAGATGATAAATCCGGTCTCTCAGGAGCCATTATCTCCAAAATCGTAATGATGGTTTTTGCCATTGTCACGGGACACTGTCTTCAGCATAAAAGTACAGGAGATATTTCCTTACGGTATATGGCGATTTTACTTATGGTTCCTGCCGGAAGTATTTACATTATGCATAACATTTTTCTCATCAGCAGCACGGCTGAGAATGAAGTTCTTTTCTCCTTTATATCGGGTATTTTACTGCTGTTTATTAACTATATTATTTTCGAAGTATTTGAGTCTCTGGCAGCAAGTTCAGAATATCAGAAAAAAACCCTTCTCTATGAACAGCAATTAGAACTTTGCAGCCGCCAGGCTGAGGAACGTGAGATTCAAAACACCGAAATACGTTTATTGCGCCATGATATGAAGCAGCACTTAGTCAGCATACTGGGCATGATTAATTCCGGGAAAAATGAAGAAGCTGCCACTTATCTCACTTCTTTTTTAGAAAAGGGAACCTCAAAAAAAATTAACGAAATATCTCACAGCGGTAACATTGTAGTAGACTCACTTGTGAATTATAAATCTTCCATTGCCCGAAAACAAAATATAGAATTCTGTACCAATATTTTTATTCCGCCGGTAATGCCTTTTCAAAACGGAAATCTGACCATTATACTGGGAAACCTGTTAGAAAATGCCCTGGAAGCCTGCCGTCAGATGAATAGCGGACATCCAAAAATTGATCTGGAAATGTCTTATCAGAAGGGGATTCTTTCCATTGTTGTCAGGAATACCTTTGAAGGGGATCGATACACAGACGGGCAGAAACATTTTCTTACCACTAAGAAAAATCCCGCCCATCATGGCCTGGGCCTGTTTTCTATTGAACAGGCGGTAGCTGCCTGCAACGGGGAAGCCATCACACAGGTTGAGGGAAACATATTTAAAGCGGTTGTGATCTTATATCAGGAGCCGGAAAAATAATAAATTACTGATCAGGGGGATGGTAATATGGAACGGTTATCCATTGTATTAACCAATTATATTCTAAAAAAAGAAGTGATCTCGGACGAAGATTATGAAATTTATTTATATGGCTTTCAAAGCTTTCTGGAACTGTTTTTAAATCTGGTCTGCAGTCTCTGTATTGCGTTTTTTATTCATATGGAAGTGGAATGCCTGCTCTTCTTTTTATTGTTTATTCCTCTTCGTTCCTTTAACGGAGGACTGCATTTGAAGTCTTATTTTTCATGTCTGGTTTTCTCCTGCGCCACCATGACTGTCATACTTCTGATTGTGAAATATTACAGTCTGAACGCCCCGTTTTCGTTTCTGCTGTACTTTGGTTTTATGGTACTTATCAAACTGACTGGAGCAGTTGACCATCCCAACCGGCCGGTAGACACAGACGAAAACCAGACATTGACTCATAGAACTGACCGTACTTTATTTATCAGTTTCCTTGCTGCATTGTGCTTTCTCTTTTTGAATTTAGAAAAATATATTTTTTTAGAGGCGCTGATTTATCTATTAGTATTTATCACACTGATATTATCCAAATTCACCAGCAAAAACAGGCAGCAAATGGAATGAGCGTTTTAGTCTTTATCTATTTTCCCACGCAATTCCGTCAGGACTTTTTGTAAAAACTCCGGCATTCTGGCGCCCATTCGTCCTGCATTTTCTAAAATAGAGATTAACTCATTAATGATGAGCCAGACAGATACCAGTAATCCAAAAATTGTTTTATGCTCAAATTTAATTCCAATCTCAGTAGAAAATTTATAGATCACGTAATCCGTGCTGACTGCCGCCAGAATGATGAATATATAACTGGACTTTTTATAAATTCCGATCCGGCTTTTCCTGCTGTTCCAACCATACTGACTATTATCAGGGTTGTCCAGTGCTTCCTTTTTCGCAGCCAGCATCCCCGATATGTAGTCCGTGATCATAAGTATGGTTAATAACGATATAGCAGGAAATAAAAGTCCGAATTGATCCATAATCCATGCACTGATGATTCCCATTGCGCTTTTTTCCAAATCCAATTTTTTTTCCATGGCTGCACCTCCTGTAAAGTCCTTCACTTATTTATAATAGTTTTCTTTTAAAAGATTGTAAAAATTTCTTCTGACCCGGTTCACGTATTGGCGGGACACAGAGTGGCGTTCTGCAATTACTGCATCAGACTCCTCATGAAAGACAATATCCCACAGAATAACCGCCTGTTTTCCTTCTGTCTTCAAGAGCATAGTTTTTAGATCTTCATGAAACAGCCAGTCGTCATAAACAGGCTCATCCATGCTGATCTCAGTAAAAAACTCATCCTCAACAGAAGCTTCTGCGTCAAAATGCTGCTTGCTTTTTTTATACTGTTCTAAGAACTTGTTTTTTAGGGCTCTGCTTAAAAAATAAACACATTGCCCATCTTCCTTATAATATTGCATTGAATTGATGGCCTCCAGCAGACTGAGCACAAATTCTGAATGCATGTCCTCTTTTTCATCTTTATATAACAAGCGGACATATTTATTAATCAGTGGAGTCATTTTATCTATTATCAGTAAGAATTTTTCTTTATTACCTTTTTTTATTTCCTCAATAATTACATGAACGCTTTCTCCCATTTTCTTACCTCCTAAAAGGCAAAAAGAAAAAAAGGGTAATATTGTAAACTAAATTCTTCTGAATCTTTATTTTTTTCGCATAATATGATTGTAGATAAAAAACTCACTATTTAATGGAACACGTAAAAAACGCTGAATAATAAGGAGAAATCTCCCTATTATTCAGCATTTTTTATAAACCTTATTAAGTTAAAATGTTTTTTACCAAACCAGCATCGCCCAATCTGGTATCAGTTCACCTCTTTCTTTGTTTCTCTTTATAAAAGATTTTTTACTATTCTCTTTTAATTCTGTTATATGAAATAGATCATTGAACTCTTTAAATCCGGATTTTTCTCCCCCTAAAACTGACTGATCCGGACTGGAATCATCATATGTACCAGCAAGATATGAGCCATCCCCATAAGTAAAGCCAACATATCCGCATCCATCCGATCCATTGCTCACCAGAATCAGGCAATTGTTTTGAATGTATAATTCATGGATCAGATACCAGCCTGCCGGTTCGTACAAATCGGCAATCTTTTCCAATCCATGGTTTAAGTAAGTATACACGCTTATGGATATCCCGTCTCCCAGAATTAATTCCGGTATCCCATCTCCATTAAAATCATGAATTCCCAGATAAAAAGATGAATTTAAACCATCTTCCCCTCTTAATTGATATGGATCTGGCAGATGACCTCCCCCCTGGTCTATGATCTCCATATATGCAGTCTGCCAGTTATTTTCCTGATCTGTCAAAGCATCCGATTCCTGTACCATATTGCTGACCTGGTTTTCGTCTGGCTGCAAAGCAGTTTCCCCCGTCATGTTGGAATTGGTGCAGCCGGTTAAAGATAAAATCACAAAACAAAAAAAGAATAAATTTTTATTCATTTGTCTTTCCCCTTTAAATTTTGAAACAAAATTGTTTTTGCTATTTCTGGGCATAATTATTTTATTTTACTATTATTACTAATTATAGATTTTACCTCGTAATAATTACGTGTCTGGACGTAGAAAAAGCCATAGTTCTTTCACTATGGCTCATCAAAAAGCTACATTATAAAATTAAACCGGTAAATATGTAATCACCATACCTCCTATGATCAGGCTCGCCATATTGGCCATTATTACATATAGCGCTACACGTCTTTTCCTGAATTCTTTCACAAATGTGAGAAATGCGATCAGTTCCATTGCAAGTACCACAATCTCACCAAATAGATAAACAAATATCCAGTAATTACTTAAATCAGGTCCCGTAAGCATTGCATTCAGCCCTGCCTGGGTAATCAGATTGACTGTTGTAAAGACCAGCCAGCTTTTTTTCTGTCTGAATCCAAAAAGCAGAAAAATGATTCCCTCAATAAGCAGGGTCAGGAAAACCCGCATTGCTACCAGAACAGGAACCCGTAACGGATCCTGACCCATTGTAAGGGTCTCCGCTTCCAAATCAAGTGTCAAAATATTACTATAATTCCTAAATGTTTCGTCAGGAAGCGCACATTGAAAACTTCTTTTATTACTTTGTACCACCAGCACTGCATCCTTTAAATCCTTAACCTGGGCTGATGAATGGTTGTAATAAAGCCTGTAATACTTTTCCCAGCCTTTTCTTTCCCCCTCTTCCACTCTTAAGTATGTAACGGTATGATTGGACTTTTTTAAGGATAAAGATATCTTCTCCGGAGAGTTTAATACGATTATAGTAAAACCCGGCGGTTGCGCTGCGTTGGCGAACGCTGTTGAATAATAGCAGAAACATAACAGATTAACAATAAGAATAAGGATGTAAATACTGCTTCCTCTTATTAAAAAACCAGCCCCACCTTTATACACATTCATTTCTCTTTCCCCCTTCTAATTTGTTGTAATTATAACATACAAAGCTGTTATTATTGTTCTTCTTCCTTATAGAATCCTTAAAATTAGCTGTTATCATAATAATATCAAGTCAAAAGGAGGATGTTATGATGCACGAGTATCTGTTAAAAACCAACCACATTTCTAAAAAATTCAAAAAAACATATGCAATTGATGATTTAACTATGTCTGTAAGGAAAAATTCTGTCTATGGATTATTAGGACCTAATGGTGCTGGTAAATCAACATTGCTAAAGATGATTACAGGAATCATCACCCCAACTTCCGGTGAAATAATATTCGATAATCACCCCTGGAGCAGAAAAGATCTATTAAGGATTGGTTCCCTCATTGAATCACCTCCTTTGTATGAAAATTTAACAGCATTTGAAAATTTAAAAGTTCGGGCAACTCTTTTGGGGATTTCAACCGATAAATGCATGGAAGTTTTGGAAAGAATGGACTTAATGGATACGGAAAATAAGCAGATCGCTAATTTTTCATTGGGAATGAAGCAAAGGCTGGGTATTGCGTTGGCGCTTTTAAATGATCCTGAATTATTAGTCTTAGATGAACCTACCAATGGGCTTGATCCGTTCGGAATGGAAGATTTAAGGAAAATGATCCGGACATTTGCAGTATCCGGGATATCAGTCATTGTATCAAGTCATATTTTAAGCGAGATACAGCAGGTTGCCGATGACATAGGCATCCTGAATAATGGGTCACTTCTATATCAGGATAAAATAGATGCCAATGAGAATCTGGAACAATTGTTTATGGATATTATAAGAAAGGAGCGTGCTTCCTGATGTTACAAACTTATCTGGCAGCCGAGAACTTAAAATTTAAACGAACCCTGTTTCGGAAACTCATTCTATATATTCCGGCAGCCTTAATTTTAATAGCAGTTATATTTTTATCTGTGGGGATTGGTTTAGGTGGTTTTTCAGCCTCCATCGTCTGCAATTGGTGTGTCCCCATTGCATCTCTATCCACTGTGATATTATGCCACTTAGTAAATAATAAGGAACAAAAACACAATTACCGGACTATTTACAGCCTGCCTATAGACTTGAAAAATACATTTATTTCTAAAACAATTTTAATAGCACTTAATCTTTTGCTCATATCATTATTACTTTCATTTATATCTATTATTTCAGAGTACATGATGTCAGGTGTCTTAAGTGCATTTAAACATACCGTATATTATGTTTTAGGATACTGCCTATTATGGGTGACTTTATTATGGCAGATCCCTTTCTGCCTGTTTTTGGATCAAAAGGCCGGATTTGTAGGTTCTATGATCATTAACCTGATTTTCACTGGATTTGGTGGTTTGTTTTTATCTCTTTCCCCTATATTCTGGTTTTTTCCATATAGCTGGACCGCCAGATTTATGATTACCTTGTTTGGAGTTTTGCCAAATGGATTATTGGTCCAGGGAGGTACAAGGCAGTTTTTAAGCTTAGGTCAGAGTTCACTGCTGGTGGTAGTAAGCCTGCTTACTGCAGTCGTTCTAACATTTTTATTTGCACGCTGGTACAGAAGGCAGGTGTATCGAAATTGACAATTACAAGAGAGTTTTTCTCTAACTTTACAAAAATTAAACGAACTCCGCTTTTACTATTACATCTGCTGCCTCCTGTGGTAATCACAACATTATTTTTAGTTTATTACAATTCTGGTGGATACCGCCTTTTTTCTGATGTTCGGCTGTTTTTTATTTTGTTGCAAATCTGCTATCCTATGTTTGTCAGTTTTGTTGTACCAATTTTTATTAACTTAGACCGCAATATCAGCAATGTTCAAAATGCTCTGGGTATTGTGGGATCAAGAAGAAGTACTTATCTTGGTAAATTATTTTTTCTGTTGTTCCTGTCCGCCACAAGTATCATACTATACGAGCTATGCTTCTATATTGGAGTGAATTTCTTTCTAAATATGAACGTTATGGACTTTGATTCCTATTTCTTCATATTCTGCTCATTTTTATTAAGTAACTTATTTTTATATTTTATACATGTACCCATTGCATTTAAATTTGGTTTCAGTGTCTCCGTCTTATCAGGAATAGCAGGTACAATTTTAGCCGGTTATTATGAAAATTACATTGGTGATAAAATCTGGCCTGCTATTCCCTGGGAATGGGGGATACGGTTTTTAAAAAATTATTTTGACCTGACCTATGGATCGGTTATTCCTGGAGTGATTTCTCTGATTATTATTACTTCGGTTATTCTGGTTCTCACAATATTATGGTATAGTAGATGGGAAGGCAGAGTTATACAAGAGTAAGATTAGGAGGATAGTCTATGCCAAAACTATTAGTCATCGACGATGACCTGGATATGCTGGCTCTGGTACGCACTGCTCTGGAAAAAGATGGTTACCAGGTAGACACGGAAGCAAATGCCGCTTCCTTACAGCCCGCCAGATGCCGATTATACGATCTTTTGCTTCTTGACGTAATGATGCCAGGCGAGGATGGATTTTCCTTCTGCAGGCGGATCCGTACTGAAGTGGATTGCCCTATCCTGTTTTTAACCGCCAAAGCAGAAGATTCGGCTCTCGTCCAGGGCTTTGGCCTGGGAGCCGATGATTACATTAAAAAGCCTTTCAGTATTGCAGAGCTCCGTGCCCGGGTAGGCGCCCATCTTCGGAGAGAAGTGCGTCAGCCAACCCACATATTAAGACGAGGCAGCGTTCGCTTCGATATACAGGCAAAAACGGCATTTGCTGGTGCACACACACTGCCCTTTACCAAGGGTGAATATGCGATTTGCGAGCATCTGGCACTTCACGCCGGACAGGTGTTTACCAAAGAACAATTATACGAAGCCATTTTCGGCTTTGACGCAGAGGGAGATCCGTCCGCTGTTGCAGAGCACATTAAAAATATCCGTGCCAAGCTGAAAGCCCACGGCATCAGTCCTATCGATACAATTTGGGGGGTGGGTTACAAATGGCAAAAAAACGAAGATCTGTAAGTCTCTCCTTTATCCTTTTACGCTTTGGCATCATCATGGTTGGCTGCATGCTATTATGCTGCCTGTTATGGTATTGGTTATTCATCAAACTTGGAAACACCGGCTTTTTCTATAATGCTTATACTTCCAGCCATCAGGTAGAGCAAATGCTGGCTGGTGACCCGGAAGCCTTTGTTTCTCCAGGTGATGATTTTTTGGCAGATTACGCTTTATTTGACCGGAACGGTGAAGTTCTGGATAGCAACACAAAAGGAAGGAAACTGAAGAATCTGACCAGTCTTTTAAACAAAGATGCAACTAATATGCGTTTTTCCAGACACACTTATGGAGATGGAAGCACAGTAATTATACAATATTATTACAGATCAGAGTTTGCAAATCCTGTTCTGCGAGGCACCCTGCCCCCCTTTGAATATATGTGGCTGTCATCACTGGGTGCAGCATTGGTGTTTTGTCTGCTGTTTAACACCCTGTGTCTTCGTCGCCGTCTTGCTGCCAGGCTGAAGCTGTTCGGTGAGGTTAGCCAGAAGGTAGGTGCACAGGAACTGGACTTTACAATTCCACACGCAGGAATACGGGAATACGATCAGGCACTTGACGCAATGGAGCATATGAGAGATGCTTTGTACAATTCCCTGTCTTCCCAATGGGCGGCACAGCAGGAACGGGAAGCAGAAATAGCGGCGCTGGCCCATGATTTAAAAACTCCGCTCACTCTGGTGGGAGGTAATGCTGAGATGCTGCTTGACGAAGAACTCCCTGAAAGCAGCCGTAGGATGGTGGAAACAATTGCTGCAAGCAATGAACGTGCCAGGCAGTATGTTACAAGTTTTCTTGAAGCCTCAGCTGGTGAGGAGGAGGCATTTAAAAGTAACAGCTTAAACGCTCTGTTTGACCAGCTGATCAGTAACACTACAGCCATTGCAGAAGCAAAGGGAGTATGTATAAAAGTCCAGAACGGCCTTAACGGTTTTGCAAACGTTCAAAAAGATCATCTGCTTCGTGCCCTTGGAAATGTAGTACAAAATGCCATAGAACATTCACCGGTTGGTAGAAGTGTATATTTGACAGGCAGTATGGCAGATAGTGGCTGGCAGGTGACTGTATGTGATGAAGGCCCTGGCTTTAGCAAGGCGGCTTTACAACATGCAACGGAACGACTGTGGCGTGGAGATACGGCTCGTGGTGCAGACGGTCATAATGGTCTCGGCCTCTGGTTTGCCGCACAGGTAGTTAAAACCCACGAAGGTCAGCTTTATCTGAGTAACACCAAGTCCGGAGGGGCTGTTATAATTAAATTCGGAGAGGGTGTCGCAAAATCACTAAAATAAAGTGATGGAGTGACACCCTCTTTCCATATAAGTACACCACAGAACCATCTATTAGTTAAGGTGGTTAGAATCCCGATAATTAAGTGACCAGATTTTAAAATCACCATTATCATCTTTATCAAACCAAAGAATTACGTTTTCAACACATACCCCTTGGTAATTTGTAAATAAATATTTTGTATACATTGTTTCAATCTGCTCACGAAAATCCGTTTCTGCGAATAAAGTATCAATTTGATTTGACATTTCATACTCATTCTCTACAGGAATAACTTTTTTATTTACTCGAATATCAAGTGGATATCGAAACAATTTTATGAATTTTTCTTTATCTGTTATAGATTCTTTTATCTGTTTGGCAAAATTTTCAACTTCTGTTGATGTCATTTGACGACTCATAATACGATCTCCACTGTAGTAATCATCATGATCATATCCTATAGGTATAAACGTTGACAAATACATACGAATCGTTACATCTTTTCCGGAAATATTGCCGGTGCCTTTTAAATTACCATCATAAACAGTACCTTTTAAATATCCGCCTTCATTATCATTTAACTCGAATTCCGTTGGACTTTTCATTTCTCCACGAAGTATTTTTTCATCATCGGTTCGAGTAATATATGATGCAGTCAAAAAATTACCTTCTCTACGAATGTTCATTTGTACCTCTGATTCTCCTATTGTGCCTTTAAAAATATTGTGTGTATTATCCCGGATTGGTTCTTCCATGGTGGTTTCAATATACGATTTCTTTTCTGTCGTTAACGCCTCAGTCGTAGTTACTGCTGTTAATTGCTCAGTGCTGTTTTGTTCTTGTTTAGTCATTTCAGTTTTTGTACAACCCATGCTGATGATACTAATGATAAAGGACACCATTATCAGTGGTGACTGTTTAACGCTTTTTCTTCTAATTATTTTCAATTGTACTCCTTTTCATAAAAAGACTTCATTTCAGTAAAAAAGTGAAGCCATTGCTCCAATAAATTATTGATCTATTTTTGCAACAGCTCCCTTTTTTACAATTATGAAATTTTCTATAATAAAAATATGGAATCCCATTGTGTCTTAACGGGTTGATAGCAAGATAAAATAGTCAGGATCACTCCACTGGTTCCTGTTAAGAGTCCTATTTCATCCTTATTCACGATGTGCCCTTCCTCTATTTCTGTATCTTTAAACCCAAACGGATATTGATCACTGTAGGATTCCAGTAAATGATCCAATATCTTCATATACACTTCATAAAAGAAGTTATCACCCGTGTAATCATAGAATTTTCTGGTCAGGCAGCACAAACCAGAAAGACCGTGACAAAAAGTAGGTGATATAACCTGTCGCATTCTTTTCAGAGATAATTTCATACTATCAATCGCAAGCTTACCCATTTCATCATGATCCAGGATCTTTGAAGCAATCAATAATGAATACGCCACACCTGGAGTACCATAACACCATGCATCTCTGGATGGTACTGCTTTCTCCTGTTCCATTCCTAATATTTTTTGAGTTTCCCAAAAAATATCATCACTGTCTTTAATACAGCTGTTAAAAATGTATTCTGCCAGATATTTTATTGCTTCCAGCTGGTCTTGTACATATACTCCTGATTTATAGGACTTACATAATATTAAAAGGATGCCAGGTATCCCATGTGCAACCCCTAAATTTATATATCGTATCTCTGGACTATTTTCCAGAGGAAACAATTGGCTCTCATCTGAGCGGATTGCAAACCGGGGGATATTGTTGTCCCCTGCTTTACAAATATCCGTTAAATATTGCAAAATATGCAACAAAGTCTCTTTTACTTTCGGCTCGGATTTAAAATTCAACAGATAATTAGCTGTACCAGTTAATCCATACATAATATCATAAAATAGTTCGTTTAATGGAAGTTCTTTGTACTTTTGAATATTATTTTCCGCAATATCAACAATATACTCGTTTAGACACTTTATAAACGATTGATATCGTTTCCCATGGTCTGACATACAATGTGCAGCGAACCCCACCCCGCATAGCCCATCAAACAGGGAGATATCATAGATGTTGTTTTTTCCCATATAGTCGTTTACGATCTCCAGATAATTATGGGCATACTGATCAAAATCATAATCTGGAAAATTTAATTGAAGTTCCGAAAACAAGATACATAATGCGGGATATGAAACTGCTACTGAAGTACATCGATACTCAGTGTTATTTGTAGCAAATATCTCCTGAACATAATCTGCGTCGGATAATTTTTTTGATATATTTATTATGAAATTATCCAATTCACGCTTTTTTTCATTCGGTAAATTCATAATCAGCCTCCATTTTGGGGTATATCGAATTCCAGATCGTAAATTTCTTTATAAGAGGGACATGTTTTTAATAACTCTTCATGTGTACCTTCTGCCACAATCTTTCCTTCATCCAGATAAATTATTTTATCAGCTAACATGACATGTGCAATTTTATGAGAAATAAATACACCTATCTTGTTTTTTGTAAGTTCAAAAAATGTGTTCATTATTTTTTTCTCACCCATTTTATCCAGCGCTGCATTGGGTTCATCTAAAATATACATTTGTGCTTTTTTAAAAAAGCACCTGGCCAGTGCAACTCTCTGCCACTGCCCGCCAGATAACTGTGTTCCATCTGAAAACCATTTTCCCAGCTGCTGATTTAAATCAGGAGGAAGGAAGTCTATACCCGCTTCTTCCAGTGACTCTCTTATCTTGGCTTCATTATCGATTTCATCAATGTTGCCGAACCCTACATTATCTTTTACTGAGAGTTCATACTTACAGTAATCCTGAAATAATATACCTGTTAATTTATGTAAGCTGTCAATATTAACTTTATTTAATGGGATTCCATTCATCTTAATCCTATCGTCTTCAACTAAATAATATCCCAGTAATAGTTTTATTAATGTACTTTTACCAGATCCGTTTCTACCGAACAATGCAACTCTTTGATTTTTATTAATTTTTATATTGATGTTCTGAAGAACTATTTTATCTGTTTCCGGATATGCAAATGTCAGATTATTTATCTCAATCTGATTTAATTCATTTAGTTTGTATGTTTCTTTCCCATTCCCATTTCCGGGCTTATTAAGAAAATTAATCATTTTTGACATATACAGACTGTTTTGATTTATGCTGTAAATAATATTCATAATACTGTTAAAGCTATCAAACATCATGTTAATAATTCTTAAAAGTGCAACAGCGTTACCAATTAGGATTTCACCTGCAATTACGGAGAATATGATTAAAATCATGAGTACCGCCATACAGATCTGATCAACAAAATCAAATACAACAGATATAATCAGCCGAACTTTGGTGTTGTATAAGTTTTCATTAATCACGCTTTGCTTCAAATCATTATGCCTCTTTATAATATGTCTGGCTAAATTAAATATTTTAACTTCTTTAAATGATTGATCCTTTGTAAGTAAAAATTCATAATACCATATACTTCTGGCTTTCTTTGCATTTCTTTCTTCTGTCTGGAACTCTCTTTTACTTATGGATAAGTAAAAGATTGAAAAAGCAAAGGCCGGAACAATAATCAAAAATACAGACAACGGCCGCCACATCAGCATGATATAAACAGATGAAAGTATGGTAGTAATGGAAGTTACAAGTGTCAATGTGGTAGTAAAGATATTATAAGGCCTGAATCCCACCTGGGAAAGGATATGCTGCAGCTGATCCTGTATATCAGAATTTTCAAATTCCTCCAAAGACATAATGGCGCATTTATCCAATATCCTGTTAATCAATTCATAATCCAACAAGAATTGAAATTTGGTAAATAAAAAAGCTTTAATACTTACAATCATACCTGACAGAAAACTTATCCCGATATAGATTGCTAAAATCCTCAGCGAGAGATTTAAGTCTTTGGCTGATATAGCATTAATCAGGCTGCCAAAAATATTTACGGAAATTACAGGAACAATACCCGCAATGATATTAATAATAATGGTTAGTACAAATATCAGTTTGCTGGCCTGGAAGAATATATTAATGGATTTGGGGATCACTTTTAGGGATGAAAGCATCTCCTTTACTTCTGAAGTACTTAGTATTTTAAATTTCTGCATATTATTTACCACCCAATACACCTATTTTTTTTCTGTTGTAAACACAGTAATATGTATGACGTGCTAAAGTTCTCATCTTTTTTTCCAATTCCGTATTGGGACCAAACAATCGATTCATGTTCATATGAAGCAGACTATCCAGTATACTTAATTTTACAGCTTTGTTATCCGGGTAATATTCTTCAATTCTATTTAAATATTCTTTCATTGATTCATGTTTTACCAATAATATATTCAAAATAAATTCAATCTCTGGATCTAACGTTTCATGATACAAATACTTTATTACAAAATCAACGTAGGTATCCTTATGTTCTCTGAATTCTTTTTGATAACTCTTGGTAGGATTTTCGCAATTGAGAAATGCAAACATATCCTCAGAACTCAAATTAAATGTTTGCATGTGAAAGAAAATAATCACTGATGCTAAAAGTTCATCTGTCACTTTTATATTATGATTACTTTTTTCATAGATTATGGTTTGAATTGCTAAGCTGTCTTTATAAAACACCTCATGTGCATCGTTTATCAAATCATATCCGCCATACCTCTCCAGTTCAAGCTCATAACAATTAATACTATAGTTTGAGATAAGAGATTTTTTCATAAGCTGGCTTAAAATATCTAACATCTTTGGCAGTACTGCCATTAATTTAGTATTATCAGCTTTTAATCTCAATCGCAGATGTAAATCTGGATCTTTATACTGAATGAAGAAATAGCTGTCTATTTCCTTGTTTTCAAGTAACTTCTGCAATGGAGTATACAAAGCATCACCTAAAAGATAATCTGCATATTCCTCGATACCGTATATTTTGAAATATAGCCACTCATCCAAAGGCTCTTTATATCTGACATCACCATAATTCCTGGTTATGTCAAAATCATTGGTCTTAAGTGGGGCAGCATCCTGAGCTAAAATTAGTGGTATTACCAATTCACAGCAATAAGAACTATCATTTAGTTTCACTGGATGTTCTGATTCTATATGATATCTTTCCACAACAGTTTCTGATTTTTCCAGCAATTTCTGCAACACAGATAAACATCTGTCCTCGTTCAGATTTAACAGAAGTTTTTTGTCTGCATCTACAGCATCCACCCAAAGGGGGATATTTCTTGAATTTACGTATTCGTTAAACTTATTTTTAAACTCAGCAAAATCACAACTTTTTGTTAAACCCAGATCGCCTATTTTAATAATCCATTTTTCCTGTTCCAATACGAAGTTTTTATATCGTATTGTTGGAAGATAGGCAAATTTCTCCAGTAAGTATTGCCATGGTTTATTATAAAACCTGATTCCATCAGAATAAATCTCGTCAATTAATCGTAATATTCTGGGTTTTAACTGCGGATTAAACATATTGGTAGAGGTTGGGATGATTCTCTTATGATTAACCGCAGACTTTAAATATAATTTGTTGTTTTTAAATTCTACCAAAATTTCACTTAGCTTAAGTTTAAATGCCTGATCTTTGGAATTTGTAGTCCCAAAACTTGTTTCATAAGTGGAACCATGCATATTTCGGATCACGTTTGCGGAATATAAACGATCGGGTAAGTAAGTAAATTCACAGACCTGGCATTCATCACCATAATTTTTATTTATTTCTTCAAAGAATTGTTCTGGATTCTTCATTAGGTGAGAAAATCTTCCAAATGATTTTCCTGCATAAGTGGACCCAAAAATATTACTTAAATAATAGACATCTCTTCCATTGTCTTTCACATAATTAAAGTAGATTTCCATGGATTGAGGCAACTGATCCATATCAATAACTTCCGTTAAAAGCATTCCCATATCTGCATCAGTAATCTCTATTTCCTGACCAAGTCTTATGGAATCTACATATTTTCTTTCAAAAAATCGTATCCATGGGTTGATATATTCTCCCAAATTATTCGTGCCGGTTTTTCCATCATAATGGGCTGGAAAACCGATTCCAGTATCAGGATCAATGAGTTCAGTCAAAGGAACGCACCTGGAAAGGCCATATTTCTCTAAAAATTTGTTCTTGTAATCATTCAAACTATTGAAAGGCTCTTTGATATTAAATTGTATAAATAAATTAAGAAGCTTATTTATCTTTTTTATTTCGTTTTGATTTAAGTTGCATTGGCTGTAGGAGAAGGAAGAATCTATGGTCAGGTAGTTTTTGGAGTTGTAGATTCTCTTCATATTTTTGAAAATCTGCGTCAGGCTTTCGATGGTATTATTTATATGGCCATTGGAATATTCCTGTATTTTATTTTTTATGTCAACCAATGAATTTGTACTTATATCGTATTCCTGAAGTTTACAGATAAAGTACTCAAATTGGTCGACGATTGTTAATGGTGGACGAAGATCGGATATTAAATACCCTTCTTTTATGAGTGATTGGATATATGTATGAAATGTGTTTTCTTCCACATTCGGATATTCTTTTTTAAGGTTTTCTATAATATCAGAATAACTTACGTAATCACCTGATATTCTTAAAACTACTTCAAATGCATTGGAGTACTTCACAGATTTTTTATTTACTTTTCCCCCATCGCTGTCTTTTGTGCAGTTATACAAGATTGCTTTGTTTCTCTGAATAACAACACTTTCATTGATTGTGTATCGGAGGTTTTTTAAGTACTTGGATTCGTACATAAAAACCACTTGGTATAACCACTCTGAATCAATCAGGGCTTTCCTTTTTAATTCTGCACTGCTTAATTCAAATGATGTTCTGTCAGATGTAATATTGCCAAACCCAACTGTGGAGAATAATCCAAATGGAGTACACCTGGAACAGCTTCTGCTAAAATATTTATAGATTGAATTTAACAAATAATTTGTATCCCTTGCTGTGCCATCCTCTATATAGTGCTGCATGGATTCATATAAATCTTGACTGGCCACAAATATAGCTTCATTAAACTGATCTTTATATTGAGGAGAATCAAATAAAAACATAGTATGATCTATGTTATTTGCATTTTCTATATTATCTGTCATTAAATTGATTGGCAGACCCGGTGTTCTTATCATAAAGGAACCTATATCTTTAAATAAATCTTTCATATTTTAACCGTATCCCCCTTGCTTAACTCTTGTATGCCTAACCAAAATAGAAACTTGATATCACCAGTAAATTACTTCCACAAAATGTAAACGTACATGCATTTTGTAAATCTCTTAAATGCATGTACGTTTGCATCGGGTTTAGGTTTGGATGGATATTAGTAGCATAAAATTGTGTTTGTGCAGCTTCTTGTCATCCCACATTCACTTGTTCCACAGGTAGTTCCTGTTAAACAACCAGGTGTGCAATAAATAACACTTGCAATTTTTGATTCTCCTACATCTACTGAACCCTTGTCCATTTTAAGATCTAAATCAAAATCTTTATTCATGTACTCGTCCCCCTTTCTATGTAGTTATATAATCTGAATCTGATCATATATAGTAAACGTGAAATGAATCACTTTACTACCAAGTTGATGTCTGTATTATATCAGGAAATAAACTCTATTTTGACTGCATGTAATTTTTACGACTTTATATGTAATTTTCAATGAGGCTGTTTATAAGATGAGGTCAATTGCATTCCGAGCTTCCCTTTTTGTAAACGAGTTTCACATTTTGAAATT